>JBFARE010000017.1:0-155777 GCA_040674215.1 Nocardia sp. NPDC050193 | reverse complement strand
CGATCGGCGAGCAACAGCGGATCGTGTTCTTCCCACTGCGGGCTGCCGGGCGGTCCCCACATGCCCCGGCTCCTGCGCGGAGCCGGGGCGAGGTCGTCTCGAAGAGCTGTGTGCCCGACGGATGAACCGGTTGCCCGGTGATCAGCCGCGGACCACCTTGCCCGCCTTCAGGCAGGAGGTGCACACGTTCATCCGGCGGGTGTTACCCGGGGCGACCTGCGCCCGTACGGTCTGGATATTCGGGTTCCAGCGACGATTGGTGCGCCGGTGCGAATGCGAGACCGATTTACCGAAGCCGGGGCCTTTGGCGCAGACGTCGCAGACGGCAGCCATAGTCGCGAACTCCTTCATGTCATCATGGGGGACCTGCCACCGGTACAGCGGTCGATCCTGATCAATGTCGTCATGCCCGCCGACGAGCATCGGCGGATTCGATGACCATCGGACAGCGCCGACCGATAACGGCCGCGCCAGGCAACCCTGCAAGGGTAGCCCGACCCGCTGCGATCCACCAAACTGGGGTTGATCCATCAATCCGGAGTTTATCCGGTGAACCTACGTGAGGCGCCGTATGCGCGGCCCGTCCCTGGGGCGTGGTGTCGGGAGCGGCCGCTAACCTGGCGTTCGAATTCGGCGACGACGAGAAACGAGGTGACGGTGCCCGAAACCCGGCAGGTGAGCGGCGACGGTTCGCCGGCCACCGGTTTCGCGGACGGCGGGCTGGGCGGGGCCGAACTTCTGGCCTGGGGCCGTCTCTGTGTGGCCGCGCTCGAACAGCGGCGCGCGGAAATCGACGCGCTCAATGTCTTCCCGGTACCGGATTCCGATACCGGCACCAATCTCCTGGCGACCATGCGCGCCGCCGTCGCGGAGGCCCAGCGACTGCCGGCGGATACCGGCGGAGAGCGGGGCCGGCCGGTCGCCCACCCGGCGGCCGCGGCACTGGCCCGGGGCGCGACCGCTGGGGCGCGGGGTAACTCCGGCATCATCGTGTCCCAGGTACTGCGAGGTATCGCGGACGCGACGGTGGCCGCCGGACTCACCGAATCGACCTATCGCGCTGCCTTGGCGCGGGCGGCCGCACTGGTCCGGGGGAGCCTGAGCGAACCGGTGGAGGGCACCATCCTCACGGTTCTCGACCGGGCGGTGGCCGCGGCGCACGGCTGCGCCGAGCCCGGGCTGGCAGCGGTGGTGCGCGCCGGCGCCGACGCGGCGGCGCGGGCGCTGGAGGACACCCGCGACCAGTTGGCGGTGCTGCGCGAGGCCGGGGTGGTGGACGCCGGCGCGCGCGGGCTGCTGGTACTGCTGGACGGGCTGGTCACCGTGGTGACCGGCGAGACCCCGGTGCGGGCCGAGTACCGGGCCGCCGAGTTCCGCACGGCGTCGGCCCGGCCCGAACCGGCGCAACGTTACGAGGTGATGTACCGGATCGACGGAGCTCGCGCCGATCTCGCCGCCGAACTGCGTTCCCGGCTCGCCGCCCTGGGGGATTCGGTGGTGGTGGCCGCCGACGGGGCCGGCGGCTGGTCGGCACATGTGCACTGTGCGGACGCGGGTGCGGCGGTGGAGGCCGGGCTCGCCATGGGCCGCCCGGTCGCGATCCGGATCGAGCACCTGATCGAGGACTCCGACCACGGGGACGGCGTGAGCGCCGGGCACAACGGCCCGCGCGCGGGCGGCGCCGTGGTCACCGGGGTGCGCGAGGCGGCCGACAGCCGGCAGGTGCACGACCGGGCCGCCCGGCAGATCAGCGGCCGCCGTGGGGCACCCGCCGACCGCGGGGTCCTGGCCGTCGCGTCCGGCGCCGGCGCCGCGGCGCTTTTCGAGGCGGGCGGCGCGGTGGTGCTGAACGCCGAACAGACGCTGGAATCGGCGGTACTGCTCGCTGCCATCCGCCAGCTCCCGCATCGGGAAGTGCTGGTACTTCCCAACGGTGCGCTACCGGCCCACGAACTCGTGGCGGTCGGCGCGGCGGCACGCGACGCCCGCCGGGATGTGCTGCTGCTGCCGAGCGCGAGCATGGTCCAAGGCCTCGCGGCCCTGGCGGTACATGATCGGGCCCGGATCGCCGTGGACGATGCCTTCACCATGTCCGAGGCGGCCGCGAGTACCCGCTGGGGAGCGCTGCGCCGCGCCCACGGACGAGCGCTCACCATGGTCGGGACCTGCGCGCCCGGTGACGGGCTCGGCCTGGTGGGCCACGATGTGGTGGTGATCGACCGGGATACCCGGGCCGCCGGGCAGACCCTGCTGGACCGGATGCTCGGGCTGGGCGGCGAACTGGTGACCCTGCTGGTCGGCGCGGCCGCGCCGGATGGCCTCGCCGACGGCCTCGCGCGGCATATCGGGGACGAATTCCCCGGGGTGGAGGTCACGGTGTATGCCGGAGGCCAGCAGGGCGACCTGATACAGATCGGTGTGGAATGAGTATCCGCCGGACCCGCCGCCGCGGGCCGTGGGGACAGGAGTAGCGCGATGGCGACACTGAGCGACCGGCTCGACCATCTGCTCGGCGCGAAGGCCGCCGCAACGCTGGCGGACGCGTTCGATATGCACACCGTGGAAGACCTGCTGCGCCACTATCCGCTGCGCTACGCCACCCAGGGACAGCCGCTCACCGAGGAGGCGCCGGAGGACGGGGCGCACATCACCGTGATCGGCCGGGTCACCAAAGCGGATCTGCGGCCGATGCGGCAGCGGCGCGGGTCGCTGCTGAAGGTGGTGCTCGATACCGGCGGCGGGCGCGGCGTGGATATCACGTTCTTCAACGGCGACAAGGTGAAATACGCGGTCCGCCCGGGTGTCCGGGCCATGATGTCGGGCACGGTCGACTACTGGCGGCCCGGTCAGTGGAATCTCAGCCACCCGGGATATCTGATCCTGCCGGAGGCCGACGACGAGGAGCCGACCCTGACCACCGTGCGCGGCGGGGGTGACCTGCGCGGGATCGCGCAGAGCGCGAAGGGCGCCGGCGGAGTGGACATGTCCTTCTTCGATCGTGAGTTCATCCCGGTCTATCCGGCGACGGCGAAGGTGCAGAGCTGGGAGATCCTGGCCTGTGTCCGGCAGGTTCTCGATCAGCTCGACCCGCTCGCCGATCCGCTGCCCGCCGCGGTGCGCGACGAACGGGAACTGATGCCGGTGGGTGATGCGCTGCGCCTGATCCACCTGCCCGAACGCACCTCCGATATCGAACGCGCCCGGGAACGGCTGCGTTTCGACGAGGCGCTGGCATTGCAGCTGGTGCTGGCCGAACGCCGGCACGAGGTGTCCGGCCGCACGGCCCGGGCCTGTCCGCGGCGCGCGGACGGAATCGTCGCCGCCTTCGATGAGCGGCTGCCGTTCGAACTCACCGCGGGACAGCGCGGCGTCATCGGCGAGATCTCGGCGGATCTGTCCCGGAAACAACCCATGCACAGGCTGCTGCAGGGCGAGGTGGGTTCGGGTAAGACCATTGTCGCGCTGCACGCCATGCTGCAGGTGATCGACGCGGGACAGCAGTGCGCGCTACTCGCGCCCACCGAAGTGCTCGCCGCCCAGCACTATCGGTCACTGCGGGCGATGCTGGGCGACCTCGGGCAGGCGGGTGAACTGGGCGCGGCCGATACCGCCACCCGGGTAACGCTGGTGACCGGTTCCATGCCGGCCGCGACCAAGCGGGCCGCCCTCCTCGCCGCGGTGACCGGGGACGCGGGCATCGTGATCGGTACCCACGCCCTCATCCAGGACGCGGTCGAATTCTTCGATCTGGGCCTGGTGGTGGTGGACGAACAGCACCGGTTCGGCGTGGAGCAGCGCGATGCGCTGCGGGCCAAGGCGAAGCCGGGTTTCTCCCCGCATCTGCTGGTGATGACCGCGACCCCGATTCCCCGAACCATCGCCATGACCACCCTGGGCGACCTGGAGACCTCCACCCTCGCCGAACTACCCCGCGGGCGTTCGCCGATCCAGTCGAAGGTGGTGCCGCGCCGGGTGCATCCCAACTGGGTGGACCGGGCCTGGGAGCGGATCACCGAGGAGGTCGGCGCGGGCCGGCAGGCCTACGTCGTGTGCTCGCGGATCGGTGACGACGAGGACGGTTCCGGGGCCCGGGGCAAGAAGGCCGCGGAGAAGGAGGCCCCCTCGACGCAGGCCGTGGTCGATGTGTTCGGCCGACTGCGCACCGGACCACTCGCGAGGCTGCGGATCGGGCTGCTGCACGGACGGCTGCCGTCGGATGAAAAAGACCAGGTGATGCGCGACTTCAATGCCGGCGATATCGATGTGCTGGTCTGCACGACGGTGGTCGAGGTGGGCGTGGATGTGCCGAACGCGACCGTTATGGTGATCGTGGACGCCGACCGGTTCGGGGTGAGCCAGCTACACCAGCTCCGGGGCCGGATCGGGCGCGGTGCGCATCCCGGATTGTGCCTGCTGATCACCGATGCCGCGCCCGGAGGTCCGGCGATGACCAGGCTGGAGGCGGTCGCCGCCACCACCGACGGATTCGAGCTCTCGGTACTCGATCTGCGGCAGCGCCGCGAGGGTGATGTGCTCGGCGCGGCGCAGTCGGGAACCACCCGGTCGTTACGCCTGCTGTCGCTGCTCGACGATCTGGAGGTCATCACCGCCGCCCAAGAACTGGCCCGCGCTGTGGTGGAGGAGGATCCCGGGCTGACCCGTCATCCCGGTCTGGCCGCGATGATGCACGCCGCCGTCGATTCCGAACGCCTGGAATACCTGGCCAAATCCTGATCGCCGAGCGCGGGAACCGGGCCGGGACGCTCGGCGTCAAACCTGGCAACGGAATCGCCGAGGGGAAAGGGGTTGGCGTCATGGAGGAAAGACAGGGGTGCCGGGCGGTACGGCGGGGGCCGTCCGCACCGGCGCGGATCCGGCCGGTGCTGCGGCTGGCACAGACCTGCCCGCACTGTGTGGCCCGGCGGACGAAACGCCGGGAGCCCGGGGCGGGAGAGCTGGAAGGCTGAACGGCCCGGGCCGCGCGAGGTGCGGCCCGGGCCGGGATTTCAGCGGACGGCGCGGGCGGCGGCCACCATATTGCGCAGGGAAGCCTCCACCTCGGCCGGGCCACGGGTCTTCAGGCCGCAGTCGGGATTGACCCAGAGACGCGCGGCGGGAACGGCTTCCAGCGCGGCCCGCAGGGACCTCGTGATCTCCTCGACACCGGGCACCCGGGGCGAGTGGATATCGTAGACACCCGGTCCCACGCCGGCGGCGAAGCCCGAGGCGTTCAGATCGTCCAGTACCTCCATATGCGAGCGGGCGGCCTCGATGGACGTGACATCGGCGTCCAGCCCGGCAATGGCGTCGATCACTTCACCGAACTCCGAATAGCACAGGTGGGTGTGGATCTGGACGGAGTCGGCCACCCCGGAGGTCGCCAGCCGGAACGCGTGCACCGACCAGTCCAGGTATTCCTGCTGATCGGCCGCCTGCAACGGCAGCAGCTCACGCAGTGCGGGCTCGTCGACCTGGATGATCCGGATCCCCGCGTTCTGCAGGTCCACCGTCTCGTCCCGGATCGCCAGGGCCACCTGCCGGGCCGAATCCGCCGGCGGCTGATCATCGCGGACGAAGGACCACGCCAGGATCGTGACCGGACCGGTGAGCATGCCCTTGACCGGTTTGTCGGTGAGCGACTGCGCGTAGGTGATCCAGTCCACCGTCATAGCGGCGGGACGGGAGACGTCACCGAACAGGATGGGCGGGCGCACGCAGCGGGTGCCGTAGGACTGCACCCAGCCCAGCTCGGTCGCCGCGAATCCGTCGAGCTGTTCGGCGAAGTACTGCACCATATCGTTGCGTTCGGGTTCGCCGTGCACGAGGACATCGAGCTCGAGCTTCTCCTGCAGGGCGATGACTTCGCCGATCTCCGCCTGCATCCGCCGGACGTACTCGGCCCGGTCGATCTCCCCGGCCCGCAGCGCCGCCCGGGCCAGCCGGATGGCCGAGGTCTGCGGGTAGGAGCCGATGGTGGTGGTCGGCAACGGCGGCAGGTGCAGGCGTTCCTGCTGCAGTGCCCGGCGCTGCTCTGCGGGGGCCCGCCGCACGGCCGCCGCGCCCAGCGCGGCCAGCCGCGCCCGCACCTGCGCATTGCTGATCCGCGGATCGGCGCGGCGGCTCGCCGCGGCGGCGCGGGCGGTGTCCAGCTCCGCGGCGATCGCGTCGGTGCCGGAGTTCAGGCCCGTGGCCAGGATCCGCACCTCGGCGGTCTTCTCGGCGCCGAAGGCCAGCCAGGAGCGCAGCGCGTCGTCGAGGCGGGTCTCCACCGCCAGCGAATACGGGACGTGCAGCAGCGAGCAGGACGTGGACACCGCGAGCGCTCCCACGCTGCCCAGCAGGGTGGCCAGCGTCGACAGGGCGTCGTCGAGATCGGTGCGCCAGACATTGCGACCGTCGACGACTCCCGCGACGAGCAGTTTGTGTGCGAGCGCGGGGATCGCCGCCACGTCCGCGACCTCAGTGCCCGCGACCAGATCGACGGCGATACCTTCGACCCCGGTGGCGGCCAGTGTTTCCAGCGCGGCGTCCGGATGGCCGAAATAGGTCGCCACCAGCACCGCCGGTCGCTGCGGCACCGCGGTGAGCTCGGTGTAGACCCGCCGGACCGTCGCCAGTTCCGCCGCGGTGAGATCGGTGACCAGCGTGGGTTCGTCGAGCTGTACCCACTCCGCACCCGCCGCGGCGAGTAGCCGCAGCAACTCCGCGTACAACGGGATCAGTTCGTCGATCCGGTCCAGCGCCGCGCCACCGGTGGTCTTGGCCAGTTTCAGGAAGGTGACCGGTCCGATGACCACGGGCCGGGCCGGCACGCCGAGTTCGATCGCCTCGGTGACCTGCGCCAGCAGATCCTGCGGGTGCAGGCCGAAGGTGGTGTCGGCGCCGAGCTCGGGGACCAGATAGTGGTAGTTGGTGTCGAACCACTTGGTCATCTCCAGCGGTTCCACCGATTCGGTTCCGCGCGCGGCGGCGAAATAACGGTCCAGCCGATCCTCGATCCCGGCGACCCGGGCGGGAAGGGCGCCGAGGAGGGCGGCCGTATCGAGCATCTGGTCGTAGTAGGAGAACGTGCCGACAGGGATCGAATCCAGGCCGGCGGCGGTCAGCGCCGCGTACTGGTCGCGGCGTAGCGCGCGGGCGGTCTCGTGCAGCTGCGCCGCATCGATCCGGCCCGCCCAGTAGGACTCGGTCGCGCGTTTGAGTTCCCGGCGTGGCCCCACCCGGGGGAGTCCGAGAAGTGTTGCGGTGAACGGGCTGTGCGAAATAACAGTCACGGTGTTCTCCAGTGCTGAAGTTCGACGGACGTCGCCGTTCCCGGGCGCACGGCACCGATGAGACCCCGAACGACCCGGCCGTGCGGTCGGGTCGTATGTCAGCACTGGTGGACCGCGGCGCCCGCTCCACGAGGCGACGGCCACCGGATACGGCGTATCCGGTACAACCGGCAGGTCTTCGGACTCGCGGGCACCGGCCTGTCGGCCGACCTACTGGCCGTCGCTTCCCAGGCGTTCTGCCCAGTGCTCATGACGGCGGTCGTTCCTGCTCACCGCTGCGGGACAGTTCCGGATTTCCACCGGATTCCCTCTCACCCGCGGGTGCGGGCTTCGGCGCCGGGGCGGACGTTCGGGGCTCCTCGTCGTCCGGCCGGCGGACCAGCTGCGTGCTCCACCATAACGCGGCACCACCCGGCGGCACGAGCGGTCCGGTGGACCGTTGCGCACAACGGGGTCGCCTCGCGTGCGGACGGCGGTCGTTCCCGCGGTGGTGTGCGGTGCGGTTGCGGGCGGGCCGGCATCGGACGACCATTCGACAACAGTGCTCGCGTGTCCGGGAAATAGCGGGGTGGTGGCCGGGCCGCCGGGACCGCACAAAAGAGGGTCGCGGGCGGTGAGATATGACGGCGCGGTGAACTCTACTTCGCACCGTTGCCATACCCCGATGTGAAGATTCTGCGAAGTGGACTTCGCTGTCGATCCTGGGTGTGGTGCCGGGTACGTTGGTTCAATGTTCTCGAAAGTCTTGGTTGCCAACCGCGGCGAAATCGCCATCCGAGCCTTCCGCGCGGCGTACGAGCTCGGTATCGGAACGGTTGCCGTCTTCCCGCACGAGGACCGTAATTCGGTCCACCGCCTGAAGGCGGACGAGGCATACGAGATCGGTGAGGAAGGTCATCCGGTCCGGGCCTACCTCTCGGTCGACGCCATCATCGAGGCGGCGAAGACCGCGGGCGCCGACGCGATCTACCCCGGCTACGGATTCCTGTCGGAGAATCCCGATCTGGCCGCCGCGTGTGCGCGGGAGGGCATCACCTTTATCGGACCGTCGGCCGAGGTACTCGAGCTGGCGGGCAACAAGGCTCGCGCGATCGCCGCGGCGCGGGAGGCCGGGCTGCCGGTCCTGGATTCGAGCGCACCGTCGGCCGATGTGGCCGAGCTGCTGGCGGCCGCGGAATCCATGGAGTTCCCGGTCTTCGTGAAGGCTGTCGCCGGCGGTGGCGGACGCGGTATGCGCCGGGTGGCCGCGCCGTCCGGGCTGCGGGAGGCGATCGAGGCGGCCTCGCGCGAGGCGGAGTCGGCATTCGGTGATCCGACGGTGTTCCTGGAGCAGGCCGTGGTCAATCCGCGGCATATCGAGGTGCAGATCCTGGCCGATACCCAGGGCAATGTGATGCACCTGTTCGAGCGCGACTGTTCGCTGCAGCGGCGGCATCAGAAGGTGATCGAGCTGGCCCCGGCCCCGAACCTGGACCCGGCGTTGCGGGACCGGATCTGCGCGGACGCGGTGGCCTTCGCCCGGCAGATCGGGTACAGCTGTGCGGGCACGGTGGAATTCCTGCTCGACGAACGCGGTAATCACGTGTTCATCGAGATGAACCCGCGAATCCAGGTGGAACACACGGTGACCGAGGAGATCACCGATGTGGATCTGGTGCAGTCGCAGTTGCGGATCGCAGCCGGGGACAGCCTCGCCGATCTGGGACTGAGCCAGGACAAGGTGACCATCCGCGGTGCGGCACTGCAGTGCCGGATCACCACCGAGGACCCGGCCAACGGATTCCGTCCCGATACCGGTCGTATCACCGCCTACCGCACCCCCGGCGGCGCCGGTATCCGGCTCGACGGCGGCGCGAACCTGGGTGCGGAGATCGGTGCCTACTTCGATTCCATGCTGGTCAAACTCACCTGCCGCGGCCGGGACTTCCCGGCGGCGGCGGCGCGGGCCCGGCGGGCGCTGATGGAATTCCGGATCCGCGGGGTCACCACCAATATCCCGTTCCTGCTCGCGGTACTCGGCGACGACGATTTCACCGCCGGCCGCATCACCACCTCGTTCATCGACGAGCGCCCGGAACTGCTGGCCACCCGCGAACCCGCCGACCGCGGCACCAAGATCCTGAACTACCTGGCCGATATCACGGTGAACAAACCGCACGGCGCCCGGCCGACCGCGGTGTACCCGCACGACAAACTGCCCGCGATCGACCTGTCGGTGCCGCCGCCGGACGGTTCGCGGCAGAAACTGCTGACCCTGGGCCCGGAGGGATTCGCGCAGGCGCTGCGCGAACAGAAGGCGGTCGGGGTCACCGATACCACCTTCCGCGACGCGCACCAGTCGTTGCTGGCGACCCGGGTACGCACCAACGGCCTGCTCGATGTGGCCGGGCACGTCGCGCGACTGACCCCGGAACTACTGTCCATCGAGGCCTGGGGCGGGGCGACCTACGATGTGGCACTGCGCTTCCTCTACGAGGACCCCTGGGAGCGGCTGGCCGCGCTGCGCGAGGCGATTCCGAACATCTGCTTGCAGATGCTGCTGCGTGGTCGCAACACCGTCGGCTACACGCCGTATCCGGAGCGGGTGACCCGGGCGTTCGTGGCCGAGGCCACCGAGACCGGGATCGATATCTTCCGGATCTTCGACGCCCTGAACAATGTGGACCAGATGCGCCCGGCCATCGACGCGGTCCGTGAAACCGGTACCGCGATCGCCGAAGTCGCCCTGTCCTACACCGGTGATCTCACCGATCCAGACGAGAAGCTCTACACCCTGGACTACTACCTCAAGCTGGCCGAGCAGATCGTGGACGCGGGCGCGCACGTGCTGGCGATCAAGGATATGGCCGGACTGTTGCGCGCGCCCGCCGCGGCGAAACTGGTGACCGCGCTGCGCAGCAATTTCGATCTGCCGGTCCATGTACACACCCACGACACCCCGGGCGGCCAGCTGGCCACTTATCTCGCCGCCTGGCAGGCCGGTGCCGACGCCGTCGACGGCGCGTCGGCCGCCATGGCCGGCACCACCAGCCAGCCCGCGCTCTCGGCCATCGTGGCCGCTGCCGCGCACAGTGAGTACGACACCGGGCTCAACCTGCGCAATGTCTGCGATCTGGAGCCGTACTGGGAGGCGCTGCGCAAGGTGTACGCGCCGTTCGAATCCGGCCTGCCGGCGCCCACCGGACGTGTCTACACCCACGAGATCCCCGGCGGGCAGCTGTCGAACCTGCGCCAGCAGGCGATCGCCCTGGGGCTGGGTGACCGATTCGAGGAGGTCGAGGCGAAGTACGCGGCCGCGGACCGGTTGCTGGGCCGGCTGATCAAGGTCACACCGTCCTCCAAGGTGGTCGGTGACCTGGCGCTGTCGCTGGTCGGCTCCGGTATCGATATCGAGCAGTTCGCCGCCGACCCGGGCCGCTACGACATCCCCGATTCGGTGATCGGTTTCCTGCGCGGCGAACTCGGTACTCCGGCGGGCGGCTGGCCCGAACCGTTCCGGGAGAAGGCGCTCGCCGGCCGTGGCGCGGCCAAACCCGAATCCGCGTTGTCCGAGTCGGACGAAGCGGGCCTGGCCGGTACCTCCGAGGAGCGCCGCGCGACCCTCAACCAGCTGCTGTTCCCCGGCCCGACCGCGGAATTCCTGGCGCACCGGGAGAAGTACGGCGATACCACCGGCCTGTCGGCCAACCAGTTCTTCTACGGCCTGCGCCACGGCGAGGAACACCGGGTGCAGCTCGAGAAGGGCGTCATCCTGCTCATCGGGCTGGAGGCGATCTCCGAACCCGACGAGCGCGGGATGCGCACGGTCATGTGCATCCTCAACGGGCAGTTGCGCCCGGTTTCCGTGCGTGACCGTTCCATTGCCAGTGAGATCCCGGCCGCCGAGAAGGCCGACAAGAACAACCCGCATCACATCGCGGCGCCCTTCGCCGGTGTCGTGACGCTGACCGTGGCCGAAGGCGAAACGGTCGCCTCGGGCGACACCATCGGCACCATCGAGGCCATGAAGATGGAGGCCGCCATCACCGCGCCGCGCGGCGGTGTGGTGGGCCGGGTGGCCATCGCGCAGGTGCAGCAGGTCGAAGGCGGTGATCTGCTGGTCGAGCTGGGCGAGCGCGAATCCGAATGACCCGGATCGTCGCCGGGACCGCCGGTGGGCGGCGCCTGAAGGTGCCACCCGCCGGGACCCGGCCCACCTCGGACCGGGTGCGGGAGGCCGTGTTCTCCTCGATCGAGGCGTGGATGGATCTCGCTGGCGCGCGGGTCCTCGACCTCTACGCCGGCTCGGGTGCGCTCGGGCTGGAGGCGCTGTCGCGCGGCGCGGCCGCCGCGCTGCTGGTCGAATCCGACCGGCGGGCGGGCGGGGTGCTGCGCGCCAATATCGCCGCGCTGGGCCTGGGCGGTGCGCAGGTGCGGATCGGGACGGTGACGCAGGTGCTCGCCCACGGCGGCGCGGGCGCTTTCGATCTGGTGTTCGCCGATCCGCCCTACGAGTTGCCCACCGCCGCCGTCGAGGGTGATCTCACGACGCTCGCCGCGCACGGGTGGCTCGCCGAGGAGGCGTTACTGCTGGTGGAACGCTCCGCGCGGTCGGCCGAAATCGCCTGGCCCGCAGGCTTCGAGGGACGTGCCGCCCGGCGCTACGGGGAGACCCGGATCGAGTCGGCGGTGTACGTCGGCGCGACCCCGGCGGACCCGGACGAACCTGCTAGCGTCTGACCCATGGCAGGAGCTTTGTGCCCGGGATCCTTCGATCCGGTGACCAACGGCCATCTCGATGTGTTCCGGCGGGTCGCCGAGCAGTTCGACGAGGTCGTGATCACGGTGATGATCAACAAGAAGAAGCAGGGCATGTTCTCGATCGACGAACGGATCGAGATGCTGCGGGACGCCACCGCGGATCTGGCGGGCGTGCGGGTCGCCTCCTGGGACGGCCTGCTGGTCGATTTCGCCCGGGAGCAGGGCATCACCGCCATCGTCAAGGGTCTGCGCGACGCCGGTGATTTCGGCTACGAACTCCAGATGGCGCAGATGAACAAGAAACTCTCCGGCGTCGACACCTTCTTCATCGCGACCAACCCCACCTTCAGCTACCTGTCCAGCTCCCTTGTCAAGGAAGTGGCGGCCTTCGGCGGCGATGTCAGCGATATGCTGCCGCCGCTGGTGCACAAACGACTACTCGACCGGCTGGCCGAGCGGGCGGGCTGACCCCGACCGCTGGGCGGTCATTTCCCGGGCCCGCTGCAGCGGCCGGAACACCAGACCGCGCAACGCCAGGAAGCGCAGACCCCCGACCGCGGCGCTGATCGCCAGCACGGCCGTGGCCTGGGTGGGTTCGTTCAGGGTCGGGGCCAGGACCTCCAGCGCGGCGAGGGCCGCGGTGCTGATACCCAGCCCCAGTAGCGCCAGACCGCCGCCCTCCCATTGCGCGGTGAACCAGCCGACCCGTTCGGCGGCGTGGAAGGTGAGCCTGCGGTGCAGTTCGTTGGCCGCGACGGTGCTCACGACCGAACCGGCCACATTGGCGAGCAGGGTCCCGGCCCCGGTGAGGGTCAGGAAAAGCAGGACATACGCGATATTGCTCAATCCGCCGACCAGTGCGAAACGAATCAACTGCGGGAACGCACGGTCACCACGCAGGTACTGCACGAGGCGCTGCCGCCACCCGGTAGCGGTGAACGGTTCCGGCCAATCGATATCCAGATCCACGGTGGTCAGTGCCGTGGAGGTAGGCAACTGCAGGATGGTCATGGGCGGTTCCGATCGGGCAAGGGACAGGCGGCCCGCCGCGCCGCGGTGGGGCTCACCAAGAATTTAACACCAAGCGGAGGGTGGGTCTCCAGTTGATTGTGTGACTCCGCAGATATCGGGCAGACCGGGCGACACACCGAAAGTAGGTTCGGCGCATCCACCGGCCCGGGGCACACTGGGAACGGCGTGATGTGTCGCCGATGGTCAGCAGGAGGACAGTGAGCATGTACCGGGTATTCGAGGCGCTCGACGAACTGGTCGCCATAGTCGAGGAGGCGCGGGGTATCCCCGCGACGCGCAACTGCATCGTGCCGCGTCCGGAAACACTCGATCTGCTCGACGATGTACGGGACGCGCTGCCCACCGAGATCGATGACGCCCAGGATGTGCTCGACCACCGGGACAAGATCGTCGACGACGCCCGGGGACTCGCCGAGGGCACCATCCGGTCCGCCGACGAACAGGCCGCCGGCGCCGTGGCCGACGCCCGCGCCGAAGCCGACCGGATCCTCGCCGAGGCCAAGGCGCACGCCGACCGGATGGTCGCCGAGGCCACCGCGCACGCCGACCGGATGGTCGATACCGCCACCGCCGAGGCCGAACGCCTGGTCTCTGACGCCAAGGCCGAATACGAGGCGGTCACCGGCCGGGCCCGCGCCGAGGCCGAACGGACCATCGAGGCCGGCCAGGTCTCCTACGACCGCTCGGTCGCCGAAGGCCAGGCCGAGCAGCGCCGGCTGGTGGAGGACACCGAGGTGGTGCGTGCCGCGCATGCCGAATCGGCCCGCATCATCGACACCGCGCACGCCGACGCCGACCGGATGCGCGCCGACTGTGACCACTACGTCGACACCAAACTCGCCGAATTCGAGGACACCCTCGGCAGCGCGCTGCGCACTGTCGGCCGGGGCCGCCAGCAGCTCCGCAACGGAGCGGGTGTCCCCGACTACGCCGCGGAGTTCCGCCGGTGAGCTGTGTTTATTTGCGCGCCTCCGGCGGGCGGGTCGGGGCCCGTGGAGGTGGACCATCCGGAGTAGACGAAGGTGTTCGGCGGACCGAAGTCGGTATTTCCCGCCCGGACGGTGACCGTCCGCGATCGGTTGCTACGTTCCCGCCGAGTTTTGCCGGTCCGGCCAGGTCGCGTACTGTGGGGTGGTTGCTCGCCGATTCCGGCGCAAAACCAACAGCCCCGACCCATCCAGTGGAGTGTTTGCGATGCCTGCCGATACCACCGCGCGCTCGCGTTCCGGTGCACCTCGTGCACACGGCGCGGGTTTCGTGCTGGATGTCCGCAGCCTCGGTCGCGCCCCGGGCTCGATGCGCGAACTGCGGCGGACGGTCACCACTACCGAACGACTCGGACTCGATCTCGTCGGCGTACCCGTCGGCTCGGAGGTCGAGCTGGATCTGCGGCTGCAATCCGTGTCCGAGGGAGTGCTCGTCACCGGAACCCTCGAGGCCCCGGTGGCCGGTGAATGCTCGCGGTGCCTGGAACCGTTCACCGATACCGTGCGGTTGTCGCTGACCGAGCTGTTCGCCTATCCGGACAGTGCCACCGACCAGACCTCCTCCGAGGACGAGGTCTACCGGATGAGCGACGATCTCATCGACCTCGAACCCCTGGTCGTGGACCAGCTCGGCCTGGAGTTGCCGCTGCAGCCGCTGTGCTCGCCGGACTGTGCCGGCCTGTGCCCGGAGTGCGGCGTGCGGATGGCGGTTGCGGGATCCGATCACGGGCATGAGATACTTGATCCCCGCTGGGCCGGGCTGGCGAAATTCGCCTCCGGATCGCCCGGCAGCGGCAGCCCCGACGAGGGTGCGGCCACCGGAGATCATTCCACCGAGACAGCACGTAACAGTACAGAGGAGAATTAGTCGTGGCCGTTCCCAAGCGCCGGATGTCCCGTTCCAACACCCGGTCGCGGCGCAGCCAGTGGAAGGCCGCCGCCCCCACCCTGATCACCTGCCCGAACCGGGCGTGTGGCCAGAAGACCCCGCCGCATATCGCGTGCCCCTCCTGCGGTACTTACAAGGGCCGCCAGGTCGTTTCCGCCGTCTGACCCCCGGTCGACCGTTGACCGCGGGTAAAGACGAACCCGGTGAACCGGGTGATCATTCGGGCCTGCTCGCCGCCCTGGGCGTCGAGGTGGCTCCGGAGTTGTTGCGATTGGCGCTGACCCATCGCTCGTACGCGTACGAGAACGGTGGCCTGCCGACCAATGAGCGGCTCGAGTTCCTCGGGGACTCCGTACTCGGTCTCAG
Organism: Nocardia sp. NPDC050193; assembly: GCA_040674215.1. Taxonomy (GTDB): domain Bacteria; phylum Actinomycetota; class Actinomycetes; order Mycobacteriales; family Mycobacteriaceae; genus Nocardia. The sequence goes on along the minus strand of JBFARE010000017.1, from coordinate 140,490 downwards.
CATCACCGAACGGCTCTACCATGAGCATCCGGAGAAATCCGAGGGTGAGTTGGCCAAGCTGCGCGCGAGTGTGGTGAATATGCACGCGCTCGCCGAGGTGGCACGCAACCTGGGTGAGGGTGGTCTGGGCGCGCATCTGCTGCTCGGCAAAGGTGAGGAACTCACCGGCGGCCGGGACAAGCCCAGCATCCTCGCCGACGGGATGGAGTCGCTGCTCGGCGCCGTCCACCTCGAGCACGGCATCGACGTGGCCCGGGAGGTCGTCCTGCGGCTGTTCGCCGACCTGCTCGAACGCGGCCCGCGGATGGGCGCGGGACTGGACTTCAAGACCAGTCTGCAGGAGCTGACCGCCGAACGCGGTCTCGGTGTGCCCAGCTACGAGATCACCTCGACCGGCCCCGACCACGATAAGGAGTTCACCGCGACCACCGTGATCGCCGGGGACGCCTACGGTCAGGGTGTCGGCCGGTCGAAGAAGGAAGCCGAGCAGAAGGCGGCGGGCGCGGCCTACCGCGCGTTGACCGGTGAATCCTGAATGCCCGAACTCCCCGAGGTCGAGGTCGTACGCCGCGGCCTGACCGAACATCTGTGTGGGCGGACCGTCGAATCGGTCACCGTCACCCATCCGCGGTCGGTGCGTCGGCATGAACCGGGTGCCGCCGATATGGCGGCCCGGCTCACCGGGCTCACGGTGGCCGCGGCGCGGCGGCGCGGGAAGTATCTGTGGCTCACCTTCGACGAGCCCGGCGGCGGGTCCGCTGATACCGCGCTGGTCGTGCATCTGGGTATGAGCGGGCAGATGCTGGTGCAGCCCGCCGGCGCCCCGGTGGAGAAACACGCCCATATCAGGGCGACTCTCGACGACGGGCGCGAACTGCGCTTCGTCGACCAGCGCACCTTCGGTGGCTGGGTGCTGGCTCCGCTGGTGGAGGTGGACGGCGATCTGCTCCCCGACCTGCTCGCGCATATCGCCCGCGATCCGCTGGACCCCCGGTTCGACGCCGAGCGGGTGGTCGGTGTGTTGCGCACCAAGAACACCGAGATCAAGCGGGTGCTGCTGGATCAGGCCGTGATCTCCGGGATCGGCAACATCTACGCCGACGAGGCCTTGTGGCGGGCGAAGGTGCACGGCGGCCGGATCGCGTCGGCGCTCACCCGTCCCGTACTACGTACCCTGCTCGCCGAGGCCCGCGCGGTGATGACCGACGCGCTCGCCGCCGGCGGTACCTCCTTCGACGCCTTGTACGTGAATGTGAACGGCGAATCCGGCTACTTCGAGCGCGCACTCGCGGTGTACGGGCGCGGTGACCTGCCCTGCCCGCGCTGCGGCGCGGTGATCGTGCGGGAGAAGTTCATGAACCGCTCGTCCTACTCATGCCCGCGCTGTCAGCCATCACCGCGCGGGCGCCGCATTTCCTCCTGACGACCCCCTCGCGCCGGGCCCGGTGGCGGGTTACGGTGGGCCTCGGCAAGATCACCGACCCGGTCCGGCTGGGAGGCAGGCCATGCGCAAGCTCACCTATTACGTCGCCGCCACCATCGATGGGTTCATCGCCACCGAGGACGGTTCGGTGGACTTCTTCCCGGTCGGCGGTGATCATGGCCCCGCCATCAACACCCAGTATCCGGAAACGTTGCCGTCGCGGGTGCGCGAATCGCTGGGTATCACCAAACGCAACGCGAACTTCGACACCGTGATCATGGGCCGCAGAACCCACGATTTCGGGGTCCGTACCGGCACCGCGAACCCGTACGCCCATCTGCGGCAGTACGTGGTGTCCACCACGCTCACCGATCCACCCGATCCGGCGGTGGCGTTGATCGGTGCCGATCCGGTCGCCGCGGTCGCCGAGCTCAAACGGGAGCAGGGCCTGGGCATCTGGTTGTGTGGGGGCGGTGAGCTGGCCCGGGCGCTGCTGCCGGAGATAGATCAGGTCTTCCTCAAGCTGTATCCGATCGTGCTGGGCCGCGGCCGGCCGCTGTTCGGCACCGGGCCGCAACTGCCGGATCCGGCGCGTTTCCGGGTGATCACCAGCCAGGTGTTCGAGGACGGTGTCGCCTTCGTGAAGTACGGCCGGGTGGGGTAGTGGTGGTGGGCGGGTCGCCGGGACCGGAGCAGGCCGGATCGCCTGCTCCCGGGGCCATCGCGGCCTTGCGCGAGATCGGGTTCTGGCTCGAACGCGACCGGGCACAGACACACCGGGTGAAGGCCTACCGCCGGGCCGCCGATATCCTCGCCGGTCTCGACGACACCGCGGGCGATCGGCACCGCCGCGACCGCAGCTGGCAGGAGCTGGCGGGAATCGGCCCGAAAACCGCCGCGGTGATCGAGGAGGCGTACGCCGGGACTGTGCCGCACTACCTGGCAGAACTGCGCGCCGCCGCGAAACCGATCGGTGCCGAGGGCGCGCCGCTGCGCGAGCTGCTGCGCGGTGACCTGCACACCCATTCGGACTGGTCCGACGGCGGTAGTCCGATCGCCGAGATGATGGCCTGTGCGGCTGCGCTCGGGCACGAGTACTGCGCCCTCACCGACCATTCGCCGCGGCTCACCGTGGCGAACGGGTTGTCGGCCGACCGGCTGCGCCGCCAGCTCGACGTGGTGGCCGCGCTCAACGCGGAACTGGCGCCACTGCGGGTCCTCACCGGGATCGAGGTCGATATCCTCGACGACGGCTCGCTCGATCAGGACGCCGATCTGCTCGCCGAACTCGATATCGTCGTCGCCAGTGTGCATTCGCGGTTGCGCGACGACCGCGACACCATGACCCGGCGGATGGTGTACGCGGTGGCGAACCCGAATGTCGATGTGCTCGGCCACTGCACCGGGCGGTTGGTCGAGGGCGGGCGCGGGACCCGGCCGGAGTCGGATTTCGACGCCCGGATCGTGTTCGAGGCCTGCCGCCGCTACGGTACGGCGGTCGAGATCAACAGCCGGCCCGAACGGCGGGACCCGCCGTCGCGGTTGATCCGGCTCGCCCTGGAGACGGGCTGCGAGTTCTCCATCGACACCGACGCGCACGCACCGGGCCAGCTGGACTGGCAGGGTTACGGCTGCGCCCGCGCGGTGGCCGCCGAGGTCCCGCCGGACCGGATCGTGAACACCCGCCCGGTGGACGAACTGCTGGAGTGGACGCGTACACCCGGTGCGTGACAGGTCCGCGGACCGTCGATGCGGGGCCTGAGCACGGTAGGCGGGCATACCGCTGTGCGTATCGGACCCGGGCTCCAATTCCCTGGTAGGCCCCGGTTCCGGGTTGCCCGGCCGATCCACGCCGGAGACGTCACGGTCACCGCTTCGGTTCACAGTGTCGCAACGGGCATTCGCCCAGGGTGCAGCCGGGTCGGCCACCCGCGGCGTGCGGATGGTGAACCCGTCCGCGCCGGTCAGGCGAGTGATCCGACGGTCGCGGGTGTCCGTATGGTGAACGGCTTCCGAAAAGTTGCCGAGCCCAGACGTTCTCGTCGGCGGGTGGCCGAAGATGGTGTGAACTGTAGCGAGTCGGGGGAGTGGTAATCGACAGTGAACGACCTGGTGCTCGATCTCGTTCTCCCGCTGGCCGGTATCGCGATACCGGTGGGCGCGTTCCTGTGGGAATTCGTGTTCGTCGGCCGGAAACGGCTCGGGTGGCGGGTGCAGATGGACACCCCGGTCACCGGCGAGGCCGAATCCGGGCACGCGGGAGCGCTGCGGCAACTCCGGCAGACCTCCGACGGCACCGAGCGCAACCTGCAGGACCTGTCGGTGGTGCTGGTGCGGATCGAGAACAACGGCGCCACCACCATCGATGCCGCCGACTATGTGACCGCGCAGAACAATCAGGCCGGGCTGCACCTGCAGTTCCCGGGCCGCAAAGTGATCGGGATGGCGGTCACCGAGTTGAGCAACCCGGGCCTGGCCGTCTGTTTCGAGCCCGATTCGGGCTTCGGGCACCGGCAACTCGAGCAGGGGATCGGTGTGATCGACCTGCCGAAGGTCCCGCTGAACCGCAACGATCACTACAAGATCCTGGCCACGCTGGAACGTACTTCGGGGCCCGGCCCCTACTCCGACCCGGTCATGCAGGGTGTGGTGACCGGTGGTGGTATCACCAAGACCAAGGGCCGCACGGGGGTTTCGCTGCTGATGGTGGCGCTCACCGGATTCCTCGTCCTGGTCATCGCGGCGATGGCCGTCATCGATATCGCCGAACCCGAGCCCGCGCCGCTGGGCTGCGCGACCGGTGAGCTGACCGTGATCGGTTCCACCGCCTTCGAACCCGTGATCCGGGAGGCGGCCCGGCTCTACGAGCAGACGTGTCCCGGGTCCGCTTTCGCCTTCGGTTTCGAGGGCAGCGAACGCGGTATGGCCCGGCTCGAAGAACGGGCAGGTGGCGATGGCGGGCTGCTCGCGATCGGTGACGCACCCAAGGGAGCGGACTACGCGGCCCTGGTGCAGCGGCCGCTGGCGGTATCGCTGTTCTCGGTGGTCGTGCATCCGAGCGCGGGAGTGCGGGATCTGGCAGCCGGGCAGATCCGCGACCTGTTCCAGGGGCGGGTGTCGAACTGGCGGGAGGTGGGCGGCGCCGATCAACCGGTACGCGTCGTCAACCGCTATGCCGGTTCGGGCTCGCGCTGGACTTTCGAATCCCGCCTGCTCGATTCCGCGCAACCGCCAGAGCCCGGAGTGACCTGCCGCGAACTGCGGCGAGGCGCTGCCCCCGGACGCTGCCAGACGCTCTACACCGACGATATGCTCGCCGAGGTCGCCGCCACGACCGGTGCGATCGGTTACGCCGAATCCGCCGACGCCGCCGATAACCCGGGCGTGGTGGGGGTGACGATCGACGGGCGGCCGGCCACCCGGGACGAGGTCGCCGCGGGCGGCTATCCGTTCTGGGGAGTGGAGTACGCGTTCGGCCACGGTGATTTCGCGCCGGGTTCGCTGGGGGCCGGTTTCCTGCGGTTTCTCGCCGGTGAGGCCGGTCAGGACGTGCTCCGATCCTATGGCAATCTGCCGTGTGCCGATATCGCGGACCCCGCGCTGTGTCACCCACGCGCCTGACGGTGCCGTGGCGGTGACGGCGGCGTGGCCGTATACAGAAGGCCCAGGTGACGCGCGACGTCTCGGGGCCGGTTCGTTGCGCGGCGGGTCGGGGGGCGCGCGGTGCTCGGCGTCGTGAGCCCGCGCACGTCGGCGTGAACAATGCGCAAGGATCGGGTGTCCGGCCGGATCGGCGGGGGTAGTTTCTCGATGTACCGCCCTGAAACGACCGGAACTTCCCGGCACCCCGGGCGCGGTACGGCGCCGGAGGACCTCCGGTGCCGGGAACTGGACGGGAGACGGCCATGTCCCTGGCGGCATGCGTGTTGATCGCCGGATTCGTCTTCGGCCTGCTCGTGCTGCGGGCAGTGGCGGTGTTTCTCGAAGCGCGCGACAAGCACCGGGTACGGGTGCCGGTGCGCGGCCGGCGTCGGCCGCACCGGCGCTGATCGGCCGAGGTCGGGTGCGCGGTGTGGCGACGGCGGGTGGCAGGATCGCGAGCATGGTTGACAACACCTCTGCGGCGTCCGCCCCGGCAGCGGGCGAGACGGCGCCCGCGGCGCAGGCCGGGCCGACCACCCTGTGGGTGGAACGGACGGGTACCCGCCGCTACACCGGTCACAGTTCGCGCGGCGCCGAGGTGCTCATCGGTTCCGAGGGCGTACCCGGCGTGTTCACCCCCGGTGAGCTGCTGAAGATCGCGCTGGCGGCCTGCTCGGGGATGAGCTCGGATTTCCCGCTGTCGCGGCGGCTCGGCGACGACTACGACGCCACCATCCGGGTCTCCGGGGCCGCTGACCGGGAGAACGAGGTGTATCCGCAGCTCGACGAGCTGTTCGAACTCGACCTCAGCGAGCTCGACGCGGCGGCCCGGGACCGGTTGCTGGTGACGGTGCAGCGGGCCATCGACAAGGTCTGCACTGTCGGCCGCACCTTGAAGGCCGGCAGCAAGGTGACGTTGTCGTTCGATATCGACACGGTCGACTGATCGTGGCAGCGGCTACGGACGGGACCGACCCGGTGCGATTGAGCGCCTGGGTGCACGGATACGTGCAGGGCGTGGGCTTCCGGTGGTGGACGCGGGCACGGGCGCTGGAACTCGGCCTCACCGGGCACGCCACGAACGCGGCCGACGGCCGGGTGCACGTGGTGGCGGAGGGGCCGCGCGCCGCGGCCGAGGGCCTGCTGGCGCTGCTGCGGTCGGGGGACACCCCCGGCCGGGTGGATCTGGTGGTCGAGTCGTGGGAGCCGGCGCGGGGCGGGCTGGACGGTTTCGCCGAACGGTAATCACGGATCACCGCGACCCTTGACATAACACAGTGGAAGGTGCACTCTGGGGGCACCCACTGTGGAATGTGGTCCGACCTGTAAGGGGAGCGGTTATGGAGATCACGACGGGAACCCGGGCCTCGGACGCCGAACGCGATCGAATCGTGCGCGAGCTGAGCCGCCATCTCGGCGACGGCCGCATCGATCTCGCCGAATACGACCAGCGCGTCGCGCAGGTGTATCGCACCGCCACCCGCGAGGAACTCACCGGCGTACTCGCGGACCTGCCCGCCCTGGCGCCGGTGCGTTCGGCGGCACCGCGCGCGCGTTTCCCGATCTGGCAGCGGATCGAGGCCACCGCGTGGCTCACGGTCAGCGTGCTGGTGCTGGTGATCTGGGGCGCGATCTCGCTGGGGGTCGGGGAGTTCACCTATTTCTGGCCCATATGGGTCATCGGCCCGTGGGGTGCGGTCCTGGCAGTACGGGCGGCAACCGGTATCGAGAGCGGCCACCGCCATCGCCGGAAGATATAACGCCCGGTAGCCTTCGTGGCATCCGGCCGGTGCGAACGCCCGGCCGCGGGCCGCCGGTGTCCCGGCAATCGATCGGCCACAGCCGGTGCGCCGGTCGGGGACACGGCGCCGCGGGCCGTTAGCATGGCTGATCGGCCTGGGCGAGGCGGACAGTCACGGAGGCGGAAAGGGTCGTCGGCGTTGCACCTGAAGAGCTTGACGTTGAAGGGTTTCAAATCCTTCGCGTCCGCGACGACCCTGCGCTTCGAGCCCGGGATCACCTGTGTGGTGGGGCCGAACGGATCCGGTAAATCCAATGTCGTCGACGCGCTCACCTGGGTGATGGGCGAACAGGGTGCCAAGGCGTTGCGTGGCGGGAAAATGCAGGACGTCATTTTCGCCGGCACCTCCGGGCGGGCCGCGCTGGGCCGCGCCGAGGTCACCCTGACCATCGACAATTCCGACGGCGCCCTGCCCATCGACTATGCCGAGGTCTCCATCACCCGTCGTATGTTCCGCGACGGCGCCGGCGAATACGAGATCAACGGCAACTCCTGCCGGCTCATGGATGTCCAGGAACTGCTCAGCGATTCCGGTATCGGCCGGGAAATGCATGTCATCGTCGGGCAGGGGCAGCTCTCGGCGATCCTCGAATCGCGCCCCGAGGACCGGCGCGCGTTCATCGAGGAAGCCGCCGGCGTACTCAAACACCGCAAACGCAAGGAAAAGGCCGTTCGCAAACTCGATGCGATGCAGGCCAACCTGGCCCGGCTCACCGATCTCACCACCGAACTCCGCCGGCAGCTCAAACCCCTGGGCCGGCAGGCCGAAGTCGCGCGCCGGGCCCAGACGGTGCAGGCGGATCTGCGCGACGCCCGGTTGCGGCTGGCCGCCGACGATCTGGTCACCCGGCGCAACGAGCTGGAGAGCCAGCAGAGCAAAGAGGCCTACGCCCGGGAACAGCAGATCACCGTGCGCAGCGAACTCGATGCCGCGAATGCCGCGCTCGCCCAGCAGGAATACCAGCTCTCCCGGCTCACTCCCGGTGCCGAGGCCGCCGGACAACTGTGGTTCCAGCTCTCCGCGCTCTCCGAACGGGTGAACGCGACCATCCGGATCGCCGGGGATCGCGCCCGGCACCTCGATACGGCCGCCCCCGCGAACACCGGTCGCGACCCCGATCAGCTCGAGATCGAAGCCGACCGGGTGGAGGCCGAAGAGGCCGAACTGCGCGAGGCAGTGGAAATGGCCACCGAAACACTGGAGGCCGCGCGGGAGAGCCTGGGCGACCGCGAGCACGCCGCCAAGGCCGCCGAACAGGCGCATCTGGCCGCGGTTCGCGCCATCGCCGACCGGCGCGAAGGGCTGGTCCGGTTGTCCGGGCAGGTCGAGAACCTGCGCACCCGGGCGCAATCGATCGACGCCGAGATCGTGCGGTTGTCCACCGCCCTCACCGAAGCCCGGGCCCGGGGTACCGCGGCGCGGTCGGAATTCGATGCCGTGCAGGACGAACTGGCCGAGTTGGAGGCCGGCGAGGCCGGGCTCGACGCCCAGCACGAGCACGCCGTGGAGGCGCTCGGCCTGGCCGACCGCCGGGTCACCGAACTGCGCGCCGAGGATCGGGAGGCCGGACGGCTGGTGGCCTCGCTGACCGCGCGGATCGAAGCGCTCGGTATGAACCTGGCCAGCCGCGACGGTGCGGCCTGGCTCACCGAGAACCATCCGGCCGGACTGCTGGGCCCGCTGTCCGGGCAGGTGCGGGTACACACCGGGTACGAGTCCGCGGTCGCGGCGGTATTGGGACCGGTGGCCGAAGCGGTGGTCGCCGATACCGGGGAGACGGCGCTCAGCGCACTGCGCGCGCTGGGGAAGGCCGATGGCGGCCGGGCCGCACTGGTGTACGAGGGTCCGGCGGCGGCGGATCTCGACGAAGCGGCACTGCCGGGGTCGGCACGCTGGTTGCTGGATGTGGTCGACTGTCCGGGCCCGGTACGCGCGGCCGTGGTGGCGCTGACCCGCCGGGTCGCGGTGGTCGACGATCTGGACGCGGCGTCCGCGCTGCTGAGTGCGCGCCCGGAACTACGGGTGGTCACGCGCGAGGGCGATCTGGCCGGGGCCGGATGGCTGGTCGGCGGTTCGGACCGGTCGCCGAGCCGACTGGAGATCCAGGCGAGTATCGATGCCGCCGAGGCCGATCTGGTCGCCGCCCGCCGGCATGCCGAAGAGTTGGAGGCGAGTCTGGCCGGGGCGCTGGAGGAACAGGCCGACCGCAAAGAAGCGGTCGACCATGCCCTGCTGGCCCTGCATGAATCCGACCAGGCCCTCAATGCGGTCTACGAGCGGCTCGGCCGGCTCGGTGCGGCCGTTCGGGCGGCCGACGCCGAATCGGGGCGGCTGACCGGTCAGCGCGCCGATGCCGAGACCGCGCACGAGAAAGCGGTCGGCGAACTGGCCGAACTCGAGGACCGGCTACGGCACGCCGAGCGCGAACAGGCCGATACCGACAGTGCTGCCGCCGGCGCCGCCGGAACCGAGGCCGCTGCACTGGCCCGGGAGGAGGCCGCCGCGGCGCTCGCCGAAGCCCGGGCCATGGAGGTGGAGGCGCGGCTGGCGGTGCGCACGGCCGAGGAGCGTGCCGAATCGGTCCGCGGTAAGGCGGAATCGCTCCGGCGCGCCGCCCGTGCCGAACGCGAGGCGCGGGCCCGGGCCGAACGGGCGCAGGCCGCCCGGCGGCAGGCTGCCGGCGTCGCCGCCGCGGTCGCCGAATCCGGTGCTGATCTGGCGGCCGAACTCGAGAAAGTGGTGGCGGCCGCCGCCGCCCGCCGCGACGAACTGGTCCGGCGGCGTACCGAATGCGCTACCGAGGTGGATCGGATCAAAGAGCGGGTGCGCGCCCTGAACGCCCAGCTCGAACAGCTCACCGACGCGGTCCACCGGGACGAGGTCGCCAAAGCGCAGGCGACACTGCGGATCGAACAGCTGGAAGCCACCATCGCCGAACAGTTCGGTATCGCCCTCGACGATCTCATCGCCGAATACGGTCCCGCCGTCGCCCTGCCACCCAGCGAACTGGAGATGCGGGAGTACGAGCAGGCCAAGGAACGCGGTGAGCAGGTCAGCGCACCGGCCCCGATGCCGTTCGACCGCGCGTCGCAGGAGCGGCGCGCCAAACGCGCCGAAAAGGATCTGGCCACTCTCGGTAAGGTCAACCCGCTGGCCCTCGAGGAGTTCGCGGCGCTCGAGGAGCGCTACAACTTCCTGGCCACCCAGCTCGAGGACGTCAAGAAGGCCCGCCAGGATCTGCTGGACGTGGTGGCCGAGGTCGACGCCCGGATCCTGCAGGTGTTCACCGACGCCTACGCCGATGTGGAACGGGAGTTCGTCCAGGTTTTCGCCGCGCTGTTCCCCGGCGGCGACGGCCGGCTGCTGCTCACCGACCCCACCGATATGCTCACCACCGGTATCGAGGTGGAGGCGCGGCCGCCCGGGAAGAAGGTCAAGCGGCTGTCGCTGCTGTCGGGCGGGGAGAAATCGCTGACCGCGGTGGCGCTGCTGGTCGCCATCTTCCGCGCCCGCCCCTCACCGTTCTATGTGATGGACGAGGTGGAGGCGGCGCTCGACGACACCAACCTGCGCCGACTCATCGGACTGTTCGAGCAGTTGCGGGAGAAGAGCCAGCTGATCGTCATCACCCACCAGAAACCGACCATGGAGATCGCCGACGCGCTCTACGGCGTGAGCATGCGCGGCGACGGCATCACCCAGGTCATCTCGCAGCGACTGCGCGGGCACGATCTCGCGGCGGCCGGTAGCGCGGCGGAGTAGCCGCCGCGTCCTACCATTTCGGCGATGCCGGGGCCGCGCCGGTGTTCAGAGCAGGTCGCTGACGTCGTCGGGTACGTCGACCGCGTATTTGCGCAGGATCTCCATCGCTATCACTTCCAGGGCATTCTCATGGGTCGCCGCCAGCACCACCGGTGCGGCGACACCGTCCTCGTGCGCGTGTAACCAGCGCACCGCCACGACACACCATCTGTCCCCCGGCTGGAGTCCGGGGAAATTGTTCTCCGGACGAGGCGTGCTCAGATCGTTTCCGATGGACGCCTGATGCTCGAGGAACTCTGCTGTGACGACCGTGCACACGGTGTGGCTGCCCAGGTCCTCCGGGCCGGTGCTGCAGCAGCCGTCCCGGTAGAACCCGGTCAGAGGATCGGTGCCGCACTCTTGTAGCGGACCCCCAAGCACGTTTCGATCGGTCACATCGCCGATCCTATTGGCCTGTCGCGAGAAGTTCCGCAGGACAAGAAATCTCACCGGCCGTGTTCGCGCGGCTGAGCTGGGGATGTGCCGGGTGTCCGGCAGCGGGTGCGGGCCTCCGCCGCGCGGGCCGGGCCGGGTAACCTACCGCTCGGTACCGCTCTGGAAGGATGGTCGGCGTGAGTGCGCAAGCCTGGATTCTGATCGCAGTGATCGCCGCCGTACTGCTGGTCGCGCTCGTGGCCGGTTTCGTCCGGTACAAGCGCGGCCGGGTCTCGCTGACGGCGCCGGCGGAGAAAGAACAGCTGACCGACCGGTCGGGCGGGTATCAGGCAGCGGGTGGATTCTCGTTCAGCCAGGGCGGCCGGGGCGCCACCGCCGCCCCGGTACCGCCGGCGGCGAGCCCCGCGGGACCGGCGGCTCCGAGTCCCACTGAGCGGACCGATGTGGAGGGTCAGCCACATATCGGCGACGACGCCGCCGTCCCGCGGGATGCTCCGCGGCGCGGGATCACCGATGTACCGCTGCCCGAGGCCGATACCGTCGACACCGCGCCGACCGATACGGAATCCGGCCCGGCCACCGCCGACGACACCGGCACCGTCCCGCGCGAGACGACGGAGACGACCTCGACCGCACCGGCGGATACCGGGACCGCCGGGCCTACGGACACCGCAGCCACCGGGCCGGTAACCGAACCCGGTACCGGCCATGTCCCCGCGACCCCGGATACTGCCGCGGCCGAAGCGGCCGCCGAGCAAGCGAGCGCACCCGCCGAAGCGGGTGCGGAGCCGGCGGTGGTGGCCCCCGATACCGCCGCCGGAGCCCATCTGGTTCCGGAGGTCGAGGAGATCGCGCCGACCTCGGGCCGGCTGACCCGGCTGCGGGGCCGGTTGTCCCGGTCGCAGAACGCGGTCGGCAAAAGTCTGCTGGGGCTGCTCGGCGGTGGCGACCTGGACGAGGACTCCTGGGAAGAGGTCGAGGACACGCTGGTGATGGCCGATATCGGCACCGCGGTCACCACCGTCATCGTGGAACGGCTGCGCGAGGAAATGGCCGCCCGCAGTGTCCGTACCGCCGAGGACGCGCGGTCGGTCCTGCGCGAGGTACTGATCGAATCGCTGCGGCCGGAACTGGACCGTTCGGTGCGCGCGCTCCCGCACGCCGATCATCCGTCGATCCTGCTCGTGGTCGGCGTGAACGGCACCGGGAAGACGACCACCACCGGCAAACTCGCCCGGGTTCTGGTCGCCGACGGACGCCGGGTACTGCTCGGGGCCGCGGACACCTTCCGCGCCGCGGCGGCCGATCAGTTGCAGACCTGGGGCGAGCGGGTCGGCGCGGACACCGTGCGCGGCCGCGAGGGTGCCGACCCGGCCGCCGTCGCCTTCGACGCCGTCTCCGCCGGTATCGACACCGGTGTGGACGTGGTCCTGGTCGATACCGCGGGCCGATTGCACACCAAGACCGGGCTCATGGATGAGCTGGGCAAGGTCAAACGCGTCGTCGAGAAGAAGGCGTCGGTGGACGAAGTACTGCTGGTCCTCGACGCCACGGTGGGTCAGAACGGTCTCGCGCAGGCCCGTATCTTCGCGGAAGTGGTGGATATCAGCGGTGTCGTACTGACCAAACTGGACGGCACCGCCAAGGGCGGAATCGTCTTCCAGATCCAGCACGAACTGGGCGTACCGGTCAAACTGGTCGGCCTGGGCGAGGGCGCCGACGATCTGGCGCCGTTCGAACCCTCCGCCTTCGTCGACGCACTGCTGGGTTAGGTCTGTCGGTACGGGATACCTGGTCTTCGACCCGCTGCCCGCTACGGGTAGCGAACTCGGGTGCTTTCGGGCACTACGAGCGGTTCGTAATGCTCGGTGTAGAGTTTCGCGACCAACTCACCCCTGGTCGCTACGGCAACCTTCTCGAAGATCGCCTTCACATGGTCGCGGACCGTATGCGGCGACAGGAACAGTCGGCTCGCGATCTCGGCGGTGGACAGCCCACGCGCGATCAGTTCGGTCACTTCGCGCTCGCGAGAGGTCAGCTCGTAGGCGGCGACAACCAGTGTGGCGATCTCCGATACCGGAGCGGGTCCGATCGTCATCGCGGTCATCCCCTCGGTGCCGTCGACACCGCGCAGGCGCGAGGCATGGCATATCAGCCACCCGCCGGTGAGCGCCCGCATCCGAATGCGCGCGTTTCCACCTGTCTCGCGGGCACGACCGACGGTGCTACGGATCCACACCGGCAGAGGCAGGTCGATACCGGACGGCGTCGCCGCGCGCGGACCCGGCGGCATCTCGGCGAGGAAACTCCGGGCCTCGTCATTGATCGACGTCAGGTTTCCGGCATTGTCGAAAAGCAGCATTCCCGGCGTATCGGAGGGCTGTCGCGGCGGCTCGGTGGATCGGGCGTACGAGCGTAGCCGCTGAGCCATCGGGCTCGACAACGAGCCGACCACCGCCATCTCCTCGGCCCGGAACGGCGCGTGACCGCGCTCGCGGAACAGACTCAGCTGTCCCCACGGCCTGCCATCGACCCGAAACACGGCCCGCAATTCGTCGTCGAAGCCCCGGGGCCGCATGAAATCGCGATACAGCGGGCTCGACAACGGACGATCGCCGGTGGCCTCCCGTAACCCGGAGACCGGCACCGGCGATTCGGTCAACAGCCGAAAGGGATTGACAGCATCGACGAGAAATTCCGATTCCCAGTAGATGCCGCATCCCCCCGGCTGCAGGTTCTCGATCCGCACCGGTGCCGCCGTCAAGCCGTTGCTCGGATCAGTGGCAACCCATACGGCCGCGTCGAAGGGCGCGACACGGCGCAGGCGGTCCGACGTCACGGCGAACAGACTCTCCGCGTCGGGCGCTGCGGCGATTCCCGCCGGCAGACCACCCGGCGGCTCACCGGTCGACTTGTGCATGCCCGCCATGGTTCCCGCACGCGAGACGTCGGGCAACCCCGCATATGAGGGGGTGTCGGAACCCCTTGATCGAGGGATGGGATCTCGCCCGGCGGCCGAGAAGGCTGGTCGACGCACGTCCGTCGAGAACCAGGAAAAGGGATCAGCCATGCATATCGGAATCGTCGGCGCGGGAATGGCCACGGTGGCCCTACTCGACGCGCTCGCCGCCTCGGACGCGAAGCCGGGTGAGATCACGGTGTTCGAGAGCTCCTCCGCGGTCTGGCGCGGCCGGGCATACCAATGCGACCAGGACTCCGTACGAGTAAACGCACCACCGATGGCCATGACCGCGCGCGGCGGAGATCTGGATCATTACCGGCGTTGGTTGCAGGAACGCCCCGGACTCGGCCGCTACCTCGACGATGGACTCGGCCTGCCGGTGGTGCCGCGCGCGGTGTACGGGCAATACCTGGAACAGACCGCGCATATCGCCATCGCCGGCCTGCGCCGGAACGGATGGCGGGTGAGTGTCGTGAATTCCGGCGTCACCGGGTTCTCGCGAGATAGCGATGCCATTCTGCACACCGCCGCCGGCGGCGCATTCCGAGTGGACCGCGCGGTGCTGTCCGTCGGCGGCGGACAGCCACACGACAGTTATGGGCTGGCCGCAGTGCCGGGGTACACCCATGAGCCTTACCCGTTGTCCCGCAGGTTGGCCGAGGTTCCCGCGGACCGGCACGTCGCCGTCATCGGTAGTGGACTGACCGCTGTCGATATCGTCGTCGGCCTGGCCTCCACCGGACACGCCGGTCCGATCACCCTCATGTCCCGCAGCGGCGTACTGCCCGCCGTCCAGCAACGTCCCATCCGGTACGAGCCGCAGTATCTGACCCCCGAATACGTATTGCGAGGAGTGCGCGAGGGCCGAGATCAGGTGACACTCACCATGCTGATCGAACTGATGAAGAAGGAGCTCGCCGAGCTCGGGCAGGATTTCGGGACGCTGACCGATGAGGTCGTCGGCAATGACACCGAGCCTCCGGTGCAGCGGTTGCGGCGCCAGCTGTCTTCGGTGGCGGACCCGCATCAAGGCCGGCGACTGCTCGGCCGGGCCGTCCGGACCGTGGTGCCGGCGGTGTGGCCGCTGTTCGGCGAGCAGGACAAGACAATGCTGCGCGGCGCATACTTCCGCACCATCAACTGCCTGAGTTCGCCCATGGTGCCGCGCAATGCGAATATCCTGCTGAACCTGCTCGATTCCGGTCAGGTACGGCTGCGACCAGGGTTGCAGAAGATCCACCCCCGGTCTCGCAGCGGGTTCATGGTGACCGACGACACCGAATGGACCGCCGACGTGGTGATCAACGCGGTCAACCCACCGGCCTATACCGTGCCGCAGGCCGCCGAGGGGTTGGTGCATTCGCTGTTGACCTCCGCATCCGCCGAACGGCATCCGTTCGGCGGTCTGACCACCCAGCCCGGCAGCGGGAGGCTTCTCGTCGCGGGCCGCCCCGACCGCACCTGGTTCGCGCAGGGCAATATCGCGAGCACCTCGACATTCATCGCGACAGACCCCACAGGTCTCGCACACGAGGCGGCGCGCCTCGCCCGCGCCCTCACCGCACCGTGATGACCACCGGGATTCCGTGTCGATAGGGGTGCTTCCGGCGTGTCGCACAGCGGGCCGGAAACCTCCGCACAGCGTGCGAAACACACCCGAAACATTGCGGCGTGATCCATTCACGTAGGTGAAACACCTGGGCGTCACGGATGAAACACCGAATGAGGACCCTTCATAAGCGGGCCCGATGTCGCGTGAGCGGCGGGCCGGAGATGAGGGAGGAAACTGGTGGAAACCGTGATCGGCGCACCCAACGCCGGCGACACCGCATGGATGCTGACGAGCGCTGCGCTCGTCCTGTTGATGACACCCGGACTGGCGTTCTTCTACGGCGGTATGGTCCGCGGCAAGAACGTGCTCAATATGATCATGATGAGCATCAGCGCGATGGGCGTGGTCACCGTGCTCTGGGTGCTGTACGGCTTCTCGGTGGCATTCGGCACCGACAAAGGCGGACTACTCGGAGACCCGGGGCAGTTCTTCGGCCTGAAGACCCTGATCGCCGGGTTCGGCGACGAATCGGCGGGCGTCCCGCTGATCGGGACCATTCCCGCGACGGTCTTCGTCGCCTTCCAGGCCATGTTCGCGATCATCACCGTGGCGCTCATCTCCGGTGCGGTGGCCGACCGCCTGAAGTTCAGCGCCTGGCTGGTGTTCGCCGCCATCTGGGCCACCGTGGTGTACTTCCCGGTCGCGCACTGGGTCTGGGGTGGCGGCTGGATCATGGAGAAGGTCGAGGCCATCGACTTCGCCGGTGGTACCGCCGTACACATCAACTCCGGTGCCGCGGCGCTCGCGCTGGCCATCGTGGTCGGTAAGCGCGCGGGCTGGCCGAAAACTCCCTTCCGCCCGCACAACCTGCCCTTCGTCATGCTCGGTGCCGCGCTGCTGTGGTTCGGCTGGTTCGGTTTCAACGCCGGTTCCGCGGCGGCCGCCGACGGTGTCGCCGGGGCCACCTTCGTCACCACGCTGGTCGCCACCGCCGCCGCGATGATCGGCTGGCTGGTGGTGGAGAAGGTCCGCGACGGCAAGCCGACCTCTCTGGGCGCCGCCTCCGGTATCGTCGCGGGCCTGGTGGCCATCACGCCCTCCTGCTCCTCGGTGAACGTCCTCGGCGCGCTGGCCATCGGCGTCATCGCCGGTGTGGTCTGCGCCCTGGCGGTGAGCCTGAAGTTCAAGTTCGGTTACGACGATTCGCTCGACGTCGTGGGTATCCACATGGTCGGCGGTATCCTCGGCACGGTGCTGATCGGCTTGTTCGCCGCGCCCGAGGCGCCCGCCGGTGCGGAAGGCCTGTTCTACGGTGGTGATCTCGAGTTGCTGGGCCGGCAGGCCCTCGGCGCGGTGGCGGTTCTGGTGTACTCCTTCGTGATCGCCCTGGTGATCGCGTTCGCGATCAAGTTCACGATCGGGCTGCGCGCCGACGCGGAGGCCGAAACCAACGGTATGGACGATTCCGAGCACGCGGAGAGCGCATACGATTTCGCTGCACTGGGTGCAACCGCTCGTTCGGCCGTCAAGGAGGCATGAACCCTATGAAACTGATCACCGCAATCGTCAAACCGTTCACGCTCGAAGACGTCAAGACCGGCCTGGAGCAGGCGGGCGTATTCGGTATGACCGTGAGCGAGGTGCAGGGATACGGACGGCAGAAGGGCCACACCGAGGTCTACCGCGGGGCCGAGTACTCGGTGGATTTCGTGCCGAAGGTGCGGGTCGAGGTCGTGGTCGACGACGCGACGGTGGACCGGGTCGTGGATCTGATCGTCGAGGCGTCGCGCACCGGCAAGATCGGTGACGGCAAGGTCTGGGTGACCCCGGTCGAAACGATCGTCCGGGTCCGGACCGGGGAACGCGGCACCGACGCGCTATAGACCCCGCGCGCCTCGAGCGCGCCGGCGGGTGCACAACGACAACGCGGCCCCGCTCCCACCGATTACCGGCCGGGGCGGGGTCGCCTGCGTGAACGGGTGGTGGTTTGGTTGGGAAACAACCGGCAGGATCGAGAGCCCGGGCGGGTCGGCGGTGGGCGGCCCGGAAAAGCGGCCGCGCTGTCGCACGGTGCCGCGGACCTGGTGCGGGCGCGAGATCAACTGCTGGACGGCGGCGCGCCGCGACATCCGCGGCTGGACGCCGAATCGCTGCGCGCGGCCCTGGTGGATCTGTACGAGCTGTGGCTCACCAGCAAGGGCGCCGAAGTGGGGATCACGCCGGACAGCGGGCTGGCGATCATGGCCGTGGGCGGGCTCGGCCGCCGCGAGATGCTGCCGTACTCCGATCTGGATCTGGTGCTGTTGCACGAGGACATGGATCCGAAACGGGTCGCCGAGATCGCCGACCGGCTCTGGTATCCGCTGTGGGACGCGCATATCAAACTCGACCACAGTGTGCGCACGGTCCCGCATGCCCTGAAGGTGGCCTCCGACGATCTGGTGGCCGCGCTCGGCATGCTCGACGCCCGCCACATCGTGGGTAACTCCGAGCTGAGCGACCGGGTCGTCGCGGGGATCCGCAAGGACTGGCGCAGCGGGATACGGGGTCGCTTCGACGAATTGGTCGCCGGGGTCCGCGCGCGCTGGGAGCGCAGCGGTCAGGTCGCCCACCGCAGCGAGCCGGATCTGAAGAACGGGCGCGGCGGATTGCGCGATATCCAGCTGCTGGACGCGCTCGCGATCGCCCAGCTCACCGACGCCATGCCCGGTTTGGGCCCGGAGGCGCCCGGCGGTGGTCTGGCCCAGGCCCATCGGCGGCTCCTGGATGTGCGCACCGAACTGCACCGGGTCGCGGGCCGGGCCCGCGACCAGTTGCGCGCCCAGGACGCCGACGAGATCGGGGCCGCGCTGCGCATCGGCGACCGGTTCGACCTGGCCCGCACGCTCAGCGATGCGGCGCGCACCGTCGGATATTCGGTGGATGTGGGCCTGCGTACTGCGGGTAACGCGTTGCCGCGCCGCGGTTTGGCCCGGTTGCGCCGGATGCCGGTGCGGCGGCCACTGGACGAGGGTGTGGTCGAGCACGCCGGAGAAGTGGTGCTGGCCAGGGACGCCCGGCCTCAGCGTGACCCGGGGCTGGTGCTGCGGGTGGCCGCGGCGTCCGCGCAGACCGGGCTGCCGATGTCGGCGACGACCCTGAACCGCCTATCCGAGGACGCGCCGGAGCTGCGCGAGCCCTGGCCCAAGGACGCGTTGAACGATCTGCTGGTGCTGCTCGGTGCGGGCCGGGGCGTGATCGACGCGGTGGAAGCATTGGACCGGACCGGTCTGTGGGGCCGGCTGCTGCCGGAATGGGGTGCGGTCCGGGACCTCCCGCCCCGGGACGCGCTGCACGTGTGGACGGTGGATCGGCACTCGGTGGAGACGGTGGCCTACGCGAGCGCGCTGAGTACCTGGGTGGCCCGGCCCGATCTGCTGGCGCTCGGTGCGCTGCTGCACGATATCGGCAAAGGCCGGGTGGAGGACCACTGTGCGGTCGGTGCCGACCTGGCGACCCATATCGGTCGCCGGTTGGGTTTGTGGCCCTCGGATGTGGAGATCCTCAGCGCCATGGTCCGCCACCATTTGCTGTTGCCCGATGTCGCCACGCATCGGGATATCGACGATCCGGACACCGTGCGGTACGTCGTCGACGTGCTGGACAACGATCCGCGCCGGCTGGAACTGCTGCACGCGCTGGCCGAGGCCGATTCACTGGCCACCGGCCCGGGTGTGTGGGGCGACTGGAAGGCCACCCTGATCGGGGAACTGGTCCGGCGCTGCCGCACTGTGATGGCGGGGGAGACCCTGCCCGAACCCGAACCCATTCCCGAGGAATTGCTGGTCCGTGCCGCCGCCGGCGGGGTGCACGTCGAATTGACGCCGGGGGAGGGGAAATACGCCCATATCGCCAGCGTGATCGCCCCGGACACCCCCGGACTGCTCTCGAATACCGCCGGCGTGCTGGCCCTGCATTCGCTGCGGGTGCTCTCGGCGTCGGTCGGCGTGGCGGGGGATTCGGCGATCAATACCTTCGTGGTGACACCGACTTTCGGCGGTCCGCCGGACGCGGGCCTGCTGCGGCAGGAGATCAAACGGGCCGCGGCCGGGGAACTGGATGTGCGGGCGGCACTGGACGCGCGGGAACGGGAGACACTCGGCGCCGCGCGCCGGGCCCAGGCGGAGCCCCGACTGCTCTGGGCGGAGACCGCGCTACCCGGACAGCTGATCCTGCAGTTGCGGGCCGAGGACCGGATCGGGCTGCTCTGCCGGCTGGCCGCGGTGCTGGCGGGTGCGGGCGCCGATGTGCGCTGGGCGAAGGTCGTGACGATGGGCTCGTTCGTGGTGGACGTGTTCTGCGTGGACCTGGGGGACAGAACCGGCCCCGACCGGCGCGCGGAGCTCGAAACGGCGATCCTGGCGGTGGTTCCGCGACCGGCTCCGCGCAAACCCGTGGAGCCTGAGCAGAACTAGCGTTCGAGACGAAGGTCACCGTTGCGCGTCGATTGCTCACCGTTTGCCAGCGAGTCGGCGATGGGGGGTGATCGGGCCCCTAACATTCGGGTGGTCAGCTGTCGCGCTCGTGAGGGGAGCAGGTCGGTGGCAATCCAAGTGGTGACCTCGTCGATCATGACCAGCGATATGACACCGCACATCGCCCGATGTGTAGGTGACGCCTACTGGGTGGTGTCCTGGTTGCCGGGGCGCACACTCACCGAGCCCCAGGCGATGGCCGCGATGAATGTGGCCGCCGCCGTAGCGACCAACGGGCTACCGCCCGACGACGACTGGTCGCGGCTGGACAGCCTGTCCCGCGAACTCGGCCTCACGGGGCGTGAGGCGGCCTATCTGGTGGCCGTGGAACAGCACGACTACCGCCGCGGGTTCACCGAGTACATCGGCGACGCCTCCGGCGCCGCGGGGTCGGGACCCGTGTGACTCCGGTTCTTCACCGGGCCGCCCGGCGTCCGGGGCGGCTGCCGGGTGACAATCTCCGGTGACGTATGCGAGCAGTCCGGTGCGGGGCCCGGCCCCGCCGGGCCCCCGCTACTCTGGGACGCCCATTACCCTGGGACTCAGTGACGTCACTCGAGATCAGGAGCGCACCAGGTGTTCGAATCCCTATCCGACCGGTTGACCGGTGCCCTGAAGGACCTTCGCGGTAAGGGACGCCTGTCGCCGGCCGATATCGACGCCACCTGCCGGGAGATCCGCCTGGCGCTGCTGGAGGCCGACGTCGCGCTGCCCGTGGTCCGCGGTTTCATCGCCCGGATCAAGGAGCGGGCCAAGGGCGCGGAGGTTTCGGCCGCGCTGAACCCGGCCCAGCAGGTCGTCAAGATCGTCAACGAGGAACTCGTCGGAATCCTCGGCGGCGAGACCCGCCGCCTCACGCTGGCCAAAACCCCGCCGACGGTGATCATGCTGGCCGGTCTGCAGGGTGCCGGTAAGACCACCCTCGCCGGCAAGCTCGCCAAATGGCTGCGCGACCAGGGCCATCAGCCGCTGCTGGTGGCCTGTGACCTGCAGCGCCCGGGCGCGGTGACCCAGCTACAGGTGGTCGGCGAACGCGCCGGTGTGCCGGTGTTCGCGCCACACCCCGGCACCTCGATCGGTGGCGGCGAGAACGCCCTCGGGATCACCGCGGCCGATCCGATCGCGGTCGCCGAATCCGGTATCGCCGAAGCGCGCGCCAAACAGTACGACGTGGTGATCGTCGACACCGCCGGCCGGCTCGGTATCGACGCCGAACTCATGGCGCAGGCCGCCGGTATCCGCGACGCGGTGAAACCCGACGAGACCCTGTTCGTCCTCGACGCCATGATCGGCCAGGACGCGGTCTCCACCGCCGAGGCCTTCCGCGACGGTGTCGGCTTCACCGGTGTGGTGCTCACCAAACTCGACGGCGACGCCCGCGGTGGCGCGGCGCTGAGCGTGCGCAATGTCACCGGCGCGCCGATCATGTTCGCCTCCACCGGCGAGAAACTCGAGGATTTCGACGTCTTCCATCCCGACCGGATGGCCAGCCGCATCCTCGGTATGGGTGATGTGCTCACCCTTATCGAACAGGCCGAACAGGTCTACGACGCGCAGCAGGCCGAGGAGGCGGCGCGCAAGATCGGCAGCGGCGAACTCACCCTCGAGGATTTTCTCGACCAGATGCTGGCCATCCGCAAGATGGGGCCCATCGGCAATCTGCTCGGGATGCTGCCGGGCGCCGGCCAGATGAAGGATGTACTCGCCCAGGTCGACGACAAACAGCTCGACCGGGTCCAGGCGATCATCCGCGGTATGACCCCCGCCGAGCGGGAGAACCCGAAGATCATCAACGCCTCCCGCCGGCTGCGTATCGCCAACGGATCGGGCGTCCAGGTCTCCGATGTCAACCAGCTGGTGGACCGGTTCTTCGAGGCCCGCAAGATGATGACGATGATGGGCCGGCAGATGGGCATGCCCGGCGCCAACCGTCGTAACAAGAAGCAGAAGGGCAAAAAGGGGAAGAAGGGCGGACGCGGACCAACCCAGCCGAAGATGCGCGGCGGGTTCCCCGGTATGCCGGGACTGCCCGGAGGCGGCGGTATGCCGGACCTGTCCAATATGCCGCCCGGCCTCGACCAGCTGCCCCCGGGACTGGAGGACTTCGATATCTCCAAGTTCAAGTTCCCGGACAAGTGATAGGTCGCGAAGAGCGGTAGAGCCGTAACCAGGTTCTGACCGCGCGGCCGGGACCGACCCGACATCGGGGCACAGATGGCGCGCGTACCGGCTGTGCCCCGACGAGTTCGGTCAGCGCCTCCGGCGTCGGCTGAGCAGGAAGGCGATCGTCGCCGCCGCGACGGTCAGTACCACTGCGCCACCGACGGCCACCCATACCAGCGGCGATACGCCACCGGCCGCTGTGTCGGCCGCAGCGGCGGTATCCGGAGCCCCCGCCTGCTGCGGATCTGCACCGAAAGTGCCCGTACTCGCGGAATCGCCGGCGTAGCGCGGCCCCGGTTCGGGTTCGCCGGTGACATCCACCTCCAGCTCGATCGGTACCGGCGCGACCCGGGCCCGCTCGCCGAGCTTCACCGCGATGTAGTACCAGCCCGCCACCGCCTGGTCGTGCACCGTGTGCTCGGCGGCCTCTCGGTTCAGGAACCTGATCGGTGTGGTGGCCAGCGCCGTGTCCTTGCTGGGCAGGATGTTCTCGGTTCCGGTGTAGGCGGCGAAATCGGAATCGAGTTCCCTCCGGTACGGGTTGTAGAGCGTGGTGGCGATATTCGAGACGTAGTCGCTGCCGCGGTCGGGGGTCGCGGCGAACCGCACCCGGTGTGCCAGCCCCTGCCCCCACTCCAGTTTCACCCGGTAGAAGACGAGTTCGCCGCGCTGCAGGGTATCGGTGTACCGGCCGGAACCGGGCAGGGCGGCTGCGACATCGAACGAGCCCCGCCGATCGCCGGGACGGTCACTCCGTCCGGTGCGGCGAACTCCACCGCCTCCAGGTCCGGTGCGGGCCCCGGATCGACGACCGCGGGCTCCACGCCGACCAGCAATTCCACCGGCAGCTGCGCCGGAGCGTTGTCGGCGACATGAGCCCATTCCAGGGCGAAGTAGTAGCGTCCGCCGCCCCGGCACCGGTCGGTGCGCGGACTACCGGTGTCGGGTTCGGTCGCGCCTGTCCACGCGGTGCCGACGCCGCGCGGGAAGGAGACAGTGGCGCCGAAATAGGCCGTCGCGTCGTCGGGTACGTCCACCGCGTAGTAGCGCGCCGCGCGCTGTCCGAGTACATCCAGATACCGGCCCGCAGCGGCCACCGGTGCGTCCCGGTACCGCGGAGTGCCCGCGATCGGGCTGCCGGTGGGGGCGTAGGTACGCGGGGCGGTCGCGCTCACGCGCGGAAGCACCTGTTCCAGGGTTTTCCCGGCCCGGATCCGGCCGGTCGGACGCTACTCAGACGACTGACCGGTTGCCAACCGGCGGATCCCCGCCGCCGGGACGACCCGCCCGCGAGCCCACATACCCGGGCGGTTTCCGGGCCGGCCGCGGCGTCTGGCAGAATGGTCGACCGTCCTTCTGGACAGTGTCAGCCCGTCTCCGGTCACGTACCGCGCGGCGGTCACACACTTCATTCGCAAAACCGGGCTCGCGAGACCGCGTGAGTCGCTGAATTGCGCCGTGACCACTATGAAAGGCAGATCAGCAGATGGCTGTTCGCATCAAGCTCACCCGTATGGGCAAGATCCGCAACCCGCAGTACCGCGTCGTCGTCGCGGACGCCCGCACCCGTCGTGACGGCCGGGCCATCGAGTCCATCGGCAAATACCACCCCAAGGAAGAGCCCTCGCTGATCGAGATCGACTCGGAGCGGGCGCAGTACTGGCTGGGTGTCGGCGCGCAGCCGACCGAACCGGTGCAGCGGCTCCTGGAGATCACCGGCGACTGGCAGAAGTTCAAGGGCCTGCCGGGCGCCGAGGGCACCCTGAAGGTCGCCGAGCCCAAGCCGTCCAAGCTGGACATCTTCAACGCCGCGCTGGCCGCCGCCGACAACGAGCCGGCCGCCGAGGCCGTCACCCCGAAGAAGAAGGCCAAGAAGGACAAGGAAGAGGGCGCCGAGGCGGCCGAGTCCGCCGAGGCCGCCGAGTAATGAGTGTCGTCGTCGCCGATGCCGTGGAACATCTGGTTCGCGGTATCGTCGCCAATCCCGATGACGTCCGCGTCGAGCTGATCACCGGCCGCCGCGGGCGCACCGTCGAGGTGCACGTCCACCCCGACGATCTGGGTAAGGTCATCGGTCGGGGTGGTCGCACCGCGACCGCCCTGCGCACCCTCGTCGCCGGTATCGGCGGCCGGGGTATCCGGGTCGACGTGGTCGACACCGACCAGTAGATGGAACTCGTCGTAGGCCGGGTCGCCCGCTCGCACGGTGTGCGGGGCGAACTGGTCGTCGAGGTACGCACCGACGAACCGGAGGCGCGGTTCGCGCCCGGCGCGGTGCTGCACGGGCGCGCGGCACGCTCGGCTCAGGTCCGTGACTTCACCGTGGAGTCGGCCCGGGAACATTCGGGTCGGCTCCTGGTGAGTCTGGTGGGTGTCACCGACCGGACCGGCGCCGACGCCCTGCGCGGCACGCTGTTCCTGGTGAACAGCGACGAACTCGGACCGTCGGAGGACCCGGACGAGTTCTACGATCACGAACTCGAGGGTCTGCGCGTACAACTCACCGACGGGACCGAAGTCGGCACTGTCACCGAGGTGCTGCATTCGGCGGCCGGTGAACTGCTCTCGATCCGCGCCGCCGCGGACGGGCGCGAGATCCTGGTCCCCTTCGTCACCGCCATCGTGCCGACGGTCTCGATCGCCGACGCGCTGATCGTGATCGATCCGCCCGAAGGTCTACTGGATCCGGAATGAGGTGGCCGGCGTCATGAGAATCGACGTGGTCACCATCTTCCCGGAGTACCTGGACCCGTTGCGGACCGCGCTGCTGGGCAAGGCCATCGACAAGGGTGTCGTGTCGGTGGAGGTCCACGATCTGCGGCGCTGGACCCACGATGTGCACAAATCCGTCGACGATTCGCCCTACGGCGGCGGACCCGGCATGGTGATGAAACCCGTCGTCTGGGGGGACGCGCTCGACGCGGTGTGCCCGGACGACGCCCTGCTCGTGGTTCCCACACCCGCCGGCGTCCCCTTCACCCAGGAGACCGCGCAGCGATGGGCCGGGGAAGAACATCTGGTGTTCGCCTGCGGCCGCTACGAGGGTATCGATCAGCGGGTGTTCGACGACGCGGCCCGCCGGGTCCGTGTCGAAGAGGTCAGTATCGGGGACTACGTACTCATCGGCGGCGAGGCCGCGGTCCTCGTGATGACCGAGGCGGTGGTCCGGTTGATTCCCGGCGTACTCGGCAATCGGCAATCGCACGAACAGGATTCGTTCTCCGACGGGTTGCTCGAAGGGCCCAGTTACACCCGCCCGGTGAGCTGGCGGGAACTCGAGGTTCCGCCGATCCTGCTGTCCGGAGACCATGCCCGGATCGCGGCCTGGCGGCGGGAGCAGTCGCTGATCCGCACGCGGAAACGGCGACCGGATCTGCTGCCCGATACGGACTCCAGCTCGGCGGCCGCGAACGCGCTCGATGCGCCGGGCCTCGCCGTTGATTCGGGGCTTCCCGATCCCGGAACTGGGATCAGGGAATGATGCCGAGGCGGCGGGCGGTGGCCACGGCCTCGTGCCGGGAGTGGGCGTCGAGTTTGCGCATCGCGCTGCGCAGATAACTTTTGACCGTTTCCGGTCCCAGCGAAAGGCGTTGAGCGACAGCCTGGTTGGAGCACCCCAGCGCGACCTGTGACAGGACATCGATTTCGCGGCGTGCGAGCCGCGGCGCATCGGGGAGGGGTTCGCCGGCGAGTGCGCGGGTCAGCCGCGCGCCGATCTCCCGCAACCGGCCCCGCATATGGTCGTCGCCGACCGTGTCCGCGATGGCGCGCAATTCGGCCTGGACCGCGCGCAACTCCGCGGCCACCACACCGTCGGCGGCGGGAACGGGAGCGGCCATGTCCAGCAGGTGCAGCCGCCGGTCCACCTCGTCGCGCACGCCGATCTCGCTCGCGAGCCGGCGCCCGGCCTGCACCAGCGCGTCGGTGGTCCGGTCACCGAGGGGCCCGGGGCCCCTGGTCGCCGCGTACAGCACCGCCCGTGAACGACCCGACACCACCACCGGTACCGCGACCACCGACCGGAGGCCCTCGCCGAGTACCGGCCCGTCGTAGTGGTGCGTGATCGAGAGCGCGTTGCCGTAGTCGGAGACCGCGGCGGGCCGGCGCGAATCCACGACCCGGCCACCCAGCCCGGACGCGCGGGTCACCGACAGACCGCGCAGGCCGTTTGTCCGGACCCCGGCGAACTCGGTCAGCCGCAGGGTGTCGGCGTCGACCTCGCCGCCGAAGATCACCGGCACCCCGGCGACAGCCGCGAGGCGGCGGATCTCGGCGCGCAAGGCGTCGCCGTCGCGCGGGCGCAGCAGCGGCGGGGGAGTGGACATGGGGTTGTCACCCCTTTTCGGGGGTAGTGCCGGACCTGGTGTGACCTACATCCTATGGCAACACACCGGCCGGACGACCGAGGAGATGTGAGATGGGTGCCGACCCGAACGCGCGGGTACGCGAACTGCTGGATGCCTACGACGGGCCGGACGCCTGTGCGGCGGAGTTGCTGTGCGACCGGCATCCGGCCGACGCCGTCGCGTTCACAGTGATCGAGCGCGATCTGTCGGCGATCGATCTCACCTACGGCGAACTGCGCGCGCGGTCCGAGCGTTTCGCGTCGGCCCTGGCCGGGCTCGGGGTCGGCCCCGGCGACCAGGTCGCGACGCTGATGGCGAAATCGGTCGATCTGGTGGTGGTGCTGCTCGGCATCTGGCGTCGCGGAGCGGTACACGTCCCGCTGTTCACCGCGTTCGCCGCGCCCGCCATCGCCTTCCGCCTCCAGGCCTCCGGCGCTTCGGTGGTGATCGCCGACCCGGACCAGGTCGGCAAGCTGGCGCCGGGTGGCGATATGCCGGTGGATCCGCCCTGGCGCACCATCGTCACCGGCGACAGCGACGTCCCGGGCGTCGCGCGGATGAACGAATTGCCCGCCGCCGGCGCCGCAACCGAACCACCGGCCGTGGTGGGCGGGGACGGACTGCTCGTCCAGCTGTTCACCAGTGGCACCACCGGGACCCCCAAAGGTGTCCCGATTCCGGTGCGCGCCCTGGCGTCGTTCCATGCCTATCAGGAGTTCGCACTGGATGTCCGCCCCGACGACGTCTTCTGGAACGCCGCCGATCCGGGCTGGGCCTACGGTCTCTACTACGCGATCCTCGGCCCGCTGGTGTCCGGAACCCGCAGCCTGCTGCTACACGCCGGATTCTCCCCGGCGCTGACCTGGCAGGTGCTGGAACGCTTCGGGGTCACCAATTTCGCGGCCGCGCCCACCGTCTATCGGGCCCTGCGCGCCGCCGGGCCGGGCAACCCGGTCCGCCTGCGCCGGGCCTCCTCCGCGGGCGAACCGCTGACACCGGAGGTGGTGGCCTGGTCGGCGGAACACCTCGGGGTGGCGGTCCGCGACCACTACGGCCAGACCGAGCACGGCATGGTCATCTGCAACGCCTGGCACGACGATCTCGACACGGCCGCGCCCGCGGGTTCCATGGGCCGTCCGCTCCCGGGCTGGGCCTGCGCCGTGCTGGCCGACGACGCGGATACCGAAGCGCCGGAGGGTGAGCTGGGCCGGATCGCCATCGACGCCGAACGTAGTGCGCTGCTGTGGTTCCTCGGTTACCTGGATGCGCCCGAACAGACCGCGCAGCGTTTCACCGCCGACGGCCGCTGGTATCTGACCGGCGACGCCGGTTCGCGCGATGCCGACGGATACTTCCGCTTCTCCGCCCGCGACGACGATGTGATCATCATGTCCGGGTACCGGATCGGCCCGTTCGATGTCGAGAGCGTGTTGGTGCTGCACGACGACGTCGCCGAGGCCGCCGTCGTCGGCCTCCCCGACGAGTTGCGCGGCGAAGTACTCGAGGCGTTCGTAGTGCTGCGCGGTGACACCGCCGGTTCCCTGGAACTGGAAGCGCAGCTACAGACACTGGTGAAGCAGAAATTCGCCGCGCACGCCTACCCGCGCCGGGTGCATTTCGTCGACACGCTGCCCAAGACCCCCAGCGGCAAGGTGCAGCGATTTATGTTGCGGCAGCAGGGGCGCGCCGCCGGATGACCGGGTCCGCTGTGCCCGGCCCCGGGCAGGGCGGGGCCGGGCGCGGTCCGGCTGTCGCCGGGCGAATGTAGTGTGCGGGTGGTGACGACAGTGCCGCAGACCTCGGACCCCGAGACCATCCCCACCGACTCGCTTGCAGACCCCGGTACCGGCCCGGTGGTGTCGGGCCCCGTCAGCTGGCGCATCGCCGACGAGCTCTCGGTGCGGGAGAACCAGGTCCGGGCTGCCGTCGAGCTACTGGACGCCGGGTCGACGGTGCCGTTCATCGCCAGGTACCGCAAGGAGGTCACCGGCGGCCTGGACGACGCCCAGCTGCGCACGCTCGAGGAACGCCTGCACTATCTGCGCGAGCTCGACGAGCGCCGGGCCACGATCATCGAATCCATCCGTGGCCAGGGCAAACTCGACGAGGTGCTGCACCGGCAGCTGCTGCTGGCCGAGACCAAGGCCCGGCTCGAGGACATCTACCTGCCCTATAAGCCCAAGCGCCGCACCAAGGCCCAGATCGCGCGCGAGGCCGGGCACGAACCCGTCGCCGACGCGCTGCTCGGGAACCCGGACACCGACCCGGCCGGTTACTCCGCCGAACAGCTCGAGGGCGCGCGCGCCATCCTCGTCGAGCGGTTCGCCGAAGACGCGGACTTGGTGGGCGAACTCCGCGAACTCATGTGGAACCGGGGCCGGTTGACCGCCACGGTCCGTCCCGGTAAGGAAGAGGCCGGCGCGAAATTCGCCGACTACTTCGAATTCGGCGAGGAATTCGCCAGCCTGCCCTCCCATCGCATCCTGGCGCTGCTGCGCGGCGAGAAGGAAGAGGTGCTCAGCCTGCACCTCGACCCCGAGCCCGCCGATTCCGAACTCGCACCCGGCGAACGCAGCACCTACGAGGCGCGGATCGCTCAGCGGTTCTCGATCGCCGAGGCCGGGCGCGCCGCCGACGGCTGGCTGCTCGACACCGTGCGCTGGGCTTGGCGGACCAAACTCCAGGTGAGCCTGGGTATCGATACCCGGATGCGGTTGCGGCAGGCCGCCGAACGCGACGCGGTGGATGTCTTCGCCGCCAATCTGCGCGATCTGCTGCTGGCCGCCCCGGCCGGCACCCGCACCACCATGGGCCTGGATCCGGGCTACCGCACCGGGGTCAAGGTCGCAGTGGTCGACGGCACCGGCAAGGTCGTCGCGACCGAGGTCGTGTACCCGCACAAACCGCAGAACCAGACCGAGAAATCGCTGGCGGTCCTCGGTGCCCTGGTGGCGCGGTTCGGGGTCGAGCTCATCGCCATCGGCAACGGGACCGCCTCCCGGGAGACCGACGCGCTGGCCGCACAGCTCATCGAGCGGATCCCGGAGAACAAACCGACCAAGATCGTGGTCTCCGAGGCCGGGGCGTCGGTGTACTCCGCGTCGGCCTACGCCACCCAGGAACTGCCCGATATGGACGTCTCGCTGCGCGGCGCGGTCTCCATCGCGCGCCGGTTGCAGGATCCGCTGGCCGAACTGGTCAAGATCGAGCCGAAATCGATCGGTGTCGGCCAGTACCAGCACGATGTCTCGGAAACCCTGCTGGCCCGGTCGCTGGGCGCGGTGGTGGAGGACGCGGTGAACGCGGTCGGCGTCGATGTGAACACCGCCTCGGTGCCACTGCTGTCGCGGGTCTCCGGTGTCACCGGTTCGGTGGCCGAGAGCATTGTGGCGCACCGTGATCAGCACGGTCCCTTCCGCAGCCGGGCCGCCCTGCTCGACGTTCCGCGGCTGGGACCCAAGGCGTTCGAACAGTGCGCGGGCTTCCTGCGGATCCGCGGCGGTGACGATCCGCTCGACACCTCGGCCGTGCACCCGGAGGCCTATCCGGTGGTGCGCCGGATCCTCGATTCCACCGGTACCGGAATCGCCGAGGTCATCGGTAACGGCGCGGTCCTGCGCACGCTCCGTCCGGCCGACTTCACCGATGAGAAATTCGGTGTCCCCACGGTGACCGACATCATCGGCGAACTCGAGAAGCCCGGCCGCGATCCGCGCCCGGAGTTCAAGACCGCGGAATTCGCGGCGGGAATCGAGAAGGTCGCCGATCTGGAGCCGGGCATGGTGCTGGAGGGCGTCGTCACCAATGTCGCCGCGTTCGGCGCGTTCGTCGACGTCGGTGTGCATCAGGACGGTCTGGTCCACGTCTCGGCGATGTCGCGCAATTTCGTGCGCGACCCCCGCGAGGTGGTCAAATCCGGCGATGTGGTCAAGGTGAAGGTGCTCGAGGTCGATGTCGCGCGCCAGCGCATCGGCTTGTCGCTACGGCTCGACGACGAGCCCGGGGCGGGTAGGCCCGAACGCGGGCAGGGTCCCGGCGGCCGCGGCCAGGCCGGCCGCGACGGCGGCGCCCGGGGCCAGGGTCGTAACGACAAAAACCGCGGCGCACAGGGCAACGGTCAGAGCGCCGGCGGCCGCGGCGGCGGTAACGGTGGCGGTCAGGGACGCAATCGCGGGCAGGGCCGGGACGGCCGGCGCGATAATGCACCAGCGAACGGTGCCATGGCCGACGCGTTGCGCCGGGCGGGTTTCGGAAAGTGACCACGAGCTGATCGGGGGCCGGTATGCGGCAGTGGCTGTCCGAGGACGTGATCGCCGCGGGCCGGCTCCCGCTGCTCTGCTTTCTGTTCGGCTTCATCACCGGGTTCCTGGTGATCCGGGTCAGCGTCCGGCTCATCCGGGCCCGGGTGCGCTGGTGGCCCGGCAATCTGAAGTCCGGCGGTGTACACATCCACCACATGGTGTTCGGTGTGGTGCTGGTGCTGGTCTCCGGTATCGGGATGATCGCCGGAGCCGCGGGGAACAGCACCGGCACGGCATCGGTGCTGGCGGCCACCTTCGGCGTGGGGGCCGCGCTCGTGCTCGACGAATTCGCGCTGCTGTACTACCTGCGCGATGTGTACTGGGAGGAGCAGGGACGCACCTCGGTGGACGCGGTGTTCGTCGCCCTCGCGGTCACCGGCCTGCTGCTGCTGGGTTTCCATCCGCTGTGGCTGCTGGAGATCAACGGTGTGCGACATCAGCCCGGTCTCGGCACGCGGCTGCTCGTCGCCGGATTCGCGGTGGTGAACCTGGCGCTGGCCGCGGTGGTCATCGCCAAGGGCAAGATCTGGACCGGGCTGTTCGGCATGTTCTTCCTGCCACTGCTGGTCGTGGGCGCGCTGCGGCTCAGCCGGCCGGGAGCCCCGTGGGCGCGCTGGCGTTACGGCAGCCGGCGCCGGCTCATGTACCGCGCCATCGTGCGGGAGCGCCGGTACCGGCGCCCGGTGATCCGGGCCAAGATTTTCGTCCAGGACCTGATCGCCGGCAGTCCGGATGTCGATCACGCTCGGTCGGCGGCCGAGGTGGAACTGACGCGTACGGTCGTACCGGCGCCGCCGGCACCGCCGCGGCAGCATCCGCTGCTGCAGGATCTGCACCTGTGGCCGCCCGATCGCGGCGACGACGCCGCGGAAGCGGGGCCCCCGGCCGGGCCGGTTTCCGAAAGCGACCGCTGATCTGGCACAATGCACAGGTTGCCCTGGGCATGACCCGGGCGCACCCCACATTCGGAGCACGAACCGGTCGAGCATTCGCGCCGCCAGGTTCCTCTGTTCGCGCGACCATCAGAAGGATGATCATGAACACCCTTGATTTCGTCGACGAGAGCTCGCTGCGCAGCGACGTCCCCGACTTCCGTCCGGGCGACACCCTCAATGTGCACGTGAAGGTCATCGAGGGCTCCAAGGAACGTATCCAGGTCTTCAAGGGCGTCGTCATCCGGCGCCAGGGCGGCGGTATCCGCGAGACCTTCACCGTGCGCAAGGTGTCGTTCGGTGTCGGTGTGGAGCGCACCTTCCCGGTGCACAGCCCCACCATCGATCACATCGATGTGGTGACCCGCGGTGATGTCCGCCGGGCCAAGCTGTACTACCTGCGGGAGCTGCGCGGTAAGGCCGCCAAGATCAAGGAAAAGCGCTGACCCGTCGCTGACGCCGACACCCGTGCGCCGCGCCGCGTCACGGTGACCTCGGCGAACGGCATATGTAGCCCGGTGCCACGATTCCGTTGTGGCACCGGGCTACGCTGTTCGCGTGGCAGATGAGAGTTGGTCGGTTTCGGGATCCGATTCCAGGAACGAACCGCCGAGAAGGCGTCGTGCGCGAAAGCAGGTCAAAGCGAAGCGGCAGCGGCCGTTCTGGCAGGAACTCCCCATCCTGCTGGTCATCGCGGCGATCATCGCCGCCCTCATGGTCACCTTCGTCGGCCGCCCCTATGTCATTCCCTCCCAATCCATGGAACCCACCCTGCACGGTTGCGCCGGCTGCACCGGCGACCGGATCTACGTGCAGAAGGTGAGCTACTACTGGAGCGATCCGAAACCCGGGGACGTGGTCGTATTCGTCGGCCCGCCGTCCTGGAACGACCACTACGTCTCGATCCGCTCCGACAATCCCGCCGTGCGCGGTATCCAGAACTTCTTCGCCTTCTTCGGACTTGTCCCGCCGGACGAGAACGATCTGGTGAAGCGCGTGATCGCGGTCGGCGGCCAGACCGTGGAATGCTGTGACGAACAAGGCCGGATCATGGTCGACGGGAAACCCCTGGACGAGCCCTACGTCGCCGACGACTACCCGTGGGTGCCGGGCCAGCAGAACGCCGCCTACCCGGTGGGCCGGGTCTTCGGACCGGTACTGGTACCGCCGGGCCACCTGTGGGTGATGGGCGACAACCGCAACGAATCACGTGATTCCCGGGCGCATGTCGGCGACGACCTCCAGGGCACGGTGCCGATCGAGAACGTCCGCGGCAAAGCCGTCTTCAAGATCTGGCCGCCCGGCCGGATCGGCCCGGTGACATCGCAGAACCCGCAATAGGCGATAAGAGGACTCCGCGGCCGTCCATTCCGCCGCCCGGGACCCGGGCGGTCACGGCGCCGATCGCTTTGCCGGACAAGCCGTTCGACCGGTCCCGGGCCCGACCTACCGGTGGTGCCTCGGATGCGGTGCGCGATAATCGGGCCGTGGTTCCGATCAGCTGTCGCGAGGTGGCCCGTGACACGTAGTAGCCGTGCCGCCGGCACGGGACGAGGCAACAGTTGGCCGCCGCGAGTGGTGGTACGCAAGACCGCGGGTCTGCGCACTCTCGATTCGGCGTTGATACGCAGCGGTCTGGGGCCGGTCGCGGGTGTCGACGAGGCGGGTCGCGGTCCGAGCGCCGGGCCGCTCGTGGTCGCGGCGTGCGTGCTCGCACCGAAACCATCCGCCGCGCTCGCCGGGCTCAACGACTCCAAGAAGCTGACCGAGGCGGCCCGGGAGGCGCTGTTCCCGGTGATCAAGAAGCTGGCATTGGCCTGGAAGGTGGTCGTGATCCCCGCCGCGGAGATCGATGCCATCGGGATTCACGTGGCCAATATCGAGGGGATGCGCCGGGCGGTCGCCGGACTGGACTGCTCGCCGGGCTATGTGCTCACCGACGGGTTCCGGGTACCCGGACTGGCGGTACCGTCGCTGCCGGTGATCGGCGGCGACGCCAGCGCCGCCTGTATCGCGGCGGCGAGTGTGCTGGCCAAGGTCACCCGGGACCGGATGATGGTCGAGCTCGACCGGCACCGGCCGGGCTACGGTTTCGCCGAGCACAAGGGCTACAACACCACGCAGCATCTCGAGGCGCTGCGCCGGCTCGGCCCCTGCCCGGAACATCGGCGGTCGTGGCGTACGGTGCGCGAATGCGGCACGCCGGTACCCGCGTCGGCCGAATCCTTGGCGATCGCGACGGCGGAGGCCGGCGGCGCCGCCTGACCGGGGGGCCGCGCGGCCGGGTCGGGCCCGCCGCACCGCGCGACGAGGCCGTGCGGTGCGGCCCACGGTGACATGACCGGGCGTGATGAGCGATGATGTGAACAGACGCAAGGCGGCGAGAAGGAGGACATTCCACCAGATGAGTGCCGAGGACCTCGAGAAATACGAAACCGAGATGGAGCTCTCGCTCTACCGGGAGTACAAGGACATCGTCGGTCAGTTCTCGTACGTGGTGGAAACCGAACGCCGCTTCTATCTGGCCAACTCGGTGGAGCTACGACCGCAGAACGCCGACGGCGAGGTGTACTTCGAAGTGCGGATGAGCGATGCCTGGGTCTGGGATATGTACCGGCCCGCGCGCTTCGTCAAACACGTCCGGGTGATCACCTTCAAGGATGTGAACATCGAAGAGCTGGAGAAGCCGGACCTGCGGCTACCCGAATGAGCCACCGCCGCCGGTGAGTGCCGCCCGGGCCGTGTCCCGGGCGGACTTGTCCACAGGCCGCAAGTTGTCCACAGACCGCTCGTTTTCGCAGGTCCGCGCTGTGGGCTGGGTGAGCAGGTGGCAGATGCTGGGCACGTGGGACACAACACGGCGCTCGGCGCCCAAGGGGAGGAACTGGCGGCCCGATATCTGCAGGCCGCCGGTATGGAGATCGTGTGCCGTAACTGGCGGTGCCGGTACGGCGAACTGGACCTGGTGGTCCGCGACGCGGGAGTGACCGCCTTCGTCGAGGTGAAGACCAGATCGGGGCTCGGGTACGGGACACCGGCCGAGGCCGTCACCTACGGCAAACAGCAGCGGATCCGCCGCTTGGCGCTGCTCTGGCTCACCGAACAGGACGGTCCCTGGCAGCGGATCCGTTTCGATGTCGTGTCGATCCTGCTCCCGCGGTCTGCCGAGCCCGTGATCGAGCACCTGCGGGCGGTGTTCTGATGCCGCTGGGCCGGGCCTGCTCGATCGCGGTGCGCGGAATCGACGGGCAGGTCGTCGAGATCGAGGCGGATATCGGCCAGGGGCTGCCGTCGGTCCATCTGGTCGGCCTGCCCGACACGTCACTCCAGGAATCCCGGGACCGGGTCCGGGCCGCCGTCGCCAATACCGGCGAGAAGTGGCCGGACGGCCGGGTGATTCTGGCCCTGTCGCCGGCGACACTGCCGAAGATGGGATCCGTCTACGATCTCGCGCTGGCCGTCGCGGTACTGCATGCGGCCGATATCGTGCCCGCCGAGCGGCTCACCGGCACCGTGCTGCTGGGCGAACTCGCCCTCGACGGGCGGTTGCGGCGGGTCCGGGGCATCCTGCCCGCCGTGCTGGCGGCGCGCCGGGCCGGTCGCAAGACGGTGGTGGTCCCCGCGGCGGCCCTTCCGGAAGCGGGCCTCGTCGCCGGAATCCGGGTGCTGGGCGCACCGACGCTACGCGCCGCGGTCGATTGGTTGCGGGGCGAAGGCGGCCTGGACGAGTCGCCGGGGGTGCACCCACCCCAACCGAACACCCCCGGCGGAGACCTGCGGGATGTCGCCGGGCAGCACGAAGCGCGCTGGGCGCTCGAGGTCGCCGCGGCCGGTGGGCACCATCTGCTGCTCACCGGAGCGCCCGGAATCGGGAAGACCATGCTGGCCCAGCGTCTGCCCGGAGTGCTGCCGCCGCTGTCGGAGGACGAGGCGCTCGAAGTCACCGCCGTTCATTCGGTCGCCGGTACGCTCTCCGACGAACAACCGCTGATCACCAGCCCGCCGTTCGTCGCGCCGCACCATTCGACGTCGGTGAGCGCCATGGTGGGCGGTGGTTCGGGGTCGGCGCGGCCCGGTGCGGTGAGCCGCGCGCATCGCGGGGTGCTGTTCCTGGACGAATGCGCCGAGATCGGCGCCAAGGTACTCGAGGCGATGCGGACACCGCTGGAGGAGGGTGAGGTACGGATCGCGCGGCGCGACGGGGTGGCCCGCTATCCGGCGCGATTCCAGCTCGTACTCGCCGCCAACCCCTGCCCCTGTGCCCCGGCCCGCGATCTGGACTGCATCTGCGCCCCGCTGGCCCGGCGCCGGTATCTCGGCAAACTGTCCGGCCCCCTGATGGACCGCATCGATATCTGGTTGCGGATGCATCCGATGTCGGGGGCAGGCCTGGCCGCGGCGGAATCGGAGGACAGTGCGACCGTACGCGGCCGGGTGATCGCCGCCCGCGCCGCGGCCGTCGCCCGGTGGCGCGACGAGGGATGGCGTACCAATGCCGAGGTCCCCGGGTACGCACTGCGCCGCCGGTTTCCCCTCCCGGCGGAGGCGACGGCTCCGGTGGAGGCGGCGCTGCGCCTGGGCCGGATCTCGGCGCGGGGCGCCGACCGGGCGCTGCGGGTCGCGTGGACCGTCTGTGATCTGCGCGGCGGCGATATGCCGACCGCGCACGATGTGATGCAGGCTCTCGACTTCCGGCAGCGGAGTCCACAGTGAACGCGGCCGGTACCGGCTCATCCACCCGGCAGGGGACCGCCGGTGAGCAGGAAGAGCGGCAGCTGGCCTGGGCGTACCTGTCCCGGGTGGTGCTCGGGCCGTGCCCGGCCCTTACGGCTTTGATCGACTCGGTCGGGGTGCGCGAGGCGGCGCGGGCGGTCCGGGAACGCGCGCTCCCGCCGGTGCTGCGTGCCGCGACCGAGCGGCGGCGAGAGCTGGACACGGCCGCGCGGGATCTGGAGATCATCCGCGACCACGGCGGGCGGCTCGTCACTCCCGACGATCCGGAATGGCCGGCCTGGCGGATGCTGGGGCTGGCGCAGCTCACCCCGGGCCGTGATCCGGACGGTGCGGTGCCGCTCGTGTTCTGGGTCCGGGGCGGCCGGGATCTCGGCGAACTCACCGAGCGGGCGGTAGCGGTGGTGGGTGCCCGGTGCAGCACCGGATACGGCGACCACGTGACCGGTGAGATCGCCGGAGAACTGGCCGCCCGCGGTTGGACGGTCGTATCCGGCGCAGCCTTCGGGGTCGACGGTACGGCGCACCGGGCCGCGCTCGCGGTCGGCGGCGCCACCGTCGCGGTGCTGGCCTGCGGCGCCGACCGGCCCTACCCGGCCCAGCACGACCGCCTCATTGCCCGGATCGCCGAAACCGGCCTCGTAATCAGTGAATACCCGCCCGGGACGGTCGCGCGTAAGCACCACTTCCTGGCCCGGAATCGGCTGATCGCCGCTCTGGCCGACGGCGTGCTGGTGGTCGAGGCCGGGTTGCGCAGCGGCGCCCGGAACACGGTGAAATGGGCACGCCGGATCGGTCGTCCCACGCTCGCGGTGCCGGGATCGGTGAATTCGGCGGCCTCCGCGGGTTGCCACCGGATGATCCGCGATGGGGAAGCCAGCCTCGTCACCGGTGCGGAGGAGGTGTTCGCCGAAATAGCGCCCCTGCACCTACCGCTGACCACCGGGGCCGATCGGCTGAGCGGTATCGAGGCCCGGGTGCTGGCGGCGCTACCCGCTACCGGCGGCCGGTGGCCGCACGATATCGCTGTCGCGACCGGCATAGCGCCGGCCGAGGTCCGGGCGGCACTCGTCGCGCTCGATCTGGCGGGCGCGGCGGCGCGCGGCGAGGTGGGCTGGTACCGGCTGGACCGGGCCGCGGAGCGAGGCGGGTGAAGGCCCCGGTTCGGCCAGGTGCTGAAGCGCGGTACGCGGAGCTGTAGGGCCACCCGCCGTGGTGCCGGGCCCCGGCATCCATATCGTCCTGTTGCCGGGCGATGGCTGCGCCGGGGTGTGAACCTGCCAGGCGTCGCTGAATGCCTCGATGGCGGTCCGATGAATCGTCGGCTATCGGCGCGGCGGAAAAGACCGGCGCGTCCTCGAAGCCGAGGCCGACAGCGCAACTATCCGCCGTCGGCCCGCGGACCCGCCGCTGCCACCGATACCACCCCGACGCACGCGGCGA
Organism: Nocardia sp. NPDC050193; assembly: GCA_040674215.1. Taxonomy (GTDB): domain Bacteria; phylum Actinomycetota; class Actinomycetes; order Mycobacteriales; family Mycobacteriaceae; genus Nocardia. The sequence goes on along the minus strand of JBFARE010000017.1, from coordinate 102,482 downwards.
GTTCGGTGCGCTGAGCCGGTACCGTCATCCATCCGGCAGTTCGAGGCGCAGCGGAACCTCATAGGCGCGTCGACCGCTGTCGAGAATGGGAGCGGGGCGGTGGTCCACGTCGCTCGGGAAACCCAGCCGACCGGAGCCGAGCAGCGGCTTCGCACCCAGGAACCGCTTCTCCGGGTGCCGGCCGCCTGTTCGCCGAATCCGGTTACGAGTGCATCACCACCCGTGCCGTCGCGGCCGCGGCGGAGACCGGACCCCGCCTGGTCATGTGGTGTTTCGGATCGAAAGAGGAGCTGTTCGCCCGGTGCCGTTGACGGGAGCGTCGGGTTCGGGGACCCCGACCGGCCCGGCCGCGTCCGCGCTGCTCGAGCATGGTGCGGACGGCGGCGCGGGGGCGTGATGTCGGGTTCGCCGTCGATCTTTGCCGTGAGCGCGGCGAGTAGTTCTTCGGCCGCTTGTTCCGGTGTGCGGAGCGGAAGCATATGGGGACGGTGGCCGTCGAGTCGAGAGGCCGGCATCGGCTCGATGCGGTCGATGCGCGATCGGAGCCGGCTGCTGTCGGCGAAGTCGGTCCGGAGCGGGACCCGCATGTGCGTGACACCAGCAGTCGGTGGTGGCCGACCGGAGCGAGACGGCCGGGGTGGTGTGCGCATGCGGTCAGGACGGTGTGCGCATGTGATCAGTGCGGTAGGTGCGAGGGCACGCGCAGTCGGCGCGGCCCGGTGGGCGCGGTCGCGAGCGTGGCGTCGGCCGTTGGGTGCGGGAGCGTATGAGTTGCCAAGGGATATCGGCGCGTGGGCTTGCGGTTCGGAGGCGGGCGGACGACGGTGTGACGGTGCGTGCGTTGCCCGAGGACCTGGAAGCCCTGCTGACCGAATACGGGCGGCATCTGCGGCTCGGCCGCAACCGCTCGGCGCATACGGTGCGTGCCTACCTCGGCGATATCCGGTCATTGCTGGCGTATTTGGTCGACCATGCCGCCGACGCCTCGGTGCGCGAACTGGATCTCCCGGCCATGCGCGCATGGCTGGCGGCGCACGCGGAGCGCGGCGCGGCCCGCACCAGTATGGCTCGGCGGGCAACGGCTGCGCGGGCGTTCACCGCATGGCTGACCCGGACCGGCCGGCTGACCGTGGACCCCGGCCTCCGGCTCGCCGCACCCAAGGCGCACCGCAGCCTGCCCGCCGTGCTCGGTCAGGAACAGGCCGGCCGGGTGATGAACGCCGCGGAATCGGGTGCCGAACAGCACGATCCGATGGCACTGCGGGATCGGCTCATCGTGGAACTGTTGTATGCCACCGGAATCCGCGTCGGCGAACTGTGCGGACTCGATATCGACGATATCGACCGGGAACGGCGGCTGGTACGCGTCCTGGGCAAGGGCAACCGGGAGCGATCCGCGCCGTTCGGTGGCCCCGCCGATCACGCCGTCGGTGAATGGCTGCGTTACGGGCGGCCCCTCCTGGCCACACCCGATTCCGGCCGCGCGCTGCTCCTGGGCCGGCGCGGCCGGCGTCTCGATCAACGGCAGGCCCGGACGGTGGTGCACGCGGTGGTATCCGCCGTCCCGGGCACGCCCGATCTGGGACCGCACGGCCTCCGCCATACGGCGGCGACGCATCTGCTCGAAGGGGGCGCGGATCTGCGGGTGGTGCAGGAACTGCTGGGTCACGCCAGCCTCGCCACCACGCAGCTCTACACCCACGTCTCCATCGACCGTCTGCGAAAAGCCCATGATCAGGCCCACCCTCGCGCCTGAACCGCCGTCGATGGGCCGCAAACTTCATGGGCCGGACGCGGCCGGGGCACCCACCTTCGCTCCCGGTCGCCGTATCGCCGGTTTCCACGGTGGTGACAACGGACTCTGCCGCTGCCGCGCCGGTCTTCTCGGTGGCACTGTGCGGCGGCGGGCAACTGGTGCCCCACGAGCGGGTGCCCGCGTCCAGAAGACCGGTACCCGCGGCTCATGATCCGAGCGCGTCGAACCCGCACGAACCGGTCGCCGTGGACGACAACCCACTCCTGCTGATCCGCATGGGGTGTAGCCGTTGGCGCAACCACCCTTCCCGCGCCGCCGCGCCGGGTCACCGGCGACCACCGCCCGAGCCCGCAGAGGCGGGAGTTGATCCGGCGGCCCGGCGACCCCGGGTGGCTGGATTCGCCGCGGTACGGCGTTTACGCTGTCCAGCGGAGCCGCGTTACCGCGGCCGACCGGCATTTCGGGAGGTGAGCGTGCACACCAGGACCGGCACGGTCGCCGGATGAGTTCCGCGCGCGAGGACACCGACCGCGCGGCGGAGCCGGTCGACTACAGATTCACGCTCGCCAACGAACGGACCTTTCTGGCCTGGATCCGCACCGCGCTCGGGTTGCTGGCCGGCGGGGTCGCGGTGCACGCGGTGGTGCAGGAGACGTGGAATGCGGATATCCGTACCGCGCTGGCCGTCAGCTGTCTGCTGCTGTCGCTGGCCCTCGCGGTGGGCGCGTATGTGCACTGGCGGCGGATTCGCGTAGCGATGGACGAAGGGCGGCCGCTGCCGGGCACAGTGCTGGTACCGGTGCTGGCCGCCGGAACCGCGTTCGTGGCGATTCTCGCCTGCGTAGCCGTACTGATGCACTGAGGACGATGCCGTGACCGAACCGACCGAGACCCAGCTGGCCGCGGAGCGGACGGCACTGTCGTGGCGGCGTACCTGTCTGGGATGTCTGATAGTCGATCTTCTGCTCCTGCGCCTCGTGGTCGAGGCGGGATGGGATCCGGCCGCGCTCCTGCCGGGTATCGCCTGTCTGGTCCTGCTGACGGTCGCCGCGCTGGGCTATCGGCGTAACCGCCGTCTCCTCTTCGGCGCGGCCGGTTCCGCGGCGGGCACCATCGGCTCGGTCACCGTCGCCATGACGGTCGCGGCGCTGGTGCTCGTCGGGTATTCGGTGGTGCATCCTGGCCCGCCCGGCTGAAGAGTTCGGCGGACGACCCCGGCTTCGGCATACCGAAGCCGCCGTCCACGGCGCAGGCACCCGACGATCGAGTACGGCCCCTCACCCGTCGGCTCCGGGCGTGCCGTGCTCCACCGGCTTCAGCCTGATCGGCGTCCTGCGCAACAGTCCGAGCGGATCGAGGTATTCGCGGGACGCGTGCGCGGTGCTGTCCCGGCGCAGGCCCCAGTGCAGGCAGGCCGGGGCCGGGCATCCGGCGTGGCCCGCGGCCAGTTCTCCGATCCGGGTGCCGCGGGCGACCCGCCGGCCCACCGCGATATCGGCCGCCACCGGCTCGTATGTGGTCCGCAACCCACCGTCGTGCAGTATCGCCACCACCGGTTTACCCGCTACTTTCCCGGCGAAGACCACGATTCCCGGCCCGGCCGCATAGACCGCCTGACCGGGCGTCCCGGCCAGGTCCACACCGCGATGGCCCGGCAGCCAATCCCGGGCCGGCGGATCGAACGGCCGTCCGATCACCGGACGCGGGCGCAGCGGCCAGTCGAACCCGGCCTCCGGGGCCGCCGCCGCGGAACCGCAGGACAGCAGGGCGGCGACCGCGAGAACCACAGCTGCCACCCTACGAGCCGCCTTACCGGATCGGGCGGACTCGCGTGGTCCGCCCGGTCCGGCAGTGCTCGGTCTCACCGCACGCGGTCGGGGCAGGGGCAGGCCGGCGGTACGGGCCGTGGCGCGAGCCGGAGGAATTCGCGCACCAGATCTTCCAGTAGGGGAAGGGCCCGGCACACCGCGCCCGAACCGGTGGCCGTGCCCGAATTCGAGCCCGCCCCGCAGCCACCGGCCCGGCTCGACCCGGCCGGTGACCGGCGGGCCACCTCGTTCGTCTGCCCGATAAGCGGTTCGCCGGGCATGGTCTCGGCATCGACGGGCGGGCCGGGCAGGACATCGGCGGATGCCGCGGCCGGGTAAACCGCGGTCGATTCCGCCGCGCCGCTGCCGACTTTTCCGGCAGCGATGGAGCCCGCACCGGGAACCCGGGCGGAGAGCGGGGAGTTACTTCCCCGCACCGGCGCTGGACCTCGGCCGTCCTGCAGGGTGGCCGACCCGGTTTTCGCCCTGCCGATACCGGTCGCCGGGCCGCTCGCGGAGCCGGGATGCGCCACCAGGGTGGAATCGCCCGGATACGCGGTAGCTGTCGGGCCGGGACCGAGCGGGATCGCGATGAACACGGTGGTGAGCGCGGCACCGATCAGGTTGGCCGGTCTCCGGCGCCGGCCGGTGAGCCCGCGGCGGCCCGAGCGTCGCCGTGGTGTGCTCGAGATGGCCAGGCGACGGCCGTCCGCATCGGGCCGGCGGATCGGGTTCCGCCCGGGAGAGCGCCGGAGGTGGCGGTCGGGTGCGTGCCGCGCCGGTGCGTCCCCGGGAAAAGGTGTCGAATCCGGGTAGATGGTGGGGAAGCGGGTCGTGCGTATCGGTGTGGCCCGCTGCGATCCGCGCGCACCGTCGAGCTGCCATGAGCCGGTGTCGGTGTGGCCGTCCGCGCGGGATCCGGCCGGCCGGTGGGTCATCCTGCGCTCGTACCGCCTGGCCCGGCGGGCAAGATCGCTCGGCCCCGAAGCCGGGGGCGTTCCGGATGTCGTGTGCTCTTCGGAGCGGGCCCGGGGCGACGCCCGGTGCCGGCCTGCCGTCCGCCCGGAGTCGTGATCTCGTCGTGCGCCGGATTCGTCCACCGATACCGTGGCTGTGCTGCGTCCTCGCCCGGCGCATCGCCCGGCACCGCGGCCCCGGTAGGGATTCCGGTGCGGTGGCTCGGTGGTGCGCCGCGGCCATACCGGTAGGGGCCGGGTCGGGTGGTCGGGCGCGGTCGACGATCTGTCGCGGCGCGCGATATGGGGCCAGCTCCGTGGCGCGGGCGGGAGGTCCGGGTCCCTCGTGGTCGCTCCGGCAGCCCCGGTGGAAGTGGGTTTCCAGGTCATACGCTCAGCCTGCTCGGTCGGTGAGCTGCGCGGAACCCGCAGTTCCGGTACCTGTGGACAACCCACCTTCTGTGAACAATCAATGCTTCACATGATTCCCGGATTGCGTGGTCCTGGGACGATCCGACCGGGCGATTTCCCGTTCGCGCAGCCCACGCCGTAAACTGGCCGAGCGGTCTGTGTACGCACGGACCGACTTCGCGCACCACCGTGCTTGTTCATCGCGCTGCCCCACCGAGTTCCTGCCGGAACCGGCGAAGGCCGGCGCATTCCGGAACAGGGGACGTCTCGGCTGGTCCCGATCACCGATCGGGTCCGAGCGTTCTGTGGTGCCAGGGCAGCAGGCCGCCGGCCCGCTGCGTCAACCGGCAACGAAAGAGAGATACGAGAGCCATGGCTGTCGTAACCATGAAGCAGCTGCTCGACAGCGGCGCGCACTTCGGGCACCAGACCCGTCGCTGGAACCCGAAGATGAAGCGGTTCATCTTCACCGACCGCAACGGCATCTACATCATCGATCTGCAGCAGACGCTGACCTACATCGACAAGGCCTACGAATTCGTCAAGGAGACCGTCGCCCACGGCGGCACCGTCCTGTTCGTCGGCACCAAGAAGCAGGCGCAGGAGTCCATCGCGGCCGAGGCCACCCGGGTCGGCATGCCGTATGTGAACCAGCGCTGGCTCGGCGGCATGCTCACCAACTTCTCCACCGTGCACAAGCGTCTGCAGCGCCTCAAGGAGCTCGAGGCGATGGAGCAGACCGGTGGCTTCGAGGGTCGCACCAAGAAGGAAATCCTCATGCTCACGCGTGAGATGAACAAGCTGGACCGCACCCTCGGCGGTATCCGGGACATGCAGAAGGTGCCGTCGGCCATCTGGGTCGTCGACACCAACAAGGAGCACATCGCCGTCGGTGAGGCGCGCAAACTGAACATCCCGGTCATCGCGATCCTGGACACCAACTGCGATCCCGACCTGGTCGACTACCCGATCCCGGGTAACGACGACGCGATCCGTTCGGCCGCGCTGCTCACCAAGGTCGTCGCGTCCGCGGTGGCCGAGGGCGTGCAGGCCCGGGCCGGCCGTTCCGGCGGCGACGACAAGCCCGAGGCGAGCGCTGCCGAGCCGCTGCCGGAGTGGGAGCAGGAGCTGCTGGCGCAGGCCACCCCGAGCACCGAGGCCCCGGCGGAAACCCCGGCCGAGGCGCCCGCGGAGACTCCGGCCGACGCCTGAGTCGTCACCTCGCGTTCGGCGGCCGCTCACCGGCCGATGCCATGGTGAGCGCCGCCGGACCGCACTTCCCACAGTGGTGGTCACGGCTCACCGAGTCGTGACCACCACTGCCCGGTACCAGACTTTCTCGAAGGAGGCTCGCCCCCGATGGCGAACTACACCGCCGCTGACGTGAAGCGGCTGCGGGAGCTCACCGGCTCCGGAATGATGGATTGTAAGAACGCGCTGGTCGAGACCGAGGGCGATTTCGACAAGGCCGTCGAGCTGCTGCGCATCAAGGGCGCCAAGGATGTCGGCAAGCGTGCCGAGCGCACCACCGCGGAAGGCCTGGTCATCGCCAAGGACGGCGTGATGGTCGAGATCAATTCCGAAACCGACTTCGTCGCCAAGAATGCGGAATTCCAGGCGCTGGCCGATGAGATCGCCGCCGCCGCCGCGGCCGCGAAGCCCGCCGACGTGGACGCGCTCAAGGCCGTGGCCCTCGACGGCCGGACCGTCGAGGAGGCCCTGCAGGCGCTGGCCGCCAAGATCGGCGAGAAGCTGGAGCTGCGTCGCGTCGTCTCCCTGGACGGCCCGGTCGCCACCTACCTGCACAAGCGTGCGTCGGATCTGCCGCCGGCCGTCGGCGTGCTGGTCGAGTACACCGGTTCCGGTGAGGCCGCGGCCGAGGCCGCCCGCGGGGCCGCCATGCAGGTCGCCGCGCTCAAGGCGAAGTACGTCACCCGCGACGAGGTGCCCGCCGATATCGTCGAGAACGAGCGCCGTATCGCCGAGCAGACCGCCCGCGAAGAGGGTAAGCCCGAAGCCGCGCTCCCCAAGATCACCGAGGGCCGCGTCAACGGTTTCTTCAAAGACGTCGTCCTGCTGGAGCAGCCGTCGGTCACCGACAACAAGAAGACCGTCAAGGCGCTGCTGGACGAGGCCGGTGTCACGGTCACCAAGTTCGCCCGCTTCGAGGTCGGCCAGGCCTGAGCCGATCCTCGACTCCGGAGGAAACCCCCGTCGCGGTGGACGCGGCGGGGGTTTCGTTCTGAGATCGGCCCCCAGGGGCCCGAGTACCGAGGGCTGTGGGCGGGTAGGGCAGGATGGAAGCCGCTTTCCGTTGGTGCCGCGCCCGCCGTGCCACTCGCGCTCGGGTCGGCCCGGCCGGGGCAGCGGGCGGGCCCGGACCTCGGCGGCCACCGCGTTCGCCGACACCACGAGCACGACCGACCGTGAACACACCGATTGCCGAAGGAGACGCCAGCCGATGACGTACCCGGGGACCGACCGCCCAGGATACCGCCGGGTACTGCTGAAACTCGGTGGTGAAATGTTCGGCGGCGGGGCGGTGGGCCTGGATCCCGACGTGGTGGAAACCGTGGCGGAGCAGATCGCCGAAATCGTCGGCTCCGGCGTCCAGGTCGCGGTCGTGATCGGCGGCGGGAACTTCTTCCGCGGCGCCGAACTCGAGGAACGCGGGATGGAGCGGGCCCGGTCCGATTACATGGGCATGCTGGGCACTGTGATGAACAGCCTGGCGCTGCAGGACTTCCTCCAGCAGCAGGGTGTGGACACCCGGGTGCAGACCGCCATCACCATGGGTCAGGTCGCCGAGCCCTACCTGCCGCTGCGTGCCAAGCGGCATCTGGAGAAGGGTCGCGTCGTGATCTTCGGCGCCGGTATGGGGATGCCGTACTTCTCCACCGACACCACCGCCGCACAGCGCGCGCTGGAAATCGGTGCGGAGGTGGTACTCATGGCCAAGGCGGTCGACGGGGTGTTCAACGCCGATCCGCGGCTGGATCCCGATGCCACCATGTATCACGAGATCACCCACAAGGAAGTGATCGAACGCGATCTGAAGGTCGCCGACGCGACGGCGTTCAGTTTGTGCATGGACAACCAGATGCCGATGCTGGTGTTCAATTTGTTGACCAAGGGCAATATCGCCCGGGCGGTGGCCGGTGAGAAGATCGGCACATTGGTTCGATCCTGATACCGCGGGCCCGCGGGTCATGACGATGACGACGCAGTGGAGGAACGGTCGTGATTGAAGAAGCGCTCTTCGACGCCGAGGAGAAGATGGAGAAGGCCGTCTCGGTGGCGAAGGACGATCTCGGCAGAATCCGTACCGGGCGCGCGAATCCCGGGATGTTCGCCCGGGTCGTGGTCGACTATTACGGAGCGCCGACCCCGATCACCCAGATGTCGAGTATCACCGTGCCGGAGCCGCGGATGGTGGTGGTCAAACCCTATGAGCAGGCGCAGCTGGGTCCGATCGAAACCGCGATCCGCAACTCCGACCTGGGGGTGAACCCGACCAACAATGGTGACATCCTGCGGATCAGCATTCCGCAGCTCACCGAGGAGCGCCGCCGGGAGCTGGTCAAACAGGCCAAGCAGAAGGGCGAGGACGCCAAGGTCGCGATCCGCAATGTGCGCCGCAAGGCCATGGAGGAGCTGGGCCGGATCCAGAAGGACGGTGAAGCCGGCGAGGACGAGGTCGGGCGTGCCGAGAAGGAACTGGACAAGACCACGGCCAGATATGTCGGCCAGATCGACGATCTGGTGAAGCACAAGGAATCCGAACTGCTCGAGGTCTAGAGCGGTGGCCGGGCGGTGAGCCCGTCGTCTCCGCGGTGGTACCTTGCGCAGGCGTGCCGGTCTGCCGGTGCGTGCGCCGTCCGAAGCGGCACGAGCGGTAGGTGCCGCGCGGAATGCGGTGTCCGTGGCGAACGGGCACCGAATGCGGTAATTCACCCGGCCCCCTGGCCGGTGAACTGCCGCACAATGGGAACAGCGGAGCGAGCAACGCCCGCAACGGGTGGGAACGAACGGAACGACGACGAGTTGAGCGACGGGACAATCGTGGCCGAGAAAGCCGCCGCGACCGGTGCGGCCCGACCGCAGCCGCCGGCCGAGGGCATATCCGAACCGACACCGGCACCGACGGGAGCGCCCGGCGCGGCCGGAGCGCCCGGGGGCAGCGAACCTCGGGGCTCGCGCGCGGGCCGAAACTTACCCGCGGCCCTGGCGGTCGGGTCGACCCTCGGGGTCTTGTGCATCGTAGTCCTGCTGTTCGTGCCCAAGGTGTTCATCGGTGTCGCCGGGGTCGCGGTGGGTATCGCCACGTGGGAGGTCGCCAAGCGGTTGCGCGAAGCCGATGTGCTGGTCCCCCGGACGCCGTTGATCGTCGGCGGTCAGGCGGTGTTCTGGTTGGGCTGGCCGTTCGGCCCGGGCGGGGTGACCGGCGCCTTCGCGGCGACAGCGCTGGTGTGCATGGTGTGGCGACTGTTCGACCACGGGCTGCGCACCGCCCCGCGCAATTTCCTGCGCGATACCGCCATCACGGTGTTCACCCTGGCGTGGATCCCGCTGCTGGCGTCGTTCGCGGTGCTGCTCCTGCTCGAGGAACCGGACGGCAATCTGCGGGTACTGACCTTCATGATCCTGGTGGTGTGCTCCGATGTCGGCGGATATGTTGCCGGGGTGCTGTTCGGCCGCCATCCCATGGTGCCGTCGATCAGCCCGAAGAAGTCCTGGGAGGGTTTCTGCGGCTCGCTCGTCTTCGCGGTCATCGGCGGCCTGCTCACGGTCACCCTGCTGCTCGAAGCCAATTCCATGATCGGTGTGGTGCTCGGTATCGGCCTGGTCGTCGTCGCGACGCTGGGAGATCTGGTCGAATCGCAGATCAAACGCGAGCTGGGCATCAAGGATATGGGCACGATGCTGCCCGGGCACGGCGGCATCATGGACCGGCTCGATTCGATGCTGCCCTCGGCGTTCGTGTCGTGGCTGGTGCTCAGCACCCTGCTCTGAGCTCAGTCACGGTGTACGGCCCGGCGCAGTTGGACGATGCGGACCCCGCCCACCAGCGCCATTACCAGGGCTCCGGCGATCACCGACAGCAGGATCGTCACGCCCAGGGGTAGCGAGAAGTTCCAGAAGAGCATCTCCACCTGGGTGCTCTCGGAATTCTGCAGAATAAAGATCAGCAGGACGATGCCGAGCAGCGCCGCCACGATCAACGCGACCCAGGCATTGCCCACCCGGGACTTCTCCACCCCCTTTCGTCGATGGGTGTCGACCGCCGGTTCGCGGCCGGTGGCATCGGGTGCGGTTTTCCGTCCGGTGGGTGCGCCCGGCGGGGACGTGGGTGGCTCTTTCGGTAGCCCGCGGGGTTCGGGTGTCGGTTCATCAGGAGTCGCCATATGTCGATGATTGCCGACAGCTATCGACTGCGCACGGATTTCCGGCCCGCCGGTCGATATCGGCCCGGATCCCGCCGCGGGCGGTTCGGCGCAGGTCACATTCGCGGCTCGGCGCGGGTCACATTCACCGGGATGACACACTGGTAGGACTATGACCGCCTCTTTGCCCCTGGTTTTCGACGCACCGCGCCGCGGTATGCCGCCGCGCCATCTGGCCGACCTCGACGCCGACGGCCGCCGTGCCGCGATGGCCGAGCTGGGCCTGCCGAAGTTCCGCGCCGATCAGCTCGCACGCCAGTACTACGGGCGGTTGCAGGCCGATCCGGCGGAGATGACCGATCTCCCGGCCGCGGTCCGGGAGAAGGTGGCGGAGGCGTTGTTTCCGCCGCTGCTGACGCCGATCCGGCAGATCGCCTGTGATGCGGGGGAGACCCGGAAGACGCTGTGGCGAGCCGGGGACGGGACCCTGCTGGAAAGCGTGCTCATGCGCTACCCGGATCGGGCCACGCTGTGCATTTCCAGCCAGGCGGGCTGCGGTATGGCCTGCCCCTTCTGCGCGACCGGGCAGGGCGGTCTGAACCGGAACCTTTCGACCGCAGAGATCGTCGATCAGGTCCGCGCTGCGGCCGCCGATCTGCGGGACGGCGCTGTCTCCGGCGGTCCCGGGCGCCTGTCGAACATCGTGTTCATGGGTATGGGCGAGCCGCTGGCGAACTACAAGCGGGTGGTGAACGCGGTACGCCGCATCACCTCGCCCGCCCCCGACGGTCTCGGTATCTCGCAGCGCAATGTGGTGGTATCGACGGTCGGTCTGGCTCCCGCGATCCGCAAACTCGCCGATGAGGACCTCTCGGTGACGCTCGCGGTATCCCTGCACACCCCAGACGACGAACTGCGCGACACCCTGGTCCCGGTGAACAACCGCTGGCCGGTGTCGGAGGTGCTCGACGCCGCTCGCTACTACGCCGACAAATCCGGCCGGCGGGTATCCATCGAGTATGCGCTGATCCGCGACATCAACGACCAGCCGTGGCGCGCGGACATGCTGGGCCAGAAACTGCATAAGGCGCTGGGGCCCCGCGTGCACGTCAATGTCATCCCGCTGAACCCCACTCCCGGCAGCAAATGGGATGCCAGCCCCAAGCCGGTGGAACGGGAGTTCGTGCGCCGGGTCGAGGCCCAGGGCGTGCCGTGCACGGTCCGCGACACCCGGGGTCAGGAGATCGCCGCGGCCTGCGGTCAGCTGGCGGCGGAGGGCTGAATTCCGGTCGGTACAAGAGCCTTCGCTGTGGGCAGCCGGGCAGGAACTTCGCAGTGGCCCGTTACCACCCGACCTGACATGATGCCTGCATGAGCGCCCCCGACGAGCACGAAGAGCTGCGACTCACCGCCGAAGAATTCGCCGACGGTGTGACGGCCGAACTCGGTGATATCGAGATCGTCGACGGCCGCGTCATACGGCTCGTGGCCCAGAGCCCACTGCACAGCAGAGTTATCCGGGCGTCTGGCCGGCCTGCTCGAAAGCGGACGCAGGGAAGGCGGTCCGTGTATGGTCGTCGATTCCGATATCGCAGCGCGGTTCGCCGACTCGGATCCCCCTGCCTCGGATCGACGGCTGAACATCCGGTATCCGGATATCTGGATCCGTGACGGTGAATCGTACGACGTCAACAGGGTACGGGATCACATATTGCTGATCGTCGAGGTCACCTCCGGGTCGACAATCGATGTCGATATCACCGACAAGCGAATCCAGTATGCGGCTGCGGGTATCCCCCGCTACCTGATCGTCGGCTCGAACAGAAGGAAGACAGGATCGAGGAGATCGAGGAATACCGCTTGGATTGGTCCGGGCGACGGTACCTGGTGCACACCGTGCAACGCCGGGTGCTGCTGCTGGATGAGCCGGTCGAGGTGACGATCCCCTTCGATTCGCTGGCACAGCGCTAGGTGCTGGATCCGGACCGGGTGCAGGTGAACGTGGTGTGAGGGAAGCGGATACATGGGTGAGCAGGTCGTCGCGATCGTCGGGGCCGGGATAGTCGGGTTGGCCATCGGGCGGGAACTCGCCCGCCGTCGTCCGGCCGACCGGATTGTGGTGTTGGAGAAGGAGGCCCGGGTCGCCGCGCATCAGACCGGCCACAACTCGGGAGTGGTGCACGCCGGGATCTACTACCAGCCGGGAAGCCTGAAGGCCGTGCTGTGCGCGCGGGGCCGATCGCTGCTGCGGAACTACTGTGCCGAACGCGAACTGCCCTATGACGAATGCGGCAAACTCGTCATCGCGGTGGACGACGACGAAATGGGCCGGCTCGAGGCGTTACAGGCACGGGCGGGGGACAACGCGGTCCCGGGGCTGCGCCGGGTGGATCGGGCGGAGGTCCGCGAGATCGAACCGTTTGCCGAAGGAATCGCCGCGCTCTATTCGCCGCACACCGCCATCACCGATTTCCGTCGGGTGGCGGAGTCTTTCGCCGCGGATCTGGTGAAATCCGGTGGGGAAGTGCGGTTGTCGTGCGCCGTGAACCGAATCACCCGGACGGCGGGCGGGATCGAGTTGGTGATGGGCGAGGAGGTGCTGCGCGCGGACCGAACGGTGATCTGCGCGGGGTTGCACGCCGATACGGTGGCCGGGCTGGCGGGCGCCGACCCCGGCCCGCGGATCGTGCCGTTCCGGGGCGAATACATGAATGTGGTCGCCGAGAAGGCGGATATGGTGCGCGGGCTGGTGTATCCGGTACCGGATCCGCGGTACCCGTTCCTGGGGGTGCACTTCACGCGGCGGGTCTCCGGGACGGTGGAGGTCGGCCCCAACGCGGTACTCGCGTTCGCCCGGGAAGGTTACCGGCGCGGGGACTTCTCGATGCGCGACCTCGCGGAGACCGTGCGCTGGCCGGGGTTCCGCCGGATGGCGCGGCAGCACTGGCGGACCGGGGTCGAGGAGATGTACGGCTCGCTGTCGATGGCCGCGTACATGCGCAGGGCGCAGCGCTACATTCCGGCCATCGGTGCCGCGGACGTGGTGCGGGGTGGTTCCGGGGTCCGGGCCCAGGCCCTCGATGCCGACGGCAGTCTCGTCGACGATTTCCGGATCGACCGGCTCGGCCCGGTGACGGCTGTTCGCAACGCCCCGTCACCCGCGGCGACCTCCTCGCTCGCGATCGCCGAATACGTGGTGGATGTCATCGAGGGTAAGGACACCACGGCGCGCTGACGACGACTATCGGGAGCAGTCGGTCGCCGCCGATCGATCGCAACCACACAGCTCCCGCGCCCGGCGAACCGTTTCGCACGGTGCGATCCGCGTCGTCGGGACTGCCGGGACGGCCGTTCCCATCCGGTCGCTCTCCGGTGCCGGTATCAGGGGAACAGGTTGATCGGATTCATGATGTCGGCGGCCAGGGTGAGCAGCATGTAGGCCCCGCCGAGTACCACCGCGACGTAGGTGAGCGGCAGCAGTTTGAGGTAGTCGACCGGAGCGCCCGGGGCCAAGCCCTTCCAGCCGCGGAAGGTGTTGCGGAGCTTCTCGTAGAGCACCACCGCGATATGTCCGCCGTCCAGTGGCAGCAGCGGCAGGATGTTGAACGCGCCGAGGAAGAAGTTCAGGCTGGCCAGAACCAGGATGAACATATTCCAGTAGCCGCGTTCCGCGGTCTCACCACCGATCTTGCTGGCGCCGTATACGCTGACCGGTGTTTCCGGATCGCGCTCTCCGCCGGTGACCGCCTCCCACAGCGCCGCGACCTTGGCCGGCATCTGGGCCAGCGACTGGAAGGTGCGGATGAACATCTCGCCGGTGAAAGCGGCCGAGGCGGGAATCGCGCCCAGGACGCTGTACTGGACCGGTTCGTAGAACTCCTGGCCGACACCGACCACACTCACCTGCCGGCCCGGGCCGCCGTCCCGGGGGTAGCGCATGGCCTGCTCCGGGACGACCTCGAGGGTCAGCGTCTGCCCGTCGCGGTCGACGGTGTAGGTGAACGGTCCGTTCTGCTGCTGGGTGCGGGTCTGGAACTCCTCCCAGGTGTCCACCTTCTCGCCGTTGATCGCGGTGACCACATCGCCGCGCTGGAGGCCGGCGCGTTGGGCCGGGCCGGGGCCGGTGCAGGTGCCCAGGGTGCGGTCGGGGTTCTGCGGCGCGACGCAGCTCATATTGCCGATCGCGGTCTCCGGCGGCTGGTTCAGGTTCGGCAGACCCCAGCCGACCGCCAGTACGACGATCAGGAGGAAGCCGAGCAGGAAATTCATCCCGATACCGCCGGACATCACCACGAGGCGTTTCCAGGTGGCCTGCCGGTACATGGCCCGGTCGACCTCTTCGGGTTCCAGTTCGTCGAGCGCGGTCATTCCGGCGATATCGCAGAATCCGCCGAGCGGCAGCCATTTGACGCCGTATTCGGTTTCGCCGCGCCGGAAGGAAAACATCTTCGGGCCGAATCCGATGAAGTACCGGCGCACTTTCATGCCGGTGGCCTGAGCGGTCCACATGTGCCCGCATTCGTGCAGCGCGATCGAAATCGTGATGCCGAGGGCGAACAGCACGAACCCCAACACGAACAGCATGTGGTCTACAGCCCTCCTGCGGTGCGCAGATCATTACTCCCGGCCCGCACAGAGACCGGAGCGGCCGCGAGCACGTGTCCACAGTAACCGCCCGCGTGCGGTGCCTCGACCATTCGCGACATCGGTTACCGCTGTACGAGGGTACGGGCCCGGTCGCGTGCCCACTCGTCGGCGGCGAGTACTTCGGCGAGTTCGGTGGGTTCGGCGCGCCACCGGTCGGCGTCGTGTACCGCCTGTGCCACGGTGCGCACGATTTCCGGGAAGCGGATCCGGCCGTCCAGGAAGGCCTGCACCGCGACCTCGTTGGCGGCGTTGTACACGGCGGTCACGCAGCCGCCCGCGGTACCGGCTTCCCGGGCCAGCTCCACGGCTGGGAACACCTCGTTGTCCACGGGTTCGAAGGTCCAGGTGGCGGCGGTGCCGAAATCGCATGGTGTGGCGGCCCCGGGCACGCGGTCCGGCCAGCCCAGCGCCAGGGCGATCGGCAGCTTCATATCGGGCGGGCTCGCCTGGGCGAGAGTAGAGCCGTCGGTGAAGGTGACCATGGAGTGCACGATCGATTGCGGGTGCACGGTGACCTCGATGCGGTCATAGGCGATACCGAACAGCAGATGCGTTTCGATCAGCTCCAGGCCCTTGTTGACCAGCGAGGCCGAGTTCAGGGTGTTCATCGGACCCATGGACCAGGTCGGATGGGTTTTCGCCTCGGCGGGGTTCACCCCGTCCAGCATCTCGGTGCTCCAGCCGCGGAACGGCCCACCGGAGGCAGTGAGAACCAGTGCGGCGACCTCCTCGGCCCGGCCGCCGCGTAGGCATTGGGCCAGCGCCGAATGCTCCGAATCGACCGGCACCAGCTGGCCCGGGCGCGCCGCCCGGGTGACCAGCGAGCCGCCCGCCACCAGCGACTCCTTGTTCGCCAGCGCCAGTGTCGCGCCGCTTTCCAGCGCGGCCAGTGTCGGCTCCAGGCCCAGTGATCCGACCAGCGCGTTGAGCACGACATCGGCCTCGGTGCGCCGGACCAGTTCGGTCACCGCGCCCGCTCCGGTCAAGGTGACTCCCAGTTCGGCCCCTGCGGCCGGGTCGGCCACCGCCACGGAGGTCGTGCCGGTCGCGGCCATCTGCGCGGCGAGCAATTCGGTGTTCCCGCCACCCGCGGCCAGACCGACGACTTCGAATCTGTCCGGATTCGCGGCGATCACCTCGAGCGCCTGGGTGCCGATGGAACCGGTGCTGCCGAGCAGGAGGACTCTGCGGAGATCTGACACCTGCCCATTGTCACCGACCATGCCCCTGCTGGCTACGACGGGCGGTCGTATGCCACGATATCCGGCAGTATCCGTTCTCTCGAGGAGGAGCGATCGTGGCCGCCACGGAAGTCGAACCCACCAGCGACAAGGCTGTCGTCACCAAGGTGGACCCCGCAGAGGTTCCGTCGGCGGCCTGGGGCTGGAGCGGGGAATCCCGCCGGACGTTCCAGGTGGCCGCGGTTGTGGTGATCATCATCCTGCTGGGCATGTTGAAGGGCAATCACCACGGCAAGGTCGAGGATCTCTACCTCATCGGATTCGCCGCCGCCCTGGCGGCGCTCGTGGTCCGCGACATCCTGCTGCGCCGCAAGCCCCGGTAATCGGCGTTTTCCCCACAGGCTGCGCCGCGCCGCGAGGTACCGCGGGCTACGGCGAGATGACGTGCCGGTGACGTGCCGGTGCCGGTCGCGACTGTTGTCCATGTCTCGGCGGCCCCCGGTCGGGGCGAGACTACACTCGGCACCGACCGGCCGGACCAGTACGAAAGTAGGCAGCCGA
The DNA here is from genome assembly GCA_040674215.1 of Nocardia sp. NPDC050193. Classification (GTDB taxonomy): domain Bacteria; phylum Actinomycetota; class Actinomycetes; order Mycobacteriales; family Mycobacteriaceae; genus Nocardia. Next base: position 85,778 of record JBFARE010000017.1, on the reverse strand, counting down.
AAGTGACCAGCACAATCGGATTGGGGATGCCGACCGCACCGGCCGCGGTGCTCGCACCGCGGCGTAAAACCCGCCAGTTGATGGTGGGTGGTGTCGGTGTGGGCAGCGACCACCCGATCTCGGTGCAGTCGATGACGACGACCAAAACGCACGATGTGAATGCGACATTGCAGCAGATCGCGGAGCTCACCGCGTCGGGCTGCGATATCGTGCGGGTGGCGTGCCCGCGGCAGGAGGATGCCGACGCGCTACCGGTGATCGCGAAGAAATCGCAGATCCCGGTGATCGCCGATATCCACTTCCAGCCGCGCTACATCTTCGCCGCCATCGATGCGGGCTGCGCGGCGGTGCGGGTCAACCCCGGCAACATCAAAGAGTTCGACGGGCGGGTCGCGGAGGTCGCCAAGGCGGCCGGTGCCGCCGGCATCCCGATCCGGATCGGGGTGAACGCCGGTTCCCTCGACAAGCGGATGATGGCCAAATACGGCAAGGCCACCCCGGAAGCGCTGGTGGAGTCGGCGCTGTGGGAGGCGAGCCTGTTCGAGGAGCACGGGTTCGGCGATATCAAGATCTCGGTCAAGCACAACGACCCTGTCGTGATGGTCGAGGCATACCGGCAGCTGGCCGCGCAGTGCGACTACCCGCTGCACCTCGGGGTCACCGAGGCGGGTCCGGCCTTCCAGGGCACCGTGAAATCCGCGGTCGCCTTCGGGGCGCTGCTGAGCGAGGGTATCGGCGACACCATCCGGGTCTCGCTGTCCGCCCCACCGGCCGAGGAAGTCAAGGTCGGTGGGCAGATCCTGCAATCGCTGAATCTGCGGCCCCGCAAACTCGAGATCGTGTCCTGCCCCTCCTGCGGTCGCGCGCAGGTGGATGTGTACACCCTGGCCGACGAGGTCACCGCGGGACTGGACGGCCTCGAGGTGCCGCTGCGGGTCGCGGTCATGGGCTGTGTGGTGAACGGTCCGGGCGAGGCCCGGGAGGCCGATCTCGGTGTCGCCTCCGGTAACGGCAAGGGACAGATCTTCGTCAAGGGTGAAGTCGTGAAAACGGTGCCCGAGGCGCAGATCGTGGAGACCCTCATCGAAGAGGCCATGCGGATCGCCGAGGAGATGGGTGAGGACGCCGAGACCGGTCAGCCGGTCGTCAGCGTGGGCTGAGACACCCGCGCCACCGGCTCGCCGGCGTGGCGAGCCGGGCGGTGCTGCCCGCGGCGTACACGCCGCGCGGACGCTTTCCGGATATTCGTACCGCCGCGGTGCGGTTCATGGCAGGCTGTTGTAGGTGCGGAGTCTGCTGGAGCCGACCCGGCGCGCGAAATACGTTCCCGCGCGTCAGCTCGCCAAGCGGGACCTTGCCCAGGTACTCCGGGTCCTCGACGACGACCCGGTGGCCACCTGCATGGTCGCCGCCCGGTTACAGGAATACGGCCTGGACAACCGGTGCGGCCAGGGTGAACTGTGGAGTCACGGCGGCCCGTCGGAATCACTGTGCTTCTCCGGCGTGAATCTCATCCCGCTGCGCGGCGGCCGTGAGGCGCTGCGCGCCTTCGCCGACCGGGCCATCCGGTGGCCGCGAATGTGCTCGTCGGTGGTGGGCCGGCAGGAACTCGCGCTGCCGCTGTGGGAGATGCTCGCCGACCATTGGGGTCCGGAACGAGAGGTCCGTGGCGCACAGCCGCTGCTGGCCCTGACCGATACCGCCGTATCGGCCGCCGACCCGCAGGTGCGGCAGGTCCGTCCCGAAGAACTCGACCGGTATCTCGCGGCGGCGATCGCGATGTTCATCGAGGAGGTCGGGATCGATCCCCGGGCCGGCGACGGAGGTCGCGGCTATCGGCGCCGCGTGGCCGGACTGATCGAGGCCGGACGGGCTTGGGCGCGGTTCGAGGACGGTGAGGTCGTGTTCAAGGCGGAGGTGGGTGCGCAGTCCCGGCGGACCGGGCAGATCCAGGGCGTCTGGGTCCATCCGGAATACCGCGGGCAGGGCCTGGGCACGGCGGGTACGGCCGCGGTGGCCAACTCGGTGGTCGCTTCGGGACGTATTGCCAGTCTGTACGTCAACGACTACAACGAGGTGGCCCGGCGCGCCTATCGGGCGGTCGGGTTCCGGCAGATCGCCACATTCGCCACGGTTCTGCTCGACTGATCTCGTTCGGATCCGGTGTGCCGCAGGTGATCACCGGCTCCGGTCGCCTACCATCGGCTCCGATGACGATCCGATCGGTACTCGTGATCACGGTCACGGCACTCGCATTCGCCGTGACCGGGTGTGCGGCGGGCTCCTCCGGGCCGATCACCGCCGCGGACGGTTTCCTCGGCGCGTTCACCGCGCGGGATATCGAGGCGGCCGCCGATCGGACCACCCGGCCCGAAAAGGCCTTCGCCGCATTGGCCTCGGCGTGGGACGAACTGGGCGCCGAAGAACTGCACGCCGATACCGGTGCCGCCCGCATCACCGGTGACACCGCCACCGTCGACTACACCTACGAGTGGCGGCTGCCCGGCGGCCGCACCTGGACCTATTCGGGGCAGTTACCGATGGTGCGCACCGGGGGTGCCTGGACGGTGCGCTGGAGCGGGGCGGCCGTGCATCCGCGCCTCGGCGATACCCAGACCATGGCGTTGTCGATACAGCCCGCGCCGCGGGCCCGGGTCAACGAACAGTCCGGGAGCGATGTCCTGGTTCCGGGCACCGTCTCGCGGGTGACCTTCGATGCCACCGACAGTACCGACCCGCCACGGGTGGCGACGGCGCTGTCCCGGGCGCTGGCCGATATCGACGAGCGGCTCACCCCGGAGCGGATCCTGGATTCCGCGCGCGCCGCCGACGGCGTGTACACGGTGATCGTGCTGAACGAGGCCGAGTTCGGCCGGGCCGGCCCTCAGTTGATCGGGCTGCCGGGCGTGCGCGTGACCCAGGAGTGGGATATGGCGCCCACCGACCGGAAGTTCGCCCCCGATCTGATGACCCAGGTCCGGCAGGCGGTGATCGACGATGTCGACGGCCGCTCGGGCTGGCGGGTGGTGGCCCGTAATGCCGGCGGTGCCGAGACCGGAGTGCTGCACGAGGTCGCGGCGCAGCCGGCGCCGTCCTTCGCGCTGAGTGTGGACCGGCGCATCCAGAACGCGGCGCAGCGCGCGGTCGACGGGCGCCGGGAACAGGCCATGATGGTGGTGATCGAGCCCTCGACCGGCGGAATTCTCGCGGTGGCGCAGAACGCGGCCGCCGATCGGGACGGGCCCGTGGCCACCATCGGCCAGTACCCGCCCGGATCGGTGTTCAAAACGGTGACCGCGGCCGCCGCGATGCGCGAGGGTATCGCGAGACCCGATACCGTGGTCGCCTGTCCCAGCGCGGTCACCATCGGCGAGCGGATGATTCCGAATTACAACGATTTCTCGATCGGCGACGTACCCCTGGCGACCGCGTACGCGCGCTCGTGCAATACCTCGTTCGCCCGATTGGCCAGCGAATTGCCGGAATCCGCGCTCACCGACAGCGCGGCCGCTTTCGGTATCGGCCCGGATTACACGGTGGCGGGACTGCCGACTTTTTCCGGCTCGGTGCCCGCGGCCGCGGACCGCACCCAGCGCACCGAGGACGGGATCGGTCAGGGACGGGTGGTGGTGAGCCCGTTCGGTATGGCGCTCCTGGCCGCGGCCGTCGCCTCGGGTTCGGCGCCGACCCCCTACTTGATCGCGGGGCGGGAGACGGCGGTCGATGGTGCGCGACCCGCCCTCGCACCGGAGGTGGTGCGCGGGCTGCGGGCGATGATGCGGCAGGTGGTCGTCGCGGGCACCGCCGACCGCATCGCCGACCAGGGGGAGGTTTTCGGCAAGACCGGCGAAGCGGAAGTGCAGGGCGGTTCGCATTCCTGGTTCGTCGGGTACCGGGGCAATGTCGCCTTTGCGACGCTGCTGGTCAGAGGCGGAAGTTCGGATAACGCGGTGGCGGTGACGAGGGATATGCTGGCGGCGCTGCCCCCGGGGTACTGATACCGCTCGCTACCCGGGGCCCGTCACTGTCCGGCGGACCCGGTTTCCGACGCGGTCGCATAACGGTGACCGATATCGGTGATGCGGGTATGGGTGGTCACCGAATCGCTGACCCGGGCGGGCGCCACGACCGATACGGTCCGGTCGTCGACCGGGGCCGACGAAGCCGTATCGGTCCCCAGGATCTCGACGACCCCGGCGCCTCCCAGGATCAATCCGGCAGTGATGAAAGCAACGGTGAAACGCTTCATTTCCGGCTCCCTCCGATTCAGAGGTTCGACAGACAGCGAGCTCGGATTGCTGCTGGCGACCGGGCTCTGCGGAAGAGTTATCTGATGATTTGCTGCTCAGCCAACCTAAGCGGGGAGTACCCACCGAGACAAGACGGAAAGGTGGATTAAATCGATGACGAGCAAATCGTGATCCGGGCCACGTTATCCGTGATCCACTCGTTACGTTTCATTCAGATTTTGCGCAGACTCGCCGCGAGGTGATCCTGTAACGGCAGACCGACGGCACCCATCTGCAGGGTGTAGTCGATAACGCCGCCGTGCATGTGCACGGTCCGGCTGAGGGCGGTCACCGATTTGGCCGTGCTGCTCAGACCGATCGCGGTCGACTCCAGTTCCAGGCGCAGCTCGTCGTCGCCGAGGGTGAGTTTCCCCTCGCAGATCTCGGCGATCCCGGTGGGATGGGAGAGGATGAGCTCCACCCGGTCGGGGCCGGCGCAGCGCAGATATCCGGTCTCCCCATGGAGGGGACGGTTGTCGTCGGCGTGCCTGGTGCGTTGCCGGTAGGTCAGGAACGGCCGGCCCAGATGCCCGAAGGTGATCTCTTCCAGATAACCGAAGGGTTCGATCGTCGGATAGTCGCCCTGGCCGCGACCGCGCCAGGTACCGAGCAAGCCGGCCAGCGGGGCGACATCGGGATGCGGGGCGGGTGTCTGCGGTTCGGCCACGGCCCACAAGAGTAGACCCTCGAATGTCTTTTCCAGTACCCGTGCCCGGTGGGCGCGCCGGGTCTGCCGCTACTTGTTGCGGCGGCGTCCGAACGGCCAGAAGGAGCGGGTGCGCCGTCGGGGCAGCGCCGCGTAGACCATGGTCATCTCGGCGAAGACTCCGGCCTCACGTTCCCGGTCGGGGCCGAAATCGTCGCGGCCCAGGATCTGCGTGATCGATCCGGGGGCGATCGTGGCGAGAGCGTCGAGCAGTGAGGCGTTGAGCGCACCCAGCGAGATGCGGGTGGTGTCGGGGTCCTCGGCACCCGGGCCGCCGTGACCCAGCAGCATATGGCCGATCGCGTGCAGCACGATGTGGTCGGCATTGCGGCCGGAGGCCGACGCGTCGTAGACGATGATGTCGTCGTTCTTACGGGCTATCCAGAGGCCGTTGCCGTTGCACCCCAGATCGGCCAGCGCCGACCGGTGGGCCGGCTGCAACGAGATCGGCCGTTTCCGGTGCGCGGCCACCTCGGCGAGGTAGGCGTTGAGGTCCCACGGGCTGGGCAGGGGCACCGACCCAGCCGCGTCGCCGAACCTGGCGTCCATGCTTGTCATCGGCGAGTACGTTACCGATCGCGCGTCGACTCGTCACTTCCGCGAATTCCCGCGCACCGGTGGAAAACCGGCGACCTGGGCGGAAGACGCGGCCGGTGGCTAGATATCGACTCCCGGGCCCAGGGACCGGACATTGTGCTGTCTGTTCCACAGTGCGGTGAACGCCCAGAGCGCGACGCCGATGATCAGCAGCACCCCGGCGATGGTGTACTGCTGGGGATTGCGATCGGTGAAGGGTGTGGCCAGATACGCACAGCACACCGCGCCGAGTACGGGCAACGGTGTCGGGGTGCGGAAGTGTTCGTGGGCGACCCGGTCGCGCCGGAGTACGAGAACCGCGATGTTGACGATGGTGAACACCACGAGCAGCAGCAGTGCGGTGGTGCCCCCGAGTTCGGGCACCTGGTCGACGAAGGTGAGCAGGCCGAAGGCCAGCAGGGTGGTGAACAGGATCGCGATATACGGGGTACGTCGGCGCCGGCCGACCCGGCCCAGCGCCCGGGGGATCACCTTGTGCTTGGCCATGCCGTACAGCAGACGGCTGGCCATCAGCATATTGATGAGGGCCGAATTGGCCACCGCGAACATCGTGATGAAGGCGAAGATCTGGGTGGGGAATCCCGGTGCCCCGATTTCCACCACCCGGAGCAGCGGGGTGTCGCCTTCGGCGAGCTTGTCGGGTGGGACCAGCGCCACCGCCGTGATCGAAACCATCACATAGATCGCCCCGGTGATCAGCAAACCGGTGAGCAGGATCTTGGGAAAGATCCGGTTGGGCTCTTTGGTCTCCTCGGCCATGTTCACCGAATCCTCGAAGCCGACCATGGCGTAGAAGGCCAATGTGGTCGCCGCGATGACGCCGCCGAACGCGGTGCGGTCACCGGTGTCGAATTCGATGATCCTGCCGAAGTCGCCGTTGCCGAAGCCCAGCGCCCACAGCCCGATGCACACCACGATCAGCAGACCGGACAGTTCCACACAGGTGAGCAGGACATTGGCCTTGACGCTCTCTCCGACGCCGCGCAGGTTGATCGCGGCGACCGCCGCCATGAAGGCCAGCGCGATCACGGTGAGCAGTGGGCCCTTGCCGTCGAACTCGAAGGCTTCGGCGAAATTCGCCGCGAACGCCTTGGCCGCGGTCGCGGCGGAGGTGATACCGGAACTCATCACCGCGAACGTCACCATGAACGTGACGAAATGGATCCCGAACGCCTTGTGGGTGTAGAGCGCGGCGCCGGCGGCCTGAGGATATTTGGTGACCAGTTCCAGATAGCTGAGTCCGGTGACCATCGCGACCCCGAAGGCGACCAGGAACGGAATCCACACCGCCCCGCCGACCTCCGCGGCCACCCGGCCGGTGAGTGCGTAGATACCGGTACCGAGAATATCGCCGACGATGAACAGCAACAGCAGCCATGGGCCCATGACCCGCTTCAGCTCGGGTTGCGGTGCCGGATCGGTCCGGTCGGTGACGTCTGCCAAGAGAACCCCTCATCTCCGCAGTGGCCGTGCGAGCCCTGAAGCGGACAGTTCCGATCTGGGTACCCACTCGGTATGGCCCGGACTCCTCGTTCCCGGGCCGTGCCCGGGATCAGGCCAGGGCTTCGGCCGCCGCGGCCGCCTCGGCGATCAACACGGCCGAATCGCGAGGACTCAGGGCCATCGCCCGCAATTGGTCGAACATGACACCGAATCGCCGGATCTCGGTATGACCTTCGATGAGTGCGTCTCCGGAGATGCCCTCCACATAGACCAGTTCGGGATCGGTCGGGTCGGGGAAGTCGAGAATCGTGAACGACCCGGCCATACCCGGGTGCGCGCCCGCGTCGAAGGGCAGGATCTGCAGGATCACGTTCTTGCGTTTGGTCGCCTCGGCCAGCCGGCGCAACTGACCGCTCATCACCGCCGGGCCTCCGACGATCCGGCGAATCGCGGCCTCGTCGAGCACCACCCACAGTTCCAGCGGCTCGTCCTTGGCCAGTACCGCCGCCCGGTCCATCCGTGCGCGGGCGCGCCGCTCCAGATCCGACGCCTCCAATTTCGGCATGCACGTATCGATCACGGCCATGGCGTACTGCTCGGTCTGCAACAGACCGGGGATGAAAGAGGTCTGATAGTGCCGGGCCGACAACGCCACCGATTCGAAATTGATGTAGGCGGCGTACACCTCCGACAGACTGGCCTCGTAGGGCCGCGACATCCCGGGTTTCTGCGCGTCCGACAGCAACTCCAGCGCCTCTTGGCGCCGCGCCTCGTCGACGTCGTAGAGGTCCAGCATGGTCATGAGGGTGCGGCGTTGCGGCCGGGCCTGGGCGGTCTCGATGCGGTAGAGCGTGGTCACATTGATGCCGGTCCGCGCGCTGACGTCCTCCTTGCTCAGCTTCGCGTCGTCGCGCATTTCCAGCAGCAGCACCGAGAGTCGGCGCAGACCCGCCGTGAGGACGGTGCGTTTGCCTGCCATGTCATCCCTTTCCCTCGCGCCCGGCGCGGTCCGCCTACCACGATCCTCGCCCGCCGCGCCTCCTGTCGAGCAACAATAACGAGGAAAGACCGGCAGTGGGGTGAGCAGTGGTCATGAACCGGTGCTCAGGGCGTGATCTCGCGGCGCAGCACCTTTCCGGTCGCGTTGCGCGGTAACGGTGTCGCGGTGATCGTCCAGCGTTCGGGAACCTTGAAGTACGCCAGCCGCTCGGCGACGAACGCGCGCAGTTCGCGGGCGTCGAGGGTGTCCGGATCGTCGGTCACCACCACCGCCGCGACCCGCTGTCCAAGATCGTCGTCGGGCACACCGAGGACCGCCGATTCCCGGACCGCGGGATGTTCGTCGAGAGCGTTCTCGATCTCGGTGGGATACACGTTCTCTCCGCCACGCAGAATGAGATCGGTCCGGCGCCCGGCCATTCGGAGCCGGCCGTCGGCCAGGGTGCCGAAATCGCCTGTCCGCAGCCAGCGTTCGCCGTCGATCGACGCGGCGGTGGCCGCATCGTCCCGCCAGTAGCCGAGCATGACGTACGGACTGCGCACCCAGATCTCGCCTTCGGTGCCCTCGGCCACCGGGAATCCGGTGGGATCGCGGATCTCCACGGAGACACCGAGAATCGGCCGCCCGACGGTTTCCGGATCGGCGGCGAGTTCCGCGGGTGTCGCGACGGTGGCGGCGGTACCGCTCTCGGTGAGGCCGTAACTGGTGGTGAGGGCGACTCCGGTGCCGGGCAGCCGGGCGCGCAGGCGCTGCTGGAAGGCCGGTGAGGAGGGGGCGGCGTTGAGGGACAGCGCGGTGAGTGCCGACAGGTCGTAACCGGCCGGCTCGTGTTCCAGCAGCCGGGCGGCCAGGGTCGGTACGGCGCCCCAGTTGGTCACGCGCTCCCGCGCCATCAGCGACAGCACCCGTTCGGCCGCGAACGCCCCGGTGTGCACGATCACCGCCGCACCGGTGGCGAGCCGGGGGACGACCAGATTGTGCAGGCTGGCGATATGGAACAGAGGGGAGGTGAGCAGGAACCGCTTATCGCTCGGTTCGCGGTGCGCGCGGCCGGCCAGTACCGCGCCGAGCGCGTCGGTGTAGCGGTGGTAGTCGGTGATCGCGATGAGGTTGCGGTGGGTGTGTACCACTCCTTTGGGACGGCCGGTGGTTCCGCTGGTGTAGAGGACGACGGCCGGATCGTCCTCGTCGACCGGTATCACCGGGGCGGGACCCCGATATTCGGTGATCAGCCGGGGCAGGTCCGCGGTAGTGGTGAGCACGGGCACGCCGTGGCCCGCGGCGAGCGCGGCACGGGGCTCGTCGGTGACGACGACTGCCGGTTCCGTGTGCCGGGTACCGAATTCGACCTCCGGTGCGGCCCACCAGGCGTTGTACGCGACCGCGACCGCGCCCAGGCACTGGGCCGCCCAGAAGGTGATCACCCATTCGGGTCCGTTCGCGGCCAGGATGCCGATCCGGTCGCCGCGGCCGACCCCGTACCGGCCGGCCAGCGCGCGGGCCAGCGCCTGGGCGTCGGCGGCATGCTCGGTGAACGAGATCCGCCGGTCGGCGGTGACCAGGTAATCGCGGTCGCCCCAGGCCTGCGAGTGGTCGAGGAGTTCGCGCAGCGAGCGGTGCCGGTGGCGCCGGACGGCGAGCGGGGCGCCGAGCACTGTCTCGGTGGACAGCTCGAACGGTCCACCGGGGCCGGTGAGCTCGGCGGCCGCCTGCGCGGCGCGTGGGTCGGGGGCACTGCTCATGTCCACATCCTTGTCGGCGACTGTCCCCCGAATCCATACCGCACAGCGCGGGCGCGGCGGTGACCGGCCGTCGCGGCCCGGTATCCGCGGGTCTGCTCGCTTCGGCGAATGAGCCACGGTCCAGGGCATCCGGACGAGATGGCAAACAATTGGCAACCGACGCCGCGCGTCTGAGCGTGCAGCCCGGCTGCAAGGCCGGATGGCCACCGGGGGTTCCGTCCAGCCGTATGTCGGCGCCCTTCGGCGGGCCCGTAACGGCGGGCGATGCGCCCGGGAGCGTTGTGTCACTGGACCATAGGGGCCGGTATGGTTCCCGGTGCGTGCCGCGCCCAGATCTCGGCACGGTTGCGATGTGGTCGCATAACGCGCCGTCGCGCCTGGTCCGAGGTGCAGGCCGGGTATGGTTCGCGGCGGCGGGGATTCGGACCGCCGACGGGAAGGATCTTGGCAGGTACGCGTTTTCGGCGGGACCGCGTCGCGGTTCCGCGGAAGAATTCGTTAGGCTCGCGCACGACGCTGTTCGCAACATTGCGTACCGGAATCTTGTGTTCTTGCATATGTAAGAGCATGATCCAGCTAGCCTTGTTGTGTACAACGATCCGATGTCCGGGATTACCGAATCGAGAGCCGATCATGTTGGTACAGAGTGTGATGGTGCCGGGTGAGTTCGAGGGGTGCGAATGAGCGCACTCACTCTGGGAACCCTGCCGACTGCGCCACAACTGCTGTGCGCCTTCCAGGGGCGGCGGGTTCAGGAGCGTGTGCTGTTGCGCTTCGCGCACACGCTGGTCGAATTGCACAAGCGCCGCGCGCAGGTTCGAGATATGGCGCAGATAGCGGAAATCGATTGCCGTAGGGCAGAACTCGTGGACGACATCAACGACTGGGTCACCTGCAGGATGCCGCAGCACCGCAACGGCGCCTCACTGCACACCGAAAGCCTCGGTGCGGTGATCGACCGGATGGCGTTGAGTTGGGTGGCCGCGAATCAGGCCATCGAGGCCGACGGGGTGCGTAGCGACCGGACGCACCGGCACTGGTACCACCTCGCCGAACTCGTCGACGGCTACACCGATTTGATCGCCGAGGTGGCAGGTGGGCGCCGGCGACTGCCGGTGCAGTAGGGGTTCGGCGGCTCACCGCCACGTTCAGTCCGCTGAACGTCGTCGAACCTCCGAGTCGGGCACGCGAAAGACCGCAGATTGTCGAATGGCCTAGACCTGAAGGAACCGAACGGCGAATGTTCGGTTACCGCATCGGTACAGGCCAATTGGAGGTAGTTTCTGCCATGAGGCAGACCGAAGGAGTCGTAGGCGCGGTGACGGCGCGCGAAGACCTCGGCACCGAGGCAGCCGCGGTGCCGGGAATCACCGCCCTGTCGAAGGTATACCGGGTCCGGGCCGAACTGGACACGATGCTCGGCGAGCTACGCCCCGGCGACCGGGTGCCCGCCGAACGGGAACTGGCCGGGCGTTTCGGAGTAGCCCGGGAAACCGTCCGGCACGCCCTGCGGGATCTCGCGGTGGAGGGCCGCATTCGCAGACAGGGCCGCGGGACCGTGCTGGCCCGCCCGAAGGTGGTGCGGCCGCTGGCGCCCGAACCCACCGTCGAGGACGGATCCGGAGTCGTGCGCAGTTTGCTCGCCTGGGAGGACTCCGAGGCCGACACCGAGATCGCCCGAGACCTGGAACTGCCGCTGCACACCCCGATCATGACGCTGGAACGCCTGCTGCACGCCGACGGCGAGCCGATCGCGCTGGAACGTATCGATCTCTCGCTGGATCGTTTCGGCTGGCTGCGCGCGGGTTTCGATCCGCTCGGCTCGCTGTCGGCGACGATCGGCAGCTCCGGTGTCGAATACGGCGGCGCCACCGAACGTATCGAGACCGTACTCGCCGCGCCCCGGGAAGCCGGCCTGCTCGGCTGCCGGCCCGCGGTCCCGCTGATCCGGGTGGTACGTCGCGGCATGGACACCCAGGGTCGTCCGATCGAACGGGTCGCCGCCCTCTACCGGGGTGATCGGGTCGCGTTCGAGGTCCGTACGGGCGGCCGCGTCCGCTGAGGCGGAGCCGGCACGGGGCGTGCGGCACCGGTGGGGACCGTTCCCGGCGACCGCCCGGCCTGCGCCGACTACCCTGGAGCGCATGTCCGTGCGTACCCGCCAGCCGCTGCTTCCCGGAACTCCCACTCCGATCCGCGAGGTCCCCCGTGGGATCGAACGGCCGGAGTATGTCTGGAAGAAAACGGCCAAGGAGGGTTCCGAACCCTGGGTGCAGACCGCCGAGACCATCGAGAAGATGCGGATCGCCGGGCAGATCGCCGCCCGGGCGCTGGCCGAGGCGGGTAAGGCGGTCGCCCCCGGCGTCACCACCGACGAACTCGACCGCATCGCCCACGAATACATGTGCGACCACGGCGCCTACCCCTCGACGCTCGGGTACAAGGGCTTCCCCAAATCCTGCTGCACCTCGCTCAACGAGGTGATCTGCCACGGTATCCCCGACAGCACCGTGATCCAGGACGGTGACATCGTCAATATCGATGTCACCGCCTACATCCACGGTGTGCACGGCGACACCAACGCCACCTTTCTCGCCGGCGAGGTCGACGAAGAGGTCGAACTGCTGGTCGAACGCACCGAAGAGGCGACCACGCGGGCCATCAAGGCGGTGCGCCCCGGGCGGGCGCTGAATGTGATCGGCCGGGTGATCGAGTCCTACGCGAACCGTTTCGGCTACGGCGTCGTCCGGGATTTCACCGGCCACGGGGTCGGGCCGACCTTCCACAGTGGCCTGGTGATCCTGCACTACGACCAGCCCGCGGTCGAATCGGTGATCGAACCGGGAATGACGTTCACCATCGAACCCATGATCAACCTGGGCGGTATCGACTACGAGATCTGGGACGACGGCTGGACCGTGGTCACCAAGGACCGGAAGTGGACGGCCCAGTTCGAGCACACCCTGGTGGTCACCGAGACCGGCGCCGAAATCCTCACGCTGCCGTGAGCCGGCCCGGCGGGGCGCTGCTGATCGCCGGGACGACCTCCGACGCGGGCAAGAGCGTGGTGGTCGCCGGTATCTGCCGGATGCTGCGGCGGCGTGGGGTGCGGGTGGCGCCGTTCAAGGCGCAGAACATGTCGAACAACTCGGTGGTCACCCTGGACGGCGGGGAGATCGGCCGGGCCCAGGCACTACAGGCCCGGGCGTGCGGGTTGGAACCGAGCGTGCGGTTCAATCCGATTCTGCTGAAACCCGGCAGTGACCGGCGCTCCCAGCTGGTGGTGCGCGGCCGGGTGGTGGACACGGTGGGCGCCGCGGACTATTTCACCCATCGCACCCGGTTGCGCGAGGTGGTGGCCGCCGAGCTCGCCGCCCTGCGCGCGGAGTTCGATGTGGTGATCTGTGAGGGGGCGGGTTCGCCCGCCGAGATCAACCTGCGCGCCACCGATCTGGCGAATATGGGTCTGGCCCGGGCCGCGGAGTTACCGGTGCTCGTGGTCGGCGATATCGACCGAGGCGGGGTGCTGGCGCATCTCTTCGGCACGCTCGCGGTACTGGAACCCGAGGACCAACGGCTGATCGCCGGATTCGTGATCAACAAGTTCCGCGGCGATGTGGAGCTGCTACGGCCGGGCCTGGACCAGCTGACCGCACGCACCGGACGCCCGACACTCGGGGTGCTGCCGTACTGCGATGAGCTGTGGATCGATGCCGAGGATTCGCTCGGGACCGTGGCCGGCACCGCGGTGGGCCGCCCCGCCGCCCCGATCGGTAGCGAATGGCTCACCGTCGCCGCCGTGCGCTTGCCGCGGATATCGAATTCGACCGATGTGGAGGCGCTGGCCTGCGAGCCCGGCGTCACGGTGCGCTGGGTGAGCGACCCGTCGGCCCTGGTGGACGCCGACCTGGTCGTCTTGCCCGGGAGCAAGGCCACCGTGGACGATCTGGCCTGGTTGCGGCGTACCGGTATCGCCGAAGCGCTGCTCCGCCGGGCCGCGGCGGGTGGGCCGATCCTCGGTATCTGCGGGGGGTACCAGATGCTGGGCCGCCGGATCGTGGACACCGTGGAATCGAGTGTGGGGGAGGTCGCCGGGCTGGGACTGCTCGATATGGATATCGAATTCGGCCGGCAGAAGGTGCTGCGCCATACGACCGCGGCGGATGCGGGGGAGACGAGCGCGGCCGGGTACGAGATCCATCACGGTCAGGTGCGGCGTACTACCGAGCAGCCGTGGTTGTACATCACCCGCTGGGCGGAGGCGGCGGACGGCACCGGCCCGGTGACCGCAGCGCGCATCCCGGAGGGCGGAGTGCGCGGAGCGGTCTGGGGCACCCATCTGCACGGGCTCCTGGAATCCGACGAATTCCGGCGGGGCTGGCTCACCGAGGTCGCCCGGTGCGCCGGGCGCGCCGGGTTCACGGTGGCTCCCGGGACCCGGGTGGCGGCGGTGCGGGCCGCGCAACTGGACCTGCTCGCCGATCTGGTGTCCGCGCATCTCGATATCGCCGGGCTGGACCGGCTCCTCGCCGAGGGTGTTCCCCCCGGGCTGCCGAATGTCGGGTCCACGCTGGAAGCGTTGTCGGGCGCGGTCTGATCGCGGCGGCCGGCCCGGCGTCACGATCTCGGCGCGGTCGACCCGGTCGACCCCACGGCGGGGGTGCGCGGTGTAGCGTCAACCGGCATGGAATCTCGGCGCATCGCGGTCGGTGACCGGGACTGGACGGTGCGGGTGGACGGGCCGGTGACCCAGCACAGCGTGCTGCTGCTCCCCGATTCCGGTGATCCGCCGGACGTCTACGACCGGGTGTGCGCACGTCTGCACAGTTCCGATCTGCGGACCATCGTGTTCGAAACGGCGGAGGGGCTCGACACCGGCGGGGTGTACGCGGCCCTCGACGAGATCGGCGTGCCCTGGGCCAATGTGGCCGGCCGGGGCGCCGGTGCCAGCGTGGCATGGGAAGTCTGCGCGAAGGGTTTCGGTCGCTTCGTGAGCCTGGTGGTCGCCGACCGTGGGCATCCGGCCGTACCCGACGGGGACGGGGTACTGCTCGACGCCGGATGTCCGGCGGTCGAACTGCCCACCACCGTGCTGGTGACCAAACGGCTGCCGCGGCCGGTGGCCGACAGTTCCGGCCGCCACGTGCACGGGGAGTTCCGGGTGGTGGGCGTCGACGTCGACAATGTCGCCACCGAAGCCGATCAGGAGTTCGCGACCGAGATCGTGCTGCGGACCAGTATGTGGTGACTCAGGCCGGCCGGGCGGCCAGCCAGTCGAGCCAGTTGTCCAGTTCCCGGAAAGCCTCGGTCCGCGGCCCCTCGGCGGACAGGAACACATCGTGGCGGGCGCCGTCGATCGGGACGATATTGGTGCGGTCGCCCAGGCAGCCCGCCCAGCGCTGGATCTGGGCAACGTCGAGGACCGCGTCCGCGACGTCCACCGCGGGCCCGTATTCGCGGGCGAATCGGGTGAGCTTGGAGCGCAGCAGCAGCGCGGGCACGCCGATGTCCAGACCGCGGTGCAGCCGCGCCTGACCCAGCCGGATCGCGCGCAGCCAACCGGCCCGCACCGGGAAACCGTGCCGCGGCTTCCAGTCCAGGTCGTAGTCCCATTCCCCGGCGACGCTGTGGTGCAGGCTGTCGCCGTAGGCGCTGGATTTGCCCAGCGGCAACGCCGACTTCGCCCGGAAACGGCCCACCGTGTTGATCAGCTGTGTGCCCACGGTGCGCACATAGGCCGGGCCCTGCAGGTCGAACCACGGGCTGTTCAGCACCAGCCCGCTGATACCGGCGGCCGCCGTGCCCCCGGCGCGCTGCCGCCGGTCCAGCCACAACGAGGTCACCAGACCACCGGTCGAATGCGCCACCACCAGTACCTTCGCCTCGGTCTCGGCGGTGATCAGCCGGAGCGAATCGTCGAGCTCCCGGTCGTAGAGGGCCAGATCGCTGATGAAGTGCGGGGTCTGGCCGGGCTGTAGCGATCGGCCACATTTGCGCAGGTCCAGCGCATAGAACCGGTTCCCGCGGGCGGTGAAGTGCTCGGCGACGTGCCGCTGGAAGAAATAGTCCGTGAAGCCGTGCACGTACAGTACCGCGTCGGCAGTGGCGACCGCATCGGCCGTGGGCAGATGCCGGACCAGCGTGGCGACGATATCGCCCTCACCGTCGGGGTCGGGTCCGAGTTCCAGGGTGCGATATTCGTACCCGTCACCGAGGACATCCGGCTGCCAGTCGGCGGTTCGGCCGGCAGCGCTGATACCGGCCGCGGAATCGTTGGTCACGGCCTCCAATCTAGGCGACCGATCGGTAGCAACGGCAGTCCCGAAGGTGACGGAGAGGAGGAATCTACGTCACAATCGCCGCCCTGGCTGCGGATTCCGCGCGTGTCGAGGTGCACAATTGGCAATAGTGAACGACGGGTAACCTACATTCGGCCGAGCCCGGAGGGCTCACCATCGCGACCCGTACACAACTGCACAAGTGCCCGTGCCCCAGCGGGCCGCATCCACGGATGTGCGCCCCGCGCATCAGGACAAGGAAGTCGAACACCCGTGCCGAACGCTGCCCAGACTGAAAAGACCGATGTAGTCCTCATCGGTGCCGGCATCATGAGCGCCACGCTCGGCGCGCTGCTGCGTCAGCTGCAGCCGGACTGGTCGATCTCGGTGTTCGAACGGCTCGATGCCGCCGCGGCCGAGAGCAGTGATCCGTGGAACAACGCCGGTACCGGGCATTCGGCCCTGTGTGAGCTCAATTACAGCCCGCAGAAGCCGGACGGTTCGGTCGATATCGGCAAGGCCGTCGATATCAACGAGCGGTTCCAGGTCTCCCGCCAGTTCTGGGCCTACGCGGTGGAGAACGGGATCCTGAGCGATCCCTCCCGCTTCATCAACCCCATCCCGCACGTGAGCTTCGTGCACGGCGCCGCCGATGTGGAGTACCTGCGCACACGGTACGAGGCGCTGTCCCGGCATCCGCTGTTCGCCGGGATGGAGTACATCGACAGCCCCGACGAGTTCGCCCGCCGGCTGCCGCTGATGGCCCGCGGCCGCGATTTCTCCGACCCCATCGCCCTCAACTGGTCCGACGGCGGCACCGATATCGATTTCGGCTCGCTCACCAAGGAACTGCTCGCCCATATCGGGGCCAGTGGCGGGGAGATCGGCTTCGGTAACGAGGTCCGTAACCTGTCCAAGCAGAAGGACGGCAGCTGGAAGGTCACGGTGCGCAACACCCGCACCGGGCGCACTCGCACGCTTATCAGCAAATTCGTCTTCGTCGGGGCCGGCGGCGGGGCGCTGCCGCTGCTGCAGAAGGCGGGAATCAAGGAGATCCGCGGTTTCGCGGGCTTCCCGGTCTCGGGTCAGTTCCTGCGGTGTACCAACACCGAACTGATCGAGAAGCATGCAGCCAAGGTGTATGGAAAGGCGGCGGTCGGTGCGCCGCCCATGTCGGTCCCGCATCTGGACACCCGGGTCATCAAGGGCAAGCCCGGCCTGCTGTTCGGGCCCTACGCCGGCTGGACCCCCAAGTTCCTCAAGGACGGCAGCAATGCCGACCTGTTCAAATCGATCAAACTCGGCAATCTGGCACCGATGCTCGGCGTCGGCGTCACCGAGCTGAGCCTGGTCAAATACCTGGTCACCGAGCTGATGAAATCGCAGTCCGGCCGGGTGTACACCATGGAGGAGTTCATTCCGCGCGCCGAGGGCCGGGACTGGGAACTCATCACGGCCGGACAGCGGGTGCAGGTGATCCGCCGTAAGGGCGCCGGCGGTGTCCTCGAACTGGGTACCGCCGTCATCGCGGCGCAGGACGGTTCCATCGCCGGTCTGCTGGGCGCCTCGCCCGGCGCCTCCACCTGTGTCACCGCCATGCTGGACGTGCTGGAACGCTGCTTCCCGGCGGAATACGAGCAGTGGACGCCCAAGCTGAAGGAAATGGTCCCCTCGCTGGGAGTGAAACTGTCGGAGAACCAGCGCCTGTTCGGCGAGGTGTGGGAGTGGACGGGTAAGGCGTTGCAGCTGGACCGGTCCGAGACGCGCGCCGGGGTCGCTACCGGGGTCTGATCGGAAAGTATTCGCGCGCACGGCCCGCGGGGTGGTGACCCCGCGGGCCGTGCCGTGGCGCCACCGCGCCTGGCCGTGTGCCGGGGCATTCGCGTGCATCTGACGCCGAGGTGTGATAGCAAGGCGCGATGATGTCAACGGTTGCACTCCGCCGGTCATGGGCGCAGGATCTCGATACCCCCACCCTGTACGAGTTGCTGAAGCTTCGGGTCGAAGTGTTCGTGGTCGAGCAGAAGTGCGCGTACCCGGAGCTGGACGGACAGGACCTGCTGCCGGAGACCCGGCATCTGTGGCTCGACGACGAGGGCGAGGTCATCGCCACCCTCCGCCTGCTCGAAGAGCACGAGGACGGCGTCAAATCCTTCCGGATCGGGCGGTTGTGTACCGCGGTCGAGGCCCGCGGGCACGGATACACCACCCGGCTGCTGCAGGCCGCCCTCGCCGAGACCGGATCGCATACCGTCCGGCTCAACGCCCAGACCTACCTGATCGATCTCTACACCAAACACGGGTTCGAGGTGGACGGCGCGGAGTTCATCGAGGACGGTGTCGCGCACGTACCGATGCGTAAGGGTTAGCCGCCGGGGCCGTCCGCCCGTCTCGGGGCAGGGGAGGACCGGGCCGGGCGACGGCACGTTTTAGAGTGGGGCCGTGTCCTCCACCGAAACCGCCCGGCCCGCATCCCGACCGATCATCCCCGCCGCGGACGGCGGTGAGGCCGGGTTCCCGTTCTCCGCGGTGGTCGGACAGGAGCGGTTGCAGCTGGCGCTGATCCTGTGCGCTGTCCATCCCGGTATCGGCGGCGTACTCGTGCGCGGCGAGAAGGGGACCGCGAAGTCCACGGTGGTGCGGGCGCTGGCGCGGCTGCTGCCGCCGGTGGTCGACGAATCGGGCGCCCGTCCGGCGCGGCTGGTGGAATTGCCGGTCGGCGCCACCGAGGACCGGGTCGTCGGCTCGCTCGATCTGGAGCGGGTCCTGCGCGACGGCGAACAGGCGTTCCGTCCCGGCCTGCTCGCCGCCGCCCATCACGGTGTGCTGTACGTGGACGAGGTCAACCTGCTGCACGACCATCTGGTGGACGTGCTGCTGGACGCGTCGGCCATGGGCCGGGTGCATATCGAACGCGACGGCGTCTCGCATTCCCATCCGGCCCGGTTCGTACTGGTCGGCACCATGAACCCGGAAGAGGGTGAGCTGCGGCCGCAGCTGCTCGACCGATTCGGCCTGACCGTGGATGTGACCGCCTCCCGGGATGTGGACGTCCGCATGGCCGTGGTCCGGCGCCGTCTCGATTACGAGGCCGATCCGAACGGTTTCGCGGCCGCCTACGCCGCCGCGGACGCCGAGATCGCCGACCGCGTCCTCACCGCCCGCGACCGGCTCCCCGAGGTCGCGCTCGACGATGTGGAACTGCGGCGGATCGCCGCGGTCTGCGCGTCCTTCGATGTCGACGGTATGCGGGCGGATCTGGTGGTGGCCCGCACCGCCACCGCCCATGCCGCCTGGTGCGGGCGCGACAGGGTCACCGCCGACGATGTCCGCGTCGCCGCCGAACTGGCGCTGCCGCACCGGCGCCGGCGGGACCCGTTCGACGAACCCGGGATCACCCCCGAACAGCTCGACGACGCCATGCGCGACGCGGCCGAGCAGGCCGGCGATCCGCCGGCCGGTGACGAGGCGCCGGGGACTCGGGGTCCCGGCGATCCCGACGACGACCCGGACGGTCCCGGTGGCGGCGCCGAGGCGCCCGGCGCGGACACCGAGCCGGACGGAAAATCCGGCGACAACCCGGGGGGCGCCGGCGGGACCGGACAGGCGGGCGCGCCGGTCGCGGCGCCGGTCCAGCCGCCGCGCTGGGAGGTGCCGGGCGTCGGTGAGGGTGCACCGGGCCGGCGGTCCCGGGCACAGACCCGGCAGGGCCGGGTGGTCAACACGACCCCCGAGCCCACCGGCGGCCTGCATCTGCTGGGCACCCTGCGGGCCGCGGCACCGCATCAGCGGGCGCGCGGCCGGCGCACCGGGCCGCTGGTGCTCGCGCCCGGCGATCTGCGTGGGGCGTACCGCGAAGGGCGCGAAGGCAACCTGGTGCTCTTCGTGGTCGACACCTCCGGTTCCATGGCCGCCCGCGACCGGCTGTCGGCAGTGACCGGCGCGGTGGTGACCCTGCTGCGCGACGCCTATCAGCGGCGCGACAAGGTCGCGGTGATCTCGGTGCGCGGCAGCGAGGCCGAACTGGTACTACCGCCCACCTCCTCGATCGATATCGCTGTCCGCCGCCTGTCCGGGTTGCGTACCGGCGGGAAGACCCCGCTCGCCGCGGGGCTGCGCACCGCCCGTGCGGTGGTCTACCGGGAACGCGTCCGCGACCCGCAGCGCCGGCCCATGCTGGTGCTGCTCACCGACGGCCGCGCCACCGGTGGCACCGATCCGGTGCCGCGGGCCCGCGCGGCGGCCACCCGCCTCGCTCGCGACGGTGTCACCTCCGTTGTCGTCGACTGCGAACGCGGCATGGTCCGGCTGGGTCTGGCCGCCGAACTGGCGGCCGCGCTGGGCGGTACGGCTGTCCGGCTCACCGAACTGACCGGCGCCTCGGTGGCCGAGGTTGTCCGCGCGGGCGCCTCCGGCGGCGCGCGCGCCGCGTAGGCCCGGGTCGCACCGGACGAGCACGAACCCGAACCAGATCAGGAGAACCCATGCCCAAAGGGGTGCCCGAGCAAGTACCCGACGACGGACTGACCACCCGGCAGCGTCGTAATCAGCCGGTGCTCGCCGTGCATACCGGTCCGGGCAAAGGTAAGTCCACCGCCGCCTTCGGGATGGCGTTGCGAGCCTGGAACCAGGGGTTCGATGTGGCGGTGTTCCAGTTCGTCAAAAGCGCCAAGTGGAAGGTCGGGGAGGAAGCGGCTTTCCGCGAACTCGGCCGCCTGCACGGCGAGACCGGCGTGGGCGGGCCGGTGCAGTGGCACAAGATGGGCGAGGGCTGGTCGTGGACTCGTAAGCAGGGCACCGAAACCGATCACGCGGCCGCGGCGCTGGCCGGCTGGCAGGAGATCGCGCGGCGGCTACGTGCCGAGGAGCACCGGTTCTATGTGCTCGACGAATTCACCTACCCGCTGAAATGGGGGTGGGTGGATGTGGCCGAGGTCGTCGCGACCCTGCGCGAACGTCCGGGCAACCAGCATGTCGTCATCACCGGCCGGGACGCGCCGCCGGAGCTGGTGGAGGCGGCGGACCTGGTGACCGAGATGACCAAGGTGCGCCACCCCATGGACGCGGGCCGCAAGGGGCAACGGGGGATCGAATGGTGAGCCGGCCCAGCGGTGCCGAGGTCCGGTACGCCGCCGGCCGGTGCCGCTCGACCGGGAACGCCGTGCGATGAGTGCCGCCCCGGGGATAGTGCTCGCCGCCCCGGCCTCCGGCAGCGGGAAAACCACAGTCGCGACCGGTCTCATCGGTGCGCTGCGCCGTGCGGGCCGCCGGGTGGCCCCCTTCAAAGTGGGGCCCGACTACATCGACCCCGGCTATCACGGACTCGCCGCCGGACGCCCCGGTCGTAATCTCGACCCGGTGCTGGTCGGGGCCGACCGGGTCGCCCCGCTGTACCGCCACGGCGCCCGCGACTGCGATATCGCGGTGGTGGAAGGGGTGATGGGCCTGTTCGACGGACGGATCGACGAACAGGCCGCCGATCCCGTCGCGGAAGGCTCCACCGCCCAGGTGGCGAGCCTGCTGGGCCTACCGGTGGTCCTGGTCGTCGACGCCCGCGGCCACAGCCAGAGCCTGGCCGCGCTGCTGCACGGGTTTGCCACCTTCGACTCGGGTGTGCGGCTGGGCGGGGTGGTACTCAACCGGGTCGGTAGCGCGCGGCACGAACAGGTGTTGCGTGCGGCCTGCGACCGGGTGGGCCTGCCGGTGCTCGGCGCGCTGCCCCGGCTGGCCGAACTCGAGGTCCCGTCCCGGCATCTGGGCCTGATCCCGGCGGTGGAACACGGCCTCGCGGCGATGCGCGCGGTGGATGCGATGACCGACCTGGCCGCACGCCATATCGATCTCGCCGCGATCGCGGAGCTGGCCGTCGCGCCGGAGTCCGGGCCGAGCTGGGACGCGGTCCGGGAGGTCGCGGACGGCGCAGCGGTACCGGCCGGGCCGGATCCGGTGATCGCGGTGGCCGGGGGACCCGCCTTCACCTTCGGCTACGCCGAACACCGCGAACTGCTCACCGCCGCGGGCGCCCGGGTCGTCATCATCGATCCGCTGCACGACACCCTGCCGGCCGAGGCCGCGGGACTGGTGCTGCCGGGCGGATTCCCGGAAGAGCACGCGGGGACGTTGGCGGCCAACACCGGACTGCGCGCCGCGGTGGCGGAGCGGGCCAGGGCGGGGCTGCCCATCCACGCCGAATGCGCCGGGCTGCTGTACCTCACCCGATCCCTGGACGGTCATCCGATGGCGGGCCTGATCGACGCGGTCGCCGAGTTCGGGCCCCGCCTCACTCTGGGCTACCGAGAGGCGGTGGCACTGGCCGACTCCGTGCTCTGGCGGACCGGTGAGCGGGTACGCGGGCACGAATTCCATCGGACCCGGCTGGTGGAATCCGGCGGTGCCCCGCCCGCTTGGGGATGGCGTACCGCCGGTGAACAGGTCCGTGAGGGTGCGCTCGTGCACCGGGTGCACGCGTCCTACCTGCACACCCACCCGGCCGGAAATCCGGAGACGGTGCGCCGGTTCGTCGCCGCCGCGCGCGCCCATCAGCACACCCGCCCCGCCGTGCGCGCACGGTGACCGGCGGAGACCGGCGGTCCGCAGCCGACGCCGAACCCTACCGTGGAGAAATCGCGGTCGGCCTCGGCCTGCGCCCGGATCTGTCGGCCGAGCGGATTCTCGCGGCGCTGGCGCAAGCGTTTCCCGGGCAGCGGATAGCCTGTCTGGCGACCCTGGACCGCCGGGCCGGCGAGCCGGGCCCCCGCGATGCCGCCGCCGTACTGGGCGTGCCACTGTACGGCTATTCCGTCGAGCGGTTGGGGCGGATGCCGGTGCCGAACCCGTCGGAGCGGGTAGCCGCCGCGTTGGGAATTCCCGGTGTAGCCGAGGCCGCGGCGCTGCTGGCCGGTACCGGGCCCGTGCTCGTGCCGCGACAGGTGGTCGGGGGCGTCGTGGTCGCCGCGACCGCCGCGCACAGTTGACCCCTCAGCGCTCTCGGCGCCGGTCGCCCGTGACGATCTCGGTCGATCAGACCGCGTAGTGCCGAAATGATCACCTCGGGCTGTTCCTCCAGCGGGAAATGGCCACATTTCACCGTTTCGGTGCGCAGGTCCGAGGCCCACCCGGTCCATATTGCCGCCGGGGCGAACGGGAGAAACCATATCGCCCGGATATTGCCACAGGGCGGCGACCGGCATATCGAGCCGACGGCCGTATCCGCGGTCGGCCTCGTCGTGAGCGTTGCGACATACGCGCTCGCACGCTAGTCCGCGCAGATTGCATCACGTCGGGTTCACGTGCAGCGCGAAGATGCCGGCTGTTCCCTGGCGTGCGGCCCACCCGGGCAGCTGCCGAAAGACCGCATCCGGCGACGAGGAAGGCCGATTTCTGCCAGCGCGCGCCGGGCGAGGGTTCTTACCGTCGAATCGTGACCACATTCGCCTCCACTCACGAGGACACCATCGGTAGCACGACGGTGACCTTCATGTCCATCGCCGCGGCGCTGGGAACAGCGACGATCTACCCGCTTCAGCCGGCCGTCGCCGAGGTGTCGGCATCGCTCGGGGTAACCGTTTCCGCCACGGGCGTGGCGCTGGCATGCGGCCCGGTGGGTTACATGGTGGGCCTGGCCCTGCTCGTGCCTCTCGTCGACAGGTTCTCACCACGAATTGTTGTCGCGCTGCAGTTCCTTGCGCTCGCTGCCGCACTTGTGCTGACAGCTGTCAGTGGCGTGGTGTGGTCGATCGGGCCGGCGATGCTGGTCACGGGAGCATGTTCTTCGGTCGGAGCGGGTTTGAGTTCGGTGGTGGGGCGATCGGCCCCGCCGTCGCGCCGTTCGACGAGTTTGGGCATTGTCACCGCGGGGATTTCGGCCGGCATTCTCGCAGGACGAATCCTCGGCGGGTGGCTGACCGACCTGGTGGGTTGGCAGAACATGCTCCTCGTGGTCGCGGCGGCGTGCGTAGTAGTTGCGGCAGTCTGCCTGCGTGCCCTGCCCGCCGCCAAAGGAAGTGTTACTCAGGGATATCTGGCGGCGCTCGTGTCGACTCCCGCCCTGTTTCGTCGGAGCAGAGTCCTGCGGAGCGGCGCAGTGCGTGGTGCTCTCTGGTTTTTCGCATTCTGCGCGGTGTGGTCTGGAATCGCTCTCGCTCTGTCGGAACCACCGTCCTCGCTCTCGGCCGAACAGATCGGACTGTATGGACTTGCCGGTATCTCGGGCATCCTCGCAACTCGGATCGCGGGTAGGTGGACAGACCGGGTCGGACCTCGACCGGTCATCCGGGTCGGGTTGGCCGTAGCTGGTGCATCGTGCGTGATCCTCGCGTATGGACTGTCCGACGTTGCGATAACACTCGTTGCTCTCGCGCTGTTCGATGCCGGCCTCTTCGCCGCGCAAGTGGCGAATCAAACCACGATCTTGGCGATGAACCCGGCCGCGCCGGCGCAGTTCAACAGCGCCTACATGCTGGTGTACTTCATCGGCGGCAGTCTCGGTACAGGCTTCGGAACAGCGGCGGTCGCCGGGACCGGGTGGCCGGCATGTGTTGCGATCTGCGGTGCGGCGATAGCCGTTGCCGGCGCGTTGACGCTGTCCATGGGTGCGGGCGGTACCGAGGAGCCCGATCGAGTCGTGATGTCGGAATCGGGTAGCCCGGATTCCATCGAAGGGTCGAAGCAGCCGAGCATTCCGATTCCGACACACCACACCTTCAGTGGCAGCGACAACACTCTCTAAGGTGCCACCGACAGCAGATCCGCGAAACCGGTGGGATCGTGCCGGCCGACGCTGGCGTGTTCGAACAGTCCCCAGCCTTCGGCGTCCCCGCAGCGGGCGTGTGCGATGTGATCGGTGACGCCCCACGGTATCCGCCCGGCGATCGCCGGATCGGTGAGGTCGTAGCTGTTGGCCCACGACCAGTCGCGGCCCTTCCACTGCCCGTGCTGCCAGTCCGGGTCGCCGCCGTAACCGCAGCCGATGTGCAGCGGTATCCCGGTGACCGTGCGGATATCGATGGTCAGCGGTTTCCCGTCGGGAGTCCGCAGTTCCAGGCTCGCGCTCTCGGGATGGCGGGTCCCGGACCGGTAGTCGATGGTGATTCGCGGCCAGCCCAGTTGTTCCACTGATCCGTCCGGGAACACCCGGACCGCGTCGTTGAGGGTCCGGTAGCCGTCGGGGTTCTCCTGGATGATCACCACCACCGCGAAATCGTCGAATCGCAGGGGCACATACAGCCACCAGAACCCACCGGCTCCCTCGGTGGCCGCGCGGCCGGGCGGTTCGGCCTCACCCACGGGCCGGATACCCCAGGAGCGGTCCCGGGTGCCGGTCCAGATCGCCGGGTCCACGGTGATGTCCTCGCCGCCGATCGCCAGCGTGCCCACCCACGAACCGACCTGGGCGAAGCGGGAGGCGTCGAGGGTCGGACGGTTACCGGCCAGCATGACGTGCGGCTGCTCCTGCACGGCGGGGAAGGCCCCGGTCCAGGTGAGGTCGAAGCCCAGGTCCTCGTGGTCGCACACCACCCGGATCCGACGCAGCGGTTCGACCACTTCGATCCGGTAACCGCCGACCGCCATATCCAGACTCCGGTCGCTGCGTGCGTCGGAGAACCGCACCGAGGTGATCTCGTCGCCGCGGCGTACCGCGGCGTAGGCGTCGGCGACCCCGAGGTTCGGATACACACCGAATCCGGTCACCAGCATGATCGCGCCGTCGCGGTTGTGGGCGTTGAAATAGCTGCGGTCGTAGAAGTTCCGGTCGCTGGTCGCGGCCCGGGCGATGGGCAGCGGTGTCTGGTGGATCGGGTACTCGTCCAGGGGACCCGGGGCGGTGGCCGGGGTGTGGGCGGTGGTCTCGCTCATCTCAGTCCCATCCGTAGGTGCCGTCGAGCAGGGCTTCGAGGGTGGCGCGGTGCATGATGTAGTCGTCGCGCTGCGCCGGGGCGGTGTCCTCGCCCATATGGATCATCCGGCGTTTGATCCGGGCCATGACGATCGCGTGCCGCAGCGCGGCGTAGGTGAGGTAGAAGTCCAGATCCGTGACGGTATGGCCGCTGACCTTCTCGTAGTGCGCGACGACCTCGTCGCGGCGCAGGAAATCGGGGAGGCCGGGGAAGCCGAATCCGGTGGCGATGTCCTGGAAGAAGCGGTGCAGGAAGATCATCCAGGCCAGATCGAGTTCGCGCGGGCCCAGAGCGGCCATCTCCCAGTCCAATACGGCGACCGGGGTGAATCCCTCGTAGATGATATTGCCGGGCCGGGCATCGCCCCAGCTCAGCACATCGGGCCCGGGGTCGGCGGGAAAGTTGCGGTCCAGCCAGTCGAAAGCGCGCTCGATGAGCGGGATCTCGTAGCCGTCGTCGGCCAGCGCCCACTGGTACCAGGCCCGGTCCGATTCGATATGGCGGCGCAGCGCCGTGCCCGGCCCGTCGAGTTCGGGGAACCGTTGCGCCGGTTCGGGCAGCGCGTGGATCCGGGCCAGGACGTCGAGGGTGTTGCGGGTGAGTTCGGCCCGCTCGGCGGTGGTCGCGTCGTAGAGCCAGCCCGCGAACACATAGGGCGGATTGTCGCCCGGGATACGGCCCGGTATCCGGTCCATCACGAAGAACGGCGCACCGCAGGCCGCACTCCCGGTTTCCAGCCAGCGCAACCGCGGTACCGGCACATCGGTGGCGGCGGCGATTTCGGTGATGACCCGGTATTGCAGTTCCAGATCGTATTTCTCGAAGACCGGGAACGCGCCCTCCTCCGGAATCATCCGCGCGACGAAGGCGCCCCCCTCGGTGCGGCCGCCGGACTTCCAGTGCGCGTCGAACAGCACCGAGGCGCTGGACAGGCCGCCGGACAGTGGCCGTTGCAGATCACTGACGACCGGCGGCTCGTCGGCGCCGACCCGGTCCCGTAACCACTCGGAGAGTTGTCCCGCCAGCGCATCCAGGTCGCGTTCGCTGGTGGTCAGCCGCATATGTTCGGTGGGGTTCACATCGTCGGGCATCGTCGTCCTCCTGACGCCATCCGGCCTCGACGCGGCGACTGCCGGTCCGACACGACACCGGGCCGCCCGCGTGCGGGAGACTGTAACGTGTTTCAGTCTCGGGCGGCGTCGATTCGGCGGATCACCGGGCGGCCGGTGCGAATCGCTCCCGGCGGCGGCCGGTCGACCATAATTTCGTCGAGGGTCGGGGCGAGTCGCTCGGCCGGGTGGGAGGACCACGATGAGCGCGCCGCTGTGCCGATGTGACCGCGCGAGGTGGGCGCGGCGGGGATCGCCCCGAACCGCCGGACCGGGCGGCCGGCGTGAAGCGCTTACGTGACGCGATCGCCGTGCTGGTGGCGGCGGGACTGCTCCTGGTGCTGGGCGCGGCGCTGCGCCCGCTGTTCGTCGACGACCCGGCGGCACCGGAGGCCCTGTCCGCCACGGAGATCGGGTTCGTCCAGGATATGGCCGCCCATCACCATCAGGCACTGGTGATGGTGCAGCGGCTCGATCCGGGAGTCGCCCCCGCGGTGCGGGGTCTGGCCCGGCAGATCGAGGACACCCAGCTCGCCGAGATCGGCACCCTGCTGGGCTGGTTGCGGTTGGCCGGAGCGCCGGCCGCGAGCGTGGAGCCGATGAGCTGGATGCCCGAGCGCACCCACCATCATCACGCCGCCCACGACCCGGCCGCGATGCCGGGGATGGCCACACAGGCCGAACTCGACAGCCTGTCGGCGGCGCGGGGCCGAGCCGCCGCGATCTTGTTCCTGCAGCTGATGCAGCGCCATCACGAAGGGGGTATCGCCATGGCCCGGGTGGCCGACGCGCTGCTCACCGACGGTGTGGTGAAACAGGTGGCCCGGGAGATGATCACCACGCAGACCCAGGAGTCGGGGCTGATGACCCTGCTGCTGGAGGAGCTGGAAGCGGATCCGCCCGGGTGAGCCGGAATGAACCTCCGCCGGAGCCGGTTGCTCGTGTGCATGAGCGCTATCTCGTTGCCCGACACCGTCAAGAAGTACATCGACGATGCCAAGCTGTTCGTCACCGTGGCCACCATCGGCCGTGACGGGCACCCGCATCTGACCGTCACCTGGATCGACCGGGACGGCGACGAGTTGCTCTATTCCACGACCACCGACCGTGTCCAGGGTAAGAACCTGGCCCGCGATCCGCGCATCTCGGTGCTGATCGCGCCGCCGGACAACCCGTACGTCTACGCGGAGATCCGCGGTACCGCCACCCTCACCCCGGACCCCGACATGCTGGTCGGTGACCGGATGTCGATCAAGTACACCGGCAAGCCGTACGCCGAGTTCAACCCGGCCTCGGTGGACGACGGTCCCCGGGTGGCGGTGCGGATCACCCCGACCAAGATCACCGGGAGGCTGTGACGCCGGTGGCCGCCGATCGCCGGGCTCAGGCCGACTGGGCCTCGTCCTGTGCGTGCTGGGCCCGGGCGACCTCTTCCGCGGTGTAGCGCAGGGTCAGCGCGATCAGGCCCACCAGCAGCCCGCCGATCGCGGCCACCAGCAGGGCCAAGGTGTAGCCGTCGCCGAGCGCGGTGATCTCCGCGGCCGTCATCTCGGCCGGTTTCTTGATGGTCCCGCCCTCGGACAGGGTCCGCGAGGCGGCCAGCGGGGTGAGCACGCCGATGGCGATGGGGGTCCCCAGGTTCAGGAACATCTGCCCGATCGCCGAAAGCGGGCCGATCTCGTCCGGCGGCACCCCGACCAGCACACACAGCGGGATGAGCACCATGGCGATACCGATGCCGAAACCGATCACCGAGAACAGCGGCAGGAGGGTGGACCAGTAGCCGACGTCGGCGTCGAGCGTCGAGCCGTAGCCGAGACCGGCCATCAGCACCACCGCCGCGCCGACCAGCAGCCACCGGGGCGCGACGTGCAGGGCCAATCGGGTGGCCACCGCGCTGCCGACACCGACCCCGACCGTGAACGGGATGAACGAGATCCCGGCGACCAGCGGGCTGTAACCGACCACGTTCTGTACGAACAATCCGGCGAAATAGGTAGTGGCGCCCAGTACGCCGCTGGCGAGCAGGATCACCACGAAGGTGGCGACGCGGTCGCGGCTGTCGAACAGGGTCCACGGCAGCAGGGGGTTGTCCACGTGACGTTCCGCGAAGACGAAAACCGGCAGCAGCACCGCGCCCGCGATCAGGGTGCCGTAGACGAGCGGGTCACCCCAGCCGAGTTCCGGTCCCTCGGTGGCGCCCCAGACGATCAGGGCACACGCCAGGGTGCCGAGGAATGCGCCGCGCACGTCCAGCGTGAGCCGCTGATGATGGGTATCGCGGAGCGCGACCAGCGCGCCGATCACGATGAGCACGCCGATCGGCACATTGATCAGGAAGATCCACCGCCAGCTGGCCTCGGTGAGCGCCCCGCCGATCACCAGTCCGCCGACCGAGCCCAGCGCGACCATCGAGCCGAAGATGGCGAAGGCCTGGTTGCGGACCTTACCGGGGGCGAAGGTGCTGGCGACCAGCGCGAACGCGGTGGGCGCGGCGAGCGCGGCGCCGGTGCCCTGGAAGGCGCGCGCGGCGACGAGCATCTGCTCGCCCTGCGCGAGCCCGCACAACATGGAGGCCAGCGTGAACAGGCCCACACCGACGACGAACATGCGCCGGCGTCCGAACGAATCGCCGATCCGGCCGCCGAGCAGCATCAGGCCGGCGAACGGCAGCCCGTAGGCGGTGATGGTCCATGCGCTGCCCGAACTGGACAGGCCCATCTCCTCCTGCAACCGCGGCAGGGCCAGGATCACCACGGTGCCGTCCAGCACCACCATCAGCTGTAACCCGCTGAGCACGAGAATGGCGAGGCCGAAGGCTCGTTTCGTCACCGGATATTTGATAGCTGGGGGGTTATCGAGCACAGTGGGTCACTGTAACCGACTGTCGCCGGCCGCTACCGGCGCGGCGCTGAACCCGGCCGTGGGCCCGATCACAATGATCGCGGGCGGCCGGATCCCTTCGGCGCGGACACGTTCGGCCACATCGGCGAGCGTCGCCCGCAGTACCCGCTGACCACGCAGCGTGCCTTCCTGGATCACCGTGGCCGGGGTCTCGGCGGGGCGGCCGCCCGCGCGCAGGACCGCCGCGAACTGTTCGATCCGCTCCACCGCCATCATCAGGACCAGGGTGCCGCGCAGCCGGGCCAGGGCCGGCCAGTCCACCAGCGAATCCGGGTGGTCGGGTGGAATATGGCCGCTGACCACCACGAATTCATGGGTTACACCGCGATGGGTGACCGGTATCCCCGCGGCCGCCGGTACCGAGATCGGGCTGGTGACTCCCGGCACCACCGTCACCGGCACGCCGGCGTCGACACAGGCCTCGAGTTCCTCGTAGCCGCGCCCGAATACATAAGGGTCCCCACCCTTGAGCCGAACCACGAATTTGCCTGCCCGGGCACCGTCCACCAGCGCCTGGTTGATCGCGTCCTGCGCCATCGCGCGTCCGTACGGGATCTTGGCGGCGTCCACCACCTCGACATCGGGTCCCAGCTCGGCCAGCAGCTCCGGCGGGGCCAGCCGGTCGGCCACCACCAGATCGGCGCGGGCCAGGAGCCGGCGGCCGCGTACCGTGATCAGATCCGGGTCGCCGGGCCCACCACCGACCAGGGCGACTCCGGGCGTCATGGGGGTCGCGTCGTCGGTGACCACACCCGATTGCAGCGCTTCCAGCAGCGCCGTGCGGACCGCGGCCGAGCGCCGATGCCGGCCGCCGGCCAGCACGCCCAGGGTCATCCCGTCGTATCGGGCGGTCGCCGGGGTGACCGCCGTCCCGGATTGCGCGTGATCGGCGCGGACACAGAAGATCCGGCGCCGGGTGGCCTCGGCGACGACGGCGGCATTGGTCTCGGGTCCGTCGGTGCAGGCGATGGCGTACCAGGCGCCGTCTAGATCACCGTCGGCGTAATCGCGCAGGGTGAGGGTGATCTGGCCCGCGGTGGCCATCGCCTCGACCGCGGGGGTGGCCTCCCGGGTGATCACCTCGACGGCCGCGCCGGCGGCGATGAGCAGGCCCAACCGGCGCTGTGCCACGCTGCCCCCGCCCACGACGACGACCCGGCGTCCGTTCAGATCGAGTCCCACCAGGTAGTTCGAGTCCCCGGCGGACAGGTTGTCGGTATCGGCTGACGTGTTCGGCACAAGGCTCGAGCCTACGGCCCGGTGGAGCGCAGTCCGCAGCCGCCCGCCGGAGGTCCCGGGCCCCGGATCAGGTGAGGACGACCAACTCGGTAGCCGAGGCCACCTCGGTGCGCAGTCCGGCCTTGTTCGCGACCCGGGCGATCGCACGAATATCCCCGGGTTCGGCGCGGGTGAGCACCAGGGCCCGGGCCAGCAGGCCCTTGTGGTGCTTGTTGAAGTGGCTGACCACCGTGCGTGAACCGTCCGCGTGCTCGGTGAGCACCGTCGCGGTGACCGCGCCCGGCACCCGGCCGAGCTGCTGATAGGTGCCCGATCGCAGGTCCACCACGAGTTCGTCGCCGGCCGCGTCGCGCAGGGCCGGGCCCAGGTGATCACGCCAGACCGCCGCCAGGGTCGGCCGGCCCGGCAGTTTCGAGCCGCCTGACAGCCGGTACGCGGGGATGGGATCACCGGCGCGGACCGCGCCGAAAAGCGCCGAGCCGACCCCGATCCGGGCGAGCGCTTTCGCGCGCTGGGCCCGGGTGAAGGAACCCGCGTCCAGGGCGTCGTACAGGACGCCGGTATAGCGTTCCAGCGCCGGTCGGGTGGGAGAGGTGCGCACCGCGGCATTGCGGGCCAGCTCGGCCGCGGAGTTCTTACCGAGTCCCAGGGCGGCCCGGGCGGCGTCCGGGTCACCGGCCAGTGCGACCAGGTCGCCGACCAGCTGCGCACGGACCTCGGTGAGCGAGTCGAAGGCCAGCGCCGACAGATCCAGCGGGCCGCCGGAACCGCCGTCGGATTTGGTTTCGGAAGGGGGGAGCAGCACCAGCACGACCGGTTACGGTACCGGTCGCCGCCGCGCCCGCCCGGCGGCCCCGGCAAGGACGGATCCGGGGTGCGGCGGCCGTGCCGAGCGCACGGCGCCCACCACCGGTAATCGAATGTGGCCGGCGAGCGCACAGGGGCTACGCTGGGCAACCGTGATCACCCGCCTCTCCCGACTGTTCCTCCGTACGTTGCGCGACGATCCCGCCGACGCCGAGGTGCCCAGCCACAAGCTGCTGGTGCGCGCCGGCTATGTGCGCCGGATCGCGCCGGGTGTGTACTCGTGGCTGCCGCTGGGGCTGCGGGTGCTGCACAAGGTGGAGGAGGTGGTGCGCGAGGAGATGAACGCCATCGGCGCGCAGGAGATCTCGCTACCGGCGCTGCTGCCGCGCGACCCCTACGAGGCCACCAACCGCTGGACCGAATACGGCGACGCCCTGTTCCGGCTCCAGGACCGCAAGGGCGCCGACTATCTGCTCGGACCCACCCACGAGGAACTGTTCACCCTCACCGTGAAGGGTGAGTACAACTCCTACAAGGACCTGCCGGTCACTCTGTACCAGATCCAGGCCAAGTACCGCGACGAGGAACGGCCCCGGGCCGGCATCCTGCGCGGCCGCGAGTTCATCATGAAGGACTCCTATTCCTTCGACCTGGACGAGGACGGGCTGAAGGCCAGCTACACCGCGCATCGGGAGGCCTACCAGCGCATCTTCGACCGGCTCGGCGTGAAGTACGTGATTGTCGCCGCGACCTCCGGCGCCATGGGCGGCAGTGCCTCCGAAGAGTTCCTGGCCGACAGTCCGGTCGGTGAGGACACCTACGTGGTGTGCCGGGAGTCCGGGTACGCCGCGAATGTCGAGGCCGTGGTCACCCCGGCGCCCGAGCCGCTGCCCCTCGAAGGTCGGCCCGCGGCGCAGGTCCACGACACCCCCGCTACCCCGACCATCGCGACCCTGGTGGATTGGGCGAACGGCGCGGGAATCGCCGAGCGCTACGGCCGCCCGGTGACCGCCGCGGACACCCTGAAGAACGTCATGGTGAAACTGCGGCATCCCGACGGGAAGACCGAGATCGTCGGTATCGGCGTGCCCGGCGACCGCGAGGTCGACGATAAACGTCTCGGTGCGTCGGTCGAACCGGCCGAGGTGGAACTGCTCACCGACGCCGACTTCGCCGCCAACCCCTTCCTGGTGAAGGGCTATATCGGCCCGAAGGGGCTGCAGGCCAACGGCATTCGTTACCTGGTCGATCCCCGGGTGGTCACCGGGTCCTCCTGGATCACCGGTGCCGATGAGCCCGGCAAACATGTCGTGGGTCTGGTGTCCGGCCGTGATTTCACCCCGGACGGGACCATCGAGGCCGCGCAGGTGCGGGACGGGGATATGTCGCCCGACGGCCGTGGCTCGCTGGTCTCGGCACGCGGTATCGAGATCGGCCACATCTTCCAGCTCGGCTACAAGTACACCGACGCCTTCGAGGTCGATGTGCTGGGGGAGAACGGTAAACCGGTGCGGCTCGTGATGGGGTCCTACGGGATCGGGGTCTCGCGCATGGTGGCGGTCATCGCCGAACAGCAGCACGACGACAAGGGGCTGCGCTGGCCGTCCGAGGTCGCGCCATACGACGTGCACGTGGTGATCGCCAACAAGGACGAGGCGGCTCGGGCCGGCGCCGAGGATGTGGTGTCGGCACTGAACGCGCAGGGCCTGGACATCCTCTTCGACGATCGCACCGCCTCGCCCGGGGTGAAGTTCAAGGACGCCGAACTGCTCGGTATGCCCTATGTGCTGGTGATCGGCCGGGGCTGGGCCGAGGGCAAGGTGGAGCTGCGCGACCGGTTCACCGGGGAGACCCAGGACGTCCCCGCCGAATCCGCGGTCGAGGCGGTGCTCGCCCGGGTCCGCGGCTGACCCGTTTTTCCTCGCCGGGCAGGTCAGCGTTGCGTGGCCTGCTCGGCGAGCTGTAGTGCGGCCGCGCGCGTCGCGTCCGCGGCGGTCTGCTCGCCGGTGATGGAGAAGCTGACGATCGCGCCCTCGTGCAGGCTCAGCAGCTGCACCGCGAGCCGGTCCGGGTCGGTGGCCCCCGCCGCCGCGGCCAACTCCCGGAAGAGGTCGCGTAACCATGTCTTCTCGTCGACGATCATCTGCCGGCCCGGGTGGTCGGGTTCGGGCAGTTCGGCGAAGGCGTTGATGAAGGCGCAGCCACGGCTGCTGCCGGGCAGCCATTCGGGAAGGACGTCGAAGGGCACCAGTAGCCGCCGGATCGGGTCGGTGTGCCCGGCCAGGTGGTCGGCGATCCGGGCCCGCCAGCGCCGGTCGCGGTCGTCGAGATAGGTGACGAGCAGACCGTCCTTGGAGCCGAAGCGGTCGTACAGGGTGCGTTTGGTGACGCCGGATTCGGCGGCGATCGTATCGACGCCGACGGCATGGATACCGCGCGAGTAGAACAGCTCGGCGGCGGTGTCCAGGATGCGCCGGGCCGCCGGGGTGAATGCCGGTTCGGCCCGGCCTGTCGTGCCCGTCATAGGCACCTCCCTTGCCCTCACAGATCTGTGTACCTATCGTATAGGACGACGGACTTTACAGATCTGTGTAGTGGAGGTCGATATGCGGCGGATGATGCGTGGTCTGGTGCGGTTCACCCGCGATTTCGCGCTGGGAGTGCACACGGCCAATGGGATACGGCACGGCGTGGTGCGGCCGCAGAGCGTGCGGGAGCCGGGCGCGGAGACGGCGGAAGAAGGCCGGGTGTGGGTGATGCGGAGCGGTCCGGTCGGCGTCGACTGTGCGCCCGGATGGCCGAATCCCGCGCCGTCCGGCAGCTGAGCGCCCGAGGCGGGTGCGGCGCCGGGTTCGGCCGGGTCGGAGTCGCGACCGGGCTCGGTTCGGCAGGCCGGGTTCATCCGCCGGGGTCGGCCGCTCGTTGCAAGCGGGGGTCCGGGGTGACCACAATTACGCGGCGATCCTGGCCGGTGTGGGCCGGGTGGTCAACGCCATACCTGCCGTGGTGGCCGCCGAACCGGGTATCCGAACCACCGGTGACCTGCCGTTGTACACCGGCCCGGGGTTCACTACCCGCGGCTGACCGGGGAGATCTTCCTGCGGATTCGGCGACGATCCGGCAACCCACCTAAGCTCGGATGCCGGAGCGTACGAGCCCGCCGGCTCGGCGCCGAACCTCCAGGAAGGTGCGCTGTATGTATGAGCCCGAACGGTCCGGCCATCGCGAGCCGAACCTGACCGAATTGCGCGAACGGGCCGCGCACGGTGATTCCGACGCCGTCGCGCAACTGCTGGATATCGGGGACGAACGCACCGATGCCGTGGATCTGAGCGAGTACGACCTCGGCATGGACGCCGAGCCGAACGCCGAGGCCGACAAGTAGGGCCCAGCCGTGGAAAACCGCCGCCGACCCGGCCGGAGCACCGATCCCCCGGTGCTCCGGCCGGGTCGCTTGTAGGGTGGGTCGACATGGGAACCGCTCCGGCACTCACACCGGAGCGAACGTCTACCCGGAGCCCGGCGACGTTCCCGGCGCATGCGCGGGCCGCGCTGGTGAACCGGCTGCGTGCCCCCGGTGTCACGGTGCTGTGGGTGGCGGCCGGGCTCATCGCGGCACAGCTCGCGGTCCGTACGTGGGTGACCGCGCACGGATACTTCTACTGGGACGATCTGATCCTGGCCGGCCGGGCCGGGAGCCTGCCGCTGCTGTCCGGTGAGCTGCTGCTGCACGACCACGACGGCCATTTCATGCCGCTGGCCTTCGCGGTGTCCTGGCTGGTCACCGCCGTCGCGCCGCTGAACTGGGGGGTGACGGCGGCCGTGCTGTCGGCCGGCCAGCTGGCGGCTTCGCTCGCGGTGCTGCGCATGCTGGTGGTATTACTCGGGCGGCGCCGGGCGCTGCTGATCCCGCTGGCGTTCTATCTGTTCTCACCGCTCACTCTGCCCGCCTTCGCCTGGTGGTCGGCGGCGCTGAACGCCCTACCCCTGCAATTCGCGCTCGCCTGGGTGGTGGGTGACGCGGTGCTGCTGGACCGTACCGGCCGCCGCCGGTACGCGATCTCCGGAGTCCTGGTCACCACGGTGGGGTTGTTGTTCTTCGAGAAAGCGGTCGTGGTGCCGTTCGTGGCGTTCGCCGTGGTACTGCTGCGGCGCTACGTCGGCGGCGGCCGCACGGCCGTGCGGGGGGTGCTGCGCCGCGGCGCGGGGCTGTGGGCGGGGGCCGCGGGGGCCCTAGCGCTGTGGGCGGTGTTCTATCTGGCGGCGGTCGGGATCTCCAGCGGCGAGGGCGGCTCCGCCGACCTGGTCCATCTGCTGTCCCGCGCGGCCGGGGCCGCAGTGGTGACCGCACTGCTGGGTGGGCCCTGGGGCTGGGAACGGTGGGTGCCGTCGGCGCCGTGGGCGGTCGTCCCCGGCTGGGCGGTGTGGGTGGCGTGGGCGCTGCTTCTCGCCGGGATACTGCTGACCGTCCGGGCCCGGCGCGTGGTCTGGCCGGTGTGGGTGGCGGCGGCGGTCTACATACCTGCGGCGCAGATACCGGTGGTCCTGATGCGGGCGGGGCCCAATACCGTCGACGAACTCATGATGTCGCTGCGCTATCCGGCCGATGCCGCCGTGGTTCTCACCGCCGCGGGCGCGCTGATCCTGCGGGCCTTCGCACGTGACCGTGCGGCGGGCGGCGCCCCGCGTGAACACCCGGCGGGCGAGAGGCGGCGCAGCCGGTGGCGCGGACCCGTCCCGGCGACCGTCGCGGTGGCGGTTTTCGCGCTGAGCAGTCTCTGGTCCACCTGCACTTTCACCCGCAGCTGGGCCGAGGGGCCGACGAAAGCCTATGTGACCACGGTGAAATCGGAGTTCGCGCGATGGGACGGGGCTCCGCTGCTGGCGCAGGAGGTGCCGTGGACCGTGCTCAATCCGACGGCCTATCCCGAGAACGAGGCAAGCCGGGTGTTCTCGTCGATCGCCCCGCCCGGCGCCTTCGCCGCAGCCACCGACCGCCTGCGCATGATCACCGACTCCGGCGCCTTCGCCGACGCCCGGGTCTGGTGGAACCGCGGGATCGCACCAGGCCCGGAACCGGGCTGCGGTTACCGGATCGGCGGGGATCTCTCGACCCGGGTCCCGCTCGACGGCCCCATGATCGCGCACGAGTGGACCGCCCAGCTCAACTATTTCGCCGATCGCGACGCGATCCTCACCGTGGGTCTCGAACGCGGCGACCGGGCCGAGGCGCCGGTGCGGGCGGGTCTGAACACCGTCTACGTGCGGATCGTCGGCAGCGGCTCGGCACTGATCATCCGGAACGGGACCCCCGGATCGGTGGTGTGTCTGGGCACCGGTCCGGTCGGGGTCGCGTCGTATTCGTAGCGAGGTGCCCGGCCCGGTCGCCGGGTACTTGCCATGGCCGATTCCGCTCACGAAGCAGTCTTCCCACTCCCGGTGGTAGCGCCCGGGAGTGACGGTGGTTACGTGTCAGATGTCGCGTGGTGTCCGGGTCCACAGTCGAGGGGCCGAGTCGATCGGGCATCGGCGACCGAGGTTTCGTACACGGTAGAGCGGCCGCGGTCGTGACGACCGGCCCGACGGTGAAACGAGGCGGTGGCGATGATCGAGGACGGTGTATCCGTGGACTCCGTCACCGGTGAACTGGCCACCAGGTTGGGGGCGGTCGGGGGGTCCGCCGGCGAGGCCATGCGACGCGGCGTGCGCGACGCGGCCGGGGGTGCGCAGACCATCGCCCTGCTGGTGCAGGCGGACACGGCGGCCGCGCAGCATATGGGGCCGGCCGAGGTCGCCGCCCCGGTCGCGCCCCTCTCGACGGAAGTCCCGCCCCCCGCCGCGCCCCCGCTCGCTGCCGCGGAGCCCACCGAGACCCATGCGGCCGATCATTTGCCGGCCGCCGTCGACCGGCCGGCGGCCGACGCGTCCCCGGAAGCCACGGCGCCCGCCGCGACCGGTGCGGCGGCAGGCGACGACCGGACCGCGCCGGACCCGACACCGCACGCGGCGGCCGAGGCGCACCCGGGCCCGGACACCCCCGCGGCCCCTGAGCGACCCGAGCCCGTCCCCGGCCCGCCGGCCGCGGGGCAGCAACCGGCGGTACCGGTGCCCACCGCGGACGATCCGCCCCGGACCGACGCCGCGGTGCCGCCGGGAGACCCGATCGCCGCGGCGGCCGGGCACACCCCGTGGACTTCCATGGGAACCGAGCAGGCATCCGGGCAGTCGCCCGGGTCCACACCGTGGAACCCGGGGACCGGCTCGTCGATGCCCTACCTTCCCGGCATGCCGGGCGGCCTGGGCTCCCTCACCCCGCAGGAACGCCCACCGCGGGGCAGTGCGCCCTGGGTGCGTGGCCGCGGCAGCCAGGAGGGGACGGTCTTCCCCCGGCCCCGGCCCGACCGGCCGCAGTCGACCAATCGCACGGAATGGGCACCGCCCTGATCAGGTACCGGATCAGGGTTGCCCGGGGAACGCGGTGGTCGCGGGTGAGATACCGGCCGCCGCCTGCCAGACGGCTCGCCGACCGGCCGATTCGGTGAGCGCGTCCAGACCGGTGCGCCGGACGAGCTCGGTACCGGCGTGTTCGATCACCGCGCGCCAAGCCACGGCGGTATCGGTTTCCACCACGACGGCCAGCCGCGCGGCCGACACCGGATCGGTGACCTCGATGGGCGCGGTGTAGGCGGGCTCGGGAGGTGGCACGGCGACCCCGTCGCCGGTGAGGAGATCGACCGTGCCGTCGCGGCGGGCGCGATGCGCGGCGGTGTGCTCGTTGACCGTGCGCCGCAGCTCCGGGCCGGAATACGCGGCGATCAGGCCGTAGGCGTAGACGGCCGCGTATTCGGCGTCGAGGGCCTCCCGCAGCGCCTGTTGTTCGGTCCCGCTCATACCAGCAGCACCCCCACCTGAACCGCGCAGGCGGCGCTGATCGAGGCGAGCAGGCCCGCCCGGTAGCCGGACTGGGTGACGGCGAGATCGGCCGCCGCCCGCTGCGAGGACGTCAGCTGATCGCGCAGCGTGGCGATACTCGGCGGCGCGTCCGGGGCCGGGGTCGTGGTGGGCGCCGGGGTGCGCACGGCGGGGGTCGTCCCGTCGCCGTAGACACCGATCGCCCGATCGATCTCGGTACGCAACGCCGCGGCGTGCGCGGTGCGTTCCCCGGCGATGGCGGTGAGCGCGTCCGTGCGCTGTGGTTCGATCGCGATGGCGGCGGTGGCCGCCGCGGCATCGCTGCGGGCCGAGAATTCCTGAGCGACCAGCACATCCGGCTCGGTGATCGGATCTTCCGCGCAGGCGACCAGGGTGCCGACGGTGAACAGCCCGACCGTGCCGCCGCCGGCGACCCGTAGCGCGGTACGGCGATTCATCGGGCGGACGCTGCCCGGCCGGTCGGGGGAGGGGCCGCGGGGACACCCGGCCGCGGGCCGGTCGGTAACGCGCTCGGTCACCGGACCATCGTGCCAGACCGGAGGAGTCACCCGGCCGTGGGCACCACGGCGTGGACTTACCGCAGACCGCTGGTCCTTTACCTTCTCCGGGCGCGTTACGCTGGATCACCGGCACAGAACATTTCCGTCCGCGTGACAACTGAACCAGGAGCTGCCCATATGCCCATGCCGACCGAGGAGAGGGTGAGCCGGCTCGTCGCCGGACTCGTCGCCGGTCGAGGATTCGATCTCGAGGGTGTCGAGGTTTCGACCGCGGCGGGACAGACCCGGGTACGGGTTATCGTGGACAGTGACCGCAGCGCCGACCTGGACAGTATCGCCGAACTGAGCGCGCAGGTGTCGGCTTGCCTGGACGACGCGGACGACGAATTCGAGGCCGCCCGGTACCTGCTCGAGGTGACGACCCCGGGAATCGAGCGCCCGCTCACCGCCCCCCGGCACTGGCGCCGGGCTCGCGGCCGGAAGGCCGAGATCACTCTGAAGCCGGGCGTCGCACCGCCGGAGCCCGGCCTGCCGACGCGCTTCACCGCCCGGATCGGTGTCCTCGACGACGACCGCATCGCGCTGGTACTGAGTGGTAAACCCGGACCGCGCCTGGCGAGCGCCGGTCTGGCCGATATCGCGCGCGCCGTGGTGGAGGTGGAGTTCTCCCCGCCGAACGCGCGCGAACTCGAACTCGCCGGGGGCGTCGCCCCCGGCCGCCCACCCGCGGGAGTGGACGCCGCGGAGCTCACCGGAACTGCTGTCGCCGCGTCCGATTCGACCGAAGGGACCATGGAATGAACATCGAAATCGAAGCCCTGCGCGCCATCGTGGCGGATAAGGGGATATCGATCGAAACCGTGATCTCCGCGATCGAGTCCGCGCTGCTCACCGCCTATAAGCACACCGAGGGTCATCAACCCAACGCCCGGGTCGAGATCAATCAGCGCACCGGGGTCGTGCGGGTGCTGGCCACCGAACTCGATGCCGACGGCAATGTGATCTCCGAATGGGACGACACCCCTGAGGGTTTCGGCCGGATCGCCGCCACCACTGCGCGCCAGGTCGTGCTGCAGCGATTGCGTGATGCCGAGAACGAGAAATCCTTCGGCGAGTTCTCGACCCACGAGGGCGATATCGTCGGCGGCGTGGTGCAGCGTGACGCGCGCGCCAATGCCCGCGGCACGGTGGTGGTGCGGATCGGCAGCGAGTTGCACGGGACCGAGGGTCTGATCCCGTCCGCCGAGCAGGTGCCCGGCGAGAGTTACGAGCACGGTGACCGGATCAAGTGCTATGTGGTGGGGGTGTCGCGGGGACCGCGCGGTCCGCAGATCACGCTGTCGCGGACCCATCCCAATCTGGTCCGGCGGCTGTTCGCGCTGGAGGTGCCCGAGATCGCGGACGGCTCGGTGGAGATCGTGGCGGTGGCCCGGGAAGCGGGGCACCGGTCCAAGATCGCGGTGCGCTCCACGGTCTCCGGGGTGAACGCCAAGGGGGCCTGTATCGGTCCGATGGGGCAGCGGGTGCGCAATGTGATGAGCGAACTGGCCGGCGAGAAGATCGACATCATCGATTACGCCGACGATCCGGCGACCTTCGTCGGTAATGCGCTCTCGCCGTCGAAGGTGGTTTCCGTCACAGTTGTGGACCCGGACGCCCGGGCCGCCCGGGTGATCGTCCCGGATTTCCAGCTCTCGCTGGCCATCGGCAAGGAGGGGCAGAACGCCCGTCTCGCGGCCCGGCTCACCGGCTGGCGGATCGATATCCGCAGCGACGCGGCCCCGGACGCGGGCGGCGCGGTACGAACGGAGGCGCATCGCCGGTGACTTCCGATCCCGAATCGGCGTCCGCCCGGCCGACGACCCGCGACCAGGGAACACGCCGCGCGAGCTCGGTCCGCGCGACGTCATCGGGGGCGGGGTTGGAGGGTACGCAGCGGTCGGCGGTAGAGTGGTACGAGGTTCGGTCCGAGTCTTCGGTTACCGACCGCGATCGCGGCGACGAGTCGGCGGCGCTCCGGCGCCCGGCGGCTCCGGTGCGAACGTGCGTCGGTTGCCGGAAACGCGAACCGGTCCCCGAACTGCTGAGGATCGTGGCGTGCGGAGGTTCGGCCGGCGACGGCACGGACACTGTCACGATCGTTCCCGATCCGCAGCGCAGACTTTCCGGGCGGGGTGCGTGGCTGCACCCCTTTTCGGCTTGTCTGAGCACAGCAGTCCGGCGCCGAGCGATCGGCAGAGCACTACGAGTGTCCGGACATCTGGATATCTCAGCCGTGGAGCAACACCTCGAGAACAGGCACGAGCACTCATGAGCACACCGTGAAGTACCAACGATGAACGTCCATCGGAGTTAACCCGAGGTCGTGCGGGTCCCCGCCAGCAGGCGGGCGGCACTGCTCGACCTCTCAGTGAGGAGAGCAGTGGCAGGCAAGGCCCGCGTGCACGAGTTGGCCAAAGAACTCGGTGTCACGAGCAAAGAACTACTCGCGAAGCTCAAGGAGCAGGGCGAGTTCGTGAAGTCTGCGTCGTCGACGGTGGAAGCACCCGTCGCGCGCCGGCTGCGCGAATCGTTCGCGGCGAAATCCGCGCCGGCGAAATCCGGATCCAACGGATCCAAGACCACCGCGCGCCCCGGCCCTTCGGGTGCGGCGAAACCCGCGGCGCCCGGCCCGCGTCCCGGGCCGCGGACCCCCGCGGCCCCGAGCCCGGCCGATACCGCGCCGACCGCCGAGTCCTCGGTGGCTCCGGTAGCCGGTAGCGCCCCGAAACCCGCGGGCCCGCGTCCCGGTCCCGCGGTGAAACCGGGCCCGCCGCCGGCCCGGGAGCCCGAGCGCCCCCAGGCCCAGGCCCCCGCGGCCAAACCGGCCACCCCCGGCGCACGTCCGGCGGGCAATGCCCCGCGTCCCGGTCAGCCGCGTCCCGCCGGTCCCGGTCAGAGCCCGGCCCGTCCGGGCCCGAAACCCGGCCCCAAGACTCCGCGCGTCGGCAACAACCCGTTCTCGTCGGCGCCCGAGCGTGAGCGTCCGTCCCCGCGTCCGCAGCCGGGCCCCCGCC
This sequence comes from Nocardia sp. NPDC050193, assembly GCA_040674215.1. GTDB lineage: Bacteria > Actinomycetota > Actinomycetes > Mycobacteriales > Mycobacteriaceae > Nocardia. The sequence continues at coordinate 43,279 of JBFARE010000017.1, read as the reverse complement.
CGACTCCGGGCCAGGGCGGCCCGCGTCCCGGTCCGGCGCAGGGCGGTCCGCGCCCGCAGGGCGGTCCCCGCCCCGGCCAGAACGCCCCGCGTCCCGGCCCCGGCGGTCCGCGTCCGGCGGCCGCTCAGGGCGGTCCCCGCCCCGGCGGTCCGCGGCCGAGCCCCAACTCCATGCCCCCGCGTCCGACCCCCGGTGCGATGCCGCAGCGTTCGGCCCGTCCGGGTCCGGCTGCCGGTGGTCGTCCCGGTCGTCCCGGTGGCGGCCCCGGTGGCGGCGGTGGTCGTCCCGGTGGCGGCGGCGGTGGTTACCGCGGTGGTGGCGGCGGTGCCCCCGCCGGCACCGGTGCTCCCGCCGGTGGTGGCGGTTTCCGCGGTCGTCCTGGTGGCGGCGGTGGCCGTCCGGGCGGTCCCGGCGGTCGTGGTGGTGCGGCCGGTGCGTTCGGTCGTCCCGGTGGCGCGCCCCGGCGTGGTCGCAAGTCGAAGCGGCAGAAGCGCCAGGAATACGATTCGATGCAGGCCCCGTCGGTCGGCGGCGTGCGGTTGCCCCGCGGCAACGGCGAGGTGATCCGCCTCGCTCGCGGCGCGTCGCTGTCCGATTTCGCGGAGAAGATCGACGCGAACCCGGCCGCCTTGGTCCAGGCCCTGTTCAACCTGGGCGAAATGGTCACCGCGACCCAGTCGGTCAACGACGAGACCCTCGAGCTGCTCGGCGGCGAGATGAACTACGTCGTGCACGTGGTCAGCCCCGAGGACGAGGACCGTGAGCTGCTGGAATCGTTCGACCTGACCTACGGTGAGGACGAGGGCGGCGAGGAGGACCTCGAACAGCGTCCGCCCGTGGTCACCGTCATGGGCCACGTCGATCACGGTAAGACCCGACTGCTGGACACCATCCGTAAGGCGAACGTCCGCGAGGGCGAGGCCGGCGGTATCACCCAGCACATCGGCGCCTACCAGGTGCTCACCCACCTGGGCGACGACGACCGGCTCATCACCTTCATCGACACCCCGGGTCACGAGGCGTTCACTGCCATGCGTGCCCGTGGTGCGAAGGCCACCGATATCGCGATCCTGGTGGTCGCCGCCGACGACGGCGTCATGCCGCAGACGGTGGAGGCGATCAACCACGCGCAGGCGGCCGACGTGCCGATCGTGGTGGCGGTCAACAAGATCGACAAGGAAGGCGCGAACCCGGAGAAGATCCGGCAGCAGCTGACCGAGTACGGGCTGGTGGCCGAGGAATACGGCGGCGACACCATGTTCGTCGACATCTCCGCCAAACAGGGCACCAATATCGACGCCCTGCTGGAGGCCGTGTTGCTCACCGCGGACGCCGCGCTCGACCTGCGGGCGAACCCGGAACAGGACGCCCAGGGTGTGGCCATCGAAGCGCATCTGGACCGCGGTCGCGGCCCGGTCGCCACGGTGCTCATTCAGCGCGGCACGCTGCGGGTCGGCGATTCCATCGTCGCCGGCGACGCCTACGGCCGCGTCCGCCGGATGGTCGACGAGCACGGCGCCGATGTCGAGGCGGCCCTGCCGTCGCGGCCGGTGCAGGTGGTCGGTTTCACCTCGGTGCCCGGCGCCGGTGACAACCTGCTGGTGGTAGACGAGGACCGTATCGCCCGCCAGATCGCCGACCGGCGCAATGCGCGTAAGCGCAACGCGCTGGCCGCGCGCAGCCGCAAGCGCATCAGCCTGGAAGATCTGGATGCCGCGCTGAAGGAGACCAGCGAACTCAACCTCATCCTCAAGGGCGACAACTCCGGTACCGTCGAGGCGCTGGAAGAGGCCCTGCTCGGGATCGAGGTCGACGACGAGGTGCGCCTGCGGGTCATCGACCGCGGTGTCGGTGGTGTCACCGAGACCAACGTCAACCTGGCCTCGGCATCGAACGCGATCATCATCGGGTTCAATGTCCGGGCCGAGGGCAAGGCCACCGAGCTGGCCAACCGCGAAGGCGTGGATATCCGGTACTACTCGGTGATCTACCAGGCCATCGACGAGATCGAGAGCGCGCTCAAGGGCATGCTCAAGCCGGTCTACGAAGAGGTGGAACTGGGCCGCGCCGAGATCCGGGCGATCTTCCGGTCGTCCAAGATCGGTCTCATCGCCGGTTGCATGGTCACCTCGGGCAGCGTCAAACGCAATGCCAAGGCCCGTCTGCTGCGCGACAACGTGGTGGTCGCCGAATCCACGACGATCAACTCGTTGCGCCGGGAGAAGGACGACGCCACCGAGGTCCGAGAGGGCTTCGAATGCGGTATGACGCTGAGCTACTCCGATATCAAGGAAGGCGACATCATCGAGGCCTACGAGTTGCGCGAGAAGCCGCGGGACTGAGCTGATACGGACCGGGCGGAATTCCACCGCCCGGTCCGGCCATCGATATCGGCACAGCGGTGCACCGGCCCGATGGGCGGTCCCGCCGGGCCGGGAAGTCGCCATAACCGGGAGGTTGCGTGTACCTGGGTGCACTCGAATTCGACATCCTGCTGGGTGATGTGCACTCATTGAAGGAGAAGCGTTTGGTGATCCGGCCGATACTGGCCGAACTCCAGCGCTTCGGGGTGAGCACCGCCGAGGCGGGGGAACATGACCGATACCGCCGCACCCTGCTCGGGGTGGCGATGGTGTCGGCCGGAATGGACCATCTGACGTCCGTGCTGGATCGGTGCGAACGGCATGTCGCGGCACGTCCGGAGTTACAGTTGCTGGCAGTACGCCGGCGTGTCTTCGGACCCGAGGACTGACCGGCCGCGAGTGATATCAGCGGTGGCCGCGGTCTGTGCGGCGAGTTATCGCACGGACCGTCCCACCGTCGCTGAACAGGGAAAGGAGCGGCCATGGTGGATCAAGCCAGGGCACGCCGGCTCGCCAAGCGGATCTCCGCGATCGTGGCCACGGCAATCGAATACGAAATCAAGGACCCGCGGCTGCGTTTCGTCACCGTCACCGATGCGCGGGTGACCGGTGATCTGCACGATGCGACGATCTTCTACACGGTGATGGGTGAAACCGTCGACGCCGAGCCCGACTACGACGCCGCGACCGCCGGCCTGGAGAAGGCCAAGGGGGTGCTGCGCTCGAAGGTGGGCGCGGGCACCGGGGTGAAGTTCACTCCCACGCTCAGCTTCGTGCTCGATACCGTGCCGGACGCGGCGCGCCAGATGGAGAATCTGCTGGCGCGGGCGCGGGCCGCCGACGACGAGGTCGCGCGGGTGGCCGCCGAGGCCACCCCGGCCGGCGACGCGGACCCGTACAAAACACCCCGCGACGACGACTGAGTCGCGGCCGATATGACCACAACCGGTGCCGCTGTCGATTTCACGGCGGCCGTCGCGGCGCTGGACAGTGCGCGTTCGGTGACCATCCTGTGCCATATCCAGCCCGATGCCGATACCCTCGGCAGCGGTTTGGCGCTGGCCGCGGTACTGGGCCGCCGCGGCGTACCGGTACGGGTGTCGTTCGCCGAACCGGCCGAACCGGCGGCCGGACTGCGTACGCTGCCGGGGATGCGGTTCCTGGTGCCTCCCGCCGAGGTGCCGGCCGAGGTGGATCTGCTGGTCACCGTGGACTGCGGCAGCGCGGGCCGGCTCGGCGCACTCGCCGACCGGCTGGCGGGGGCGTCGCGCACGCTGGTGATCGACCATCATCGGTCCAACACCCGGTTCGGGCAGATCAACCTGATCGACCCGGACGCCGTATCCACCGCCAGTGTCATCACGGCCCTGCTGGACGCGTGGGGGGAGCCGATCGACGCCGGAATCGCCCACTGCCTGTTCGCCGGCCTGGCCACCGACAGTGGGTCCTTCCGTTGGGTGACCCCAGGGACCCATGCATTGGCCGAACGGTTGCTGGCCACCGGTATCGACGGCGCCGCCATTACCCGCACCCTGATGGACACCCACCCCTTCGCCTGGTTGCAGATGTTGTCGACGGTGCTCGGCTCGGCCCGGCTCGATCGCGCGGCACGCGGCGGCACCGGGCTGGTCGCGGCGTTCGTGCTGGCCACCGATCTCGCGGAGGTGCGTCAGGAAGAGGCCGAAAGTGTGGTCGATATCGTACGCGCGACGGCGGAGGCCGGGGTCGCGGCGGTGTTCAAGGAGGCCAGGCCGACCGATGAACGGCGCCGCTGGACGGTATCGCTGCGGTCCAAGGACAGCGGTCCCGGGACCGGCGACGGTGCCGATGTCGCGGCCGTGGCCGCGGGTCTGGGCGGTGGCGGCCATCGCTACGCGGCCGGGTACACGACCTACGGTGAGCCGGCGGACATCCTGGCGCAGCTGCGCACGGCGCTGGGCTAGCGACAGTTGAGGAGGCGCCCCGCGGCGCGACCCGGGGCGCCGGGCGGGCCGCGGGGCGAGTACGGACGGGAAGCCGACGATGCACACGGAGCCGACCGGGCCACCGGCCCCGGCGGTGGAGGCCGGGCCCCGGCAGATCCTGGGCCTGGCGCTGCCGACCCTGGGCGTGCTGGTGGCCGAACCGATCTACCTGTTGTTCGATCTCGCCGTGGTGGGCCGGCTGGGGGCGCTCGCGCTCGCGGGACTGGCCGTCGGTGGCCTGATCCTCGCCCAGGTCAGTTCACAGCTGACCTTCCTCGCCTACGGGACGACCGCCCGCTCGGCGCGCCGGCACGGCGCCGGAGACGAGCCGGGAGCGGTCGAGGAGGGCGTCCAGGCGAGCTGGCTGGCCGGCGGTATCGGGCTGCTGATCGTCCTGGTGGTGCAGGTGGCCGGGGTGCCGGTCGCCGGAGCCGTCGCGGGGGACGCGGAGATCGCGGCCGAGGCGCTGGCCTGGTTGCGGATCGCCCTGTTCGGGGTACCGCTGATCCTGTTGTCGATGGCCGGGAACGGCTGGATGCGGGGAGTGCAGCAGACGCGGCGCCCCCTCACCTATGTGGTACTCGGACTGGGCTTGTCGGCGGTGCTGTGCCCGCTGCTGGTGCACGGTCTGGCCGGGTTGCCGCGGCTGGGACTGCCCGGGTCCGCGGTGGCGAATGTGGTGGGTCAGGCGGTGACAGCCGGGCTGTTCCTGGGTGCGCTCGCCCGGGCCCGGGTGCCGCTCGCCCCACGGTTGCCGGTGATGCGGGCCCAGCTGGTGCTGGGTCGAGATCTGATCGCGCGCAGTCTCGCCTTCCAGGCGTGTTTTGTCTCGGCCGCCGCCGTCGCGTCCCGGTTCGGGGCGGCGTCGGTGGCAGCGCATCAGCTGGTCCTGCAACTGTGGAACTTTCTCGCCCTCACCCTGGATTCGCTGGCCATCGTGGCGCAGACGCTGGTGGGGTCGGCGCTGGGCGCCCGGAACGCCGCGGGCGCGCGGGCGGTGGCCCGCCGGGTGACCGGCTGGTCGGAGGTGTTCGCGCTGGGCCTGGCCGCGGCCTTCGCGGCGGGCGCGGCCCTGGTTCCGCCGCTGTTCACCACCGATTCGGCGGTTCTGGACCGGACCGGCGTCGTGTGGTGGTACTTCGTGGCGATGATCCCGGTGGCCGGTGTGGTATTCGCGCTGGACGGGGTACTGCTGGGCGCGGGGGACGCCGCCTATCTGCGCACCACCACGCTGGGGGCGGCGCTGATCGGTTTCCTGCCGGCGATCTGGCTGTCGCTGGCCTTCGATTGGGGGATCGGCGGAATCTGGTGCGGCCTGATCGCGTTCATGCTGTTGCGGCTGGCGGCGGTGAGCGCACGGGCGCTCTCGGGGCGCTGGATCCGTGTCGGTGCCGAAATCCCGTCCTGAGCGGGTGGCCGGGTACAGGGGTGCCGGGCGACGCAGACCATATGCGAAGGTGGGTGTGGTGATACCCAAGTTGATGGCGGTGAGCGATATCCATGTCGGTCACCAGGGCAACAAGCCGGTGGTCGAGGACATCCGTCCCGATTCCCCGGAGGACTGGCTGATCGTCGCCGGCGATGTCGCCGAACGCAGTGACGATATCCGCTGGGCGTTGAAACTGCTGCGGGAGCGGTTCGCCACCGTGATCTGGGTGCCGGGCAACCACGAACTGTGGACCACCGCCAAGGACCCGGTGCAGATGCACGGGGTGGCGCGCTACGACTACCTGGTCTCGATGTGCCGGGATCTGGATGTGCTCACCCCCGAGGACCCCTTCCCGGTATGGACCGGAGCGGGCGCCGAGGCCCATGGCGGCGCGGTGACCATCGCTCCGCTGTTCCTGCTCTACGACTACTCGTTCCGGCCCGAGGGCGCCCGCACCAAGGCCGAAGGGCTGGCCATCGCCCGGGAACGCAATGTCGTGGCCACCGACGAATTCCTGCTGTCGCCGGACCCCTACCTCACCCGTGACGCCTGGTGTGAGGCCCGGCTGCGCGCGACCCGGCGCAGGCTCGACAATCTGCCCGCGGGCACCCCGCTGGTCCTGATCAACCATTTCCCGCTGCTGCGCGAGCCCACGGATATGCTCTGGTACCCCGAGTTCGCGCTGTGGTGCGGGACCGAGCAGACCGCCGACTGGCACACCCGCTACAACGTGCTCTGCGCCGTCTACGGGCATCTGCACATTCCGCGCACCACCTTCCACGACGGGGTCCGGTTCGAGGAGGTGTCGCTCGGCTATCCGCGGGAATGGCAGAAGCGCGGTAAGCCGGACAATCTGCTGCGCCAGATCCTGCCCGATCCGAAGTACGCGCCCGGCGATCTGAACGAGTGGGGCGGTCATTTCCGGGTGACGCCCGAGATGGCCGCCGCCGCGGCGGAGATGCGGGCCAAGGCACAGCGCCGGCGCGGGTTCGACTGAGGTGGCCGGTCGTACTTCGCGGTTCCCGGCAGCGCCGCACGCGGGCGGTGCCCGGCGTCGCCGGGTGCGCACCCAGTAGGCTCGGCGACGATGATCGAGACAATCCTGCCCGCCGGTGTCGCCTCCGCCGAGTTGTTCGACTATCCGGAGGATCTGAAACCGTATCCTGCCGAGGAACACCTCATCGCGAAATCGGTGGACAAGCGGCGACGTGACTTCATCGGTGCGCGGTACTGCGCCCGTCAAGCCCTGGTGCAGCTCGGCGAACCGGCGGTCGCGATCGGCAAGGGGGAGCGGGGCGCGCCGGTGTGGCCGCGCGGGATCGTGGGCAGCCTCACACATTGCGACGGTTTCCGCGGGGCGGCGCTGGCCCACAAGATGCGCTATCGGTCGATCGGGATCGACGCCGAACCACACGACACCCTGCCCGAGGGAGTTCTCGATTCGGTGAGCCTGCCCGCCGAACGGGAATGGTTGCGCACCAGCGATTCCCCGCTGCACCTCGACCGCCTGCTGTTCTGCGCCAAAGAGGCCACCTACAAGGCGTGGTTCCCGCTCACCACCCGCTGGCTCGGTTTCGAGGACGCGCACATCACCTTCACCGTGGACGAGGCCACCGACAGCTCCGGCTCGGGGACCTTCCGGTCGCAGCTGCTGGTCCCCGGGCAGACCGGTGACGGCGGGTTACCGCTGACCTCGTTCGACGGGCGCTGGCGGATCACCGGCGGCTTCATCGTCACCGCGATCGCGCACAGCTGATGGCGGATCTGCTGGGCGGTCTGCTGATCGTCGACAAGCCGGAGGGCCCGACCAGCCACGATATCGTGGCGAGAGCGCGGAAACTGCTGCGCACCAAGAAGGTCGGGCATGCGGGCACGCTCGATCCCATGGCGACCGGGGTGCTGGTGCTCGGGGTGGAACGTGCCACCAAACTGCTGGGACTGCTCACCCTCACCACGAAGAGCTATACCGCGACCATCCGCCTGGGGCGGTCCACCACCACCGACGACGCGGAAGGTGAGGTGCTCACCACCACGGCGGCCGACGGTATCGACGACGCCGGAATCGCGCGGGTGGTCGCCACACTCACCGGTGAGATCCAGCAGGTGCCGGCCACCGTGAGCGCGATCAAGGTCGGTGGGGAGCGTGCCTACGCCCGGCATCGGGCCGGCGAAGAGGTGAAACTCACGGCGCGTCCGGTCACCGTTTCCCGGTTCGAGGTGCTGACGCGGCGCGATTTTCCGGAGGAGGGCCTGGTCGATCTGGATGTGGTGGTCGATTGCTCGTCGGGCACCTATGTGCGCGCGCTGGCCCGTGATCTGGGTGCGGCGCTCGGGGTGGGCGGCCACCTGACCGCATTGCGGCGGACCCGGGTCGGGCCGTTCACGCTGGAGCACGCGCGCACGCTGGAGGAGTTGGCCGAGGATCCGGCGCCCAGTCTGGATATCGATGCCGCGGTCGCTCTGTGTTTCCCGCATCGCCCGATCGACGCCGCCGAGGCGGAGAAATTGCGGGACGGGCGCTGGCTGGAACCCGTCGGGACAGCGGGCGTATACGCCGCCCGCACCGCGGACGAGAAGGTGATCGCGCTGCTCCAGGAGAAGGGCAATCGTGCCTCGCCGGTGCTGGTGGTGCGCCCGCGGGGCCTGATCGACTGATCGTCCGGGGTCAGCCGGGGATCGGTTCGGCGGTGTACCGGCCACGCAGCCGCTGGACCGCGTCGTCCATATGGTCCCGCAGCAGCCGGTGTACCCGGGGCGCCGCGGCGGCTCCGATCGCCTCGCGTAACGCCACATGCTCCTGGGCCTGGACTCCCAGGTCCGGGTAGGTGGTCTGTAGAGCACCCAGGCACATCCGGGTCTCGATCAGCAGCGTGCGCGCCGCCCGGACCAGCCGCGGGCTACCGGCGGACGCCACCAGCGCCTCGTGGAACTGCCGATCGGCGTCGGAGACGCCCGCGGCGTCCCCGGCCCCCGCCCGGTCGAGCATGACCTGCACGCTGGGAGCCAGTGCCTCGTAGGCGTTCTCCCGGCGGCCGTCGAGGATCAGCGTGAGCGCCCCGCCCTCGATGGCGGTACGCGAACGGTAGATATCGATGACATCGGCGAGGGTCAGCTCGATGACGAAGATGCCGCGATTGCGGATGCTGTGCAGCAATCCCTCCGACACCAGGCGCTGCATGGCTTCCCGGACCGGCCCCCGGGAGACCCCGAACTGTGCGGCCAGATCGGCTTCGCCCAGCTGCGCGCCCGGTTCCAGGCCGCCGCGCACGATCGCCTCACGCAGTTTGTCCGCGATCACCTCGGCAGTGGACCGCTGGTCGACCGGTTCGAAATCAAGCACCGCCATGAACAGACCCTTCCGCGAACAATGCGCCCAGCGAGGACGATATCGGGGTCGCGCCGATGAGCCGCAATCCCTCCCAGATGGTGACCTGATTCGCGGTGAGCACCGGTTTGCCCAGCGCCTCTTCCAGTCGCGGCAGTACCTCGAGGGTGTGCATGGCGGTGTCGGGGATCAGGAGCGCCTGTGCGTCGGGGTGGTCGTTGGCGACGGCGAGTTCGAGCACCTGCTCGGTGGTGAGCGTGCCGACCTCCGCCGCGGTTTCGATACCCGCGCTCCGGAACGCGACAACGGTGATCCCGGCGTCGGCCAGGAAATCGGCGAACAGCCGGGCGACCTCGTCGGGATAGCTCGCCGCCACCGCGACGCGCTGCACACCGAGCGCCCGGGCCGCCGAGACGAACGCGAAACTGGTGCTGGAGGCGGGGACGCCGGCGGCTTCCGTCAGACCTCGGACCTGTTCGCGGGCCCCGTCCGGGCCGAAGACGAAACTGCCCGAGGTGCAGGCCCAGACGACCGCGTCGGGTTGCTGTGCGGCGAGCTGCTCCGCTCCGTGCCGCAGCTTGTCCGGGCTGCCCAGATCGAGGAGTTCGGGAATCGCATGCAGATCGGTGCCGTAGATATGGGCCACCGGCAGGCGTACGCCGAGTAGCGATTCCGCGCGCGGGTAGTCGTCCTCGGCGGCGTGGTCGGGGTAGATGAAACCGATCGTGGGTGCCGTCATGGGCTCTCCGTTCCTGAATCGGGTCGTCTCGGGGGACGGCATATCTCAGAACACCTCCAGCAGCCAGCGGCCGGGGCCCATCATGGGCAGTTTCATCCGGCCGAGGCAGGCCCACATGGTGAGCTGGTTGGCGGTGAGAATCGGCTTGCCCAGAGCCTTCTCCAGCGGTTCGATGATGTCGTAGGTGGGCAGGTTGGTGCAGCTGACGAAAATGGCCTCGGCCCGCGGGTCGTCGGCGCCGATGATCCGTTCGGCGATAGTGCGGTAGTTGACCTTCCAGATACCGCCGCCCAGCCCCAGATGTTCGGAACGGACCACCGTGCAACCGGCCTCGTCCAGGAAGTCGCGTAGTTTGCCGGTGAGCAGTTCGTCGTAGGGGGTCATGATGGATATCCGGCCGATATCGAGATGGCGGATGGCCTCGAGCAGCGCGCCGGAGGTGGTGACGGCGTTCGCGGCCCCGGCGCCACAGATGGTGTCGCGCAGCGAGCGTTCGTAGTCGATGCCCTTGATGAAACTGCCCGAGGTGCACAGATAGGCGACGACCTCGGGTTCGACGTGCAGCACATTCCGTGTCGCGGCGGTCAGGTGTACCGCGTCGGAAACCAGTTCGGCCATGGCCAGCGAGACCGGTACCGGTTCGTACGGTGTTCGCGCCAGATGCAGGCTCACCTCCAGCGGTGCCCAGCGCCAGAGTTCGCGCTCGAGCGCCAGGTCGAACGGTGCGATCACACCGATGCCCCGCTGCGCGACCGGACCCTCCATATCAGGAAAATCGAACTCCACTGCGGCCCCTCTCGCACTCAGCCGGGAAGACCTCCGAGAACGATCGGATTGTTGACAATCATACGATGTGACCATACCGTGTCAATATGGAATCGGGACCGATTGTCACCGTTGTGCACAGTGGCCGTCCGCCCGATCCGGCCCTCATGGCGCCGGTGAGTGCGCGGGCCACGGTGCGGTACACCGACTCCGCCGGATTGGCGGACGCGCTGCCCGGCACGCGGGTGCTCTTCGTCTACGACTTCCAGACGCGCGCGTTACCCGACGCTTGGCCCGCGGCCGACCGGTTGCAGTGGGTGCACGTCGCCGCGACCGGTGTCGATACCGTGCTCTTCCCCGAACTGTGCGCCAGCGACGTGGTCGTCACCAACACCCGGGGCGTTTTCGACACCGCCATCGCCGAATACGTGCTCGGGCAGATCCTCGATTTCGCCAAGGACCTCACCGGCTCCAACCGGCGGCAACAGCAACAGGTCTGGCAGCACCGCGAATCCGAGCGTATCGCGGGCGCCACCGCGCTCGTGGTCGGTACCGGGGCGATCGGCCGGGCCATCGCCGGACTGTTGCGTGCCGCGGGGATGCGGGTCCGGGCGGTGGGCCGCCGGGCCCGCCACGACGATCCGGATTTCGGTGTCGTGAGCACCGACCTGTACGCCGAACTGCCCTGCGCCGACTACGTGATCGCCATCGCCCCGCTCACCGACCGCACGCGACGCATGTTCGACGCCCGCGCGTTCGGCGCCATGAAACCCCACGCCCGCTTCGTCAATGTGGGCCGTGGCGAACTCGTGGTGACCGACGACCTCGTCGCCGCCCTGCGGTCGGGGGGAATAGCCGGCGCCGCACTGGACGTGGTGGACCCGGAACCGTTACCGTCCGGCCATCCACTGTGGACCCTGCCCACCGCGCGTATCACGCCGCACAATTCCGGTGACTTCATCGGCTGGCGTGCCGAGATGGTCGCCGCGTTCGCCGCCAATTTCGACCGCTGGTCGGCCGGCCGTCCGCTGGACAATGTCGTCGACAAAACGCTCGGGTACGTGCCCGGCTGAAGGAGGGCCCCAGATGAGCCAACCCGAGACCCCGCGACCGACCGACCCCGCCGAGATGACCGCGGTGGAGCTCGTCTCGGCCTATGCCGCCGGGACCCTGTCCCCGGTCGAAGCGACCGAGGCCGTGCTCGCCGCCATCACCGCCCGCGATACCGATATCAACGCCTACTGCCTAGTCGACACCGACCGGGCGCTGGTGCAGGCCAAGGATTCCGAGGCCCGTTGGCAGTCCGGGCACGTCCGCGGCCTGCTCGACGGCGTCCCGATCTCGATCAAAGACATCTTCCTCACCGAGGACTGGCCCACCCGGCGCGGTTCGCTGAGCATCGGCCCGGAGGGGCCCTGGCCGGTGGACAGCCCGGTCGTGGCGCGGGTACGGGAGGACGGCATGGTGATGGTGGGTAAGACCACCACGCCCGAGATCGCCTGGAAAGGTGTCACGGACAGCCCGCTCACCGGGATCACCCGCAACCCTCTCGATCCCACCCGCACCGCGGGTGGGTCCTCCGGCGGCAGCGCGGCGGCGGTGGCCGCCGGGATGGGTCCGGTATCGGTCGGTACCGACGGCGGCGGCAGCGTGCGAATTCCGGCCGCTTTCTGCGGCGTCGTCGGCTTCAAACCCACTCACGGCCGCATTCCGCTGTACCCGGCCAGCCCGTTCGGCCCGCTGGCCCACGGCGGACCGCTGACCCGCACGGTCGAGGATGCGGCATTGCTGCTCGATATCCTCTCTCTCCCCGATCCCCGCGACCCCTCCGCGCTCGCGCCCACGCTGACCACCTTCCGCGGCCAGATCCAGCGCGATGTTCGCGGTGTGACCGCCGCCTACTCGCCGACGCTGGGATATGTGCGCCCCGACCCGGAGGTCGAGGCGATCGTGTCCGGGGCCGTGGACGCACTCGAGGTCGCCGGGTTGCGGATATCGGTCGCCGACCCCGGTTTCGCCGACCCGCGCGACGCCTTCGACGTGATGTGGGCCGCGGGCGCCGCGGCGATGATGGCGACCTTCCCGGAGGGTGCGCGCGAGAAGGCCGACCCCGGTCTGCGGCGGGTCTGGGAATACGGGGAAACCCTCGCCGCCACCGACTATCTCGACGCCCGCGCGGTCGCCGCCCAGGTGGCGATCACCATGGGAACGTTCCACACCGCCTACGACATCCTCCTCACTCCCACCGTCCCGATCACGGCGTTCGAAGCCGGCCACGATGTGCCGCCCGGCAGCGATATGTCGGATTGGCCGGATTGGACGCCCTACACCTATCCGTTCAATCTCACCCAGCAGCCCGCGCTGAGTATTCCGGCCGGGCGGACGAGTGATGGCCTGCCGGTCGGGCTCCAGATCGTGGGGCCCCGGCACTCCGACGACCTGGTGCTCGCGGTGGGCAGGTTCGCGGAGGTAGTCCTGGCAGGTCGCTGAGCCGTGCCGGCCGGTGGCCACGGTGCCCGGTCACAACGCTGCACCCGGGTCGGTCGCCGGCCGGTCCCGTGGTGCCCGAGTGACCTGGAACGGCGGAGCAATGGTGCCTTCGGGCGTTATTTCGATCCGAATGGCCAGCTGCCCTGTGCTGTGTACCATCATTTCATCCCGGCCGGCCCAGATATCGCCGGTGAAGCCGTTCTCGTGTAGATAGTTCGCCAGCAGCCGGTGCGCGTCGCCTCCCGGCTCGGCTGCCCTGCACGAGACCTGGAGCAGCGAACTGCCGGGATGCTGTTCCAGCGCGGTTCGAAAGTGTTCGTTCCCCTCGGCCAGGCGGCCGAAAACTATTCCGTCCACCAAGACCTCGCTCGGCGAGCCTGTCTGCTTGTCGCGAACAGGGATCGCATACCCGTTGCTGTACGCGTGCGCGTACAGCACGAGCGGCTCATGGTCGGGGTCGAAGTAGGGTGCCTCGATCGGCGGGGAGTCCCGGTGCCAGCCGGGTGCGACGGCTTCTTTGCGTGTTGCCACATCCAGTACCGGCCAAGCGGCCCTGAACTCGCGATTAGCGCTCCGATCCGCCGTCGCAGCCCATGACGTGATGACCTTGTCGCGTTCGTACAGGGGAAATGCGACACCACAGATTCGGCCGTCGGATGACGTCAGCGGCATGGTCACGACATCATCGGCGTCGAATTCGATATACGCACCATTGGCGTCCCAGCCATACAGCGGGATATCGGGTGCCCGGCCGGATTCGTCGGACCAAGCGACTTCGAGCGTATCGTCGACATCGCCGTCTCCGACCGGGTGCCATTTCCCCGGAACAGTTTTCAGATCAGCATCGGCTTTCTGCAGGTGCCCCGCTCCGAACCGTGTAGTTCCCGTCACCTCTCGAGTGCGACCTTTCCACAGCAGCGTGAAGTTGCGGGTGGCCGCCCCGAACCGCGTGGCCGAGGAATTGAGTGCACGTACGACGGCGTTCACCGGCGTGGGCCGATCCACGAGTGCGCCGACCCCACCGCTGCCGGGTTCGGCGACCCTACCCTGCGTCCTGTGTGTCCGGCCCCGATCACTCGATCGACAATGGAGCGGCGGTCGGCTCCGGAACCTCTCCGCTGTGGGACGCGGTTGCGGTCGACGCCGTCAGGGAAAATCCACTTGCGCATTGCTCTACCTCGTTTCGCGCGTCATCGGGCCGGGCGCTGCTTCGGTTGGCGTGGTCGCGGGTGTGGTCCGCTCGTAGTAACAACCCGGGCCTCAGCGGAAGGGGCGCCATGACCGCGCGGCAGGCCGAACAGCGGACGGAGCGGACCGATGCGGCGGATGACCTCGTAGGTGCCCAGGCTGACCCCGAAGGAGAGCAGCAGAATGAGCGCGAAGGCTACCGCGTCGTTATCGACCGTGCGCACGATATAGAAGGCGATGATGACCAGATAGGTCTGGTGGACGACATATACCGGGAAGGAAGCCGGGCCGAAGTAGTCCATGAAACGCGGTCTGCTGTTCGCGTAGCGCTTGCCGTAGCCGAGTATCGCCAGTAACGCGGCCCAGAAGAACAGCTGATGCCAGAGCGCGAACAGCAGTGTCGTCTGCTTTCCGAGCCGGTGGATTTCGACCAGGAACAACGCCGTACCGGCGAGGGCGATCACCAGGTTGATGCGGCGGAGACGTTCGATGGTGGTGATGATCTCATCGTTGGTGGCGATGAGGAATCCGAGCAGAAAATAGACGCCGTAGACGAAAATGTTCTGGCCCCCCGGTGCCGGAAGCAGAGACGCCGCGGCGAGAACCGCAAAGGGCAGCAACAGGAATCGCCGGTCGGCCGGCCACGCCGCCGCGTATCCACGGACGACGACCGCGCGCATGAGGGGTAACAGCGTGATCGAGATGACGAACAGGTACAGGAGAAACCACAGGTGGGCGGGGGAGAGTCCGGTCGTTTCCGTCCAGCCGGAGAAATCGGTGAAGTACCGGACCAGGAATTCGGGGTAGCTGCCCTGGTAGCCGAGTTGAAACCGGTGCGCGTAGTAGGCCTGTGGCGGAACGAGTAGTAGACAGCCGAAGACGAAGGGCACCAGCAGACGTGCACCGCGTTCGCGGAGATACAGGCGCGCGGTCCGGGTGCGCAGCGCGTGAAAACTGGAGATACCTGCCAGCAGGAACAGCAGCGGCATGAACCAGAACGACGAGCTGTACACCAGAACGGAAGAGAAGGTGTTCGGCGCGCCTTTGACGTAGAAGGATGGATTGTCGTTGAACACTCGCGCCGTGTGGAACGGGAACAGGAACAGAATTCCGAGATTTCGCAATGAGTCGACATAGTGCTTGCGCATGTGATGCGCCTCCTGGAGAGCCGGGGAGGAAGCCTCCGGGAGCCGGTGGCGCGGGTACCGGGCTCAGGCCGTCGGTGGCGTGCCGGTGAGCCAGGCGAGTACCGCGTGCAATGCCTGCTCGGCCGCCGCGCGGTCCACAGCCTCCGGATCGGCGAGATGTTCCATCGACAGCCCGTTGGTGAGGCAGTGCAGGATCAGTGCGGCCAGTTCGGGATCGACCGGAAGGCGGATACCGCCGCGTTCGGTCACCTCGGTGACGGCCCGGGCCGCTGCTTCGCGCTGAGCGCGGCGCATCGGGGTGAGTACCGATCGGGCCTGTTCGTCGCGGGCGGCGCGGGCCGCGAATTCCAATCCGAGGCGGCCTCGCTCGGTGTCCTCGACAATGCGGCGGGCCACCGCTTGGGCGGCGTGACCGGCCACTTCACCGGGGTTACGGCCGTCGCCGGCCGCGTTCATGACGGTGATGAGTTCGGTATCGGCGCGCTCGCCGAGGATTGCGCCGAACAGGTCCTGCTTACCGCCGAAATTGGAATACACGGCGCCCTTGCTGAAACCCGCGGCGTGCGCGATGTCCTCCAGTCGGCTGTCGGCGTATCCGCGCTCGGCGAAGATCCGGGCGGCCGCATCCAGCAACCGCCGCCGCACCTCGTTTCGCGGCACCCGCGGAATTGGTTCCGGTGGGAGGTCATCTACTCCGGTCATACCGAAGACGGTAGCATACCGAAAGTATTGAATACTGAAAGTATTGGAATCCCGACAGTGCCCGTGAGTGGCGGGTGACACGTCAGGGATTCGGGCGAATGCGGCTATCCCGCGCACTCGGGGTGCCGGCGCCGGCTCATGCGGGCCGGTCAATCCTCGATGGTGACGCCGATTTTCCGGGCATTCGTACCTCTCGGCCGTGGCCTGTCGAAGCCACGCGAGATGCGTACCACCTTCGCCGAACTCGACAAATCAGCTGACGCGCCTACCTTCTTCGCCGGCATGGTGGAGGACAACCGGCTTGGCATCGGGACCCAGGTCGCCGGACGGACGGCGACAACCTCGCCCCCGGACACCGGCCGTTGCCGGTCCGGTGTCCGGGGGCGAGATGTCGAGCACGGGCCGCCGGTCCTCAGGCCCGGGCGAACGCGAGCGTTTCCCCGGCCACGCCGTGCAGCCACAATGTGTTGCAGGTGGCGGCCAGTTCCGGCAGGCCCTCCTCGATGGTGGCGAAGACATTGCCGGGCACCCAGCCCAGATCGCCGTTGATGAGCAGGTTGTTGCGGCCGTAGAACAGCGCCAGATCGGTGGCGCCCTGATCGTGGTGGGCAGCCGACCCCGGTTCGTATCCGTAGGCGGGGTTGCCGATCTCCCAGGGCTCGAAATCGAACAGGCAGACGTCGCCCGGAATCGGGGTGACCGTGGGGTTCTCCCGGTGTGGGGCGCCGGGGATCCGGGGCACCAGCGTGTACAGCTCGTTGCGGGCGTACTTGGCGTGGAAGGCATCTCCTTCCTGGGGGAGTGCCTCCCATATCGCGGCGCAGGTGCGCGGCGCCTCGTCGTCGAGCAGGCGGGCGCGGCAGGTGAGTCCGGTCTTGGTGAGGGTGATCGTGATGTAGCGGGCCATCGGTCCGTCCTGGGCGTCGTACGGGTGGGATGGGTGACGTCGCCGGGGTTTCGGCGGGGTGGGTCGGCTACCCCAGTTCGGCGAGAACCTCGGACCAGGTGGTCAGGGCGTCGGCGATCTGGGCTTCGGACACGATGAGCGGCGGGATCATCCGCACCACGTTCATATGGGCCCCGCAGGTCAGAAGCAACAGTCCCTTGGTGGCGGCCAGTTGCTGTGCCGCGGTGGCGGTTTCCCGGTCGGGGGTGCCATCGGGGGTGGTGAATTCCGAGCCCACCAGTAGGCCGAGACCCCGGACGTCGCCGACGGCTTTCGTCTCGGCCGCGCGCACCCCGGCCAGCAGTTGCTCACCGCGGATCGCCGCGTTCTCGACCAGGCCTTCCGATTCGATCACGTCGAGGGTGGCCAGGGCGGCCGCGCAGGCCACGGCGTTTCCACCGTAGGTGCCGCCCTGCGATCCGGGCCAGGCCTTGCCCATGAGCTCTGCCGGGGCGGCGATGCCGGAGATGGGGAAGCCGCTGGCCAGCCCCTTCGCCATGGTGATCAGATCGGGGCGGACGTCGAAATGCTGATGGCCGAAGAACTTTCCGGTGCGGCCGAATCCGGTCTGGATTTCGTCGAAGATCAGCAGGATGCCGTAGCGGTCGGCGCGTTCACGCAGTCCTTGGAAGAACTCGCGGTTGCCGGGGATGTAGCCGCCCTCGCCGAGTACGGGCTCCACGATGAACGCGGCGGTTTCCGCGGGGGAGGTGAGGGTGGCGAAGATGTAGTCGAGTTCGCGCAGTGCGAAGGCGGTGGCCTCGGCCTCGGTCCAGCCGTACCGGAAGGCGGTGGGGAAGGGCGCGACGTGCACGCCCGGCATCAAGGGGCTGAAACCGGCGGAGAAGCGGGTGCCGGAGGTGGTCATGGTGGCGGCGGCGACGGTGCGGCCGTGGAAGCCGCCGTGGAAGACGATCACATTGGGCCGGCCGGTGGCCTGCCGGGCCAGCCGGAGCGCCGCCTCTACGGCTTCGCTGCCGGAGTTGGCGTAGAACACCGAGTCGAGCCCCTCGGGCAGCACGGTGCCCAGGCGTTCGGTCAGTTCCAGCATCGGCCGGTGCATCACGGTCGTGTACTGACCGTGGATCAGCTTGCCGACCTGCTCCTGCGCCGCCGCGACGACCCGGGGATGGCAGTGGCCGGTACTGGTGACACCGATTCCGGCGGTGAAGTCGAGGAACCGGCGGCCGTCGACGTCGTAGAGGTAGCAGCCGGCGCCGTGATCGACGGTGACCGGTGTGGCCTGTTTCAGGATCGGGGAAAGTTCGGCCATGGTGTTCCGCCTCCCGGGACAGTCGGTACGGCGCGCCGGACCGACGGGTGTGCGAAGCCGAGTGGAAGCCACTCGGAAATTGTCGGATTGTTGACAATATGAATAGCACGGCGGCACTGCCCACGGCAATGGCTCACGCCGGGCGGGTCGTCGGTGCATCCGTTGGGCCGGTCTGTCGCCGCCCGCGTGTCGCGCGGCGGTGCGTTATGTGCGCGCCCCGGCCGTTCGCTCCGGTCGCGGTGGATCGGGGATCATTCCCGCAGCCAGATGGCCTCGGCGGCGATACTGCCCAGATCGGTCAGCGATTCCTCCCGCCCGATCCGCACCGCGATGGTGCCCGCGAAATCGCGCCGCTCCACCACGACGATCACCGTGTCCAGGGCGATACCCACGGAATCGAAATACCGCAGCATCTCCGGATCGGAATCGGAGATACGGGCCACCCGGCCCGACTCGCCGGCCTCGAAATCGCTCAACCGGCGCGCGGGCGGCGTGGGCACCGCCCCGTCCACCGACGGGATCGGGTCACCGTGCGGATCCCGGTCGGGGAACCCGAGTTTCGCGTCGATCCGGGCCATCAGTAGATCCGAGACCGCGTGCTCGAGGATCTCCGCCTCATCGTGCACCTCGTCCCAGCCGTAGCCCAGCTCGCTCACCAGGAAGGTTTCGATCAGGCGGTGCCGGCGCACCATATCGATGGCGGCGCGGCGGCCGTCCTCGGTCAGAGTGATGGAGCCGTAGCGGGCGTGTTCGACCAGGCCCTGGTCCGATAATTTGCGTACGGCCTCCGACACCGTGGAGGCGGAGACGCCGATCCGCTCCGCGAGCAGTTTGGTACTCACCCGCTCCTGCGACCACTCCTGGGCGGTCCAGATGACTTTCAGATAGTCCTGGGCCACCGACGACAGTCCCGGAGCGACCGATTCCCCGGCGTCGGCGAGGTCCCGTCGGGTGGCGATATCTCGTTTTCCGGGCACAATCACGAGCTTAAGCATTTCCGGGGCGATACACATATCGCGCCGTCTCCGGGAAACCCGGTGTTCGCCCGGGCGTTGCGCAGTCGAACACCGGTCGCACCCGAATACGGTACGGCCGCATGTTTGCGTAGGCTTGGCGTCTGTGCAGAGGTGGCGAAGTCTCGACGACGTACCCGCGGACTGGGGGCGGTGCGTTCTCACGATCGGCGTGTTCGACGGTGTTCATCGCGGACACGCGCAGTTGATCAGCCGGGCGGTGAAGTCCGCTGCCGCGCGTGGTGTCCCGGCGGTACTGATGACTTTCGATCCGCACCCCATGGAGGTGATCCGGCCTGGTTCCCATCCCGCGCAGCTCACCACGCTCACCCGGCGGGCCGAACTCGCCGAGGAACTGGGCGTCGACGTCTTCTGCGTCATGCCGTTCACCCACGACTTCATGAAGCTCACGCCGGGCGAGTACGTGCACGATTTGCTGGTGGAGCGGCTGCACGTCAGCGAAGTGGTGGTCGGCGACAATTTCACCTTCGGTAAGAAGGCCGCAGGCACCGTGGACACCATGCGCGAACTCGGCGGCCGGTTCGGTTTCGAGGTCGACGGGGTGACCCTGCTGGGCGAGCACGCCGTCACCTTCTCCTCCACCTACATCCGCGCCTGTGTCGACGCCGGCGATATGGCCGCCGCCGCCGAGGCGCTGGGTCGCCCGCACCGGGTCGAGGGTGTGGTGGTGCGCGGCGACGGCCGCGGCCGCACGCTGGGTTTCCCCACGGCCAATATCGCGCCCCCCATGCATGCCGCCATCCCGGCCGACGGGGTCTACGCGGGGTGGTTCACCGTGCTGGGTCCGGGACCGACCATCGGTACGGTGACGCCCGGCGAGCCCGTGATGGCCGCGGTATCGGTCGGTACCAACCCCACCTTCTCCGGCCGGGCCCGTACGGTCGAGGCCTATGTCCTCGATCGCGAGGCCGACCTCTACGGGCAGCACGTGGCCGTGGATTTCGTGGACCATCTGCGCGGGATGCGGAAATTCGATTCGGTCGACGAACTGGTCGCGGTCATGGGCCGGGATGTCGACGCGACCCGCAAGATCCTCGGCTCCGAAAGCTGATCCAGGCCCGATGCGGGCGGACGGTGACGGCTCGGGTAAGGTGGCCCGTCGGGTCTGCTGCGGTCCGCGGCGGCGCCCAACCCGGATATCCGGCCGGATCATCACGGTATGCGCCGTCGGCGAATATCGCGTGCTGCGGTCACCGGGCCCTTGTGCGCGGAACTGAGAAACAGGAGTGGATGCCCCATGGCGCTGACCACCGAGCAGAAGAAGACCATTCTCGCGGAGTACGGTCTGCACGAGACGGACACCGGTTCGCCGGAGGCCCAGATCGCGCTGCTGACCAAGCGTATCTCCGATATCACCGAGCACCTGAAGGTGCACAAGCACGATCACCACACCCGCCACGGGCTGATGGCGCTGATCGGTCGCCGCAAGCGGCTGTCGAAGTACCTTGCCAGCAATGACATCAACCGGTACCGCAGCCTGATCGAACGCCTCGGCCTGCGGCGCTGATCGATCTTGTACACGCCCGGTTCCGTGAGCCGGGCGGTACGTATGCCGACGGGGCGCATACAATCGCCTCGTCGGCATTTTCGTGTACCGGGGGCTCCCGGGCACGGAACGACAGAACCAGCCGTGCACACCCGCGCTCGTGGCGTCGGTCTTCGGTAGTGGCTTTTCGGCCCGGACATGATGCGCCGGAGAGCTTCGATCGATGACCGCCTCCGCGTCGCCGGCTCCAAGGGGAGCCCGGCCGGGTGTACGCGCCGCAGCACGAATACGGCCACCGCTGACCCCGACGGTCACCGCGGTTCCGCCGACGCGCCGCGTTCGAACCTGGTACGGCTGACACAGCCGGATCGCGCCACCGGGCGCTGAATCCGGCGAGACGAGAGGTTGAGAACAGAGAAATGCCAGAAACGATTGAACGCTCGAAGAGCTCGGCCATCGAGGTCGAACCGGGTGTTTTCGAATCCGTCGCGCTGATCGACAACGGCGCGTTCGGTACCCGCACGGTTCGATTCGAGACGGGTCGGCTCGCGAAACAAGCCGCCGGATCGGTCGTCGCCTACCTGGACGACGAGACCATGCTGCTGTCGGCGACCACCGCCGGTAAGCACCCCAAGGACCAGTTCGACTTCTTCCCGCTGACCGTCGATGTCGAGGAGCGGATGTACGCGGCGGGCCGGATCCCCGGTTCGTTCTTCCGCCGCGAGGGCCGCCCCTCCACCGACGCGATCCTCACCTGCCGGCTGATCGACCGGCCGCTGCGCCCGTCGTTCGTCGACGGCCTGCGCAACGAGATCCAGGTCGTGGTGACCGTCCTGAGCCTCGATCCCAAGGATCTCTACGATGTGGTCGCCATCAACGCGGCCTCGGCGTCCACCCAGATCTCGGGCCTGCCGTTCTCCGGCCCGGTCGGCGGTGTGCGGGTCGCTCTGATCAACGATCCGGCGGTGGGTACCGCTGCGGGTGGCCAGTGGGTCGCCTTCCCGACCGTCGAGCAGCTGGAGAAGGCTGTTTTCGATATGGTCGTGGCCGGCCGGGTCACCGAGACCGGTGATGTGGCGATCATGATGGTCGAGGCCGAGGCCACCGACAATGTGATCGCGCTGATCGACGGTGGCGCACAGGCGCCGACCGAGGCCGTGGTCGCCGAGGGGCTCGAGGCCGCCAAGCCGTTCATCGCGCGGCTGTGCCGGGCGCAGCAGGACCTGGCCGAACTCGCGGCCAAGCCCACCGAGGAATTCCCGCTGTTCCCGCCGTACGCCGACGACGCGTACGCCGCCGTCGAGGAGGCCGCGAAGGCGCCGTTGTCGGAGGCGCTGAGCATCGCCGGTAAGCAGGAGCGCGACGAGAAGATCGACGAGATCAAACTCGAGGTGCTGTCCCGTCTCGGTGAAGCGTTCGAGGGCCGGGAGAAGGAGCTGGGGGCCGCGTTCCGCTCGGTCACCAAGAAGCTGGTCCGGCAGCGCATCCTCACCGACGGTTTCCGGATCGACGGCCGTGGTCTGGCCGATATCCGGGCGCTGTCGGCCGAGGTCGCCGTGGTGCCGCGGGCACACGGTTCGGCCCTGTTCGAGCGCGGCGAAACCCAGATCATGGGGGTGACCACCCTCGATATGGTCAAGATGGCGCAGCAGGTCGATTCGCTCGGCCCGGAAACCTCCAAGCGCTACATGCACCACTACAACTTCCCGCCGTACTCGACCGGTGAAACCGGTCGGGTCGGTTCGCCCAAGCGCCGCGAGATCGGCCACGGCGCGCTGGCCGAGCGGGCGCTGATCCCGGTGCTGCCCAGCCAGGAGGAGTTCCCCTACGCGATCCGGCAGGTGTCGGAGGCGCTGGGCTCCAACGGTTCGACCTCGATGGGTTCGGTCTGCGCCTCGACCCTGTCCCTGCTCAACGCCGGTGTGCCGCTGAAGGCGCCGGTCGCGGGTATCGCCATGGGCCTGGTGTCGGACACCGTCACCAACGAGTCCGGCGCGCAGGAGGTCCGCTATGTGGCGCTGACCGATATCCTCGGCGCCGAGGACGCCTTCGGCGATATGGACTTCAAGGTCGCCGGTACCCGGGGCTTCGTCACCGCCCTGCAGCTCGACACCAAGCTGGACGGGATCCCCTCGCAGGTGCTGGCCGGTGCGCTGAGCCAGGCGCACGACGCTCGCACCACCATCCTGGATGTGATGGCCGAGGCCATCGCCACCCCGGACGAGATGAGCCCCTACGCTCCGCGGGTCACCGCCATCAAGATCCCGGTCGACAAGATCGGCGAGGTGATCGGGCCCAAGGGCAAGATGATCAACCAGATCACCGAGGACACCGGCGCCAATATCTCCATCGAGGACGACGGCACCGTGTTCGTCGGCGCCACCGACGGCCCGTCGGCGCAGGCGGCGATCGACGCGATCAACGCCATCGCGAACCCGCAGCTGCCCAAGGTCGGCGAGCGGTTCCTCGGCACGGTCGTCAAGACCACCGCGTTCGGCGCGTTCGTCTCGCTGCTGCCGGGTCGCGACGGTCTGGTGCACATCTCCAAGCTGGGCAACGGTAAGCGCGTGGCCAAGGTCGAGGACGTGGTGAACGTCGGCGACAAACTCCGCGTGGAGATCGCCGATATCGACAACCGTGGCAAGATCTCGCTGGTCCCGGTCGACGAGACCGCCGACGAAGCGCCCGCCGATGCGGACGCGGCAGCGACCGAGTAGTACTGGTCGTGTGACGGAGCAGAAAACGACGGCCCCCCTGCGCCCGAGTGGGCAGGGGGGCCCGTCATCGGCGTGGCGGATCGGCGAAACGGTCGATATCGACTACGGGGTGCGGCGTACCGTCCTGCCGGGTGGCCTGCGCGTGGTGACCGAACATGTGCCGGCCGTCCGCTCGGCCTCGGTCGGGGTCTGGGTGGGTGTCGGTTCCCGTGACGAGGGCCCGACCGTCGCCGGTGCGGCCCATTTCCTGGAACACCTGCTGTTCAAGGCCACACCGAGTCGTTCGGCGCTGGATATCGCCGAGGCCATGGATGCCGTCGGCGGCGAACTCAACGCGTTCACCGCCAAGGAGCAGACCTGCTACTACGCCCATGTGGTGGACGAGGACCTGCCGCTGGCGGTGGATCTGGTCACCGATGTGGTGCTCAACGGCCTGTGCCGGGCGGCCGATGTCGATGTGGAACGTCAGGTCGTGCTCGAGGAGATCGCGATGCGCGACGACGATCCGGAGGATCTCGTCGGGGACGCCTTCCTCACCGCGCTGTTCGGTGATCACCCGATCGGCCGGCCCATCATCGGCTCGGTGGAATCCATCGAGGGGATGCGCGCGAGCCAGCTGCGTTCCTTCCATCAGCGCCGCTATACCCCTGATCGGATGGTCGTCGCGGTCGCGGGCAATGTCGAGCACGAACACACCGTGGAACTGGTACATCGGGCGGTCGCCGGTCGGCTCGACCCCGGCGCACTGCCCGCGCCGCGGCGCGAGGGCCGGTTCCGTACCCGCGACGAGCCGAAGCTGACCTGGTCCAACCGGGACAGCGAACAGGCGCATCTGGTGTTCGGGGTGCGGGCCTACGGCCGCCACGAAGGACAGCTGCGGTGGCCGCTGTCGGTGCTCGACACGGTGGTCGGCGGCGGTCTGAGTTCCCGGCTGTTCCAGCGGATCCGGGAGGAACGGGGACTCGCCTACTCGGTCTACTCCAGTGTGGACACCTTCGCCGACACCGGCGCGTTCTCGGTGTACCTGGGCTGCCAGCCGGAGAACCTCGGTGAGGTGGCGACGCTGGCCCGCGGGGTACTCGAGGAGATCGCCGCGGACGGTATCACCGATGCCGAATGCGCCCGGGCCAAGGGTTCGCTGCGCGGCGGGCTGGTGCTGGGTCTCGAGGATTCGGCGTCCCGGATGAACCGGATCGGCCGCAGTGAGCTCAGCTACGGCAACCACCGCAGTGTGTCCGAGACGCTGGCCCGGATCGAGGCGGTGACCACCGAGGAGGTCGGCGAGATCGCGGCGGCGCTGCTGTCCCGGCCGTTCGCCGCGTCGGTGGCGGGGCCGTATCGGCGGGTCCGTGATCTCCCGGCGCCGGTTCGCCGACTCGCCGCGAGCTGAAACGGTGCGGCTGGGATACCGGGTCTCGCCCGGTCGGTCCTCCGGGCGGATCGCCCTCGTGGAACGCGCGCCGCACGGTGGATGACCGGCGGTCCGTCGGGGCCGGCCCGGTCCCGCTCGGTGCGGCCGCCGGACTTCCGGTCACCATCAGCGAACGCGAGGTGATGCGCTGGAGTAGCGGCCGCGACAGGAGGGCGCTCGGAAGCCGCCAGGGGCAATGTGCCGCGGATTCCCCGGGCGCCCGGGTTGTGCTGCCCGAGGAACTGCCGGCAGGCCTCGCTGTGGTGCCGGGCCGGTCACCTCGTCCGTCGGTCGTCTCGGCGGGAGGCCGCGCGATTGGCGGCGCCGACGACGGAGTCCAGCAGGCCGGGCAGGGCCCGGTCCAGATCGCCGGTGCGTAGTCGCTGATGGGTCTGTCCGTCGATCATCAGGCGTTCGATGACTCCGGCTTCGCGCAGCACCTTGAAGTGGTGGGTGGCGGTGGATTTGTTGATCACTTCGTAGAGGGCGGCACAGCGTACGACGTCGTCTGCATTGTGCAGGCGGCGGACCATCTCCAGGCGCACCGGGTCCTGGAGCGCGGCCAGGACCACGGGGAGCGGGGCCACCGGGGTCGGGGTATCCGTGGTCGGTGTGGTCTGCGTCATGATCTACTCGCTCGGGTTTGATGATCATCGAACCTCGGTTAGGCTCGATGCAGTTCGATCAACGTCAAACTTACCTGTTTCGGGGTTCTCATGGCAGCGACAGCGGCGGTACTCACCGGCGACAGAACGATCCAACCCTGGGCCTACGGTCTCGTCCTGGGCGCTACGGGAGTCGCGCTCGGCGTCTCCGGTGTACCTGCCCCGCTCTACGGTCTCTACGAACAGCAGTGGCATCTCTCCCCGCTGACCACCACCGTCGTCTTCGCGGTCTACGCGATCGCGGCCCTCGGCGCCGTCCTGGTCTCGGGCCGGATCTCCGATGTGGTCGGGCGCAAACCCGTCCTGCTGGGCGCGTTCGCGGTGATGATCGTCGGCCTGGTGGTGTTCGTCCTCGCCGATACCGTGCCCATGCTGCTGATCGCCCGCGCCCTGCATGGAATGGCCGTCGGCGCCACCGTGGTCGCGGGCGCGGCCGCACTGCTCGACCTGCGACCGCATCGCGGTGCGCGCTCGGGTCAGCTCACCGGTGTGGCGTTCAATGTGGGCATGGCGGTGGCCATCCTGGGCTCGGCGCTGCTGGCCCAGTACGCGCCCCATCCACTGCGCACGCCCTATGTGGTGATCAGCATCATCTGCCTGCTCGTCACCGCCGGGGTACTGGCCTTGCGGGAACCGCATGCCGCGCGGGTGGCCGGCCGGATCCGCGTCTCCCGTCCCGCCGTACCCCGCGAGATCCGCGCCGACTTCTGGTTCGCGGCGATGGGGGTCATGGCCGCCTGGTCGGTGCTCGGTGTACTGCTGTCGCTGTATCCGTCGCTGGCCGCGCAGCAGACCGGTATCCACAACCTCGTCTTCGGTGGTGTCGTGGTGGCGGCGACCGCGACGGCGGCCGCGCTCGTCCAGTTGTTCGCCACCGCGATCCCGGCTCGCCGTGCGGCTGTCGGCGGCGATATCGGAATGGCCGTCGCCCTGGCCCTGACCGTGCCCGCGCTGGGCACGCACAACTGGGTCGCGGTGCTGGGGGCCGGCGTCCTGCTCGGTGCCACCTTCGGCCTCGGATTCGGTGGGTCGCTGCGCCATCTCTCCCACGTGGTGCCCGAACACCGGCGAGGCGAGACCATGTCGGCCTACTACCTGCTCGCCTACACCTCCATGGCGCTGCCGACCGTCCTCGCGGGCTGGGCCGCCACCACCTGGGACCTGCAGACGGTGTTCCCCTGGTTCGTGGGCGTCGTCGCGGTGGCCTGCCTGGGTGCCGCGACGCTGGGATTGCGCCGCGGCACCCGGTAGAGCTACACCGGCCATCCCCCATAGGGGACGGTGATCAACTCCAGATAGTGGCCACTGGGATCCAGGAAGTACACCCCGCGACCGCCGTCGTTGTGGTTGATCTCGCCCGCGGCTTTCTGCTGCGGGTCTGCCCAGTGCTCGAGACCGTAGCGCTGGATCTTGGCGTAGGCGGCGTCGAACTCCTGCTCCGAGACCAAGAACGCGTAGTGCTGGCCCTGGATCTCGGTGATGTGCGGCGGAACGTTCGCGAAATCGAACGTGACTCCGTTGGCGGTGACCAGTGGAATGAAGTGGCCCCACGGGGCGCCCGGCTCCACGCCCAGGATATCGCCCCAGAATTCGGCCGATTCGCGGTTGTCACGGCATCCGACAATGGTGTGGTTGAACTGAACGGACAAAGGAATATCTCCTCGAGTCGTGCCGGTCCCGACCCCGGGCTCGGTACAAGGCGGCCAACGGGAGCACCGGCACGCCACAGAGAATAGTCCGAGCCGGACCATGATCGAAACGCGCGCGCGGCCTACCGTGGTGACCATGAGAATTCGTGGGGCAGTCCTGGAACGGATCGGCGCGCCCGTGCCGTACGCCGAGTCGGCGCCGATCACCATCGGTGAACTCGATCTCGCCGACCCGGGGCCCGGAGAGATCCTGGTGCGCATCG
Organism: Nocardia sp. NPDC050193; assembly: GCA_040674215.1. GTDB lineage: Bacteria > Actinomycetota > Actinomycetes > Mycobacteriales > Mycobacteriaceae > Nocardia. Next base: position 15,722 of record JBFARE010000017.1, on the reverse strand, counting down.
AAGCCGCCGGACTCTGCCACTCCGATCTGTCGGTGGTCGACGGCAACCGGGTGCGTCCGGTACCGATGCTGCTCGGTCACGAAGCCTCTGGCAAGGTCGTCCAGGCAGGCCCCCGCGCCGATCTGCCCCTCGGACAGCGGGTCGTGATGACCTTCCTGCCGCGCTGCGGCGAATGCGCCGGATGCGCCTCCGGCGGCCGGACCCCGTGTATCCCCGGCAGCGCAGCCAACAACGCGGGCGAACTGCTCGGCGGTGGTCGGCGACTGCAGCGCGACGGCACCGAGGTACACCACCACCTCGGGGTCTCGGGATTCGCGACCCACGCGGTGGTGGACCGGCGTTCCGTGGTGCCGGTGGATGACGACGTGCCGCCGGAGGTCGCCGCCGTACTCGGCTGCGCGGTTCTGACCGGCGGCGGCGCCCTGCTGAACTCGGCGAAACCGGCCGCGACCGACCGGGTGATGGTGGTGGGTCTCGGTGGTGTGGGTATGGCGGCCGTCCTGGTGGCGGTCTCCCTGGGCGTCCGGGAGATCATCGCCGTCGACACGGTCCCGGACAAGCTGGCGCTGGCCCGCGAACTCGGGGCCGACAGTGCGTATACACCCGCCGAAGTCGCCGACCGGGGTGTCCAGGCGGAAGTCGTCGTCGAAGCGGTCGGCTCCGCCCGGGCCTTCGAGAGCGCGGTCGCGGCCACCGCGCCCGGCGGTGTCGCCGTGACGGTGGGCCTGCCCGCCCCCGACGCCCGGGCGACCATCTCGCCGCTGGGACTGGTGGCCCAGGGTCGCTCGATCATCGGCAGCTACCTCGGCTCGGCGGTCCCCGCACGCGATATCCCCGAATACGTCCGGATGTGGCGCGACGGCCGGCTCCCGGTGGAGAAACTGATCTCCGCCCGGATCGGGCTGGCCGATATCAACGGCGCCATGGACGAACTCGCCGCCGGACACGCCCTCCGCCAGGTGATTATTTTCTGAACTGTGTCTGTCTGTGCGCCTTCGGCGCGCGGGCCGGGGCCCTGTCGACTTCGTCGGTGCTCAATGGCGAGGTTCTCTGGACTGTCGGCCGCACACGCTCGATTGCTGCGCCAGGTCGTGTGCTGATCCGGAAGGGCGGCCCCGACCACGGCTGATATGTGAACTCCGGAACGGGCCACGTGGGTCGGCGTGGATAGCGAGCGGCCTGATCGAAGCATCGAGTCCAGCACCTTCCACCTGATACCGCGACGAACAGGCACACCGAGCCGGGGCCGAGTTCAGCGAGGCCCACACAGGGCCGAGGTCCGTCCCGCCCCTTGGCCGAAGGTGCTCAATGGTCGCACTCCATGGACGGCCCACCGCACGGTGCATGCGCGAACCGCGAGTCCCGAGGCCTGAACGGCGGGACCTTCGGGGGCCTCGACCCCGCGCGCCGAACGCGCGTCAGTAAGCACAGTAGGCTCGGTTCGCAGGTCGACGACGAACAGGGAGTGGCGAGGTGACGGAACCGATTCGGGTTGGCGTTCTGGGAGCGCGGGGCAAGGTCGGGCAGGCCATCTGTGCGGCCGTCGAGGCGGCCGCCGACCTCGAGCTCGTCGCCGCGGTCGACAAGGACGATCCGCTGAACCGGTTCGTCGAGTCCGGCACCCAGGTCGTGGTCGACTTCACCCACCCCGATGTGGTGATGGACAACCTACGGTTCCTGGTGGAGAACGGGATCCACGCGGTGGTCGGGACGACCGGATTCGACGAGGCACGGCTCGATCAGGTGCGGGGGTTTCTGGCCGGGCGGGCGAAGGTCGGGGTGCTGATCGCGCCGAATTTCGCGATCGGTGCGGTGCTGTCCATGCGGTTCGCCGAACAGGCCGCCCGGTTCTTCGAATCGGTCGAGGTGATCGAGCTGCATCATCCGAACAAGGCCGACGCGCCGTCGGGTACCGCCTACCGGACCGCCGGGCTCATCGCCGAGGCCCGGGAGAAGGCCGGCGCCGGACCGATCCCGGACGCCACCACCACCGAACTCGAGGGTGCGCGCGGCGCGGAGGTCGGCGGGGTGCGGGTGCATTCGGTGCGGCTGGCGGGTCTGGTGGCGCATCAGGAGGTGCTGTTCGGGACCCAGGGGGAGACGCTCACCATTCGCCACGATTCGATCGACCGCTCGTCGTTCGCGCCCGGTGTACTGCTCGGGGTGCGCCAGATCGGTCTGCGGCCGGGGCTCACCGTCGGCCTCGACCCGTTCCTCGACCTGTGAGCGATTCCGCCGGTGAGTCCGGCCGCGAGGTATGGAAGATCGTCGCGCTGGTGGCGGCGCTGGTGCTGGCGCTGGTCTTCTATTTCCTGTGGCTGGGCCGGATCGCGGTGGCGCTACTGACCTCTGGGGATGTCGCGGCCATCGCGCTGGGCGTCGGGGTGCTGATCCTGCCGTTGCTGGGGGTGTGGATGGTCGTATCCACCCTGCGGTCGGCGTTGGATCATCAGCGGCTGGCCCGCCGGATCCACGACGAGGGCCTGGAATTGGACACCGGGGATCTGCCGCGTCGCCCGTCCGGCCGGATCGAACGGGCGGCCGCCGACGAACTGTTCCTGTCGGTGAAGAAGGAGTGGGAAGCCGACCCCGACAACTGGCGGGTGTCCTACCGGCTGGCGCGTGCCTACGACTGCGCCGGCGATCGTTCGCGGGCCCGCACCACCATGCGCCGCGCGGTGGAACTGGAGAGACACGAGCGCCGCACCGGAGCCTGAACCGTTGCCGGGAGCCGTTAGGCTCGGCGATGTGCCGAGGTTGCTGATCGTCCACCACACGCCGTCCCCGCATATGCAGGCGATGTTCGAAGCGGTTCTGGCGGGGGCGACCGATCCGGAGATCGAAGGGGTCGAGGTGGTTCGCCGTGCGGCATTGGCGCTCACGCCCGGCGAAATGCTGGCCGCCGACGGCTATCTGCTGGGCACCCCCGCCAATCTGGGCTATATGTCCGGTGCGTTGAAGCACGCGTTCGACACCTGCTATTACCCGTGCCTGGACAGCACCCGTGGCCGGCCGTACGGGCTGTACATCCACGGGAACGAGGGCACCGAGGGCGCCGAGCGGGGCGTGGAATCGATAACCACCGGACTCGGCTGGGTCAAGGCGGCGAATCCGGTTGTGCTGATGGGCAAACCGGCGAAGGACGATCTCGAGCGTTGCTGGGAGCTGGGCGCCACGGTGGCCGCCGGGCTGATGGGCTGATCCGGGCATCGCCCCCGACCCCCTGGAATATGGGGCTGACCTTCCGCCGCGCCGGCCGCCATACTGCTGGGACAGGGTCGGGGTGACGGGAGTGCAGAGGTGACCGACAGTGTCGTGGAAACGGGTGTGCCACGCCGGATCGGGTTGGTGGAGGACCACGAATCAGTGGCGATCGGATTGGCCGCGATGCTCGGCCCGGAACCGGATCTGACGCTGGTCGCGACCGCCACCACGGTCGCCGGACTACTGGAGAGTCCGGAATGCCGTCTCGGGGACGGGTGGTCGTTGGACCTGGTGGTGCTGGATCTGCGGCTCGCCGACGATTCGGTGCCCGAGGACAATGTGCACACGCTGCGGGACCGCGGGGTCGAGGTGCTGGTGTTCACCGGTGCCGAGAATCCCTATCTGGTGCGTTCCGCGGCGCGGGCGGGCGTACTGGGTGTGCTCCGTAAATCGGCGGATGTGGCCACGGTGGTCGCGGCGGTGCGCCGGGCCGCGTCCGGCGAGCAGGTGGTGACCACCGACTGGGCAGCGGCCATCGACGGGGACCCGCAACTGTCCAGTGTGGGTTTGAGCCCCCGGCAGGAGGAGGTGCTCACCCTCTACGCCTCCGGGGAGAAGGCATCCCGGGTGGCGCGGCTGACGGGGTTGTCGGAGCAGACCGTCAACGACTACCTGGGCCGGATCCGGCAGAAGTACGCCGACGCCGGACGTCCCGCCCCCACCAAGACCGAACTGTACAAACGGGCGGTGGAAGACGGCTGGTTGCCGGTCCCCGAACGCCGCCGGTGACGGACGTGGCGGACCGGGCGGCCCCGGCGGCCGGCCCGGACGTGTCGTGGGATCGGCCGCGCGGCGCGCGCCGGGCCCTGCACACCGTGCCGGATCCGGGGCGCGACGCCGGGCGCGGACCGGCCGCCGACCGGGTGCTGCGCGCGTTCGGCCTGGTGATCGGATTGGTCGGTACGATCGCCGGTCTGTTCGAGCTTCCCGAGATCATTGTGCAGTATCGGCTGGTCCCCTGGATCTGGGCCGTGGTGACCGTGCCGGTCGCCTTCGGCCTGCTGCCGGTGCTCGCGGTGGTGTCGCTGGTCGCCGAGGCGCGCATGATCCGGCCGGTGGCGGGAGCGGCCGCGCTCGGCTATCTCACGGCCATGTTCCTGGTGCTGTTCTATTACGCCGAGATCGAGGCGGCGCCGGGGCCGATCTGGGTGTACCGCCTCCTCGTGATCGGTGTGCTGGCGGCAGCGCTGGCCTGGTCTCCGCTGCTCGCGGGCGGTTATCTCGCGGTGGCCGCGGCGCTACCGGGCACCTCCCGGTATTTCCTGCTCGACGGCACCTCGCTGCCCCAACTGCTCGACAGCTTCGCCCGCGACGGGGTCCTGTGCCTGCTGTTCCTGTGGTGTGTGGCGTACGCCCGCCGGGCGGGTGTCCGGGTGGACCGGGAAGCGGTGCGATCGAGTGAACTGGCGGCGGCCGTCGCGGGCGCCGCGGCCCGGGAGCGGGAGCGGGCCCGGTTCGCCGCCCTGATCCACGACGCGGTGCTGTCCACACTGCTGGACGCTTCCCGGGCCGCCGGGCCCTCACCGGTACTGCGGAAACAGGCCCAGCGGGCCCTCGACCAACTCGACGAGACCCGGATCGCGGAGGCCCGGCCGGAGGTCCTGGACGCCGAGTCGGTGGCCGGGTTCCTGCGCTCGGCAGTGCACGAGGTGAGCCGGGACGTCGAGTTCACGGCGCGCCGGGGGGCCGGCGAAGCCGCGGTACGGGTGCCGTTGCCCGTGGCGGGCACGCTGGCCGCGGCGCTGGCCGAGGCCACACGCAACAGTCTGCGCCATGCGGTCGTACCCGGCCGCGTCGTCCGGCACAGCGTGGTGGTCACCATCGGCGCGGGCGGATTGCAGATCGTCGTGCGCGACGACGGGGCGGGTTTCGATCCGCGGGCCGTGCCGGTGGACCGGCTCGGCCTGTCGGTCAGCATCCTGGGCCGGATGCGACAGCTGTCCGGCGGAGCCGGTTTCGTGGAATCGGAGCCGGGAAAGGGAACGACGGTGACACTGATGTGGGGCGGCCCGGGGGAGGGTGGCGGTGGCTGAGCGGGACAGCGAGACCGAACTGCGCGCATTGCTGGGGATGCGGGGGCGGGCCGGCCGGTTCTTCCTGGCCGGGCTCGCCACCACGATCACCCTGTACATGCTTCCGACATTCCGCGTCGTCCCGCCGGCGCAGGCCGGTCCCGCGCTGGCGGTGCTGCTGATGGGCGCCGCGATCGCGCTCCTGGTGTCCGGCGAACCGCTCTCGTGGCCCGCCACCGTCGCCGTACTTGTGGCCGGTCCCGCCGCCGTGGTGGCGACCAACCTGAACGTCTACGACGGGGCGGTCCGGGAACCGTGGGCGGCCTTCGCGTTCTCCTACGTGCTGGCCGTACTCGCCCTCCGCGGCCGGATCGGTGCGGCGTGGCTGGGCGCCGCCACCGTGGCGGCGACACTGGCGGTTGCCGATATCGTGCTGGATGTCGGTCTCGGTTCGCTGTTCGTGCCGATCATCGCGCTGTGCACCTTGGCCGGGGCCTCGGTGTGCGCGCTGATCCTGCGCCCGACGCAGCGTTCGCTGCGCCTGCTGCACGAGGACGCCGCGATGCGGGCGGCCGCTGAGGCGACCATGGCGGCGGAGCACTCCGAGCGCGTCCGTCAGCTCACCCGGCTGGAGCGGGTCGCGCGGCCGGTTCTCGAACGAATCGCCTGCGGTGCCGAACTCTGCGACGCCGAGCGGAAGCAGTGCCGGCTGCTGGAGGCCGAGCTGCGAGACAGCCTGCGCGCCCCGCAACTGGTGACCGATTGTCTCAGCGATGCGGCGCGGGCGGCCCGTGCCCGCGGGGTCGAGGTGCTGTTGCTCGACGACGGCGGCTTCGCGGAGGTGCCGGACGCGACCCGGGCGCAGGTCGTGCGCCGCGCGATCCGGGCTCTGGAGACCGCCACCGACGGTGCGGTGACGGTCCGGGTGCTGCCCGCGGGTCGCCGCACTGTGGCGACCGTGCTGGTCAGCGGCGGCGGCGGGGATCACCGCACCGATATCGCGGCCTCGGGCGAGGTTCTGGTCGCCGAGTGAGGTCGCGTCGCGGATCCGTGGTCAGAACTACTCGTCGCGTTTGGGGTGGCCGTACCCGCCGCGCATCTGATCGCGCAGCGCGCCGGACACCACTCCGGACATCCAGGAGTTCAACGACTGCCCACTCTGCGCGGCGGCTTCCTCGGCACGCGCCTTCACCTGTTCGACCAGTCGCAGGGTGACCCGGCTGATATCACCGGTCATCTCCTCGAAACTCGGATTGTCGCCGGCCGGGGCGCGCCGCACTTCGATATCGGCCTCGGTGCCGTGCAGGGAGACACGTACGGTGTGGTCGCCCAGTTCGGCGCTGACGGTATCGGCGAGTTCGGTGAGGGCCGAGAGCAGGGCCAGCCGGGCCGAGTTCTCCACCGCGCCGGCCAGCGCGGCGGCCGTGGCCTGCGTCTTCTCGTCGCCCAGTGCGGCGGCGGCCACCAGATCCTCGCGTATGCGAGCGGTATATCGGGTCAGATCCATGACACCAGTGTGACGCCATATTTGATGTCGTTCAAGAACTGAAATGACGGCGAGATGGCGGTATCATGCTGTCGCTGGTAGGTCCGGCGGCCGAGAACACCGACGAGGGTGTCGAGCCGTACCAGGTGACCGGGTAGCCTTTCTGACCATGACGAACGGTGAATCGACGCCCCCGGTGTTGAGCGCGTCCGGCACAGTAGGTGTCGCGATGGTGACCCCCTTCAGTGCCGAGGGCAAGCTCGACATAGACACCGGCGTCTCCCTGGCACATCGTCTGGTCGAGCGGGGCGTCGACCTGCTCGCGATCTCCGGAACCACCGGCGAATCGCCGACCACCACCGAATCGGAGAAGGCCGATCTGCTGCGCGCGGTCGTCGACGCGGTCGGCAACCGGGCCACCGTGATCGCCGGCGCCGGCACCTACGACACGGCGCATTCGATCGAGCTGGCGCGCAACGCCCAGCGCGCGGGCGCGCACGGCCTGCTGGTGGTGACCCCCTACTACTCGCGGCCCACCCAGGAAGGCCTGTACGCGCATTTCACCGCGGTCGCCGACGCCACCGACCTCCCGGTCACCCTGTACGACATTCCGCCGCGATCGGTCGTTCCGATCGCCTCGGACACCATTCGCCGGCTCGCCGAAAACCCGCGGATCGTCGCGGTCAAGGACGCCAAGGGCGATCTGAACGCGGGCGCGGCGCTCATCGCCGAAACCGACCTGGCCTTCTACTCCGGCGACGATATGTTGAATCTGCCGTGGCTGGCGATGGGCGCGGTCGGTTTCATCAGTGTGATCGGACATCTGGTCCCGGAGCGGTTGCGCGAGATGGTGGACGCGTTCACCGCCGGAGATGTGGTGCGGGCGCGCGATATCAACACCAGTCTGCTGTGGCTCAATGCCGCGATGGCCCGCCTCGGCGGTGTCGCGATGACCAAGGGCGGGCTCCGCCTGCTCGGTGTCGACGCGGGTGAACCGCGGCTGCCGCAGATCATGCCCAGTCCGGAACAGCTCGAAGACCTGGCCGCTGACCTGCGGGCCGCCGGGGTGCTGGAATGAGCGAACCCGCCGCCCGCCGTCCGCGCCGCACTGCCCGCCGTGCGGCCGGTCCGGCCGCACCCGCGCCCGAACCGCAGCCGGAACCCGTGCCCACGCCCGTGGTGACCGAGCCCGCCGAATCCACTGTCGAAAGGGAAACCGAGACGGTGGCAACCGAATCCGCGCCCGTGACCGAGACCACCGCCCCGGAAGCCCGGAGTCAGCGATCGCGTCGCGGCGGGAGGGGCCGGCAGTCCGGCCGCGGTCGCGGTGAGCAGGCACGCACCGCGCCCGCCGTCACCCCGGAGGCCGCGGCCCAGGATCGGCTCGCGCTGCCCCCGAAACTCCCGAAGCAGGGCCTGCGGGTCTTCGCGCTCGGTGGTATCGGTGAAATCGGTCGCAATATGACCGTTTTCGAGTACGGCGGCAAACTGCTGATCGTCGACTGCGGGGTGCTCTTCCCCGAGGACCAGCAGCCCGGTGTGGACCTGATCCTGCCCGATTTCCGGCCGATCGAGGATCGCATCGACGATGTGGTGGCCGTGGTCCTGACCCACGGGCACGAGGACCATATCGGCGCCGTACCGTTCCTGCTGCGGCTGCGCCCGGATATCCCGGTGATCGGTTCCAAGTTCACCCTCGCGCTGGTCGCCGCGAAATGCCGGGAGCACCGGTTGCATCCCCGGCTGCTCGAGGTCGCCGAGGGGGAGCGCACCGAGCACGGGCCGTTCGAATGCGAATACTTCGCGGTCAACCACTCCATTCCGGACGCCCTCGCGGTGGCCATCCGCACCCCCGCGGGAACGGTGCTGCACACCGGGGACATCAAGCTCGATCAGCTGCCGCTCGACGGCCGGCTCACCGACCTCGCCGGTTTCTCCCGCCTCGGCGACGAGGGTGTGGACCTGTTCCTGGTCGATTCCACGAACGCCGAGGTCCCCGGTTTCGTCACCCCGGAACGCGAGATCGGCGGTGTCCTGGACACCGTGATCGGCAAGGCGCGCAACCGGGTGATCGTGGCCTCCTTCGCCAGCCATGTGCACCGGATCCAGCAGGTGGTGGATGTGGCGCAGAAGTACGGGCGCCGGGTGTGCTTCGTCGGCCGGTCCATGGTGCGCAATATGCAGATCGCGCAGGATCTGGGCTATCTGTCGGTGCCTGACGGGATCGTGGTCGATCTCGATCAGGCGGCCACCCTGCCGGGCGACAAACTGGTGCTCATCTCCACCGGTTCCCAGGGCGAACCGCTGTCGGCGCTGTCCCGGATGGCCCGCGGTGACCACCGGCAGATCCATATCCGCGCCGACGATCTGGTGGTGCTGGCCTCCTCGCTGATCCCGGGTAACGAGAACTCGGTGTTCACCGTCGTCAACGGGCTGGCCCGCCTCGGCGCCACCGTCATCACCCAGCAGAACGCGAAGGTGCACGTCTCCGGGCACGCGTCGGCCGGGGAGCTGCTGTACCTGTACAACGCGGTCCGGCCGACCAATGCCATGCCCGTCCACGGCGAATGGCGGCATCTGCGCGCCAATGCCGCGCTCGCCGTCGCCACCGGAGTGCCCGAGGAGCGGGTGGTGCTGGCCGAGGACGGTGTGGTGGTGGATCTGGTCGACGGAATCGCCTCCATCGTCGGCCGGGTCCCGGTCGGGCACGTCTACGTGGACGGCCTGTCGGTCGGCGATGTCGGCGAATCCACACTGTCGGACCGGCTCGTGCTCGGCGAGGGCGGTTTCATCGCCATCACGGTGGCCGTCGACGAGACCACCGGTAAGGCGGTGAGCCCCCCGGAGGTCAGCGGGCGCGGGTTCTCCGACGATCCGACCGCGCTGGCGGCGGCGGCGGAACTGGTGGAGGCCGAACTGCTGCGACTGGCCGGTGAGGGGGTCACCGATACGCATCGCATCGCGCAGGGTGTGCGGCGGATCGTGGGTCGCTGGGTCGCCGACACCTACCGGCGGCGCCCGATGATCGTGCCGACCGTGATAGGCGTCTGACCGAACGAACGAAAACCGCCGGAGGGCTCGGCCCTCCGGCGGTTTGTCGTCTCTGTGGAGCTGTATAACTCAGGCGTCGGGCTGGCAGGCCGCCGAATCCAGCTGCGCGGATTTGACGATATTGCACGCGAATCCGTGCGCGATCTTCCACTGATCGCCTTCGGCCACGAAATCGACGGTCGCGTTCTCCACCGGGCTGCCGCCGATGGTCACATCGGCATCGGCGGTCACCTTGCCGCCGGCCGGTTCGCCGACATTGGTGATCTTGACGGTGACCTCGTTCTTCTTGGCCGCCTCGACCAGTTTGTCGACCAGCTGAGGATCCTGCTCGGCGTCCTCGATCCAGGCCAGCTTCTCGTCTTCGCCGACCGAGCCGTCGAGCGCCCGGTTGATCTTGTCGTTGAGTTCCTCGGCCGTCGGCTTGGGCAGATTCGGCGCGGGTGTGGTGGTCGGCGCCTTGCCCTCCTCCCGGCCGTCCTGGGTTTTACCCGATTCGAACTCGGCGGCGGCCTCGGTACTGGTCGCGGCGGCCTCGGTCGAGGAGTCCTCGGTGGACGAGCATGCGGTGAAGGTGAGGGCGGCGGCGGCCATCGTCGCGGCGGCCACGACCCGGATCGGTCGAATTTTCACAGTTCTGATTCCCCTACGGTGTAGTCGGCGAGTTGGGCGCCGGCCGGAAGATGTGGTCGGTACGAGCTCACAGGTCGTAGCCGGAAGTGCAGTTCCAGTGCTCGATGTAGGCATTGCCCGGGTTGTTGGCCAGCGCTTCGGACCGGGCGGCGGCCTTGGTGGCGCCGGAGCCGTAGCTCAGCCAGTTGTCCGAAACCGCCAGTGCGCCACATCCGTTGCGCCAGGAGATCTTGGCGACGCAGTCGGCGGCACCACAGCTGCTCTCCGCGGCCGATTCGGCCTCGGCGTAGCTGTCGTAGTCGTAGGACCAGCCGTAGTTACCGGTGGACAGGGACACCGCGATGGCGCCGTAGTAACTGCTGTACTGGGCGTGTGCCGGCGTCACCGAAGCGACGAACATCGAGCCGATGGTCGCCACCAGAACGGCGGCAACGGTGAGAATCTTCTTCAAAGGTGTTCCCATCTGTGTATTTCGGTCCACGACCCTTATGGACCGAATGACAAAGTACAGAGCATCTCTGCCGGTGAGCAACCGGATCGGCAACGCATACCCTCCCCGATGGCTGGGTCTCGGCTAGATTCATCGTGTGAACCTGGCTCAGCGTGAACGCCGTGCATTGGTCGAAACGATGAAGGGCACCGGCCCGGACGCGCCCACCCTATGCGGTGCGTGGACGGTCCGCGACCTTGCGGCGCACCTGGTGGTCCGGGAGCGACGGCCCGATGCCGCGCCGGGAATCATGTTGCGGCCCTTCGCCGGTTATCTGCAGAAGGTGCAGGACAAAGCGGCCGGGCAGGAGTTCGACCAACTGCTGGACAAGATCCGTACCGGACCGCCCTGGTGGTCACCGCTGCGTCCGGTGGACGCGATCGCCAATCTCGGCGAGATGTTCGTCCATCACGAGGATGTCCGCCGGGCGAGCCCGGGCTGGGAACCACGGGAACTGCCGGCCGAGGATCAGCGGCGGCTGTGGGCGACGGTGCGCAAGATGGGAAAGATGGCGTACCGGAAATCGCCGGTACCGGTGGAGCTCTCGACGCCCGGCGGGGACCGGGCCCGGGTCGTGGATGGCACCGGACCGGTGGTGACACTGACCGGTGAGCCGTCCGAACTGCTGCTGCACGCCTTCGGGCGCGATCAGGTCCGGATCGAATCGGCCGGCGAACCCGACGCGGTCCGGCAGGTACTCGAACTCGACCGCTCCGTCTGAGCGCCGCCCGCGGAGGAAACGGCCGGGCAGCGTGTCACCGACCGACCCCGCCGCGCCCGGTATCGACGGCGGTCGAGGGGCGAATCGCTGCCGCCGGGCACCCCGCGCCGACCGGCGCGCGCTACGGTGCGAACCGGGTCCGCGCACCGCTTGGGACGGCGGTAACCAGTGTTGTAAATGGTCCGGATGGGGTTGTTGCGGCTAGCCTGAGGCCATGGCAGGTAAGTCCCGCGGCACGACCACACCTGGTGCGCGGGCGGGATCGGCTCGGGGGCGGACCACCGCGGCGCGTTCTCGTTCGGGCAGTACACGCGGCGCGGCCGGCGCGGCCGCGGCCCAGGGTCCGGCTCGTAGAACCACCCGTAAGGCGGCCGCGCGGCCGGCCACCGGCTCCCGTCCCCGCCGCCCCGCGGCCCGCCGGCCCGCCGCCGCACGACGTTCCGACACGGCGCCGCTGGCGGTATTCGGCCGGATGGTGGGCGGCGGCTGGACCATGGCCGCCCGTGGCCTGGGTGCCACCACCCGGGCCCTCAGCCGGGCCGGGGAGATCGAACACGGCCATCGGCGCGATGGGGTCGCGCTCGGTTTGATCGCGCTCAGCGCGGTGATCGCGGCCGCTGTCTGGTTGTCCGCCGGTGGGCCGATCGGGCGCGCGGTGGACGCGGTCATTCGCGCGTTCACCGGCTCGGCGTCGGCGCTGCTGCCCTTCGTGGCCTCCGGTATCGCGGTGGTGCTCATGCGTACCGAACCCCGCCCGGAGATCCGGCCCCGGCTGGTGCTGGGCGGTCTGCTGATCGGCTTGCCGTTGCTCGGGCTGTGGCATATCGCCGACGGTGGTCCCACCGACGCGGCCGGGCGTGCCGACGGAGCCGGGTTCGTGGGATTCGTCATCGGCGGTCCGGTGACCGATGGCTTCACCGCCTGGCTGTCGGTGCCGATACTGCTGCTGGCGATGGTGTTCGGTGTACTGCTGGTGACCGGTACCACGATGCGCGAGGCGCCACAGCGTCTGCGCGAATTCTTCGGCACCCCCGGCTACGAGGACGAGGCGGACTACCGGGACGGTTACGACCCGGTCGACGAGTACGCCACCGGCGCCGCGGAAGCTCCCACCCGATCGCGCCGCCGCAGCCGTACCCCCGACGAGAACTACCCGGCCGACGAATTCGCGGGACCCGCGGCCGAGCCACCCCTGCGCGACGCCAAACCGATCACGGCCGCCCCGGACGGCGAACAACCCGCGAAACGCAAGAAGCGCAAACCCGCCACGCCCGCGGTGGTCGATCAGACCCCGCCGCCGCCTCCGGAACCGGAATTCGTCACCGACCGGGTCACCGAGGGTGATTACACGCTGCCGCCGATCAATCTGCTGGTCGAAGGCGACCCGCCCCGGAAACGCAGCGCCGCCAACGAATCGATGATCGAGGCGATCACCGAGGTACTGGTGCAGTTCAAGATCGATGCCGCGGTCACCGGGTTCGTCCGGGGCCCGACCGTCACCCGGTACGAGGTGGAACTCGGGCCCGGCGTGAAGGTCGAGAAGATCACCGCGCTGACCCGCAATATCGCCTACGCCGTGGCGACCGAGAACGTGCGCCTGCTCGCACCGATACCCGGGAAATCCGCCGTCGGTATCGAAGTGCCCAATGCCGACCGGGAACTGGTCCGCCTCGCCGACGTGCTCACCGCGCCGGCCACCCGCAACGATCATCATCCGCTGGTCATCGGCCTCGGCAAGAACATCGAGGGCGAGTTCGTCTCGGCCAATCTGGCCAAGATGCCGCATCTGCTGGTCGCGGGCTCCACCGGTTCCGGTAAGTCGAGTTTCGTGAACTCGATGCTGGTGTCGCTGTTGCAGCGGGCCACCCCGGACGAGGTCCGGATGATCCTGATCGACCCGAAGATGGTGGAACTGACCCCCTACGAGGGGATCCCGCATCTGATCACGCCCATCATCACCCAGCCGAAGAAGGCCGCCGCCGCGCTGGCCTGGCTGGTGGAGGAGATGGAGCAGCGGTATCAGGACATGCAGGCCAGCAAGGTCCGCCATATCGACGATTTCAACCGCAAGGTGAAATCCGGTGCCATCACCACGCCGCTGGGCAGCGAACGAGTGTACCGGCCGTATCCCTACATTCTGGCGATCGTCGACGAACTCGCCGATCTGATGATGACCGCGCCCCGTGATGTCGAGGACGCCATCGTCCGGATCACCCAGAAGGCGCGGGCCGCCGGTATCCATCTGGTGCTGGCCACCCAGCGGCCGTCGGTGGATGTGGTGACCGGCCTGATCAAGACCAATGTGCCGTCCCGGCTGGCGTTCGCGACCTCCTCGCTCACCGATTCCCGGGTGATCCTCGATCAGGCCGGTGCCGAGAAACTCATCGGCATGGGCGACGGCCTGTTCCTGCCGATGGGCGCCGGGAAACCGACCCGGTTGCAGGGCGCGTTCATCAGCGACGAGGAGATCCACGCGGTCGTCGAGTTCACCAAGAACCAGGCCGAACCGGAGTACACCGAGGGCGTCACTGCGGCCAAGGCCGGGGAGAACAAGGATGTCGATCCCGATATCGGCGACGATCTCGATGTGTTCCTGCAGGCGGTGGAACTGGTGGTCACCTCCCAATTCGGGTCCACATCCATGCTGCAGCGCAAATTGCGGGTGGGGTTCGCGAAGGCAGGCCGCTTGATGGACCTGATGGAGACCCGGGGTGTGGTGGGGCCGAGCGAAGGTTCCAAGGCGCGCGATGTGCTGATCAAACCGGACGAACTCGACGGTCTGCTGTGGTCGATCCGGGGCGGCGGCGACGAGGAGGCCTCGGACCCCGGATGACCGGCATGCTGCTGGGGGCGCGGGTGCTGATATGCGACGATAGCGGGCAATCACCCCGCAAGTCGGCCGAAACGGGCATATCGGGCATTATTGGTGTCATGACTCGCACCGCTGAACGGATCACCGTATGCAGGTAACCGCTCTCGTCTGGGGAATCACCATTCTGGTGATCCTCGGGTTGTTCGTCTTCGACTTCTTCGCCCATGTGCGCACCCCGCACGAACCGACCTTCCGCGAGTCCGGCTTCTGGTCCGCGGTCTATATCGGCCTGGCTCTGGCCTTCGGCGGGGTGATCGCCTGGAAATGGGGCGGGACCTTCGCCAGTGAGTACTACGCCGGTTTCGTCACCGAGAAGGCGCTCTCGGTCGACAACCTGTTCATCTTCCTGATCATCATGTCCACATTCGCGGTGCCCCGGATCTACCAGCAGAAGGTGCTGCTCATCGGCATCGTGGTGGCCCTGGTCATGCGCGGTGTCTTCATCGCGGTGGGCGCCGCCGCCATCAGCGCCTTCAGTTGGGTGTTCTATCTGTTCGGATTCTTCCTGGTCTACACCGCGGCCAAACTCCTGAAGGAGAGCGGCCATGAGGTCGAAGAGGAACAGAAGCGTGACAGCCGGATCGTCGCGCTCATCAAGCGCTTCGTGCCGACCACCGAAACCTACGACGGCGACAAACTGGTTACCCGGATCGACGGCCGGCGCGCGCTCACGCCGATGCTGCTCGCCCTGGTGGCCATCGGTTTCGCCGATCTGCTGTTCGCACTGGACTCCATTCCGGCCATCTACGGCCTCACCGAGGAGCCCTACATCGTGTTCACCGCGAATGCGTTCGCGCTGATGGGGCTGCGCCAGCTCTTCTTCCTGATCGGCGGCCTGCTGGACCGGCTGGTCTACCTGTCCTACGGTCTGGCGGCCATCTTGGCCTTCATCGGCGTCAAATTGGTGCTGCACGCGCTGCACGAGAACAACCTGCCGTTCATCAACGGCGGCGAGCACGTGACCGTCCCGGAGATCTCCACCGCGCTGTCGCTGTCGGTGATCCTCGGCATCCTGGTCGTCGCGACCGTCGCCAGCCTGCTGCGCACCCGTGGGCAGGCCCGGCCGAAGTCGGCGACGGGCCCGGGCGAGTAGCCGGGTGCGTCCCGGCCGGGCATCCACCCGCCCCGGCGCCCCCCCCGCCGAACCCCCCCGCGGCCCCCCCGCGGCGTTGAAAAAATCGGCGCGCACCAAAAAG
>JBFARE010000016.1:0-161804 GCA_040674215.1 Nocardia sp. NPDC050193 | reverse complement strand
ACCACGGTGGCGCCCAACGCGGGATCGGTGACCGGTGGGACCACGGTCGTACTCACCGGCACGAACCTGACCGGAGCCACCGCAGTGACCTTCGGCGGCACACCAGCGACCTCGTTCGCCGTCGACTCCGACACCCAGATCACCGCCGTCGCCCCCGCCGGTGCGGCCGGAACGGTGTCGGTCACCGCCACCACCGTGGGCGGCACCAGCAACGGCGTCGCCTACACCTACATCGCGGTACCCACCCTGACCGCTATCGCACCCAACGCCGGCCCGGTGACCGGCGGCACCACGGTCGTACTCACCGGCACGAACCTGACCGGAGCCACCGCAGTGAGCTTCGGAGCCACCCCGGCGACCTCGTTCGTCGTGGACTCCGACACCCAGATCACGGCGGTCACTCCTGCCGGGACGGCCGGGACCATACTGGTCACCGCCACCACCGTGGGCGGCACCAGCAACGGTGTCGCCTACACCTACGCGGCGGTGCCGACCCTGACCACGGTGGCGCCCAACACCGGTCCGGTGACCGGCGGGACCACGGTCGTGCTCACCGGCACGAACCTGACAGGTGCGACCGCAGTGAATTTCGGTGCTACACCGGCGACCTCGTTCAGTGTCGATTCCGACACACAGATCACCGCCATCACCCCGGCCGTCGCGGTCGGAACGGTGTCGGTCACCGTCACCACAGCCGGCGGAACGAGTAACGGGGTCGGCTACACCTACGTCGCGGTGCCCGCCCTGACCGCTATCGCACCGACCGCCGGTCCGGTGGCCGGCGGGACGACGGTGGTGCTCACCGGAACAGGATTGACCGGTGCGACCGCGGTGAATTTCGGTGCCAACCCGGCAACGTCGTTCGTCGTGGATTCCGACACCCAGATCACGGCGGTCACTCCTGCCGGGACGGCGGGGACGATACTGGTCACCGTCACCACTGCGGGAGGAACCGTCGACGGCGTCTCCTTCACCTACGCGGCGGTGCCCACTGTGAGCACGGTCAGTCCGGCTTCGGGCACGGCAGCCGGTGGGACCACCGTCACCCTCACCGGGACGGCATTGACAGGTGCGACCGATGTGAGTTTCGGTGCCACCCCGGCGACCTCGTTCGCCGTCGACTCCGACACCCAGATCACCGCCATCACCCCGGCCGGGGCGGTCGGAACGATACTGGTCGCAGTCACCACCCCGGGGGGTACCGGGAACGGGGTCTCCTACACCTACCTCTGAGGGCTGGTGCGGCTGGGCCGTCGGCGGGCGAATGCCTGCCGGCGGCCCACTCACGTTACGGGCCCGCACCCGAGACACCTCTGACCACGCTGGCGCTCGGCGAGATCTTCTCCGCGGCAGGCCTACCCGCCGGAGTCCTGTCCATCCTGCCCACATCGCACGCGCAGGAACTCACCGCACCATTGCTCGACGACCACCTGGGCATGCGGGGCGCGCGCATCGCGCATCTGACCTTCGATGCGGCGCGGGTGCCCGCCGGGAACATACTCGGCCGAGCGGGTTTCGGCTTGTCGCATGTGCTGGGAACCGCACTCGACCACGGCAGGTACACGATCGCGTGGGGCTGCACCGGAATGGCGCGGGCGTGCGGTACTACCGCGCAAGAAAGTGCCAGCCGACCCATGCCCACACGAGCACACCGGCAATCCTCGCAACCCGAGTGCGCGTGAGGTACGCGATTGTTTCGCCCAGAGGCGCGATCAGATCCCGGCGCACATGCGTGACCGCGACCATGCCGAGCGTGACCACCAGTACCAGCACGAACCCGACGATGACGATCATCCGATCGCTCATCTCGACACCAGCCACCAGCCGGCACCCAGCCACGCCAGCCATCCGACGAACCTCAACGGCCACTGCTCGAGTGCCGGATCCAACAGCGTCGACAATGTCGGGTGTACATCGCTCGGCCGCGTCCAATCAGGTTGCCGCGCAATGGCATACACTTCCCACACCGATGCAGTGACCAGCAGCGTCGACCAGACTGCCAGTCCGCGCCGCAGCCGGGCGGTGCACGGAATCCGCGTGGGCCTCGCGCGGAACGCCAGCACCGACGCCACGACCGCCGGCACCACCACCAGCAGGTTTGCCGACCAACCGAACGGTCGAGTGGCAGCCCCGCCCGCCGCCAGCACCACACCGATGGCCAGCAGCGGGATCCGCCGCCGGAATGATCGCGCCGAGAGCTCCGGGTCCCCTGTCACACGGGCAGAATAAGACCCCGAGCGCCGGATCCGGGCTATCGGTCGCCCAGCAACGCCGCGACGATCTCGACCCGCTACTCGACCGCACCGGATTGCTCGCCACGGTCACCATCCGCACGTACCACGCGCATGCCACAGTGCTGGATCAAGGCACCGACCGCCGGGGTGCGATGTGGGCGGGCCGAGGTCGACAGGTGATGATCGACGCACACTGGCCAGATCAGGGATCGGCGGCGGTTGGCGAGCAACTGTGCTATCGATGCGGAACGTCCGGGCGCACGGTGCCGGATGCGTCCAGTTGTCGATGGGGTACTCCGTGCCATCCGCTCTGCGCGGGCCGACCCGGGCAGCTGTCGGCCGCAAGCACGCGCTCACCGTCCAGGCTCGGGATGTAGCGTGCCGGGACGAGCCTGCGGACTGGCACGCCAGCGGCCTTCTTTGCTGCGGCTGTAGCCGGGCGGATGATTCTGGATCACCTCAGAGGTGTCGTGTCGTTCCCCGAAGCGATCTACGGTGGAGATATGACCGCCTTGGCGCGTCGGCCTCTCCTGATCGCGCGGGATGCCGACACGGTGCGCATCACCATGAACCGGCCGGAGCGGCGCAATGCTCTGTCGGGCGAGCATCTGGCCGAACTGCTTGCCGCATTCCGGGCCGCCGGCGAGACCGACGCCACCGGGATAGTTCTCGGAGCGCACGGTCCGGTGTTCTCCGCCGGACACGACTTCGCCGACGTCGCCGCGCGCGACCTGCTCGGCGTGCGGGAACTGCTCACCCTGTGTACCGAGCTCATGTCGACCATCGAGTCGCTGCCGCAGGTGGTGATCGCCCGGGTGCACGGTCTGGCCACGGCCGCCGGCTGCCAGCTGGTGGCCTCATGCGACCTGGCCGTCGCCGCCGAATCGGCCGGTTTCGCGCTTCCCGGCGGCAAGGGTGGCTGGTTCTGTCACACCCCCGCGGTTCCGGTGGCCCGCGCCGTCGGCCGTAAACGCCTGATGGAACTTGCCCTCACCGGCGACCCGATCGATGCACACACCGCCGAACGGTGGGGCCTGATCAACCGAGCGGTGCCGGACGCCGAGTTGGACACAGCCGTGGGCGAGTTACTCGCCCGCGCTACCCGGGGCAGCCGGGCCAGCAAGGCACTCGGCAAACGCACTCTCTACAGCCAACTCGACCGCCCTGAAGCAGACGCCTACGCTCTCGCCCTGGAAGTCATGGCCGCCGCCGCTCAACTTCCCGGCGCCCGCGAAGGGATGGCAGCCTTCCTGGCGAAGCGCCCACCCGTCTGGCGCGATTAGCGTCCCGTGACGTCGGCTCGAGCACTCCCCGGCCGGGTCATCGAACATATGTTCTAAATTGAGCTATGCTGCTTCGGTGACCATGAATTCGACCACGCTGGCGCCGGTTGTCCGAACACCAGGATGGCCGGACCTGGCCGATGTCGACCTGCTGCGCGCACTCGTCGAAACCGAACGCCGACGGAAGCACCTGGATGCTGTTATGCACGCGGCCGTCGCCGAGGCCGAACGTCGTGGCCTTGCCGCGGACACCGGCTATAGAGACACCGTGGGGCTATTGACCGACCTGCTGCGAATCAGTGCCCACGAGGCGCGCCGGCGAATCAACTGCGCGGCTCCGCAGGCCCGCTCGCGTTCCAGAAAGGTGTGGAGAGTGCTGGCGGCAGCAAGTTGAGGCCGAGCCCGGGTGCCGCAACTCGAAGCGGGCGGGTTCGAAGCCGCCGCCACGGGGCACGACCGACGGACTGCGACAGTTCACCATGTGGCGTTCTTCGATATGGGGCCACACCGGCCGCAACGCTCGATTATGAGTACGGACCGGCCTGCCCGGATTGTGTAGCGGAAACACTGTGAACAGCGATAAGTCTGTGCCAGGGAATCGGTGGCCAGTTCGATCCGGAAGGAGGTGAAAGCCATGGGTTCCTTCGGACTCGACTTCGGTGTCGGCCTCGATGTGTTCCTCGCGGTCACTTCCGGACCGGATTTCGGTGACAGCTGACCACCGATCCCCCACCCACTGCCGGAACGGCTGCTCGTCCCTGTGCGTGTCGTTCCGGCGAAGGAGACCGCGGGTGGCGCCTCCCGATGTGCGCTACCCGCCGGCTCCGACCCGAACTCCGGGGTTCTGCGGCGTCGCGGGGTGGTCCGCGACGCCTGGTATCCCGGCCCCTTACTCGGCTTCACGGTCTGACGCGGAAGGAAAAGACCATGACCAGCCGGCCGTCGTACCCGGGTGAAGACCCACCCCGACGACGCCTCCCGGGCCCGGGCCCCTACCCGCCCGACTATCACCTGCCCGCGCCCTACGGGAGCGATTTCCTGGCAAGTTATCCTCGGCCGCCGAAGAAGAAGCCGAAATGGCCGTGGCTCCTCGGCGCGATCGTGGTGGTGTCGCTGGTGATCGGCGGCGCCTGTATCGCCTTCACCGGCGACGGCAACCAGGAGCAGCAGATCAGAGAGCCGGTCACCCTCACCTACGAGGTGCGCAGCGACGGCCCACTGGCCGCCGATATCACCTACAGCAGCGGCGACGGCGGCACCATCGAGCACGCCGACCAGCAGCGGTTGCCCTGGAGCACACAGGTCACCGTGACCGGCCTCGACCACTCCTTCTCCCTGACCGCCCAGGCAGACCGGACGGCCACCACCATCACCTGCACAGTCGGTGAAGCGGGGAAGATTCTCACCGCACATACCTCCACCGGTCCCTCCGCCATCGTTTCCTGCCGCGGACACGCCGGCTGAGCCGGCCATCCCGGTGCGCGGCCCACGTCCACGCCTGCCCGGTGTCACCGGCCGCCGGTGCCGGTGACCATGATGTTCACCGGCGCTTCCTGGGCCGCCATATCCGATGAGTACGTGATCGGTTGCGGCCGTGCGGGGTTGGGAACCTCGGAGACGCCGATCTCTCCGGCGCGGACCCGACCGGCGCGGACCTCATCGGCGCGCAGCTCCACAACGCGGTCCTCGCCGGCGCAGACCTGACCGGCACCGATCTCACTGGCGCGGATCTTGATGGCACCAAACTCACCGACGCGGTCCACGACCATCAGACCCGGTGGCCCGATGGCTTCACCCGCGGGTATGCGGGGTGGCCCTTACCGGCCGGGGTCCTTGCGCATGTGATCGCAATATGGTCGTTTTCGGTGACGCTGCCTGGGCCGTGGCCGGCTTCGTCGGGCCATCGTCGACGCCCATCGGCGGCGGAGGCCTCGGCTCCGCCGCCGGCACCGGAGCACCCGGTCCCCTCACCAGTATCTGCCTCACCCACAGCGCAGCCACGAGGGCCGGCTGCACTTGCGGCAGCGGGGAGGACGAAGGCGGCCACGATAGCGAGCGCTGCCGGCACCCTGATGGCCGCGTCGGCCGCGGTGGGGGCGTGGGCGCGTCCTGGGCCGGCTGCCTGTATGCCTGCAGGCCCGGCCCAGGACGACGAGATAGGGCGGAGCGGAGTGGTTTCGGCTCGGGTTAGATGCCGAAGGGTGCTGCGTAGCGGACGGTGCCGCTGGGCAGCTGTTCGGAATCGAGGCTCAGTGCCATCAATGCCTCGTCGGGGACATCAATAGTGAGCCGGATGCCGTACTCCGACGCCCGGGTGAACCCGAACCTCGGATAGTAGGTCGGATGTCCGAGAACGATCACGAAGTGCTCGCCCGCCTGTTCAGCGGCCTCGAGAGCGGCACGGATGACAGCGGACCCGGCCCCGGTCCTTTGGTACTCGGGCAGCACCGCGCACGGCCCCAGGCATAGCGCCGGGGTGTCGTCGACGTGACAGCGAGTCAGCAATGCGTAACCGACGGGCTTGCCGTCGGGTCCGGCGCTGAGGATGGACAAGCTGTCTATCCACGCTGGATCGGCGCGCAGAGCGTCGACGAGGTCGGCCTCCTCGGCGGTGTCGAATGCGGCGAGGTTGATCTTGCGGATCGCGGGTGTATCGCTGGCGGTCTCAGCGCGGGTGGTCCAGTTGGTGTGAGTGCTCAAAACAGGTTTCTCCGTTTCGGGGTGGTGAGGTACTCGGTGGGGAGAGCTGCGGGGCCGGAGTGGCGACCGCAGGCAACCGGCGCAACCGGGAGGTCCCCAGATGCGTAATGCCACAGTCGGCGTCAGCGTTCGCGCTGGCGATCGCGGAATCGATAGGTCGCGCGCAGATCGCGCGTGATCACCTTTCTGGTTTTGCTGCGTTTGCTCGATTCGCGGGCGTTTCCCCGGTCCGCGGCCCGTGCGCTTTCGCGCAACAGCTTGCGGTACCGGTCGAGCCTACTCACATCCAACATGCCGGCGACCACGGCTTCCTGTACCGCGCAGCCTGGTTCACTGCGATGTTCACAATTACGGAAGGCGCAGTCTCGGGCGTAGGCCTCGATCTCGGCGAAGACCCGCTCGACCCCGTCCGCGGCATCTTGCAGGCCGATACCTCGCAAGCCCGGAGTGTCGATGAGCACCCCGCCGCCGGGCAGCGGCAGCAACTCGCGGTGCACAGTGGTGTGCCGACCTTTGCCGTCACCGGCCCGAACTTCATTGGTGTCCATATGCTCTCGACCGAGCAGGGCGTTGGCAAGGGTGGACTTTCCCGCTCCCGACGGGCCGAGCAGGACCGTGGTCCCGGTAACCACCTCCGACAGCAGGTCTAGACCTGCCCCTGTCCTGGCGCTGGTGGTGACGATGTCCACGCCGGGTGCCAACGAGGTGAGAGCGGCCATGGCTGCGTCGAGATCTTCGGTGACGTCGGCTTTGGTGAGTACGACGACCGGTCTCGCACCACTGTC
Source organism: Nocardia sp. NPDC050193 (assembly GCA_040674215.1). Taxonomy (GTDB): domain Bacteria; phylum Actinomycetota; class Actinomycetes; order Mycobacteriales; family Mycobacteriaceae; genus Nocardia. Next base: position 154,802 of record JBFARE010000016.1, on the reverse strand, counting down.
CCAGGCCAGCGCCAGTAGCCGCTCCACCTGGCCCGCGTTCAGCGGTGCTGTGAGCGGGACAGCGAGGGCGACGGTGTCGACGTTCGCCGCCAAGACCTGCTGGTGGGAGGTTCGATCCGACGTGGCCCGGGTGATCGCACTGCGTCGTGGCAGCAGCGCCACCAGTTCCGGCTCCGGCTGCGGGCGCAGCGCTGCCCAGTCGCCTGTGCACACAGTATGGGCGGGGTCGAGGCAGGCCACGGCCGCGCTGGCCGCGCGGACGGGACCCGATGCGGTCAACGTGTCACAGCGGCCGCGGTCGACCCGCACGACGCGAGCCGGAACCAGACCATCGGCCGCATGCACTGCGAACAGCGCTGCGAACGAGTCGTCCCAACCGAGTGCGGACAAATCGAATGACGATGGAGAAGATGAATACATAGTGAGACCCTTGGAAAAGGGGCCCCGGCTCGAACGCCGAATCCACCGCGGCTACGAGCCGACACGGCTCGCGCCGCCATCGGCGATGGGAATCGGTCAGACCGGAGCCCGGGACGTGAGGATGGTCCGGGCGCTGCACAGGGCAGCGGTCTTCACCGCGATCATCAACTCACCTCCCAATCTCGCTCACCACGTCGAACTCGGACGCACGACCCTAACACCCGACGACAGCACTCGCAATTGCTATGCGATCAGTCTCCTCCACGCCCACCACGCGAGCGGCCGGAGCGCTCGGGATCTTGTCGGATCCGTCTGTCGCGCCGGGTCCTGGCGCACCGGGAGGCGGTCGCTGCCCGCCGTACTCACCCGCACCAGAGTGTTCCCCGAGCGTGTCAATCGCTGGAATCCACCTTCGACAAGGCTCCTAGCGGAAATGGAGCCGGTGGCCGGAGAACGGCTTACCCGGCAATACTTCCGCGGCGCGGGAATCCTCTGTGCACCCGCGGGTGGTCGAGGCATTCGAGGACGGCGTACCGGCATGAGCGACCCCTCAGCCCGAAACATACAGTGGGTCGACCCAATACCCGGACATCCTGTTCCAGATACGAGTTCTGTACGTCCACCACGAGCAACACCAACGACCCCACGAGCACCCCTTATGATGTTATGTAACGAAAACGGCTGTGTACCAACGTCTCCAGCATGCAAACTCCCAGTATGAGCTGCCGACCGGGCCGGTGGCGGGTATCCGCGCCCATGGGCCGGGCCGGGGTGCAGGCCTGCGGGCACGTCCCGCGGCCGATGCGGGAGTTCGAAGCCTGTACCACCTCGGCTGCGCAGAGCCATGACGACAACTCGCGCAGGGCCTGGCAGGAGACCGCCCGGCCAGTGCAGCCGGTGGACCCGCCCCTCGGTAACGTCGGTGTTCGAGGAGGTGGTCGGTGCGGTGAAGGCGGAAATAGTCAGAGCGAGGCAGGAGCGGCGGCGCGTGATCGTGGCCGCTGCGGCCGGGTTGTTCGCCGCCTGCGGTTATCGGGCGGCCAGTATGGACGAGATCGCCTGCCGGGCGGGGATCAGCAAACCGGTGCTGTACAAGTCGTTTTCGAGCAAGCTCGAACTCTACCTGGCGGTTCTGTACGAGGCGGTACAGGTATTGGGGGCCACACTCACCGCGGCATTGGCCCCGGCCCGGGATATGCGATCGATCGTGGTGGCGACGGTGACCGCGGTGTTCGACTTCGCCGACAACCATCCGCGCAGCGCCGCCCTGCTGGCCGGCGCCGCCGACGCCGAGGAGCCGTCGGCGCAGTGTATGGCACGCCAGGCCACCATGATCTGCACCGAGGCCCTGTTGCAGGCAATGGCGCCGTCCGCCTCGCTGCGGGCCGAGCGGGGATGGCTGATCGCGGCGGAGATAGTAGGGATCGCTCAATCGTGCGCCCGCGACTGGGTGGTCACCGGTAAGCGATTGCCCAAAGCCGAGGCCGTCGCCACGACCGCCGGTTTGTGCTGGTCCGGCCTGGCCGGTGTCCAACTGGCCCCGAAGAGCCCGGTCCCTGCCGCGGACTGAGCATGCACCAGGTCGCCGCGGGCCAGCAACTGATCGACTTCCGGATCCCGGACCTGCTGTCCGGAACCGGCGTGGACTTCCACCGGGCCGCGGCGACCGCGATCGATACCGCCACCCGCACCGTCAGCCTCGACGACGGCGCGGTCCTGCCCTACGACCGGCTGGTCTACGCCCTCGGCAGCACCACCGATACGAGTTCCGTGCCGGGCGCGGCGAACCATGCCTGGACGCTGGACAACCGGCTCGTGCACATCACTTCGCGCAGCGGCTGCCCGAAATCGCCGAGGTGGGGGGGCACGGTCACCGTCTGTGGTGGCGGGCTCACCGGCATCGAGGCGGCCGCCGAGATCGCCGAGGCGCACCCCGGGCCGCCGCTGTCAGCCCCGGTTGGTTTCGTCCACTATCCACGCCGCGATCTGGGCACGGGAGGTGAATCCCAGCTTGGTGAGGATGTTCTCGACGTGCCCCTGGGCGGTGCGCGGTGAGACGACGAGTTCGGTGGCGATCTGTCTGTTACTGAGGCCCTGGGCGACCAGGGTGGCGACCTGCCGCTCGCGCTTGGTCAACCGCGCCGTCTGGGCGTGGCCGGCGGATTGTTCGCGCAGTGCGTACGCCCGCGCCACGGCAGCGCTCATCGTGCGGCCTCGCTCGAATGCCGCATCGAATTTCTTGTCGCCGAGAGTTTTCCGCGCCGACTGCTCACACTCCTCATGGAATGGCGACAGCGTATCGAAGACGCGGCCGCGGCTGCCGCCGGCCGGCCAGAGATGGCGAGCGGCGCCCATGAGCACCGCCGCACGCTCGGCTTCGTGTCGGTGGCAGGCGACCCATGACAAGGCTTCGAGGCAGAAGGTCAGCACCAAATGGCTGTTGAGCGGACGGTCTACACGCAGAGCTTCCTCGATCAGCTCCTGCGCCCGGTCGACATTGCCGCGGCGCCATTCGGCGACGCCCAGGCTCCGCATGGCCAGCGCGCGATACAGTATGCCGCCGCACCCCCCGGTGATGGCGATCAGCCGCTGCTGGTGCTCGATCGCCTTCTCCGTCTCACCGCGCATTTCGTAGGCCATGCCCAGCAGGGTCAGGGCATGAATATGGAGATGGCCGGTGGGGTTCGCACGGTAGACGTCGATGACGGCGTCCAGGAGCGGCGCGGCACGCGCTGGATCACCACTGAGCAGGGCCAAGCCCGCTGCCGCGTGGTTCATCTGCGCCTGCAGCATCGGCGTCGGGTCACGTTCGACCAGCACCCGGCCCTCCTGTAGCAGTGTCGCCGCGGACCGGAAATCGCCCTGCGCCGCCGCCAGGTCGATGGCGACGCGCAGAGCCTTCACCCGATCGGGGATCGAGCGAGCGCTGGGGTGGGCCAGCACGCGCTCGATCCAGGACCGTCCCTCGCCGTAGAATCCGCGGAAGACCCAGAACTCCCACAGTGCGGACGCCGTCTGCAGGCCTGCCGCCGCCGCTTCCTCGGTGTCCTCGACCAGGGCGGATTCGAGGGCCTCGCGCAGATTGGGATGTTCGCGGTCGAGCCGGGCGATCCAGACAGGCTGCGCGCGGCCGATCCAGCCGGCCTCCGCGTCCAGCGCCAGGCGCTGACACCAGGCCCGGTGCCGCCGGCGCTGCTCCTCGTACTCACCGGATGCCCGCAGCTTGGACCGGCCGTAGTCGCGCAGGATCTCCAGCATCCGGAACCGCACGACGGGGCCCGCCGGTTCCCGGATCAGTATCGACTTGTCCACCAAACCGGCGAGCACATCGATGACCTCGGCGGGCACCGAGTCGACATTGCACACTTGCTCGACCGCGTCCAGTCCGAAGCTGCCCGCGAACACCGAGAGGTGGGCCCACGCTCGTTGTTCGGTCGGCAAGCACAGGTCGTAGCTCCAATCGAGGCACAGCTCGAGTGACTGTTGCCGGGCCGGCGCGGTGCGGAAGGCGCCGGTGAGCAGCTCGTACCGGTCGGTCAGCCGTTGCAGGATCTGTTCCGGCGACAGCGTGCGCATACGGGCGGCGGCGAGCTCGATCGCCAGCGGCACGCCGCCCAATCTGACACAGATGCTGGTCACCGCGGCCATATTGTCCTGGTTGATCTCGAACCCCGGTACGACCGCCGCGGCCCGCTCGGCGAACAGTGTCACCGCGTCGTAGCGGGCCAGCCCCTGTAGCGACGGTTGGTGATCCGGGTCGGGGATCTGGAGGGGCATGACCGACTGGGTCACTTCGCCGGCGATCTTCAGCGGCTCGCGGCTGGTGACGATGGTCCGCACCCCCGGGCAGGAGACCAGCAGCGTCTCGGTCAGCTCGGCGACCGCCTCGACGATATGCTCACAGTTGTCCAGGACGAGCAGCGTGTCGCGCGAATACAGGTAGTTCAGCAGGGTGTGCAGTAACGGTCTCGTCGAGTCGTCCCGTACACCGAGCGTTGCCGCCACTGTATCGACCAGCAGCCCGGCCTCGGTCACGGCAGCGAGGTCGACCAGCCACACTCCGTCGGCGTAGTCACGCCGGACCTGAGACGCAGCCTTCAACGCCACCCGCGTTTTGCCCACGCCGCCGGTACCGACGAGCGTGACCGACCGCGACCTCGACAGAAGATTCTTGAGTTCGGTCAAATCGGCGCGCCGATCGACGAGGCCGGTCAGCTCCAGTGGCAGATTGCCGCCGGTATTCTCACCGCCCGGCTCCCCCTGCCGTCCCCTCGGTGCCGCACTCTTGGACAGTGAGCGTTCGGGACCGGGATGGGTCAGCGGGCCCAGCTCGCCCGTCGTACTCCCGCGGCGTCGCTGCACTCGCCGCACGGCTTCGCCGAACTCCGCGGCGGAGGGGCGGTCGCCGCCGTCCCTCGTCATCGCCGATTCGACCAGCGCCGATACCTCGTCGTCGATACCGCTGCGCCGCAGGTCCGGCAGGGAATGGGTGGTAATCCGCAAGTACTGCGCCACCCGGCTCTCGCCCTCACGCCGTTCGAATGCCGCATGCCCGGTCAGCGCGCAGAACAGGGTCGCACCGAGCCCGTAGACATCCGCGGACGGGGTCGACGGCTCTCCTTCGAGTACTTCGGGGGCGGTGAACGCGGGAGAGCCGGTTACTGTGCCGGCGGCCGTCTCGAACCCGCCGCCGATATGCGCGATGCCGAAATCGGTCAATGCCGGCTCGCTGAAATCGTTGAGCAGGATATTCCCCGGTTTCACATCCCGATGCACGATCCCGAGCCGGTGAGCTGTTTCGAGTGCGCCGGCGATCTTCGACCCGATCCGCAGCACATTGTCCGGCGACAGCGGGCCGTGCCGGTGGATCCACATATCGAGAGAACCGGAGGGGTGATAGGGCATCACCAGATAGGGGCAGCCGCCGGCGAGTGTGCCCGCCTCCAGCACGGTGACGATATTCGGATGCCCGGTCGAGCGGCCCATTGCCCGCTGCTCCCGCATGAATCGGGCTCGATTGTCCTCGTCCAGGCCCGCGGTGAGAACCTTCACCGCCACGGTCCGGTCCAGTTCCGGCTGCCGGCAGCGATAGACCACCCCGAATCCGCCCCGCCCGATTTCCACCGCATCGAGATAACCGGCCGCGGTCAAGTCCGCGCGGAACGATATCGTCTCGCGCTGCGTGCGGACCGGGTCATCACCGCTCATCGGTGAATTCGTCCCCGGGCAGCATTGTAGGTAGCGAAAGAAACCATGGGCTCACCTCTTGCCCGCTCCACTATATCCCCGGCCGGAGAAGATCCCCGGTGACCGATTGGATATGCGGAAAAAGCGCTCAGCGCTCACCCACCCGACCTCACCTCTTCACCGGGTGTCGCTGCCCCACTTTCGCGGGCCGTTCGGGCAGGGTTTAGCCGGACGCGGCGTGGGTAACGGCGCGGGCATCAGTGGTTCGAACGCAAACGGTGGCTCGGACGAAGGAGAGCACATGGCAGTGACACCGTCTCGACCCGCAGAGCTCACCGCCGCCCGCCCGTTTCCGGCACGGGTGGGACCGAAGGGTTCGGCCATCCGGAAGCTGGTGACCACGACCGACCCGAAACTGCTGGGCATCATGTACCTGACCTCGGCGACGGCGTTCTTCCTGATCGGCGGGTTGATGGCGCTGCTGCTGCGCGGGGAATTGGCCCGCCCGGGTCTGCAGTTCCTGTCGCCGGAACAGTACAACCAGCTGTTCACCATGCACGGCACGATCATGCTGCTGTTCTATGCCACGCCGGTGGTGTTCGGTTTCGCCAACGCGGTTCTGCCGTTGCAGATCGGGGCGCCGGATGTGGCGTTTCCCCGCCTCAACGCCCTGAGTTACTGGCTGTATCTGTTCGGTGCCACCATGGCGACCGCCGGATTCGTCACCCCGGGCGGCGCCGCGGACTTCGGCTGGACGGCCTACGTGCCGCTCAGCGATATCGTGCACGCACCGGGTGTCGGTAGCGATCTGTGGATCATGGGTCTGGCCGTCTCCGGCCTGGGGACGATTCTCGGAGCGGTGAACATGCTGACCACGGTGGTGTGCCTCCGGGCCCCGGGAATGACGATGTTCCGGATGCCGATCTTCACCTGGAATATTCTGGTAACCAGCATTCTGGTGCTGCTGGCGTTCCCGATCCTCACCGCGGCGCTCATGGCACTTGCCTACGACCGGCATCTGGGCGGTCATATCTACGAGCCCGGTGTCGGCGGTGTCCTGCTGTGGCAGCATCTGTTCTGGTTCTTCGGCCATCCGGAGGTCTATATCGTCGCGTTGCCGTTCTTCGGCATCGTCTCCGAGATCTTCCCGGTGTTCAGCCGCAAACCCATTTTCGGCTACACCGCGCTGGTCTTCGCGACAATCGGTATCGGTGGCCTGTCGATGGCGGTGTGGGCGCACCATATGTATGCCACCGGCGCGGTACTGCTCCCCTTCTTCTCGTTCATGACCTTCCTCATCGCCGTGCCGACCGGTGTGAAATTCTTCAACTGGATCGGCACCATGTGGAAGGGACAACTCACGTTCGAAACACCGATGCTGTTCTCGGTGGGATTCCTCGTCACCTTCCTATTCGGTGGTCTGTCCGGTGTCGTCCTGGCCAGCCCGCCGCTGGACTGGCACGTACACGACTCCTATTTCGTGGTGGCGCATTTCCACTACGTGCTCTTCGGCACGATCGTGTTCGCCACATTCGCCGGAATCTATTTCTGGTTCCCGAAGATGACCGGCCGGCTCATGGACGAACGCCTCGGCCGCCTTCACTTCTGGACCACCTTCCTCGGGTTCCACACCACCTTCCTGGTGCAGCACTGGCTCGGCGCCGAAGGCATGCCCCGTCGCTACGCCGACTACCAGGCCGACGACGGCTTCACCGCCCTGCACACCGTGTCCACCATCGGCTCGTTCGTACTCGGCGTCTCGATGATCACTTTCGTGTGGAACGTCTTCAAGAGCTACCGCTACGGCGAGGTGGTCACGGTGGACGATCCGTGGGGATACGGCAACTCTCTGGAGTGGGCCACCAGCTGCCCGCCGCCGCGGCACAACTTCTACGAGTTGCCCAAGATTCGCAGTGAACGACCCGCCTTCGAACTGCACTACCCGCATATGTCCGAACGCATTCGCAGAGAGTCCCATATCGGCCGCAGCAGCCACGGCGCCGGCGCCGAACTGTCCCAGCCGCCCAGCCCCACCACCGGTGGCGCCGCCTCCGACTGACCGACCGCCGAGGCCGGCTGCCGGGACACCCGGTGGGGTGCGGCGGCGCGCCTGCGCTCACTTCGGAGCTCGAATGGGCCGCAAATATCCCACCGGTCCGTCCCCGGTATCGCACCGGACACGCCGCGCTTTCCGAAGGAGAAGCCCGACCGTACGGAGCTCGCCCTCACCCTGGCCGGCGCACCCCGGAGATCGGGGTACGGGTTTCGCTTTCCGGTAGCGCGGGCCCAGGTGGCCGTGCATATTGGGGAACATGAAATACGTCTTGCTGATCTGTGACGACGAGACGTCGTCGCCGAGCCCGGCGGAGATCGCGACGGATCCGGCGCATCGGGCGTATGCGGCGAAAGTGGATCGCCGGGGTGCCCGCTGGGGCGGGGCGCGGTTGCGTCCGGTGGCGGACGCGACGACCGTCCGGGTACGGGACGGGGAAACGCTGGTATCCGACGGCCCGTTCGCGGAAACCAAGGATTTCATCGGCGGCATCGATATCCTCGAATGCGCGGACCTGGACGAGGCGATCGAACTCGCGGCACGCCATCCCTACGCTCTGCACGGGGCGATCGAAGTCCGCCCCGTGTGGGAATGACCGCGCCGCCCGCGGTGCGAGCCGCGGTGGACCGGGCCTATCGCGACGAGTGGGGTCAGGTGGTCGCGACCCTGATCGGGGCGACCGGGGATTGGGATCTGGCCGAGGACTGCGCACAGGAGGCATTCGCCGCGGCATTGTCCACCTGGGCCCGCGATGGTGTACCCGACCGGCCGGGGGCCTGGCTCACCACGACGGCGCGCAATCGCGCAACCGACCGGCTGCGCCGCGATACGGCCGCCGAAGCGAAGAGACGGCAGCTCGCGCTGCTGGCCCGGGACCCTGTCGAGCCGGCGGCGAAAGGAATTCCCGATGAGCGGCTGCGGCTGATCTTCACATGTTGCCATCCGGCACTGCAGATACCCGGGCGAAACGGCCGAGGGGAAGCCGGGCATCCGCTTCGCCCGGTTCCGGCTCACCGAGGTGGTGCCGGGCGCGCGGATGGTCTGGCAGGTGGTGGATGCCGACCTCACCTTCGTCGACGACCGGGCCGAGTGGACCGGTACCACGGTCGTCTTCGAACTCACCGCGACCGCGACCGGCACGGCACTGCACTTCACGCACGAGGGCCTGACCGCCGCCGGATCCGAATGCTTCGAGGCATGCTCGCGCGGTTGGACCTTCTACATCACCGAGAGCCTGCCGCGGCTGATCACCACCGGCACCGGCGACCCCATCCCGGACTACAACTCCTGAAACATCACGCGCCGCATCGGGCCGCGTTTTCGTGGCCACCGGATTCAGTGCCGCGCCACGCCGATCGACCACCGCCGTCTGTGGCGGTGCGGGGCGGCCCCATCCCGGTCGGCGGGCTGTTTCCGGCGTGGGGTGCGGGGTAGCCGCGCACCGACCCTTGCCGGAGAGAGGAGAACGGCGTGAAAGCAGTCGTATGGCACGGCGTCGGCGATATCCGCTTGGACGACGTGACCGATCCGAAGATCGAGGAGCCGACCGACGCGGTCGTTCGCATCACCACCTCTGCCATCTGCGGCACCGATCTGCACCTGGTCCGGGGCACGATGCCCGGTATGTTGCCCGGGACCGTACTCGGGCACGAAGCGGTCGGGGTGGTCGAGGAAACCGGTACGGCGGTGCGGGGCTTCGCGACCGGTGACCGGGTGGTGGTGTGTTCCACGGTGGCCTGCGGTCACTGCTGCTACTGCCGGGCCGGCTATTTCGCGCAATGCGATGTCGCCAATCCGAACGGCCCGCAGGCCGGCACCAGTTTCTTCGGCGGGCCGCAGAGCACCGGCCCGGTCGACGGGTTGCAGGCCGAGTACGCGCGCATCCCGTATGCGGCGACGACGCTGGTGAAAGTCCCGGACGAGGTGACCGACGACCAGGCCATCATGGTGTCCGATGTGCTGCCCACCGGGTGGTTCGGCGCGAAACTGGCGCAGGTGTCGCAGGGTGACACTGTCTTGGTGCTGGGTGCAGGCGTGGTCGGTCAGTGTGCCATCGCGTCGGCGAAGCGCCAAGGCGCTGCGCGGGTATTGGTGGTCGACGACCATGCCGATCGACTCGCGGTCGCCCGCGCGCAGAACGCCGAGCCGATCGATTTCGGCGCCGAGGACCCGGTGGCCGCGGTCCGGGAGCTCACCGGCGGTGTCGGGGTGGACCGGGTGATCGAGGCGGTCGGTGTGGACGCGCAGCGGCCGCACTCCGGTCCGGCCGCCGAGGATCTGCCGGTGGACGCCGAAACCTTCGAATCCGAGCGCACCCGGGCGGCCCCCGAGGGCAATACCGGTGACGGTCAGTGGCTGGTCGGCGACGCCCCGAGTCTGGCATTGCGCTGGGCGGTGAACGCGGTGGCCAAGGCCGGCAGCATCGGCATCATCGGAGTGTATCCACCGGATTTCGACGTTTTCCCGGTCGGTGCGGTCACCAACCGCAATCTCACCGTGCAGGGTGGTAACTGCAACCATCGCCGCTACATCCCCGGTCTGCTGGGCCGGGTCGCCCGCGGCGACCTGGACCCCACCCGGTTCATCACCCAGCACGCCGAGCCGGTGGCGGCGATCGGCGCCTACGAGCAGTTCGACCTGCGCCGCGAGGGCTGGCTCAAGACAGTGGTCACCATGACCGGCGGCGCACCGTGATCCCGCGCCCGTCCCCGATCCGCACGGTCACCGTGGGATCCGAAAAGTACACCCTGGGCCCCGAAACGCAGTCGCGCCGCTGACGGATGGGGCACGTCGCCGGGTGAGGCCCGGGTGGGCCCTCGGCCGGATAGCCCGCGTGCGGCGAACGCCGCACCCGAGTGGCCGCTCATGGTGACGAAGGGAGGCGGTCCGCCCCGGCTCGGGTCAGCTCTCCCCCCGACCGCCCCGCCCGTTCGCGGCCGACTGCCCGAAGAAGAAGCCGAGGATCAGCAGGATCATGTTCATCACGATCTCCGGGACCTGTGTATCGGTGAACATCGCGACCACCATCACGAGACTGAACCCGACCAGCAGGACCGCGCCGATGAGGACCGCTATCGGCTCACGCTGGAACAGCGACCACCGCATCCGCGCGCGGCGTTCGTTCAGGTCTCGGACCACATTCTGCAATTCGGTCTCCAATGCAGCGTCCCGCGAGTCCTCGGTCACCGAGGATGTCGCCACCACGTCCTGTGCCCGCTGGATCTGAGCAGCGACCATCTGCCGCGCCACCGGGTCGTGGATCGCGGATTCGGCTACCTGCCGGATCTGGTCGAGTTCACGTCGCGCCGTGGTATTCCGCAGCCCGGCCTGGAGTTCTTTGCGGATATCGGCGAGCCGGCGCAGCATGTACCCCTCGCCGACCACATCGGTGACGCCGTTGCTGTCGGTGATGTCGAACGGTTGCCGATTCTGCCGTGGCACGGTCTCCATCATGTTCTCTACCCGGGACAACCACGCCGCGACCTCGTCGGGTGTGGCGCCCTCGAGAGTGCGCGGGATGCCGAGTTCCTCCTTGATGTTGTTGCGGACGGCTTCGCGGTTCTCCGGCGAGACGTCTCGTTCGTCCCGCGACTCTCTGCGACCCAACGCATTCCTCCCACACTGACCCATGCTTGCCGGACCAGCGTACGGGCTCCCCGCCGGCGCAGGAACGGGATCCTCCCTCGCGCAACGAATCCCGGGGACAGCGGGGCTCGCACCGCGCACCGTCGACGCCGGCGCGGACGGAGTCCGCGACGACCCGCGGACGCCGACACAGCCGTCGTTTCCGCAGCGAGAGGCCCACGTTTCGACGGTCGACCGCGGCCGTACGACGCCGGGGCGGGGCATGCGATAACGATGCGGTAGGGATTCGGCGCCAGATCACAGAACAGCACGGCGGGAGGTCGGCGTACGCCAACGGATCGAAGCCGGGCATGTTCGCCGGAACCCGGCCGTGGCCGGATACGTCCAGGATTGACTTCGTCCACAGCGGGTAGTACGACGGCCGACATCCGCTCCGTGAGTCAGCAAGGAGAAGCCATGGCCCAGCAAGTCTCCGACTATGTCCTGCGGCGCCTCCGCGAATGGGGAGTCGAGCAGGTATTCGGTTACCCCGGCGACGGTATCAACGGGCTGGTGGCCGCGTTCGGCCGCGCCGACAATGCACCGCGGTTCGTCCAGGCCCGGCACGAGGAGATGGCGGCATTCCAGGCGACCGGATACGCCAAGTTCAGCGGCAAGGTGGGCGTCTGTACAGCGACCTCGGGCCCCGGTGCGATCCACCTGCTCAACGGGCTCTACGACGCGAAACTCGATCATGTCCCGGTCGTGGCCGTCGTGGGTCAGACCGCGCGTAGCGCGATGGGCGGCAGCTATCAGCAGGAGGTCGACCTGCAGTCGCTCTACAAGGACGTCGCCGCGGACTATCTGGTCGAGGTGAACGTCTCCAGCCAGCTGCCGAATGCCCTCGACCGGGCCTTCCGCACCGCGATCGCCCGCCGCTCCCCCACCGCGGTCATCATTCCGGCGGACCTTCAGGAGGAGCCCTACGAGCCACCGCAACACGAGTTCAAACAGGTCCCGTCCAGCCCGCCCGCGACGCTGGTGACTACTTCCGATCCTGCCGACGACGAGATCCGGCACGCCGCCGACGTGCTCAACGCCGGGTCGAAGGTCGCCATCCTGGTCGGCCAGGGCGCTCGCGCCGCCGCGTCGGAGGTGCTCGAGGTCGCCGATCTGACCGGTGCGGGTATCGCCAAGGCGCTCCTGGGTAAGGACGTCCTACCCGATGATCTCTCGTTCGTCACCGGATCGATCGGGTTGCTGGGCACCCGGCCCAGCTACGAGTTGATGCGGGACTGCGACACCCTGCTGATCGTCGGCTCGAATTTCCCCTATACCCAGTTCCTGCCCGATCTCGACCAGGCACGGGCGGTACAGATCGACCTCGACGGCGCCATGATCGGCATGCGCTACCCCACCGAGGTCAATCTGGTCGGCGACGCGCGGACCACCCTGCGCCACCTGATACCGCTGCTGCAACGCAAAGAGGACCGCTCCTGGCGCGAGGAGATCGAGAGCAATGTGGACCGCTGGTGGACCGTCGTGGAGCGGCAGAGCCTGCTCGACGCCCATCCGATCAACCCGATGCGGGTGGTGTGGGAGTTGTCCGAACGGATACCGGGCAACGCCATCGTGACCGCGGATTCCGGATCCTCCACCAACTGGTACGCCCGCTGCCTGCGCTTCCGCGATCAGATGCGCGGGTCGCTGTCGGGCACCCTCGCCACGATGGGCCCCGGGGTGCCCTATGCCATCGGCGCGAAGTTCGCCCATCCCGACCGCCCCGCGATCGCCCTGGTCGGCGACGGCGCCATGCAGATGAACGGGCTGGCCGAGCTCATGACCGTCGCGCGCTATCAGCATCTGTGGACCGATCGCCGGCTGATCGTCTGCGTCTTCCACAACAACGATCTCAACCAGGTCACCTGGGAGTTGCGCGCCATGGGCGGCGCACCGAAGTTCGAGGAATCTCAGAGCCTGCCCGATGTCTCCTATGCCGAGATCGCGCGGGCGATGGGGATCGAGGCGGTCGCAGTCGAGAAGCCCGACGCGATAGGCGGTGCCTGGGATTACGCTTTCGCCGCGGACGGCCCGGTGCTACTCGACGTCCGGTGCGACCCCGAGGTGCCGCCGATTCCCCCGCACGCCAGCTACGAGCAGATGAAGGAGATGGCCGCCTCGGTACTGCGCGGCGACCCCGACGCCTGGCATCTGATGGTGCAGGGCGCCAAGACCAAAGCGCAAGAATTCCGGCCCTGACCGGCGGGAGGGCCGGTGTCGGCCGTCGGCCCTCCGATCCGGGCCGCTATGGCCGCACCACGGTCAGGCCCAGGCGTGGACCCCCGGGCTCGAGGACAGCGGCGACATGAGTTGTCCCCAGAATTCGTGCCGGATCGCATCCCAGAGTCCGGCCAGTTCCGGATAGAGTTCGCGCGCTCGCGCGAGATCCGGGTAGCTGCCGGAGGGAAAACAGACCACCGGGGAGGCATCGGCGAGTTTCTCGACGACGACGATGGCGATGGCGTGGTCGCGCAGCATGCGCCAGCTGGCACGGAGTCCGTCGACTTCCGTCCGGCATATGCCCGCCCTTGCCGACGCGCCGTCGGAGTGTCCGGCCTGTTCGGTGTTCATCGCGGGGCCGAGGGGCGATTCCGCACCGCGACGATGCTGCCCGTGAGGATCCTCGACACAGCGAGCCGGGTGATCGTGCATGTCGTTCCCTCTCCTGCTCGTCAACTAGGACTGATGACGCCCGAGGTGGCGCCACCAGATAATCTAATACCTCTGAATTCATAGTTCAATGGCTAAGGAGATCTGGAGCGGTGAATTCGTTATCGAAGGGCCGGCGGTGGAGCCGTATCTCTATTGACTCCATAGTTCATATTTCAAGTTCCGAGTTCTAGAATCGATACATCTACCGCGCACCAGAGGAGTCGCGTTGTCCCAGCAGGAACGCGCGGGCCTGACCGCGCTCAGCGCTGTTCTGTCACCACTGGAGGGCAGTGGCCCGAAGACGGAGGCCGTGGTCCAGCGGCTGACCGCGGCGATCAGCCTCGGGGTGATGGTGGACGGACAGCAGTTGCCGAGCGAGTTGACGCTGGCCGACCAGCTGGGTGTATCGACCATGACACTGCGGGAAGCACTGGCCGTCCTCCGGCAGCAGGGCATCGTCCGCACCAAGCGCGGACGCGGGGGTGGCAGCTTCATCTGTTCGTCCGCGGAGGTTCTGGAACATACCGCGTCGGCACGGTTGCAGCAGATGAGCCTCGCGGAATTACGCGACCTCGGCGACGCGCAGTTCGCCATCGCCGGCGCGGCCGCGGTCTTCGCCGCCCGGCGCGGCGGGCGGGCCGATATAGCCCGGTTACACGCGCTGACCGACCGGTTGCGGACCAGTACCGAACCGGTCGCAGCCCGGCGGGCCGACAGCCGTTTCCATATCGAGATGGCCGTCTGCGCGCAGTCCACCAGACTGACCCGGGCCCAGGTCGACCTGCAGGCCGAGCTCTCCGCGCTGGTCTGGCTGCCACGGCTGGAGCTGGATCCGGCCGCCGAGGCGTCCGTCCACGGCGACCTGATACGCGCCATCGAACATGAGGATGATGCCGAGGCCCGGGAGCTGGCAGAATCGCATAGTGAATCGCGCATCCGTCGACTCGTCGCCCTACGCATGGAGCTCAGTGATCGATGACGGACAACCCAACACCTCCGACCATCGAGTCGCTCGCTTCCGTCGTGGCAGAGCTGGCCGAGCAGATCTATCTGCCCTTGACGAGGATCGGGACCGCGCTGGCGCGGGCCTGGGACGAGGCCACCCGGAACCGGCGAGCCACCCCTCGTTCGACCGATCTGGCGCCGCTACGCGAGCCCATCACCCATGAGCTGGAGGAGGTCGGCGATCTGTTCGACGGGGCGGGCGTGGTCATCGCCGACGGTGTACTCGCCGACCGGCCCCGGTTCCTGGAGTGGTGGCAGATGCATTCGGCAGACAGACCCCAGCGGCTGAACCCCGAGCTGAACCCGCAGAGCGAATACTTCTACGACTACACCCAGATGGACTGGTACGTGGTCCCGCGTGACCAGCGGCGCCGCTGGGTGCACGGACCCTATATCGATTTCGCGTGCACCGACCAATACGTGTGCACGTTCGCGGTACCGGTCACCACCGCGCCGGGGCAGTTCCTCGGCATAGCCGGAGCCGATGTGCCGGTCGGCGCGATGCAAGAGGTCCTGCTTCCCCCGTTCCGTGCCGCGGGCCCCGCTCTCGTACTCGTCAATGACGAGGGCCGCGTCATCCTCGCCACCGATCCCGGGCTCCCGCCCGGTTCCAGGACCGGCCGCGTCGGCTGGACCGGTATCGGAGTGGAGATCGACGCGCTTCCTTGGTCACTGTGCCGGCTGGAGGGCACCTCGGCGCACTGAGAGGACACCGCCGCGATCCGGGAACGCGGCGGTGATACTCCGGCAGCTCCTCGCCGCGAAATACTCAGCGACCCAGCCGGTTCGAACACTCGGCCATCTCCTCGATCACCAAATCCATGGATGTGGCTCGCCGCGACGCCGACAGCACGATCCGATCGGCGCCCAGCCCGCGTGCCCGGTCGAGCTCCGCATCGTCCAGGCGTCGCAATGTGGCGCCGAGCACCAGGGAGATCTCCGCGGGATCACGCCCGGCCCGAGCGGCCGCGGCCCGCATCACGCCGATCGCCGTATCGAGTTCCTCGCCGGCCAACCCCAGTGGCTGGAACCCGTCGCCCAGCCGGCCGGCCCGCCGGGCGGCCGCGGCACTGTGGCCGCCGATGTACAGCGGGACACCGGATTGCCGGTATGGTTTGGGCCAGCTGTGCGCACCGGTGAACGAGAAGTACTCGCCGGCGAAGTCCACACCGTCGTGTCCGGCCCACAGCGCGCGCATCACCGCGATGGCCTCGTCGGCGATCCTGCCGCGACGATCGAACCGCCCACCGCACGCCTGGACCTCCTCACGCATCCACCCGAGACCGAGACAGACGCGCAACCGCCCACCGGAGAGCCGGTCCAGCGTCGCCAGCCGTTTGGCGAGCACCACCGGATTGTGGTTGGGCAACACCAGAACACCGGTGGACAAGCCCAGCGTCGTGGTCGCACCGGCGAGGAACGACAGCAGTTCCAGTGGGTCCGGGATATCGCAGTCGTCGGGCAGCGGCGATCTGCCGGTCGGCGAGTACGGGTACACACTGCCGGTACCCGCCACGACCACCGAATGTTCCACCGCGGAGATCTCGTCGAACCCGAGTGACTCCGCCGCCCGGGCGAAGCGCAGGATCTGCTCCGGTTCCCCACTGGACCCCAGTTCGACCGGGATCACCACACCGAGTTTCATACCCTGCCTCCTTCGCATACACCGGCGCGCGACGCGCCACGGGCTTCCCGGTAACCGCGTCATGAACGGGTGGCTCCCGGGTCCGGTAGGAATCTCGTGCGGCCGTGGGTGTGGAATTCCCGCTCGAGCGCCTGCTGCTCCGCTTCGGTCAGCGGTACGTACTTCGGCGCCCCACGCCCCACCCGGTGGTACACCGGGTCGTCACCGCACCACAGTTGCGCCTGCAACTCCCGCTTGAGCACCTTGTTCGATCCGGTGACCGGCAGCCGCGCCGACACCCGCACGAACCGGGGCGCCGATTTGGTACCGAGATCGTCCTGACCGGACAAGAACACCGCGAACTCGTCCGGATCGAAATCGGCGACCTCGGCGACCTCGATCGCGGCCATCACCTGGTCACCCGAACGCGGATCGGGCACCGCGTACACACCGGTCGCGATGATCTTCGGGTGCCGCCGCAGAATCCGCTCGATCAGCAGTGCCGAGATGTTCTCCCCGTCCACGCGGATCCAGTCACCCCGCCGACCGGCGAAGTAGATGAACCCGGCTTCGTCGATATAGCCGAGGTCACCGGTCCAGTACCAGCCGTGCCGGATCCGCTCGGCCACCGCGGATTCGTTCTTGTAATACCCCTCGAAACGTTTCGCGCCGCCCTTGTCGACCATCTCGCCGATGGCCTGATCCGGGTTGAGCACCCGGCCGTGCCGGTCGAGCCGTGCCCGGGCACATTCACTCCGGGTCTCCGGATGCACCACCACGATATCGGCGTGCGCCGGCCGGCCCAGCGCGCCCGCGGGTGTGTCCGGGTCGGGCCGCACCGACCCGGCGCCCTCCGACGAACCGTACCCCTCCAGCAATTCGGCTCCGAATCGGCGCGCGAACTCCACCCTGTCCTCCGGTGAGGCCTCGGTGCCGAACCCGCGGACGAGCGTGTTGTCGATATCGTCAGCCCGTTCCGGGGTGGCCATCAGGTAGCTCAACGCCTTGCCGACATAGGTGAAGAACGTGGCGCCGAAAAACCGCACATCCGGCAGGAATCCCGAGGCGGAGAATTTCGGGGTGAGGCAGACGGTCGCACCATTGGCCAGGGCCGGTGCCCACAGCGCCATGAGCGCGTTGCCGTGGAACAACGGCATACAGCAGTAGTCGATATCCGCGCGCACATGGCCGTATTTCTCGGTGTTCGCGTACGCGAGTCGCGCCAACCTGCCCTGGCTGCACCGCACCGCCTTCGACATACCGGTGGTTCCGGAGGTGAACAACAGCAGGAACAGCGCCGATTCGCGCACCGTCGGAGCGGCCGTGGGCAGGTCGACCCGGTGCGCGGCCACCCGGTCGAGGTAGGACGGTGTGTCGACGAGGAGGAACCGGTCCGCGCCCAGCCCGAGATCGAGATCACCGATCTTCGCCATGCCCGCGGAATCGGTGACGATCAACTGGCAGTCGACGTAGCGGATCTCGGCCTCGAGTTCGGCGCCGCGCCGGGTCGGGTTGATACCGGCGATCACCGCCCCGGTGAGGGCCGCGCCGCCGAGCCAGAACAGGAACTCGGGAGTGTTCTCGAGCAGCACGCCGATATGGAACGGGCCGTCGACGCGCAGCGAGGTGGCCAGGGCGCCCCGGGCCGCGCTCTCGTGCACCGTCTCGTCCCAGGTCCAGTCCCGTTCCCGGGTTCGTACACCCGGGTGTGTGTCGCCGAGACGATCGAGCAGCATCTCCGCTATCGTCACGCGTTCCAACTCGGCTCCTGTCCTCGTCCCGGATGCCATCCGGCTCCGCGCCGGCATCCCGGAAGACGCTAGCCACTTCGGCGCCCGGCTCGTCGGTCCGGTCTCGGCCAGTGGAAAGGCGCCGCGCGCCCGTACTGATCCGTGAGATCTTCTCCCCCATGGACCTCGAGCACACCATCACCCGGCTGGCCGCGATCGAGGCGATAAGAGACCTGATCTTCGCCTACTCCCATCTGATCGACCGGGGCGCGCTCGACGAGGTCGCGGAGCTGTTCGCGGACGCGGTCTACGGCCTGTGTGACGATGCGGGCGTTCCGATCGGCGAACCCATCGTCGCGGACGCGCGCGCGGTGCTGGGCGCCAACCGCAGATTCATCAAGATGCACGGCGTCCCGGCGTCACCGCGGACCAAACATCTCACCACGAATGTCCGAATCCGGGTCGCGGACACCAATACCGAGGCGACCGCGCTGTCGTATGTGACCGTAGTGCAGGCGGCCGGCGAGCTGCCGCTACAGCCCATTCTCACCGGCCGCTACTTCGACGAGTTCGCGTTCAGGGCCGGGGGCTGGCGGTTCACCCGGCGGCTGTGCTGTATCGACCACACCGGTGACCTCAGCGAACATGCGCAGCGCGCACCGTGACCAGCGCAGCCGCCGAGACGGCCGTGCGATCCAGCAGCGATTCGAGGCGGAGAGGGAGAATATGGAAGCCACCGACCGTCTTGCCGTGAGCACGCTCGCGGCGCGATACGCGCAGGCCGTCGACCGCCGGGATCCCACGGCGCTGGCCGCCCTGTTCGCGCGGGAGGTGGTGTTCGTGCTGCCACCCGAACTGAACGGTACGAACGCACCGAGCGAACTGCACGGCCGGGAGTTGGTGGCCCGGTCGGTGGTGGAATCGGTATCGCATCTGGTGGCCACCCGGCACGTCGTCGAGCAGCAGGTACTCGATACCGCCACCGGCCGCGACGCACACGGTGAGACCTATTGCACGGCACACCATATCTATCCACGCGGTGACGGTCACCGGGATCATCGTCTCGCCCTGCGATACCAGGACACCTTCATCCGTACCGGAGGCGCCTGGTTGTTCTCCCGGCGCGACCTCGTGGTCGACTTCGCCGAGGACGTGCCGGTGACCCGGCCGGCGCCGCGCACGCGGTCGTCAGGTGCCTAGCTGGGACAGCGCGAACGCGGTCAGGAAACCGGCCACGGTGATCAACCCGATCCAGATATGAGCGTGTTCGAACGCTTCCGGGATCATCGTGTCCGCGATCATCGCCAGGATCGCACCGGCGGCCAAGGCAGTGATCGCGGCCAGCACCGTCGCCGACGCACCGCCGAGCAAACCATAACCGGCCATCGCCGCCGCACCGCTGATCACCGCGATACCAGCCCACAGAGTGAACACATACCCGGGGCCGCGACCGGCGCGTCGCATTCCCGAAGCGCTGGACAGTCCTTCGGGGACATTGCTGATGAACACCGCCGCGACGGTCACGGCGCTGACGGCGCCACCCCCGAGCAAAGTGGTGCCGATAACGATCGACTCCGGGATCCCGTCCAGTAACGCGCCCAGGGCGATCGCGGTCCCGGAACCGGATTGTTCCGACTCGGAGGGTTGCTGGTCGCCCGAGCGTTTGCGATGCCGCGCTCCGCGCCGGGCCAGAACGATATTCGCGAGCGTGTAGATCAGGGCCCCGGCGAGCGCGCCGAACGCGGTGGGCGCCATGCCGCCTCGTTCGTGGGCTTCCGCGATCAGCTCGAAGGATACGGCCGACAGCAACACGCCGCTGCCGAAGGCCATCACACTGGCCACGATTGCCACCGGTATCCGGGCCAGGTACCCGACCAGGGCGCCCAGCAGCAGCGATGATCCCGCCAACAATCCCCAGCCGCCCGCGACCAACACATCCCACACGCGCGAATCGTCTCCTCACACACTGTGCCCCGGGGCGCACCGGTCATCGTCTCCGGGCTACCCGCGCCGATCGCGGGGAAACCGGCGGTGACCGCCACCTCCTGCCCGATCGCCCGAAACCCGCTCAGCGCAACGGATTCCGACCGGACGTGCCGGGCGGTGCAGTTTACGCGGGGGCGACGGTGCCGCGACGCCGGAAGACGGCCGGGGTCTCCACGTGCACCCAGCAGCCGCTCGTGTCGTCGCCCAGGGCGGCCAGCGGCGGGGGCAGGAACGACGGCGGCGCGAATCGCACCTCGGTGCGCCGCGTCGCCGTGGTGACCACCGCGGCCTGTTCCGGTCCGCTCCATTCGCTGACCCACAACCCGCCCACGATCCGCACCGGAGGCGTAGTGCCGTCGGCGAGTGCGACGGCCACCGGGTCACCCACGTATTCGCCCCACACCACCCACCACCGGCCCGGGGTATTCGATTCGATCGGACCCGACACACCGACAGCCATATCCGCGCGACCCGACCACGGCCGCCACAGCAGTTCATCCTCGCCGGCCTCGGTGACGATCTCCCCGCCCGGCCGTGGCTGGGTCACGCGGAAACAGCGGTCGATGTCGCGCCACTGTAACCGCATCCCCGACAGCGGTAACACTTCCGATTCGAGATTCGTCTCGCGGTATCCGTTCGCCATCACGGCTCCTCACTGCTGCGCTGCTCGCTCCGGTACTGCATCGGAACGCGGACATCGGCCGTGCTACCCGCCACGCCTGTTACTAAACCGTGATCACAAATGGCCGGCCCCTCCCCCAGCGCCGTCGCGGCCGTCGACCGGCCATCACGGTCACCGGGTCGTCACGCCGGCGGCGAGCAGGTCCCGCTCAGTGCGGCCCCGCACCGCGAGCTCCACCGCGGCCGCCGCACCCTCGGTCCAGGGCTGCCCGTGACCCGGCCGCACCGACCGCGCTCCCGTCTCGGCCGGCGAAGCCAAGACCATGGCGCTGTCGGCGGTGGCCGCCCCCGACACGATCTGCGGCCCCTTCCCGCCGGTATAGGGATCCAAGGGTGACCAGGGCGTCACCGGAGAGCACCACGTCGCGCTCGGGCAGGTGCAGGGCGCAGTGGCCGAGCGTGAACACCACCCGCGGCCGGCCCGGAGTTGCCTGGTCGCCGGACCGGTGCGCACCGTCGAACTCGGCCGCATCGCGTCCCTGCGCGCGATGCCCACCGTAGGGCAACCGCCGCCGTCCGGCCGGGACATCGCGGGTGCGTGTTCGGCTACACCGCCTCGTTCCGAGGTGGTGGGCCGGGTTGTGTCAGTGCGCGCGGCACGCGGGTGGCCGCATCTCGGGTGCCGGTGTGCGGAGGGGGCGTGGCCGCGGTGGGAACTCGGTCAGCCCGTGATCGTGCACGATCGGTATGCCGTAGCGGCGCTCGAAAGCGGTCCGCAGGTCCGGGTCGGTGTGCGCCGTACTGCAGATGGCGATCCGCACCGACGGGATATGCGGCCGCATCCCCGCGGGCAGCTCGGACAGCTGCCGGTACACCGCCGGGGCCGCCGCGAAACAGGTGGCGTGGCCGGCCTCGATCCGGTCGAAGAATGTCGCGGGATCGAACGGGCCGGCGATGGTGGCACGACCGTCGGCGAGCAGCGGCGCCAAGACCCCCAGCACGATGCCGTCGACATGGGACAGCGGCTGGATCGCCAGACTGTGGTCGGTGCCGGTGAGTGCGAAGATCTCGATCGCCAATCGGCACAGCGCGTTGAGGTTCATATGGTCCAGCACCGCGAGCGCCGAATCGTCCCCGGACTTCTCGACGTGCATGAGCAGTGCCGGTGCGTCGTCGCTCACCCGCGCCGGCTCGGTAGTGTCGGGATCGGCCGTGGCGAGCCTGGCGGCGGGAACGACGGAGTGCACCGGATCGGCAGGGGTCGAGTTGTGCGCGGCGACCAGGACCCGAGCACCGGCCCGGGCCATACGGTGGCCGGCCTCTGCGGCAGGTAGCGCCGGGTCGATCGGGAGGACGGCGGCACCCACCCGCCACGCGGCGAAGAGGGTGACGACGGAGGCGGCGGCGTCGGGGAGCATCACCGCGAGCACGTCGCCGGTCGATACTCCGGCGGCGCGCAGCGAGGTGGTCGCCCGCCGCACGGCGTCCAGGAACCCGGCATTGTCCAGTTCGGCGCTGTCGTCGGCGACGGCCGCGGCACAGGGAGCGAGGACCGCACGGCAGTCCGGGAGTACTGCAAGGTTCATAGACGATCCTCAGGGCAGTGGTCCAGGTGTCGTGCGTCCACGGTAGGAACTCCCGGCTGCCGGGTCGCTGTCACGCGCCGATGAAGTACACGGCCGTCTTTGTCTCCGGAGAACAAGCGGGCGGACAACGCCGGCGGGCGGCCGGGCCGGAGGTACCGTTGACGGTGTGACGACCGCACGTCACGATACCGCGTACGCAGACCGCTTCATCGCGGCGACAGCTGCCCGGATGAACGAACGGGTGGGCGAGATCAGCGCGGCCATCCGCACCTACATCGAAGACGGGATCGCCGAGCTGCGCCATGATCCGCAGACCGGCCATCTGCTCGGTGAGAGCGTCGAAGCGAATATCGCCACCGTGCTGCACGCCCTGCGCTACCACCTCTCCGTCGTCGATATCCAACCGGCGCCCGCCGTCGTGGAATACGCCAGACGCCTGGCCCAGCAAGGCGTACCGGCCAACGCTCTGGCTCGGGCCTACCGGATCGGACAGCGCCGGCTGACCGAGATGGTGTACGCCGAACTACACACGATGGCCATCCCGCTCGCCGAACGGATCAATGTGGTCGAACGCATCACTCCCACGCTGTTCGAATACATCGACCACATCACCGAACAGGTCCTCGACATCTACAGCGACGAGCGCGAACAGTGGCTGGAAAGCCAGAACAACGTCCGCGCGGTACGAGCACGCGAGGTGCTGGGCAGTCGCCGGACAGTCGATGCCGACGCGGTCACCGAGGCGATCCGCTATCCGCTGCGCTGGCACCACCTCGCCCTCATCCTCTGGTGCTCCGCCGGCGAGATCGACGGCGAAGCCGTCTCGAACCTGCAGCGGTTCGTCCGCGAACTGGGCGACGCTCTCGATGCCGCGGCGAACCCGCTCGTCATAGCCGCCGACCAGATCAGCGTCTGGGCGTGGCTGCCCTTCCGGTCCGAGCGAACGGGCCTGGTGGCCGCGGTACGGAAATTCGTATCCGGCCGCGGCAATACCCCGGCTATCGCGATCGGCACCCTCGCCGCCGGGGTCGACGGTTTCCGCCGCTCACACCGCAGCGCGGAGCGCGCCTGCTCGGTCGCAATGGCCCACGGGCTGCCCACATCCGTCGTCGCCGCCGACGACCCCGGACTGACGACCGCGGCCCTGCTCGGCGGCAGGGTCGACGAGGCGCGCTACTGGGTGAGCGAGGTACTCGGCGACCTGGCCGGCGACAACGAGCACGACGCGCGACTGCGCGACACACTGCGGGTGTTCCTGGGTACCGGGTCCAGTTACAAAGCCGCCGCCACCGAGCTGAATCTGCATTCCAACTCCGTCAAATACCGGGTCGGGCGCGCCATTGCGCGACGCGGCCGCCCGATCGGCGCCGACCGGCTCGATATCGAGCTGGCCCTGCTGGTGTGCCACTGGTACGGCCCGCCGGTCCTGCGGCCGGAGCCGAATCGGTAGCTTCGGTGATCCGATCAGGTGCGGTCCACCTCGACCATGAAGAAATCGGCTTTCGCCGCTCCGCAATCGGGGCACGACCAGTCGTCGGGAATATCGTCCCAGCGGGTGCCGGGCGCGATACCGTCCTCGGGCCAGCCGAGCGCTTCGTCGTATTCGAAACCGCATTGCACGCACTGGAACAGTTTGTATCCGGTGGTCATATCACTGCCCTTTCCTCGGGACGGCCGGTTCGAAGTCGATTTTTTCTCGCACACCGCAGTCCGGGCAGCACCAGTCGTCGGGTACCGCCGACCACGCCGTGCCGGCGGGGAAACCTTCGCGCGGGGCGCCGGTGGTCTCGTCGTAGCGGTAATCGCACACCGGGCAGGAGAAGACGGCCATCAGCCCACGACTCCGTAGCGGGCGAGCACACGGTGCCGCTTGCTCGGCTGGATGTTCACGCGCCTGATATCGCCCTGGTAGTGGGCGAGCACGCGGTGGTCCATCACCTTCCGCCACAGCGGCGGGAAGTAGGCCAGGGTGATCATGCCGGCGTAGCCGGCGGGCAGTTCCGGCGCGCCGTCCATACTGCGCAGGGTCTGGTAGCGCCGGGTGGGCGCCGCATGATGGTCACTGTGCCGCTGCAGGTGGAAGAGGAAGATATTGGTGACGAGGTGATCGGAGTTCCAGCTGTGCTCGGGCGTGCACCGGACGTATCGGCCCGATTCCGTGCGCTGCCGGAGCAGGCCGTAGTGCTCGAGGTAGTTCACCGTCTCCAATAGCGAGAAGCCATAGACGGCCTGCAGCAGCAGGAACGGCAGTACGCCCGGTCCGAACAGCACGGCCGGCGCGCCCCACAACACCACGGTCATCGCCCAGGCGTTGAGTACATCGTTGTGCACGGTCCACGGGCCTTTGCCCATACGCTGCAGCCGCGTCCGCTCCAGCGCCCATCCCGACCGCAGCCCGCCCCATACGCTGCGCGGTAGGAAACTCCAGAAGGATTCCGCGAACCGGGCGCTGGCCGGGTCCTCCGGGGTGGCGACCCGGACGTGGTGGCCGCGGTTGTGCTCGATGTAGAAATGCCCGTAACCGGTTTGCGCCAGCGTGATCTTTGACAGCCAGCGTTCGAGTTCGTCCTTCTTGTGCCCGAGTTCGTGGGCGGTGTTGATCCCCACGCCACCCATGACACCGACGGTGAGCGCGACCCCGATCTTCGACCACAGCCCGAGCCCGCCCTCGATGCCCAGCCAGGCGAGGTCCGGTGCGGTCCACAGGTAGGCGGCGAACACCAGACTCGTCAGCTGGCACGGGATGAAGGCGTAGACGCACCAGCGGTAGTAGCGATCACGCTCCAACTGCTCCATCACCTCCTCGGGCGGGTTCTGGCCGTCCGGCCCGAAGAACCGGTCCAGGATCGGCAGCAGCACATAGACCAGCAGCGGGCCGATCCACCACCACGCCGCCGCCGGCCGGTCCCACCCCAGCCGGTGGCTCGCCCACACCAGTACCGCGGCCAGGCCGAGCGAGGTGGGCGCCACCAGCCCGAACAACCACAGGTACCGCTTGCGGTCGCGCCACTGCGGTGTCACCGCGCCGTGCGAACTCTGCTCGGACGTCGCCATCGTCGCCCTCCTCACTTCCGTACGGCCGCCGCCCCCGACGGACGCCTCGGTCGGTGCGCACTGGCGCGGACCGTTTACACTTCTTCACTACTTGTATTCATTACATACACACCTTCAGACTATGCCAATAGAGGAACATATAGCCACGTGGTGTATCGTGATTGCCGTGGCTGACGCGCCGAACTTCCAGAACGAGATGCGCCGACTACTGCGAGAGCGGGTGATCGAGACCGCGCGCCGGTTGGTCTGCACCGAGGGGTGGGGCGCGGTCAATATGTCCCGGGTGGCCAAGGAGGTCGGGGTGAGCCGCCCCGTGCTCTACAAGGAAATCGGCACCAAACAGGATCTGGCCGAGATCGTCATCGCGGGGGAACTCGACTCCTTCCTCGCCGGTGTCACCGAAACCGTCACCGCCGAACCCGGCGACCTGCTCGCCGGAATCACCGCCGCCGCCGCGTACACCCTGCGCAGCGCGGCCGACAACACCCTGCTCAAGGCGGTACTGGCCGGCCGCTCCGGAGCCGACACCACCTTGCTGCCCACCCTGATGACCGAACCCGAACCCGTACTGGGCCGGGCCACCGCCGCGTTCACCGCCATACTCCGCGCCCGGTACCCCCTCGACGCGTTCGGCGAGGCGGAGATAGACACCCGGGTCGAAGCGGTGGTGCGGCTGGTACTGAGCCATCTCTTCCAGCCCGCCGGCACCATCGACCGCGCCGTCGCCCAGATAGCCATGGTCGCGGGGCCACTGTTCCGTCGCGAATCCTAGGAGCGACGCCGACCCCGCCGCGCCGGCGCCGAACGATGCGGCCGGGCGACGCGCGCAATGGGGCAAGTGACGGGGTTCACGTCACAAACAGGTATACCCCCGGTCATTCGACCGTGGCCGAGATATAACGCGCCGAGCACGCTGGAGGCATCCGTCGGCTCTCTCCGCGAAGGTCTCCATGTATCCCTCCGATCCGAACCACACCGGCACCAGCGGCGCCGTGGGCGTTCCGCCCTCGGAAGACATACTGATGATCCGTAGATGCGCACGGTGCGACAGGTTGTACGCACCGCTGACCGTCGACTGCGCGTCGTGCGCGTCCGACAGCCTGGAATGGGTGCCGTCCGGCGGCGCCGGTTCGATTCTGTCGTGGCGGGTGGTGGACCGCGGCGTCATCGGCGGGCGGGGGGAGACGACGCCGCTGACGGTCGCCGTGGTCGAACTCGACGAAGGCCCGTGGGTCTACACCTCGATCGAGGGGCAGATCCCGCTGGACGCGAGCGGTCCGGTGCGGGTGCGTTTCCGGCCGCGGCCCCGAGACGGCAGATTCCCAGTTTTCACCGTCGCCACCGAAACCGATATCCCCGGCCACCGCACCGCCGACCACTCCGGAGCCGAACATGCCCGCACCTGACCGGCCGCACACCGACTTCGCCGTTGCCACCACATGGGTCCGGACCGCACTACGGCAGTGCGCCGCCCTGGACGCCACGAAATCCTTGCTTCCGGGGACGAAGCCGATGCTCGTCTTCGCGATCCGCTGGGCTCCGTTCGGCGGCGCCACCGCCGAGGAACTCTTCGTGAATTTCGGAGTCACCCGGCAGCAGTTCCTGCGAATGACCGGTGCGGCGCTGGCCGCTCGACGGTCCGACGATCCGCGAACATCTCAGCTGAAACAGCACCTGCTGATGTTGCTGACCCAGGCCTGGCGAGCGGACCGCGATCTGGCATCGATTCCGGTGACGGCCGGGCCGAACGGCAGCGATCACGCGTCGTGAACTCGGCCGCGGCGGATGCACGCGTCGCGGTGGGTCATGCGCGAGGCGGCGTGTGAGCCGCTGAGAACGCGTCCGCGACCCCGCGCCGGGTGGCGATCAGCTCGGCGCCGAGGACCGCCCGGGCACGGCGCGTATGGGCGGGCGGACCCAGGCAGAGGACGGTGCCCGCGGCGCGGTCGCGGGCACATCGCAGCATTCGGGGACCCAGTGTTCGACGAACGCAGCCAATCCCGGCAGCACCGGCGGCTACTACCTGGCGGCGCAGCCGGGCAGCGGTATCGACAGCGTCGAGGATCTGCGGGGCAAACAGGTCGCGTATCCACCGGGGGCCGGGCGGCATATGATCGCCGCCGCGCTGCTGAAGCGGGCCGGCCTCGATCTCCGGAAGGACACGCATACCGGTCCGCTTCGAATGGGAGTCCGGAAGGATCGCCTTCTGGGACAACCGCTCCGCCGTCCATCTCACTCCCCAGGACCTGACTCTCGAGCACGAGCGGCGGCTCTACCGGGTCACTCTCGTCGGTGACGTGCCCAAGGTCCGGACGGGCGGGAGTCGGTGGCATCGGAAGGCGAGCCCTTCGAAGCCATCGAGAGTTCAGGCTCCCCGCCGGCCGGCGGCATGCGGTGACCTGCGCGGATATCGGGGGCGCTACAGCACGGGCCGCGACGGCATCGCCCAGGAACAGATTCCGGGCACCGACACTCCGCTCATCTACACACTCGATATGCCGTCCTGGAGCGCCGTCCGCACCGACCGCTACCTCTACGCCCGCTGGTACGAACGGGAACGCCCACTCGACCAGCGCGAATACGAGCTGTACGACCTGCATACGGACCCGTACCAGCTGACCGACCTCATCAAGACCCCCGAAGGACGCGCCGCGCACGCCGACCGGGTCGCCATCCTCGACCGCCGCCTGGCCGCCCGCACCGGCTGCGCCGGGGTGATGACCTGCCGCTGACGACCGGATCACCGTCACCGCGACCGGACCGGGCCCATATCGCTCAGCTCGGTACCGGGATAGTCATACCGCAGGTTCGGCGGCCGGCGGTCGGCGGCCGCAACGCATCCACCGTTTCCGATCTCTCAGGTCGGCCATTTCCCGGTCATGCGGTGGTACGCGAGCACCCCGGCGCGGTCGACGGATGCTTTGACCAGACCGAACACGGCACCCTGGAGAGCGGCCGCGAACAGGACCTCACGCCAGCCGTAGTCGGGCGAGGTCGCCGCCGGGGCCTCGTCCTGGCCGGCGGCCCGGCGCCAGAGCTGCCGGAACACCGCGTGCGCCGCGATCCCGCCGAGAACCCCGGCCACGGTGCCGATCGGCTTGTACAGCAGGTTCACGATTTCCTACCTCGTACGATCAGCCAGGCCACCAGCGCGGCGGCGAGGGCCGCGGTCACGGCGGGTACCGGATAACCACGCAGGAATGCCGCCGTCTTCCGGCCACCCGCCGCCACGGGCTCGGGCGTCCCGGCTTCGGCCCGTTCGAGGAGGTGATGGGCCTGCGCCTGCACCTGACCGGCGTGATCGCGGACGGTGCGTTCCACCTCCCCGGCCCGGTGCCGTACCTCTTCGGCGGCGTGATGCGCGGTGTCCTGCGCCCGCGCCCGCACATCGAACTTCCCGGCGAGTTCGTCCACCGTCTCCCGCAGCTCCTCCCGGACCTGATCGCGGTCGCGCCGCAATGCGTCGCGGTCGTCGTCGATGGATCGTCCTCCGTTCTCGGTCATCGCTACCTCCGGTGGGTGACGGTCTCGAAATCGGCGCGCGCCCCCGCCAGGGCGTCCGTGGGCACCGGTGGCGCGCTCGCCGTGATATTCCGCTTGCCGAGCCAGGTGAGGGCGGTCCCACCGGCGAGGAGTACGGCGCCGACGATCAGGGCCGCGGCCCAGCCCGGCAGGGCCAGTGCCAACGCCAGGACCACGGCCGCGATCACTGCCGCACCGCCGTAGAACATCAACAACCCACCCGCGCCCGCGAGTCCGGCGCCTTTGGCCGCGGCGCTCGTCTTCTCCTGCATCTCCAGCCGGGCCAGGCGCATTTCGTCACGCACCAACCTGCTCACCTGGATGGTGGCCACATCGACGAGTTCGCCGACCGACCGGTCGTCTCCTGACTGCCGCGTAGGCGGCTGTGCCGTCCGAGTCATGTGCTACCTCCTGTCCGGCGGGCGGATACCCGCCGGACCCCGGGCCAAACGACACCGTCACCGGGCGGAATTCGATCAGGTCCGCGGCCGGCGCCCCTGGCCGCCGATCCACGCGGGCCGGGACCGCGTGGAGTTTCTCGTCCAGTTCACCGTCGCGCTGCTCGACGTCGACCACCGCCACCTCCTGGTCCGGAACGGTTTCTACCCCGACCTCGCGGATATGGCGCACCGGCGCGGGCACACCGGGGGCCGCGGGCCTACGAGGGCCGCCGTGGCAGAGCAGCCCCCCAAGGAGACCGGGCGGCGCGCCCGGCGTCAGCTGATCACCGGTGGCGAAGCGGCGGACCGATGCTGTGTCGGGACTTGCGGACCCGACCCCACGGCGAGGTACCGCACGGCGCTGGGCGGCCATCCCTGCGCCCCGACCCCGGCGCTCTCGGGTGGCAACCCACGGGACGCGATAGGAGGGACTACCCGGACTTCGGGAGGCATCCGCCGAACGTCCGGAGGCGGTCAGGCGGTGACGGTGGACGGCACGGGCGGCCGGCTGCGCGAGATCCGACGGACCATGAGCCATGCTGCCGTGGTCGCCGAAACCGGCCGGATACCCCGCGTTCAGCCGGTGCGCTGCGAACTCAGTGGCGTGGCAATCTCTTCCAATGACTGCTGTTCGGCACGCACTCCGAAGAACAGCTCGACGATTCCACCGAGCATCATCATGACCGCGCCGATGGTGAAGGCCAGCGCGGTGCGACCGGGGTCGCCCTCACCGGTGAGTTCGGCGAATACCAGCGGTCCCGCGATACCGCCCGCGGCGGTGCCCAGGGCGTAGAAGAACGCGATGGCCATAGCCCTGGTCTCCATCGGGAAGATCTCGCTCACCGTCAGATAGGCGGAGCTGGCACCGCAGGAGGCCACGAACAGCACCGCGGTCCAGCAGGCGGTGAGTGTTACGGCGGTGAGGTCGCCGCGTACCAGCAGTAACGCGGTGAGCAGCAACAGCCCTCCCGAGCCCAGGTAGGAGCCCGCGATCATCGGTTTGCGGCCGACGGTGTCGAAATAGCGGCCGAGCAACAGCGGTCCGAAGAAGCTGCCCAGGCACATGACGGCATAGAAGTAGCCGGTGCGATCACTGGGCACGTCGAAGGATTCACCGAGGATGACAGCGAAATTGAAGGTGACGGCGTTGTAGAGGAACGCCTGGCCGATGAACAGCGCCAGCCCGAGTACGCTGCGGCGCGGATACTTCCGGAACATGACCGCGGCGATCTCGCCGAACCCGGTGGAGCGCCGCTGACGCACCTCGATGGTCTCCCCCGCCGGGGGCAGGTCGGCACCGGTGTCCCGGCGCACCTGTTCCTCCACCGCGTCGACCAGTTCCTCGGCCTGCCGGTCCCGGCCGTGGATAAACATCCACCGGGGGCTTTCCGGAACATGCCGACGTACCACGAGCACCAGCAGACCGAAGAGCACGCCCATGCCGAACATGAGACGCCAGCCGATATTCGGCGCGAACAGTTGCGGGTTCAGCGCGGCCACCGAGAGCAACGCGCCGCCGGAGGCACCCAGCCAATATGTGCCGTTGATGACGATATCGATCCGGCCGCGGTACTTGCTGGGAATCAGTTCGTCGATCGCGGAATTGATGGCCGCGTACTCACCACCGATGCCGAGCCCGGTGAGGAACCGGAACAGGACGAACCACCAGACCGAGAAGGAGAACGCGGTCATGGCGGTGGCCACGAGATACACCACCAGCGTGACGATGAACAATT
The DNA here is from genome assembly GCA_040674215.1 of Nocardia sp. NPDC050193. Classification (GTDB taxonomy): domain Bacteria; phylum Actinomycetota; class Actinomycetes; order Mycobacteriales; family Mycobacteriaceae; genus Nocardia. Next base: position 123,562 of record JBFARE010000016.1, on the reverse strand, counting down.
TCTTGCGGCCGTATCGGTCGGTCAGTCGGCCGAAGACCAGCGCCCCGATACAGGCGCCCGCCACATACATCGCCGCCGCGAGCCCGGACACCTGGGCCGACGAAATGGTCAGACCGCTGTCGGGCTCGGACAGTTTCGCCGCGACACTGCCGACCACGGTGACCTCGAAACCGTCGATGATCCACACCGAGCCGAGCCCGACCACGATCATCCAGTGCCACCGTGCCCAGGGGAGCCGGTCGAGGCGGGCCGGGATCCGGGTACGCACCGTCGTCATGGGGCAGGTCTTCCCGCTCGTGGAAGTGACAAACTCGCTCACACGCGCCGGGGTGGGCGAAGCCACTGGTGAGAGCGGTGCGCCGCGGGTATACGGGCGCTATGGCGACGACGTTGCGGCGCACCGTGCCCACCCACCTGCTGTACTTCTTCGTGCTCGGCGACGTACTGGGCGCCGGGGTGTACGTCCTGATCGGCGATATCGCCGCGCAGTCCGGTGGGGCGGTATGGGTGCCGCTGCTCACCGCGCTCGTACTGGCCTGCCTGACCGCGGGCTCGTATGCGGAACTGGCCACCCGGTTCCCGCGCGCGGGCGGCTCGGCCCACTACGTGACCCGGGCACTCGGGCCGGCCGCGGGCGCCTTCATCGGCTTCTGCATGCTCGCGGCGGGCATCGTCTCGGTCGGTGCGCTGGCGCGCGGTTTCGCCTCGGATTATCTGGCCGAATTGGTCATCCTGCCCACCGCGGTCGTTGTCGTGCTGTTTCTCGGCGCCCTCGCCCTGCTCAACATCCGCGGTGTCAAGGAGTCGCTCGGCGCGAACATGGTCGCCACAGCCGTCGAGGTCGGTGGTCTGCTCCTGGTCATCGGTCTGGGCGCCTGGGTCCTCGTCCGCGGCGGCGGAGAGCCGGGGCGGCTCGTCGAGCTGGGCACCGCCGAGCACGGCGCGGTCGGGGCCACCCTGGCGGGGGCGGTACTCGCCTACTACTCGTTCGTCGGATTCGAGACTTCGGTGAACTTGGCCGAGGAAGTGCGGAATCCGCGTCGGGCCTACCCGCGGGCGCTGTTCGGCGCACTGCTGACCGCGGGTCTGGTGTATGTGCTGCTCGGGTTGGTCGCCGGGGCGGTCGTCCCCACCGAGGTCTTGGCCGAGTCGAGCGGGCCGCTATTGGAAGTGGTCCGGGCGGCCGGTGGGATACCGGAACGCTTGTTCGCCGTGATCGCGCTGGTGGCGGTCGCCAACGGCGCACTGCTGACCGGCATCATGGCGTCCCGGCTCGCCTACGGGATGGCCCGCGACGGCCTGCTGCCCGGGGGCCTGTCCCGGCTGCTCCCGCGCCGCCGTACCCCCTGGGTTGCCGTACTCGCGACCACGGCTCTCTCACTGCTGCTGGCGTTGACCGGCGAGATCGCGGCTCTCGCCGAAACCCTGGTCCTGCTGCTGCTGGTCGTGTTCACCGCCGTCAACGCGGCCGTACTCCTGCTGCGCCGGGAACCGGACGGCGCGGGCGCATTCCGGGTCCCGACGGTGGTGCCCTGGCTCGGACTGGCGTCCTGCCTTTTCCTGTTCACGCGGATCGACGGTGCGGTGTGGCTGCGCGGACTGATCCTGATCGGACTCGGTCTGGTGGTGGGCGGTGCGCAGCTCGTACGGACGCGCCGGACCCGCGCATCCGGACCGGCGCGCTCCGAAGTGCGCAGCGCCCCGGAGCCACGGCGGGAGGGCTGACCCAGCTGCCGCTGCGCCGGCCACAGCTGCGCCCAGGGCGCGCGCACGGTGCGGCACACAGACATCCGCGCTCCCTGCTCGTCGTTGTCGATTCCGAGCCGGTTGTCGATCCGGCCCGCCGCGTCGGGAGCGGAGTCGGCACAGAAACGCGCGACCTCCGCGCGGGTGAGGCCGACGGTGAGAATCGGGCGGGAATCAGCCGGCGGCCCCCACCACCAGTAGGCATTGTGACCACTGTGCGGGACCGGGAGGCCGTACGGGGCGCCGAAACGCTCGATGGCCGCGGCTTCGCAGATACCGTCGCATTCAGCGCGACAACCGCCGGCGGCCGCATCGGCCACGAAAAGCAGCCCGTGGGCGAGCGCGAAGGCGCGGTGGCGATTCCGGGCCGGCCACCACAGATTCGGCGACCAGACCACTGCGGCGAGCACGAGCGCGGTCGGCAGGAGCGCGAAAACACCCGCCACCCAGTACATTGCGCCGTCCTACTCGCTGCCGGCGGCGGGCCGGGATGCCGCTACGCCCGTGTCGATCCTCGCACGGACACCACGCCGCTCGTTCGGTATCGAGCACGCCGCGATGGCTCCGTTGCGCGGTCGCCGGTTCCTGTCCGCGGGTCGGCGCGGTCAGGTGGTCCGGCGGGCACGGGCGCGCCGTTTACCCTCGTGCATCGCCTGGACCCGCGGGATCGGGATCGTATGACCCTCCGCGACCAGATCGTCCGGAAGCGTCTGCGGTTCGGGCAGGGCGGCCGACCAGGGGTCGGTATCGGCCAACAGGGCCGGTACCGTCCGCATCGTGAAGTCCGCCGGCGTCACCTCGTCCAGGTCGGCCCAGTCCAGCGGAAACGATACGGGAACGCGGGGACGGATCCGTGGGCTGTAGGCCGCGACGACGGTCGCGCCGCCGGTACGTGTCGGGTCGAGGAAGACCTTGCCCCCGCGGTCCTCCTTGATGAACGCGGTGGTGGCGAAACCGGGATCCAGGCGCTCGGCCCGCGCGGCGATCGCCCGCGTCGCCGCGGCCGCGTCCTCGTGGCGGGTCCCCGAGGCGATCGGCACGAACACATGGGCGCCCTTGGCCCCGCTGGTCTTCACCGCCCCGGTCAATCCGGCGTCCGTCAATGCCGCCCGGATCAGTCGGGCCGCCGCCGCCGCGTGCCGGAAGGTCTGCCCGGGCGACGGGTCGAGATCGAGGACGAGATGCGTCGGACCCGGCGCGGGATCGTCGGTGACCAGCGTCGGGTGGTACTCGACAGCGCGCTGGTTACCGAACCAGAGCAGGGTCGGTACATCGTCGCACAGTGCGTAGGAGATCTCGCGCCGCGAACTCTCCGCCCAGACCGTCGTGCGCCGGACCCACTCGGGTGTGTACTTCGGCAAGTTCTTCTGCATGAACGGCTCCTGCCCCGGCCGGACGCGGACCACCGACAGCGGGCGGTCCCGTAGCACCCGCACCAAGCGGTCCCCGACCGCCTCCAGATAGTCCAGCAGGTCTCGTTTGGTCGCGTCGGCGCCGTCGAACAGCGGCTGGTCCGGGTTCGTCACCGTAACCCCGCGGCGGAGCTCGTCACCGGTCATCGCCTCACCATGCCCGGCGGCGGCACCGGGGTCAATCACCCGCCGCCGCGACGGTAACCCGGGACACACCGCGCTCCCCGGTCCCGGCACCGGACTGCCACGACGGCGCGCAGGGCCGTATTTCGGTTGCGCACCGCGCGCGCGATCCGGATCGTTGCCCTGTGCCACCAGGAACCGCGACACCGACTCCGCCCGAATCCCGACCATCCGAAGAACGCCCGGACCTGACCGGCTGGCGGCGCCGGCACGCCCGGCGCTCGTCGAACGCCGCCCGGCCGATCCCGTCGGGTAAGCAGTATCGCCGTAAGCAGAAGCACTCGAAACACCAGGAATTCGACGCCCGCCGCTGACAGCGGCGGGCTGGTCCGCGAAACATCCGGTGCCGCAATCACGATGTCCGGACGACGCGCTTTTCCAATTCCCGGCACCTCGGAGCAGCTATGAGCGACCCCACCCAGCGCGATACCCTGTGGATGCGTGAGGACCTGCGACACGCCTGCCGACTCCTCGGTCTCGACGACCGGCACGGCGCCTGGATCGCCCGCGAATTCGCCCCCTGGGCGGCCGGCTATCTCGCGCGTCGGGTGACCTTCGAACTCCGCCACCGGGACGCCGACGCGGCCTGAAATCCCCCCGGCTTGCCGATTCCCGCCCGATCGGCTGTGATCGGAGAACGTGAGCGGAAACGGCAGTGTTTCGAATATCGGGGTCCCGGTCGCACTGGACCGCCGGACCGTACTACGTGTCGGGGCGGTGACCGCCGCGGCGGCCGCGTTACCCGCACCGGTTACGTATGCGGCGAGTCCGGTGTTCGGGCACGGCGTCGCCTCCGGTGATCCGCTGCCCGACGGCGTCGTGCTCTGGACCCGGGTCACCGTCGGCCCGCAGGCCCTGCCGGGTTCGGGAATCGGCGCCCCGGCCACCGTCCGATGGGAGGTCGCCGAGGACACCGGTTTCGCCACGGTGGTGGCCGCCGGCTCGCTCTCCGCGGAGGCGGAATCCGATCACACGGTGAAGGTCGACGTACGCGGCCTGGGCCCGGCGCGCGACTACCACTACCGGTTCCATGCCCTCGGCGCGACGTCGCCGACCGGCCGCACCCGCACCGCCCCCGCCGAGACGGACGCCCCCGCCCGTCTGCGTTTCGGTGTGGTCTCCTGCGCCAACTGGGAAGCCGGCTTTTTCGCGGCCTACCGCCACCTCGCCGCCCGCGACGATCTCGACGCTGTCGTCCATCTGGGCGATTACCTCTACGAATACGGCTCCGGGGCCATCGAGGGCCGCACCGGGACGGTCCGGCAGCACGAGCCGGCGCACGAGATCGTCTCGCTCGCCGATTACCGAATCCGGCACGGACAGTACAAAACCGACCCCGAGCTCATGGCCCTGCACGCGCGGGTGCCGTTCATCTGCACCTGGGACGACCACGAATCCGCGAACAACGCCTGGTCCGGCGGCGCGGAGAACCACGACCCCGCCTCCGAGGGCAGCTGGGCGGATCGGCGCGCCGCCTCGATCCGCGCTTACGCGGAATGGATGCCGGTCCGGCTGGAGACCACGGCCGGGGAGACCCGGATCTACCGCCGGCTGCGGTTCGGCACGCTCGCCGAACTATCCATGCTGGATCTGCGCAGCTACCGGGACAGGCAACCCGGGCTCGGCACCCGGGAAGGTGACGACCCGGCCCGTACGATGACCGGGGCGCGCCAGATGGAATGGCTCACCGCCGGATTGGTTTCCGGCTCCGCCCGCTGGCAGGTGATCGGCAATTCGGTCATGATCGCGCCGCTGGCGTTCCCACCGCTGGACCCCGAGACCACCGCGGCGGTCACCGAAGTGTTCGGTATCCCCCGCGAGGGCGTGGCGCTCAACACCGACCAGTGGGACGGCTACCCCGCCGACCGCCACCGCCTCCTCCAGGTCCTGACCGACCGCGGAGTCGGCGACATCGTCTTCCTCACCGGAGATATCCACAGCTCCTGGGCCTCCGACGTACCGATCGACGCCGCGCGCTACCCGGCCGGCCCCACCGCCGGAGCCGAATTCGTGGTCCCGTCGGTGACCTCCACCGGGATCGGGGATATGCTGCCGACCCCGCCGCGCACGGGTTCGGTCACACTCGAGGATTCGGTGCGGGCGCTCAACCGGCACATCCACTACACAGAGCTCGATTCCCACGGCTACGGCGTGGTCGAACTCGTACCCGACCGGGTGCGGATGGAGTGGTACTACGTCGGTGATGTCACCGACGCACGCACCGGCGTCCGGATGGCAGCCGCCTGGGAACTGCCCCACGGCGGCCGGCTCCGGCGGGGCAGATGATCCGTCGGCGGGTTCGAGGGTCGCTTCGACCCGCTACGCGTACCGCCGGCCTCCATGGTCGGGGCGCGCGACGGTTTCGCGTCTCGGGAGGCGGGACAGATGGGTACAGTTCGGATCACCGTCTTATTAATCATTCCCTCATGACCGCGGCGTTGTTTCAATGCGGCTATGCACCAGTCTCCTTCTCTTGCCGCACGTTTCCGACTCCGGTCGGTCGCGATGCTTGTCGTCGCCGCCGCTGCCGGGATAGCGCTGACCGGGTGCAACAGCAGTGCCGGGCCCGGTGGCGCCGCATTCGATACGCCGCTGCCCACCGAGGTCCCGCCGGGCACCACCCTGGTGGTCGCCGATCAGCAGGAACGTTTCCAGACCGCGCTGCGCGCCTCCGGTGAACTGGATAAATTACCGTTCGAGGTGGAGTTCGCGAATTTCATCGGTGGCCCGGAGATCCTGGAGGCGTTCCGGGCGGGGGCGGCCGATGTGGCGCCGGTGGGTGATGTGCCGCCGATCCATGCCCTCGCCGCCGGCCAGGACGTGCCGATCATCGCCGCTTATCAGACCGACCCGCTGGGGATCAAACTGGCTGTGGCGCCGGGGGTCACGGCGACCCGGCCGGCCGATCTGAAGGGTAAGAAGATCGCCTATGCCGAAGGGACGGCTCAGCAGGCGGCGGTGTTGCGCGCACTGGACAAGGCCGGTCTGGCCACGTCCGATGTCGAGCTGGTGCGGCTACAGCTGGCCGATTTCAATGACGCGGTCCGCACCGGGCAGGTCGATATCGCCCCGCTGAACGAGCCGCGGCTGACCCGGTTCCTGCGTACTCCGGGCGCGACCGTGATCGCCGATTCGGAAACCACCGGTATCTATTACGGCCTGGGGTATCTGTACTCCCGGCGCGAGGCGACCCAGGACCCGGCGAAGTCCGCCGCGCTGCGCGCCCTGGTCGGGGCTTTCGTGCGGGCGTTCCACTGGACCAATACGCACCAGGACGAGTGGGCCCGGATCTACTACATCGAGAATCAGAAGCTCAGCGCCGACGATGCCGGCCGGATCGTCGATTCACTCGGGGAGTTCACCTTCCCCCGTCTGGATCAGAAGTTGATCGACACGCAGCAGGCGACCATCGATGTCATCGAGGCGGCCGGCCAGCTGCCACGCAAGGTCGAGGCCGCGGACGGTTTCGACACCAGGTTCGACCAGGTGATCAGTGAGACCGTGCCCGCCGTGGGCGCACGATTCGAACGGGAGGCGCGATAGTGGCCACCTTGGATATCTCCGCGGGCGCACGGGCGGATTCCGCCCCGCCCGCACCACCGGCCCGGTCGACTCGGACCGGGCGCCGCGTCCGCCTCGGACCCGGCCGGCCGATACCGTTGGGCTTCGCACTGGGTCCCGTACTGCTGCTGGCCGCCTGGGTGATCGGTTCGCTGTCCGGCGCCCTCGATGCCGAAACGCTGCCCGCGCCGTGGGTTGTGGCCCGGACCGCGGGTGATCTGATCGCCGCGGGCACCCTGCAGTCCAATCTGCTCACCTCGTTGCAGCGGGCCGTGATCGGTCTCGTACTCGGGGTGTCGATCGGTGTGGTGCTCGCGCTGGTCTCCGGTTTGAGCCGGATCGGAGAGGCCCTGGTGGACGGTCCGGTCCAGATCAAACGTTCCATCCCGACGCTCGCACTGATCCCGCTGTTCATCGTGTGGTTCGGGATCGGCGAGGAGATGAAGCTCGTCGTCATCACCGCCAGTGTGCTGGTACCGGTGTACATCAATACACATGCCTCGCTGCGTGGAGTCGACGCGCGGTATGTGGAGCTGGCACAGGCGGTCGGCCTGTCCCGGTGGGGTTTCATCCGCCGGGTCGCGCTGCCCGGTTCACTACCGGGATTCTTCACCGGATTGCGGCTGGCGGTCACCATCTCCTGGCTTGCCCTGGTGGTGGTCGAGCAGGTGAACGCCACCAGCGGTATCGGCTATCTGATGACCCAGGCACGCACCTACGGGCAGATCGACGTGATCGTGGTGGGACTGGTGATCTACGGGCTGCTGGGTCTATTCGGTGACCTGGCCGTCCGCGCACTGGAGAGGAAGGCGCTGGCATGGCGACAGACACTGTCGGACTGACCGTACGGGTCCGCGCGCTGCGGCGCGGGTTCGGCGACCGGATCGTGCTGCGCGGGGTGGATCTCGATATCGCGCGGGGCGAGTTCGTGGCGCTGCTGGGCCGCAGCGGTTCCGGTAAGAGCACCCTGCTGCGGGCACTCGGCGAACTGGACCACGAGGTCGCCGGCGACGGCGAACTGACCGTCCCCCGGGAGCGGTCGGTGGTCTTCCAGGATTCCCGGCTGCTGCCGTGGATCAAAGTGTTCGGCAATGTCACGCTCGGCCTGAGCGGTCCCGGCGCCGCGCAGCGTGGCCGGGACGCGTTGGCCGAGGTCGGCCTGGCCGGCCGGGAGAAGGCCTGGCCCCGGGAACTGTCCGGCGGCGAACAGCAGCGGGTGGCGCTGGCCCGTTCCCTGGTCCGCGAACCGGCGCTGCTGCTCGCCGACGAACCCTTCGGCGCACTGGACGCGCTCACCCGGATCCGGATGCACAGGCTGCTACAGGATCTCTGCGCCCGGCACCGACCGGCGGTGCTACTGGTCACGCACGATGTGGACGAGGCGGTGCTGCTCGCCGATCGAGTGCTCGTCCTCGACGAGGGCCGCATCGCCGTCGACCTGTCCATCGAGCAGACCCGCCCGCGCCGGCACGGCGATCCCGCCGTCGCCCACTACCGCGAACAACTCCTGACCGCGCTCGGTGTCTCCACCGAACCCACCCAGTACGAGGACGATGCACGATGACCGAACCACGCCTGCTGAGTCTCAACGCGTTCATCTACCCCGCCGGGCACCACGAGGCGGCCTGGCGCCATCCGGTCAGCCGTCCCGACCGGATCTACGATGTCCGCTACTACCAGGAGATCGCCCGGACCGCTGAGGCCGCCACCTTCGACGCGGTGTTCTTCGCCGACGGCCCGGCGCTGCGCACCAATGTGGCCTACAACGCCGCGCCCGGCCTCGAACCCATCACGCTGCTGACCGCGATCGCCGCGGCGACCACACATCTGGGCCTGATCGCCACGGCGTCCACCACCTACTACGAGCCTTACAATCTGGCCCGGCTGTTCTCGTCGCTGGACCATATCTCCGGCGGCCGGGCCGGCTGGAACATCGTCACCACCGGCACCGATCTGGCCGCGGCCAATTTCGGGTTGGACCGCCATCCCGATCACACCGAACGCTACGCGCGGGCGCGCGAATTCGTCGACGCGGTCACCGCGCTGTGGGACAGCTGGGAGGACGACGCCATCCTGTTGGACCGGGCCGGCGGCCGGTATGCGGACCCGGACAAGATCCATCCCATCGATTTCGCGGGCGAACACCTGCGGGTGCGCGGACCGTTCAATTCGGCGCGTACACCGCAGGGGTATCCGGTCCTGGTGCAGGCGGGCGCGTCCAACGACGGCCGCACCTTCGCCGGACGGTACGCCGAGGCGATCTTCACCGCACATCAGCGGCTGAGCGACGCCCAGGCGTTCTACCGCGATATCAAACAGCGTGCGGCGGGTTTCGGACGCGCACCCGGCCAGGTGAAGATCCTGCCCGGGATCAGTCCGTTCATCGCGGATACCGAGTCGGCGGCCAAACAGCTGGAGCGGGAGTTCAACGAGCTCACCGTGCCCGAGTACGGCCTCGAGCAGCTGGAATCGCTGGCCCGCGAATCACTGCGGCATCTCGAACTGGACGAACCGGTACCGGTCGAATTGTTCGCCGACGCCGGCGATGTCACCGACAATTCGGCGAGCCGGCGGCAGGTGGTGGCCGGGATAGTCCAGCGGGAACGACCGACCCTGCGCGGCCTGCTGCACCGGCTGGCCGGCGCGCGCGGGCACCGGGTCTTCGCGGGCACCCCGGAGCAGGTGGCCGACACCATCGAGGAGTGGTTCCGCTCCGGTGCCGCGGACGGTTTCAATGTGATGCCGCCCTACTACCCCGGCGGCCTGGAGATCTTCGCCGACACCGTGGTCCCGATACTGCGGCAGCGCGGGCTGTTCCGGACCGAGTACACCGGCACCACTCTGCGCGACCATTTCGGGCTGCCCAAACCGGTGAGCCGTTACGCGCCGCAACCGGCGGCGGGATAGCGGAAAGCTTCCGCGGCACGGGAGCTACCACCCGGGTTGCGGCCCGGCCACATCGGAATCATTGTCGAGAACGATCCGGCGACCACGGCCTACAACACCTGTCTCGCCGCCGTGAACGACCACGAACTCCACAACAGCTGCGCGTCGCCGGGCTCGACCGTCCGCGCGAAGGCCCGTGAAGGCCCTCCTCCGGACGCGCACGATTGTTGCTTTCCGGCTCGGCGGCCGACCAGCGTTACCGGCTCCGAGGTGATCAGCGAATTGTGGTGGTATCGCGTTCAGTCGATGACCGCATCGGAGAACACCGGAGGGTTGCCGAGGAACGGGCGATGCGACGGTGGACGCTGTCCCCGTGTGTCCTCGACACCGAGTTCCTGCGCGATCTCCGCACCGATGAGCACCTGACCGGTACGGTTCATCAATTGCGGATCGCGCGCGAGGGCATCGATGACACGGCCGGTGAACTCCGGCGACTCGGCGGTCACGGCAAGCCCTTCGTATGCGCCCGGATTCGCGGCGAATCCGGCGAGCGTGCGTTCGGTCCTGAGCAGACCCATCCAGATCGAGACCACCGCTACATTCCACGGACGGAAATCGACGGCCATATCGTGCGCCATCTTGTCCACCGCCGCCTTGCCCGCACCATAGGCAGGACCGTGCATGTAGCAGCACGACCGGCACGCCTTGGCCGCCACGGCGGGTGATCTCCTCGGCAGTCGCGAACACTGTGCCCGGCAGCGGTGCGTCCCCTTCATTTCGCGTCCGCCCGGTGACGTAGACCTTTGCCCCCGTTTCCCCCAGGGCCGCGGCGATTCCCTTGCCCGCGCCGCGACTGGCACCGGTCACCACCACGATTCTTTTCGGACCCACCATCGACTCCCTCCACTGCACGACAATCCACACAGCACATCGTGTGACACATTCCGCTACCGAACCGGACCGGCCAGGAGTCCCGCAGAGTCTTTCCCGGTAGCCGCGAAGGTGGTGGCCGGCTACCGGCGCCGCTGCGGGCGCCCGCCGATAACTCCTCGACTCGCTGTCCAAGGATTCGCCGGGCCGGTCGAGAGGGCTGAGCGAAGTCAGGTGGTGAGTTCGAGGGTGATGGCGGTAAAGCCCGTATCCGCTTCGGGGTGACGGCCGACTTCGCGGAAACCCAGGCGGGCGTAGAAGGCGCGAGCTGCGGTGTTGAGTTCGAAAACGTCGAGAGTCACTGTGCCGTGCAGACGGAGAGCGTGCGCGACCAGTTGCCGTCCGATGCCCGATTTCTGAGCCGACGGATCGACGAACAGACCGCCGATCTCGGCACCCAGCAGGCCCAACAGCCCGACCACGTCGCCGGCGGCGGTCTCGGCGACCCAGTTGTCGGCCTGGACGAGGTAGATCTCCCGAAGCTTGCGCTCGCGCGTCCCGGTACCTTCGTTCGGGATGAATGGATGGGCGATACGGGCGGCGCGGCTCCAGAGCCCGACCACAGCTTCCTCGTCCTCGGGGTGGTAGGGACGGATGCTCGGCGCGGCCGGTTCGGGCAGATGGGGAGCGGCAGGAGTATTCACAGCGAACAACCTTCGCTTCAGAAAACGTTCTATACAAATGCTTTTACCGGACCGGTAAGCGAATCCACTCGGCTTCTGTACATCCAGGGGCCCGCCGCCGGCGCGGCACAGCTTCGGAAAGGCTCACGTCACCCTTCCACGATCCCAGGCGACTACATCCGGCGCGTTCCGCCGCGGTCGGCCAGGGCGGTGACCAGATCGGTCGCGGCGGTGGCGAGTTCGATCCGCGCGACATGCGGCAGGGTGGCGGCGAGTTTTCCCGCGATGGCCGCCTGGATATCCACGCCGATCGCCACGCCCGCGGCGGTCGGCGCCACGCGGCTGATCCGGCGATCGGCCGGATCCGGTTGCCGTGCCACGTAACCGCGGCGTTCCAGGCGGTCCACCATGCCGGTGATATTGGTCTTATCGCAGCCGAGCGCGGCGGCGAGTTCGCCGAAGGTCGGATGCTGGGCCTGGACCAGGCAGAGCAGGGCGATCTGCTGGGCGGTGAGGCCGAATTCGCGGGCTATCGCCCCATAGAACGCGTTCACCTCACGGTAGAGCCCGCCGAGAGCGGCAACCAGGTCGTGATCGTTCACTGCCACGTCGAGCAGTTTAGATGATCAACAGTTGACGTGACACGATAGTTAGTCGAGTATGTCGACTATCCAGTCCAATACTTTTGGAGGCAGACGTGCCCGTCGCAGTGGTCACCGGAGGTTCCCGCGGCATCGGCCGGGCCATAGCCCAGCGACTCGGCGGCACCGGCGCCTCGGTCGTGGTCAACTATCGAGCCGACGGCGCGGCCGCCGCGGAGGTCGTCACCGCGATCGAAACGGGCGGGGGCCGTGCGTTATCCGTCCGGTCGGATGTCGCCGATCCCGGACAGGTCCGCACCCTGTTCAACACCGCCGAGCAGGCATTCGGCGGTATCGATATCGTGGTGAGCAATGCCGGAATCGCCCGCTTCTCCCCCCTCGCCGAGGCCACCGACGACGATTTCGATCAACAGTTCGCGATCAATACGAAAGCCACCTTCTACATCCTGCGCGAGGCCGCGAACCGGTTGCGCGACGGCGGCCGGATCGTGCTGGTGTCCTCCGGCGCGACCCTCACCCACCGGCCCGGCTCCGGGCTCTACGCGGCCGGCAAAGCGGCATCCGAACAGCTGGTGCGAGTCCTCGCCCGGGAACTCGCCCCCCGCGCGATCACGGTCAACAGTGTGCTCCCCGGCGCCGTACGCACCGACGCGCTGGCCGCCGCGGGGGTCGGGCAGGTCGACCGGATCGCCGCGACCATCCCGATGGGCCGAATCGGCGAACCCACCGATATCGCCGATATCGTCGGCTTTCTCGTTTCCGAGGAGGCCCGGTGGATCACCGGCGCGTCGTTACCGGCCTCGGGCGGAGCCTTCTGAGCGGTACCACACCCTGATGATGTGCCGGTCGAACGACTGCGCCCGAACCGATATCGGCCACTGACGTGGTGAAATTCGCCGGATCACGACCGACCGCTCCGACAGCCCGTCCCTGTGCGCGGGGACGCCGAGGGCGGCGGCCAGCTCGGTGAGGCGGTCCACCGAGAGGCCGGTGCGCCCGTTCTCCAGGGCGCTCAATGTCGCCGGGCTCACGCCGATCCGCCGCGCGACCTCGCGCAGCGACAACCCGCCCCCGCGACGCGACGCGCGGATCGCCTCATGTGGCGGGGGCGGGGCGTCGGTTATCGGATCCGGCATGGTGTTCAGGATAACCGAACACCTCCCGAGCCTTACTGTGCGCTGATATACACAGTTGAAAGCAGTTTTTGGCATCCTACCGCACCGATGAGAGTGTTCATTGGGAGCGACCGCTCGGTTGCCCAGCGATCCGCCGGAACGCCAGGAGGACTGCTATGCCGATCGATCTCACCTATTCCACCGACGTGGCAGCTTTGGTGGAACGCACCCGCGACTTGGTCCGCGAGTCGGTCCTGCCCGTCGAGGACGACAACGGCGGCAATATCACCGCGGCCGGCGGCGACGAGATCCGGGTGACCCTGCAGGCGCAGGCGCGAGCGGCCGGTGTGTTCGCCCCGCACGCCCCGGTCGAGTACGGCGGGCACGGGCTGTCCATGTCCGATCGCGCGCCGGTTTTCGAGGAGGCCGGATATTCGCTGTTCGGCCCGACCGCGCTGAATATCGCCGCCCCCGACGAGGGCAATGTGCACATGCTCGCGCATATCGCCGACCCCGAGCAGAAGGTCCGCTACCTGGAACCGCTGGCCCGCGGTGACCTGCGTTCCGCCTTCGCGATGGCCGAACCCGCGCCCGGCGCCGGTTCGGACCCCTCGGCGCTGGCCACCCGGGCTGCGCGTCGGCCGGCATATCGACACCCCGGACCGAGCCATGATCGGCGGGCACTGCGAGGTCTTCTTCGAGGACCTGTTCGTACCCGACGACGCGGTCCTCGGTGCCGTCGACCGCGGTTTCGAGTACGCGCAGGTTCGGCTGAGGCCGGCCCGGATGACCCATGTGATGCGCTGGCTCGGCGCCTGCCGCCGGGCCCACGACATCGCCGTCGCCCACGTCGCCGAACGCGAAGGATTCGGCTCCGTCATCGGCAATCCGGGTCTCGCGCAGAAGATGGTGGCCGACAATGAAATCGATATCGCGGCCACCCGGGCACTGCTGGTCCGCGCCTGCTGGGAACTGGACACCGGCGAGCAGGCCGGTAACGCGACCTCGATCGCCAAAACCTTCGCCGCCGAGGCCATCTTCCGGGTCGTGGACCGCAGCATCCAGCTCTGTGGCGGCTTGGGTGTCTCCGAGGATCTGCCCCTGGCCCGCCTCTCGCGCGAGGTCAGGCCGTTCCGGATCTACGACGGGCCGTCCGAAGTCCACCGCTGGGCCCTCGCGAAACGCGCCGTCGGCGCCGCCCGCCGCGCGCTGACCCGGCTGCCATCGATGAAAAACGCCGCCAGGTGAACCACCTGGCGGCGTCGAGCCGAACGCCCTGAGGCGCCGCGACCCGGATGCCGACGTCCCACAAGCGCCTCTCGGCGAGTGGTCGCTCGTAGCGACTAATGGGGTGAGGCCCGGGGCTGTCCGGACGCCGACAGCTGTTCCAACGGGTGGGTCGCTCGGGCTATTCCGACCGCCGGATGTGACCCGACGGACAATCGACCGCCGGATACCACCCGGCCGGTGGCCGGGCGATGCCGAGCCCGGGCGACGACAGTGGCCGCGATACCGCTTTTCGTGGGCCGCGCGCCCGGCCTCCGGCGCGACATCATCTCTCCGGTGACGCCCATCCGGCTATGGGTCGAGTGGATTGTTCCGCGTCACGATCAGGGGATCGGCCGGGGTGAACGGCAGCTCCGGCAGTTCGTCCAGGGCTTTGCCGAAGGTGGCCGCCAGGACCTTGCGCGAATAGGCGCTCATGGAGGCGCGGTAGCCGATATCGGCCGGTGTCGGCTGATCGAAGAAGATCAGCAGGTGCACCCGGGGGGTGTCGACCACCTCGATATGGTGCGGGTAGGCACGCGGGACGAAGTACACCTCGCCCTCGTTCACCGTGTAGGTGTCCAGGTTCCCGTCCGGATCCATGATGGTCATCCGCGCCGCCCCCTGGTGGACATATCCCATTTCGGCGGTCACCGGATGCCAGTGCGGTTCGCGCATACCGTCCTCCCGCACCCGCAGCGAGTACATCGAAATATCGTGCAGCGCGGGCCAGAACTGCCGGCGGGCGGTACGCGCGGACCCGACCGGGGAATCGACCGGAGCGGGCATCGCCTCGACGGCGAAGTGGTGCGGGTCGCCGAAATGGGCGCCGGGCGGAATATCCGGCTCGCCGTCTCGGCTCGCCACCAGGCGTGCGGTGGTACTGCGGCGGATATCGGCGAAGGCCGCCGCGGGTAGGTCGTAGGTGTTGCCGAGCACGGCATCGGTCATCGCGCCGACGGCGGCGCTGAGACCGAAATCCTCGGGACGTTCGTGCCGGAACGCCAGGACGAACTCGGCGTCGGTATCGCCGATGTTCTCGACATGATGCAGGGCACCGGAGTCGATATGGAACATTTCCCCCGCTGTGACGAGAAAGGAGGAGAAGCGGCTACCGTCGTCGAGGACCGAGACCAGCGCCCGGCCGGCCGTGCAATAGGTGAGCTCGGTGGCATTGGCATGCCAGTGCGGTTCGCGGAGAGCGCCGGGGGCCAGTGTGAGGCGCTTGATGGAGAGCCCCGAGAGAATGGGGAAATTGTCGGCGGTGAGTCTGGTCAGCGTGCCGAGTTCACTGCGATAGATCTCCTCGCCCTGCCACAGCGAGGCGACGTGGACCGATGGACTGCACATGGATCCTCCTCGAGCGCCGATGGCCCCCTATCGATCATGCGCCCCGGGCGGACCACCGGACGCCGCCGCCGCGCCGCCCCGGCGATTCGCCGCTGTCACCCCGCGCGGCAGCGTCCGGTGGCGTCCGCCGGTGGCGGCGTGCGGCGACGTTGACTTTGCCGGGGGCCAGGCGTCTACTGAAGATCTGGAACGTCGAGCTCGTTGCAGCTGGTGGTGGGCGTGGTGAGCGATATGAACAGCGCGAATGCCGTAACCGGCAAAGCCATGGCGCTCGCGTGTGTCACCACCGCGTCCACACGTCGCGAACCCGACCGTTTCCCTCTCGCCTCGGGCCGGCCGACAGCCGGTCGGCTCCCGCCCGCGGCACCACGTTCCCGGACGGCCGTTCACCCGGCCCACGCGCTCCTCCGGCGGACACCCGCCGTGGCACCCGGCCTCTCGCGGCCGCGTCGCCGTGCGGATGTGCGCACGCCGGCGCACTCGATACGGACCACCGGGGTACACAGTGGCCGCTGGTCCCGTAACTCCCGATACCGAATCCAGGTCCTGTCGTGATCATTCTCGGAATCATTCTGCTGGTCATCGGATTCCTGTTCAATATCCAGATCCTGTGGATCATCGGAATCATCGTTCTCATCATTGGACTGGTGCTGCTGGCACTGGGGTCGATGGGCCGCGCGGTCGGCGGGCGACGCCACTACTACTGACGCCCCGGAACTCGGTGCCGTACGACCCGTCCCGTCGTCGGCCGATGGCCACTGTCGATCCATGCCATCGACGAATCACACGCGAGGTGAGGAACAGAAATGGCAACCAGCACAATTGTCGCGATCGTTGTCATCGCGGTTGTCGTAGTCCTGATCGTTGCCGCACTGATCTGGGCGGCCGCGAACAAACGCAGAGAACACCGCCGGATCGAGGCGGAGAACATCCGCGGCGAGGCGGCCGGACACGCACACCGGGTCGGACAGCGCGAAGCGCTCGCCGACGAGACCGCCGCCAAAGCCCGGGCGGCCGCGGCCGAAGCCGATGCCCAGAAAGCCCGGGCGACGGGCCTCCAGCAGCAGGCAGCCGCACACCGAGGTGAGGCGGCCGCCTCTCGCGACGAGCTGGATCAGCAGTTCGAGCGCGCCGACGAGATCGATCCGGACCAGAAGAAGCGCGGAACCACCTAGCAACGCGGTCGGTGGCGCGGGTGGTGGCCGTGACATCGCCGCCGGGCTCCCCCGTGGCGCCGGCCGGTTTGCCCGGCGGAGACGGCGGGTAAGCGGCGGGCATGGTGGACAAGGATCGAATCGCCGACCCATGGGGAACCCGCACCCCCTACGGCGCGGGCCGACAGTGGCCGGCCCGGGTGGATATGCACTTGGGTGAGGGCCTCACCGCCTCCGACGTCGAAAAATGGGTGCAGACGGCCTCGATCCTGCATTCCAACGGCGACGCCCTCGATATCGCGGTCAGATGCGGCCGCATGGTCGGGGTACGGGGCCGGGCCGTGGACCGGGTGAACCGGGGACGGCTGGGGCCCAAGGATCTGTTCGGCTGGCAGGCCAACTCCTCCCCGGAACGGCTCACCCGGCCGCTGATCCGGGAGAACGGTGAACTGGTCGCCACCGACTGGGACACCGCCATGAACCGCATCGTCGAGCACAGCAAACACCTGCTGGCCGAGCAGGGGCCCAGCGCCATCGGTTTCTACACCAGCGGTCAGTTGTTCCTCGAGGAGTACTACACCCTGGGGGTGATCGCGCACGGCGCCATCGGCACCAACCATGTCGACGGAAACACCCGGCTGTGCACGGCGACAGCGGCCGAGGCGTTGAAGGAATCGTTCGCCTGCGACGGACAGCCCGGTTCCTACGCCGATATCGACCACGCCGATGTGATCGCGCTGTTCGGACACAATATGGCCGAAACCCAGCCCATGCTGTGGGCCCGGATCCTGGATCGCCTCGCCGGCGACGATCCGCCGGCGATCGTATGCGTCGATCCCCGCTCGACCAAGGTCGCCGAATACGCCACCGTCCGGCTGGCGCCGCTGCCGGGTACGAATGTCGCGTTGATGAACGGGCTCCTGCACGAGATCATCGCCAACGACTGGGTCGATCACGACTACATCGACCGGCACACCGTGGGCTTCGACGAATTACGTGACCGTGTCGCCGAATACCCGCCCGAGAAAGCGGCGGAGCTGTGCGGGGTACCCGCCGACGATATCCGGCGCGCCGCCCGCGTACTGGGCACTGCCGAAGCACTGCTGTCGACGGTGCTGCAGGGCTTCTACCAATCACATCAGGCCACCGCGGCGGCCGTGCAGGTCAACAACCTGCACCTGATCCGCGGAATGCTGGGCGAACCCGGGTGCGGCGTGCTGCAGATGAACGGTCAGCCCACCGCCCAGAACACCCGCGAATGCGGTGCCGATGGCGATCTCGCCGGGTTCCGGAACTGGAACAACGACGCCCATATCGCCGAGCTGGCACAACTGTGGAATATCGATATCGACCGGATCCCGCACTACGCGCCGCCCACGCACGCCATGCAGATGCTGCGGTACGCCGAACAGGGATCGGTACGCATGCTGTGGATCAGCGCCACCAACCCGGCGGTATCCATGCCCGAACTCGGCCGGATCCGCTCGATCCTGGACCGGCAACGCCTGTTCGTCGTCGTCCAGGACATCTTCCACACCGAGACCACCGCGCTCGCCGATGTCGTATTACCGGCGGCGACCTGGGGTGAGAAGACCGGAACCTTCACCAACGCCGACCGCACCGTGCACCTGTCCGACAAGGCGATCGATCCCCCGGGCGAGGCGCGCGCCGACCTCGACATCTTCCTCGACTACGCGCGCCGCATGGACTTCCGCGACCGCGACGGCAACCCGCTGCCCCCGTGGCACGACCCGGAGTCCGCGTTCGAGGCGTGGAAGAAGTGCAGTGCCGGACGGCCCTGCGACTACACCGGCATCAGCTACGACAAGCTCCGCGGCGGCAGCGGAATCCAATGGCCCTGCAACAGCGAGCATCCCGACGGGACCGAACGCCTCTACACCGGCGGCGAATTCTCCGCCGCACCGGACTACTGCGAAGCCTACGGAAAAGATCTGGTCACCGGAGCGCCCGTCGAACCCACCGAATACCGGGCGATGAACCCCTCCGGCAAAGCGATCATCAAGGCGGCCGGGTATCTCACCCCGCACGAGCCCCCGAGCTCCGACTATCCCTTCGTCCTCACCACCGGCCGCACCCTCTACCACTTCCACACCCGCACCAAAACCGCCCGCGCACCCCAACTCCAGACGGCCGCGCCGCAGGTCTGGGTGGAGATCTCCCCCGAGGACGCACACGCCGCCGGTGTCACCGAGGGGGACCTGCTGGAGATCGGCACCGCGCGTGGCACCCTGCGGGCCAAGGCCCGTATCTGCGGCATCCGGCCCGGGGTCCTGTTCGTGCCGTTCCACTACGGCTACTGGGACGCCACCACCGAAGCGAATACCGAGCACGACCGCGCCGCCAACGAACTCACCGTCACCGACTGGGACCCGGCCTCCAAACAGCCGATCTTCAAAACCGCGGCCGCCCGGATCACCCGGCTCGCTACCGGCACCCGCGGCCCGGCACCGGCCCCCACCACCACGGCATCCCGTCCCATCGGCACCTCCCTGCCGGAAACCGTCGGCGGCCGGACGGCTCTCGCCACCGAAACCCTCGAAATTGTGGGAGAACAGCCGTGAAACTCGATCTCGCGATCCGGGAGCTGCACCGCTCCGAACGTAAGCTCGCGCTCGACCTCACCAGCCTGGCCGCCCGCCACAAAGCCGACCACGAGGTGTATTACGTGGCGCGCGATATCGCCGGTTGGTCCACCGAGCACGTCCATCGCCTCGCCCGGGCCGGTCACCGCTACGGACTCGATCTCGACAGCGAACCCCGCACCGAACCGCGCACCGCACCCGTCCAAGAACGCCTCAGCACACTGCTGGGGCGCCGGAGCGAGCCGGCACTACTCCTGCTCATCGACCTGCGTCACCTGCACCGGGTCGCCGCCGGTGTCTCACTCGACTGGGAACTGCTCGCGCAGGGCGCACAGACGACCAGAGATATCGATCTTCTCGAACTCGCCGAGAGCTGCCACCCCGAGACACTGCGCCAGATGCGCTGGGCCAACTCCATGCTGAAAGTACTCGCCCCGCAGATACTCGCCTCCTGACCGCGCACTCCGCGACCGAGTCCGCCCTGCCGAATTCCGGGTGGGACGGCTCGGTGGATGATTCGGCTCCGATTGCGGCGGGCTGTCGACCACGCCGACGGCAGGACCGGTCGAGGAAGAGGCCGGACCGCGCGGGACGGCCGGGTACGAAATGCCGGCTCACTCGACATGGTGCGGAAGCGGAGCGCCGCGCCGCTGTCTCGAATCAGCAGCAGGTCGTCTCAATTTTGTGACATATCACAGTAATCGAGCGCCGATCACGTAATCTGAGCCCCTGGCCCCGGTATGACCGGGGACGTTTCGGAGCACGGAAACCGCATCTCCCGGGTGCCAGCTGTATCGACATCGCACCCAGGGGCGTGTGCCATGAAACGTTTGCGTGCCGTCACTTTCGCGTTGCTCGTCGTCGTGCCGTTGCTCACCGGGCAAGCCGCCGCCCAGCCGCCCGCGCCGCCCGCACTCCCGGTCTCCGGGCTCCCGGGCCCGCCACCCGCGCAGGTGAACGGGGCGATCCTGCCCGGTATCCAGCAGTGGATCGACCAGGTCATTCCACCACCGCCGATCGCGGCGGCGCCCCGCCCGGCGCCGCCACTGGAGGAGACCAACGACCTGGCACCAGGACTCGCGGCACTGCATCAGGCGGTACTACCCGCGCCGGTCGGCGACCCGATATTCGATCTGTGGCCGCCGGATCTCGCCGACGTCGCCCCGGGTGCGGTGATCGAGGCCCGCGATATCACCGCTTCGGCCGCGCCACTGGTCCTCGTGCCGATCCGGCAGGCGGTGCTGTTCAAATACCGGACCACCGACGCGCACGATCGGCCTTCCTTCGCCACGGCCACGCTGGTGATTCCGGCGACCGACTCCCCGGCGCCCGGGGCGCGGCCGGTACTGGTCAACAACCTTCCGATCGACGCGCTCGGCCGCCGGTGCACACCGAGCTACACACTGGCGCACGGTCTCTCATTCGAAAGCGCGGTCACCGACTTCGTGCCGCCCACCACCCAGCTGGCCGCACTGCGCGGTTACGCCGTACTCATTCCGGATCACGAGGGCCCGCTGATGGCCTACGCCGAGCCGTATGTCGCTGGCCACGCGATACTGGACGCGGTGCGTGCGGTGCGCGGCTGGCGGGCGGCGGAGTTCGGCGCGAGTAGGTTCGCGATGACCGGCTACTCCGGTGGCGCGATCGCCACGCACGGCGCGGCGAAACTGATCGAGAGTTACGCGCCCGAGCTCGCACCGGCACTCGCCGGTGCGGCGCTCGGCGGGGTGCCCGCCGACTTCGAGATCCTGTCCCGCAGTATGAACGCCAATCTGGCCTCGGGCGTGTTCATGGCGGCCGTCTTCGGTATCGCCCGCGAACGGCCCGAGATCCTGGACCGGATGAACCACCTTGCCCAATGGGTCACGACCTCACCGATGAAGGACCAGTGCATCAGCGTTTTCGCGCTGACCGGTGCGCTGCTGCTGCCGATCGATATCGCCGCGAATATCGCCGACCCCCTGCGCTCGCCGCTGGCACGCGATATTTACGAGGTGACCCGGATGGCCGGGCGCGCCTCGGCGACGCCGCTCTACATCTACAACGGTGAACAGGAGTTCTGGATCCCGGCCGAGGGCGCACGCAACCTCTACCACGAACAGTGCTCACTCGGTGTCACGGCGGTCTACCGCAGTGTGCCGGGCGAACACATCATCGCGGCCGGCCTCGGCTACCCCGACGCCATGATCTGGCTGGACGAACGCCTACGCGGCATCCCGGCGCGCGGTGAATGCTGACGGCACAGTCCGAACCACCCGGACCCGAACCCGGCGAACCTCAGCATTCACTCGGGGCGGACTCGCCACGCAAACGCGCGTCGATCCAGCCGCTCAGTTCGGGATAGCCGCTGACGTAGCCGAGCAGATGCTCACCGCCCACGACACGGAAGACGGCGGATACGCCGCGGCCGCACTGTTGCCGATACATGTTCTCGGCGTCGTCGAGCGGAATCCACGGGTCGTGCAAGCCGTGGTAGATGAACAGCGGCACAGCGGAGGTGCGTCCCCTCAGATCCAACCGCTCGAACATCTTCGCCGCGAACGGACTGTCGAGCGCATTCGCGGTATTCGCCGCGACGTCGATCGGAATGCCGACCACACCGAGGGGGCCGGAGGCATCACCGCAGATATCACGCAGTGGCGAGGTGGCCACCCACTGTCCGAGATTGTTCATATGCTGCAGGATCTCCGGATGCTCGCGCGCGACGGCCAGCGCGACTGTCAGCAGGATTCCGGAGGAGATGTTGCCGTTGAACTGGTGGGCCACACTCGAATTGTCGGTGACCAGGCCGCCCGCCGCCGCGCCGATCAGCACATCGCGCAGCTCCGGCGCGTACTCGTCGAGCAGCATGGCCGCCGCGTAGGAGGCGATCGCGCCACCGGAATAGCCGATGGCCACGTATCGACTGCCGGCGAATTCGTCCGGCGCAAAGGTGCGGACCGCGCGGATGGCGTCGAGCATCACATGCCCGGCGGTATGGGGTTCGGCGTACGCCATCAGCGGGCCCTCGTGGTCCGGCATGAGAACCGCGTGCCCCTTGCTCAGCGCCAGCCAGACCGACGGCAGGAACACCGGAAGGTCGGTGTTCGGGCGATCCAGCAGGTCGTGCGAGAACTGGAATCCGGGGGTGCAGTGCGAACCGAGGGAATTGATCGGCATCGCATTCACCTCCACCGGCCGGGGCCCGGGTCCGGCCCACGCGGCGGCCGGGACGATCAATGTCGCCGTGCCGAAGGAGGGACCGCCCGAGGCGGAGGTGGACCGGAATTTCAGCAGTGTCGCCCGCGAGATGGGCGTCGCCATCCGCGCGGCGGTCGTCGCGGTGACGTCCCGTTGTTCGATGATCTGGCCGGGCGAGAAATTCGGCAGATCGGCGGGCCAGGTATCGAAAATGGGATCGCCGGTCGCCGACGGCAACACCCCGCGCCACAGTGACAATCCGGCCTCGTCACCCGCGAACTGCGCCGGCGTCGGGATCGTGCCGTCGATCCACTGCTGCAACGGTGACGGATCGTTGACCTCCGGCTGCGCGGGGTCGGCCGGTGGATCCGCGTACGCGCGGGTCGGGGGTACACCCAACCACGCGCAACCGACGAGCACAGTTCCCAGGATTGCCAGAAGCGGCTTCACTACCCTCACCCTCGAGTCGAACAATTTTCCATCAGTATCGACAGTCGCTGCCGAATTTGCCATCGGTGGAGGGGATTGAGGGCCACTCACAGTGGATCGCCGGTCCCACTGTGTTTTCCAACCATCCAGGCAGCGATCGCTCTCCCTGCCGACCACGGCCCTACTGTTCGCCGGCCGGAAAGCGGCCTCGCCGCGACTGCCGACGGTGGGGTGGCGGAACAGAAAGAGGAGACCGCGCATCCAGCTCCACCGATCGGCTCGTTCGGCAAGGGGGCCGCGCATCAGGAGGCTTCCTCCGACACCGACCGCCGCCGGGCCCGACGCAGCGAGCATCATGGCCCCGGCCGCCGTTCGGACCGGCCGGTGCGGCAGCGGACCGTCGGGCTCGGGCTCGCCTACCGGCGAGGTCTCGGGCGGGCGATGAGCAAACGCACTGTCCACCGTGTCGGCCGGTGCGTGGATCACCGCCACGCGCTGCGCCCGGCCGGTCGACCGCACGGTCCTCTCGGTGCCCTGCCCGCTCACCGCACGGCACACAGCCGGACGCGACAGCGCATACGGCCGCCGGCGATCGAGCTTCCCTCGTTCAGGGAAGTCTCCTTCACAACACCGTGGGGAGGGCGGGCGTAGGGTGAGGAAGTACGAGCTCACGGGGTGGCCGGCCGAACCCGGGTCGGAACCACCAGCACATCTCATGTGGTGTTCCGACCCGATTGCGGGGTGCAGTATGAATGGAACTTCGCCCGCCCTCCCATATAGATCCGGAGCAGTGCGCGAGGCCTACGGCCCATGAGCGGCGATCCGCGTCCGCTCGGCGGCTACACCGCCACAATCCTGGCCTATGCCGGATCCGTCGGCGCCGTCACCCTGCTGGGCGGTCTCACCGGACGCCGGCTCCCCGACTCCATGAGTACGCGCGACCTCGTGGTCACCGCGTTCGCCGCACACAAGCTGTCGCGGCTGATGACGAAGGGCACCGTCACCGCTCCCGTCCGTGCTCCGTTCACCCGGCCCACCGGCGACGGCGGGCCCGGGGAAGTCATGGAGCGGCCGCGAGCCGAGGACGGCGTCGGCCACAGCATCGGAGAACTGCTGAGCTGCCCTTTCTGCTTCGATGTCTGGCTCATCACCGCCGTGACCATCGGTCATGTCTTCGCGCCACGAGCGACCCGAATGGTGACCGAGGCGACGGCGGCGTTGGCCGGCGCCGACTTCCTGCACCTCGCCTACGCCACCGCCCAGCAGATAGCCGAAGGTGAACGTCTGCCGGCCGGCCCGACCGTGCCGGGGTGAACCGGGCGGGCACAGTGCTGTGTCGGTCGCGCTGATTGCCCGGGACCGGTCGGCATGCCAGGCTGTTCGACGTGCTGTTAGCCGAGGTCGCCGCCGCATCCGCCGATATTGCGTCGGCGTCGGCGCGGCGAGCCAAGACCGACCGGCTCGCCGCACTGTTGAGCAGCGTCGCGGCGGACGGTGACGCACACCTGGTCGCGGTGACCGCGTCCTGGCTTTCCGGGGAATTGCCGCAACGCCAGATCGGCGTGGGCTGGGCGGCGCTGCGGTCGCTGCCGCCGCCCGCCGCGACTCCGACACTCACGATCGCCGACGTGGACGCGCGCTTCACCCGGATCGGCGCGGTCGCCGGGAAGGGCGCCCGGACCCTGCGCGCCGAACTGGTGCGCGAGCTGTTCGAGACGGCCGTCGCCACCGAGCAGACATTTCTGCGACGGCTGCTCAGCGGCGAATTGCGCCAGGGCGCGCTGGCCGGAGTGATGTCCGACGCGATCGCCAGAGCCGCCGGGGTGCCCGCCCCCGAGGTCCGGCGCGCGGCGATGCTGGCCGGCGCGCTGCCCACCGTCGCGGCCGCGGCTCTCACCGGAGGCCGGCCGGCGCTGGCGGAGTTCCGGTTACGCGCGGGGCAGCCGGTCGGGCCGATGCTCGCCCAGACCGCGACCGGGGTCGCCGACGCGCTCCAACGGCTCGGCGGCACCGCCGTTCTCGAAGCCAAGCTGGACGGCGCGCGGGTGCAGATCCATCGCGCCGGACCGGAGGTCTCGATCTATACCCGCAGCCTCGACGAGGTCACCGGCCGGCTCCCCGAGGTCGTCGCGGCCACCCTCGCGCTACCCGCCACCGATCTGATCGCCGATGCCGAGGCCATCGCCTTACGACCCGACGGACGGCCGGATCGATTCCAGGTCACCGCCGCCCGGTTCGGCCGCAAGCGTCCGGACGATCTCGAACAGCTGTCGGTGTTCTTCTTCGACCTGCTACATCTCGACGGCAGCGATCTCCTCGATCTGCCCACCCACGACAGGCTCGCCGCACTCGACGCGCTCGTTCCGCGCGCCCAGCGGGTCGACCGCCTGGTGACCGCCGACGCCGAGGCGGCCCAGCAATTCCTGGACCGCACGCTGGCCGCGGGACACGAGGGGGTGATGGCGAAGTCGCCGACGGCGCCGTACGAGGCCGGGCGCCGCGGCGCCGGCTGGCTCAAGGTCAAACCTGTGCACACCTTGGACCTGGTGGTGCTCGCCGTCGAATGGGGCTCCGGCCGGCGCACCGGCACGCTGTCCAATATCCACCTGGGCGCTCGTGATCCGGCCGGCGGCGGGTTCGTGATGCTGGGTAAGACGTTCAAAGGGATGACCGACGCCATGCTGGAGTGGCAGACCAGGCGCTTCACCGAACTCGCCGACGGCTCGACCGACGGGTACGTCGTGCGGCTGCGGCCCGAGCAGGTTGTCGAGATCGCTTTCGACGGTGTGCAGGGGTCGACCCGTTATCCCGGCGGCCTGGCACTGCGGTTCGCCCGCGTCGTGCGCTACCGCGACGACAAATCCCCGGCCGAGGCCGATACGATCGACACCGTTCGCGCACTGTACGAACGAGGCGGTTGAGCGATCCGCGGCCGCTGTGGTGACCGCCGCTGGTGGTGTCATCTCGACCAGGGGCCGCGCGATTTCAGCGCCCCGGCAGGAGAAATCCCGAGACACGCTCGCCGACGGCCGGGAACTCGTCGAAGAATCCGTGCCTACCGCCGGGAAAGATCTCCACCGCGGCATCCGGCACAGCCGCGGCGAGCAGCTCCGCGTTCCGGGCGGGCACCATACGGTCCTCGTCGCCGTGGAGCACGAGGGTCCGAGCGCGGATCTCGCCCAGTACCGCGATAGACATGCACGGACGGGCAACCCAGCGCATCCAGTACCGCGGCGGCGTCGGCGGCGCAGTGACCGGACCATTCGCCTGGTACGCGAGAGCGGTCCGTCGGGACGGGCCACCACCGGGCCTGCCGCGGCGGCGGTCTCGCTCATCGCGGCCTCCCCCGCACCCCGCGCCTCATGAGGACCACTCCTGACCGCGTTCCCGGAGAACTTGCACCAACCGGTCGCGCTCGCCGAGAATGACCTCGCGCGAAGCGATCACCCCCACGGCGGCGACCGTTCTGCCGTTCTCACGCACCGCGATGGATACACCGTCCCCCTGCTCCGAAGCGCCGGGGGCGGCGCAGATCCCGGTGTGCTGGATTTCCGGTAGCAGCGCGAAGAACCGGTCCGCGAGGGGTTGCTCCGCCGCGGGAAGCGCCTGGATATAGGCCCAGAGATCGCGCTTCTCCATGCCCGCCAGCAGTACCCAGCCGCCGGAGGTCCGAAGCAGCGAGCGGCGGACGTAGTTCTCGGCGAGGTAGGCGAACCGCGGGTCCGACGAGCAGTAGTCGACGTAGAAGATATCCGGGCCCACGGCGATGGAGAGCACCGTGGTCAAACCGGTCCGGCGGTGGATCTCGTCGAGATCGGCGTGGGTCACCGAGGAGACCGGTTGCCGCCCGGCCAGGCGGTTGAGCAGATACGGCGCGCTGCCGAGCGAATAGCGACGCTCGTGCTCGTCGAGATATCCGGCCGCGACCAGCCCGTTGACCAGCGACTGTATCGAACTGACCGGCGCCTCGAGTTCCTTGGCGAGGGCACTCAAGGTAGTGCCGCCGTGGGTCCGGGCCGCGCTTTCCAGAATTGCCGCGATGCGATCCACGGTGCGGTGACGGGTCCGGGCCCGCGCGGCACCTTCCGGTTGCGCCATGACTCCCCTTCCTGTCCGTGCGGTAATCTACGCCACCGGGCATATTACCCATATACGTAATCTATTGCCCTATTGCGTAAATATGGCCGCAGCTGTCATAGTTCACGGGGTGCTGCCCGTCACAGCGGGGAGAAGTCCGCATGCCGCTCACCCCCGACGCCCTGGCCGGATTGCGGGTCATCGACCTGACCACGGTGATCACGGGACCGTTCGCCACCGCCCCCGGCCGACTTCGGCGCGGGCGTGCTCTAGATCGAGAGCCTCGACGGGGACATGAGCCGCGGTATCGGGTCCGGCGCCACGAGAGCATGAGCGCACTGTCGATGAACCTCCAGCGCAACAAGCGCACTGTCGCGCTGGATCTCGCCCCGGGGCGGGCCGCCGGATCCTCGACGACCCGCCCCGGGGTGCGGATGTGCCGGCCACCGACCCGCGGCCGCGCGCCCGCGACAAACCAGGCCTCACCTATGACCACCTGTCCCGGGTCGATGCACCGATGGTCGATGCGATGATCGCCGTCAACCTCGTCGAACGGCCGGGAGCCGACCGCCGCCGGTGGCGTCGCCACCACCGCCCCCCGAAACCGCCTCCGCCTGAAGGAATCAACGCCATGACACCGAAGCGGCTGGTCCCGCCGGTCGCCGACGACCCCACCGCGTCGGCCCCGCTACGCGCGCAGGTGCGCGCATTCCTCGCCGCCCAGTACGCCGAGGGAAGGATCGGCCGCACCGCCGACTCCTGGCTCACCGGCTGGGACGAGGACTTCTCCCGCGCACTCGCCGAACACGGGTGGCTCGGGATGACGGTGCCCGTCGAATACGGCGGCCACGGCCGCACCCATCTCGAACGCTTCGTCGTCACCGAGGAGCTGCTGGCCGCCGGCGCACCCGTCGCCGCGCACTGGATCGCCGACCGCCAGATCGTGCCGTCGCTGCTCAAATACGGTACCGAGGAACAGAAACGCGCCTATCTGCCCGCGATCGCGCGCGGCGAATGCTTTTTCGGCATCGGCATGAGCGAACCGGATTCGGGTTCGGATCTGGCCGGCGTGCGCACCCGGGCCACGCGCACCGACGGCGGCTGGACGCTCACCGGCACCAAAGTGTGGACCTCCGGCGCACATCGCGCCGACGCGTTCATCTGCCTGGCCCGCACCGAACCCGCCGACCCCGCCCACCGGCACGACGGCCTCAGCCAGTTCCTCGTCGACCTTCGGTCTCCGGGCGTCGATATCCGGCCCATCGTGTCGATGAACGGCGAGCACCATTTCAACGAGGTCGTGCTCGACGAGGTTCTCGTTGCCGACAACAGGGTCTTCGGCACCCTCGGCAACGGCTGGCAGCGGGTGACCTCCGAACTGAGCTTCGAGCGCAGCGGCCCGGAGCGCTTCCTCTCCACCTTCCCGCTGCTCGCCGCGACCGCGGAGCAGATGGCGGCAGGCACGCTCCCCCGCCACACCGATCTGGGCCGCTACCTCGCCCGGATCACCGGCCTACACGAAATGTCCACCGCGGTGGCCGGTGCGCTGGAACGCCGCGAACCCGCGGACACCGCCGCGGCCGTGGTCAAGGTCCTCGGCACGACCACCGAGGGAGATATCGCCGATTTCGCCGACCTGCTGACCGGGGAGGGCACCCCGGTGGGTGCCGAGTACCGCGCGATGCTCGGCCACGCCGTCGTCCAACGCCCCGGGTTCACCCTCCGCGGTGGCACCAACGAAGTTCTGCGCGGTGTCATCGCGCGGGGATTGGGAATGCGCTGATGAATACCCCGACCACTGTGGACAGGGACCTGGCCGACATGATGTCCGCGGTTTTCGCGGACCACCGGGAAAAGCACGAACCCGCTGACGGTGCCGCCGCCTGGGATCTCCCGCTGTGGCAGCGGCTCACCGAACTCGGTCTCGTCCGGCTCACCGGCCGCGAGGAGTCGGGCGGCAGCGGCGCCGGCTGGCCCGAAGCGGCCGAATTGCTGCGGGCGGCGGCCTGGCACGGTGTCCGGCTACCGCTCGCCGAACACGATCTGCTGGCCTGCTGGCTGCTGGAATCCGCCGATCTGCCCGCCGATTCCGCGCGCCGCACGGTATGCCTGCTCGACGACTCGGGGACCGCGCACGGGGTGCCGTGGGCGAGTACCGCCGAACGAATCGTCGTGCTGTGGCGGCACGACGGGACCTTCCGAGCCGCCGACGCGGAGACCTCGGCACTGACCATCGAAGCGGGTACCAATCTCGCCGGTGAACCACGGGATACGGTCACCGCCGACCCGGCCCGGCTGTCGGGTACACCGGTACCGGACAGCGTCGTCGACGCTGTCCGGCTGCGCGGGGCGCTGGTCCGGGGCCTACAGGTCTGCGCGGTACTGGATCGAATTCTCGATCTGACGACCACCCATGCGACCCAGCGGGTGCAGTTCGGACGTCCACTCGCCCGGTTCCAGGCCGTCCAGCAACTGGTCGCCGATATCGCGGCCGAAGCCGCCCTGGCCCGCGCCGCCACCGAAGCCGCGCTGGCGACCGCCGTACACACCGGCTGGTCCGGTGCCGAGGCCGAATTCCGGATCGCCGTGGCCCGCTCCTGCGCCGGGCACGCGGCCTCGGTCGTGGTGCGCAACGCCCACCAGGTGCACGGCGCCATCGGCACCACCCGGGAACACCGGCTGCACGAATTCACCCGGCCGGCCCTGGCCTGGCGCTCGGAGTACGGCTCCGTCCACTTCTGGGACGACGCCCTCACCGCCACCGCGCTCACCGCCGGCGGACCGGACCTCTGGGCGCTGATCACCTCCTGACCCCGCCGCCTGCTTCATCCCTGTGCTACGAGCGAGCCCCGCGCACCGCGTCGCCGGCACCGAATCGCCGAGGAGTCCGCCATGCCGGCCACACCCTCCATCGGCGCCGCCGACGTCGCCGATCCCAGACCTCGCGGCTACTACCTCAAATCGGTCTTCGCCGGCTCCATCGGCACCATGATCGAACGGTTCGACTGGTTCGTCTACACCACCTTCGCGCTTTCCCGTCGGATTCCTCGCCCGGTCACTGGGCGGCCGGTTACTCGGCCGGCAGGGCCGTACGGCGGGCCCGGCGCCTCCTATCTCCCGCCCGCTGTCACCAGCAGCGCCGACCGGCTCGACACCCGTATCCAGCAAAGGACTCCGCCATGGCCGACCTCGAGTACATGATCACCGACGGCGTCGCCACCATCGCGCTCAACCGCCCGCACCGCAAGAACGCCTTCACCCTGGAAATGCTCGATCACTGGGCCGAGGCGCTGCGTTCGGCTCGGCGCGCACCGACCCGCAGGTCCGGGTGGTACTCGTGACCGGCGGCGGCGCCTTCTGCGCTGGTGTCGATCTCGACGACTTTGCCGAGATCACCTCTACCCTGGGACGCCAGGAAGTGCTGCGGGACCGGGTGCACCGGGTCGCCGCGGCGGCCCTCGACCTGGACAAGCCGCTTATCGCCGCGGTCGACGGGGTCGCGGTCGGCGCCGGTATGGACATGGCGCTGGCCTGCGATATCCGGCTGGCGTCGACCCGGGCCCGATTCTCCGAAGCCTATGTGCGAGTGGGCCTGATCCCCGGCGACGGTGGCGCGCATCTGCTCCCGCGGATCGTCGGGCAGGCCCGGGCGCTCGAACTGCTGTGGACCGGGCGCTTCGTCGAAGCCGAGGAAGCCCTCGAGCTCGGGCTGGTGCTGTCCCTGCACGATCCGGAGGAACTGCCCACGGCCGCCATCACGCTGTGCCGCCACCTGGCCGACGGCCCGCCGGTGGCGATCCGTGCCATCAAACGCCTCGTCCGCAACGGTGAACGAGTCGATTTCGCGACCTCGCTCTCGATGGTCGCCGCCGAACAGGCCGTCGTGCAGTCCACCCGGGACTCCGCCGAGGCGATCGGGGCGTTCCGGGAGAAACGAACCCCGCGTTTCATCGGCGAGTGAACCGGCCGGGCCGGACCCCCACTACCCCTCCGTGAACTCCGCGGTCGCCGATGGCGATGGCACCGAGATCCGCGGCGGTGAATCCGGCCGGTCCGCCCTACAGACGGCCGATCGGAGTCCGGGCACCGGCGAGGATCACGGAAGTGGACCGACGATCCTCTCGAGAATTCCGCGGAAGCGGTGGGCCGGTCAGCCGGCGAGGTGGCGGCTGATGACCAGACGCTGAATCTGGTTGGTGCCCTCGAAGATCTGGGTGATCTTCGCCTCCCGCATATAGCGTTCGACCCGGAAATCCCGCGTGTAGCCGTAACCACCGAGCACCTGCACCGCATCGGTGGTGACCTTCATCGCCGCATCGGTGGCGACCAGTTTCGCCACCGATGCCTGACGCGAATACGGCAGTCCGGCGTCGCGGCGGCGGGCGGCATCCAGGTAGGTCGCGCGCGCCGAATCCACCGCGGCGGCCATATCCGCCAGCAGGAAACCCAGCCCCTGATGATCGATGATCCGGCGGCCGAACGCGGTCCGTTCCTGCGCATAGGCCACCGCCTCGTCGAGTGCGGCCTGGGCGAGCCCGACCGCGACCGCGGCGATCCCCAACCGGCCGGAATCCAAGGCGCTGAAGGCGATCTGCAGGCCCTGCCCCTCCGCGCCGATCCGGCGTTCGGCGGGTACGAAGGCCGCGTCGTAGTGCGCGGAGGTCGTCGGCACCGCGTGCAGACCCATCTTCTCCTCCGGTTTACCGAAGCTCAGCCCGTCGGTGTCCTTCGGCACCAGGAAACACGAGATACCCTTGGACCCCTCGCCGGTCCGCGCGAACAGGTTGTAGAAATCGGCGATACCACCGTGGGTGATCCACGCCTTGGCACCGTGCACTCGGTATCCGCCCTCGACCGCGGTGGCCTTGCAGGTCAGCGCGGCGGCATCCGAACCCGCCTGCGGCTCGGACAGACTATAGGCACCGACCGTGCCGCCGCCCAGCATCTCCGGCAGCCACCGCTGCTGCTGCTGCGCGCTACCGAACTCCATCAGCGGGTAGCAGGCCAGGCTGTGCACACTCACTGCCACCGCGACCGCGGCCCAGCGCGCGGCGATCTCCTCCAGTACCTGCAGATACACCTCGTACGGCTGACCGCCCCCACCCCACTCCTGCGGGTACGGCAGGCTCAGCAACCCCGCCTCCCCCAGCGTGGCGAACACGCCCTCGGGATAGGTCTCGGACTTCTCGTGCTCGTCGACGATCGGGGCCAGCACCTTATCGGCCACCTCGCGGGTCAGCCGGATGAGATCCCGCGCCTCGTCGGTGGGCAGAAGTCGATCGACAGCCACAGGAAATCCTCCGATAGTACGCAGATCAGTACTTTACTCCCTGTCACAGTACTGTTGCGGGATCAGTACTGCAAGGAGCTTCACAGTACTATTCCCCGCATGGAGCAGCGCTCGACCTTCGCGACCCCCCGCCGCACCGAACTGTTCGACGAACTGGTGGGGCTGTTCCTCGCCGAAGGGTTCGCCCATCTGACGCTCGACGCCATCGCGGCGCGCCTGCGATGCTCCAAATCCACGCTCTACACCCTCGCCGGCAGCAAGGAACAACTGGTCAGCGCCGCTACCGTGCATTTCTTCAAACGCGCCACCGACACCGTCGAGGCCGAGGTCTCCGCGACCACCGGCGCCCTCGAGCGCATCGCCGCCTACCTCACCGCGGTCGGCGCAGCCCTCTCCGCCGCCTCGGACCGGTTCATGGCCGACCTCGACGCCTTCGCCCCCGCCCGCGAGGTATACGAACGCAACACCCGCATCGCCGCCCGCCGCGTCCAGGAACTCATCGACGACGGCGTCGCCACCGGGGAATTCCGCGGCGTACACGCCGCCTTCGCCGCCGACCTGGCCGCCACCATGATGGTGCGCATCCAGCAGGGCGGCGTCCGTGGCCACACCGGACTCGACGACGCCGCCGCCTATCGAGAACTGGCCGCCATCCTCACCCACGGCATCAGCGCCCGATAGTTTTCGCCCACATCCGGGTGTGCGACGACTGACCCTCCTCGTCGAATGCCTGGCGCTGTTCCACACCTATCGCCGCGTACTGGGATTCCTAGGGGCCAGCGAGATGCGCAGCCTGGAGGAGCCGCACCGGTCGCGGATCGTCCGCGCCCGTCGCGACGTCCAGGACATGGTGGACGACGAAGTCGTCGAGGGTTGCCGGCGCGGCCTGATGGACACCCCGGTCCCGCGCGAGGCGGCGCGCGCGATCGTCACCCTCTGCACGGCACTGCCGCAGTGGTGGTCGCCCTCGGGTGGGATGTCGCCGGAAACGACCGCCCGGCAGTACACCGAGTTCGCGGCGGACCTCGTACGCGTCCGGCGTTGACGCGGCCCGCGGGCTGAACCCATAGCCCGACCGATCAAACGATCGGTTTGTACAGGATACGTTCACGGTCGTATACGAGCTTCCCCCTCCCACACCGCATGTTGGGGGGCTGCGCGAACGCATGGTTCGGTCCGGCCAGGGCCGGTGTTGCCGACCGAACCCCGATAGGCGGCCCAACGGCGCGCGGCCGGTCACGAGGTACCTCGAGCTGTTCGTGCCCGCCGCCGGCCGGTACCGGTCGAAGTCGGTGACACCTTCCGCGGCACCGACGATCACGGGCGCCGCCCCCGGCCCCGGCGGCAGCGGTATGCACGGCGCCGGGCAGCCGTGCATTCGGCTCGCCGATCTGCCCGGACGTCACCACGTTCGCGCCGGCGTGGGCCGCGCGGAGCGCCGATGGCCGGTCGGATACCGCGGCCGGCGCCCGACATCAGCAGCGTTGACCGGTCGATGTGCTCATACCTCGCGTTTCCCCGGTTCGGTTCGCCGCGTTGCGCGCCCGCGTGATCACCGCGGGCCCGGCCCGCTCAGGGCCGCGTGACCGCGTTCGACCAGGTCGGGGACCATACCGCCGAGGCGGTCGAACCCCTCGCCGACGGTCAGCCCCTGCTGGGCGCGGTAGTGGATCCCTTCGAAGATCACCGCGACCTTGTAGTAGGCGAAGCCCAGGTACCAGGCGAAATCCTCCAGCTCCCAGCCGGTCTCGCGCGCATACTCCCGGATCAGGACCTCACCCGGGGGGAACCCGGGAACATCGCCGGGTACCGCGGCGACCGTGCTGTCCAGGCCGCTGATCCCGTCCCACCAGATCGCCATGGAGGCGAGATCGGTCAACGGGTCGCCGAGCGTTGCCATCTCCCAGTCCAGGACCCCGGTCACGCTCGCGCTGTCCGGATCGATGACCACATTGTCGAGGCGATAGTCACCGTGGACGATGCTCGCGCGCTGCTTCCCGGGCAGCGCCCGGCCCAGCCGGTCGCCGAGCGTCACGAGATCGGGCAGGTCTCTGCTGTGCGAGGCCACCCGGAGATCAGAGACCCCCCGGACCTCGTCGGAGCTCCGAACCCGAGAACACTTCGAACGCCAGCGCCGACTATTCGGACCGGTACTTACGGGCCATCCGTGGCGCGGGCCGATGCGACAGACCGAGCGGGGAATCGCCGCAGTCGCTCCCCGCTCGGCGGAGACATCCTCCTCAGGTGACACCACCGGGACCGGCCACAGACCTCCATGGGAACTCTTCACAAAGCAGAGTTTGTATGTAAAACTCTTTTTTTGTGAGGGAAGTTGTCTATCTCGACTCGGTCGAGCAAGCGGAGGTACTGCTCAAACCACAGCGGATCGAGATCGTGCGCGCCCTGGCCGAGCCCGCGACCTGCGCCGATGTGGCCCGGCTGCTCGAGCAATCCCCGCAGCGGGTCAACTACCACGTCAAACGACTGGTGGAACACGGGCTGGTCCGGCAGATCGCCGAGCGCACGGTGCGCAATCTGCGGGAAGGCGTGTACCAGGCGGCCGGCCGCTCCTACTGGCTCTCGCCTCGACTCGTCGGGCATATCGGTACCCGCCGGTCGAGCGACGCGATGAGCCTGGGGCACCTCCTCGACCTCACCGAGGAGGTGCAGCGCGATGTGGCGGATATCGACCTGACCCACCCGGATCTGCCGTCACTGGGGATTTCCGGGCAGATCGCGCTACACCCGGATCAACGCGCCGAATTCCTCACAGATCTACAGACCGCCCTACAAACCCTGTTCACCAAATACGGCGGCAGCGACGGTGCGTCCTTCAAACTCGCCGTCGTCTGCTACCCCTTCGAAAAGGATCGATCATGACCGAGCCGCTCATCATCAGCGTCCGAACCGGCGCCTCCCCCACCGCCGCATTCGAGGCACTCACCGACCCGCAGGCGGTGACGACCTGGTTCGCCGAGAAGGCCGATATCGATCTGCCGCGGCGATACGATTTCTGGGGTCCGTCCATTCCGGAAGGCGACGCACCCCACCAGCAGGTCGTTGGCTGCACCGACACATCCATCCATTTGTCCTGGCTGCTCGACGGTGTGTGGACCAGCACCGAGATATCGGTCGGTGTCGAGAACGACGAAACGCGGATCACCGTCGCCCAGAGTCATTTCGACTTCAACGACATCATCACCGGCGCGAGTATTCGTGGCGTTCTCCAATCGTTCTGGGCGTTGTCGCTGGCCAATCTGGTCGACTACCTCGACGGCCGCCCGCTCACCGCCCGCGGTGACTTCACCGGCGCCGAACTCAGCGCGACCGTCGAGATCGACGCCGCGCCGGCGGCGGTCTACGACTCACTGATCTCTTCGGAGAAGGTGTCGCAGTGGTTCGGCTACCCGGTCGAGATCGAACCGCATATCGACGGCCGATTCGCCATGGGCGGTCTCGAGGCCGACCCGCACCCCGCGCACCTCGTCGAGCTGGTACCCGGGGAACGCGTCGGCATCGACTGGGGCCCGGGTGGTATCAGTACCTGGGAACTCGCCGGTTCCGACGGCAGAACCCGCCTCACCCTGGTGTCGAGCGGCTTCGACCAGAACAATCCGCCCTACCCGGCCTGGCTCGGCATGCTCAGCGGCCTGGCCGAATTGCGCCGCTTCCACGAGATCGACGACTGGGCACCGATCACCGCGGCATCCTGATCCCCGAATCGCCTCCGACACAACAACAACAACAACCAAAGGACATCATCATGGACGACAAGGTCACCCAGTACATCGCCGGAACGCAGCCGTGGCAGGCAACACTGTGCGAGAAGCTGCGCCGGCTCGTCTTCGACACCTTGCCCGGCGTCGAAGAACGTCTGCAGTACGGCAAACCGCACTACCTCATCGAGGGCAATCATGTTGCCGTGATCGCCGTCGCCAAGGACAAGGTGTCGTTCATGGTCTTCAACGCCGCCGACATTCCCGAGGAGAAAGGCTTCCTGCGCGCACTGGGCAACGGTGAACGCAAGGCCGCGACCTTCACCGAAGGTCAGGAAGTCGACTACCGTCGACTGGCCGACCTACTGACCGCGACAACTTGAGCGTTCGACTCGGGTGCGGCGGGTTCGGCGTCGCGGGTGTTCCGGCCGTGTCCCGGTCACTCGCCCGAGGCGGCGCCGAACCCCCGCGTGGTCCCGCGCCGGACAGAGGAGACGGCCCCTCGACCATCCCGGGTCTACGCAGGGCGACCTCACCGGGGTGTCCGCGGCGATACGGGACCGCACGGCCGCTGGGCCACGCACGAAGAACTCGCCCGCCGCGCGCACACCACTCGGCACCGTGACCACGGGCGTGGGGTTCACAGCCTTCGCAGAGAGCCCCGGCCGGCCGTCGAGCGCTGGTCGTTCGTGGCCCGGACCCCGCACGGCAACCTGCTGTGGGACACGCCACATACGCTGGGTCTCCGGCGAATTCGACCATCTCACCCGAGAGTCCCGGCGCAGAACGGTGATCACCGCGAACGCCGGTTCGAGGGCGGGCACCGCCGCGGTGACGGTCGAAGCCGATGATCAGTGTCCGTTCCACGGTGACCCAGCGGCAGGGACGCCGTCTGATCTGCGCTCCGCAACATTGCGCGAGATACCGACTCGTGAAACCGTCCGGATTTACCTTGCGGATTTATCGTCGTAGTTGACACCTCGTCGCTTCACGAACCTCTCCTCGTCCACGGCGACCCGATCCAGATGTCAATTTAGGTTGACATCCGGGTTTCGTCAACATAGGTTGACCCAGTCGGGGGAACGACACGGACAACACAATCAGCCGTACCAGTAGAACAAGCGAAAGCCGACGGCTGTCCGTACTGTCCGTACCCGGTCCTCCGAAGGCCGGCATCGGCGCCGAGCTACGATCGGTATCCGGCCACACCCGAGACTGCTCCCGGGCCCGGGCCGCCGCCCGGCCTCAGAGAACTCACAATCATGCGCGTTAACGTCGGCGCTCGTGCGTTCACGTGTTGTCACGATATCCATCGCCGCGACCGGCCTGATCCTGATCGCGGCCGGCTCCACCTTCGCCTACTCCGGCGCTCCGGAGACTACAGCGGCCGTAGCCCGGTCGACCGTGCAGTCCGACGACTCGGACGGTGGTATCGGCGCGGCCCGGAGCAACCTGCAACAGGCCGGACTGCCGCTGGCGATGCTCGACGCCGGTGTCGGACAACTCACCGACGGCAGCCACCAACTCGACGACGGGGCCCGTCAGCTCTCCGACGGCCTCGGGCAGGCGCGAGACGGCGGCGAGCAACTCGCGACCGGACTCGACCAGCTCAACGGTGGCGTGGGCCAACTCGGTGACGGCGCCACCCAGATCAGCGGAGGAGTGGACGAGGTCGTCGACCGGCTCACCGAATTCGCGGACATGCAGGGCGGGGTGACAGCACAGCTCACCTCCCTCGCCGACAGCCTCGGCAGGTCACCGGACCCGGTGTCGCGGACCACCGCCGCACAACTCCGCTCGCTCGTGGAGACGCTGAACATCCAGGGGCTGGGCCCGGAAACATTGGATCAGCTCACACAATTGCGCGACGGCGCACGCCGGCTCGCCGATGAACTCAACGACCCGAACGCCGAGTTCGTGGCAGGAATGGCCCTGGCGGCCGACGGGTCCCGGCAGCTCCGGGACGGTCTCGTACTGCTCGACGACGGTGGGCACGCATTGACGGGCGGGACGGGACAGCTGGTCGACGGGGTAGGACCGGTCGCCGGTGTCGTCGCAGGGATCTCCGGCAATGTGCGATCGGCCACCGACGCACTGCCCCACGCCGCCGCGCCGCCGACCGGCAAAGTGGTCACGACGGCCGATCGCTCATGGTGGCCGTACGCGATGATCGCCCTCGGCGCGGCGGCACTCGGCGCGACCGCAGTCCTCCCGCTCGGGCCGACATCGCGGCGAGCGACCGCGCACAGCCGATCGGAGGCTCCAGCGCCCCACTGACGCGAACCCGGCCGGGGCCGGCACCCCGATCGCCGAAACCGTTACCCGCAGTTCGTACCCCGAATTGTGGCGGGTATCGCGTCCGACATCGCACCGTCGCGTTGTTCGGTTCGCTGGAGTACGCCACCGATCTGGTCGAGCCGGCCCGGACCGGTTGGCCGCCCGTTTCGAGGAGATCCTCGGCGAGAACATCGCGGAATACCCGGTGCCGGATGACGCCCGGAGCGGGCCCGGCCACCGGGTGCCGGGACCGTTCCACCGGGCGCTGTCGGTATTACCGGTCGTCTTTCCGCCCGCGCCGCCGCTGCACTCGATGTAGCGACAGCGGTTCGGCGCCCCGGCGGCCCGAAGCGATTGTGCCGGCTCGGAATCCGAGCGTGTCCGGACTTCGCTGCCGCACGGGTCATGAAATAAGCTCGCGGCAACGCGGAAATGGAGAATCGATGCCCTCGACAGGTGAACCGACGACGGTCCGGGATACGCCGGAGTATCAGGAGGTCCAGAACGACGAACTCTTTCGGGCGTGGCTACAGATGCAACAGGAAGCCATGGATAACGAGTTCGTCGAAGTCGACGTTCCCGAACTCGCCGGCCACCTGTGGACCCGCGAAGGGCTGATAACGGCGGAACACGAAATGCTCCGCCGTTATTCGGACTTCGACGATATGTCCGCCGAGGAGAACCTCGAAGTCGCCGTGCGCTTCACGTACTTCATCGGCGAGACCTTTCGACGGGCGCTGGAGGGAATCTGGGTGCTCCTGCCGCCGAATCCACCCGAGCGCCCGGATCCCCTGTGTGTCATCGACTCGCCGATGTGGACGTCCTTCCACGAACCCACGCATATGATCGAGCTGGCCTTCGACCGGCGTAGCGGAAAAGAGATCTCCTGGATCTTCGACCGCACAGTGAAACGACACCAGAAATGGGTAGCGGCCGGCCGACCGGCCCGCGACAGCTAGCGGCGCTCCGGAGCGAGTCCATCGTCCGGTACTCGCTCCGCGGACCGCGCCAGCACCCGGCGCGCACCGACCGCCAGCGCTTCGTCGAGCATCCGGCCGTCCAGCCGGGCGGCGCCGGCTCCGCCGACAGCGGCCTCCTCCAATGCGACGAGAACCCGGCGTGCCCAGTCGACCTCCGCCGCGCCGGGCGTGAAGATATCGGTGGCCCCGGGGAGCTGGGCCGGATGGATCACCCAGGTGCCGTCGAAACCGAGGTCTCGCACCCACCGTTTCGCCGACCGGAAACCCTCGTCGTCGGCGACGGTCAGATGCGGGCCGTCGATCGCCGACACCCCGGCGGCACGTGCAGCGATCAGGACCGAATCCTGGACCTGATGCCAGGCCCGCGGCGCGACGTCGGCCGCCCGGCCCAGTGCCGCACCGAGGTCCGCGTAACCGATGATCACCGCGTCGAGCCGAGCCGAACCTGCGCAGATCTCGGCCACCCGCAGAATGCCGAGTGGGGTTTCCAGCAGCGCCTGCACCCGGGTGCCGGTGTCGCCCAGACACCGGTCGACCTCGGCGAGCTGGGCGGCCGATTCGGTCTTGGGCAACACCACCGAGCCCAGCGATGATCCCACCGCGGCGCAGGCGGCGAGATCATCGGCCGCCCAGGCAGTGGTGAGCGCGTTGATCCGGATCGAGATCGCGCGTGCGCCACCGAATTCGGCGACCAGCGCGCCGGCGGTCGCGCGGGCCTCGTCTTTGCGGTCCGGGGTCACCGCGTCCTCGAGATCGAGTACGACCTCGTCGGCCCCGGAAGCCAGCGCCTTGCGCGCCTTGCGTTCATCGGAAGCGGGTGCCACCAGCACCGCACGTCGTCGTTGCATAGTTTCTCCTGTCACAAGCTGGACCACTCCGGTCCCGGGCCGGGTGGGCGACGAGATCGAACTGCCGAGAGGTCTCCTCGGCGGCCGCCACCCCGGACTGGTGCTGCTGGGCCCGCGCAATGTCGGCACCGATGCCGTCCGTGGCCGCCGTGCGCGATGAACCAGCCGGCCGGTGCCTGCGCACCCGCCGGGCCGAGGCCCGTGAGCAGGACCGCAGCCACCGGCCGCGGCGAGGTGGTCGACCGTCACGCGCCCGGTACCGCAGGCCTGCCGGTCCCCCTCGCGGCTTCTCAGCTCGGCCACTGATAGCTCATCGAGGTGCTCCCGCGTCGGTTCGGCAAGCGGTCCGACCTGCGCGCATCCGTACGACATGGGTCATGCCGGGATCAATGATGCATCATACTTACTCAGATGCACAAATTCTAAGATCATGCATTATCGAGCCGTAAGGGGCTGGATTCCGGGCGGGCGAGTACGGCATCCGATCGGTACCGCCGTGCGCGAACAGCCGCCGGGAGTTCCATCGACGGCCCGTTCTGGTTTCCGGACACCGGATCACCAGGTATTCGACAGCTGTGCGCTCGCCTATATCGCCGGTGAGCCGGGCCCTCCCGTGCGGTCGGCTCGATCGGAGTGCGTGCCGACGGTCTCGACCGCACATGCCG
Source organism: Nocardia sp. NPDC050193 (assembly GCA_040674215.1). Lineage (GTDB taxonomy): Bacteria > Actinomycetota > Actinomycetes > Mycobacteriales > Mycobacteriaceae > Nocardia. The sequence goes on along the minus strand of JBFARE010000016.1, from coordinate 82,669 downwards.
CGGTGTGCACCCGGCTTCCGCCCGGGTTCAGCGTGAAGGTTCGCCGGCGCGGCATTTCCATCAGATCAGTCGACGTTCGGATCGAACGGGTCGGTGGCCGACTCCCCCGCGATGTGGTCGGCGATCGCGAGATAACCGTTCCTGATATGCGTTTCGGTCAACTCGGCGGCCTGCTCGTGATCGCCGGCACGCACCGCGTCCACGATCGCCTGATGCTCTCGCTGGGATTCCTCCAGCCGGGCCTTGGTACTCAGCATGAGGTCCCAGGGGAACGACCGCCACATCCCGGCGATCTCGTCGCACAGGGCGGGAAGGCCGCACCGCTCGTAGAAATGGAAATGAAACTGTCGGTTGAGCTCCCGCACCGATACCGAATCGCCGCTGGCCGCACGCTCTCGCATCTTCGCGATCAGTTCTTCGGCGGCGGTGATATCGCGTGGAGCCATCCGGTCCACCGCCCGTTTCATCGCATAGCTCTCGGTGAGCCGGCGCACTACGTAGCTGCCCTTGACCCGATCCAGATCCACCCCGGCCACCCGCACCCCGCGGTGCGGCTCGGCCACCAGCAGTCCCTCGGCCTCCAGCAACCGCATCGCCTCACGCACCGGGGTGATCGAGGCATTGAACCGCCGCGCCAGTTCGTCCTGGGGAAGCCTCTCCCCGCGACTCAGCCCGCCTGTAAGAATCATCCGACGCAGCTCGTCGACGATCTGATCCCGCTTGGTCGGTTGAGCAGTCGCCATCCCGTCGAACCATCCTCTCGCTGCGACTTCTGAGCACTATCGCACAGGACCACCATGATGAGCGGCCTCGAACACCGACCGCACCGCGCCGCGGCACTGGCGACCGTTGCCCGGCCAGGCACCGAGGGTCGAACCAACTGCCGGTCCTCGCCACACCGAGACACAGCGGCCGGCCGGTCCCGGCTCGGGAACTCCGCGCCTTTTCGCAGGTGAACGCGCCTTTCGTTCAATACGGCCCCACCCCGGATTGTCGTGCTAACTTTGCTCACCGAAGCGATCTGTTCCGGCTGCGAGTCAGTAATTGCGGCGAACTATTCCCCCTCCTGGAGGTTGAGATCGTGACTCGTCCGTTTCAACGTTTTCTGGGTGCGCTCGGCGGTGTGGCATGCGCCCTCCTGGTGGCGACACCGGCAGCCGCCGAACCCATCTATCCGATCCCGGACCCGGACCGGTTCTACGCCGCCCCTGGCGATCTGGCGGCGCACCGGCCGGGCGATGTGCTCGATGTGCGGGTCCTGCCACCGGTGGCCGTCTTCCCCGGCGCCACGGTGCGGCTGGTCAAGTTCCGTTCCACCGATTCGCGGGGCGCACCGATCGCGGCGACCACCACGATCGCCACTCCCGCGGGACATCAACCCGGCGCACCGCTGCTGTCGTATCAGCATTTCATCAATTCGCTCGGCACCGACTGCGCGGTCTCGCACCGGCTCTACGGCGCCGACCTGAACCTGTCGGTGATCATGCCGGCATTGGGCGCGATGCTGGCGCGAGGCTGGAGCGTGGCGTTGCCGGATCATCTCGGACCGCAGTTCGCCCTCGGGGCCGGGCGGCTGGGCGGCCAGATCACATTGGACGGTGTCCGGGCGGTGCAGCGGATGCCCGAACTCGGCGTCGCGAACAGCCCGGCGGTATTGGCCGGCTACTCCGGTGGCGGCCTCGCCACGGCGTGGGCGGCCGCGCTGCAACCGTCCTACGCACCCGAGTTACGGCTCGCGGGCGCGGCCATCGGCGGAGCCCCGATGAACCTGGTCTCGATGGCGGAAGGGCTGGGCTACAACCCCCACCCGGCTTTCGGGCTGGCGATGGCGGCGGCCATCGGCCTCGAGCGGGAATACCCCGACCGCGTACGGGTGAGCGGCAATCTGAATCCGCGTGGTCTCGCCATGCGTGACCAGATGGCCAATCTCTGCACCAATGACATCCTCGCCCTCGGGGCCGGTGGCAGCGCACACGAGTACGCCACAGGGCCCGCGGTCTTCGAACAGCCCGATGCCTGGGCCGTGGTGCGGGAGAACAGCGTGGAACTCTTCGATCCGGTTCCACAGATACCGATATTCGAATGGCATTCGCCGACCGACCCGCTGGTGCCGATCAACGCCATCGACAACACCAACCGCCGGTGGTGTGCGGCCGGGGTGCGATTGCAGACACTGCTGGTCCCCTCGTTCGAGCATTTGTCCGCGGCGGCTGCCGGCGCGCCCGCCATGCTGGCGTGGCTCGAGGGCCGGGTGCGCGGCGAACCCGCACCCGTCGCCTGCTGACGAAACATCTGTGTAGGGTCCCGAGTCGCCCGCAGCGATCCGTCGATCGACTGCGGGCGACTCGATGCCTGCCACCCCACGCCGCGCCATGGGCTCGGGGCGAATATCACCGGCGGGGACGGCCTGGTGGGTCGGCGCCTCGACCGCACCCCGCGAGGTGACGGCCGAGGTGGCCGGCGGTAGCCCCGGTCACTTTCGTCACAGGCCCTTGACGCGCCACAGGGACGCTTCGAGACTTGGAAGTGCCACACGACACTCGCGAGTGCCACCGGAGAATTTCGAAACTACGAGCTTTCGAAGGTGAGTCCGATGTCGATCGAAACCCGGGAGTCCCGGCTCGAACACCGCATTGCGGAGCTGTACCGCACCGACGAGCAGTTCGCCGCTGCCCGGCCCGACCCGGGGGTCACCGCGCAAGCGGGCAGACCCGGCTTGCGCGCGTTCGAGATCGCGCGGACCGTGATGGAAGGCTACGCGCAGCGACCCGCGCTCGGGCACCGTGCGATCGAGTACGTCACCGACGAGCGGACCGGGCGCACCACGGCGAAGCTGCGCCCCGAATTCGAGACCGTCACCTATCGCGAGGTATGGGACCGAGCCGGTGCGATCGCCGCCGCGCTGACCGCCGACGGCGTGCGCCCCGGCGATCGCGTCTGCATTCTGGGATTCACCAGTGTCGACTACACCGTGATCGATGTGGCGCTCACCCGGATGGCCGCGGTGGCGGTCCCCCTGCCGACCAGTTCGGCCGCGGACCGTTTGCTGCCCATAGTCACCGAAACCGAGCCGGTGGTGATCGCGGCGAGTATCGACCGGCTCGCGGATGCCGTGGAACTCGCGCTCACCGGCCACACCCCGGCCCGGCTGATCACCTTCGACCACCACGCGCGCGACGACGACGAAAACGCGATTTTGACGGCGGCGCGGGCACGACTGGCCGAGGCAGGCGGCACGGTCGTCGCCGAAACCTCGGCCGAAGTCATCGCCCGCGGTTCGGTGCTGCCACCCGTGCCGGTGCCGGCCTCCGTCGGGGCGGATTCGCTGGCGCTGCTGATCTACACCTCCGGGAGCACCGGGGCACCCAAGGGCGCCATGCTCACCGAGCGACTGGTGGCCGACCACTGGCGGGCCGCGAGCAGTGAGAAATGGGGCCAGCGCGGGACCGAACCGGCGATAGCGCTCGGCTTCATGCCGATGAGCCACATCATGGGGCGCGCCATCCTCTACATGACGCTGGGCCGCGGCGGTACTGTCTTCTTCGCCGCCACCAGCGACCTGTCGACCCTCCTCGACGATCTGGCCCTGGTCCGGCCCACCCAGCTGTCGTTCGTACCCCGGATCTGGGAAATGCTCTTCCATCGGTTCCAGGGTGAAGTGGCTCGCCGCGGCGGCGACGCAGCCGACCGCGCGACTCTGGAAGCCGAGGTGGCGGCCGATCTGCGCGGGAACCTGCTCGGCGGCCGGTATCTCGCGGCGACGACGGGTTCGGCGCCGATCTCGGCCGAGATGCGGGCGTGGGTCGAGTCCTTCCTCGACATGCATGTGGTGGACGGCTACGGTGCCACCGAAACCGGCAGTATCGCCGTCGACGGCCGGGTGCGCCGGCCGCCGGTCTCCCACTACGAACTCCTCGATGTCCCGGAGCTGGGCTATTTCCGCACCGACCGCCCGTACCCCAGAGGGGAGCTGGTGGTCCGCTCGGACACACTGGTCCCGGGGTATTACAAGCGTCCGGAAGTGACCGCCCGAGTATTCGACGCCGACGGCGCCTACCACACCGGGGATATTTTCGCCGAGGTCGGCCCCGATCAACTCGTGTACCTCGATCGCCGCAGCTTCGTATTGAAGCTTTCGCAGGGTGAGTTCGTGACGGTGTCGAAGGTGGAGGCCGTGTTCGCCGAGAGCCCCCTGATCCGCCAGATCTATGTTTACGGCAACAGCACCCGTTCCTACCTCGTAGCGGTGGTGGTACCGACGGCCGCCGCCCGGGAACGAGCCGGCGGCGACAGCCGCGCGCTGAAGCGGATGATCAGTGAATCCATGCAGCAGGTCGCTAAATCCGCCGATCTGCAACCCTACGAGATACCGCGTGATTTCCTCCTCGAATACCAGCGGTTCACTCCGGAGAACGGCCTGCTCACCGGCATACGCAAGCTGGCCCGGCCCGCCCTCAAGGAGCATTACGGCCCCCGCTTGGAACAGCTGTACGCCGAGCTGGCCGAAGCCGAGGCCGAGGAACTGCGCGCCGTCCGCCACGGCGCCGGTGACCGGCCCACGCTCGAGACGGTCGTGCGCGCGGCCGCGGCCCTGCTGGGCGCCGCCACCGGCGAGGTACGCCCGGACGCGCATTTCACCGACCTGGGCGGCGACTCCCTGTCGGCACTCACCTTCGGACAGCTGTTGCGCGAGATCTTCGGAGTCGAGGTCCCGGTGGGTTTCCTGATCGGCCCCACCGCCGACCTCCGGGCGGTCGCCCACTACATCGACGAACAACGGGCCGGCGCCCGGCGACCCACCTTCGCCGCGGTGCACGGTGCGGAAGCGACCGAGGTGCACGCCGCCGACCTGACGCTCGACGAGTTCCTCGACGAACACACGCTCGCGCAGGCGCCCCACCTACCGGGTCCGAGCGAGACGGTACGGACGGTCCTGCTGACCGGCGCCACCGGCTTCCTCGGGCGGTATCTGGCGCTGGAATGGCTGGAACGGATGGCCCGCGCCGGCGGGACACTGATCTGTCTGGTCCGCGCCACGGACGATACCGTGGCCCGCTCCCGGCTCGACGAAACCTTCGACTCCGGCGATCCGGAACTCACCGCCCGCTACCGGGAGCTGGCCGCCGGGCATCTCGAGGTGATCGCGGGTGACAAGGGCCGCGCCGATCTCGGACTGGACCACGACACATGGCAGCGGCTGGCCGATACCGTCGATGTGATCGTCGACCCCGCCGCGCTCGTCAATCACCTCCTGCCCTACAGCGAATTGTTCGGCCCCAATGTCGTGGGTACCGCCGAACTGATCCGCCTCGCGCTCACCACGAAGCAGAAGCCCTACACCTACACCTCCACCATCGCGGTGGGCGATCAGGTCGACCCCGCGGCGTTCACCGAGGATGCCGATATCCGCGTGATCAGCCCGCACCGCAGCATCGACGACCGGTACGCCAACGGCTACGGCAACAGCAAATGGGCGGGCGAGGTGCTGCTGCGGGAGGCCACCGACCTGTGCGGTCTGCCGGTGGCGGTATTCCGCTGCGATATGATCCTCGCCGATACCGAGTACGCGGGCCAGCTCAATGTGCCCGATATGTTCACTCGGTTGATGCTGAGTCTGGAGGCCACCGGTACGGCCCCCCGCTCCTTCTACGAACTGGATCCGGACGGCCGGCCACAGCGCGCCCACTACGACGGGCTTCCGGTCGGTTTCATCGCCGAGGCGATCGTCTCACTCGGGGCTCACGCGGGGACCGGGTTCCACACCTACCACGTGATGAACCCGTACGACGACGGGATCTCGCTGGACACCTACGTCGACTGGCTCATCGACGCCGGCCATCCCATCCAGCGGATACCCGATTACGACAGCTGGTTGCGGCGGTTCGAGACCGCGGTACGCGCCCTGCCGGAACGACAGCGGCGGTATTCGCTGCTCCCGCTGCTGGACAGCTACCGTAAACCGCAGCGGGCGGTCCGCGGTTCGATCGCGCCCACCGAACGGTTCCGCGCGGCGGTGCGGCACGGGGAAATCGGCGCCGACCGGGATATCCCGCACGTGACCCCGGAGATCATCGTCAAGTACACCACCGACCTGCACTTACTGGGTCTGCTGTAACCGTGCCCGCGGTATCCGCGGGCACGGTGCGCCGCCGGCGCTACCGATCGGGTGTGGTCATTGGCCCGGCTCCTCGTCGTGGATCCGGAATTCGGGTGAGGTACCGCTGATGGGGACACGGTCGCTACCGGATTTCACGGCGTCACCGAAGTACCGGATGCGGTAGCTGCCGGGCGTCGCGTCGGCCGGGCTGTCCCAGGTGATGGTGACCCGGGAGCTCGAGGCGGCGCCACGCGACCAGCTGAAGGTGGTCGACCAATCGCCGTCGTCGGCGATCGTTCGCCACCGCTCCCCGTCGCGCCGCTGCACCATGAGATAAGTACTGCCGCGATGTAGATCGTGGTTGGGGTACGCGCCGGCGAACTCGACGCTCACCCGCTCCCCCGCGCGATAGGCCGGCGCGGGCTCGCCGAGCACATCCCCGAAGTCGTGCCCCACCGGCGGAAAGTCCAGCGGCGGAATCGCTTTCGCAGGCCGTTGCGCGTCCGACAGATCGGGCGCCTCGGTGCCGGCGGGTACCGGGCTGCCGTCGCGCATCGCGGTCGCGAGCTGCGCCGCGATCTGCTGCAGGGCCGGCAACTCCCAGCGGCCGAACAAAGTGCTCGCGCCCTCGTAGTGCTGCGCGTCGTACTCCTCGGGGGTGGTGACGTAGTGGATATAGGCATTGCTGTATCCGGCGACCAGGACATCGGCCGGTTCGACGCCGAGGACGGTCGCCACCGTGCGGCGCAACCGGAGCCCGGCGGCGATCGTCACCTCGCCGGGAATACCGAGCAGATACAGTTCGCCGAGCTGGAAGAGCTGTACCGGAACGATCTCCTGCACGTAGGGCCCGAACCGGTTGAGCAGTCCGCCCGGCGCGACGATCGCCTTGGGCGCCTGCGCATCCCGCAGCGACGGCGCGAACCGGTACGCCAACCGCGACAGCAGATCCCAGCCGGGATTACGTCCTTCGCGAAAGGTTTTCCAATGGGTGGGCCCGTCGTACCCCGCGCCGGCGAAGGCGGCCGCACCCGCGGCGGGACGTCCGGTGCGGTGCTCGCGCTCGTCCCCGGTGAATTCCGGGGAGACGGTCACCGCGGACAGGTCGACGTGCACGACACGGTGATCGATACTGCCGGCCATGCGCGGCACATATCCCGCGGCGAGTTTCGCCGCGGCCTCGTACTGGCGCAGACCGATGACCTGAGTGTTCTCGAACTCGTCGCCGGCGGCACCGGGCCCACCGTCCAGGTTGGGCGACATATCACCGGCGTTGGTCTGCGCGAAGGCGGCGACGAAATCGGGATCCGGGTCCGCCAGATAGTTCACGCCTTCGACCACGTGCTCCCAGTGATAGGCCGCGTATCCCTTGTTGTCGCCGCTGATCAAGGTGTTTCGGTTGGTCATCGAGGTGCCGTGCGTGGCGAACCAGTTGATGGCGCCGACCGGTTCGCCCTCGCGATCGATGCGTAGCAGCGTCGTCTGCGGGTCGACGGCGTCGGGAAAGAAATCCTTTTCCTCCTGCGGGTTCCGGTCGAACGCCGCACGTGAGCGGTTGATGCTGGCCTCGCGCAGTTCGCCGTGTACCAGGCGCAGAGTGGCCGGGGCCAGGTCCTCATGTGCTCGTTCGACCGCCTCGATGATGCCGTCGACGATCGCCGCGAAGGTCTTGGGGCGGAACCCGGCCGAGCCGTTGTACAACCGGTGGTGCGAATAACCGCCGGGCCCGCAGTGGGTGTGGGTCGCGGTGAGCATCACATTGGACTGGGTGTAGGTGTCGCCGAAGCGCTGGGCCAGCCGGCGCAGCACCTCCTGGGTGATGCTGGAGAAGATCAACGGCAGCTCGTTCACGATCAGCAGCACCCGCCGCTCGACGAGCGGATCCACGAAGACGAAGGCGCGGGAGCGCAGCCGCAGGTGTATCCCGGTGGTCTTCTGATCGGCCTTGCCGTAGCCGAGCATGCCGACCTCGGCCGGTTCTCCGGTGATGTCGGCAATGGCGCGCCCGACCAGATGGCGGTCGGTCGCATAGTTCGTTTCCGGCATCGACCTCTTCTGTCCTTTGGGATTCGGCCCGCCGCAGCGGTTCGGCTTCTGTTACACAGACAAACTAGCAAGGACGAAGTCGGGATTCGCATTGCGCGATCGACGGTTTCGCGGCCACCGGCATCGGGAAGCGACCGAGGCACACGCTCACGACCCGAGCACACCACTTGTGCGCACGTGGCTCGCCATCGGCCGGCATCCACGCGTCTCCCCGAGAGGGCACCCGTGCGGACGCGGGTCGGGTCGGGCTCTATATCCGGCAGGGGTGGGGCCGATGTCGGCGGGATCCGGTTGGATGAACTTCGTGACCGTCCATGACGTAGCCCGCTTGCTTCCACCCATTGCCGACCTGCGGAACCTGTGCCGCGCGCTGGCGATGCTCGACGCGATCCTGAGCCCGGACCGGGAAAGCCGGTACCACTTCTTCGACGCCGCGGGGGCCGCCGGCGAGGAGACGGCCTCCATGAGCAACGGGTCGGGAGACGAGTACTCCATCGTGTTCGCGGCGGCCGGGGTCTACATCCGCGGCTTCGCCCACGAATCGCCCATGAGCCCGTATCGCCGTGACCACGAACCCTGGCCGGGAGTGATCGACGGCGTTCCCGATGTCTTCAGGCCCTTCGTGGAAGAGCCGGCGTTCACCGACGAGAACGGCGTGCCCGTCGTGACGGCCTGCTTGTGGCGGCAGATGACCGATGATCGCTGGCGCCACGGCACGATCGATTTCCCCTCCGGTCACGCCGACCCCGATGGGGCGACAGGTCTGTTCCCACTACTGGTCGACCGCACACCCGACGCGTTCCAGCGCTTCGCCGAGGACTACTACGAGGTCGCTGTGGACCTGGCAGCGGTAAGCGGCATCTACGGCCTGCGGCCGCTGGACCAGGAACTCGTCTCGTCGTTGAACGGCGAGGTCGGCCTGGCGGACCTGGCCCCGGACATCGCCGAAATCGGCTACGCGCGGGCCCACTGAGAGCCGATCCGGGGGTCCGGCGGCGCGCACCGGCCACCGGCCACCCGTCCCGAGGCGCCGGACGACCGGCCGATCCGCGCACCCGGGCCACGTTCTCCCCGGATGGCTTCGGGCCGTCCTGCCGCGAATACGGCACCGAGGTCACCCGGCGCGGGGTACCGGTCGGTCAGTCGTCGAGAATCTCGACCTGATTCTTGTAGAAGGCGACGTAGTCCTCTATCTCGGCTGCTTTCGCCTTGGGTTCGGGGTAGTACCAGGCGGCGTCGGTCAGCGGCTCGGCATTGCCGACATCCACGGTGTAGTAGCTGGCCCGGCCCTTCCACGGACAGAACGTATGCGTATCGGTGGGCTCGAAGAACTCCTTCCGTACCGAGCCCGGTGGGAAGTAATGGTTACCTTCGACGATGACGGTGTCGTCGCTGGACGCGATCGTTACGCCGTTCACGACTGCCTTTGTCATCCCTCGATTCTGCCGCACTCCGGGCCCGAGCGCGGTTGCCGAACCCTGCTCGTTCTCGGTGCCGAGGGGCTCCGGCTCGTGCCGCCGGTCACGGGGCGGCCTGCGCCGGACGGGCCCGAGCGAGCCAGTTCAGCGCGCCGCGGCCGGGAGGCGGCCGATCTCCCGGCCGATGCGGGTCAGCAATTGCCGGGTCAGTTCGGGGTCACCGGCGGTGTCCCGGTCGGTGTACTCGCCGAGTGAGTAGATGGTGGTGAATCCTGCCGGGCCCCATCGGTCGGGAGACAGCGTGTTGCGGCCGGCGACGGCGACGACCGGCACGGGGTGGGCGCGGCGGGCCACTACCGCGGCCAGTTTGCCGTTCACGGTCTGCTCATCGATGCTGCCCTCCCCGGTGACCACCAGGTCGGCACCGGACAGATGCCGATCGAACCCGAGCAGGTCGAGGAAGTACCCGGCACCCGACTCGATCGTGGCGCCGAGCAGTAACGCGGCGAAACCGATTCCGCCCGCGCTGCCCGCTCCGGCCGCGGCCGTGAGGGCCACCGCGTCCGGGTAACCGCTGCGGGCGAACGCGCGGGCGAGGTTGCGCAGGCCGGTGTCGAGAAATCGCACCTCGGCATCGGTGGCCCCCTTCTGTGGCCCGTACACCGCCGCGGCGCCCTCCGGGCCGAGCAAGGGGTTGGTGACATCACCGGCGACCACGATCTCGATCCCGGTCAGCCGCACCGCCCGCGACGAGTCGACAGTGTGGACTCGCCCCAGGCTTCGTCCGCACGCGCGCAGTCGTATTCCCCGCGCGTCGGCGAAGGTGAAGCCGAGGGCCGCCAGCAGTCCCATTCCGCCGTCGGTGCTGGCACTGCCACCGAGGGCGAGGACCAGCCGGCGGGGCCGGAACCGCAACGCCTGCGAGACAGCCTGTCCCACACCGAGGCTGCTCGCATCCAGTGGCAGCAGGCGGCCGTTCGGCAGGGTGGTGAGGCCGCAGGTATTGGCGACCTCCACCACAGCGGTGCCGTGGCCGACGGCGATCCGCCCGTATCTCGGAGTCCCCGTCGCGCCGGCCACCGTCACCGGATGCGGTGCGTACCCGGCCGCCACCGCGGCGTCGACGCTCCCGTCCCCGCCGTCGGCCAGCGGGATGCTGTCGCTGTCGACCCCCGCCGCCGCCAAGCCCTCCGCCAGCCGATCGGCCACCTCGGCCGCGGAGAGGCTTCCTTTGAACTTGTCCGGGGCGAGCAGAGCCCTCACGCGATCGGCTTCCTATCAAGTGGGTCGGTAGGCGTTCGGATCTCAGTCCGCGTGTGCCGCCGCGCCGAGGAGATCCCGGACCCGGTTGGCGACCGTGATGAATTCCGGCGTCTCCATCGTCGTGGCGTAGTTCCGGTGCGCGGGCAGGTCCACGTCGAGCAGTTCGATGATCCGGCCCGGCCGCGGGCTCATCACGACCACCCGGTTGGCGAGGTATACCGCCTCGGCCACCGAATGGGTGACCAGCAGTACCGTCGTGCCCGTTTCCCGCCAGATCCGATGCAGCTCGACGTTCATCCGTTCCCTGGTGAGCGCGTCCAGCGCGCCGAACGGCTCGTCCATCAGCAGCACTTCCGGTTCGTGCAGCAGGGCCCGGCACAGCGAAACCCGCTGCTGCATACCGCCGGAGAGTTCGTGCGGGAGGGCGTCCTCGAATCCACTGAGCCCGGTCATCTCGATGAGACGCGCGCATTCGGTCGCGGCCGCCCGTTTGTTCAGACCGCGCATTTCCGCCTGCAGCAGGATGTTCTTGCGTACGGTCCGCCATTCCAGCAGTGCGGCGCGCTGGAATACGTAGCCGATATTGCGCTGCGGGCCACGCACGGGGGCACCGCCGAGTTCGACGCTGCCCCCGCTCGGGTCGGTGAGACCGGCGACGACTTTCAGCAGTGTCGATTTGCCACAGCCGGACGGGCCGACGATCGAAACGAATTCGCCCCGGCGAACCTGCAGGTCGACATCGTGCAGTGCGGTGACCTCGCCCCGTTTGGACGAGAACCGTACGGTCAGGTCGGCTACCGCGACCGTGGTATCGGTCCGGGCGATGGTGTCGGTGGGTGTGCTCATCTCGTCACCTGTTCCGCTCACGGCTTGGCGGTGGGGGCGAACTGCGCGTCCCAGTACTTGGCCGGGTCCTCGGCCTTGTCGAGGAGCTTCGCGTTGCTGAGGACATCGATGGTGGCGCGCCAGTTCGCCTCGGCATTGGTTCCCGGCGCCTTACCGGCGGTCTCCGGTGTGCTGAGCAGCGGGATGGTCTGCTGCCACTGCTGGAGCAGTACCTGCCGCGGCGGCAGCTGCGGATCCTTGCCCTCCATCGCGGCGACCGCTGCCTCCGGGTTGGCGACCGCGGCGGCGAAGGCCTCGCTCGTCGCGTCCACCATGGCCTGTACCAGCTCGGGCGAGGATTCGATGGTGGCCTCGTTCGCGATCAGCCCGTTACTGAAGAAGTTCAGGCCCTGATCCGAATACCGCAGATAGCGGACCTCCTTGCCGCTCTTGTTCGCGATGGTGGGGCCCTGGTCGTGCGCGAATCCGATGAGCCCGTCGACCCGGCCCGAGAGCATCGCCGACATCTTGCCCGCCGAGTCCAGGCTCTGCTGGGTCACCTGATCCGCCGGTACGCCCGCCCTGTCGAGATAGACCGGAAAGGTCGTGGTCGGCGCGTCACCCGCGGAAACGGCAATGGTCTTACCCGCCAGATCGGCCGGTGTCCGGATGTTCGAATCGGCGAAGACCTGCACCGCCGAGGGCGTGGTCTGGAGGTAGACGCCGACGCTCTTGATCTTGACGCCCTTGTCGATATTGCTGAGCACCGCCGGGGTATCGGCCCAGCCGAAATCGGTCTGCTTCGAACCGGTGGCCTGCGCGGTCTTGGTCGAGCCCTGACCGGCCGAGATCCGCAGATCGATACCGTGCTTCGCGAATATCCCTTCCTGCACCCCGTAATAGAACGGCGCGTGCTCGCCGTAGGGATACCAGTTGAGCATCAGCGATACCGCGGTGGTCTTCCCGTCGGTGCCGGGGTCCTTCGCGTCGTTGCCGCCGCCCCCGCAGCCGGCCAATACCAGGACCGATGCCACCGCGGCGGCGCCGATCGTCGTGAGTCTGCGAATTCCGAATTTCATGCGAGTTTCTCCAGCTGTGACGCGAATGCGATTGTTCGGCGTGCTCAGGCCGCGCCGACGGCCGAGGCCGTGGATCGACGGGAGGCGTGCCATGGAATGAGGAACTGTTCGGCGATTTCGATGATCGCGAACAGGATGATGCCCAGGACGGACATGATGATCAGGGCGGCGAACAGCATCGCTGTGTCGATATTCCCGTTGGCTTGCAGGATCACGTAGCCGAGCCCTTCGTTCGCGCCGACGAATTCGCCGACGACGGCGCCGGTGACCGCGAGGGTGGCAGCGATTTTGAGGCCGGACATCAATTGTGGCAGTGATGCCGGAAACCGAACCTTCACGAAAGTCTTCCAATTACTCGCACCCATGGTGGAGGTGAGTTCGAGGATCTCGGGATCCACCGAACGCAACCCGGCCATACCGGCGATGACGATCGGGAAGAATGCCATCAGTACGGCGACGAGGATTTTGGGGCTGGTGCCGAATCCGAGCCATACGATGAACAGGGGGGCAATCGCGATTTTGGGGATGACCTGCGCGAAGAGGATGAGCGGGTACATCGTTCGCTCGACACCGCGGGAGTAGATCATCACCAGTGCGACGGCTTCGCCGATCACGGCGGCGATAACGAAGCCGACCACCGTCTCGTAGGTCGTCACCCAGGTGTTCTGGAGCAGGTATGCCGAATTGTCGGCGGCGGTGCGCCAGGTATCCGCCGGCGACGGCAGAATGTAGGGCTCGACGAGTTCGAACTCGGTGACGGCCCACCATGCGGCGACGAGCACCGCCACCAGGGTGAGTGGCCGCCATACGGTCGACCACAGAGTGGATGGGGATGGGAGCTTCCGGCGCCGAGTACGGGCGGGTTGCGCCGGTTTCGGTGCGGAGGGGCTGGCCTCGACGGACGTGACTACCGCCATCTGGGGTCCTAAAGCTAGTAGTGGAGCGGGGTTCGCACTACACCCGCCGGGAATGCGCTTTCCGAAGCTGTTACCGAGGCTAGTGTGACCGGACCCACAGTGTCAAGGGTTCGTAATTTCCCCAGTTCAGGCGGGTCGCAAAATGCTGCTGTCACGCAGGATCACCCGCCCGGGCACGAATTCGTGGATATGCGCGGCCGTGGCCGAGTCGTCGAGCGCGAGCCGGACGGCGCGCTCGCCGATCTCGACCAGCGGCAGCGCCACCGTCGAAAGACCGGGGACATGGTCGCGCAGCGTCGGGATATCGTCGAACCCGGCGACGCGGATATCGCCGGGGACCGCGAGGCCCAGCTCACGCCATGCCGCGATCGCCCCGATCGCCATCACATCGCTCACCGCGAAAACACAGGGCGCGGCATTGCCGGCACCCCCGGGGCGAAGGTCCAACGCGGCGGAAAGGCGACGAGCGGCGGCGGCACCCCCGTCCCGGGAGAAGTCTCCCGCGATCTCCACCAGCGGTGTCACGCCCCGCGTCGCGAGCGCCTCGACGAAACCGTTGCGCCGGTCGACCGCGGTCCTGATATTGCCCGGCCCGCCGATGACGGCGAAATCCCGGTGCCCCTGCTCGAGGAGCGCGTACGCCAATTGCACTGAGGCCGCGTAATTTTCGGGCTCCACCGCGGCCCCGAAGGACAGCGGCTGCCCGATCACCACAACCTTGCCGCTATTGTCCAGATACCGCGCGCATTCCTTCTCGAGATCTCGGTCGAGATCCCCGCTCTGGCGTGACCCCGCCAGGATGATCGCATCGGCGCGGTGCGAGATGAAGGTGCTCACCGATTCGCGTTCGATATCGAAGTCGCGTTGCGTACTGGCCAGCAGCACGAGTTTGCCCGCCCTGCGCGCGGCCGCCTGGACGCCCTGCACGATCGAGGAGAAGTAGGGGTCGGCGATATCATGCACGACGAGTCCGATAAGTCCGGTCGAAGCCCGCGCGAGGGCCTGGGCCTGGGCATTTGCCACATATCCCAATTCGGCGGCGGCGACGCGCACCCGGTCGGCGACGCCTACGCCGGGAACCCGGGACGAGCCGTTGAGCACCCGGGACGCGGTCGCCAGGGAGACGCCCGCCCGGGTCGCGACATCTTGCAGTCTCACAGCCGCCATGGCCAGGTGCCTCGTTCTCTCGGTAGTCGTGGGGTTGACCGGACTTCGGGACTAGCATAGCTTGGAAAGCGCATTCCGACGCTGACTCGTCCACTCGACGTATGCGGGTCCATCCGCACCGTCCACGACCCATTCTGCGGTCGTCAGCCACGCAAATCAGAAGAGGCACAGACCAATGCCCGATTCCACTGCCCCGCGCACGCTCCGCATCGCCATGAACGGTGTCACCGGTCGCATGGGTTATCGCCAGCACCTGATGCGATCGATCCTGCCGATCCGCGACGGCGGTGGGCTGCTGCTCCCGGACGGCACCCGCGTCCCGGTCGAGCCGGTCCTCGTCGGCCGCAATGCCGCCAGACTCGCCGAACTCGCCGAACAACACGGCATCGCCGAATGGAGCACCGATGCCGCCGCCGTCATCGCCGATCCGTCCATCGATATCTATTTCGACGCGCAGGTCACCTCACGTCGCGCCGAGGCGCTCGCGGCGGCGATGAAGGCGGGTAAACACGTCTTCACCGAAAAACCGACCGCCGAAACGCTGACCGAAGCCGTCGAACTGGCCCGGGTGGCGGCCGACGCCGGCGTCACCGCGGGCGTAGTACACGACAAGCTCTACCTACCCGGCCTCGTGAAATTGCGCAGGCTCGTCGATGAAGGCTTCTTCGGCCGGATCCTCTCGCTGCGTGGCGAATTCGGGTACTGGGTCTTCGAGGGCGACGGCCAACCCGCCCAGCGCCCCAGCTGGAACTACCGGACCGAAGACGGCGGCGGCATCGTCGTGGACATGTTCTGCCACTGGAACTACGTACTCGAGGGTCTGCTCGGCAAGGTCGAGGCGGTCACCGCGAAGGCGACAACCCATATCCCCACCCGATGGGACGAACAGGGGCAGCCGTATCCGGCCACCGCCGACGACGCCGCCTACGGAATCTTCGAAATGGAGAACGGCGTCGTCGCGCAGATCAACTCGTCGTGGGCGGTCCGCGTGTACCGCGATGAACTCGTCGAGTTCCAGATCGACGGAACACACGGCTCTGCCGTCGCCGGCCTGCGCAAATGCGTCGCCCAGCATCGCTCGCACACGCCCAAGCCGGTCTGGAATCCGGATCTCCCGGTCACCGAGCCGTTCCGTGATCAATGGCTGGAAGTCCCGGCGAACGCGGATCTGGACAACGGTTTCAAATTGCAGTGGGAGGAGTTCCTCACCGACGTGGTGAACCGACGGCCGCACCGCTACGGGCTGCTGTCCGCCGCGCGCGGTGTTCAGCTGGCCGAACTGGGCCTGCGCAGCTCGGCCGAAGGCCGCCGGATCGAGATCCCGGAGGTCACGCTGTGACCGCGACATCCACGGGTGTGTCGGTCGTCCTGCCCACGGACGGCCGGCTCGAACCATACGTTCTCGGTACACCGGGCGCCTGGACGCGGCCGGCGCGACCGATCACCTCGCGCGTGGCTTTCGCTGCCGCGCACGTGATTCCGCGGGTAACCGGCGACAACACACCGGGCGCGCCCGCGGCCGTCGACTGGGACGCGACGCTGGCCTACCGGCACGAACTGTGGTCCTACGGGCTCGGGGTCGCCGATGCCATGGACACCGCACAGCGCGGAATGGGTCTCGACTGGCAGGCGAGCGCGGAACTGATCCGGCGATCCGGCGCCGAGGCAGCCGCGGTCGGTGGCAGGCTCGCCTGCGGAGCCGGAACCGATCAGCTCGATCTCACCGGACTCCCCTCCGGATCGGCCGGCCTCGCCAGGATCGTCGATGCCTATCGCGACCAGATCGACGTGGTGACCGACGCCGGAGCCCAGGTGATCCTGATGGCCTCGCGGGCACTCGCACAGGTCGCCCGTTCGGCCGCGGACTATCTCTTCGTCTACGAGAAGTTGCTGGCCGGTGTGGATCGGCCGGTGATCCTGCACTGGCTCGGCACCATGTTCGATCCCGCACTGCACGGCTATTGGGGCAGCCCCGATATCGAGACCGCCACCGAGACCTTCCGTACGCTCATCGAGAACAACCGGTCCAAGATCGACGGAGTCAAGGTCTCACTGCTCGACGCGGCACACGAGATCGCACTGCGCCGGGCGCTGCCCGACGGGGTTCGGCTGTACACAGGTGACGATTTCAACTACCCCGAGCTGATCATCGGTGACGCGCAGGGACATTCGGACGCCCTGCTGGGCATCTTCGCGGCGATCTACCCGGCCGCGTCCACCGCGCTACAGGAACTCGACAAGGGCAATGTGACGCGTGCGTCGGAGATCCTCGGCGCCACCCAGGCACTCGGACGGCACATCTTCGCCGCACCGACCTATTACTACAAGACGGGTATCGCGTTCTTGTCGTGGCTCAACGGCAGGCAATCGGGTTTCTCGATGGTGGCGGGGCTGTCCACCGGCCGGTCCGTACCTCATCTGGCCGAATTGTTCCGGCTCGCGGACAAGGCCGGACTGCTGTCGGACCCGGAGCTGGCCGCCCATCGCATGCGGGTCTACCTCGAACTGAACGGATCGATCTGATGACATCGGTGGCGGCAGAGCAGATTCCATTCGATCCGGCCGATCCGTATCGGTCGCTGTCGCTGAATACGGCGACGACAAAACGGTGGACCCTCGCCGAGGCGGTGGACGGTGCCGCCCGTGCGGGGCTCGGCGCGGTCGGCCTGTGGCGTGACCGGGTCGACGAAATCGGTGCCGCCGCCGCGGCGAAGATCGTCGCCGACGCGGGATTGCGTGTCTCCAGCCTGTGCCGCGGCGGCTTCCTGACCGAGCCGGGCGACGGACAGGCGGCACTCGATGACAACCGCCGTGCCATCGACGACGCGGCGACGCTGGCCACACGGGAACTGGTGATGGTGGTCGGCGGTATACCGGACCGGGACCTCGTCGCCGCACGGGAGCGAGTGAACGAGCGTCTCGCTCTGCTGGTCCCGTATGCGGCCGAGCGCGGTATCCGCCTCGCCCTGGAACCGCTGCACCCGATGTTCTGTGCCGACCGTGCGGTGATCTCCACCCTGGCCCAGGCATTGTCCATGGCGCGGCCGTATCCGGTGGAGACCGTGGGTGTCGTGGTCGACACCTTCCATATCTGGTGGGATCCGGCCGTGGAAGAGCAGATCGCACAGGCCGGAGCAGCCGGACGGATCAGCTCCTATCAGGTGTGTGACTGGCTGAACCCGATGACCGCCGATCCACTGCTGTCGCGCGGCATGATGGGCGACGGCGTGATCGATTTCGCGATCATCGGCCGGTGGATTCGCGCCGCCGGTTACCGCGGCGATGTCGAGGTCGAAATCTTCAATGCCGCACTCTGGGCCGGCGACGGCCACGAAGTGATCGAGACGATGAAGCAGCGGTACCGAGATCTGGTCCTACCGTCCCTGGTGGACTGAACGCGAGAGGGCGGCCGGCCCAGGACCACGGTCCTGGGCCGGATTCGGCCGGTCCGCTCGCCGTGGCGGGCGGGCCGCGCCCGGTTCAGCCCGCCAGTTTCGCTCGCAACGCCGCGAGGGTTGCGTCGTCGGCACCCAGCCCGCTGCTGACGAAGTTGTCCATCGATCCGAACGATTGCCGTACCTGATCGAACGCGGCGTCCAAGAAGTCGCGTTGCACACCGAGCACGGGCTCCCACAGCGTCGGATCGGCGACCAGGCCCTGTTGCACCAGACCGTCCAACAGTGCTTTGTTCCCGGCGGCCAGGTTGTCGTTCGAGAGCAGATAATCCTGATAGATCTGGCCGTCGGGCACGCCGAGCACCGACATCAGTATCGCGGTCAGCCAACCGGTGCGGTCTTTACCGGCGGTGCAGTGGTAGAGCACCGCACCCGGTTCGGTGGCGATATCCCGCAGCGCCGCCGCGAACCGACTGCGGGAGGTCGCGTCGGTGACCAGCCAGCGGTAGTAGTTCCGCATGTACTCGGCGCCCTTGCCGTCGCCGAGTGCCGCCCGCTGCGCTTCGGGGCCACCGGCGATCAACTGGTTCATCATCACGTAGAGATCGTTCTGCGCGTCGTACACCGGGTATTCGGTGCGCTGTACCCCGGCCGGAAGCCGGTCCTGCCCTTGGGAAACCTCGGTCGGGCTACGGAAGTCGATCACCCGGGTGATACCCAGATCCGCCAGTTTCTGCTGTTCGCCGGAATCCAATTCCGCGAGGGCGTCGGCGCGGTAGACGACGCCGAACCGCACCTTGTTCCCGCCCCGTATCGGGTATCCGCCGATATCGCGGGCATTGGGCGCATGCGGCAGACCCAGCGCCCGATCCGCCTTTCCGGGTGCCTCCCGCACGGGAACCGCCGGGCCGGCCAGCCCCGGGGCGGTCGTGAGGGGTAGAACACCGACGAGGACAGCGGCGGAGGCAGCCAAAACACCTCGCGCGGTGAATGAGAACGTCACCGGGTATTCCTTTCGAGCTGAGCCGAGCCGGCCCGAAGGGGGTCCGGCAACGAACGAGCGCAGGACACCGTCCCGGTACGCCGGAACAAACGCGACGCGCCCGGTCACGGCCGGGACGGTGGTGCGACTCACACCGTAGGGACGCCCGGGGGACCACGATCCCGGCCTTCCCGATCAATGGACAGGTTCGACGCGAACCGATCGCGGGAAACTACGCCGGTCGGTCCGGGCCCAGGACGCAGGCCCGGTCACCCGGAGTTCGGCTCATCGCTCCGCTCGACGACCCGGATGTCCGCGCTTGAACCGATCCTGCCCCGACGTGTCTTGTCCCGCCTTCATCCGTGTGCGGATTCAACCTCCTGGGGTGTAGCGCCACGAGCACGATGCCTAGTAGATCCTAGAAGTAATTCTTCAGCATCTCTGTGGACCATGGAGCCTGGCGGACCTCTCCTCGCGGACCGAATTCGGTGAACCACGGTTTTATGTCGAGTACCGGGGTTCCGTCCACAGCATCCAGTTCGGCGACGTGTAAGTCCAAGCCATCAACGCGCAGTAAGCGTGTACGGGATACCCCGAGCCAGTTCAGACGGCGCATGTTCCGGTGACCGAATATTCCTACTTTGGGCCAATCGGGGTTGTCGCGGGCACTGCGTGCACCAAAGTTGAGATCCGTTTGATCGGTCAGGTGGAATCGAAATACGACTTCGAGGTGGCTGAAATCCCCCAGTCCCTGGACGGACTCCTCGGTGAATCGGTCTCCGTCCAATCGAATGATTGCCTCTGTGCCGGCCCAATGGTCGTCGGTAGGTTCACGACGACCTCCGATGACATGGGCTACGGGCACTACTTCGAAGGCTTCGTCTGTCATGGCTCTTTGTCCGCTTCCTGTGGATGGTTCATCATCGAATGCCGGCCAGATAGTTCGAAGCTTGCGCGGTGACCTCGTCTACGCCTGAGATTTGTTTACCGGCATAGGGGGCGACAGTCTCACGGATCTCTCGTGCCACGTCTCTCGTTCGTCCCGACTGCACATCGCTCATAGCGGTCAATGCAGACGCCCATGTAGAGCATGCACGCTCGATTTCTCCCATGCGTGCCTGGACAGTGCCCAGATACCCGAGGGTGACCGCGTGGGTTCTGGTGAATTTCGTAGCCTTGCGCTTTCGGGCGCTGATGTCGAAGTATCGGGCAGCGGAGCTCAGGTCGCCGACATCTCGCAATGCGCATGCGGTCTCGTGCGCGAGGCTGGCCTCGGAGAAGAAGAACACGCGGGCGGGCTCCGGTTCGGCGTCCGACGCGGCAGCGAGATCGTTCTCGGCCTCGATCAGAGCTTTCGCTGATTCTGTTGCGAGACCGGCCGCGCTCAGCGCTTTGCCGTGCACAACCTTGAGTAGCGACCTTTCTCGGGGACAGGCCGTCCGGTAGCGGTCACCACCGACTGAGGCTTCGGCGAGGCGAAGCCCTTCCGGGTAGTGCCCGAGGTCGATTGCTTGATGCGCCATCGCACGCAGGATGTGCCCGGTCAGAGGCTGGTCATCGGATTCGGCGGCTAGTTTGGTCGCCGCTGTGAAATAGCGTTGAGCTACTGAGTGCTCGCCGTTGTCAAATGCCATCCATCCAGCGAGATATGCCAGCTCCCCGGCCGCCGAGAACATGTCACGGCGCACACTTTCATTGGAATATGATCCGTTGAGGTATCCGGTTACCTCGTCGGTGAGGTACTGGATAACCGCTGTCCGGCCCCGTCCTCCTCCGAGTCGTTGATCCATCTGCGAGAACAGATGCATCACGTCTCGGACAGCAGCGACATCAGCCTTACCGACATGCCGCATACCGGACTCCTTACCCGGCGCTGTCGATCCGACCGGCGCGAGCCAGCCGGGCAGCAGAACCGCGGTGCTCAGAGCGGCGGAATATCCAGTTCGTAGGAATGAGCGCCGTTCCACATCAGCCTTCCCGAGATTGAGCAGAGTAGCTACCGGGTCCTGGATGTCACCGAAGCACTTTTCGTACCACGCTATGACATCAGAGGTCGGCGTGCGCTCTCCGGTCTCGTAGTAGGCAAGCACCGACTTGCTGTAGGGGATCCGGCGCGCTAACGCGGCCAAGGACACACCTGCGGCTTCACGGACAGCACGAAGCTGCACACCAACGATCGCGGCGTGACTGTCCATGCCGTCGAATGTAGCTCCTTTGTGGACGGGCTGTGGACAGGAATCCATATACGGCCAGCGCCCGCGGTGGTTGTCTGAATTCACCAAACACGCACTGCGGGAAGGGGAGCTGACGATCATGAGGAAGGCGACATACACCGACGCGACGTCGGTCTCGGATGAACCTTGGAGTGGGAGGGGCTGACAGTGGGGTTCAGCTGGTGGGACAACGGCGAGTCGCATGGCATGTCGGCACAGGAGGTTGCCGACCGGGTCCATGCCGAATGGCGGGCCGAAAAGAGCAAGCGCGCTGTGCCGGTAGGCCGCAGCGGCGCTGCCCCGATGCGGCCGACGGGGTGGCCACACGAGGCGCCCGAGGGTCCGTTGAGTGTGTCCGAGGCTCATCAGACCATGCAACGGCACAAGGGCTGCCGAACCGACGGATGTCCGCGTAAGGCGGCTGCGTTGCGAACGCTTGTAGTCGCCGGACGTGTGGTCCTGGATCCGTCACGAGAAGTTCGATGACGTTCGCAGAAGGAATCGGCTCCGGCGGGCGGCATCGCGACACTGCAACGGTCGGCGTTGAAAAAATCGGTAAGCCCATCGATATCGACCTGCGTCTGTCGAAGCACGACGATTGCGCTGCGGACCCGACCGGATTCGCAAGTCACGATGTAGCGGTCTTGGTCTATCGCGCTCATGCCGGACACGGCCCGCATTGCCTACAAGGGCTGGCCGCTGGCGCATTCCTGAGCGAGAGCAACCAGGACTGAAACCCTGTGCGGGATTACGCAGCGTCGGACTCGGCGCTCGCGGCGCGCGCCCCTTGCCATCCACGAAGAAATCTGCAGCCGAGCCCGGCCTGAGTAGCCGAGATCTTCCGGCCATGCCTTGTCACACATCGCTATGTGTGTTCCAGGGGGACACACGTTTTCGATTGTGATCTCGACCAATTTGGAGTGTGATTTTCGATGTCGTTTTCGCGTGTTTCACGGACTTCTGTCCTCGTCGTGGGTGCCGGCCCCACCGGGCTCATCCTCGGCATCGAACTGTTACGTCGTGGCGTGGAATGCCGGGTGGTTGACAGGCTCACCGCGCCAGTGAGGACGTCGCGGTCGTTCACGGTGCACACCCGCACCCTGGAATTGCTGGAACTGGCCGGAATCGTGGAGGCGTTCCAGGAGCGGGGGTTGCGGGGTGAGTGGATGGACTACCGCTTTGCGGGTGTCAAGGAGAAGGTGCGGTTGGATTTCACCGATCTCGACAGCCGCTACCCGTTCTACCGGACCATCAGCCAGCACGACACCGAGGAGATTTTGCGCCGACACTTCACCGCCCTGGGTGGGAATATCGAGTGGCATACCGAACTGGTGTCGGTGACGGTCGATCTCGGCGGAGATGTCACCGCCATCGTGCGTGACACGAACAGTGGCGAGGCCGAGACCGTGGGCCTGGAATGGTTGATCGGCTGCGACGGGGTGCACAGCACCGTCGCCAACTTTCTGGGTGCCCAGGTGACCTGCGCGGAGTATGCGGGGACGGCAATGCGGATGATGGATGTGCCGGTGCCGGGTTGCCCGGTGGAGGTCGGGGGCATCGATTACCGCATCACGCGCGACCATATGCTGTTGATGACCGCGCTGCCCGGTGGTGTGTGGCGGGTGTTGATCAGCGGGGCCGGGGGTGCCCGCGATGTGGATGCGTCGGCCGAAGCATTCCAGGCGGTGCTCGATGAGCATTTCGGTGGCGTGGTGCGGTTGGGTACCCCGGAGTGGACGACGGTGTTCCGGACGCGGCGACGGCTCACCTCCCGGTACCGCCATGGACGGATCTTCGTCTGCGGGGATGCCGGGCACGAGCGGTCTCCGGCAGGTGGGCAGGGGATGAATACCTCGATGCAGGACGCGTTCAATCTCGGCTGGAAACTCGCCGCCGTCGTCAAAGGACATGCCCAAGAGTCATTACTGGACAGCTACGAAGCAGAACGCCGTCCGATCGCCGAGCAGGTAATCACAGGCACCCACGAGCTGCATTCGGTATTGATGGACCACGGTCGTCCGGTCAGCGAGCGGCTGGCGATTGCCCGCGAGCCCGGGTTCACCGCGCGGGCGGTGGCCCGGATCTCGGCGCGGGCGTTCGGGTATCGGCACACTGCTACAACCGGCGTGCCGTCACAGCAGCCACCCGCCGGGTTATCTGCCGGGGACCGAGCACCCGATGTCGAGATCACCCCACGCCTGCGGCTGCACCAACGGTTGAGCCACGGCGGGCACACCCTGCTGATCACCCACCGCGACCCGGCCACCGTCGCGAACATTTCGGCGCTGCTCGCCCGTGTCGGCCACGAGTCCGGCCGCCGGGTCGAACCGGTGGTCGTTCTCCCGCCCGGCTATCACGGGCCCGCCCCCGCCGACGCAATGGCTGCTGACTCTCGGCGAGTACACGATCTCTACGGCACACCAAGCGGCGATGCGGTGTGTGTCATCCGGCCCGATGGCTACCTCAGCGCCCGCTACCACCACACCGATCAGAGCGAGCTGTTCCCGGCCTTGCGCGCCGCACTCGCCTGACAAGGATGGTCTCGCCGGCGAGCGTACCCGCTGCCGTCGACTCCGCCCCCGCACAAACGGGCTTGCGGCCCGTCCCCGATGTTCGGACACCGAGCCCGGTCTCTTCCCACTTGTCGAAGAAATGGATGATGTCTTCTTTGCCCTCGATCTCCTACCCCGGCGCAGGCCCGATGGCCCGATGCCCGGTCGCACACGCTTCACCGGAAGAATCCGGCAGTCCGCGCACACCGATGCACACTCCCGAGTTCGCGGCCGACCCGCACCTTGTCTACGCCAACCTACGTTCGGAATTCGGTGATCTGGCGCCGGTCGAACTCGCGCCGGGTGTCTCGGCCACACTGGTCCTCGGCCATGCGGTGGCGGTGCGAATCCTGCACGATAGCGAGCATTTCCCTACCGACCCCCGCACGTGGCAGGCCACGGTCCCGGTCGATTCCCCAGTACTGCCGATGATGCGCTGGCTTCCCGCGGCCCGCTACAGCACCGGACTCGACCACACCCGCTACCGAGAAGCGTCCAAGGACAGCATCGATGCTGTCGACGGCCACGCGATGCACGCAGTCGTCGAGGACCTCGCCGTTTCGTTGATCAATCCCTTCTGCGAGTCCGGGTCCGCGGATCTGGTCGCCGACTACGCCCGTCCGCTCGTGGTCGCCGTACTCAACCGGATCATGGGCTGCCCACCTGAGGTCGGGGCGCGGATCACGGCGGGAATGGCTGCACGTTTCGATACCATCCGCGCGGCCGAAGGCATGGCACTAGTGCGGACTGCGCTGACAGAACTCATCGAACTGAAACGCGACCGGCCGGGCAACGACGTCACGTCGCGGCTGCTCTCCCATCCCCACGGTCTCGACGATGTCGAAGTGCTCGCCCAGTTGATGAGTTTCTACGGGGCTGTTGGGGAAGCGCAACCGAACCTGATCACCAACACGCTGTTGTTGATGATGACCGATGAGCGGTTCGGTGGTGGGCTTCTCGGTGGCAGTCTGTCGACGCGGGATGCATTGGATGAGGTGCTGTTCCACGATCCGCCAATGGCGAATTTCTGCACTACCTATCCCCGCAACCCCACCCTTGTCGGTGGGACCTGGCTGCCCGCGAATCAGCCCGTGCTGATCAGCCTCGCCGCTGCCAACACCGATCCGGCCGTCACCGCCGGGGACCTCGCCGGCAATCGTTCTCACCTGGCCTGGAGTGCCGGGCCGCACGCGTGCCCGGCCCGTACCATCGCCTATCTGATCGTGCAGGACGCAATCGATCAACTTCTTGACGCGATCCCGGACATGACACTGGCCGTCTCGGCCAAGGATCTGACATGGCGGCCCGGACCGTTCCATCGGGCCCTGGACGCGCTACCGGTCACCTTCGGTCCGGTCCCGCCGGTGTCTGGCCCCGACACGACATCGTGGTCGAGGAGGTGATCGTGAGTTCTCTGGCGGTCCACCAACTCATCACCCCGCCCACACCCGCCCCCGGACCGGGCCTGTCGGTGCAGAAATCGGCTCCTGCGCCGAGGCCGCGGTCCCACCGGCGCCCGGATGGGTCGACAACTGCACCGCCGAACCGAGATTCGACTCCCTGGAGGAGGCCATGCGAACACGCGCAGCGCATACCGGCCATCTTCCACTGTGTCATCGGTACCTGGTAGCGATCGCTTACCTCAGCGGCCTGTCCGACGACGCCGACCACTGCTACCCGTCCTGGAGATGACGGGTCCCGCGACCGCGGGGTTGCGCGCGCGTCGGGCCGCTTCGCTGCGGGACAATCCCCCCAGGCGAAGACGAACACAGAAACAAACGACAGACTGGAGACTTCTTTCGTGGACAACGACGACGACCAGATCGGGTTCGCACTCGACTTCGACGACAAAACCCGGGCATGGCTGGACTGGGTCGCACCCGAACCCATGCACACGCGGATCCAGACGTTCCTCGCCGCGGCGGTGCCCGAACTGCCACCTGAGACCGAGTGGTGGCAGAAGCCACACTCTACACGGGTTATGAAAGCCGCGATACCACTGTTCGGCGACTGGGCAGGATTCACCGCACCGCAAAACCGACATCTCGCCGACGGCTACATCCGGTTCCAAGGCGAATGCTACGTACGGCGCGCTGGATACGGGTGGATGAATGTCCCGGAATGGGGGCCGCCCCTCTACACCCAGATCGGGCCGACCGTCCGGCTCGGCAACGACCACGCTTCCGATGTCGCGATGATGATCATGGCGCAGCGATTGTTCCGCGACGACGACGGACCGGAAATGATCGAATACAACATCACCGAGGCCCTCCGCCGCGCCCGCCGAACACGGACCGCCACCTGATCCGGTCGACCACCTCATTGATCCACTGCTCTCGCTTCGCCTGCAACGGGGGTGGGTGCTGCTGTGCCCGACGATTACGACGCTATCCGGCGGCGACTGACCAGATACGAACGCGGGTTGTACTTCGAACTCGGCCGGGCACGTGAGCGCGGAGAAACCGCGGACAAGGGCTGGGTCCGGCAGTTCGAAATCCAGACCGGTGCCGGTGCGCGCATTCTGGACTCAGCACGCACCCACGGTCGCAGCGTCCAAGGCGTGGAGCGGAAATCGGGCCGGGTCAACGAACGCGACGCCAACGACCAACTCACCAGAGAACGCGCAGCACTCACCACCGGCCGAATGAGCCACAGCCGCTGGGAAACGGTAGCCGGGGAAAGGATCCCCGAGAAAACCCGGAAACAACTCGCGGACATGGCCCGCGACTTCCCCGGCCGCTTCCAGCATGAAGTCGTATCGCGCGCCGATGCTCTCCGCGCAATACAGCTGGGCCGATCATTGGCCAGCAAACAACTCGAACTCATCCGGCCCTACGAGCTCGACCGCGCCGACCGCGCCCGCAAACGACTGGACAAAATCAGGGAAATCGTCCGGGCACGCGACACCGCTATCGAACGTGACTCACCCGCGCGGGAAACAGCACAACAGCAGACACGGGAACTCGCAGAGTCCGGAGACCATGCGCTCACCACAGAAGGGGCTGATACCGCCGACCGAGAGCAACGCCAGGCCGTCGAGCAGGCTCGCGCGCGAGAAGCAGCCGAGGCGGCGGCGCGGCGGCAACAGCAGGAAGCTGCTCAGCGGGTCGCAGAAGCAGCACGCAAAGACCGCGAAGCTGCCCGGAACGGAAACAACCCACCCATGACCGGCCGCGAGGCCGCCGACATCCTGATCGTGAACCGACCGACACCAGGGATACCGCCCCCGCTCCGGGAACCACCCTCACCGCGACGATCCGCACGCAGCCGGGACGCCCGCGAGCGCGATCGCGGTATCGAGCGTGAACCGTGACCTGAGACGATAGCGAACGTCTGGTCGTTTACGTCCCGGTGGGGTGACCCCGCTGCGAGAATTCGCCGGCGCCGACCGTTCAGCCCAGGAGTGCCGCGCGCGCGGATTCCGCCAGCCGCGCCGGCCGCTCCGACAGCTCCGTCACGTCGATATCCTGTTCGCCCATCA
Source organism: Nocardia sp. NPDC050193 (assembly GCA_040674215.1). Lineage (GTDB taxonomy): Bacteria > Actinomycetota > Actinomycetes > Mycobacteriales > Mycobacteriaceae > Nocardia. The sequence continues at coordinate 55,234 of JBFARE010000016.1, read as the reverse complement.
CTCCGGCGCGGAAACGCACGGCCACTCCCTCCGCGATGGCCGCCAGCCGCCACAGCCCGAACGCCTGGTAATAGGCGAGGTCGTCGAGGGCCCGGCCGGTCGCGTCGGCATAGCGTGACAGCACCGTGTCGATATCGAGGTAGCCCTCGGCGGGTTCGGGAGCCCAGCCGAACGGTTCGGGCGAGGTCCAGGCCGCGGTGAGCCAGCCGATATCGGCCATCACATCACCGACGGTCCACAGCTCCCAGTCCAGCACCGCCCGGACGGTCCCGTCGGGCCCGATCAGCAGGTTGCCCGGACGGAAGTCGCCGTGGGTGATCCCGGTCCAGCGTTCGTCCGGCAGCCGCCGGGTGAGCAGGTCGTGCACCTCGAGGAGGGGCCCGGGCCCGATACCGCCTGCGGAGAGCTGCCGGTGCCAGCGGCGCAGCTGGCGTTCCAGATAGCTACCGGGTCTGCGCAGCTCGGCCAGCGGCCCGGTGGTGGTATCGACGGCATGGACGGCCGCGAGCGTATCGACGATATTTCGGGAAGCGGCGGCGCGACTGTCCCGCGGGATCGCGGCGGCGGAGGCCGCGTCGTCGGGAACGACACCGTCCACATTCGCCATCACGTAGAAATCGGCGCCGGTCACGGCGTGGTCGGTACAGCAGCCGAGCACCGGCGGCACGGGAACCGGACTGCCGGCGAGCAGATCGAGGATCCGGAACTCCCGCACGACATCGTGCGCGGAGGCCAGAACGTGTCCGGTGGGCGGCCGGCGCAGTACCCAGCGGCCGCCGGACTCGTCGTGGACACGGTAGGTGAGATTGGACCGGCCGCCGGTGATCAGCTCGAACCGCAGGGGCGGCGCCACCGCGGGGACATGCTCGGCGAACCAGGCGGTGACCCGCTCGGCATCGATAGCGGCGGCGACGCTCGGTAGTTCACTTCCGTCGTCGCTCATCGCCCAGCCATCTCTTCGGGTGCGGCCACCGGTGCCGCACCACGATCCGTCTCATCGCTGCCCAGTCTGCTACATATGAGACGTTCACCGCTAGTGCCCCATATGTGGCAGACCGGGGACCTATGCGCCGGCCAGTGGCACGTTCCAGGCGTCGTACTCGTACACCCAGTCCCCGTTGCCCGCTGTTTTCAGCCATTCGTTGGACCGGGAGCCGCGCTGGATCCGGGCGGTCCGGTCCATCCTGGTGTTCTCGTACCCGGCCAGGGCGGCGGCCGCGCCGGCATAGGTGTCCGACCCGAGGCAGCGCGCCAGCACCACCGCGTCCTCGATCGCCTGCCCCGCTCCCTGGGCCATGAACGGCATCATCGGATGGCACGCGTCGCCGAGCAGGGTGACCGTGCCCTGTGTCCACGCGGGCAGCGGATCACGCACGTACAGCGCGGATTTGAGGACGTCGTCACAGGCGTCGAGCAGGGCGCGCGCCTCCGGGTGGAAGTCCCGGTACAGGTCGCGCAGTTCGTCGGCGCTGCCGGGAGTCGTCCACGACTCCTCGGTCCACTCGTCCTGCGCGCAGGTGGCGAAGATGAAGATGTCCTTGCCCTGGCTCAGCGGGAAGGTCACGATCTGGGTCGCGGCGTCCGGTCCCCACCATTTGGTGAAGCTGTCCAGATTCGGCACCGCGGCGACCGCGGCCGCCGGGACGACCGCGCGGAACGCCACGACACCGGTGAATGTGGGGTGCTCCGGTCCGAAGAGCGCGGTGCGGACCGCCGAATGGATACCGTCCGCACCGATGATCACGTCGGCTCGGTGTACATCGCCGTCGGCGAAATGGACTGCCCCGTCGCGGATATCGACGACATGGCGGCCCAGCGAGATGTGGTCCTCCGGCAGCGCCGCTTCGAGGGCGGACATGAGATCACCGCGGTGCAAGGTGAGCTGCGGTGAGCCATAGCGTGCTTCCGCCGACGAACCCATCTCGAGCCGCGAGGTCTCCGCGCCGGTATCCCAGGTCCGGCTGATCCGGAACTGCGGCCGGGCCGCCGAATCCCGCAGTGCCGCGCCCAGGCCGAGGCCGTCGAGCGCCCGGACGGCATTCGGCGTGAGATTGATATCCGCGCCGACCCGGGCGAACCGGCTCGTCCGCTCGAAGACCTGCGCCTCGATGCCAGCCTTGCGGAGCGCGAGGGCCGCGGTGAGACCGCCGATACCCGCCCCGCAGACGGCCACACTCGGTGCCTTGCTCATGATTCTGTCCTCAACTTTCGAGAGTGTGCATGCGATCCGAACCGGCGGCGGATCAGGTGCCGCTGTGTGACCCGATGACGCCGTGAGCTTCGATCTCCACCTTCAGGCCTGGTTCGACGAGCGCCGACACCTCGACGAGCGTCGAGCACGGGAAATCGCCGGAGAACACCTCGGCGCGCGCCGTGCCGACCGCGGCCCGGTCGGCGATATCGGTCAGATAGACGCGCAATACCAGGATGTCGTCCACGACGGCCCCGCAGGCCTCGGTGAGCGCCCGTACCCGCCGGAACGCCTCCCGGGCCTGCAGGTAGGTGTCGGCGCCACCGACGATCCCGCCGGGCCCGCCGGCATGCATGCCGGACAGGAAGAACTGATCGCCGTGCACCCGGGCATTGCTGAACATGCCCGGCCGCGGCGCTTCCGCGACCGTCGCCGCCGCGACCCGGGTCATGCGCCGCGCCGCTCGTCGGATTCGCGGGTCAGCCGCTCACGCACCGGCACGAAGTCGTAGGTCGGGTAGAAGTCGGTGTGGAACACACCCCACGCCCGCCGTTCCAGCTCCACATTGACGGCGGCGAGCCGCGCCACCGGTAGCCGCAACGTCACAATCTGGCCCACGCCCATCGCGACGACCCAGGAGACGACTTCGCAGCCCGCGGGCGGAAAATGCTGCCACCAGCCGGCCTCGTCGAGCCTGCCCTGGATCTGCTCCAGGTTCTGCGATTGGTCGTGCCGCAGGAACACCGTCAGCATCATGGTGTCGGCGGATTCCGCCCGCGGCGCGCTCATACCGGTTCGCCTGCCAGGATCGCCGCCTGTTTCCTCGCGTCCGCCCGGTAGATGCGCCGGATCCGCGAGACCCCGAGATCGTGCTGGTACAGGTGTTCTTCGTGATCGGCGTCGGCGGCCAGGGCCTCGAGTACCTCGCGGTCCTGTTCGAGCACCTCCCAGTGCCGGGCCTCGAGCCGGGTGCGGTAGAGGAACCGCCACACCTCACGCTCCCAGCCGTCGACCCGGCGGGTGCGCCAGTGAAATATCGCGGAGTTGTCGGCGTCGATCGGGGTGGCCATACCCACAATGCCGAAGACGCCGCCGGGGCCGGCGTTCGGCGCGTAGGGGATCTCCAGGTCGACGTAGTCCATGGAACCGCGCACGTACTCGACCCAGTCGAAGTTCACGCCGACCTGATCGGTTTTCTCGAAGAAGAAACCGCGGTCGGTTTCCCGGATCCGGAAGCGCGCCGAGGTGTCGCCGCCGAACATCGAATGTGAATCGCGGTGCAGGAAAGCACCATGCATCGGGTCGAGGACGTTGTCCATATAGAAGCGCCAGGGCCCGGCCCATTCCGCGAAGTTCGGGAACCAGGACACGGCCTCGTCGGTGAGCCGGTCGGGCAGGACGAACGGCGTGGGTTCGGAATCCTGGGTCAGCGGCACGTACGCGAAGATGGTGTCGGCGGCTTCGACGACCCGCAACGACACCGTCGCCCGCTTACCTTCGAGCGCGCAGCCGGGCATACCGGGAACGGAGACGACGGTGCCGGTGCCGTCCACCTGGACGCCGTGGTACTTGCAGGCGAGCCGGTCGCCGAGGTGCTGACCGACCGACAGCGGCGCGCTGCGGTGCGGGCAGCGGTCCTCGAGCATATGGACGGTCCCCCGCGGATCCCGGAACAGCACCCAGTCGACGGACAACCGGGTGACCTTTTTGGATTCCCCGGGCTTCACCATGCGCGAGGGCAGGATCGGGTACCACCGGTCGCGCAGTCCGGCGGCGGCGATATCCGCGGCGGTCATCTCCTTGCGGACACCGACCGCGCGCTTCTTCGGACCGCCGGTCGCGGTCGGGGCGGATGTGGTCGCGGTGGTCATCTCAGTCTCCCAGTCGTCGCATCTCGGCGCGGAAATTGTCCTCGGTCCAGGCCTGCCCGCCGGGCGCGTGCAGTCCGAGCTCATTCAGTCCGGCGATCAACCCGGGCAGATCGTGGGTGCCCCGGCCGAAGATCTCCATGATCGAACCGGACAGTTTGGTCTCGTAGGGGCTGATCGGTTCGGGGTGGGTCTGATTCGGCTCGAGGTAGTGCTCGGTGGTGTCAGGCATGGGTTTTCTCCTGTTGCTGCGATGTCATGGCATCGAGACCTTCGGCGATGACGGTGAACGCGGTGACCCATTCGTTGAACGAGGCGGCGCGTTCGCGGTGGGCCGGGATCGGGCCGCCGTCGATGACGACGAACACCCCGTTGTCGATGCCACCCGAGATGCCCTGGGCGTGCGCGATATCCACGCGCTCGTCGGGAACCGAGGCGATCACCAGGGTCGGGGCGGCCACCTGTGCCAGCAATTCGCCGTACCCGGGAGCGTCCGGGTCGACCTCCGGATCGCCCAGCACGAGGCTGATGACGAGCGCGGGGTACCGGGCGGCGAGGGCGATGGCACCGTAGGCCGTGGCACCCGTGGCGAGGAGGTGTACGCGGTCGTGGCCGAGGTCCACTACGCCGGCGGCGACCTCGTTCGCCCAGGCCTCGACGGACTCCGGGTCGGCCGGGGCCGGCGCGGCGGACCGGTGCGCGATCGCGCCGAGCGTTTCGACCTGGTCGGCGAACCAGCGGGCCGGATCAGGTCCGGCGTGCAGGCACACCAGCGCGTGCGCCGGGGTGTCGTCTTCCCATTCGTTACCGGTCATCGGATCAGCCCTCCCGAACCGGGATGTGCACCGGTGGGGTGAACGGGCCGGGCGGTGGTTCGACCGCGGCCACATCGACCTCGATGATCGCCGGGCCGCGGGTCGCCACCGCATCCGCGAACGCCTTCGCGAAGCGACCCGGGCCCTGGACCAGGGTGTAGGGCATATCGAGTGCGGCCGCGAGCAGATCGAACCGGGGCGTGAACAGGTCGACACCGGACCGGTCGAAACCATTGGCCGCCTGCATGTTCCGCAGGACACCGTAACCGCCGTCGTTGAAGATCACCACGACGCACCAGGCGCCGCTGCCGGCGAGCGAGGCGAGTTCGCCGAGATGTACGGCGAGACCGCCGTCTCCGGCGATCACCGCGGTCGGCACCTGGGGCCGGCCGAGCGCGGCGCCGATTCCCATGGCCAGCCCCTGTCCGATACCACCACCGAGGGGGAAGATATTGGTCTCGCGTTCGTAGAAGGGCAGTAATCGGTTGCCCCACTGGCTGGAAGGGATGGTCACATCGCGCGCGACCACGGATTCGCGCGGCAGTACCGACCGCATCCCTTCACAGATCTCCGCGTACCCGCCGATATAGGCCGTGAGCGCCGCGCGGACCGCCAGCCTGGTGTCGGTGACCCGGCCGGACCACCCCGGATCCACCGAGATGTCGGTCAGGCTGTCGTTGATCGCGGCGAGCGTGGTCGCGGCATCGCCCACGAGGCCGACCTTCGCCGGATAGATACGGCCGATGGCCGCCGGGTCCACATCGATCTGGATCTGCGTGTCCGGTAGCCGCAGGTGGTAGCTCTTGGTCTCATTGGAGCGGAAGTGGGTGCCGATCGACAGCAGCAGGTCGGCGTCCGCGAGCAGTGGCTCGACCTCCGGCGCCGTCGCGAAGTTCCCGATCACCAGCGGGTCGTCCTCGGGCACTATGGCGCGCCCCGAGTTGCTGGTCAGCAGGCCCGCCCCGAGAGTGTGCAGCAGAGCGGCCAGCTCGGATTTCGCGCCGGCCGCTCCCCCGCCGACCCAGATCAGGGGACGCTCGGCCGCGGACAGCAAGGCGACGGCTTCGGCGATCGCGTCGCGCTCCGGTGCCGGGACGTCGAAACCCGGCCGCCGGTACCCGCGCTGATCCGCCGGGCGCGCCAGATACTGCAGATCCGAGGGCCATTCCACGCTGGCCGGGCCCTGCGGAGCGGCCAGTATATGGGCGATGGCGGTTTCCAGATCCGCTTCGACGTCCTCGGCGGCTTCGATGGTCGTCGCGTAGCGGGACACGGCATCGAGCATCTGCAGCTGTTTGGGCACCTCGTGGATGACACCCCGGGTCGACCCGCCGGAGCCGAGGTACTCGCTCTCGATCTGGCCGGTCACGTGCAGCACCCGGCTCCCCGCGGTCAGCGCTTCGAGCATCGAGCCCGCGGCATTGCCGGCGCCGGTGCCGGTACTGGTGATCGCGACTCCGATCTTTCCGGTCGCGCGCGCGTACCCATCGGCGGCATTGACCGCCGCCGCCTCGTGGCGCACCTCCACAAAGCGCAGCTCCCGCGCCACCGCCTCGACGAGCGGCAGATTGTGGATGCTGATGACGCCGAAGGCGGTATCGATGCCGTGCCTGCGCAGCACGGCGACGAGCACATCGCCGCCGGTGGGCTCCTTCGCGCCGGGGCTGTCGGTGGTCGTCATGGGTGTGTCCTCCGGAGAGATCTGGGAACGGCGGATCCGCCGGGCCGGGCTGGTGGTCAGATGTAGCGGCCGACGCCGCCACCGACGTCGATGCTGGTGCCGGTGGTGTAGCCGCTCAGCGGGGAGAGCAGGGTGACGATAGGGAACGCGACCTCCTCGGCGGTGCCGAACCGGCCCAGCGCGATACCGCGGTCGGCGGCGATCTCGGCACTCCAGGCGTCGTAGTCGAGTGCGGTCCCCGAGGTCTCGAACCGGCGGCGCCACTGGCCGGTGTCGACGAGCCCGAGCAGCACCGAGTTCACCCGGGTCCCGTCCGCGGCGAGATCCTCGGCCATGGAGTGGGTGAGGTTGAGCAGCGCGGCCCGCGCGGCCGAGGTGACGGCGAGCCGGGGCTCCGGCTGCCGGGACAGGATCGCGTTGACATTGACGACGGCGCCACGGTCCGCGGCGGCCAGCGCACCACGGGCGGCACGCACCAGATTCCAGGAACCGAAGATCTTCAGGTCGAATTCCGCGCGGATCTGCTCGTCGGTCGTCTCCGCCAGCGGTGCCATCAGGGAGCGACCGGCATTGCACACCAGCCCGTCGATCCCGCCGAAACGGTCGGCGGCGGAGCCGATGAAGGTTTCGACCTCGGCGCGGTCGGTGACATCGCAGGCCGCCAGGTGGACGCGGGCGGGATCGGCATCGTCGATCGAATCCATCGCGGCGCGCAACCGGGCCAGATCGCGGGCGCAGGCGGCGATCCGGGCGCCCTCGGCGAGGAGCATCCGGGTCGTCGCCAGGCCCACCCCGGAGCTCGCGCCGGTGACGACCACGGTGCGGCCGGTGAGTTGCAGATCCATCGAGGGTCGGTCTCCTTGTACGAGAAGGGTTTCGGATGGCCGGGCAGGGCGGTCAGTTCATGACGAATCCGCCGTCGACCACCAGGGTCTGGCCGGTCAGGTAGCTCGCCGCGTCCGAGAGCAGGAACTGCACCGTGCCCGCGACATCGTCGGGTGTCTGTTCACGGTCCAGCACCTGGTTGTCGGCGTAGAGCCGGTACCGCGACGCCGGCACCGTGGCCGTGGCCTCGACCCGGGTCAGGCCGGGGGCGACGGCATTGACCCGCAGCCCGTGGGGGCCACCGTCGCGGGCCATCGTGCGGGTCATCGCCATGACCGCGCCCTTGGAGCCGACATAGTGCACCAGGCGTGGCGAGCCGTACAGTGCGGCATCGGAGGCGATGTTCACTATGGCGCCGTTACCACCCCGGGTCAGCTGCGCGAAGAGATGCTTGCTGACCAGCCAGGTCCCGAACGCGTTGACGGTCATCACCTTCTGGAAGAACCCCTCATCGAGTTCCCAGAACGCGTCACCGCCGACACCGTCCGCGAGTGCCGCATTGTTGACCAGCGCGTCCGCGCCACCCAGTGCCTCCACCCGGTGCGCGAGGGCCACCACCGAATCGCGGTCGGAGATATCGGTGACCACCGCGGTGACGTCGTACCCCTTGTCCCGCAATGTCTTCTCGGCGCTTTCGGCCAGTTCGGCGCGCATCTCCGCGATGACGATCCGGTCGCCCGCGACGGCCAGCCGCTCGGCGATCGCAAAACCCAGTCCACGGCCGGCCCCGGTGACCACGACAAGTCTGCTCATTCGTCCAGTTCCTTCCAGAACCGCAGGATGTGCGCGGCCGTCTCGACCGGTTTCTCCTGCACTGCCGCGTGTCCGGCGCCCAGGATCAGCCCGAAGCGGGCGCCGGGAACGGCGTCGGCCAGCAGCCGGGATTCGTCGACGCCGGTGACGATGTCGTCCGCCCCGACCAGCACCAGCGTGGGCGTCGCCAGGGTGGCCAGGCTCGGCCCGGTATCGGTGCGGGCCATGTACTCGGCGGCGGCGGTGTAACCGGGTAGCCGGACCCGTGCCATATCGGATTCCACAGCGCGCGCGATCTCGTCGGCGCAGGCGGGCGAGACCAGTCGTGGCGCGCGGGCCGCCGCGAATGCCGGGCCGCCGAGGTCACGCAGCTCACCGATGCGTGCCCGCATCGCCCGTGCCCGCTCCGGGTGCACCCCCGAGCCGCGGGTGCTGTCGGCCAGGACGAGCGACCGGACCGATGCCGGATGCGCGGCGGCGACCGCGGTCGCGATCACCCCGCCCCACGACGTGCCGAGCAGATGTACCGGGCCGCCACCGAGCTCGGCGATCAGTTCCGTGACCGCCAGAGCGTGGTCGTAGCCCGCGGTGAATCCGTCCGCACTCGGCGCCGGATCGGCGGATCGCCCGTATCCCGGTGCGTCCCAGCAGTACGTGCGACAGCCGTGCGCGCTCAGCACCTCGGCCAGCGCGCCGCAGGCCGCGGCGCTTCCGCCGATACCGTGCAGGAGCAGCACCGGATCGCCCGTGCCGCGGACCTCGAGCGAGATCCCCCGCGCCGAAACCCACCGGGTCGTCGGTGAGGTCGTGCCGGTCACGGATGCACCCGCCGCATCACTGTGCCCCGTAGAAGTAGTCGTCGATACCCGGGGTGACCAGGTCGCGATGCCCGAGATCGGGTACGCCGGCCATCGCCGCGCGGACCGTGGTCGTCGGCGGGCCCGCCGTCCCCCACTGGTCGGACAGTTCGGGCGTACGCTTCCAGGTCCGGCACAGCCAGCGGTCCTCGTCGATCTGGGCCACCTCGGAGGTGTACTCGCAGACCAGCCCGGCCGGATCGGTGAAGTACGAGAAGGTGTTGTCGCCCGGACCGTGCCGGCCGGGACCCCACTGCGGGGTGATGCCGCTGCGTTTGAGGCTGCCGAGCCCCCGCATGAAATGGTCGAGACTCTCCATCTCGTAGGCCACGTGGTTGATCGACGGGAAGTCGGCCTGGTTCAGGGCGATGACGTGATGATCGGAATTACAGCGCAGGAACGTCATCTGGTGTTCGGACCAGTCCGAGATCCGCATACCGAGCACCTGGGTGTAGAAGTCGGCGGTGCGATCGATATCGCTGGTGTTGAGCACGACATGCGCGAGCTTGCGGGGGATCGCCCGGCGGCCGGCCGGTTCCTGTGCCGAGACGGCGAACGTATCGGCGGACAGTTCGAGGCAGCGGCCCTCCGGGTCGACGAGTTGCAGACCGTAGCCGCCGCCCGCGTCGTCGAGCCGACCGGGTTCGCGTAGGAGCGGAATGCCCAGCTTCTGGAGTGCGCGGGCCGCCTCGTCGACCTCACGCGGAGTCGCGATCGCCAATGAGATCCGGTCCAGCGCGTTACCGGCGCCGGCGCGCAGTTGCAGTACGTGATGCTCGCTGCCCGTGGCACGCAGCCAGAAGGTGTCACCGTCTTCGTCGACGGTGCTCAGCCCCCAGGCCTCGTGATAGAAGTCGCGCGAGCGGGCCGGATCGGGCACTGTGACCGATACGGATCGCAACGCCCGCAGAGTACAGACCGGTGTTCCGGAGAATCGCATGATCGACCTTTCTGTCGAGGGTGACCGGTTACAGGTCGAGGACGAGTTCGGCGGAGCGGCACCGGGAAACGCAGACGAACATGGTGGCGCCGGTCTGCTGTTCCTCGGGCGAGAGCAGGAAGTCAAGGTGCTCGACGTCGCCCTTGACGACGCCGACCTCACAGGTCCCGCAGATACCTTCGGTACACGAGCTCTCCACCGGCACGCCGGCGTTCTGCAGTGCGCTCAGGACCGAGACATCCGGGCCGACCGGGATCCGGCGCCCGCTGCCGGCGAGGATCACGTCGAATGCCGTGTCCTGCCCGGTGGCGACCGGCTCGGGTGCCTTGAATCGCTCGATACGCAACTGCCCGGGATCCGGGAGCGCGTCCCGGCAGGCGGTCATCAACGACTCGGGACCGCAGCAGTAGGCGACGGCGTCGGCGTCGATATCCCCGAGCAGCCCGGCGAGGTCGGGGAATCGACCCGCTGCCTCGTCGTCCGCGTGGATCGTCACGCGGTCGGCGGGCAGGGAGCCGATCTCGTCGAGAAACGCCATCGTCGACCGGGATCGTCCGGTGTAGAGCAGCGTCCAGTTCGCACCCTCACGGTGCAAGGTGCGCACCATCGAAAGGATCGGGGTGATACCGATCCCGCCCGCGACCAGGAGGTGGCGGGCCGCGGTGTCGAGCGCGAAGTTCTGGCGGGGACCCTCGACCTCGAGCAGCCGACCGACCGGCAGGAGGTCGTGGATATGGGAGCTACCGCCCCGCGAATCCGGGGTGCGCAGCACCGCCACCGTCCACCGCGACCGGTCCACCGGGTCCGAGCAGAGCGAATACTCCCGGACGAGCCCGTTCGGGAGATGCAGCGCGAGATGCGCGCCGGGTTCCCAGGCGGGCAGGTCCGCACCGGACGGGTCGACAAAGGTCATGCTGATGACGCCGTCGGCTTCCCAGGTCTTCTGCTGGACGCGCAGCGTCCGCCTCGTCGGCTCGTCCATCGGGCTCTCCTCGCACTTCTTCCGGACTCGAATCAGCGGGTGACGCCGTACATTTCGGAGCTGGGCGGGTAGGTGGGCAGCTGCGGCTTGGGGGTGCCGATGATGACGCAGAACAGCGCGTCGGAGTCGGAGACGTTCGCGAGGCTGCGCGGCACCCCGGCGGGTACGCGGATCAGATCGCGATAACCGAGCGTGCGCACCGCCTTCTTCGTCCCGTCCTCGACATCGTGGACGGCAACCTCGATCTCACCCTCGAGCACGTAGAAGACCTCTTCGACATCGTGGTGGGTGTGCTCGGGGCCGACCGCGCCCGCGGGCAGGCGCATATTGGAGAAGGTGAAATGGTCGGCCTTGATGATGTTGTTGTCGGTGTCGTGGTTGCCGGTGGCACCCGAGCCGATGTAGCGGATCTGCGCCCGCTTGAAGCGGTCGCCGCCCTTGGCCGCCTGGAACCCGAGCGTGTCCCAGTCCTCGTAGCGGGTGTCGGCGGCGGCGATGCAGGAGTCGATCAGGGCGTCGAGATCGACGCCGGTCTTTTCGGTGCTGGACATGATGTGTGCCTTCCTCTGTGGGTGATCCGTAGGACGCGGGTGTGCTACCCGCGGTGGGCGATGGCCTCGATCTCGACCGTCGCGCCGTAGGGCAGCGCGGCGACCTCGACGAACGAGCGCGCCGGGCGCGGCTCGGCGAACACCGACTCGTAGTGCCGGTTCGCCTCGTCCCGCAGGGCGACGTCGGTGACGAAATAAGTGGTCTTCACGACGTTCTCGAGCGTCATATCGATGGTCGAGAGCCGCTCGCTCAGCCGCGCCATGGCGGCTTCGAGGGCCGCCCGGCGGCCGGGGACCGCGACCCCGTCCTCGTCGACCGACAGTGCGCCGGAGACGAATCCGAAACCGGCGATGCCGAAGGCCGGGCTGTAGGGATGAGCGCTCATGGTGCTCCCTTCTCACAGACCTGCCCAGGGCAGCGGCTGCCCGGACACGTCGAGGTAGATGCTCTTCTGGTTCATGTAGGACCGGATTCCGTCGCGGCCCTTCTCGGTCCCGATACCGCTGTCCTTCAACCCGCTGAAGGGGGTCGAGATACTGAACTGCTTGTAGGTGTTGATCCACACCGTTCCGGCCCGGACGGCGCGGGCCGTGCGCCAGGCACGGCGGTAGTCGGAGGTCCAGATCCCGCAGGCCAGGCCGAACACCGTGTCGTCGGCCTGGGCGACGACATCGGCCTCGTCCGCGAACGGGAGCACGACGGCGACGGGTCCGAAGATCTCCTCCTGGCAGATGGTCGCGCTGTTCGGGACGCCGGTGAGCACGGTGGGCAGGTAGTACGCGCCATCGGCGAGCGCCGGATCCGCGGGCGCGGCGCCGCCGCACAGCACGGTCGCGCCCGCGCGCACCGCGTCGTCGACCATCGCCGCGACCCCGTCCCGGTGTTCGCGGGTGACCATGGGCGCCACCTGGGTACGCGGATCGGTACCCGGTCCCACCCGCAGTGCCGTGGTCGCCCCGACGAGCCGGTCGACGAACTCGTCGTATATCGCGCGCTGGACGAAGATGCGGGACCCCGCGATACAGCTCTGGCCCGACGAGGAGAAGATGCCGTACAGGACCCCGGCGAGCGCCTGCTCGCGGTCGGCGTCGGCGAAGACGATGGTGGGCGATTTCCCGCCGAGTTCGAGCGTGATCGGCATGAGCTTCTCCGCGGCGATATGTGCCAGCGCGCGACCGGTCCCGGTGCCACCGGTGAACGAGATCTTGCCGATAGCCGGATGCCGGGCGAGCGCGTCGCCGACGGTCCGGCCCGGACCGGGCAGCACCGACAACAGACCGGTCGGCAGGCCTGCGTCCTCGGCCAGCCGGGCCAGCAACAGCGTCACCCACGGTGCCCAAACCGGCGGCTTGGCGACCACCGCGTTGCCCGCGGCGAGAGCCGGTGCGATCTTCTGCGCATCCGAGGCGATCGGCGAGTTCCACGGCGTGATGGCACCGACGACGCCCATCGGTTCGTGGGTCGCGAAGGTGAGGAAGGGACCCCGCCGGGGCGTGATCGCCTCCTCCATCGTCTCGAGCGCCGACGCCATGAACCGGAAGGTGCCGGCGGCACTGCGCGCGAGTGCGCCGGTCTCGGCCAGCGTCTTTCCGGTGTCGATGGTTTGCAGGGCGGCGATGCGGTCGGCGTTGGCCTCGATCGCGGTGCCGATACGGTACAGGACGGCCGCGCGCTCGTGCGGGAGCAGTTGAGCCCAGCCGGAACTCGCGACGGCCCGCAGGCCCCCGTCGACGGCCAGGTCGACATCAGCGGCCACGGCACCGTGCAGGCGGGCGAAGACCCGGCCGGTGGCCGGATCGACCGATTCGATGAGCTCGCCCGAGCCGCGCACCCACCGGCCCGCCACGAAGATCTCGTCGGTCGTGTCGGGGACCGGCCCGGCCGCCCACGAACGGTCGAGGTCCGCGGTGTCGGCGGGCACGGCCGGGACTTCCGGCCCGAAGGCGGAGATCCCGCTCGCCGCCTGCGGCGAACGAGTGCTCGTGCTGCTCTGTAAGTCCATCGGAGTCTTCATCCGTTCCCTCTGTCGCAGCACTTGTCCGGGGCAATCACCGCTCCGAATCCCTCCGGTAAAAGAGTCTGAGCTATAAGATACTTTGCGTCAAGATGTCTGCGTGAATTTGTCGTGACGGGCCCGGTCCGGGCCGCTTCCGGTGCTCGTCGTCGCGTCGAGCGGGCCGGTCAGGCGATGAGATTCGGGGAACCCGTCAGATGCGCCAGCGTCCGCAGGATCGAGTACGGCACCACCGCGCTGGTACGCGGATTGTCCGCGCTCGGCAGGTTCTCGATCTTTATCGAGTACCGGCCGATCGGTCCCGAGGCCTCTATCTCGTGACAGGTCAGCTCCGCGTCCGGATCGGCGTACAACTCGACCGATACCGTCTCCCAGTCGCTCACCGCGAAACTCACCGCGGCGGCGACATTGAGCGATTTCGGGAACAGCCTGGCCGCCTCGGCCGAGCTCCCCGCGAAGACGCGCAGCCGCGTCACAGTGGTACCGATCCGGTGCCGCTGCGCCGCGTCCATCCACGGTTGCACCAGCGACCCGGGCGATTTCGTCGACCGGACGAGCACATGATCGAACGGCGCCGCGTCGCGGGCGGCGGCGAGCAGATCGAGACCGCCGACCGCACCGTGGGTACACACGACCCGGCCCGGGCCGCTACCCGCAATCTCTTGCGCGAACGCGGGGTCCGACAGCGCGCCGACCGAGGACACCAGCAGGTCGCACCCCGCGTCGACCACTTGCCGGCCGACCTCCCGGACCGCCTCCTGCGAAGCGCATTCGACGACCACATCCGCGATCTCGAGCGCGTCCGCGAGCGAGAGGGCGGGCGCCGGAGGATTGTCGACCGCGGACCGATTGACGATCCCGACCAGCTCGGCGCCGGGCACATCGCCGCGGACGAGCCGATCGGCCACGACCGCGCCGATACTCCCGTAACCGAGCACGCATACCCGCACCGGTCCCCGGCCTTCGAGCACTGCGGCAGCCCGGCGCGCGCCGTGGTATCCCGAAGTCATGGCGCTCCCTTGGAAAGAGTTACCCCTGGTCGGCAGAGGCCGCGGCGCAGGCGGAGGTATCGCCTCATCGCGCCCCCTCGGAATAGGTTGGCTGCAGTCGGCAGAGACCGCGGTGTACGCGAAGGCATCGCCTCATCATGCCCCTTCGGAAACGGTTGTATGCGTGCGGCGGAGGCCGCAGCGCGGAGCGGAGGGACCCGCCCTCATCGCGGCCCCTCCGCTCCGCGTGCGGCGATCGCCTCGTAGACCCGTTGCGGTGACAGCGGGAGCTCGGTGAGCTGTATGCCCACGGCGTCGGCGACGGCCTGGGCGATGGCACTTGCGACAGGTAGCATCCCGCCCTCCCCCATGCCTTTGCTGCCGAACGGTCCCGCGCCGTGGCCCTGCTCCTGCGTGATCGAGACGAACCGCTCGGGGATGTCCTCGGCGAGCGGCACCCGGTAGAGCACCGCCTCGGCATTGAGCAGTTCACCATCCGGGTCGTATCTGAGTTCTTCGAACAATGCCTGTCCCAGTCCGAACACCGCGGCCCCCTCGTCCTGCCCGCGGCACGCGACCTTGTTGATCACCTTGCCGGCGTCGCCGCTGACCGCCAGTTGCAGCACGGTGATCCGGCCCGTCTCGGGGTCGACCTCCACTTCGGCGGCCGCCCAGCCGATCTCCCAGAACACACACGGCGCCTCGAGCGGCGCGCGGTGATCATTGCGCGCCTTGTAGAAGCCGTCGGCGGAGAACTCGAATCCGGTGTTGCCGAAGGCGTCCATGATCATCGGGAACAGGTCGTGCACGGCCCCGTCGGGAGTACGCACCTGCCAGTCCACGAGCTCGAGCCCGGCGGGATCGAGGGCGAGTTGCGTACCGGCCCAGTCGAGTACCTCGTCCCGGAGCTTCTCGGCCGCTGTCCGCACCGCCTGCCCCATCACCGCGACTCCCGAGGACGCGTTGGTTCCCTGGTCGAACGGGGTGTTGTCGGTGTCGATACGCGCGTACGCCACCCGGGCGGGATCACAGCGCAGCACCTCGGCGACCAGTTGCGCCATCGCGGAGTGCCCGCCCTGCCCCATTTCGGTGAGCGCGCAGTTGAGCAGGACGTCGCCCCGCGTGGTGACCTTTACCCTGGCCATCGCCGGTTTGTTGATACCGCCGCCGTCCTTGACACCCACCGATACGCCCATCCCCCGGTTCCCGGTACGAGCACGCCCGTGGTAGCCGATCGCGTCGGCCACCAGCCGCATCCCCGCCGCCAGGTCGGAGTCGATCCCCGATTCGCCCGGTACGAACTCCTCACCGAGCGCCTTGAGGTTACGCACCCGCAATTCGTAGGGATCCAGTCCGAGGCGATCCGCGATCAGATCCACCTGCCGCTCACTGGCCCACGTGGCCTGGGTGCCACCGAACCCGCGGTAGGCCCCGGCCGGCACGGTATTCGTGGTGACGACCTTGCACACCGAATCGATGTGCTGCCAGCGGTACGCGCCGGGCATCCGGTACCCGGCCTTCTCCGCGACCGCCGGGCTGTGCTCGGCGTAGGCGCCGCCGTTGAGGAGCACCGTCGACTGCCGCGCCACGAACGTACCGTCGGCCCGCACACCCGATTTCACGATGAGCGTCGCCGCGTGCTGCGAGACCGTGAGGAACACCTCCTCGGTGGTCATGCAGAACCGGACCGGACGCCCGCCGCTGAGCTGGGAGAGGCGGATCGCGACCGGATCGGCCTTGGGTCCGTTCTTCGCGCCGAAACCGCCGCCGATCAATGGGACGTGGATGCGGATCCGGTTCTCCGGCAGCCCGAACACGCGCGCGAGTTCCTTGCGCAGGTTGAACGGCGCCTGCGTCGAGGTCCACACCTCGATCTCGTCGGCGCTCGCCTCGGCGACGGTCACGAACGGTTCGAGATGCATATGGTTCATCCGCGAGAACTCGAAGGTGTCCTCGAAGATGTGGTCGCACGTCTCCCAGACATCGGGCGAGCCGGTACGGTACCGGAACTCGTAGCTCACATTCGGTTCGCTGCGCAACGACGCAGACGCGCCCTGCCCGTATTTCGGGATCACCCCGAACGGCGCGTCCGGATGGATGACCGGCGCCGAGGTCGCGAGCGCCGCGTCGACGGTGAACACCGCAGGTAGCACCTCGTACTCGACCCGGATCAGGTCCAGCGCCGCGAGCGCGGTGCGCTCGTCGACGGCGGCGACCGCGGCCACCACGTCACCGACGTATCGGACGACACCGGTCGCGACCACCGGCTGGTCTTTGACCATCGTCCCGTAGCACTGCAGGCCGCCGATCTCGTCCTGGGTCACGATCGCGGTGACACCCGCCAGCGCCCGTGCGGCCGCGGTGTCGATGGAGACGATGCGGGCGTGGGCGTGCGGACTGCGCAGCACCTTCGCATGCAGCATGCCGGGGCGCACGATATCGGCCCCGTACACGGCCCGTCCGGTCACCTTCGCTGTCGCGTCCGCACGCGGGCCGTCCCGGCCGGTCACCCGGTGTTCCGCTGGGGCCGTGGGTAACTCGTGGATCCGGTATCCGCCGACAGTTTCCCCTTCGTCGACCAGGTGGGTGCGCGCCTCGATCGGCGGGCCGGCGGCCGTCGACCGATCCGATACCGCCGTCATTCGCGGTCCCCGTCCTGCGCGGCTGTCAGTTCCGCCGCGCGTTCGACGGATTCCATGATCATTTCGTAGCCGGTGCAGCGGCAGGTGTTCGAACTGATCCACTCGCGAATGGTGCCGCGATCGGGCCGGGGTTCCCGGCGTAGCAGACCCGTCGTCAGCATCAGCATGCCGGAAGTGCAGAAACCACACTGGTAACCACCGCATTCCGCGAACGCCCGCTGCTGCGGCGAGAGAGTTCCATCCGCGTCCGCCAGTCCCTCGACGGTCTCCACTGCGGTGCCGTCGACCGCGAACGCGAACGTCGAACAGGAGGCGACCGGTACGTCGTCGACGAGTACCGTGCAGGCTCCGCAGACACCGCGCTCACACGAACGCCGCACGCCCCGGCAGCCGAAGTCGTCGCGCAGCACATCGAGCAGGACCGCGCTGGAATCGATTCTGCAATTCCGCTTCTCGCCGTTCAGACTGAACTCTATCGAGGTGTCGAGCGCGCTCGGCGGAACTTCCGCGCCGACCGGTCTCGTCGAGGCATCGGGATCACACATGCGGTTGGTCCTCACAATGGGGGGTGGCAGTGGCTGCCTCCTGGAGCAGCCTGCGGGTCAGCACGGTGACGAGGTGCCTGCGGTACTCGGCGGACCCGGTGTAGTCGCCGATATCGTCCCGGAGTTGCGTGGCGAGGGCCGCGGCGGTCGGCACCGCGTCGATACCGGCCACCGACGTGGCCCCGGTGTCGACGCGCAGCGAGATACCGCGGCGGTACTCCGACCCCGCCGTGGCGTGGACCGCCAGGGTGGCGTCGGCACTCCGCCGGATCGCGAGCGCGACCGTCGTGGTGGGGCGCATCGAGCGCTCGTAGCCGAACCACACCAGATCCGCGGTGGGCACCTCGATACCGGTGAGCAGCGCGGTGGTGTCGTCGGTCCACAGCTCGCCGGGCGCGAGAGTACGGCCATCCGAGAACGACAACCGGGCATCGAGGGCACCCAGTAGCAGCGGCATCTCGTAGCGATGGCGCCGGGCCATCAGATTCCCGCCGACCGTGCCGGTGTAGCGGATCCGGACGGTGGCGATCCGGGACCATGCCGCCGCGAGTCCGGGGATCGCCGCGGCCACGATCGCATTGGCCGCGCCCTCGTGATGGGTGACCATCGGACCCAGGTGCAGTACACCACCGGTATGGGTGATCCCTTTCAGGCCCGCCACTTTCCGGAGCGATACCAGCGCCGCGGGAGCACAGCCCTCCCGGATCGTGGCGACGAGATCGCTACAACCGGCACCGATCACCGCCTCCGGGTCGGCGGCGAGCACCGCCGTCACTTCGGCGACCGATTCGGGGCGGTAGAGCCGGAACGGTGCGAGAGCCGATTGACTCTGCGCGACGATTCCGGATCCGTCGGCCGTGGCCCGCATCAGTGTGCCCTGCTCACAACCGAATCGCGCGGACCCTCGGCTGCCACGCCCGCACCGCGCAGCAGCCTCGTCACATGCGAACGGATCTCGACGAATCGCGGGTCCGTCTTGGTGGTGATGTGATCGCGCGGCCGCGGCAGATCGACCTCGATCGTCTCGGCCACGACGCTCGGCGGTTTCGACAACACGATGATGTGATCGGCGAGGTAGACGCTCTCGTCGATATCGTGGGTGACGACCAGGACGGTGATCCCGAGCCTGGCCTGGATCGTCAGGAGCAGGTCCTCGAGTTCGGCGCGGGTCTGGGCATCGACCGAGGCGTACGGCTCGTCCATGAGCAGCAGCTTCGGATGGCTGGCCAGTGCCCGGGCGATGGCGACGCGCTGCTGCATACCGCCCGACATCTGCCAGGGATAGAGCTTCTCCTTGCCCGAGAGGCCGACCGCGTCGATGGCTTCCTGGACCCGGGCGGCACGCTCGGGCCGCGGTAGCTGCTCGAGTGGAAACGCGATGTTCTTGTCCACCCGCATCCACGGGAACAGCGAGCGCGCGTAGTCCTGGAACACCATGGCCAGGCCGTCGGGTACGCCGGACACCTGCCGCCCGTCGAAGGTGACCGCACCGGTCGTCGGTACGTCGAGTCCACTGATGATCCGCAGCAGGGTCGACTTGCCGCAGCCGGAGGGCCCGACGATCACACTGACCTTTCCGGCCGGGGCGTCGGCGGTGATATCCCGGACCGCGAGATTGGTTCCGTAGGACTTCGAGATGCCGGTGAGGACCAGCTCCGCGGATGTGGTCGTCACATCTGTACTAGTCATTTTGCTGAGTCACTCCTCGGTGCCAGGCCAACGCCCGCCGTTCGGCGAACACGAAGATGAAGTTGAGGGCGACGCCCAGGGCGGCCAGGACGATCAGGACCGACCAGAATCCGGTGTAGTCGAAGTCGCGCTGCGACCGGATCAGGAGATAGCCGAGACCGTTCTCGGCCTTCTGCAATTCGGAGATGATCATGATGATGAGCGACAGCGACATCGCGGTCCGCACACCGGCGAATATCTTCGGCCCCGCACCGGGCAGGATGATCTGCGTCAGCACATTCCGGCGGGAGATCTTGAACACCGCGGCCGCCTGCATCCGTCCGGTCCCCACACTCTGCACTCCGTCGATCGTGTTGAACAGGATGGGCCAGACCACAGAGAACGCGATGAGGAAGACCTTCGGACTGTCCCCCGTTCCGAACAGGAAGAAGAACACCCCCAGCAGGGCCGGGCTGGGCAGCGACCGCCCGAGGTGGATGAGCGGCTGGAACAGGGCCGTGAGCACCGGCACGATACCCAGCGCGACGCCCAGCGCGACCCCGATCACGACCGCCAGCACTAGTCCCGCCATCGCACGGTAGACACTGGGAAAGAAATGGTCAAAGGTCGCTTCGCCGAGGAAGAGCCGGCCGGCATCGGCGCTGAAGAAGTCGGTGAAGACCCGTTCGAAGGCATCGAACGGCGGCGCCACGATCAACGAGCCGACCTCCGACCGCGACAGACCCCACCACGCGACGAGGATCAATAGCGGAACCAGCAGCCGGACGCCCGTGTTGCCCAGCAGCGCCGGCACGGATCCACGGGTACGCACGGCCGAACCGAGCGCGGCGGACTTCCGACCCGGCCGTACGGCCGGCGCGGCGAGTCCCGCGTCGTCGGTCGATGCGACCATCACTGGGCCAGCCCCTTCTTCCATGCGAACACCTTGTTGTCGAGGGCGGTGAAGGCGGTGCTCACCGCCAGGCCGAGGACCCCGGCCACCAGCGTCGCGGCGTATACGGTGTCGAGGTTGGTGGCGTTGGCGCTGTTGAGCAGGATGTAACCGCCGATCCCCTGCCCGTTGCCGATCAGCAGTTCCGCGCTGACGGCGACGATGAGCCCGATCGACGCGGCGATCCGGATCCCGGTGAACGCGAAGGGAAGTGCGCTGGGAATCTTGATCCGGCGCAGGATCGCGATCCCCGAGAGACCGAAGGTCCGGGCCGTCTGCACGGCGGTGGCGTCGGTGGCGCGGACGCCGTACAGGGTGTTCAGCAGGATAGGCCACATACACGCGAGCGCCACCGTGATCGAGAGCGGCAGCATTCCCGAACCCAGCAGCAGCACCAGGACCGGACCCAGCGCGACCGAGGGCAGAACCCGGAAGACCTCGACCGGGAGTTCGAAGGCGAGGAACACCTTCGAGAAGGCGCCCATCAGACCGCCGAGCACCATCCCGGCCACGGTCGCGAGCAGCAGGCCGAGCATCCATTCGCGGAGGGTGAATCCCACCTCCTGCCAGAAGGTCTGGTCGCCGAACAGTGCCCCGGCCTCTGTCAGCACCTGGCTCGGGACCGGCAACCCGGGCGTGGAGATCATTCCGGTCCGGATGACCACTTCGGTCAGCGCCGCCGTCCCGAGCACGCCCACGATTCCATAGGCGATCTGCTGCTTGCGGCCGAGCGGCTCACTGAGGAGGTTCATCTCAGCCCTCGAGCGTGATGAGGTGCGGGGTGACGTCGAAGCCTTCGGGGATCCGCCCCTGGGCGGCGAGCATCTCGGCGACCGACTGCATCTTCGCCGGGTCCATACTCGACGCGAAGATCGGCAGCGACATCGACTGGGCCACCTCCGCGGGGACCTTCGCGACACCGGGAAGCCAGCTGCGGAAATCGGCCTCGTGGGCGGAGATATCGGCCCCCGCGGCATAGATCGCGCGAGCGAACGCCGCGGTGGTGTCCGGGTTCGCGTCCACGAAATCGTCGCCCGCGACGAAGATCGAGGCCGGCAGTGCGTTGTTGGTGTCCGTCGTGAGGTCCGCGATCTCCCGCATCCCGGCGCCGCGCGCGGCCGAGGAGAACGGCTCGGGGGCGTATCCGACGTCGATCGACCCGGCCTGCACACCGGGCAGCATCTCGGGGAACGGCACCTCGACATACCGTGGCTCGATCTCGACGCCCTGGTCGGCCGCGAGGTTGCCGATGGTGACATCGCCGATGTTGTTGGTGGTGTTCACGCCGACGGTCTTACCGTTGATATCGGCCAGCGATCGGATCGGCGAATCCGGCTTCACATACAGGATTCCGCTGCCGTCACCGAGCGAGGCCGTATGCGCGACGGTCGTGATCGGCGTCTTGCGGGACTGCGCGATCGCCGCGGAGATCGAGTTGGCGATGCTGAAGTCGAGTTCCCCCGAGGCGACCTTCTGGATGCCGATGGGCCCACCCTGGATCGGCTCGAGCGTCACCGTGAGCCCCTCCTTCTCGAAATAGCCCTTCTCGTCCGCCCAGTACACCGCCGCATAATCGGCCAGCGGCAGCACGCCCACCGAGACCTCGGTCTGCTCGAGGGTGCCGTCGGTGGCCGCGGCGGTGCGCTCGCCCGAACCGCTGCACGAGCTCAGAACCAGGGCGGAGCCGGCCAGCAAGGCCGCGGCCGCGAGGCGGATTGTCGTCATGAACGTCTCCTGTCGGGACGATGGTGGCGACCGGGCTGGATACCACCGCGGTTGCCGAACATCTTGGCTGCAAGAGATTTGTACTTCCTTACCGCTAAGAGGTCAACGGCCGAGGGGGCGCGAATTCGATGATTAACGGGGGGTTAACCTCACCGGAATACACCGGCACGGACGTAGAGATGCAGGTCACACCCCAGAATCGCGCGTGACAGCCCGCACAGGCAATACCGGAAAGACTGCGTGAAAACTCCCCCGAAAACGACGAACGCTCCCAGATCGTGGGATCCGGGAGCGTGCGAGGCGGGCGTTCAGGCAGTGCGATCGACCGCAGCGTCCTCCCCCACCGGCAGCGCGGCCATCCGCAACGATCCCTCCAGCACTGTGAGCAACCCCGCCAGCTGAGCCTTCTGGTCGGAGTCCAGGCCCACCAGCATCCGCGCGAGTTCGGCGAAATGCGCATCGGCGACCCGGTCCACCAGATCACGCCCCGCACCGGAGAGGGTCACATAGACCACCCGGGCATCCTCGGGGTCACGCTCCCGCAGCACGAGCCCGGCCTCCTCCAGCCGGTTGACCCGCAGCGTCAGGCCACCCGTCGTGACGAGCGTCTGTTTCGCCAGCTCACCCGCCGTACGCCGGAACTCCGGCTCCGCGCGACGCAGGCACGCCAGGACGTCGAATCCCGCCTCATTGGTGCCGAACTGCTCGAACACACCGTTGATCCGAGAGCGATAGAGCAGGAAGCTGCGATGCATACGCCCGAAGATCTCCAGCGCGGAGACATCGAGTTCGGGCCGCGACTGAGCCCACTGCCGGATGATCTCGCCGACACCGTCCGAGTTTTCCGTCACTGCCTCTGCCACAACCCATCCCTCGTCGCCCGACCGGCTTACCTTTGCGCAAAGGTACTGTACGATCTTTTCTATCATCCCACCAGCGCGCGACTCCGGCGATCGTCTCACCGGGGCGGCTCGGTCGCGCAGTCGGCAGGCACGCCGACTGCGGCCACCGGCAGCGAACCGCGCGCACCGGTCGACCGTACGCGGACCGGCACGACAAGGCAGAGGGTAGTCGGATGCACGAGGTGCCGAACACAGTGGCCCGATGGCAGGCAGCCGGAATCGACTGTGCCCTGGTCACAATCGTCGGTTCGGCGGGCTCGACCCCCCGGCCCGTCGGCACCGTCATGGCCGTCGCGCGGGACGGGGCCGTCGTCGGCAGCATTTCGGGCGGCTGTATCGAAAGCGATGTCTTCCATCTCGCCACCGAGGTGATGGACACCGGGCAAGCAACCGTCCGCCGGTACTCCGTCGACGATGCCGGCGCCGGCTCCGTCGCACTGATGTGTGGCGGCTCGATGGATGTACTCGTCCAGCGCGTGGAGCCGACCGACATCCCCGGCCTCGCACTGGTCGCGGAAAGCATCGCGGCGGGCCGGCCGGTTGCGACGGCGACCGTCGTCTCCACGGGCGCCCACCTGGGCAGGTCGATTGTCACGACCGGCACCTCATGGGCAGGCACCTGCGGCGATCCGCTCCTGGACGCGGGGGTGGTTGCCCGGGCCACCCGCCACCTCGAGACAGGCACGGTGACGACGGTAGAACTGGGCGAGACCGGAGACTGCGCCGAGAACGCGCTGACGGTGCTGATCTCGTCCATCGCCCGGCCGGCGAACATGCTGGTGTTCGGCGCGGTCGACTTCGCCCACGCGCTCATCCGAGCGGCGAAGCTGCTGGGGTATTCGGTGACACTGTGCGACGCCCGGCCGGTTTTCGCGACTCCCGAACGCTTCCCGGAAGCCGACGAAGTGGTCGTGATGTGGCCCCAGGATTACCTGAAGCAGGCGGCGATCACGCCGTCCACCGCCATCTGCGTTCTCACCCACGATCCGCGCTTCGATGTTCCGGCCCTCGAGATCGCCCTGCGAACCGATGCGGGCTACGTGGGCGCCATGGGCAGCCGACGGACCCACACCGACCGAATGGCACGTCTCCGCGCCGCCGGGGTGACCGACGCCGAACTGGGCCGGCTGTCCTCCCCGATCGGCCTGGATCTGGGCGCCGCGACACCAGAGGAGACCGCCGTCTCCATTCTCGCGGAGATCATCGCCCGGCGCCGCGGCGGCAGCGGGGTGCCGCTCGGACGTACCCCCGGTCCGATCCACCCACCGGAGCCGGGTCCGAGGGACACCCGAGCGCTCCGGGCACAGCGGTAGGTCCGAGGAGTCGTACACCCGGAGCCGGGATGCCGGTCGATCAGCGATGCCCCGACCCGACCGGACAGCCACCATCGCCGCGTTTCCCGCTCGACGCCACACCCTTCGTCACGGTGTGGCCGGTCCGCGCCGGGGGCATCAGGCCGTTGCGCGATCGACGGCGGAAATTCGCGCAGTCCGATCGCCCCCGCACCCCGTCTACTCGACGCCGCGACCGGTGAAGTCGAAGGAGCCGCCGTCGATGCCCCAGGAGATGATCCGTTCGGGGCGGATTCGGATGATCGCGTGCTCCTGGGGCGGGAACGGCGGCTCCTCGTCATCGAGCGCCTCGGCCGTACCGCGCACTTCGATACCGCGAATCACATACGGCTCCACCGAAACCTGCTGGTCGATGACGAACGACACCCGGCTGCCCGCCTCGACATTGCGGTACTTCCGGCTGGCACGCATCCGCATACCCCCGATGTCGATCGTCCCGTCGGCGTTCACCCGATAGTTGGTCGGGTTGTTCTGCACAACGCCGTCGGGCGAGACCGTGGCCAGCCGGCCGATCCCGGCCTCCGCGAGAAACTGCTGTTCATTACTGGTGAAGGTCATGTCGGTTACTCCTCGGTGGATCCGATGAACAGGCACTCCGGCGCGCGGCCGGAACTTGTCGGTTGCGGGCGCGCACGCTGCGGATTCGGCTTCTCTCCGCGGGACTAGCATCGCTAGCAACAAGAGCAAAGGTATCAACTGCTGGCTACGTTGTCTAGCGTTGCTAGATTCCAGCTCGCCACTCACCGGATCCGGCAACCTCCAGCACCGTGACAGCCTTCGACAGCGCGGATTCGTTCGCGGGTCGCACCGCGTCACCCCCTCATCGGGTCACGCGGTGCGATCTCTGGGCCGAAGTCGGCTCGTGGCAGCGACTCGGCACCACCGGAATCGCTCGCCGGCAGATAGCGGTCACACTGAGTGCTGCCGAACACTCGCGGCAGGAGTCGGCGAACCGATGGTCAATGCCTCGACCCGCGATTCGCGCAGCCGCAGGCATTCGGTGTTGTCCAGCGACGGCGAGGCACACAGGTAGAGCTGATCGTCATGTTCACCACCGGCCGCGCAGGCAAGAACGAGCCGTTCGGACCGAACCCGCTCGATCTCCCGGCCCTCCGCGTCGATACGAACCGCCGCGCGGCCGAATACGTCGGACACCCAGATATATCCCCAGGTATCCATTCCGATGCCGTCCGGCGCGAAATCGACGAACAGCTCATGACGCTCGGTGAGACCACCGTCGGGAGCGAGGCGGAAGCGAGTGAGCCGGGCGCCGAACGACTCGGCGACGAACAGATGATTCCGGGTTTCGTCGACGACGATCCCATTGCTGAACGCCAGCCCGGAGGCGACCTCGCGGTATTCGCCGTCCATTTCGACCAGAAAGAGCCGGCTGGTCGCCGGCGGGGTGAACCGGCCACGACATACGTTTTCGATATCGTCCGCATCGACCAGGAATGGATGGGGATCGAATCCGGTTTCGCCGACGTAGCACCGGCCGGCGGAGTCCACCGCCAAGTCGTTGAGTGTCGTGGGGACCGATGCGGAGAGGTCCGCGTGCACGACCGGCTCTCCGTCGTCGAGCCGGAGGATCTTTCGCTCCTGCATGAGGACCACCAGCAGACGCCCGTCGGGCAACCATCCGATACCGCCGGGCGCGCTCGCGACCTCGATCGTCCGTGCATCCGAACCATCCGGCCGAACCGAGACGACTCGGTTCAGATGCATGTCGACGAACCAGACGCGGCCGTCGTGGTAGCGCGGACACTCGGTGAACGAGAATCCGTCGATGACGACTTCGGGGGAAAATTTGACAGTCATCGTACATACTCCATTTCCATAGATCACGCTTCGAAACGCGCGGCTATTCCATTGGCGCCCGCGACAGCCCGTGGTTGTGGCCGGCGCGGAATCGAGGCGGCGAGTATCGCGCCGAGAATCCCGAATCCGGCAAAGACGTAGAAGCTGGTTTCGACGCTGCTACCGGCGGCCACGAGGAATCCGATCAATGTCGGGCCGCCGAGGGCTCCCACTCGGCCGGCGCACGAAATCCACGACAGCGCGGCAACGCGGGAAGTATCGGGATAATCCGTCGCCACGAATCCGGACATGAGCAGCTGAGCCCCGAGGGTTCCGGCACCGGCAACGAAGACAAGAATGTAGACCAGGCCCAGCGGAAGAGCGATGCTCAGCGCGAGAATACTCACCGCGGCCGCGAGAAATACCGAGATCATCACCACCCGGGGGCCCGAGACGTCGGCACGCCTGGCGAGTAGCGGCGGAATTATGGCCGCCCCCAGATTGAGAGCGATCAGAAATGTCAGCGCCGACCCGAGGTCGTATCCATTGGCGCGCATCAACTGCGGAAGCCAGGTGTTCAATCCGTAGGTCAACACCAGCCCACTCGCACTCATCAGTCCGAAAACAATGGTTCGCATCCACACCCCGTCCACGAACAGTGCTTTCGGGCCACGCACGGCGACGGGGTCCTGGGCATCCTGCGATGCGGCCGCGTCATTCGCAGGTCGACGACGCGCAACGGATTCGGGAAGGGCGAAATACATCAGCGGCACCAGGGTGATCAAAGGCAGCGCACCGAGCGCGAAGAGGAAGCGCCACCCCAACGGCTCCAGCGCTACCACGCCGACGAGCGCGGCGACGACACCGCCGACGGGGTATCCGGACCAGGCGATGGCGCTGTATCGGTTCCCCTTCCCCTCGGGCGCGAATTCCACTGCGAGTGCCGCCGCCAGCGGCACGAATGCGCCGATACCCAGCCCGGCCATGAAACGGGCCCCGCCGAGCAGCTGAGCGGTGGGCGCGACTGCACAGATTGCCATCCATGCCGAGAACCAGGTACACGAGACGATGGTCAGCGTGCGTCGGCCGATGAAATCGGCCAGCGCACCGGAGACGAGCGAGCCGATCAGCATACCCACCACCGTGAGGGTGCTGATCAGGCCCGCGGTCGCCGGCCCGATATCCCATCCATCCGGCGAGATCAGCTGGGGCAGCACTGTTCCGTAGGAGACGAGGTCGTACCCTTCGAATGCCAGGCCGGCGAAACACATTGCCAGTACCGGGATTCGGCTTCTGGCGTCGACTCTGGTCATGGTAACTCCCTCACAGTGATGGCATTTCCGTGGTCCATACGCCGCGGCGTGCGAGCGGGCGCCCGCGGAGTCTCGGCCCCTCGGCGGTGAATCGGCTCGCCGAACCGGAGGCCGATATCTCACCGGCCGACCGGTTCGAATCGGAGACTTCGGAATGCGCATCGAGTAGCACGTTCCGGCATTCATTCGGGGACCTCGCCTGCCGCACTCGTTCAGGTTGTCGGCGCGACGACCTGCATATATCGGCAAGGCGAAGTCCAGAAGTGAGAGTAAGCACAACAGGTCGTTGTGTCAAGCATCACCCTGTCGAGTGAATTACGGAGTTCGCCTCCACGCCCGCCACCAGGGCGTTGGCCGTCACGGGACCACGTCGGCAACAGCCCGCGGGTCTACGCTCGCAGGATGGACAACACTGCATCGACTGAGACAACAGAGCTGCTCCCAGTGCGCGAGCAGCAGCGGTTGATGACACGTCGGCGCATAGTGGATGCAGCACGCGCGGTCTTCGAAGAACGGGGATACGGGGAAGCGTCCATCGGAGATATCACCAAGGCCGCGAAAATCAATCGGTCCACCCTCTATCTCCACTTCGCCAACAAGGCCGAAGTTTTCAACGAGGTCTACGAGGCCGTCCGCAGACAACAGAGCGCACGCTACTGGTCACTGTTGAATGCCGCGCTCGAAGAGGGCACCGAGTCCGCGGTGAAGAACTGGCTCGACAACGCCTTGACCTGGTGGGAGGACCACGCGAAACTGCTGCCCGCGATCCACGAAGCAATGGCCGGTGACCTCCAGGTCGCCGCACGCTGGAAGGACCAGATCGATCAGCTCGCCAACGAGCTCGACGGTTACCTGCAGACGATCCCCCCGGCGCAACGCGACGAACGCCAACTGCGTATCGAACTACTCATGGTCCAGCTCGATCAGTTGTGCTTCCGGTGCATCGTGCAGAAGGTCTTCGTGCTGGAACGCGAGACCCTGCTCGATGTGGTGACCGGGCTGTGGGCGGACGCCCTGCACCTGGAAAAGGACCGCGCCGGAAGCTGAACCGCCCTACCCTCGACCCACACAATGAGGCGCCGCTACAGGTGGTGGCAATGACGCACCCCTGACCGACACCGCGATCGCCCGCCGCGTCGCAGACCGCTTTCCCGCGAGACCACGCCCGCCACCGACCGGGCTCGTCCAGAGACCGTACCGGCCTCGGCAGCGCAGACATGACGCACGCGTCGACGGAACGCGGCGACCCCTCTTCACTGCATTTTCTTCGTGCACACTCCCCGGGATGCTCCATCGACGCCGGTCCACCGAGGAATGCGGCGTCGCCGCGGGCACGGTACGACGCGACCCGATTCACACCAGCCGGGCGGCCGGGAGCCGTCGCGGCCGCGACAGTTTCCGGCACCGCGACCGGCCGTTTCGCACCGCATGAATTTGCCGCGCATGGTCGCAGCCGCCCTGATCGACGATGCGCCGCCCCGCCCTCGACTGAGTGCGGGGCGGCGACCACCCACATAGCCACCCAACTCACTCGACAGACTGTTGCTTGACTCACCACTATGTTGCACGTAATGTCGCCGACAGCTGGTGAGTGGAGGGAAACCCGCTGGCGGACCGGCTATTCGACCCGGGGTACAGGCGCGCGATCGCGCCGACCCCGAGTGGTGCGATCGCGCCGAATGACCTCTCGCCGCTCCCTGACCGGTGACATGTCACCGATGCGCACAAATCAGAAGACAGGACTTGCCAAGTGAACGAGATCCAGAGGGGCCGGCCCGAGACCTTCCCCGAGGCATTGGCCGCGCTGGCCGAATCATTCGCCGACACCGAAGCCGTGGTGGCGCCGGAAGGACGGCTGACATTCGCCGAATTCCATTCCCGCTGTGAAGAATTCGCGGGCGTGCTGGCCGCGGCCGGGCTACGGCCCGGTCAACGGGTGGGGGTACTGCTACCGAACGGCCTGCGCTGGCTGGTCGCGATGCTGGGGGCCCAGCGCGCGGGACTGACCGCGGTCCCGATCAACACCTGGTATCGCTCCAACGAACTGGCACATCTGATCGCCTCCGCCGATCTGCGGATGATCGTGACCGACGACATCGTCTTCGGAAAGGACATGCCGGCCGAACTCGCCGCCGCCGGACACCCCGGAACGTACGCACCCGGTGCACCCGAGGAGGAATACCTGGGCGCACTGCTGTGGCCTGCCGCGGAACCGCTGCCGCCGGCCGCGCGACGCGGACCCTGCCCACCGCAGATGTGTGCACCGTCGGATCCGGCGATGATCCTCTACACCAGCGGCAGCACAGCACTTCCCAAACCGGTACCACTCGAGCACGGCAAACTGCTGCGCAACGGCCGGGCCATGGGTGATCGCATGCATGTGGTGCCCGGTGATCGACTGTGGTTCGCGATGCCGTTGTTCTTCGGCTACGGCGCGTGCAACGCGCTGCCCGTCGCGCTGGCCCACGGGGTCACTCTCTGCATCCAGGAGAAGGTCGAGGGCGACGCGGCACTCGAATTCATCGAGGCCGAGCGTTGCACGGTGTTCTATGGGCTGGCCACCGCCGTGCGCGCCCTGCTGGCCGCCCCGAGTTTCGGGCGACGGGATATCTCCTCGCTGCGGACGGGACCGGTGGGTTTCAATGCCGAGGACAAGCGTCTGGCCATCGAAGGCCTCGATATCACCGAAGCGTGCAGCGCCTACGGACTGACCGAGTCGTACGGCTTCGTCACCATGTCCGATGCGCACGACGATCTCGCGGTCAAACTCGGTACGCAGGGGAAACCGCTGCCCACCCAGGAGATCCGGATCACCGACTCGACGGGCGCGCCGTGCCCACCCGGTTCCCCGGGGGAGATCGAGATCCGCGGTTGCGTCATACCCGGCTATCTGGGCGGGCCGGAGATCGACGCCGGCACCCGGACCGCGGACGATTGGTTCCGCACCGGCGATCTCGGCGTGCTGGACGCCGACGGCAGATTGTCCTTCGGCGGGCGGTGGAAGGAGATGCTCAAGATCAAAGGCATCAATGTCGCTCCGCTCGAGGTCGAGGAGATCATCTCCGGCCACAGCTCCGTGGACCAGGCGTACGTACTGGGGTTGGCGACCCCGGACGGCGACCAGGAGATGGCCTGCGTTGTCGTGCCGGCTGTCGCGATCGAAGACGACGAAACGCTCGCCCGCACGCTGACCGAGTACATCCGCGCTCGCGCGGCCAGTTATAAGGTGCCCGCCCGTTTCGTCGTCATGGAGTCGACGGAGGTGCCCCAGACCGCCACCGGCAAGGTGAGCAAACTGAAGCTACGCGACCTCCTCACCGAGGGCGCGCGATGAGCGCCCGTATCCGGCGCACTCCGCATTTCGCCGAGCTTCCGGTTCTGCCGGACCGCGACGAGCACCACGGCTGGGATGTGTGGGGTCGCCAGGATGAGCTCGGCACCCTCAATCTCATCGGCCCCCGGCAGCGGCTGGCCGCGGCCCGCACTATCCGGACCGGCGAGATGATCTCGCTGTGTCTGCCGTTGGACGAGCCGAAACCCGGTCTGTTCGACGACCGCGAGCCCTACGACCACATCGTCGAGGACACCGCCGCCGGTCACGATGACCGGCTCGACCGCTTCTATCCGCAGGGCTCCTCCCAATGGGACGGGCTCAGGCATATCCGTGCCGGACGGCACGGATACTGGGGCGGCCGGCAGGAATCCGATCTGGCCACCACCGACAGCCTCGGAATCGATCGCTGGGCATCCCACGGGTTCGGCGGGCGCGGAGTCCTGGTCGATATCGCCCGCTACCTCACCGGCACGGGAATACCGCTGATTCCGGACGAACCAGTAGTGATCACCGCGGACATGCTCGACGCGGCCGCGGCCGCCCAAGGGACCACCTTCGAGTCGGGCGATATTCTGGTGGTCCGCACCGGTTGGACCGAGTGGTACCGCGCGCAACCACTACCGCGCCGGATCCGCATGCGGGGCACGATCGGTGCCGGGTTCGCCTGCCCCGGGCTGGATTCATCCAAGCAGATGGCCGGCTATCTGTGGGACAACGAATTCGCCGCGGTGGCCGTCGACAATGTCGGCGTGGAAGTCTTCCCGGTCGACCGGGAGAAGGGTTTCCTGCACCGCCGCCTGATCGCACTACAGGGTATGCCGCTGGGCGAGCTGTGGGATCTCGCAGAACTCGCCGACGCGTGCGCCGACCGCGGCAACTACGAGTTCCTGCTGGTGTCCGGCGTCCTTCCCCTGCCGCGCGGCGTCGGCAGCCCAGCCAACGCCCACGCCATCATCTGATCCGTCACCCTCGAGGAAAGAAGCTCTGCTGTGCCACTCGGTCCGCTCCGTCAGGTAGCCGTAGTCGGCGTCGGGATGACCGAAGTCTCCCGGCGCTCGCCCCGCACCGCACTGGATTTCGCCGCCGAAGCGCTGCGGCTGGCGCTCGATGACGCCGGCCTACACGCGAACGAGGTCGACGGCCTGTTCACCAATGTGGGCTATCCGCTGGCCGTCGACTACGACCGTATGGCCGAAGCGTTCGGACTGGGGATACGTGCGGCGGTGCAGACCTGGACGCACGGACGCTTCGTCGGGCCGGCTCTGCAGGCGGCGGTGCAATCGGTCGCCCTGGGCATGTCCGATATCGCGGCATGCGTTGCGGGCGTGTCGTTTTCCGGACTCGGTATGGTCGGCGGGGCCGGCGATCTCGAAGGCATGCGTCAAGGTGGTGGCTCGCACGGGGAACTACCGCACTACGGAATGACGGCCCCCGGCGCCGGGGCGGCGATGGCCTTCCAGCGCTATTGTGCCCGTTACGCCTGCGACCCGGAGCTGATCGCCGCGGTGCCGATCGCGTTCCGTGGACACGCACAACTGAATCCGGCCGCACAGCTGACCGAGGCCCTGGGCCCCGAGGAGTACCGACGTCGGCCCTTCGTCGTCGAACCCTT
Source organism: Nocardia sp. NPDC050193 (assembly GCA_040674215.1). Lineage (GTDB taxonomy): Bacteria > Actinomycetota > Actinomycetes > Mycobacteriales > Mycobacteriaceae > Nocardia. The sequence goes on along the minus strand of JBFARE010000016.1, from coordinate 22,865 downwards.
GCGCCGACCGGACTTCGCGTTGCTCAGCGACGGCGGCGGGTGTCTGCTCGTCACCACTGTCGAACGTGCCCGCGACCTCCGGCAGCCGGCCGTCGTCGTGGCCGGTATGCAGGGCCTGCACGCCGGTCGCAACGAATTCATCTTCGCCCCGCCCGGGCTCGGGGTCTTCACCCAGAACGACACCCGGCGCGTCGAGCGCAACACCGTCTACACCCGGGCGGGGTTGACGGGTCCGGCCGATATCGACTCACTCCAGATCTACGACGCCTTCTCACCCAATCTGGTGTTCGTCCTCGAACGGTTCGGATTCGCCGAAGAAGGACAGGCCCTCGACTGGCTGCAGAACGGGCGAATCGAACTCGGCGGTGAGCTTCCGACCAATACCGCCGGGGGTCTGCTGTCCGAGGCACATATCTGCGGGTGGGGCCACCTGATCGAGGCGACCCGCCAGCTGCGCGGCCAGGCGGCGGCCCGGCAGGTGGCCGACTGCGAAACCGTGCAGTGGGCCACTCCCTTCGGGGACTCGCTCATCTTCACGAAGGACAGGTGATCAGGCAGTGTCGGACCGACGCCCACTCCCCCTCCGCCATCCCGAGGACGTCGAACACCTCGACGGCGCGGCGAATTCCCTGCTGCGTATACCTCGATGCCACACCTGTGAGCAACGGTTCTGGCCACCCGGACCCGTGTGTCCCCACGACTTCACCGACGATATCGGCTGGGACACCGACCCAGGAACCGGCCGTGTCAACAGCTGGGTCCGGTTCCACAAGCGGTATTTCGCCGGTGACGACGTCCCTTACGTCGTGGTCCAGGTGCGGCTCGACAGCGGGCCCAATCTCACGACAACATGGGCAGGCGCCGCGGATCCGGTTATCGGCGAGCCGGTTGCGGTGTCGTTCCGGACGGTGGGCGCCAACACGGCCCTGCCGGAGTTCGGACCGGTGAATCCAGATGAGTGACTCCTGTACCTCGGCCACCGCTACCACGGCCCGATCCGCATCCGAAGGAATCCTGTCATGACCGAGCCCCCGCGCAACACTCTCGACGACCGCTACACCGTCACCGACGGAATTGTTCATCTCACCGGTGTCCAGGCGCTGGCGCGGCTGCCGATCGACGTGCGCCGAGCGGATCGGCGGGCCGGTCGCGCCACCGCCGCGTTCATCTCCGGGTACGAGGGCTCTCCCCTCGGCGGCTACGACCTCGAGCTGGGCAGACAGGCGGGTCTCCTCGACGAGCACGACATCGTCTTCCGGCCCGGCGTCAACGAGGAGCTCGCGGCAACGGCGGTGCAGGGCGCACAACTCGCCGCGATCTCGGCCGATAAGCGCGTCGACGGAGTAACCGGCTACTGGTACGGCAAGTCACCCGGTCTGGATCGCGCGTCGGATGCGTTGCGGCACAACAACCTCATGGGCACCCACCGGCTCGGCGGCTCGCTGGCGCTGGTCGGCGACGACCCCTCGGCGAAATCGTCGACGGTGCCGGGAAGTTCGGAAATGCTGCTGGCCGATCTCGGCATGCCCATTCTGTATCCGGGCGATCCGCAAGAGGTGCTCGATCTGGGACTGCACGCTGTCGCCTTGTCTCGCGCATGTGGTCTGTGGGTGGGTTTCAAGATCGCTACCAATGTCGCCGACGGCACCGGCACCGCGCGCGTGCATCCGGACCGTATCCGGCCGATCGACCCCGACCATCGCGTCGACGGAGAACTGTTCGGCCACGAGATGACCGCCCGGATGTTGCAACCCGATCTCGGCCGGCTCGAACGCAGCCGCGACGGTGCACGCCTGGAACTGGCGCGCCGCTACGCCGCGGCCAACGGCCTCAATACCCTCGTCGCCGCCGCCCCCGGCGACAGGGTCGGCATCGTGGCGGCCGGCAAGACATTCAATGACCTCAGGCAAGCACTCCGCATCCTCGGCCTCGACGACGCCGAACTCGCGCGCCGCGGAGTCCGGCTGCTCCACCTGGCCATGGTCCACCCCCTCGAACCGGAAATCATCAGACGTTTCGCCCGGGGGTTGCGGGAGATCATCGTGATCGAGGAGAAGCGCGCGTTCCTCGAAACCGCGATCAAGGATCTGCTCTACGGCCGTCCGCAGGCACCGGTCGTCAGCGGCAAACGCACACCGGACGGCAGCGCGCTCGTGCCGGCCGGCGGAGAGCTCGATCCGGACATCATTGCCTCGGCCCTCTCGTCGCGACTGCGCACCCACGGCGACTTCCCGTCTGTCGAAGCGTGGTCGGAGCAGCGTCGCGGCGCACGCCCCCGCACGCTGTTGCCGCTGGCGACCCGCACCCCCTACTTCTGCTCCGGCTGCCCGCACAGCACCTCCACCAAGGTTCCCGAAGGGTCCCTGGTCGGAGCCGGGATCGGCTGTCACAGCCTGGTTTTGATGATGAGTCCGGAGCAGACCGGGGAGATCACCGGCCTCACCCAGATGGGAGGTGAGGGAGCGCAATGGGTCGGCATGGCCCCCTTCCTCACCCGGGATCATCTGCTCCAGAATCTGGGCGACGGAACATTCCATCACTCCGGCAGTCTGGCCGTGCGCGCCGCCGTGGCGGGCGAGGTGAACATCACCTACAAGCTGCTCTACAACTCCGCGGTCGCCATGACCGGCGGCCAGCAACCGGCCGGCGTGCTGACGATTCCACAGATCGTCACGGCGATGCGGGCCGAAGGTGTGCGCCGCATCATCGTCACCACCGACGAACCGCGCCGGCTGCGTCGGTTACGACGCATGGACGGCGTCCAGGTATGGCACCGCGACCGCGTCGAGCGGGCCCAGCAGGAACTGGCCCGCACCGCTGGGGTGACCATGCTCATCCACGATCAGGAATGCGCCACCGAACTACGCCGCAAACGCAAGCGTGGTCTCGCCCCCGACCCGGTCGAGCACATCATGATCAACGAACGGGTCTGCGAGGGCTGCGGCGACTGCGGGGCCAAATCCAACTGCCTGTCGGTCCAGCCTGTCGCCACCGAGTTCGGGCGCAAGACGCTGATCGACCAATCGTCCTGCAACAAGGACTATTCCTGCCTCGCCGGCGACTGCCCGTCGTTTCTGACGGTGATACCCGGCAAGCACCGAGCGCGTCCAGCGAGAGCGGAATCCATCGGCACGGACTTCCCGGCACCGCCCGCTCGAACATCCGGCGCGGCCTTCACCGTCCGGCTGACCGGTGTCGGCGGGTCCGGCGTCGTCACGCTCTCCCAGATCATCGGCCGGGCGGCCACGATCGCGGGACTGAGCGCACGTTCTCTGGACCAGACCGGACTCGCGCAGAAGGGCGGCGCTGTCATCTCCGATGTGAAGCTCGGCGGCGGCGAGGCCAACAAAGCGGCGGCGGGCGAGTGCGATCTGTACTTGGGCGCGGATATCCTGGTCGCCGCCGACCCGCGCCACCTGACCGTCGCCGACCCGAACCGGACCGTCGCGGTGATCTCGACGTCACAGGTGCCCACCGGTGCGATGATCACCGATACGACGGTCGAATTCCCCGCCGAAGACGCCCTGCTGGCACGTATTGCCGAGGCCACCGATCCGGCAGCCCTGACCGCGATGGACGCACGTGGGGTCTCGCAGGCGTTCTTCGGCGGAGACCAGTACGCGAACCTGGTACTCACCGGTGTCGCCTACCAACTCGGCGTGCTGCCGATTCCCGCCGACGCCATCGAACAAGCGGTCGTGCTCAACGGAGCGAAGGTCGACAACAACATTCAGGCCTTCCGGCGCGGACGCCAGTTCGTCGCCGACCGCAGCGGCTTCGACGCCGCCCTCGCCGACCGCCGCGACCTACCACACGGACCGGCGCCGATCTCGGATGCCGCCGGCGCACTGATCGACTCCGTTTCCACGGAAGACGATTCCGAGCTGGTCCGGTTGCTGCGGATTCGGGTGCCCGACCTGATCGCCTATCAGGACGAAGCCTATGCGGGTCGCTACATCGAACAAGTACGGCAGGTTCACCGGGCGGAGAGCGCGGCGGTTCCGGGCCGGACCGCGCTGACCGAGGCCGTCGCCCGATACCTCTACAAACTCATGGCCTACAAGGACGAGTACGAAGTCGCCCGGCTCAGTCTCGACCCCGCACAAGAGCGTGCTGTGCGCGACCGATTCGGTGCGGACGCCACCATCTCCTACCGCCTGCATCCCCCGGTGCTGCGAGCCATGGGCATGACCCGCAAAATCGAACTCGGCCCCTGGTTCCGGCCGGTGTTCCGCGCGCTGGTCGCCACCCGGCGACTGCGCGGAACCCGCCTCGACCTTTTCGGATACGCGGCGCTGCGACGGCTCGAACGGGAGTTGATCGACGAATACGTGTCCACGATCGACGAGGTGACAAGACTGCTCCGGCCCGACAACCACGCGCTGGGCGTCGAAATCGCGGAGCTACCGGACCTCGTCCGCGGCTACGAGGAGGTCAAGACCCGCACGGTCGACGAATACCGGGCCCGCCGCGCCGAGTACCTGACACGGCTGCGGCAGACCGCAACACCGGTCCTCGAGGTAGGGGAACGTGCGCGATGAGTACCGCCGTGATCGATGACCTGCGCCGCGCACTACCCCCGGGCCGCACGATCGACGACCCGGACATCCGCGACAGCTATGCACACGACGAAGCGGTATGGGCCCCGCACAGCCGGCCAGTGGCCGTCCTGCGGCCGCGGAGCGCGGAAGAGATTCAGCAGATCGTTCGCATCTGCCTGCGGCATCGCACACCGGTGGTGGCACGTGGCGCGGGAACCGGATTGTCCGGCGGCGCCAACTCCGTCGACGGTGCGGTCGTGCTGTCCACCGAGCAGATGACAACGATCAAGGAGATCGACAAGACCGAACAACTCGCCGTCGTCGACCCCGGCGTGGTCAACGATGATCTCCGGAAGGCCTGCGCCGGCCACGGCCTGTGGTACCCGCCGGATCCGGCGAGTGCCCCGTGGTCGACCATCGGCGGCAACGTCGCGACGAACGCCGGCGGACTCTGCTGCGTGAAGTACGGCGTCACGCGTGATTACGTGCTCGGCCTGCAGGTGGTCACCGGCCTCGGCGAACTGGTACGGCTCGGCCGTCGCACCGCCAAAGGCGTCGCAGGCTATGACCTGGCGGGTCTCATGGTCGGCTCGGAAGGAACACTCGGCATCATCTCCGAGGTAACGGTACGTCTTCGTCCGGCACGTCCACCGGAACGCACGATCGCCGGCTATTTCGACTCACTTGCCGACGCCGGACGCGCGGTTGCCGCGATCGGCACGATGGGGCTCACCCCGTCGGCACTCGAACTCGTCGATCGCCACACCCTCCTCGCCGTCGACGCCTGGAAGAAGATGGGGCTGGCCGACGAAGCGAACGCCGTGCTGCTCGCGCGCACGGACACCCCGGGGGCCGGCGGCGCAGCGGAGGCCACGGCGATACTGGCCTGTTTCACCGAGTCGGGGGCGAGCTGGGCCGCGATCTCGTCCGACCCCCAGGAGGCCGAAGCGCTGTTCGCTGCCCGCCGGCTCGCATACCCGGCCCTCGAGCGGCTCGGACCCGTCCTCACCGAAGACGTCTGTGTACCCCGCGCGTGTGTCCCGGAGATGCTCACCCGCATCGAGCGCATCGGGCAGCAGCATCGGATCACCATCGCCAACGTCGCCCACGCCGGGGACGGGAACCTGCACCCACTGCTGATCGTCCCCGCCGAAGACGCTGCCGCGCGACGACGTGCCGAGTCCGCCTTCGAGCAGATACTCGATGCCGCCATCGACCTGGGCGGCACGGTCACCGGTGAACACGGCGTGGGGCTGCTGAAGCGTGACGGGCTGACCCGGGAGCTGACCGAACCGGTTCTGGCCATGCACGCGGCGGTGAAACACGCCCTCGACCCACACGGCATCCTCAACCCCGGAAAGGTGATCGCGCCGCGCTCGCCGAAGTGCTGACCCGGACGTATCGCCGGTGCCGCCCACGGAACCGGGTTCGGTGGGCGGCCGCCGGACCGAACCAATTATCCAGTAATCACTCACTCCAGGAGAGACGTCCATGGACAGCAACGAACTCGACCGCAGCCGCTTCTACATCGACGGACAGTGGGTGGCACCCCGCTCCGGCGACACCCATGTGTCACTCGAAGCGGCCACCGGAAAGCGTCTGGGCGCGGCCGCGCTGGGGTCGGCAGCCGATATCGATGCCGCCGTCCGAGCCGCCGAGCGAGCCTTGCACGGCCCGTGGGGCAGCACGACGGCCGCCGAGCGAGCAACCATCATGCGCCGGTTCGCCGAGGCGCTCGCCGCCCGGGCCGACGACACCTCCACCCTGGTCACCCGGGAAAACGGCATGCCCATCGCGCTGTCCCGCGCCTTCAACGGCGCCGCGCCCGCGGGCCTGCTGCACATGTATGCCGACACCATCGAGACCCTGTCCCTGGAGCAGGCCCGCCCCAGCCAGGCCGGGTCGACCATCGTGCGCCGGGAACCCGTCGGTGTCGTCGGCGCGATCACACCGTGGAATTATCCGCAGGTCCTGGCGATGATGAAGATCGCTCCGGCGCTCGCCGCGGGCTGCACGGTCGTGCTGAAACCGTCCCCGGAGACCGCGCTCGACGGCTATGTACTCGGGGAGGCCGCCACCGAGGCGGGGCTTCCGCCGGGCGTGCTGAACATCGTGGTGGCGGGGCGTGACGCGGGTGCCGCGCTGGTGTCACACCCGCTGGTGGACAAGATCGCCTTCACCGGATCCACCGCGGCCGGGCGGATCATCGGCGCCGAATGCGGTCGGCTGATCCGCCGCTGCACACTGGAACTCGGCGGGAAATCCGCTGCCATTGTGCTCGACGACGCCGACCTCACCACCTTCGTGGCCGGCCTGGGCGACGCCTCTTTCCAGAACAACGGACAGACATGTACCGCGCAGACCCGCGTGCTCGCGCCGCGTTCCCGCTATACCGAAGTCGTCGAGGCGGTCGCCCAGTACGCACGCGATATGGTCCTCGGCAACCCCCTCGATCCCGCGGTAGCCTGCGGACCGATGGCCAGCGCGGGCCAGTTGGAGCGCGTCCTCGGCTACATCGATCTGGGAAAGCAGTCCGGCTCACGGCTCGTGGCCGGCGGCGGCCGCCCGGCCGCCCTGCCGGACGGCTGGTTCGTCGAGCCCACCGTCTTCGCTGATGTCGACAACTCCGAGCGCATCGCCCAGGAAGAGATCTTCGGACCCGTGCTCACCATTACGCCCTACGACGATGACGACCACGCCGTACGGCTGGCCAACGACAGCGAATACGGCCTCGGCGGATCGGTGTGGACCTCCGATGAGGACCGCGGTATCGCTGTGGCGCGCAAGGTCCGCACCGGCACCATCGGCGTGAACTACTACATGCAGGATCTCGGTGCGCCCTTCGGCGGTATGAAGAGCAGCGGGATCGGCCGGGAACTCGGACCGGAAGCCCTGGACGGCTACCTGGAATACAAGTCGATCTACGCCGGCGCCGCGCAGGCCGGTTGAGCCGGCCGCTACCCCGGCCCGGATCGTCGAGTCCATGAGCAACGCGGGCCGCACGCCACCACCGAGATGGCGTGCGGCCCGTATGCCGTCAGGGTCCGGCGACGGGGCGTACGCAACTGTCCGGGGGGTCGATGATAAAGCAGTGCGCCAGGCCGCGGGTAGGTCGATAGTCGCCGGGAACGCCACCTTCCGCGATGGTCCGGGTGTACGTGGCGACCGCGTCGGTCGGGCGGCGAGTGAGGCTCGGGTCGGTGGTGGTGTCGACGGTGTAGAGGCCGAACCGGGGACGGAAGCTGCCCCATTCGTAGTTGTCGGTGATACTCCAGTAGTTGTATCCCATCACGTTCATACCGTCGGCTCGGGCACGCTGGATCCAGTAGACGGTGTCCTGGAGATGGGCACTGCGGGTGAAGCCGTCGGCGCGTGGCCGCCCGTTGTCGGTCGCCATACCGTTTTCGACGATGTAGAGGGGTTTGCCCGGGAAGCGGTCGGCATAATGCCGGAGGGCGAAGTAGATCCCTTCCGGGCGGACCGGAAGGTCCCAGATCGGCGGCCCGGCCGGAGTCGCGGATCCGACGGCGCCGCCGAGATATTCGACGATCGTCCGTGTCGGGTCGTAGGACCAGTAGTAGTCGATCCCGACGTAGTCGAGGCGGGCGGCGATACGCCCGACCAGGTCGCCGTTGATCCGGTCCTCCGCCCCGGCGACGTAGCCGACATTGCTGGTCACCTGAGCGTTCGGCCGGACGTGGTGGATATGGTCGTAGATACTGTTGTGCGCCTGTGCGATCCGGTCCAGCATCTGGGCGGCGTCGGCATTGCCGCGGCCGGTCTCGTGGGCGATATAGGCGACGGGTTCGTTCACGGTGACCCACAGCGGGTCGCGGTCGGCGTAACGGTCGACGACGGCACGCATATTCGCCAGCCAGTCCTCGACGATGGTCGGGCTGCGCCAGCCACCCCGGTCGGCGATCCAGCCCGGATACACCCAGTGGTCGAGGGTGATCATGGGTCGCATACCGGCCCGGACGATGCTATCGATCACCGAGTCGTAGAAGCGGAAAGCCTGCTCGTCCCAGACCCCCGGTGCCGGCTGCAGGCGTGCCCATTCGACCCCGATCCGGAACACCCGCACGCCCAGGTCCGCGGCGAGACGGATATCGGATTCGTAGCGGTCGTAGAAATCCACCGAGTTCCCCAGGCGGTCATAGGCGGGGTTCGCTTCGATATACCGAGTCCAGTTGCTGTCGGGCGCATGGCCTTCGGACTGGAACCCGGAGGACGCCACACCCCAGAGGAACCCGCCGTCCAATCGTGGTAGCCCGGTGGCCGATTGTGGTGCGGCGGCGGAGTGCGAACAGAACAGTACGGTCGAAACGAGAACCGTGAGCGAGGCTACACAGAACCGACGGAGCCGTGGGCGCATCGCCACAGGGTAATGCCGGTACGGACCGGCTCGGCAAAGAAACGCCGATTCCATGGATATGACGGGTGACGACCGGCCCTCGATCCGGGTGCGGGTGAATCACGAGACGACCGCGCCGCGGTATGATCCCGATCCCGGGCCGCTCATCTCGGGGCGGGCCGTCGATACCGAATTCCCCAGGAGTGCACCGTGGCAGGCGAGGGCAGCGTCCGGATCCCCCGTTGGCTCAAACCGATGAACCGGGTGATGACCGCCGTCGACCGGATGGGTGTGTCGCTGCCGATGGCGCTGCTCACCGTGCCGGGCCGGAAATCGGGGAAGCCCCGGACCACACCGGTGACACCGTTCGAATACAACGGCGTCGAATATGTTCTCGGCGGTATTCCCGGCGCGGATTGGGTGAAGAACGTACAGGCCGCGGATACCGCCGAGTTGAAGCTCGGCCGGCGGCGGCGCACCGTGCGCCTGGTGGAGATCCCGGCGAACGAAAGCGAACCGGTGCTGCGAGAGTTTCCGCGGCTGGTGCCCACGGGCGTGCCGGTCATGATCAAATCCGGGGTGGTGACCAGCGACGATCCCGACGAGTTCGCCGCGCTGGCCGGCCGGTGTGTGCTCTTCCGGATCGACGACGTCTGACCGAACGCGGCACACTCCGGCCCGGCGGTGGCGTGGTCGCGCCGACGATGCCCGCCGCTTCATGCCCGGCTGCCCGACGTACTGTGTCCGACGTGGCAGTATCCGACGATTCCGGGTCCGTAGCCGGCTCCGCGGAGTTGGTGGCGGCCTGTCGCGGGGATATTCACGTGCTGACCGAACGGCTCATCGCCGCCGTCTTCACCGACAATCCGGAGTGGACCGACTATTCGGCAGTGACCCGCGTGGATCTGCGAGACGGATGTCGACGATTCGTCACCCGGGTTCTGGATCTCATCGACGAGAAAGGGCGCGAGGCCGAGCGCGACGATGTCGCCGCGGCGATCGGCGCGGACCGGGCTGTGCAGGGCGTGCCGTTGGAGGCGATGTTGCGGACCTTCCGCTTGGGCGGCCGGATCATCTGGGAGGCGCTACTGGACCGGGCCGGCACGATATCGGCGGCGGACTTCCGGGAAATCGGCACGGCGATGTGGGCGGTTATCGACGGGATGTCCTCGGCGCTGGTCACCTCCTACCGCGGAGCGGAGCTCGATCGGGTTCGATTCGATGAACGCCGCCGCCATGCGCTGATCGAGGATGTGCTGGCCGGACGCGGACGCGACGCGCTGTTCGCCAATCGCGCGTCGCGCGAGTTGAATCTTCCGGTCACCGGCGACTATCTCGTGGTCGCTGCCCGTGGGGACGCCTACCCGCTCCGGCTGGGCACCGAGACCGCGCTGGCGGCCCACGGCTTCCGCTCCGTCTGGCACGATCGCGGTGACTCCACCGTCGGCATCATCGCCCTCGAACATCATTCGGCTGTGCAGGTGAAGACCATACTGGCACCCCTCGTCCGCGGACGCGCCGCGCTTTCGCCCGCGGTTACCGGACTCGCCGAAGTCGACGCGGCCCATATGCTGGCCGCGCTGGCGCTCGATACCGTCCCGGAGGACGCCCGCGGTGTCGTGACCTCGTTGCACGACCGCTACCCCGAAGCTCTGCTGCTGCGCTCGCCCGATCTGGCGCGGTTGCTGGTGGGCCGGCTGCTCGGCCCGATTCTCGACCTACCGACCAAGGAACGCGACCTGTTGCTGACGACATTGCGGGTGTGGCTGGCCGAGGACTGCTCGGCCGCTCATGCGGCACCGCTGTTGCACTGTCATCGCAACACCGTGCTCAACCGGCTCCAGCGCGCCGCCACCTTACTGGGGCGACCGCTGGACGGGCGGCGCTACCACCTGGAGCTTTCCCTGGCGCTCACTGCCCGCACGCTCGTCGATACGGGCGCCCACTGAACCGTCGGCGCCGGCCCTGCGGCGCCTCCTTGATTGGGCACGGCGCCCAATCGAGGGGCGCGTTTTCTGGGCGCCGGGAGAATTGTTCGCCTTCCCCCAACCCACCAGACTCCAAGTCCTGACCCACACCACAACCGGTATCCGGGTCACGCAGTCAGGACGAGGAGCACCACAAGTGCCACAATTCGATCTCTTGGTCGTCGGTGGGGGGCCGGGCGGCTACGTCGCCGCGATCCGCGCGGCGCAGCGCGGTCTGCGCGTCGCGCTGGTGGAAAAGGAACGCCCCGGCGGGGTGTGCCTGAACTGGGGCTGCATCCCCACCAAGGCGATGCTGCGGTCCGCGGAAGTTTTCCGAACCGTGGACACTGCGGCCGCTTTCGGGATCAGCACCGAGAACGTGCGGATCGACTTCGCCGCGGTGCGTGAGCGCAAGAACGGCATCGTCGACGAACTCACCACCGGTGTGGCCGGTCTGCTGCAGACCAATGGCGTGACCGTCATCGAGGGACATGCCCGGTTCACCGGCCCGACCACCGTCGAAGTGTTCCGGTCCGGGCCGTCCCCGGTCTTCGACGGTGGCCCCCGCTATGCCGCCGCGCCGACCGGTACTCCGCTGCGCACGGTGAAGGCCACCGATGTGATCATCGCGACCGGCTCGGTGCCCGCGCTGCTCCCGATTCCGGGCGCCGACCTGCCCGGCGTCATCACCTCGGACGGGGCATTCGGTCTCGCCGGGATACCCGAACGACTGGTGGTGATCGGTGGGAGCGCGGTCGGCGTGGAATGGGCGAGCCTGTTCGCCACCTTCGGCAGCGCGGTGACCGTCGTCGAGATGCGGGATCGCCTGGTTCCCGCCGAGGATGCCGAGATCGGCGCCGCGCTCGGGCGGTCCTTCATCGGTCGCGGTCTCACGGTCCTGACCGGGTCGACGGTCACCGGGATCGAGCAGTCCGGGGACGGGCTGCGGGTGAACGTCGACGGAACGGCCCCGCGCGCACTCGACGCCGATGTCGTGCTCGTCGGGGTCGGCCGCCGCCCCAACACCGCCGCACTCGGCCTGGACGCCGCGGGAGTCGTCACCGACGCGCGCGGGTTCATCCCCGTCGACGACCGGCTGCGGACCGGCGTCGAGCACGTGTACGCCATCGGTGATGTCACGGGTAGAGCGCTGCTGGCCCACGTGGCCTCCCATCAGGGTCTGACGGCGGCCGATGTCATCGCGGGCCACGACGCCGGCATCGACTACGACGTCATCCCGGCCGTGACCTTCACCCACCCGGAGATCGCCAGCGTCGGCCTCACCGAGACCGCCGCCCGCGCCGCGGGCCATGACGTCGTCACCGCCGGATTCCCGTTCGCCGCGCTCGGGCGCGCACGCTCGGTCGGCGACACCGAAGGCTTCCTGAAGATCGTCGCCGGCGCCCGGCACCACGAAGTCCTCGGCGTGCACATCATCGGCCCCTCGGCCGGCGACCTGATCACCGAAGGCGCACTCGCCATCACGCTCGAGGCGACCCTTGACGAACTCGCCCACACGATCCACGCCCACCCCACCCTCGGCGAGATCGGCATGGAAGCGGCCCTGGCCGGACTCGGCCTGCCCGTCCACATCGCACCGCCCCGCATCCGCCGAGGAGTCTCCTCATGACCGCCGAAACCACCGCTCGCCACTCGCGCAGATCCGCACGTGCCGGCGTGAAGAAGCCTGATACCGCAACCAGAGCCGCCGAGAATCCGACAGGCATCGGCGGTTCGATCGACTCCCGCATCGCCGCAGAGGACCCCGGAACGCTGCGGGAGCTCTACCGGGAGATGCTGTTCGTGCGCCGCTTCGAGGAGCGCACCTCGCAGAGCTACCAGCAGGCCGAGATCGGCGGCTACTGCCATCTCAACCTCGGCGAGGAAGCCACCGTCGTCGGCACGGGTGCGGCGATGCGGCCCACCGACTACCTGTTCACCAACTATCGGGAACACGGCTACGCGCTGGTCAAGGGGATCGAACCCGGCCGCGTCATGGCCGAACTCTACGGCCGCTCCACCGGCACCTCCAAGGGCTGGGGCGGCTCGATGCACATGTACGACACCGCGACCCGGCTGCTCGGCGGCTACGCCATCGTGGGTGGCCAGATCCCCCTGGCTCTCGGCGCGGCCCTGGCCATCGACTACCGCGGTGACGACGATGTCGTCGTATGCCAGATGGGTGAGGGCACCACCAATATCGGCGCATTCCACGAGTCGCTGAATATCGCCGCACTGTGGAATCTGCCGATCGTATTCCTGATCGTCAACAATCAGACCGGGATGGGCACCACGGTCGAGAAATCTTCCGCCGAGCCCGATCTGTGGAAACGTGCCGATTCCTACCGCATGCGCGGCGAACGTGTCGACGGCACCGATGTCCTGGCGGTGCGCGATACCGCCCGCGAACTCATCGAGGCCGCCCGCCGGGACGGCAGTCCGGCGCTGCTCGAAGCCGTCAGTCACCGCCTCAAAGGCCACTCCGTGGTCGACCCCGCCCGATACCGCAGCAGTGACGCGGTGACGGAGGCCCGCGACAACGATCCGGTCGCCCGCTGGCACACGGCGTTGTTGCGGGCCGGCGTACTCACCGAAGAATCCGCCGCCGAACTCGAGGATTCCGTGGCCGCCGGTGTCCGCGCCGCCGTCGAATTCGCCGCCGCCAGCCCACATCCCGACCCGTCGAGCCTGTTCGACTACAACTACGCCACCCCGGTGCCCGGGGATTCCCGCCGGCTGCCCGCCGACCCGCTCTTCACCCACTGAGGACTACACCCATGGCAGTCATGACCTACCGCGAAGCGCTGCGTGAAACTCTGCGCGAGAAGATGCGGCGCGACGACGACATCCTGCTGCTCGGCGAAGAAATCGGTATCTTCGAGGGCTCCTACAAGATCACCGCCGGACTGCTCGACGAGTTCGGTCCGAAACGAGTGCGCGATACCCCCATCGCCGAAGAAGGGTTCGTCGGCGCCGCGATCGGTGCCGCCATGCTCGGGTTGCGCCCGATCGTCGAGATCATGACGATCAATTTCTCCCTGCTGGCCCTGGACCAGATCGTGAACCACGCCGCCAAGATCTACGGTATGTTCGGCGGACAGACCAGCGTGCCGATGGTCATCCGCACCCCCGGCGGCGGCGGGCAGCAGCTCGGCGCGACCCACTCCCAGAACATCGAGCTCTACTACGCCTTCGTGCCCGGCCTCAAAGTTGTCGCTCCCAGCACTCCCGCCGACGCCCGTGCCCTGCTCATCGCTGCCATCGAGGACAACGATCCGGTGCTGTTCCTGGAGAACCTGGCGCTGTACAACAGCAAAGGCGAAGTACCGGAAACGGTGCCCCCGGCGGAGATCGGGCGAGCGGCGGTCACCCGCCCCGGCACCGATATCACCCTGATCGGCTATTCCCGCATGGCCACGATCTGCACAGCGGTCGCGAAAAGACTGGCGGCCGAGGGCATTTCCGCCGAAGTCATCGACCTGCGCAGCCTGCGCCCGCTCGATCGGGACACGCTGATCGCTTCGGTCCGCAGAACCGGCTGCGCTGTGATCGGCGAGGACGACTGGCTCACCTACGGAATCGGCGCGGAAATCGCGGCCTCCATCTCCGACGGTGCCTTCGACTACCTCGATGCCCCGGTACGTCGGGTCGCCATGGCCGAGGTGCCACTGCCCTACGCCAAACCCCTCGAGACCCTCGCGCTGCCTTCGGTCGACTCCCTCTACACCGCGGCGTCGGAAACCCTGGCTGCCGTCGGCACACGCCGCTGATCCGGAGAACAACTCATGCCCGAAATCGTCATGCCCCGACTGTCGGACACCATGGAAGACGGTGTCGTCGCCACCTGGCTCAAACAGGTCGGCGACCCGGTCACCCGCGGTGAGATCGTCGCCGAGATCGAGACCGACAAAGCGCTCATGGAACTCGAAGCCTACGAAGGCGGCATCCTCGAACAGATCCTCGCCGAAGCCGGCACCCGGGTACCGATCGGCGAACCGATCGCCATCGTCGGCGACGGCCGGGGCAGCGCAGCCGACACTGCATCCACCGGGCCCGGTCGGAGCGGCGCCGGCCCCGCCCGAGAAGAGGACACGCCCGCATCGGCGCCCGTCGCGGCCCACACCCCCGAGCGGTCGGCCCCCACGCCGACCGCCGATACCGTGCGGTTCACGCCCGCAGACACCGGCCGACGGCAGAAATCCTCCCCGCTCGCACGGAAAGTGGCCCGCGAACTCGGCCTGGATCTCACCGCGGTCGCCGGTACCGGGCCCGGCGGACGCATCATCCGCCGCGATGTCGAATCAGCGCACGAGGTCGCAGCGCCCGGCGCCGCACAAGTGGCCGTGGGAGGCCGAACGTCGGTGCCTGTCACGACCGAGTCCGAGTCCGTCGATTACGACGAGATCCCGCTGACCGGTATTCAGCGGGTATCGGCCACCCGGCTGACCGAAAGCAAGCAGCAGGCGCCGCATATCTACCTCACCACCGCAATCGATGTCACCGACCTGTTCTCCTTCCGTACCCAGATCAACGACACGCTTGCCGCCGCAGGGTCCGGGAAGATCAGCGTCAACGATCTTCTGGTCAAAGCCGTCGCGCTGACACTGCGCGCGAACAAGGCCGTCAATGTCTCCTTTGCCGGGGACGCGCTGCACCGGCACCGCGGCATCAACCTGGGTATCGCGGTCACCACCCCCGACGGACTGCTGGTCCCCGTCGTACACGACGCGGACCGCAAATCGATCTCCACCATCGCGGCCGAGACCCGCGACAAAGCCGAACGCGCGCGTAACCGCAAACTGCGCAGCGAGGAGATGAGCGGCGGCACCTTCACCATCTCCAACCTCGGCATGTACGGCATCGAACAGTTCAGCGCCGTCATCAACCCCCCGGAGTCCGCCATCCTCGCCGTCGGCGCCGCCGCCGACGAACTGCGACTGGCCGACGGGCAGGTGGTGAGCCGGAAGGTACTGCGGATCACGATGTCCGCCGATCACCGTGCCATCGACGGTGCCGGCGCCGCCCACTTCCTGGCTCAGCTCAAAGACTTGATCGAGCATCCTCTGCGAATATTGACCTGAGCTACGGTTACCGGGGACGTCGTGGTCGTGGGATAACCGAATATCTCCGCGTCGACAACGATGATGACTTACGGCGGTCCACAGGGGCCTCCGTGCCTTCGCTGATACGAAGCGCGTGAGATGCCGGGTTTCGCAAGCATTTCTGCCGGCGCTGTGCAAAAGGACTATCGAAACGCACATTTATTCCTCTCGCTCCCACAACGGAATGCCTGTGGTCGAGCCCGAATATCGGTGGTTCCTCTCGTGAACCGCACCGAATCAACGTCTTTCGAAAGCTGTTCGGGCTCAACCGTTCTAGCGTCGTTCGCGGTTCTCAGGTGTGAATGGTTTCACCCATTGCGGGAACCGGTCGCACCTGTGTGCAGGAAGGTAACCGATGAAGCGAACGATAATCAGCAGGTCACTGCGTGCCGCCGTCGTGGTGGGCGCGGCCGTTCTCGCGGCCGGGCTGCCCGGCCCGTCCGTCCACGCCGAACCCACGGCGGCGCCCACCGAGCAGCAGCTGGCCGACCTGATCGCCGACGGGCTGAAAGACCCGGCCGCGCGCCCCATCGCCGAGAGCGGTAGCGCTTCCGGATCCGCGTGCAATTCGGGTAGTGGCACAGGCTCCGGTAACGGGTCCGGCGATTGCTACGGCGGTTCCGGATCGAGTTCGGGATTGCGCGGCGGGCATTCCTCCGACACCGTCGGATTCGGGCCCGCTTCCACTTCTTTCCTGGCCGCCTTCGCGCACAGCGCGTTCAATCCCGATGTCGCGCCACCCGGCACCAACGATTGGGCGTGCAAGCCCACCGCCGCGCATCCGGAACCGGTCGTACTGATTCACGGCACCTGGGAGAACGCCTACGACAACTTCGCGTTCGTTTCGCAGCCGATCCACGACGCCGGCCACTGCGTATTCACGTTCAACTACGGTAAGTCGGGTCTGATACAGGGCGGTGGCGTCGGCTCGGCGCTGCCCGGTGCCAACGGCACCGGCTACATCGAGGATTCGGCGAAACAGATCGCCGTATTCGTCGACCGGGTCCTCGAGGCCACCGGCGCGCAGAAGGTTAACATCGTGGGCCACTCCCAGGGCGGGGCGGTGTCCCGGCAATACATTCAGTTCGAGGGCGGCGCCCAGAAGGTCGAACACCTGATGACCTTCGGCGCCACCCACCACGGCACCACACTGATCGGTATCGGTGCGCTGGGCCGGGCCATCAACAACCTCGGTATCGATGTGCTCGGTCTGGTGGAGATCTTCGTGGGACACTCCGGCATCCAGCAGACGGTCGGGTCCGATTTCGTCAACACGCTCAATGCCGACGGCGATACGGTGCCCGGCGTGAAGTACACGGTGGTGGGTAGCCGGTACGACGAGATCACCACCCCCTACGACTCGACCTTCTTGACGGCGGGGCCCGGCGCGACGGTACGCAACATCACACTGCAGGACGGCTGCGAACAAGACCTATCCGATCACCTCACGATGATGTACTCGCCGCGGGTACTGTCGATCATCCTGAACACCCTGGATCCGTCCCAGCCTCTTCGATGCACCTTCAATCCGTGGCTGGTCGGCGGCGGTGGCTCACTCTGAGCACCGAATCGCGGGCTGCGTGACCGCCCTCCACGGCGCAACCGGCCCGCACCACGCCGACCTTCGGCCGGCACGAATCCGCCGCGCGTCCCGCAACGGGTCGCGCGGCGAACTGCGACTCGGGCAGGCCGATGCAGCGTTCACTCGAACCTTTCCTCCGACAGGCCAGTGGCTCTGCGCGTCGTTGTGCCACCATCACCCATACTCGAAGGAGGTGTAGCCGGTGGAACAACGCATTGCCTCGGGTCGGCTGGTCCGGGCAGGCATGCTCGGGAAACTGGCGGCCACCCAGGCGGCCCACGGAATGGGAACCCGGCTGGCCTCGATCGGGCGCACCGATCAGGCGCGCCGTGTCCTCGCCGAGCGCTCGACATTGCAGGCCGCACAGCAGATGGTGGCTGTGCTGGGCAGTATGAAGGGCGCGGCGATGAAGCTGGGCCAGATGCTGTCGGTACTGGATGTGGATCTGGTCCCGGAATCGCATCGGGAGTTGTTCCGCACAAAACTGGCCGAATTGCGGGACCGCGCACCGGTCGTGCCGTTCGCCGCCATGCGCCGGGTGATAGAGGAAGAAATCGGTCCGGTAGGCCGTGTCTTCTCCGATTTCGACGAAACACCGGTGGCGGCGGCTTCGATCGGACAGGTGTATCGCGCGGTATTGCGCGACGGCCGGACGGTGGCGGTGAAGGTGCAATACCCGGGTATCGGCGACGCGGTGGCCGCGGATATTCGTAACCTGCGTTTCTTCGGCACACTGTGGCGCGCGACATTGCCCAGCGCGGCGGACGTCGGTGTTCTCGACGAGGTCGCGGAAAACCTGATGCGTGAACTGGACTATCAGCGGGAAGCCCGTTCCCAGCGCCGGGTGGCCCGCCGGTACCGCGACCACCCGCTGATCGCGGTACCGGATGTGGTGGAGCAATGGTGCACCCGCCGGATACTGGTCACCGAGTTCGCCGAGGGGAAGCCTTTCGAACATATGCAGGCCCTGCCCGGACACGAACGCGACCGGCTCGGTGAATTGATCTGCCGCTTCTACGTCAACGCCATATTCACCGATTATGAGTTCTGCGGTGATCCCCATCCCGGTAATTGCCTACTCGCTCCCGACGGCCGGCTGACATTCGTCGACTTCGGGCTGTACAACCGAATGGATCCCGGCGACGCCGATTTCGAACGCCGGTGCCTGCGTGCGGCCGGCGAGCATCGAGCCGGGGAGCTCTACGACAATTGGGTGGGGCGCGGAATCGTGGACCCCGATTCGGGCGTGAGCGCCCAGGAGTGCCTCGAATATGTATGGTCCGCCGCGGGCTGGCACCTGCTCGACGAGGAGATCACCATCACTTCGGAGCTCGCCACCGGCGCGGTGGTACTGGCCATCGACCCGCGCGCCACCGAGTTCAGCGGGCTACGCCGCCAGCTACTCCCCCGTGAGCATGTGTTCTCCCGCCGCGCGGACCTGTTCACCTTTGCACTGCTCGGGCAACTCGAAGTCCGCGGCAACTGGCATCGCGTCGCGCGCGAATGGCTCTACCACGAACCCGCGACCACCGATATCGGCGTAGCCCATGCCGCTTGGCGGGCGGCGTCACGCCACCACGACTGATGCCGGTGGTGGCGGGCGACCTCGCCCGTCCGCGCTCCGGACCCGCACCGTATCTCGGCGGTGCCGGCCGGACGGCCACCGGACAGGGATACCCGTGTCCGGGCGATAACATGGTCCACCCCGATGCGGTTCAGCAGTAACCAGGAGTAACCGATGCCGTCCAGAGCGGTCGGGCCGCGGCGGCGGCCGACTCAAGAGCGTGCCAAAGCCACCCGTGAACATATCCTCGATACAGCGGCGCGACTCTTCGGCGAGCGCGGGATCGCCGCCACATCGACCAATCGGATAGCCGCCGAAGCGGGCCTGAGCATCGGCACGGTATACCGGTATTTCTCCGATCGCTCGGTGATGGTCGAAGAACTCCTGCAACGGTTGCTCGACAGCATCGAACGCCGCTTCACCCAGCGACTGTCGATGCTGCGGTCCGAGTCCTTCGAGTCGCTGGTCTCCGATATCCTGCACTCCATCACCGACGAACTCGTCGGCAATGCCGGGCTCGTACGCGCATTGGTCGGCGGCGTCCAGTTCTACAGCAGCGGCCTACCCGAATTCGAGCCGCGCCTGCGGCTACTGGTCAAGGTGCTGCTGATCCAGATCCTCGGTCCCGGCGACGACCACCGCTACGACGTCATGGCCTTCGTATTCATCAACACCGGCTTCGCCGCGGTCCTCCGGGCCTCGGCGGTAGGTGTGACCGCCGAAGAGCGCCGGGAATCGATCGAGATGACCGCCAGAATGATCGCCTCGTGGCTCGACATCGAGGCCAAGGCGCAGGCGTCCTGAGTACCTGTGACGGCAGCGGCGACAGGGTTTCGCTCGATCGTCGCCGTTTCTGCGATACCAGCAGCTCCCGCAAGTGATCAGTGATCATCCGCCGACCGAAATCGCTACCCGCGAAAAAGTGAGTAGTTCTCTCCCACCGAGACCCCATATCCGCCCGACCAACGCAGCATTCCGATAAACATGCAGATAAAAGGCCCTTGCTCGCCATCCTCCGGTCCCGGAAGGAGCGAGTAGAAGATGAGCCTAATTCATGTTTACGCTGGGTCCTCCAGGCGGAACAGCCAGCGCCGCCCCGGCTTCGAGATCTACCCGCTTGTGCGGAACCGGCAGGCGGTGGGAAGTCGGCCGATGGCCACGAACGGGAGCGGCCCGGGAAAGGAGTCCACATGACTGTCGCTTTCGCCGGCTGCGCCGGGCCTTCCGAGGGTTCCGAGCCGGCTCCGGCATCGGAAAGCCGCCCGATGCGAGTTAGGTTCGCCCGGCTCGTCATGGAGGAGCTCCGCAATCCGACCACCGACACGACCACAACGCTGGGATTGCGTGTCCGCGCCTGCACCCAGGCGGCTGCCCGGCTCCTGGTGGACACCGATGACGCCGGAGCCGGGAAACAGCTGACGAAAGCCGCCACCGCCGCGGCCCGGCAGGACCTTCCTCTCGACGCGATGCTGCGGCGAGTGAACGAAGTCCTGCGCAACTGTTTGCACCGACTCGCCGGGTACAACGTAGGCCATCAGGGCCTCACGGCAGGAACACGATGCATTGTCGATATGCTCGACACCGTCGGCGCGGCGCTGCTGCGAGCGTACGCACACGAGGCGCGGACCAACCCTGTCACCGTGGCGACCGATGATCCCGGAATCGTTCTGCACGGACTTTGTACCATTGTGGCCCTGTCCTTTCCGGCCCATATCGATACCAACGGCCTACCCGTGGCCGACGCCCGACGAACGCTGCGGCGGGTGAAATCCGAGTTGGTCGCGCGCACGGGTGACAACGCGCTCTCGGCCCTCAGCACCATCGGCGGCACCATCGTGCTCCCCGGCTGTCCCGAGGCGGACAGCGGAGCCGAAGCCCTGATCGCGGCTCTGTCGAGGGCCGCGCGAACACCGATTACCGCGGCGGTGATCACAGGCGAGGCTCAGCAGCTATCCACCTCGGTGGATACAGCCCACACCATTCTGGACATGGTCCACCGCCTGGGCGGCCGCCCGGGCGTCTACACCTTCGACAACTTCGCTCTCGAATACCAGCTGACCCGGCCCGGGCCAGGCCGCCGCACCCTCGCCGCATTCCTGGCCCCGTTGGACGACCACCCCGAACTTCTCGAAACACTCCAGATACACATCACCAACAACCTCAGCCGTAAACGCACCGCGGAAAAACTGTCTCTTCACCCCAACACCGTCGACTACCGCCTCAACCGGATACACCAGCTCACCGGCATCGACCCGAGTCGGTCCTCGGAAGTGTGGCAGCTGCAATCGGCCCTGGTCGCCCGCGTGTTCCGCTTCGATTCCGAATCGATGGTCCGCAACTCGTGATCGACGGCCTCGGTCGCGGTGTCGTCGCGGGTCGTCGACCCGGGGTTCGAGACATTCGCCCTGCCACCGTCGACCGGGCAATTGGTCGCACAGGCCGGCCCCGGACCGGTGGTGGCCTTCAGCATCGGCCGGTACGGTAGCGACGCGCTGCTGCTCACCACCGACGGAATCTCCTGCCTGCCGCTGCCCGCCCTGTCCGCGGAGGCGGTGCGCGATCGAACCCGCGCCTTCCGCGAGGCGCTGAACACCGCCGTCCACGGCAGCACCGGTACCGAACGGCAGGCCGCGCAACGACAGTTGAGTGCCACCCTGGAATGGTTGTGGGACACCGCAACCGGTCCCGTGCTGGATGCGCTGGGCTTTCATCGGCCGATCGCGCCCGACCGGCCCGGACCGCGAGTGTGGTGGGTGCCCGGCGGACTGCTGCACTACGTGCTCGACGAGGCCCATCTGGTCGCCACGCATCTGCCGGGGGCCGCCGTCCTCACCGAGCCCGACGATGTGCACGATCTCGGCGCCCCGGCGAATCCGTGGGCCGAGCACACACTCCCCACAACGGCCACCGTGCTGGATCTGCTGCCGGAAAGCGTCATGGTGCACTTCGCCTGTCACGGAGCCACCGACCCCGACGACCCCTCACGCAGTCGGCTGCTGTTACACGATCACGCCACGACGCCGCTCACCGTCGCCGCCCTCGCCCCGATCCATCTCGACCGGGCACGATTGGCGTATCTGTCGGCCTGCGATACCGCCATCAGCACCGACACCCAACTGGTCGACGAGTCCATCCACCTCGCATCCGCCTTCCAGCTCGCCGGATATTCCCACGTCATCGGCACGCTGTGGACAATCGACGACGATATCGCGATCAGCATCGCCGACGCCTTCTACACCGCCTTGCGTACCGCACCCGATACACCGGTGATCGATATCGGCCGCGCGCCCCACGCACTGCACCAGGCGGTCCGTGCGGCGCGCGACACCTTTCCGGCCACCTCATCGCTGTGGGCCGCTCACCTCCACGCCGGAGCGTGAACCGCCCCGGCGACAACGGGCCGGCCCACAGTCGCCGGACGGGGCGGAACCAGGCGAATCGTCGGTCCGGCACCGGCAGCGCCCGGACGACATCGACCGCTACGGCATATTCGGCTGCCGGCGAGCAACCCGCGCACACGGACGCCGCTACCGAACGCGAATTCGGCTCGCGAACGACGAGCCGAATTCGCGAGGCTCACCAGCCGGAGCCCGAACCACCCGATCCGGTGTTGGCAAGGATGGTGCCGATGACCATCTGCAGGATCCCGGCGACAGAGCCTAGTACTCCAGCCGCACTTGGTTATATAATCGGTGTCTCCGCTGGTAGTGGGCTTTTCTGGCCCGGTATTGATGTCGTCGGCGCCAGGTCGACCA
>JBFARE010000015.1:100335-164521 GCA_040674215.1 Nocardia sp. NPDC050193 | reverse complement strand
ACCGGCAGATCCAGGGTGCCGGCGGTCGCCCACTGCTCGGTGATGACCGTGCGGGCCGCGGTTCCGCCGCCGGCCACCAGCGTTCGAGGACCTGCGCCACGCCGTCCTCGCTGTTGGTCCCGGTGATCTCGTCGGCGGCCGCGAGCGCCTCCGGATGGGCGTGCCCCATCGCGACCCCCAGCCCGACCATGCGCAACATCGGGATGTCGTTGGGCATATCACCGAACGCGACCATATCCGCGGTATCGACCCCGAGCCGCTCGCCCAGGGTCCGCAACCCCGACGCCTTCGTCACACCAGGGGCGGAGATCTCGATCAGGCCGTGTTCGGTGGAGTAGGTGATATCGGCGCGGTCGCCGATATGGGCGGCCAGCGTCACCGCCATATCGCCACTGCGGGCGCCGGGTAGCCGGATGAGCATCTTGATCGCCGGGGTGTCGATGACCTCGTCGCGGGCCACGGCGGTGTCGTCGGGATTCAGCCAGGCGTGCTCGTACTGCGGTGAGCTGACGAATTGTGGAGTGGCCGCGTCGCGCGCGCTCGCGCCGATCCGTTCGGCCGCCAACCCGCATCCGGGCAGCACCTTCTCCGCGATATCGGCGACCCACGCGAGGGTTTCCACATCCAGCACCGAGGCCCCGAGTACTTTGTCGGTCCCCGCGTCGTAGAGCACGGCGCCGTTCCCGCACACGCACAGCGGCGCAAAGCCGAGCCCGGCCACCACCGGGGCGATCCAGCGCGGCGGACGGCCGGTGGCCAGTACGAACGGCACTCCGTCGGCGACCAGCGCCGCCACCGCGGCCCGGGTCCGCGCCGAAACCCGCTCGTAGGGATCGATGAGGGTGCCGTCCACATCGGAGGCCACCAGTTCCGGTCGGGTCTGCCGCGTTGCGCTCACCCGCTCCATTCTGCTGGGTCGGCCGCGACGTCCCGGCGGGTGCACCCGTTCGCGGTAGCGAACACGCAGCGGGCCGTCCGTCGCGCATCCCGGGGGATCGCTCCCTATGATCAGGGGCTACACCTGATATCGAGGGGAACGATGGCCGGCTTTCTGCTACGACGGGCGCTCAATTACGTCGTGCTGCTGCTCTTGGCGTCCTTTCTCACCTTCAGCCTCGCTTCGCTGACCTTCCGGCCACTGGACAGCCTGGAGCAGCGCAATCCGCGACCGCCGCAGTCGGTGATCGACGCCAAGGCCGAGGAACTACATCTGAACGAACCGATTCCGCAGCGCTACGTCACCTGGATGACAGGTGTGGTGCACGGCGATTTCGGCAAGACGCTCGGCGGGCAGCCGGTGAGCGAGGAACTGGGCCGCCGGATCGGGGTCAGTCTGCGGTTGTTGATCCTCGGTTCGATCATCGGCACGGTCCTGGGCGTGCTCATCGGTGCGGCCGGCGCGATCCGGCAGTACAGATTCAGTGACTATTTCACGACCGTCGTATCCCTGCTGATCCTGTCGACCCCGGTGTTCCTGCTGGCGACGCTGCTGAAATTCGGTGCGCTCGAGATCAACTCGGCCACCGGAACGCAGATCTTCCTCTACACCGGCGAAACGTCGGCGACCAGTATCGAAGGGTTCGGCGCCCAACTGGTCGACCGCCTGCAACATCTGGTGCTGCCCACCCTGGCACTGGCCCTGGGCGGGATGGCCGGATACAGCCGCTACCAGCGCAATGCCATGCTCGATGTCCTGCAGAGCGATTTCATCCGGACCGCCCGGGCCAAAGGTCTCACCCGCAACCGGGCCCTCTACAAACACGGCCTGCGGACCGCTCTCATCCCGATGGCGACGCTGTTCGCCTACAGCCTCGGCGGACTGATCACCGGTGCCACCTTCACCGAGAAGATCTTCGGCTGGCACGGCGTCGGGGAATGGCTGGTCGATTCGATCAACGCCCAGGACATCTACGTGGTCGCCACGGTGACCGCGTTCGCCGGACTGGTGGTCCTGGTGTCGGGCCTGCTCTCCGATATCGTCTACGCGATTCTCGACCCCCGGGTGCGGGTGGGATGAGCGGGTCAGGCCCGGAGGCGGCAGCGAAGCGTAACCACGCAGGGCCCCCCGATCATCCCCGAAAACACAGCATGAGCGGGTCAGGCCCGGAGGCGGCAGCGAAGCGTCACCATGTAGGGCCCCCGACCATGCCCAAGGACACAGCGTGAGCATCAACGAAACCGAGATCCTGGTCCAGGGCGCGCCCGAACCGGCCGCCTCCGGCCGGCGCAAACTCATCCTGCGCCGCTTCCTGCGCAACAAACCCGCGCTGGTCGGCGCCGCGGTACTGATACTGATGTTCCTGGCCAGTTTCGTACTACCGTCGCTGCTGCCCTACGACTATCAGGACATCGACTACACCGCGCTGCTCCAACCGCCGAGCCCCCAGCATCCGTTCGGAACCACCGAGATCGGCCAGGATGTGCTCGCCCAGACCCTGCGCGGACTGCAGAAGTCGCTGATCATCGGCTTGTGCGTGGCCGTGTTCTCCACCACCATCGCCGCCGTCACCGGGGCGGTGGCCGGCCTGCTCGGCGGCTGGACGGACCGGACCATCATGTGGGTGGTCGACCTGCTGCTGGTGGTGCCGAGTTTCATCATCGTGGCCCTGTTCGCGCCGCGCACCAAGGGCAGCGGTTCGATCGTGCTGCTCATCATCTTGCTCAGTGTGTTCGGCTGGATGATCAGCGCGCGAATCGTGCGCGGCCTGACCATGAGCCTGCGCGAACGCGAATTCGTCCGGGCCGCCCGCTATATGGGTGCGCCGACCCGGACGATCATCCTCACCCATATCGTGCCGAATATCGCCTCGATCCTGATCATCGACACCACACTCACCGTCGGCGCCTCGATCATGGCCGAAACCGGGCTCAGCTTCCTCGGTTTCGGGGTGCAGCCGCCGGATGTATCGCTGGGCACGCTGATCGCCAACGGCACCAGTTCCGCCATGACCTATCCGTGGCTGTTCCTCTTCGCGGGCGGTCTGCTGATCATCACCGTGCTGTGTGCGAACCTGGTCGGCGACGGCCTGCGCGACGCCTTCGATCCCGGCGCGAAACGCGCCCGGTCCCGGCCGTCGCGCAAGGCGCGCAAGGCGGCGGAGAAGTCCCGGCAGGCGGAGGAAGCGCGGACATGACCGGAGAGACCACGACGGTGCAATCGGCGGCGGACCGGGCCGGACCCCGTGCCTCCGGCTCGGGCCAGGGTCGCGCGCCCCTGCTGGAGGTATCGGATCTTCGCGTCTCGTTCCCCAGCGAAGAAGGCCGCGTCGACGCGGTCCGCGGCGTGGACTACACGGTCGCCGACGGTGAGGTGCTGGCGATTGTCGGCGAATCCGGGTCCGGGAAGTCGGTGTCCTCCCTCGCCGTGATGGGTCTACTGCCCGAACAGGCCCGGGTCACCGGCTCGATCCGGCTACGCGGGCGGGAACTACTCGGCCTCGGCGACCGGGAACTGTCGAAACTGCGCGGCAGCGCGGTGAGCATGGTGTTCCAGGACCCGCTCTCGGCGCTCACCCCGGTGTACCGGGTGGGTGATCAGGTCGCCGAAGCGCTACTGGCGCACGGGAACATGAGCCGGACGGAGGCGGCGAAACGCGCGGTCGAACTGCTCGATCTGGTCGGTATCCCCGATCCGGAGCTGCGCGCGAAGGCCTTCCCGCACGAATTCTCCGGCGGTATGCGCCAGCGGGTGGTCATCGCCATGGCGATCGCCAACGATCCGGCGCTCATCATCTGCGACGAACCGACCACCGCACTCGATGTGACGGTGCAGAAGCAGATCTTGAACCTGCTGCGCAAAGCGCGCGATATCACCGGCGCGGGCGTCGTCATGATCACCCACGATATGGGTATCGCGGCCACCCTCGCCGATCGCGTGGCCGTGATGTACGCGGGCCGGATCGTGGAAACCGCGACCACCGCGCAGGTTTTCCGGGCCCCCCGGATGCCCTACACCGTAGGTCTGCTCGGCTCGATCCCGCGCATGGACGGACCGCCGCGCACTCCGCTGATCCCCATCGTCGGCGCGCCTCCGGCCATGCACGCACTGCCGCCGGGGTGTTCGTTTGCGCCGCGCTGCCCGGTTGCGATCGAGGACTGCCGTGCCGCGGAACCGCCGCTGGCCGAGATCGCTGCGGGCCATCGTGCGGCGTGCATCCGTACCGACGAGGTCGGTTCGGCGGCGCTGTTCGACGCCTACCGCCGCGAGATCGGCGAACCCGCGGCGCTCCCCGCGGCCGATCCGCAGCCGGTGCTGAAGGTGACGGATCTGGTCAAAACCTTCCCCATCACCTCCGGGGTGATCCTGCGCCGCCGCAAGGGCGAGGTCCGCGCCGTGGACGGGATCAGTTTCGAGGTCCGCGCCGGACGCACCCTGGCCCTGGTCGGTGAATCCGGGTCGGGTAAGTCCACCACCCTCACCCAGATCATGGACATGGTGAAACCGCAGGCCGGGACCATCGAGATCATGGGCCGCGATACCGCCACCCTCGGGGCCGCGCAACGCCGTGAACTGCGCCGCAAACTGCAGATCGTCTTCCAGGACCCCACGGCCTCACTGGACCCGCGGCTACCGGTTTCCGATATCGTCGCCCAGCCGCTGCGCCTCGCGAAGCGGCCGAAATCCGAGATCGCCCAGCGCGTATCGGATCTGCTGCGGCAGGTGGGCCTGCGGCCCGAACACGCCGACCGCTATCCGGGCGATTTCTCCGGCGGCCAGAAACAGCGCATCTGTATCGCCCGGGCGCTGGCCCTGGACCCCGAACTGCTGGTGCTCGACGAGCCGGTGTCGTCACTGGATGTCTCGATCCAGGCGGGTGTCCTCAATCTGCTGCGCGACCTGCAGGCCGAACGGGGACTCTCCTACCTCTTCGTCTCCCACGACCTCTCGGTGGTGCGCAATCTGGCCCACGATATCGCGGTGATGTACCGGGGCAAGATCGTCGAAGCGGGACCGGCGGAACAGATCTTCGGCGATCCGGGACACGAATACACACGATCGCTGATCGATGCCGTGCCCGTACCCGTGGTAGAGGGTTGACGGACATGTTCTCCGGACCCACCGGCAGGAAGGATGAACGGCCATGAGGATTCGATCGTTGCGGAGGCTCGCGGTACCGCTGTGCACCGTAGCCCTGCTCGCGGCCGGTTGTGGTGCGAACGATTCGGGGGCACCCGAGGGCGCGGTCGCCGAACTGGGCACGGTCAACGACATCAACCCGCACGATGTGAGCGAACTGCGCGACGGCGGGAATCTGCGATTGGCCGCCACCTCCTATCCGGAGCAGTGGAACCCGATGCAGATCGATTCCGACGGTGAGTCGGCGGGCATCATGCGCCCGATGATGCCGCGCGCGTTCGCCACCGACGCAGCCGGGAACATCTCGGTGAACACCGATTTCTTCACCGGCGTCGAGCTCACGAACTCCGAACCGCAGCAGGTGACCTACACCATCAATCCGAAGGCGGTGTGGTCGGACGGCTCCCCCATCACCTGGGAGGACATCGCTTCCCAGGCGCACGCCATGAGCGGGCAGGATCCGAAGTTCCTCATCGGGAACACCAACGGATTCGACCGGATCGAGAAGGTCGAACGCGGCACCGACGACCGCCAGGCGATCATCACCTTCAAGAGCCACTACGCCGACTGGGCCGGGCAGTTCGCCGGTAACTCCATGCTGCTGCCGAAGGAGGCCACAGCGACGCCGGAGGCGTTCAACGAGGCCTGGCGCAACGCACCCGGCAAGACCTCGGGCCCGTTCGTCATCCAGTCCACCGACCGCGGTCAGGGCCGGATCGTGCTCGGCCGCAACCCGAAATGGTGGGGCGCGACCCCGAAACTCGACACCATCACCTTCAGTGTGCTGTCGAGCGAAGCGATGGTGCCGGCGCTGGCCAACAACGAGATCGACGCCGTCGGCCTGGGGACCCGCGACGATATGCAGACCGCCCGCAATACCCCCGGGGTGGCGATCCGGCGCGCTCCCGGTAACAGCTGGTCGCATCTGACCTTCAACGGCGCCCCGGGCTCGCTGCTGGAGGATCCGAAGCTGCGGGTCGCCATCATCAAGGCGATCGACCGCGCCGGTATCGCCAAGGCCATGCAGAACGGCCTGGTGAACGACCCACAGCCGCTGAACAATCACATCTTCATCCAGGGCCAGAAGGGCTACCAGGACAACAGCCTGCCCTTCGACCCCGAGGCCGCGAAGCAGGAACTCGACGCCCTGGGCTGGACACTGAACGGAGACGTCCGAGAGAAGGACGGCCGCAAACTGGTGATCCGCGATGTCATGTACAACGACAAGACCTGGGTGCAGGTCGCG
This sequence comes from Nocardia sp. NPDC050193, assembly GCA_040674215.1. GTDB lineage: Bacteria > Actinomycetota > Actinomycetes > Mycobacteriales > Mycobacteriaceae > Nocardia. The sequence goes on along the minus strand of JBFARE010000015.1, from coordinate 158,198 downwards.
CAGATCATCCAGCAGAACCTGCGGCAGGTGGGCATCGAACTGGTCATCGAGACCAAGCCCGGTAGTGGTTTCTTCACCGACAATATCCAGCCCGGCAATTTCGATGTGGGCCAGTGGGTGTGGATGGGTGACGCGTTCCCGCTGAGCAGCATCCCGCAGATCTGGGGCTACTACCCCGATAACCTGCAAGGCAATTACGGCCGCATCGGGTCGCCCGAACTGAACGATCTGATCGAGAAGACGCTGACCGAACTGAACCCGCAGAAGGCCATCGAACTGGCCAATCAGGTCGACCAGGCGGTCTGGGCGGAGGGCCATTCGATCCCGCTGGTGCAGTCGGCCGGCAACGTCGGTGTCCGCGACAACCTCGCCAACTACGGCGCCGCGGGCCTGGCTTCCCTGGACTACACGAAAATCGGTTTCCTGAAGTGAGCTCCCGGATAGGCCATCCGCTGGCCTATCCGCTGTGTGTGACCATCGGCGCCCTCGCGGTACTCACCGCGTGGGCGCCGTTCGCCGATCCGGACCAGCTCAGCGCACTGGCGGTGGTCGGCGCGGGCATCGTGGGGTACAGCGGATACCGGGTCGCGGTGGCGCTGGGGGTGGTCGGTTACCGGGCCGAGGGGTCCACGACAGTTCCGGTGCGGCGGGTGAGACAGGAATATCAGCTGGTCAGCCGTTCCTGGCTGGAGTTGCGTGACGCCAAGGTTCAGAGCTGGCTTCCGGTGTACTTCACGCCGGAGCTGATCCGGTTCACCGGCGGTACAGCCCGGCTGACCGGACGACAAATCTTGCTGTGCCCCGAATCGGACGAAGTTGCCGCCGGTGAACAGCAGCCCGAGTTACGCGTACTCCCGGCCGGCCGGGCCCGGGACAGCGAACCGCCCGGCCGCCTGGTCGACAACCCAACCCGCACGTACCCCGACGCGGCGGCCCGGTCCACCACCGCCACGAAGATCGGCCGCCGATTACTGCTGGACGCCCAGCCGGCAGTTGCCGCACCGTTCATCGCCCTGCTGTGGGTGTACGTGATGGGCGGTGGCACGGCCGCGTTCATCGCCGCCCTGTGCGTGGCAGCCGCGACCGGTACCTGGCTCAGTGCCATCCGCGGCTCCGACCCCAGCTGAACATCGCCCGAGACGCTGCGGAACGTATGGCCGATGAACAAGGCTGGAGATCATGAGCGACAAATCCGATTTCGACGCAGCTCGCAAGCACTACGAGGCCCACAGCGTTGTCGACGAGATCAACAATGCGGTGCCGGGCAGCCCGACCGATACCTCGCCCATGGCCGGCTACAGCGTGCAGTTGTCCATCGAAGTCCTGAATCGGGCCCGCGTACTCGCCCGATACCGGGGAATGACCACCGGCGACTGGTTGCGCGAGGCGATCGAGAAGCAGATCGCGGCCGGCAGCCCTTCAGCCTCCCTATCGGCGGCACCGCATGCGACGGGCGAACTCAGTGCGGGATGGAGTCGATGATCGCCCGGGCGCCCTGGCGCAGCAGATCGGAACCGACGAAGAAACCGAGGGCCTGCGGATCCTCCGGAACGCCCCAGTGCTGCGAATCCAGCCACTTGGTGCCCTCGAGATCGAACACTTTGCCGCGCAACGACAGCCGGCCGGTGGGTTCGATCACGCAGACCCCGGCGATCGGGGAATTGCAGTGCCCCTGCAGGGCGTGCAGCATGGCGCGTTCGGCGTCGGCGACCCGGCGGGTGTCGGCATGGTCGAGACGGCCGGCGAGTTCGCGGACCTCGTCATCGTCGGCGCGGCAGGCGAGCGTGAGCACGCCCGCGCCGATCGGCGGGCACATGACCTCGAGCGGCAGGATTTCGGTGATCCGATCCTCGCGGCCGATGCGATGCATCCCGGCGACGGCGGCGATCAGCACATCGCAGTAGCCGTCCTCGAGCCGCTCCAGCCGGGTGTTCATATTCCCGCGCAGCGGTTTCATCACCAGCCCCGGATAGTGCAGACGCAGCTGCGCGGCCCGGCGCACCGAACTGGTCCCGACCACCGTCCCCGGCGGCTGCTCGGCCAGCGGCCGACCGTCCTTGGTGATGATCGCGTCACGCACATCGTCGCGCTCCGGGAAACCGGCGAACGCGATACCTTCCGGAATCGGAATATCGCCCGGAATATCCTTCAGGCAGTGCACGGCCAGATCGGCCCGATCCTCCAGCAGGGCGTCATCGATCTCCTTGACGAAAGCCCCCTTACCGCCGAGCTTCGCCAGATCACCCATCCAGCGGTCACCGGCGGAGGTCACTTTCACGAGTTCGGTTTCGACACCGAACTCGGACAGACCGGCCGCGACCTGCTCGGCTTGGGCTACTGCCATAGGACTGGCCCGGGTGGCGACCCGGATAATGCGCGAGGCCATGGCGTGACTCTACCGCCGCCGGATTTCACCCCCAAGGTGCGGTAGTAAGTGGTCCGGCATCGAGAGACCCCCGTCACGGCCGGATGTGAGTCAGTAGTGGTAGCGAGCCGCAGCGATGAGGATGTTGTCTCCGGAGACGGCATAGACCAAGCGGTGTTCGTCGTTGATCCGGCGAGACCAGTACCCGGACTTGTCGCCCTTCAATGGCTCGGGCTTGCCCAGCCCGGTGAACGGGTCACGGTCGATATCGTTGATCAAACGCATAATTCGCAACGCCATCTTACGGTCGGTGGAGATCCAGTGGCCGAAATCTTCGAACGCGACCTTCGCGAAGGTGACTTTCATTCGAGCTCTTCGGCGAGCCGATCCATGTCCACCTCGACAGAATCACCGGCTTCGAGTTGGGCGATGCCCTGGGCGAGACGTGCAGCGTTGGCGGGGGAACGCATCAGGTAGAGAGTTTCGCGAAGGGAGTTGTACTCATCTTCCGAAATCAGTACGGCGTTGCCTTTGCGGCTGGTGATATGGACGGCGACGGCGTCGTCGTTGACTTGCTCGATGAGTGGGTACAGGTTGGCACGCGCTTCGCTCGCGGACATGCTGGTCATCGGCGATCCCTTTCCTCAGGTCACCACCATATGGTACCGGTTTATGGTACGAGTCGTCGAGTGATCCCGGCAGGCGCTGGACCCCACCGGCAATACCGGCCGCACTGCTCGCACGATAGGTCACCGCCAACCGCTCCGAACGGATGCGGAACGCTGCGTGCGAACGACCGGACGAACAGACCCATATGGCCGTCGACATGTCCCGTGCGGCGCGGTGGGCTACGCTCAGCGCCGGGTGAGCGTAGCGAGGAAAGAATCCCACGCTGCCGAGCCCATCACCAGGGCGGGGCCGGTGGGATTCTTCGAGTCACGAATACCGACCGACCCGTCCGCGAGGAAGGTGACCTCGACACACGCTTTGTCGGCGCCGCTATAGGTGCTCTTGAACCATTCGGCACCGGATAGACGATCGGTCATGTCCCGTTCTCCTTTGCGACCCGCCGCAGCAGGGCCCGACTTTGCTCGTCATCGAGCGCAACCCGCCGAATCCCCTGGTGTGCCCGAGCATACCGGGCTACTACCGCCGGTTTCTCCAGATAGAGATCGCCGGTGTAGCTCTCCACATACACCACAGTGGGATCCGGAGGCTGTCGTCGAGTGACGTGACGCGGCTCCAGAATCACAAATGGCCCGATCGCAACGCCGAGGGGGCAACCCACTGAAAAGGGCAGCACCCTGACCGTCACATTCGGCCGAGTACTCAGATCTGCCAGGTGTCTCAGCTGACCAGCCATGACTCGGGAACCACCCACGACACCGCGCAGCACCGACTCCCGCAAGGTGATGTCGATCTGGACAGGCATATACGTTCGAGTGATGAGGGCCTGCCTTCTCATCCGGAGCTTCACACGTCGCTCATGCTCTCCGGCTGGTTCGTCGGGGTAGCCGCCTCGGATCAACGCGAGCGCGTATGCGGGCGTCTGCGCGATCCCGGGCACGAGTTCCGGTTCATACCAGGTCAGCGACTGCGCCGACGATTCGAGATCGACGAATACGTCGAAATGCTCGGGAATGAGGTCGCCGTACTCATGCCACCAGCTTTGTCCGGCCGCCTGCCGGGCCAGGCCCTTCAGTACCTCGGTGAACTCCTCGCTGAACTCGTAGATCCGGCACAGCGCCTCCACATCGGTCACTCGGATCCGTTCGGTCTTCCCGACCTCCAGCCGGTGGACCGTGCTGATACTCCACTCCATCAGCGCGCCCACCTCGGCCAGCGTCAAACCCACTGCCTCCCGGCCATTGCGCAAGTGTTTACCCAGCTGGCGCCTGGGCAGGGTCGATCCAGCGAACTCGGCCATTCGCTAATCTCCGTTCGAAGGGGACCGGGCATTCCCATCCTCGAAAGACGCGCAGCCGGGGATGAAAAACACCGTGGTGATTCGGATGGTTTCTCGATCGCGCCTGGCACAGCACCGAAACTCGATGCTGTGCTGAAGACGCGCCCGGTATGGGGAAGCTGCCGCAAGCCCCCGCTTCCCCGTCCGGTGCCCCTGGTAATCCACCGGGCCGGGCGCGTTCACAGTACCCCGATTCTCGTCAGAGGTGTTGCGATCGAATATGTTTCGTTGCTCGACTGTCCGTGCCGAGGCGCCAGGCCGGGGAGAGCTCGCCGCGAGCCACCCGGCTGCCGTGTCGCTCCGCACCGGCCACTCTGATTTCCGCGTTCCGCGCGTCGACCAGCTTCGCCGAGTTCAACCAGCCGGCCGGGTCCGCAGGCCAGTCCGCCGGATAGCCGTCCGTCTCGTGCACGCGGCGCAGGACCGCTACGCACGCCGGTAGATCGTCGAGGGCTTTTGGCCGGATATCCACCGACCGCACCGCGCTACCCGGCCGGTTCGGACACCTTCCGGGAGCGCAGTTCGTGTCCCTTGGAGGTCTTGCAGCGACCCGACTCCAGATCCCACTGCCAGCCGTGCAGGTTGCAGGTCAGCGTATTGCCGTCCACCACACCGAATTTCGACAGGTCCGCCTTCAGATGCGGGCAGCGGCGCTGGATCTCCCAGCCGGCCACCTCCACCGACGCCGAATCGTCGTGCGCTTCGGAGAACCAGCCGTCCGCATAGGCGATCCGCTCGTCGGTGAGGCATTTGAAGAAGGTGTACAGGTATTCGTTGTACCCGCCGATCCGCCACGCCTGGAAACGGGTGGACAGGAAAATGGTGTTCACCCAGTCGGGTTCGTTGTCCCGCAGCACGGTGCGCACCAGTTCGGGCGCGATCCGGAAGCCGTAACGGTATTTGCCCTCGCCTTCCAGCGGCGCGCGGACGGCCCGCTGCGGGAAGTCCAGGACCACGGTCTCCTCACCGATCACGAGTCCGACCGGGTAGCCGATACCGTCGCAGATCAGATCGCTTTGCGCCATGATCGGCTCGAACAGCGCCTGCAGCGGTTCCAGCAGGGGCTCGCCCTCGGCGGACGCCCAGGTCTTCTTCTCCGCCACCAGTACCGGCGCCTGCCGCTGCGCCATCTTCTCGATGTAAGCGGCCTTGTCGTGCCAGATGGTCTCGGGATCGTAGGGATGATCCAGTTCCAGTTCGGCACCGTGCACCTCGACCACCGAACCCGGCACCATCAGCACGCCGCGATCGTGGCCGTGCTCGCGCATCTGCTCCAGGAAGACCATCTGATCGGGGAAAATGTTGCCCTCGTCGCCGTGGTCGTCGTTGAGATAGCGCAGTTCGTCGTCGAGGAAGACCGGCGGCCCGGCGGACGGGACCACCCAGGTGGCGCCGACCTGCTCGATATAGCTGCGGGCCCGGTCCATTCCGCGCTGCCGCTTCTGTTTCCCGAAATTCGATTTCGTCCGGGCCGGGATGTCGTAGACCATCGGATACCAGATGGCGCCCGAGTACTGCAGCAGATGAATATCGATCGTCCCAAAGGCTTCGTGCAGCACATCCATATCGACCGGCCGCGCGTCGTTCATATTGAAACAGGTGGTTTCACCGTCGGAGACGATCAGCCCGGAATCACCGATCGGGCCGTCCGCGGGGGCACGCAGCGCGACGATCATGATGTCGAGTTCGGCGGCCGGATCACCACCGCCGATCCCCATCGACCCATTGATCTCGTGTTTGACCGAATCCTCGGTCTCGAAGAATTTGTGGAAACCCAATTTCTCCAGCTCACGGCGCAGATCCGGGACCGGATAGTCGGGCAGTAGAACGGTCGCGTCCTTGTTCACGTACTCGGCCAGATGCGCGGCGTCGAAATGGTCGCGGTGCAGATGCGACACATAGAGGAAATCGCAGTTACCCAGTTCCTCCCAGTCGAGCTGGGTGTTGTCCGGAAAAGGGAACCAGGATCCGAAGTACGCGGGGTTCACCCAGGGGTCGCATAGGATCGAACCGGCCGCTGTCCGGATATGGAATCCCGCATGTCCGACGCTGGTGATCTGCACGAGCTCGCTCCTCCTGACCGTTTACGGCCCTCCAGGGTAGTGCTTCACGACGAGATATCGCCGATGCAGTAGCCGTCATCACCCTGCTCGAGTAGAAATGTCCGGTTCTGCGTGATCCCGGACGCATTCGTCACCGGCACCGCGACGGCCATATATCCCGTCGTGAGCGGCTGGGAACTGATCTGCTGATCGGTGAATCCGGTGATCGTGCCGAGCGTACCGGGATTCTCGGCGAGCGGCGCGGCCACCGGCGCGCCGCTCGCCTCCGGATCCCAGGTGGCCGGGCTCGCCGCGCAGACCAGCGGGTACTGCTCCTCCGAGTCGGCGGGGTCCAGCGGCTGCCCGGTCGAGCGAGCCAGGTAGCGGCGCACGGTGTGCCGGGCGTCGGCGGCATCGTAGGCCGGTTCCACACCCGCTACGGACACCCGGCCGCAGGCATATCCGGCGGCCACCCGATGCTCGTCCACGGTGACCGTGGTGACTCCATCGGTCCAGGTCAGTGTGCCGTCCGCCGCGGTACCCGGCTGGGCCAGCGCGCTGAGCACGGCATCGCGGTCGGAGTACATGGTCTGCACGGTGAGCGGCGGAATGGTCCAGCAGGTGCTCTGCAGGGTCGCGATATCCGCCGATCGCAGGTCGGCGGCGAACCGCTGGAGCGCGGGGGCGGCATCGGGCACCCCGGGGACCGCACCGACCGAGGGCGCGTCGGCGGGGACCGGCGGCAGCGCGGGAACCGACGGCGGCACGCCGGCGGACGTGGCCTGCTGCTCGGTGCTCGGCGGGTCGCCCGCGGACGCCTGCGCCGGCGAGCCGCCGGCGTCGTCGCCCGGGATTCCGGATACCGAGTCGCATCCGGTACCCAACAGCACTCCGGATACCGCGAGCCCCACGGCGAGGCCACGGACGCGGGCGCGGCGCGCGGTCTCGCGGCCGATTCGGCGCAACGGTACGGGACGGGCGCGTTCCACTTCGACGATCACCTTTCCTGCGGTACATACCGGTTCGGTCGAGACAGCGCGGTTTCGACCGCACCGCGCCGGACCCGGGATCCGGCGGACCGGGGCGCGCGGCGGACCGGACGCTGCCGGTCATCATGGCAGCGACTACGCTAGCTGACTTGTGGAACCCGTCTACCGGACGATCATCGGGCTGGCCCGGACCGTCTTCTTCCTCGAGGGCCTGAAGTTCACCGTCACCGGCGATGAGAACATTCCCGCCTCGGGTGGCGCTGTGCTCGCGGTCAACCACACCGGGTACATGGATTTCACCTATGCGGGTCTGCCGGTGCGCACCCCCAAACGCTATATCCGCTTCATGGCCAAGAGCGAGGTCTTCGACAACAAGATCGCCGGGCCGATCATGCGAGCTCTCAAACATATTCCGGTGGACCGGGCCGCGGGCGCCGACTCGTACAAGGCTGCCGTGGATTATCTGCGGCGCGGCGAACTCGTCGGCGTATACCCCGAAGCCACCATCAGCCGCAGTTTCGAGATCAAGGACCTGAAGTCCGGCGCCGCCCGGATGGCGATCGAAGCCGGCGTGCCGATCATCCCGATCACCATCTGGGGCGCCCAGCGAGTCTGGACGAAAGGCCATCCGAAACGGCTGGGCCGCACCAACACCCCCATCTCCATCGCCGTCGGCACGCCGATCCAGCCCTATGAACCGGCGTCCGAACTGACCGCCGAGCTGAAGACAGCCATGCAGGAACTACTGCGCGGCCTACAGGAGAACTACACCCACGAACCCGGCGCGTACTGGGTTCCGGCCCGGCTCGGTGGCAGTGCGCCTACCCTGGAAGAAGCCGATGCGATGGACGCCGCCGAGGTCGCGGAACGGATTGCCCGGAGACGGGCCGAACTCACCGGCTCCGACGAGCCCGGCGCGTAACGTTTGTCCACCGTGGGCGGGGCAGGTGCCGGGTAGCGGGTAACCCGCAGGTAGTGAGCAGGAGTCGCAATGGCGCGGGAGCCGGTTTTCGATGTGCTGGCCGGGCTGGCGCACACCATCCTCTTCGCGCAGGGGGTGCGCCTCGATATCCGCGGCCAGGAGAACGTGCCGCGCACCGGAGGCGCGGTGCTGGCGGTGAACCACACCTCCTACCTGGATTTCATGGAGGTCGGGGTCGTGGGACGCCGGTCGGGGCGCAATGTGCGATTCATGATGAAAGCCGAGCTCGACCACGGGATCGTCGGATTTCTCATGAAGCACTGCAAAGCGATCGGTGTCGACCGGACCGCCGGCGCGGAATCGTTCGGCCGGGCGGTCGACGCGCTGCGCGACGGTGAGCTCGTTGTGGTCTATCCGGAGGCCACCATCAGCCGCAGTTTCGAGTTGAAGGAATTCAAATCCGGCGCGGCGCGCATGGCGCTGGCATCGGGGGCCCCGATCGTCCCGCTCACCATCTGGGGAGCCCACCGCATCTGGACCAAAGGTTTCCCGAAACAATTGGGACGGCACAATTTCCCGGTCCACATCCGCATCGGTGAACCGCTGGTCGCCGCGGGTTCGGTCGACGAGGTGACCACCGCCCTACGCGGCCGGATGAACGAACTCCTGACCGCGGCACAGGACGGATACCCGATGCCCGCCGGGCAGCCGTGGGTCCCGGCCCGGTTCGGCGGCGGTGCTCCGACGTTGGAGCAGGCCGCGGTCCTGGAAGCCGAGGAGTACGCCCGGCGGCGGATCCAGCGGCCGTAGGTTCGGCGCCCGTAGGTTGCGGGGTGCTTTCCGAAACGGGGTCGGAGACCACCGGGCCGTTCGGGCACCCACCCGGACCTGACCGGGGTCGAGACCGTCCCGCGGTACGTGCTGGTCCGCATTCCGACTCGGGATATCGAATGCCCGCGTAACCCCGATGCGGGTTGCGTCGGCGTTCGATGGACAAGTCGCATGCCGACCAGCAGGCATCGTGGATCGCTGTCGGGTTCGTTTATCGGGAATGGTCCTCCAGGGTGGTCCTCATCTGCCCTGTTGACAAAATACCCTAGGGGGGTACCGTAACCACTGGAGAGCGGGAGGGCGGAGAGCCGCCGGAGCCTCCACGGAAACGGAGCATCGAATGAATACGCCGACAAAGTTCGCCGGGTTCGCGCTCGGACTCGTCGCGTTGTTCGGGGCCGCGCTGGGCGTCGGTGCCCTGGCCGGCACCGGGGACAGCGAGCCGGAAACCCACGACGCCGCGACCGGTGAACCCGCCGCGGACGCCACCCCCGGTGGGCTGACCAGCAGCGCCGGGGGCTACACCCTGGTCCTGGACGACCCGGTCACCACCGCCCGCGTGGCGACCCTGCGGTTCCGGATCGAGGACAGCACCGGGCGGCCGGTGACGCAGTACACCCCGAACCACGAGAAGGACCTGCATCTGATCCTGGTTCGCCGCGATACCGTCGGCTACCAGCATCTGCACCCGGCGCTCGGGCCGGACGGCACCTGGAGCACCCCGGTCGACCTCACCCGTGCCGGCGACCACCGGGTCTTCGCCGATTTCGTCACCGGCGACGGGCAACCCTTCACACTGGGGGCCGAACTGCGGGTCGCCGGGCAATACACGCCGCGCCCGCTACCCGCGCCGAACACCACCGTCACCGTGGACGGCTACACCGTCGCCCTGACCGGCACCGTCGTTCCCGGGCGCGCCACCGATGCCACCTTCACCGTCACCCGCGACGGCGAGCCCGTGACGGACCTGCAGCCCTATCTGGGGGCGTACGGTCATCTCGTGGCGTTGCGGACCGCCGACCTCGGCTATCTCCACGTCCATCCGGCCGGTCACCCGGGCGACGGGAGCACCCCGGCCGGACCGGGCGTAACCTTCGCGGTGACGGCGCCCGGCACAGGCGACTACCGGCTGTTCTTCGAGTTCCGCCACGGCGGAGCCGTACACCGCGCCGAGTTCACCGTGCCCGTCGCGGAGACCGCCGGGGACCCGGCCGGGCACGCCCCGGACGACGCGCAGACCGCCCCCGAACCCACCGGACACGGCCATGGGCACTGACCCCCGGCCGACGGAGCCAACGATGAGCACACAGACTGCACCGGACACCGCGCAGACCGATACCCAGACCGCGCAGGTCGAGTTGGTGATCGGTGGGATGACCTGCGCATCCTGCGCCAATCGCATCGAGAAGAAACTGAACAGGCTCGACGGCGTGACCGCGACGGTCAACTACGCCACCGAGAAGGCCCGGGTGCACTACCCGGATACCATGGCACCGGCCGACCTGGTGGCGGTGGTGGAACAGGCCGGGTATACCGCGAGCCTGCCGCAGCCGCCCGCCGCGGAACCGGACACCACCGAACCTGCCGACCCCGCCGACCGGCTGCGCACCCGGCTACTGATCTCCCTGGTGCTGACCGTGCCGGTGATCGCCATGGCGATGATCCCGGCATTGCAGTTCACCAACTGGCAGTGGCTGTCGCTCACCCTGGCCGCACCCGTCGTGGTGTGGGGGGCCCTGCCCTTCCACCGGGCGGCCTGGACCAACCTGCGGCACGCCACCGCGACCATGGACACCCTGGTCTCGCTCGGCACCCTGGCCGCGTTCGGCTGGTCGATCTTCGCGCTGTTCTGGGGCACCGCCGGGACACCGGGGATGACGCATCCCTTCGAGTTCACGATCGCCCGGATGGACGGCACCGGCAGTATCTACCTGGAGGCCGCGGCCGGGGTCACCACGTTCATCCTGGCCGGCCGGTACTTCGAGGCCCGGTCCAAGCGGCGGGCCGGCGCGGCCCTGCGGGCGCTGCTCGAACTCGGCGCCAAAGAGGTCTCGGTCCTGCGCCGGACCGCGCAGGACGCCTGGACCGAACAGCGGATACCGGTCGAACAACTCTCGGTCGGCGACCGTTTCGTGGTGCGGCCCGGCGAGAAGATCGCGACGGACGGCGTGATCACCGATGGCGCCTCGGCGGTCGATGTCTCCATGCTGACCGGCGAATCGGTGCCGCTGGAGGTCGGGCCCGAGGATACGGTGACCGGCGCCACCGTGAACGTGGGTGGCCGGATCACCGTGCGCGCCACCCGGGTCGGCTCGGACACCCAGCTCGCGCAGATGGCGAAACTGGTCGAGGACGCGCAGACCGGGAAGGCACAGGCCCAGCGGCTGGCCGACCGGATCTCCGGGGTCTTCGTACCGATCGTCATCGCGCTCGCGGTCGCGACGCTCGGATTCTGGCTCGGTACCGGCGGTTCGGTGGCCGCGGCGTTCACGGCGGCGGTGGCGGTCCTGATCATCGCCTGCCCCTGTGCGCTGGGCCTGGCCACGCCGACCGCGCTCATGGTCGGCACCGGGCGCGGCGCCCAGCTGGGGATCCTCATCAAGGGGCCCGAAGTGCTGGAGTCGACCCGGCAGGTGGATACGGTTGTTCTGGACAAGACCGGCACGGTGACCACCGGCCGGATGTCCCTGATCGACGTGGTGGCCGCCATCGGCGAAGACACCGACGCGGTGTTGCGGCTGGCCGGATCACTGGAGGACTCCTCCGAACATCCGATCGCCCGTGCCATCGCCGAAGGTGCCCGGGAACGGACAACCGGACTGTCCCCGGTCGAAAGCTTCCGCAACAGTGCCGGACTGGGTGTGGAGGGTGTGGTGGACGGCCACGCGGTGATCGTCGGCCGGCCGGGACTGCTCGCCGATTATGCCCTGCACCTGGACGAATCGCTGCAGCAGGCGATGCGGGACGCCGAGAACCAGGGCCGTACCGCGGTGGCGGTCGGCTGGGACGGCCGGGCCCGTGGGGTGCTCGTGGTCGCCGATACCGTGAAACCGACTTCTGCCGAAGCCGTTTCCCGCCTGCGGGCGCTCGGCCTTTCCCCGATCATGCTCACCGGGGACAATGCCACCGCGGCGGCGGCCATCGCCCGGCAGGTCGGTATCGAGGAGGTGATCGCGGAGGTGTTGCCGCAGGACAAGGTCGCGGTGATCGAACGCCTGCAGCGGGAGGGCAAACGCGTCGCCATGGTCGGTGACGGCGTGAACGATGCCGCGGCGCTCGCCCGGGCCGATCTGGGCCTGGCCATCGGCACCGGTACCGATATCGCCATCGAGGCCGCCGACCTCACCCTGGTCCGGGGCGACCTCACCGCCGCCCCCGACGCCATCCGGCTCGCCCGCCGCACCCTCGGCACGATCAAGGGCAATCTGTTCTGGGCCTTCGGTTACAACGTCGCCATGATTCCGCTGGCCATGGCCGGTCTGCTGAATCCGATGCTGGCCGGTGCCGCCATGGCGTTCTCCTCGGTGTTCGTGGTCAGCAACAGTCTGCGGTTGCGGAATTTCCGCCCCACCCACTGAGACGACCGCGCCGGGCCCCGGATGTCCTCGACATCCGGGGCCCGCGCGTATTCAGCGCACGGGTTCGCGGTCGCCCGGAACCGGCGCCCTGGCCGCGACGACCACCGCGGTCAGGGTCAGGACGCAACCGAGCAGTTTCACCAGGGACAGCTCGGCGCCCGTGGGCAACGCCCAGTCCAGGACGAGCGACGCCGTCAACTGGCCCGCCACCGTGCTCAAACCCATCAGTAGCACCCCGACCCACCGCACCACCAGCACGCCGGCGGCGATGAACAGCACCCCGATCACACCACCCAGATACAGCCACGGCTCGCGGGGGAATTCGGCCGGCGGACCGGTCCGGGCCACCACCAGCGTTTCCACCATCAGCAGACCCAGCAGGCCGACGGCGAAATTGATCACCGTGGCGGCGAACGGGCTCCCGGTCGTACCGATCCGGCCGTTCCACGCCTGCTGCCAGGCCAGCCCTATCCCGGCCGCCGCAGGTAGCAGCAGGAGCAGCGGTCCGGGGACACCTTCGAGCCATGAGGAGGTACGCAGCGATGCCGGCGCCGAGCCCCCGGCGCCGGCCAGCAGTACCGCTCCCACCGCCAGCACCGCGCCGCCGAGCCGCGCCGCGGTGACCGGGGTGCGGCCGCCCGGGCCCACCCCGAGCCGGTCGACGAGCAGACTGCTCAGCAGCTGACCGGATACCGCCGCGACCGTGAAGGCGGTGACCCCGAGGGCGGCGACGGTCAGCGACTGACTCGCCACGAACAGTCCACCGAACAGCCCGCCCAGCAACTGCCAGGGCCGCAGTTCGCCCGCGGCGACCGAGCGACGGACCGCCCGCAGCCCCGCCCGCAGCCGGGAACTGAACAGCACCGCCACCGCCAGCACCAGGAACCCGCTGCCGAAGCTCGCCACGGCCGCCACGACCCCGTCCTGCAGCCGCGCCCCCAGCTCACCGTTGATCCGTCCCTGGACGGCGACCCCGGCTCCGATCAACAGTCCGGAACCCAGACCCCACCGCCGCGAAACCATGACCGCACCCTACCGACGCCGATGTCCGCGCCGCCCGGGCCGGCCATCCGCGGCTCAGGTCTGCGCATCGGTCGGCGATACCGGCCGGGGTGGCAACCAGAACGGCGTCAGTACACCCAGTGCGAGGATGGCGATGCCCAGCAGCGCGATCGTCGAGGAGACCGACAGCCACAGTGTGACCACCGCGACGAACCCGAAAACCGCCAGCGACAGCAGTTCCTCGAGCAGTCCCGACACCGACATCACCGTGGCCCGCGCGGGCCCGTCGATGGCGTCCTGGAGCCGGGCCTCGGCGACGATCGCCGCGTTGTACACCACCCCGTAGGCGGCGGCGATCGAGGCGAAACCGAGTCCGGTGCACAAGTACACCGCGCCCGGCCAGCGCACCGCGAGCCCGGCGACCACCGCACCCGCACCGAACAGCACCCCGGTCGCCCCCAGCGCCCACGCCAGCGTGCGCGCGGGAAGCGCTTCGGTCCGGCCGGCCAGCAGCGAACCGAGCAGGGAACCGACCACCGTCACGCCCACCAGAACGGGAACGAACGAAGTGGCCACGCCCGCCTCGCCGGCGACCAGCCCGAAGTACTCGTCGAACGCGGTGATCCCGTAGAGCAGCGCCCCGAGCACGACCCCGTGCCGGACCAGCCGAACCCGGACCGCCTCGGCGACACCGGTCCGCAGCATCAGCAGATACCGCCCCAGCGTTCCCGGTCCGGGCGCGGCCGAAGCCCCCGGACCCGTGGTCACCGGCCGGGGACTCGGGGTGATGACCGCGGGGGTGGCGCTCTCCGCACCCGCCTCCGCCAGCTCGCCCACATCGGCGGCCGAGACGGATTTCGGTGCCGCGGGCAAACTCGCCGCCAGCACGGTGTGCAGTACGGCGCACCCCACACTGACCCAGCCCACCAGCGCGTACCCGCCCCACAGGTACAGCGGGGTCGCGGCGAGGACCGCGAGCATCGCGCTCGACTCGCTGCCCGTACGGGTGTAACCGATCACCCGGGCATAGGCCCGGGCCGCACCGCGGGCAGCCAGTTCGTCGTAGAGCAGCGCCTCGAAGGTTCCGGAGCGCAGCGAGCCGGCCACACCCCACAGCACGAACCCGAACGCGAAACCGATAGAGGACGGCGCCACCGTCCACACCGTGAAACCGGCCGCCATCAGCAAGCCGTTCAGGATCAGCAGCCCGCGCCGGGACACCGTATCCGCCCACGCGCCCGAGGGAACCTCGAACAGGAAGGCCGTCACCGACCAGAAGGCGAGCAAGAGCGAGATCTGCCCCGGGCCGAAGCCGTGATCGGCGAAGAGGAGCGCGTATAGCGCGTAGTAGGGAACCAGGTCCCCGGTCGCAGCGAACAGGGTCGCTCGCAGGGTGAGCGCGCGTAGTCCCGTCTTACGGCCGGAATCCGTGGATCCGGCTCAACGGTGGTAGAAGACCAGTCGCATGGCGATCAGCATCCGTGAGGCATGCGCGCGGGTCAAGCGGTTTTCTCGAGTGCGCACCGCGGCCATTGTGAACGCCGGTCGCTACCGGCCGGAGTTCACAGCGGTAGCCAGCCGTTCTCGTCGGCCGCGGCATCGCCCAGCGCGCGAGCACTCAACGCGCCCAGGCGGCCGCTGTTCATATCGCCGATCAGTTCCGCCACCGGGTGCGAATCGCTGTAGTGGTAACCCTGTGCCAGTGCGAAACCCAGTTCGGTCAGTACGGCGGCCTGGTGCTCGGTTTCCACGCCTTCGGCGATAACCTGCAGATCCAATGATTTGCTCAGGGCCGCGATCACGCCGAGCAGCGGCGGGGCGGGTGAATCGGAACGGATCGCGGCCACGAACGACTGGTCCACCTTGATGATGTCGCTGGGCAGGGTCGCCAACCGGCTCAGCGAGGAGTACCCGGTACCGAAATCGTCGATGGCGATCCGCACACCGCGGTCGCGCAGCGTGTGCAGGTTCGCGATGGCGGTATCCGATTCGGCGGCCAGTTCGGTCTCGGTCACCTCGAGTACCAGTTGCTCCGCGGGCCAGCCGGTGGTCTCGAGGATCTCGGCCACCTTGTCCGCGTATCCCGACTCCGCCAGTTCCAGACCGCTCACGTTCACATTCAGGGTCAGCTCCAGGGCGGCGAAAGTCTCCTGTAGCTGTGCGGCGTCGGCGCAGGCCCGGCGCAGTACCAGTTCGTCCAGGTCGGCGATGAGGTCGTATTCCTCGGCGACCCGGATCAGCCCTTCGGTGGTGACATCGGGCTGGGCGCTGGACGACCAGCGCAGCAGCGCTTCCACCCCGACCGCCTTCTCACCACCGTCGCTGAGGCTGACGATCGGCTGGTAGTGCACGTCCAGGCTGCCGTTGTCGATGGCTTCGCGCAGTTCCACGGCCAGCGGAGTGCGATG
Source organism: Nocardia sp. NPDC050193 (assembly GCA_040674215.1). GTDB lineage: Bacteria > Actinomycetota > Actinomycetes > Mycobacteriales > Mycobacteriaceae > Nocardia. The sequence goes on along the minus strand of JBFARE010000015.1, from coordinate 142,095 downwards.
CCCCGACTCCAATACCGTGCGGTTACGACCTGCCTGCTTGGCCCGGTACAGACCCACATCGGCCCGGCTGACCAGCAACGACGCCGATTCCCCCGGCTGCCAGGAGGTGACCCCCGCCGAACACCCGGTGCTGACCGCGGCGCGCAACTCCTCGGTGAGCAGGATGGCGGCCTGCTCGGTCGTATTGGGTAGCAGCGCCGCGAACACGTCACCGCCGTAGCGGGCCAGCCGTTGATCCGGCCCGAGCAGCGCGGCCCAGGTATCGGCCACCTTCTGCAGCACGGCGTCACCGGCGCGGTGGCCCAGATGATCGTTGACCTTCTGGAAGCGGTCCAGATCCACCAGGACCAATGCGAGCGCCTGGCCGGATCGGTCGGCCTGTTCCAGCGCGGTATTGAGCGCGCGATCGAAACCCCGGCGGTTCAGCAACCCGGTGAGGGTGTCGATATCGGCCTCCGACGCCATCCGGGTCAGGATTCCCACCACGACCCCGACACCGAAGGTGATACCGGCGGGGATGAGCCCGGACCACCACGGCAGGCCGGCGCGGGTCGGCAGCACCCACAGGCACAGCGCCATACACAGCGCGATATGGGCCGCGGCCTGCGTCCAGGCGAAGAACAGTGCGGCGTCGCAGGCCACGAACACGTAGAACGAGGCGAGTGTGATCGCCGCGACGGTATTGGGGAACGAGTGCACGGCGATGGTCACCAGGACCGTCGCCAGCACGACGTAGACGTGGTGCAACCAGTGCGGCATCCGCGGGCCCCACCCGAGCAGGCTTATCCCCAGCAACAGGGCGACCGCCGCGGCCGAACCGACCAGCACTCGATTGCCCGCGTCGCCCGGGTGCAGCACCTGGCTGGGCGCGAGAGCGGTCACCAGCAGACCGAGGATCCCACCCATGACATAGAAGGCCCCGGTGGTCCGGGACATGACCATGGCCGTCGCCACACCAGACGCGGCCCGTACCCGCGTTCGGGTATCGCCGCGAGACCCGCTTCCTCGCACGATGAACAGCCTAAACAACTGATCAGCTCACCGGCGACCCAACCGGGGATATGAGGTACCCCGATTTCTCACCGCGCAAGCACATCAGTTCGGCACAGTGAGCAGGTCGGTGCCGACAAAAGGCACCAGAGCTGCGGGAACCCGCACCGAACCGTCGGCCTGCTGATGGTTCTCCAGCAGCGCAACCAGCCACCGGGTGGTGGCGAGCGTGCCGTTGAGCGTCGCGGCGGTCTGCGGCTTACCGTTCTCGTCGCGATAACGGACCGATAGCCGGCGGGCCTGGAAGGTCGTGCAGTTCGACGTCGAGGTCAGCTCGCGGTAGGTGCCCTGGCTGGGCACCCAGGCCTCGCAGTCGAACTTCCGTGCGGCCGAACTGCCCAGGTCACCGGCGGCGACGTCGATGATCCGGTAGGGCACGTCGAGCGCGGCGAGCATATCCCGTTCCCAGGCCAGTAACCGCCGGTGTTCGGCGTCGGCGTCCTCGGGACGGCAGTAGACGAACATCTCGACCTTGTCGAATTGGTGCACCCGGATGATGCCGCGGGTGTCCTTGCCGTAGCTACCGGCCTCCCGCCGGAAACACGACGACCAGCCCGCGTAGCGCTTGGGTCCGGCGGTGAGGTCCAGGATCTCGTCGGCGTGATAACCGGCCAACGGCACCTCGGAGGTACCGACCAGGTACAGATCGTCTTCTTCCAGGTGGTACACCTCGGCCGAGTGCTGCCCCAGGAAACCGGTGCCCGCCATGATCTCGGGCCGGACCAGTACCGGCGGGATCATCATGGTGAAGCCGTTGGCCACCGCCCGCTGGGCCGCCAGTTGCAGCAGACCCAACTGCAGGAGCGCGCCATATCCGGTGAGGAAGTAGAACCGCGACCCCGAGACCTTCGCGCCGCGCTCCATATCCATCAGCCCCAGCGCCTCACCCAGTTCCAGATGATCACGCGGTGTGAATTCGAATTCGGGAACTTCGCCGACGGTCTCGAGCAGGACGTAATCGTCCTCGCCGCCCGCGGGTGCCCCCTCCTGGACGACATTCGATATCGCCCGGTGCGCCTCCTGGAGTTCGGCCTCGGCGGTGTGCTGGGCGGTCTCGGCCTCCTTGACCCGCACCGACATCTCCTGGGCCTGCGCGAGCAACGCCGGGCGCTCCTCCTTGCTCGCCTTGCCGACCTGCTTGCCCATGGCCTTGTGCTCGGCACGCAATTTATCGGCGGTGGCGATCGCGGACCGGCGCGCGTGGTCGGCGGTGAGCAGCGCGTCGACGAGGGCCGGGTTCTCGCCCCGGGCTCGCTGCGAGGCGCGGACCAGCTCGGGATCATCGCGCAGGAGGCGGAGGTCGATCATGGCTGACCAGCGTAATGGTCGCGGAATTCTCGCCTCAACCGAGTATGTCCCCGGCCCGCAGCGGACCGGACTCGGACAACACGCGCGCAATCCCGATCGGCCGGGTTCGTGGCACGTTCGGGTGCGGCGCTGCCATGATGGACCGCGATGTCCTCCGAAACTGAGCCCACCAGCCGGCGCGGCCCTCGCGGCGCCCAATCGTTGCGCTCGCGTGCCGCCCGCCCGGGCCGCGGTCGCAGGACCGATGCCGCGCGTCCGCGGCCCGACGGGCCGGCGGCGCCGGAGTCCCCGGGCCGGGGCGCGACGGCCGGGCAGCGCCGGAACCGGCCCCGCGCCGGTGCGCCGGGCAGTTCCCGCCGGACCGGAGGGAAACCACGGCGGGTACCGGCACCCACGTTGCGCTGGGGCCTGCTCGCGGTCGCCGTGGGCGCGGTGGTCGCGGCGTTGGGCACCATGCTGGTCAGTGGATTCGACAACGATTCCAATCTCCAGGCCCGCAGCCCGGGTGGTTCAGTGGCCAAGGCCGACAAGGTATTCGCCTCCGTCGGCACCGGTGACTGTCTCACCTGGACCAAACCCGACCATTCCGACCTGGTCGAACTCGATTGCGCCGACGACCATCTCTTCGAGGTCACCGACACCATCGACCTGAGCGTCTATCCCGGCTCCGAATTCGGGTCCGCGGCACCGTGGCCGGATTCCCTGCGGCTCACCGAACTCCGCGAGGAACACTGCGTGCCCGCCGCCCAGCGGTATCTGAACGGACGGCTCGATCCGCGCGGCCGCTACGCCGTCGGGCTCATGTATCCGAGCAACGACGGCTGGATCAACTCCGGCGACCGGATCCTGCGCTGCGGACTGCAGGTCCCTGGACTCAGCGGCAATCCGATCCCCACCACGGGCCGGGTGTCCGACGGTGACCAGTCGAAGGTCTACGAAACCGGTGTCTGCCTCGGTATCAGCCAGAACCTCCCGACCGATCCGATCGACTGCGGTCAGGAACACGCGGTCGAGATCGCGGCCACTGTGGATCTGTCCCAGCGCTTCCCGGGCGGACCACCGGCCAAGGAGGACCAGGACCGGTACCTGGAAGAAGAATGCGGCCGGCTCACCAACGACTATCTCGGCGGGCCCCATGTGCTGCGGGACAAGACCCTCACGGTGTTCTTCGACTTCATCGACGTGCGCAGCTGGCTGGCGGGGAGCCGCAAACTCGACTGCATGATCGGAAAGGGCGCCGACCAGGAGGGTTTCGCGCCGATCGTGGGCCCGGCACGGGGCCGGTTGCTCATCAACGGCCAGGAACCCGTACCGCCGCCCAACTCCGGACGTTCGACGCCCAAACCGCTGCCCGGCGCCGCACCGCTGCCTCCGCAGCCGGAACCGCGTCCCGCGCCCCGATAGCCCGGAGCGCGATGATGCCGGTCCACATGTCCGAGGCACGATTCGAGGAGCTGGTCGGCGATGCGCTGGACCAGATTCCGCCCGAGCTGACCCGCGCCATCGACAATGTGGTGATCCTGATCGAACCGCGTAATCCCGACGACCCGCATCTGCTGGGTCTCTATCACGGAATCGCGCTGACCGAACGCGATAGCCACTACGGCGGCTCGCTGCCCGATACCGTCACCATCTATCGGGACGCGCTGCTGGACGTGTGCTCCGACGAGTCCGAGGTGATCGAGGAAGTACGGATCACCGTGATCCACGAAATCGCACACTATTTCGGGATTGACGAAGACCGTCTCCATCAGCTGGGATGGGGTTAAGCTCAGTCCGGTCCACGCAACGAGCCGGCAGGGGATGCACGGGCGGGGGCTGGGCCGACGGAGAAAGTTTCGGAATCGATGGAACCGCCAGCGGGGGTATCGCGTCCGATCTACTCGTAGGGGGAATTCTCGTGGTTCCGCCCAAGAGCCGCCACCAGAAGGAGTCGAGGACATGATTGGCAACGTCGACGTCACACCGGAGCTCATTCTCGCCGCCGCGGTGGAGCTGGATCTGCTCGCCGACAGGCTGGCCGGGATGGCCGCGGCCACCGTACCGGCCACCTATGTCGTGCCGTCCGGCGCGGACGAGGCCTCGATCCACGGCGCGATGCATATGAACAAGGCCGCCGCCACCCATCAGACCTCGCTCGCCCAGGCCGTCCTCGAACTGCACCATACCGCCGCGATCCTGCGCACCCAGCTGGCCCAGTACCTGGTCCAGGACGCCGCCTCGGCGGGCGTGCTGGCGCTGACCGGGGCGCCGTTCGGGTCGATCGCGGTCTAGTGGTGCTGCCGGGCGGAGCCCCGTCCGCGGCCGCACGGCTGCCGGAACGGATGCGGTGGCACGGCCGGCACACACACGAAGGCCCGGCCGAGGAGTAGAGCACGGTGACCACGCATATGCGGCGACGGCGCCGATTCACCATCGATAGTTCACAAGGGGAGAAACAAGCATGACCGCAGGTATCACCGGGGTGTTCTGGCTGCCCAGACTCGCCGAGGGGAATTCGATCGCGCTGAACGCGGGCTCGCACGCCATTCCGATGAGCGCGGCCGCCGGCGCATGGGGTGGGCTCACCGGCGCGTGGGTCGATGCCACCGCCACCGTCGTCCGGGTCATGGCCGAACTCGGCGTGGGTATGCAGAGTGTCAACGGTATCGGTGCGCTGGCCCGGCTCGTCGGCTTCACCGGATGGGCCGAGCAGCAGGGCGCCATGGCCGCGACCCTCGGCACCAAGGCCGCCTCGCAGGCCACCGCCTACACCGTCGCCTCGATCGCCATGCCGAGCCTGCCCGAGATCGCCGCGGTCAATGCCGCGCGCGTAGCGGCGCATTCCACCGGCGGCGTCCTGAACGGCACCTCCGAGGTGGCCGAGGCCGCCAAGGCCGCGCTGGATCTGCGGGCCGCGCTCACCATGGAGACCTACGAGGCGGCCATCACCGCCACCGTGCTCACCCCCGGTGAGTTCTTCAACCCGCCGCCGATCGCCAACGGCGCCGGTCAGGTCGATTCCTCCTCCGCCGAGGAGGCCATGAAGGAGGCCAACGGCGACCCGGTGAAGATGCTGGCCGCCGCCGGCACCGCGCTGGCGCAGAATCCCGGATTGGCCGGCGCGGCAACGCAGGCGGCGCAGGTCGCCGGCTCGGTGGCGAGCACCGGCGTCACCACGGTCGGCAATCTGGGAGCCAACGCACTCGTGGCGGCCACCACCTCCGCCCCGGCCCCGGCTGCCGTGGCGCCGCTGGCGCCCTCGATGGTCACCGGAGCCGTAGCGGCCACCGCCGCGGCGGCCACCCGGGCCGGCGGTATGCCCGGCGGTTCGGCACTCGGCCTCAACAACGGCGGCCTGAAGGTGCCCGAGGGGTGGGGTGCCCCGGCGGCGAATGGCACGGCCCCGGCCACGGAGACAGTCGCGGTCGCGCGCGGAGAGGCGGCACCGGTGCGCCCGGCCGGCACCGGCTCGTCCACCAGTCCTCTGCTGGGCAATTCGCGCGGCGCCGCCGGCGAGGACGATCAGGAACACGAGGGCGCGGAGTACCTGCGCGGTGATCACTTCGCCGACGGTCGCTACATCGCGGACGGCGTGATCGGCGCCGAACCGCCACGAGCGGACAAGTGACAGTGCTCGGAGCAGGGCGCGGACCGTCGACGCTGGCGGCGGTCACGCTGTCCCTCGACGAAATGCAGTACCTCCTGGAGGCACTGGAGATCGACGAGGTACCCGTCGTGCTCGACGCACGGGGTCGCTACGACAACCAGGTCGACCACGACGCCGCGATGGACGCCGCGGCCCGGTCGCTCACCGACCGTGATCTGTTGGACGGTGAACGAATTCATCCGGAACTCGCGGAACGCCTCCGCGGCCTGTACCGGCCGCACTGGGTGGTCGCGCTGCGCCTTATCGTCGCGGGACAGGTGAGCCGGATGTGTCTGGCCAAGGGTGACGACCTGGTGACCGTCGCCCTCCGCGGCCCGCAGACCTATGTGATCGACGAGGCGACCGAGGATCTGCCCGGCCCCGTCATCATGGCGCTCGGCCCGGCCGAGCCATTGGAACTCACCGGGATGAACGCGCCCACCGAGCAACTCGTACCCATCTTCGACGACGCGGGAGACCCGACGGCCACCGCGGCCCGGCTGTCGGAGGTCGGCAATCCGCCGCGCGACGCGCAGGTGATCGCCTCGGCGATGGCACACTGCGACTCGCACGCGGAGATCGTCGGCGTGGTGTACGGCGACGCGAGCCGTGATATCGCCGAAAACCATATCGCCGTGTTCAATACGCGGGCCGGCCGGTTCATCGCGACGGCAAGCCGGGCCGACGACGGCGCCAAATGGACCTCGTTCAGCAGTGGTACCGATGCCCGGCTCCGGATCGCGCTCCAGGATCTGATCAACTCGCTGCCCGAACGCGTCGAGTTCCCCCGGAACCCGCACCTGGCCTGAGCGAACTCAGCCCATCGGGTCGTCGGCGCCGGCTTCCGCCTTCGCCCCGAACGGCGAAGTGAAGCGACCCCAGCGTGCGCATTCCCAGCCGCCGTCCGAGCGCGGGACGAGTTCGATCGTCTCGGTGTTGTCCAGGTGGTTGTTGGTGCTGAACGGTGGCGCGACCCCGGCGACGAATCTGCCGACCAAGCGCATGGCGGCACCGTGGGTGACGACCAGAACATCGCCGCTGTCGCCGCCGTCGAGGAACTCGGTCCGCAGCTCGGTCACCGCTGGAACGAACCGATCCAGCACCTCCTGCGCGGTTTCGCCGCCGTCGATGCGCTCGTCCAACCGGCCCTCATGCCACAACCGGTACACAGCCTGGAACCGGTCGTGGGCCTCCTTGGTGTTCAGCCCGTCCAGAGCGCCCAGCTGCACCTCGTGTACGCCGTCGCGCTCTATCGCGGTCACCCCGGTTGCGGCCTCGATATACTCGGCCGTCTGGCGGGCGCGCAGGGCCCGCGAGTGGAACAACGCGCGCGGCGGGACGGTCAGGGCCGCACCGAATGCCTTGGCCTGCGCCACGCCACGCTCGGTCAGTGGGAGACCGGGGAGCTTGGTGTCCAGCATCTTGGCGACATTGCCTTCGGTTTCCCCGTGCCGCACCAAGATCAGTTTCGCAGTCATATCGCCTCCTCCGAAACGGATACGTGTGGCCCGTGGAGACCGCGGCGCAGGCGGAAGCATCGCGTCACAGGTCGGCCACCCCTTTGCGTAGCTGGGTCAACCAGATCGCGGCATCCTCGTCCGACGGCGGCGGGGTGCCGGTCGCCGAGGTCGCCGGCCAGGACCCGAGGAACCGGATGCGCGCGGTACGATGCAGCGCCTTGAGCGCCTCGGCCACGGCGGCGTCTTCGATATGACCGACACAGTCCAGGTAGAACCGGTAGGTACCCATACCGGTTCGGGTGGGCCGGGATTCGATCCGGGTGAGGTCGACGCCGCGGGTCGCGAATTCGGCGAAAGCGCGCATCAGTGAGCCGGGCATATTCGGCAGTTCCTCGAGCACGATGGAGGTCCGGTCGGTGCCGGTGGGCGCGGGAGCCACCCGCGGAGCGGTGACCAGGACGAACCGGGTGACCGCCTGCTCGTGGTCGGCGACGCCCGAGGCCAGCGCGATCAGTCCGAGCCGTTCGCCGGCGAGCATGGTGGAGACCCCGGCGTCGGCCAGCCCGACCCGCACATCTTCGGCGGCGCCGGCATTGGAGCTCGACGTATGCAGCGTCACCTCCCCCAAGCTGTGCTGGACCCATTGCCTGACCTGCGCGAGTGCGACCGGATACGCCGCCAGCGTGCGTACCGCCCCGATCTCGGTGCCCGGACGCGCGACGATGGTGAAGGTCACCTCCAGCTCGACCTCGGCGATGATCTGCAGCCGCGGCCCGATCGCCAGCGAATCGAGGGTCGCCGAGATGGAGCCCTCGACCGAACTCTCGATCGGCACCACCGCCGCGGTCACCTCGCCTGCCCGGACCAGGTCCAGGGCGGCGGACTGACTGGGCGCGGCGATCCGCTCGACCGGCCCGTCGAAGGACCCCGAGCTCTCGAATTCGGCGAGGGCCATCTCGGTGAAAGTTCCGGACGGACCGAAATACGCGATACGCGGCACGTCTACGAGACTACTGGTGCATGCGCCGGGCCCGCCGACCACGGGAACCGGACGATCGTGCGACCACGCACGGGTCCGGTGACCCGGGCGCCGCCGGACCGGCTCACCACCGACGGCCCCCGGAAGCCGGGTTCGAGCGCGGGCCGAGATACCCGACCACCGCCTCCAGGGCCACTCCGGTCAGCTCAGCGCGGCCCGCAGCGCCTGCTCCAGTTCGGCGGGTTCGTCGCTCTCGATCCCGAGCAGCACCTCGCGGACCGCATCGACAGCACCACCGGAGAGGCCGGCGAGGAAGGCTCTATCGGGGCTGCGCAGGGCGGTGCGGATATCGTCGCCGCACAGTGCGGCGGCGGTGGCGGCGACGATGGCGAGCGCACGGGTGGCGGTATCGGCGCGAGCCGCGAAACCGTCCGGGCTGTGCGCGACCTCGGCCAGCACGTCGGCGACATCTTCGTCGGAGAGGGCCGGCTCGACCATCCGCGCCCCGGCGAACGTTCCGGCCGGGACCACCAGACCGTCGACGAGTCCGCGTTCGGTTGTGCGCTTCGGGACGGTCAACTCGACGAGTACCGGCTGCGATTCACCAGCTACCACACCCAGATCGTATGCCCGGGCGGGCCGCGGCCGTGCCGCGCGTGCGCGCCGGACAGCGTCGGTGGATTGCACCCGCCGGTGCCTGCGTCATCGATGCCCTTGCGCCACACTCGACTTTAACTTAGCTTAGGTTTACCTAAATCAGAGCTTGTGAAGTCGGGCACGCCCGCAATGGAGGTACCGATGGCGCCGACCGCCGCCGCACCCGCCCCGTCCACCGCCGAACGTGTCCGCAGCGCCTGCGTGCACGCCGAACAGGCGGTGCTCGCCCTCCCCGGTGCCGATCCCACCCCGGTATCGGTGCATTTCCTGCGCCAGTGCGGCGACGTGGTGATCGCGGTACCCAACGACAGCGCGGCCGTGTTCGCGGCGAACACCGCCATCGCCGGCGCACCCGCCGTTCTCGAACTCACCGACCACGCGCCCCTCCCCCTGCGGGAACCGGTCCGGGCCCTGGTCTGGTTACGCGGCTGGATCCGTGGTGTACCGGCCCGCGCTCAGCGGACGCTGGTCAGCGCCGTCGCCGAGGAACACCCACACCCCGGGCTACTCGATATCGGGCATACCGCCACCCTGCTGCGCCTGGTCCTGAACTCGGCCGTGGTGGCGGACTCCTCAGGAGCCGAATCCGTCTGTGTGGACGAACTGCGGCTGGCCGTCCCCGACCCTTTCTGCGAAATGGAATCGGCCTGGCTCCAGCATCTCGACGCCGACCACGCCGACGTGATCGCTCAACTGGTCCGGCACCTACCGGCGAAACTCCGCCACGGCCGCATCCACCCCCTGGCCATCGACCGCTACGGCCTCACCCTGCGCATCGAAGGTATCGACGGCGACCACGACTTCCGCCTCCCCTTCGCGACTCCGGCCGAAGATAGCGAAGCCCTGGGACGCGCCGTCCGTATCCTGGCCGGCTGCCCCTTCCTCAACGGCCTGCGCCGCGGCTGAACCCCTCGGCCCCGCCTACGGCGTCGGAGACCGGGGGACCCTCGACGTAGATTCTGGATATGCGCGAGAGCAGCTCGGTCGACGATCGGACCAGGGAACAGCGAGGGATCCGGCTCGAGATCCTGGTCGTCCTCTGTGTGACCTTCGGGCTCAGCGGCATGAACGCGGCGCTGTCACTACTGGAGAGCGCGCTCGCGCCGGGCGGGGTCGGCGAGCAGACGGTCGCGCTGAACTCGTCGCGGGCCACCCAGTCCTTCATCGATCTGCTTTTCCAGCTGCTCGGAGTACTGCGCTTGGCAGCGTGGGCGGGACTGGCACTCTACCTGCTGTGGCGTAGCGGTATCGGTCCCCGGGCGATCGGACTGGCGCGGGCCCGTTTCCGGTCCGACGGGTGGTACGGTCTGGCGCTCGCCGCCGTCATCGGCCTGCCGGGCCTGGGGTTGTATCTGGTCGCGCAGTCGCTCGGCGTGAATGTGACGATCGTGCCCGACGCGTTGAGCGACCACTGGTGGCGCATTCCCGCACTCGTGCTCTCGGCCTGCGCGAATTCGGCCGCCGAGGAGATCGTGGTGGTGGCCTTCCTGCTGACCCGGCTGCGCGCACTGGGCTGGTCGGACAATTCCGCGCTGGCCGCGTCCGCGTTGCTGCGCGGGAGCTATCACCTGTACCAGGGGCTGGGCGGCGGGCTCGGCAATGTGGTGATGGGCGTGATCTTCGGCCGGTTCTGGCAGCGCACCGGCCGGTTGTGGCCGCTGATCATCGCGCATGCCCTCATCGACATCGTGGCCTATGTGGGCTACGGGTTACTGCACGACCGGGTGTCCTGGCTGCCCTAGCGGGGTAAGCCACCTATACCGCGCAGGGCGCTCACCTGCGGGTCGAACGCACGCCACCGGCGTTAACAGAACAGGCCCCGATCGATAAGTACAGTCTGATGATGATGAACGGCGACGACCCACGTATGCGCCGGGTGCCGCCGCACAGCGGGGGACCCGGACGAGCCGGCGCGCACCGGCCGCCACCGCCGCAGGGTGGTCGTCCACCGGTCGAACCGCCGCAGGTCATGCGCCGTAATCCCGGGTCGGCCCAGCCCGGCCGCCCCACCGAACGCTACGAACCACCACAGGCCTGGTCACAAACACCGCAGGGCCGCAACGCTCCCCCGGCCGCCCGGCCACCCGCGCCGGGGCGCGGCGGCAAACCGCAGCCACCCACTCACGCACCGACACAACGTCCGGTGCCATACCGCGACGGCGGCCACGCCCCCACCCAGCGTCCCGTCCCGTACCGTGACGGCCGCCGCCGGCCGCCCCCGACAGGAAACCCACCGGGCCGCCGCCCCGCGGCGCCGCCGCCCCGGCGTCCGCGCCGGAAACGCCATATCGGCCGCTGGTTCCTGGCGATTCTGCTGGCGCTCCTGGCCCTGCTCGTCTACGCGGTCGTGAAGCTCGACGGTTCGCTCACCCGTATCGACGCGCTCGCCGATTACGAGGACCGGGTCGGCAATACCGCCGGGACCAACTGGCTGCTGGTCGGCTCGGACAGCCGGGCCGGGCTCTCCGAGGAGCAGACCAGCGGCCTGGCCACCGGTGGCGAAGTCGGCGATCCGCGCACCGACACGATCATCCTGGTGCATGTCCCCCCGTCGGGCCGCACCACGCTGGTGAGCCTGCCCCGCGATTCCTATGTCGATATTCCGGGGTATGGCCAGGACAAGTTGAACGCCTCGTTCGCCTTCGGCGGCGCACCGCTGCTGACGCAAACGGTGGAGATCGCGACCGGGCTGCACATCGACCACTACGCGGAGATCGGTTTCGCCGGTTTCGCCGGCGTCGTGGACGCGCTGGGCGGTATCGACATCTGCGTGCCGCAGGCCATCAACGACCCCCTGGCCGGTATCGACCTCCCGGCCGGCTGTCAGGAACTGAACGGCCCGCAAGCTCTCGGTTTCGTCCGCAGCCGCGCCACCGCCCTGGCCGATGTCGACCGGATGAACAACCAGCGCCTGTTCCTGTCGGCCCTGCTGGAGAAGGCGACCAGTCCCGCCACCCTGATCAACCCCTTCGCCCTGTGGCCGATGGCCAGCGACACCGCCGGTTCCCTGACCGTGGACAAGAACGACCACATCTGGGATCTGGCCCGCCTCGCCTGGGCGCTGCGCGGCGACACCCTCGCCACCACCGTCCCGATCGGCGGCTTCGCCGACACCGACAGCGGAAATGTGCTCCTCTGGGCCGACCCCGACGCGAGCCGCTTCTTCGAAGCTCTCGCCGATGGCGACCCGATCCCCGCGGACCTGGCAGGCGAATAGGCGCCTTCGTTCGCAAAGGTTGTTCGCCCGCACCCATCCGAGCGCCGGGCCACCCGGAGATATGGGACGGGGCCGTCCCGGCCGCCGTGCCTCACCGGCGGCGCGGATCGCCGGCCCGCAGTCCCGTAGTTCAGGCCTGGCGACTCGGGCCGGTACGGCATGCGATGGGCGGCCGACAGTCCGAGGAGCGCGATCTTCGAACACCTCCAGCGATGACGGGACCCCGACTTTTGTGGGCCTCGCCGAACTCGGCGCCAAGGGTGTGCGGCGTTGGTAAAGACCGGCAGCCGCGAGACCGGGCGCAGGGTTGAGGAGGTGGGAAACCCGGCGAAACGGCGGTGTGCCTACGCACAACGGCAACGCGGCCGCGACCGAACACTGCCGGCCGCCCGTACCGGTTCCATGCGCGGTCATCGTCCCAGGCCCCAGCAGGCAAGCGATATACCGGTGCACCAGTTCCGCGATCCATATCACCGAACCGATTCACAACCCGGCGCACTCGTAGACCTGGTGGTACAGAAGTGCCGCCTCCTCGACCGATAGCGAACGACACGCCGAGCTCCAGCGATGCTGCGGTACGCGCAGGCGGTTACATACCGATCGGGGCATCGAATGCCGACGCAATCCCCGTGCGTCGAGTCTTACGAGACACCTCACAGGGTGGCGGGCCGTCCCGACCCCGCGCGCGCCGAAAACACAGTAACGTCGATCACATGCACGACAGCGATCTGGCTCAGCCGTTCGTCGCCCAGTTGCGCGCACAGGTCCGGCACGGACTCACCGCTTCTCAGCAGTATCTGGCGGCCGCGGTGTACTTCGAGATCCAACGGTTACCGCAATTGGCGGGTCATTGTTATATGCGTTCGGAACAGCATCGGGGACATGCGCTGCGAATTGTGCAGTATCTGATCGACCGGGATCTGGAGATCACCATCGGAGGGTTGGGGGAAGTGCGGCAGACATTCGAATCGCCGCGCGCGGCAATAGCTTTCCTGCTGGCCAGGGAGGAGACGACGACCGATCAGGTGACCGAGTTGGCGCATTTGGCACGGGAATGGTCCGACTATCTGGGGGAGCAATTCGTGAGTTGGTTGCTCGAATGCCAACAACAGGACGTGGCCGGTATGTCTACACTGTTGGCTGTGACGGATCGTGCGGCCGGAAACCTCCTCGACGTGGAGGAGTTCGTGGCCCGGGAGTTGCGTTCGACAGTTCCCGCGGTGAATCAATCCGTGCCGAAAATTGCTGGAGCGGGCCACAATCGATAAGGCAACACTATCCTCAATTCCATAAGGCAACACTATCCTCATTAAGGTTGCACTTGGATGACAGCCCTACTTTTCGGCGTTAATGTCAAGGTATGTCGAATCATCCGGAGAGTCCCCGCAGCAAATTCCACGCCCTCCTACACGACCAAATTCGGCACGAGTTCAATGCCGAGCACCAGTACATCGCCATCGCGGTGTGGTACGACAATGCCGACCTTCCGCAGCTCGCCAAGCGTTTCTACGCGCAGGCCGTGGAGGAACGCAATCACGCGATGATGATCGTCCAGTACTTCCTGGATCGGGACATCAGCGTCGATCTCACGGGTATCGATGCGGCGAAATCGCATTTCGAGAATGCCCGGGAGCCGATCGCCATGGCGCTCGACCAGGAGAAGACCGTCACGGATCAGATCGTCCAGCTGGCCAGTACGGCCCGCGAGGAGGGCGACTATCTGGGCGAGCAGTTCATGCAGTGGTTCCTCAAGGAGCAGGTGGAGGAAGTGGCGAAGATGACCACCCTGCTCACCGTCGCCGACCGGGCGGGTTCGAATCTGTTCGATCTGGAGGAGTTCATCGCGCGTGAGATGAGCGATGTTCCGTCGAAGGTTTCGGGTGCGCCATCGGCCGCCGGTGGCAGCGTCTGATCGGTAACGGTGCGCGTCCACCCGCCGATGAGTTCCGTGAGTACGGACGCGGCGGGCTGATGCCGGCCCCGGGTGATGATTGGAGCATCGGCCGTCCCGGCCCACTGCGCCGAGGTCGGGCGGCCGATGCTCCGTTACGTCAGCCGGCGCCGGGTCGTTGTGTCGGCTGACGTTGTGTCGCCGGGGGGTTCCAGAAACGGCGACCTCTGAAACCTAGCGGAGATCGCCGCCGGAAAGAAGAGTTTTTCTAAAAATCTTCCGGTTTATTCAGCGGAGGGTGACCTGCCGTGACCGGAGCCCGTCCCGTGATCGCCGTTGCTCCGAGGTCAGGGGGGTGTCCACCGCCAGCGCTTCGGCCAGCCGGGTCCCGAACTCCGTTGCCGGAGAGCGCCATTCACTCACATGCCGATCCGGGTCCAGATCGAACACCGGCACCAGCAGGCCGTGGGTGCGGAAAGACCCCGCGAACCGCGAACCTTCCCCCAGATGCAATCCGCCGGCGGCGTGCAACCGCGCGAGTGCCAGCATCAGATCATCTTCGGATTCCGGTCGCACCCAGCGCAGGTGGGCTTTGTCCCCCGCGTCGACCCACCAGGGGGCCCCGATCGCGTCCGCTCCGAGATCCAGCCGATCCGAGGGCATGATCGCCTGTTTGGCCTGTTCGATGGTCGCGGCGATCTGCGGATCGGGCTGTACGCCCTCGGGTACCCACCAGTCGAAGTCCTGGTGCACGGTCAGTTCGAGCGCGGCATCGGCCACCAGCACATCGGCCGGCGCGGGCCCGCCGGGCGCGGCGTGCGCCACGGCCAGCGAATCGCCCGGATCCGCCGACTGGGTCCAGAGGATGGAGGCGGCGATATCGGCGCCCGGATCCGAACTCGGCGTCTGCACCTGCACACCGACGTAACCGGTAGGCGCATCCCCTGCCCGCACCAGCGCGGCCACCGCGCCCGGCAGCACAGTGGCCAGCACCACGGCACGTTCGGCGGCGACGCCCTCGGCCAACTTCAGCTCGGCGGTCGCCGACGGCACGAACTCCCGCAGCGCGACCAGATCGCATTCGGCGGCCAGACCCTGGAACGGCCGGACCACGACCTGTTCGTTGTCCTGCAACGCCGCCCGGCGTTCGGCCAGACGCTGGGCCCGGTTGCCGCCGGGTTTCGGACTATTGCGTTTGCTCTTACCCACGGCTGGTCAAACTACACGGCACCACACCGGATCAGCCGCAGGCCACACCCCTCAGCTGTTCGCCAGCACGGCTTTCGCACGGCCGGGATGATTGGTCGCCACCCAGCTCACACCGAGGTCCGCGCACAACTGCATATCGTCGGGTTCGTCGACGGTCCAGCAGTAGGTCGCCCGGCCCGCCGCGGCCGCCTTGTCGACCAGATCGGGGTGTTCGCGCAGGGTTTTCACCGATGGACCCACCGCGGTCGCGCCGACCGTCGTCGCCGCACCGCCACCCAGGTAGCGCGAGGATTCGCCGAGCAGCACGGTGGGCAGTAGCGGCGCCGCGCGGCGGATCCGCCAGACCGCGGTGGCGGCGAACGACATCACCACCGCACGGGAATGGGCCGCCGAGGCCGGGGTGGCGATCCCGAAGCGCTGCAGTTCCGCAAGCACCTTGTTCTCCACCAGGGAGCCGTATCGGACCGGGTGCTTGGTCTCGATGAACAGTTTCGTCGGCCGGCTGCGCCAATCCAGCACCAGCTCGATCAACTCGCTGAGGGTGAGGACCCCGGCCGGGGCCCCGTCACCGAAATCCAGATCCTTCAGTTCGGCCAACGTCAGCTCGCTGACCAGACCGCTGCCGGTGGACGTACGGTCCACCGTGCGGTCGTGCACGCACACCAGATGTCCGTCGCGAGTGAGCCGGACATCGCATTCCACCCCGTCGGCGCCCTCTTCCAGGGCCAGTTCATAGGCCGCCAGGGTGTGCTCGGGGCGGGCCGCCGAGGCACCTCGGTGCGCGACCACGAACGGCGCGCGGCCGTTCTGAACCGACTGGTCAGTGCCCTCGCTCACTTGGCCACAACCTCCTGTGGTGCTCGATCGGCGCCGTCGGGGGAATCGGCGCTGTCGGCGTCCGCCGCGGTGCTCACCGTAGCGGTCGTTCCCGGGTGCACCGGTTCGATCAACGGTGTCGCCGGGTCGACAGCGATCACCCAGCGATGCGCGAGCCGACTGCGACCGCGCAGGTCCCGGCCCTCCAGCGTGCGTACCACCCATAGGGTCAGCACCGCCACGGCGGCGGCCACCGCATCGGTGAATGCGGTGAAGAGCACACCGTCGGCCTTGGCCTGCAGCGAGTCCGCGGTCCGCCAGTACAGCGCCGCGGCGGTGACCAGCCCACCGAACACCCAGGCCGCCCACCAGACGCGGACACCGATCCGGGCCCGCGGATCGGCACGGCCGGACACCACCTCGATGAGGAACACCCCGGGCCAGATCAGGTTGACCACCGGGATCAGGCAACCCAGCGCGAGCATGCGCGGCGAGCGGGGGTCGCGGCGACCGGCCGCCGCGAAGGCGGCGCGCCGGACCTCGATCAGCCACCCGAGGGTGGCCACCGCGGCGACAAGGGCCATGATCAGCGCGAACAACGACGCAGTGTTGACCAGGGCGTCGGAGAACCACAGCAGCGGCGGTTCGATGAGGTGGGTGCGGTTGCGCAGCAGGATCAGGTAGCGCACCAACTCGGCCACGGCGGATACCGCGAACAGTACGGCCGTGGCGAAGAGGGCGGCGTGCGTCCAGCGGGTCAGCGTGCTGAGCGGACGGGGGCGGTGCCGGTCCGCTTCGCCGTCCGGGGCGGGCCGATCCCGCAGACCCCAGCGTGGAATCTCCGCGTAGTGCGGGGTCTCGGTGCGCGGACCATTGGTGGCCGCCCCCCGGGTCGGGTGGCCGGTCCGACCGGGCCGACGTGCGACCCAGCGGTAGTTACGGCGTTCCGGCGGGGCATCGATCGGCCCCGGTGAGAGGAGCACCCCGCGGCAGCGCGGGCACCAGTGCATCGGCGGACCCTGCACCGCCCAGCGTGTACCGCAGCGGGCACATGGCTGCACCACCGTACTCACCGCGCACCTCGCTTTTCGTCAGTAGATCTTCGCGGGCTCGTCACCCTCGGCGGTCAGTGGACGACCGGTCTGCTGCCAGGCCACCATCCCGCCTGCCACGTTCACCGCTTCATAACCCACGCTCGCGAGGAACTTCACGGCCTCCAGCGAACGACCGCCCTGGCGGCAGATGACGTACAGATCGGCGTCGGGGTCCAGTTCTCCGTAGCGTGCCGGAACATCGACGAGCGGAATGTGCACCGCGCCGGGTGCGTGGCCCAGCTGCCATTCGTCGTCTTCGCGCACATCGAGCAGGATGGCGGCGGCAGCCGCCTCCCCGGGTGGATGGTCCAATTCAGTGGGTACGGCCTCCACCGGTACCGACGGGACTCCGAAGCTCGTCACCCCTTTGATCCTGCCATAACCACCTCGGCGGCTGCCCGGCTCTCGTGGGAGCGGCCGCTCGGGCAGGACCCGCGCGGCCGGAGCCGGTCGGCCCGGCGTCGCGGGCGCCGACACGCCGGACGATGCGACATATTCGCCGACGGCGATCCACCCCCTCGGTACCCATCCGGAGCCGGTGCGGCGCCGGTGATAACTCATGAGTTATACGCATAACACACCACGAAAGTGGCTGGTATCAGCTATCATTCAGCGCACCAATATCTCAGGCAGTCCGGAAAAGGCGTTCTGACCTGCGGTAATGGTGCAACCGTACGGCCGATCCGGTACTCCCCTCCAAAAATCCCGGAGCGGCCGCCCGGCCACTCGATCGGGTCACGCGCCGTTGCGTGACCCGATACCGAGTTGGACGCGAGGAACCCCGGATCGGTTCCACCGGAACCGGAAATCGACGAAATCCCCTGTTCCCGGACATGACCTCGGTAACCTTGCGCCATGACATCCACCAGGGGGTTACTCGACGAATTGGACGCGGCCGGCCTCGACAAGGCGCTGTCGGAGGCCGGATGTCTGGGATTGGAAGTCGATTCCGAGGCCAAACGACTGGAACTCGACCTAGAGATCCTGAGTCTGCCGGAGCAAATTTCCGGCATATCGCAACCGCAATCGGATTCGGGTACCGGTTGCCGGCGGGTGCGGCTGGTGTTCCAGGGAGTCACCAGGATTGCCGCATCGTTGCGGATACAGCGGTGGGACGATCTGGAGCCACGAGTCCTGCCGCTGGAGTTGCCGGGACTACCCGCCGCCGTAGCGAGTTTCGGCGGTAGCCGCCTGCACGGCTGGGAGTTCGTCGATCTGGACGACAGCGGCTGGGCCCTGTGGAGTGAGTTGCTCAGTTTCGATACCACCATCGACACCCGGATCGCCCGGCACGTGCTGGAATTCTCCCAGGAGGAGGGCATCGATCCCCGGGCCCTCGATATCCGGGTGTGGTTCGACAACGTCACCGCCCAGACCACCGGGGGGCGGCCCGTTCCGCTGCCGGAGCTGGTCGCCGGGTCCGAACGCTGGTGGGTCGCACACGCCAAAGGCGATCCCCGGGCCACCCATCCCGGTATCGCGCCCCCGCTGTAGCGCTCGCTCGCGGCCGCTCCCGAGCTGCGAGTCGGCCGGTTCACCGCGCAGGTGAGGACGGAGCCGACCGTCGACGGGCGAGGCTGCGCGGCGCGGCTAGATGCCGGGTCGAGAGTCGGCTCGGCACCGCCGGCGGTTCAGATTTCATCGAGCCGCGCGGCAGGAGCCCATTCGATGCGAATGGTCGGTTTCGACCCGATGTGGAATGGTGGGGCGTCGGGGCGAGTTGGACCGATCGGGTGTACGAATGGTCGGGAGCATCCCGTACAGGACGCACTCGACCCGACAAGGAAGGGACATTCGTGGCTGAGTACACGCTGCCAGATCTGGATTACGACTACGGCGCCCTGGAGCCGCATATCTCCGGGCAGATCAACGAGATTCACCACTCCAAGCACCACGCGACCTATGTCGCCGGAGTGAACACCGCGCTGGAGAAGCTCGAAGCCGCGCGCGAAGCCGATGATCACGGCGCCATCTTCTTGCACGAGAAGAACCTCGCCTTCCACCTCGGTGGCCATGTCAACCACTCCATCTGGTGGAAGAACCTCTCCCCCAACGGTGGCGACAAGCCGACCGGTGAACTGGCCGCCGCCATCGACGACCAGTTCGGCTCCTTCGACAAGTTCCGGGCGCAGTTCACCGCTGCCGCCAACGGACTGCAGGGTTCGGGCTGGGCGGTGCTCGGTTACGACACCCTGGGCCGGAAGCTGCTGACCTTCCAGCTCTACGACCAGCAGGCCAATGTGCCGCTCGGCATCATCCCGCTGCTGCAGGTCGATATGTGGGAGCACGCCTTCTACCTGCAGTACAAGAATGTCAAGGCCGACTATGTGAAGGCCTTCTGGAACGTGGTCAACTGGGCCGACGTACAGGAGCGCTTCGCCAAGGCCACCAGCCAGGCGCAGGGCCTCATCTTCGGCTGAGCGACCATTTCGTGAAAGACCCGCGGGCCGCCGAGCCCGCGGGTCTTTTGCCTTTTCTGCCCGAATTGGCACTCTCTGGTACTTGTGTGCCAGATGCTTTCTGCGCGATCCTCTTCTTCCACGACAGTTCGAGGACGGGCAAAGCCGCCCCCGGTTACGCACGGGAGGCCTCATGCGCAGCAACAGTCCGATCGGCGTCACGCCGTTCCACGCCGGTGGCACGCTACGCGGGTTCGTCATCTCCGGACGCTGGCCCGACACCACCAAAGAGTGGTCGCAGCTGCTGGTACTCGCCGTACGGGTGGCGTCCATGCCCGGCCTGCTGACCACCTCGACCGTTTTCGGAGTCCGTGAGGAACTACCCGACGAACCGGAGCCGGATACCGTCGGCCTGGTGATCGCCGAGGGACCGGTCCTCGGTGAGGACGGGGTGCAGCCCGGCCTATTCGCCCAGCACACTCCACCCGCCCTGTTCATGCTTCACCCGCCGGCGGAGACCAATCCGTCCCTACCGGAGTGCACCGGCGCCGCCTCCGGGTGTGTACTGCTGCCGGGCCTGCCACACCTGGGGCTCGAACACCGCGCGGCCTGGGCCGAGGCGGAAGCGGACGGTACCGTCACCTCACTGGTGAGCCGGGTCGGCCTGGACCCGATCAGCGACCCCGATACCGCCGTACTGGCCATGCTGCTGGCCGCCTGAGCCGGGCGTCGAGCCCGGCAGAGTGCCGGGCTCGCGTCGGTGCCGCCACCGCCCGCTCCCCGGCGAGACGACCATCCACTGGTTACGGCAGTTTCGCCAAGATCTCCGCGAGCCTGTCCATGACGGCTTGCTGACCGCTGCGCAGCTCCTGGACATCGCCGCGCAACTCCTGGACATTCCCACGCAGCTCCTGGACACCGCCACGCAGCTCCTGGACATCGCCGCGCAGCTTCGTCTGCCCGGCCTCGAGCCGGGCCTGCCCGGTCCGAAGATCCTGGACATCCGCGTGCAGACTGCCGAGTTCGCCCAGGACCGCATTGTGATTGCTGTCGATCCGAGCTCGCAGGGCCCGGACCGATTCCGGCTCCCGATCCCGCTCGTTGATGATCTGCACGACTTGGGCCTCCAGGACAGCAAGGCGGTTCTCGATCGACATCTGGAGTGGTCCTCTCGTTGGTCGGTAGTTTACCGATCGACCGGTTCCGTCAGGCGTCCGTCCGGTCTCGCGGCACCGTTTCTTTCGGTGATCCGGCGGTTCTAGCGGCCGGTGGCGCTTCCACGACTCATAAGGACGCTCGCACCCCCGGAGTGGTCGTCGCGGACCCCGCATGCCGTGGTTCAGGGATTGCGATCTGTTTGCTGTAGCGATGCCATAAATCCGTTCCGGATGACCGGATATCGGTTATCAGGGCCCCCTAACTATGCCGCTACCTTAACCAAACTTATTGCCAGAAGCCATTTTTCGTCGTTGCGTAATTGCGACACCGGAGTGGGTGCGGTAGAGTTGCCGACAGCGAAGGGGAGTAGCCCCCAATCACGCGGTCGACATACTGACCCGCCGCTCGTCGGTGGGTCCGGTCGTGTGAACCGGTCCTTCCGGTGGGCGAGACCTTCGGCCGAACAGCAATTTCGTTGTCGGCCGGAGGCGAACCCGTTTCCGGCCGGCGGATCGGGAGCATTCGTCAGATGATCGCCACCGTCGGGCTCGCCATCGGCATCGTTTTTCTGGCCGAATTGGGTGACAAGTCCCAGCTCATGGCCCTGACGTTCGCCCTGCGCTATCGCTGGTGGGTGGTGCTGGGCGGGATTGCCACCGCCACCGCCGCGGTGCACGTCATATCGGTCGCCATCGGGCTTTTCCTGGGCGCGGCCCTGCCCACCACCGCCATCGCAGCGGTGGCATCGATCACTTTCCTCGCCGTGGGCCTGTGGACGCTGCGCGAGCTGGTGAGCGGTGCGGAGGACGAGGAGGGGCCGGCCCCGTCACGGTTCGCCACCACGGCGCCTTTCCTGGTCGTGCTCTCGGCCTTCCTGCTGGCCGAACTCGGTGACCGCACCATGTTCGCCACCGCGGCGCTGGCCACCGACAACAACTGGGCGGCGGTCTGGCTGGGTTCGACGATCGGTATGGTCGCCGCCGATGCCCTGGCCATCGGCGCGGGCATCCTGGTGGGCAAGCACCTGCCCGAACGCGCCATCGGCTTCGGGTCGGGGTTGCTCTTCCTGTTCATCGGGGCGCTCACCGGCATAAACACCGCATTCCCGGAACTCGCGCTCGCCGGTGCGGCCGGTATTGCCCTGCTCGTACCGGCTGTGGCAGCCCTGACGCTCTGGCTGCTACGGGCGCGCCGTGCGGCCGCGGACCGGCTCGCCACCGAGGCCGCCGCCACCGAGATCTCGCAGCGCCGGACCTAGGTTCTTTACCGAGTACGATTTGGCCGATCAGCGCAAGGGGACCGTCCACGAACTCTCCGCGCACACCGGTTAGGGTGCAATTGACGTTAGGCCAACTGGCTTGTCACGAACGAGAGGACCATCGTGGAGATTTCGGGTTCCGCCGCCATCGTTACCGGGGGCGCGTCCGGTCTGGGCGCCGCCACCGCCAAGCGTTTCGCCGATCTGGGCGCTACCGTCTTCGGGCTCGATGTACCGCAATCGATCGAGCGCGCCGGCGACAATGTCCCCGACGGGGTCACCCTGCTCGCCGCCGATGTCACCAGCCACGACGAGGTCGCCGCCGCTGTCGCCAAGGTGGTCGAATCGGGTACGCCGCTGCGTATCGTGGTCAACTGCGCCGGGGTCGGCTGGGCCGGGCGCATCCTGTCCAAGAACGGACCGCACGATCTGGAGCTGTTCCGCACGGTTATCACCGTGAACCTGCTCGGCACCTTCAACGTGATGCGCCTGGCCGCCGACGCCATCGCCAAGACCGACGCCGTGGACGAGTCCGGACAGCGCGGTGTGGTCATCAACACCGCGTCGGTGGCCGCGTTCGAGGGACAGATCGGCCAGATCGCGTACTCGGCGTCCAAGGGCGGGGTGCACGGTATGACCGTGCCCGCCGCGCGTGACCTCGCGCAGTTCGGTATCCGGGTCAACACCATCGCCCCCGGCATCATCGACACCCCGATGCTGGCCGGTGTCACCGAGGAATACCGGCAGGGCCTCGAGGCCGGTGTGCCGTTCCCGTCCCGGCTGGGCCGGCCGGATGAGTACGCGCAGCTCTCGCAGTACATCGTCGAACACGATTACCTCAACGGCGAGACCATTCGCATGGACGGCGCGCTGCGCATGGCGCCGCGGTAGTCTTCGGGCCGTACAACGACGCCCGCTGTCCCGGATTTCCGGGGCGGCGGGCGTTCGTGTTCCGGATGCGGCCTACCGAATGCGGGTCAGCCGGCGCTGCCGGTCGGCAGGCGCTGCCGGTCGGCCAGGCGCGCCCGCCATGCATCGCAGACCGCACGGTCTGCCGACTCGCGATCATTGCCGTCGACGCGGCATCCCGCCCGGGTGTACCCCTCACGATCGAAACCGCGGCGGTCGTAACCCCACCGGTCGTAGCCGTGGCGGTCGTACCCGGCCCGGTCCCGCCCGAAACTGTCGAGCCCGTCCTCGTCGTAGCCGCCGCGGTCGCGACCGAACCGGTCGAACCCGTCCTCGTCGTAGCCGCCGCGGTCGCGACCGAACCGGTCGTAGCCGTGCTTGTCGTAGCCGTCTTTGTCGTAGCCGAGGGCGTCGTAGTCGTCGGAGACGGGAGCGAACTGCGTCACGATCGGGCCGGCACCCGGTTCCGCCGACGCCGGCACAGCCACCAGGGCGGGTGCGGCGATCAGCGCGCCGAGCAACACGATCCGAAGCGAGGTGTGGCGCAATCCGCGGCGCGCCGCACATCTGGTCGACATGATCGATCTCCTATCCGGAACACGATTCGTGTATCCCGGACGATGCATCACCCCCACCCCTTACAATGTTACAAACCGCAGGTCAGCGCGCCCTTGCGAAACCGATTACATCCGAAGTGATCCGAATGGCCGCCCGACAGCGCGCCACCCAACCGACCCGCGCCGCACGCCCCCGGCGGCGCACAACCGCTACCGGTAGCCGACCCCGAGATATGCGGTGGTGGTCAGCGGGCTGCCCGGCCGGTAATGCTCGGTCAGGTAGGAGCGCATGGCTTCGATACGCTCGGCCATCGCCCGGTCGCCGATACTGCGCCGCATCAACTCCAGGGGAGCGATACCGCGGGTGAGCCGAGCGAGCAGTGCGTCGGCATCGGCGAAGACCATCTTCACCGTATGCGGCACCACGGAAACTCGTTCGAACCCCGCCGCGCGCATCTCCCGCTCGAAGACCTCAGGGTTCTCCAGGCCTTCGAAGTTCGGCGCCGGTGGGCGGATATCCGGATCGGCCGAACCCAGCGCACGCCATGACATCTGCATCCAGCTGGACTGCGCGATCGGCGCCCAGCTCGACACCACCGCCACCCCGCCGGGCCGCAGCACCCGGAACAGTTCGGCGAACCCGCGCGGCCGGTCCGGGAAGAACATGAGCCCGAACATGGAGAACGCGGCGTCGAATTCGGCGTCGGCGAACGGTAACTCCTGCCCGTCGCCGACCCGTGCCAGCACATTGCTCGCACCGGCCGCTGTCGCCGCGCGCTTCAGCTGCTCGATCATCGGCGCGGAGAAATCGAGCGCGTCCACCTGCTCGGCGTGCTCCGCGGCCAGTAGGCTCAACGTGCCGGGACCGGCCGCGACATCGACCACACGGGCGGGCGGCGTGTGTCCGGCGAGGTCGGCCAGTTGCACCGCCACAGCGGCGAACGGGCGCATCACCGAAATAGTGGACGCCGCATAGTCCTCGGCGACCAGATCCCACGGATCCACGGCGGCGAGTGGGTTTTCGGGCACGGTCTCTTCCGATCTCGTCGAGTTACCAACGCGTATCGGTGGACCGCGGCAGCGGCCGCGGTCCACCGATACGGCCGGGTGTCGGCCGTCCGCGGTCGCCTACTGCCGTAGCCGATCCGCGGACGAAAGAAGCCCGGCCGCACCACTCAGAGCGTACGCGTCAGCCGGTCGGCGAGGATCTGGGCGAATTTGGCCGGATCCTTCAGTTCCCCACCTTCGGCCAGCACGGCCGTGCCGTACAGGAGTTCGGCGGTCTCGATCAGCTCGGGAACCTTACCGGCGTCGGCGTCGTCCTTGCGGGTGTCGTAGGCATCGCGCAGACCGGTCACCAGCGGGTGGGTGGGATTGAGCTCCAGGATCCGCTTGAACTGCGGCAGCTCCTGGCC
This sequence comes from Nocardia sp. NPDC050193, assembly GCA_040674215.1. GTDB lineage: Bacteria > Actinomycetota > Actinomycetes > Mycobacteriales > Mycobacteriaceae > Nocardia. The sequence continues at coordinate 117,090 of JBFARE010000015.1, read as the reverse complement.
CGAAGCCCGGTACATCCGCTCCAGCATCGGGGTCATATCGAACACATCACCCACCAGGCAGACCGGCGAACTGGTCAGGCGTGAGCTGAGGCGGACCTCCTTGACGCTGTCCTCCAGAGTTTTACCCAGCCAGGTCAGCACCTCGGCGAAATCCTTGTCCTGCTGTTCGCGCAGGGCCTCGGATTCCTTCTTCTCCTCCTCGGTCTCCAGATCGACCTCGCCCTTGGCGATCGACTGGAAGGGCTTGCCGTCGAAGTCCGTTACCGAGCCGACCCACATCTCGTCCACCGGATCGGTGAGGATCAGCACTTCGCGGTCCTTGGCGCGGAACGCCTCCAGATGCGGCGACTTCTCCACCTGCTCACGGGATTCACCGGTCATGTAGTAGATGGCGTCCTGCCCCTCGGGCATCCGTTCCACATACTGCGCCAGCGTGGTCGCCTCGGTGTCGGAATGGGTGGAGGCGAAGGACGACACCTCCAGGATGGTTTCCCGGTTGTCGAAGTCGGAGAGCAGACCTTCCTTCAGCACCCGGCCGAATTCCTGCCAGAAGGAGCGGTATTTCGCCTGGTCCTCGGCGCCCTGCAGATCCTTGACACTGCTCAGCACCTTCTTGACCAGGCGTTTACGGATCATCTGGATCTGCCGGTCCTGCTGCAGGATTTCCCGGGACACATTGAGCGAGAGGTCCTGCGCGTCGACCACACCCTTGACGAAACGCAGGTACTCCGGCATCAGCTCTTCGCAGTTGTCCATGATGAACACGCGCTTCACATAGAGCTGGACACCGCGTTTGTGTTCCCGGGTGAACAGATCGAACGGCGCCTGCGAGGGCAGGAACAGCAGTGCCTGATACTCGAACGTACCTTCGGCCTTGAGCGGGATGATCTCCAGCGGCTCGTCCCAGGCGTGGCTGACGTGCCGGTAGAACTCCTGGTACTCCTCGTCGGACACCTCGCTGCGCGGGCGGGTCCAGAGGGCCTTCATCGAGTTGAGCGTCTGCTCCTCGACGACCGTTTTCTCCTCCTTCTCCTCACCTTCGCCCTCGGTGACCGTGCGCTCGACCTGCATCCGGATCGGCCAGGCGATGAAATCAGAGTATTTCTTGACGATCTCGCGGAGCTTGTGTTCCTGGGTGTAGTCGAAGAGATGGTCCTCGGGGTCCGCCGGCTTCAGGTGCAGCGTCACGGCGGTCCCCTGCGGGGCCTCGTCGAGGGTTTCGATGGTGTAGGTGCCGGACCCGGCGGTCGATTCCCAGCGGGTGCCGGTGGTCTCCCCCGCCCGGCGACTGGTGAGCACCACCTTGTCGGCGACCATGAAGGTCGAGTAGAAGCCGATACCGAACTGGCCGATCAGTTCCCCGGCCGCGGCCTCGGATTTCGCCTCGTTCAGTTTCCGGCGCACCTCGGCGGTACCGGATTTGGCCAGGGTGCCGATCAGGTCCACCACCTCGGCACGGGACATGCCGATACCGTTGTCCCGGACGGTGAGAATCCGCTGATCCTTGTCGACCTCCAGCTCGATGTGCAGGTCGTCGGTGTCTACGTGCAGATCCTTGTCCCGATAGGACTCCAGTCGCAGCTTGTCCAGCGCGTCGGAAGCGTTCGAGATCAGCTCCCGCAGGAACGTGTCTTTGTTGGAGTAGACCGAGTGGATCATCAGCTCGAGCAGCTGATGGGTCTCGGCCTGGAACTCGAGTTGTTCGACGTGCTCTGTCACGCTGGACAATGGTAATCAAGCCTGCGCGGAACTCGTCCACAGGTCCGGCGGTGTGCCGGGCGGCGCGGCGAAGTCGCTCAGCGCGGGCACCTCACGTTCGGCGCTGTGCTCCCGCGGCACCCGGGGATTCATCCACTCGCGCAGGGCCGCGGTGGCCCGGACATCGTCCTCGTTGTACTCCAGCAGCCGGGTGCGCTGGGTGAGGTCGGGTTCGGCGTCGTAACCGACCGCACGCCGATACCAGCTCATCGACGCCTCCCCACCCGCCTCGGGATCGCGCCAGGCGAAACCGGCCACGGGGGCGATCTTCTTGAGCCCCTTACCGCTCGGGCAGATGAACTGATCGGTGACCGCCTGGAACATATCGACCCATTGGATCGAATCCACGAACTCGGTGACCTGCGCTTCGGTCGGCACCCCGGGACGCCCGGCGAACCGCCGCGCCGACTCGTAGAGCCATTTGTCCTCGGCGCTGCGCGAATAGCAGTACGCGGCGAAGGTCTTCCCGGCGGTCAGGGCCTGCGCCCTGATCTCCATCAGCCAGGTCCAGAACTCGCCGAAGGAGCGGCCCTCGTCCTCGGTGGGGAGCGGATCCCAGGTGACGAACGCCCGGTACCGCCCGTCGAGCAGGGTCCCCCACAGGTAGGCGCCCTCCTCCTGATAGCTCTCCAGATCGACGTCCACCTCGACATCGGCCCGGCGCACCCAGACCCGGTCGAACCGGCGCACCAGCGGCGCCTGTACCAGCCATGCCCGCGCGGTGACCACGGCTTCCTCGAACGGCCCGTGCTGCCAGTCCTCGGGTTCGGGCCCAGACCAGGCGGCCAGTTCGTCGATGGTCCGCACCCCGTGCCCGCGCAACACCTCCGCGCGGGAACCCGGCGCCACCACGCTCACATCACGATGGTCGTTCAACCACGCCTGGCAGCCGCCCTCGGTGCCGCGGCTCCACCAGATGCACTGGCGGCATTCGGGGACCTTCGACGGCACGGTTTCCAGCTGCCCGCGCACCACCGCGATCCGATCGGCGAAACGACTGTCGTACTCGGGCAGGACGACGGTCAGGTCGTGCACGAGGATCCGGTCGAAATGGAAACCGATGACGCCGCCGACCCGGGCGGCCGGCGCCAGCCCGTGCCGCTCGAGCATCCGGTACACATGGGCCAGCCGCTGCTGGTCGCGGGGTTGCGGGCGGAGTTTGCGGGCGCGGTCGAGAACAGGGTTCCAGGAGAACAGATCCGAGGTCAGCGGATGGAATTCGGCCGGATCCGGCCGGCGAGGGTCGGTCACCTTGTGGTTGACCACGATAACCGGGATATAACCGCCGTTGCGCTCGTCGCGCAGCAGGATCTCCGCGCCGCCCCGCCGCCCGGTATCGGGCTCCTGCGGCAGCAACCCACCCCAGATCCGGGGCGCGCCCGCCGCGCAGGCACGCAGCGTGGCCTCGGCACGCGCGCTCGCCGGTAACGCCGGGTCGATGATCACCCAGCTACCGGGGTCGGCCTCGACCAGGGTGTCGCGGACCCGTTCGCGATGTGTCTGCGCCGCCGCGCGCCGCTGCTGCACCCCGGTGTCCTCGCGCACCTCGGCGAGCAGTTCCGGGTGCGCGGCATCCATCCCGAGCCGATGCCGGCAGCCGATCAGCCCCCGGGCGTCGAGGAACGCCGGCCGGCCCGCGCCGGCGGAAATCCGCCCGGCGGACGCGGCGGACTCCCGACCCTGGTGATCGGCGTGGGAGGGTTCTTCGCTGTCGACACTGCCCGGTTGCACGCAAGCAGTATGGTCCCTGCCCCCGACAGTCCACCCAATCGAGCATCCGGTAACAGCGCCGCCGCACCGCCGCGGGCAGCGTCTCTCGCCGTCGCGGCCGGTAACCCGATAGGGTGTCGGCGAACCGTGTGACACGGGTGGACGGTGCGGTTTTCCGTGTCGTATCGCCGTAGCGAACCAGCATTACGGAGGGCCTTCGATGGGGTTGTTCACCAAGCGCAAACGGCGGCCGAGTCGGCGGGCCGAGGCCAAGGCTCTCAAGCACAAGGCCGCCATGGAGGCCAAACTCGGCGCCAAGAACGACCGGAAACGCCAACGGGCGGAAGCACGTTCCCAGCGCAAGGTCGCCAAGGCCCAGGTCGCCACGCTGCAGGCCGAGGAGAAGGCGGCCCTCAAAGCGGCCGCGCGGGCCGAACGTGACCCGTTCAGTCCGGCCCAGATCAGAAAGTACATCGGGGTGGCACGGGTGCTGGTTCCGGTGCTCGCCCCGCTGGCCTACCGCGGCGCGACCTATCTACGCGGGCAGCTCGACGCCCGCCGCGCCAGACAACTCGGCGTCGGGGTGACCCAGCTCGGCGACTACGCCGGGCACGGCGGCCGGTTGCAGGCGCGTATCGGCAATACCGAGGCCGCGCTGGACAAGATCGCGGACGGGCGGTCCGGTAAGGAGAAGGACACCCAGCAGTTCGTCGCCGGCGCCCGCAGCCGGCTCGACGCGCTCACCGCCGCCGTCCGCACCGCCGACCAGCTGCCCGCCGCGCGGCGGCGGGCGGTGTACGCGTCCATCACCACCGAGCTGTCCCGGATCGAGGCGGACGTTCTGGCTCGCCTCGGCGTCGCCTGACTCCGGCCCGTCGAGCAGGAGCCCCGGCCCGATCCGCGGGCCGGGTGCGCGGGCCCGGGGCCGGTCGGCGACGATGGACACTGCCCTGCCCACTCCCCGACCAGCCGGGCCCGGTCAGGTCGGCCGAATCCCAAGGTCCGCGATGCCCAGCACGTACCCGTCTCCCGCACCGCTGCGGGGCTGCGTGGTGGGCGCGACTACCGGAATCCTGGCCGTCGCCGCCCACGGCGTCGCCGGAGGTGGATACCCGACGTCCGCCGGGGCGGCGTTACTCCTGCTGACGGCTCTGGTGACCGGGGCGGCCGCCGGTTCGATCATCGGCGGCTCGGTTCGGCTGCGGGGCGGGCCCGACCGGAGCATCCTGACCGCTCTCGCGGCCGGGCAGTTCGCCGCGCACTGGACACTGACCGGCCTCACCGGCCATCACGGCAGCCCCGTCGAGACGACCCACGAGACCCTGCCGGGGGTGGCGATGGCCGCCTTCCACCTGCTCGCCGTGGCGGTCTGCGCGCTGGCGATCACCGCGGCCGAGCAGCTCTACCGTCGCGCATCCTCGGTCCTGCGCACGCTGCTCGGACCGCTATGCCCCACCCCGGGCCCGCCCCGGCTCGGTATCGCCGCGGCCGCCCCGGTCACGGCCCATCGCTCTCCGAAGGGCGCACCGGGTCCACGCGCACCACCCGCGCGCACCGACCCCGCCATCCCTTCCCTCGGAGAGAAAGCTTCCAACACATGTCCCACGGGATCTCCCCCGTCCTGCGCCGCGGTCTGACCGCGACCTTCGCCGCGGGTTTCGTACTGACCGCGGCCGGTACCGCCGCCGCCCACGTGAGCGTTTCCGCACCGGACGCCGCACCCGGCCACGGCGCGGTCGCCACCTTCAGCGTCCCGACCGAATCGGATACCGCCGCCACCACATCGGTGCGGATCACCGTGCCCGGGTTCTCTACCGCGCGCACCGAACCGGTGCCCGGCTGGACCGCGAAAATCGACCGTAACGACAAAGACCAGGTCACCGCCGTCACCTGGACCGCGAACCCGGGATCCCCCGGTATCCGGCCGGGCGAATTCCAGCGTTTCGCGGTTTCGCTCGGGCCGTTCCCGGACTCGGAATCGGTCGCTTTCCCGGCGGAACAGACCTATAGCGACGGCACCGTCGTGCGCTGGAACGAGACCGGCGACCACGATTCGGTCGAGCACCCCTCGCCCGTCCTCGCACTGACCGGCGCCGAAGCCGAGCACGGAGCGCACGGTGACGAGGCGGCCGCCGCGCCCGCCGACGACGGCGGCGACACCACCGCCCGCTGGCTGGGCGGTCTGGGGCTGGCGCTGGGTGCCTTGGCGCTGGGCGCCGGCGTCGGCGCGGTGGTCCGGGGCCGGCGATGAACCACCGCACGACCCGGTGGGGCCGGCGCTTCACGCTGGTCGCCGCCCTGCTCATGGTGACCCTCGGCGCGCTGGCCGGCCCGGCCGCCGCCCATTCCGCAGTGGTGGGCAGCGACCCCGCGGACGGCGCGACCGTAGAGGTGGGGCCCCAGCGCGCCACCATCACCTTCAACGAGCCCCTGCAGCCCGACTTCCCGGCCATGACCGTGGTGGGCCCGGACGGCAATCTGTGGTCCAAGGGCGAGCCCGTCGTCGATGGGCGGGATCTCAGCGTCGAGGTCGGTGAACTCGGCCCGGCAGGCGTTTACCGGATGGCCTTCCGGGTCACCTCGGCCGACGGTCACGTGGTCAACGGGGAGCGCGCGTTCACATTGAGCAAGCCGGGTAACGGCACCCCGGGCCCGGCCGCGAACGCCGGCGGTGCGGGTGACGGTTCGGGCGGCGGCGTTCCGGTCTGGGTGTACATCGTGGGTGCGATCGTCCTCTTCGGCGGCGGTCTCGCGTTCGCGCTGTTCGGCTCGAACCTGGGCAAGGGCAAGAACCAGCGGTGAGAAGCGGTGTCCCGAGCGGGACCGACGACCGGTTCGCGCTCGGACTCGTGATACCGGCGGGCCTGCTCGGGGTGCTGCTGGCCTGGGCGCTCGGCGGAGTTCCGCCGGCATCGGCTGTACGCTTCTGCGCCGATATCGCGGGTGCGACGGTCCTCGGCCTCGCCGTGCTGCCCCGGCTGGCGGACCGGATCGAGCTGCCCTGGCGGATGGTGGCGGTCCTGGCCGGACTGTGGTGCTGCCTGGAATTCGCCACCCTGGTCTTCGCCGCGGGCGAGGTGGTCGGTTCCGGCGCGACCGCGCTGAGCCCGGCCGATTTCGGCACCTATCTGGCGCGGATCAGCGCGGGCCAGATCGGCCTGGCCATCCTGCTGGCCACCGCGGCGATCGCGGTATACGCCGCGATCGCCTTCCGGCGGCCCGGGCAGCGTTCACCGGACCTGGTGCTGGTGTTCGCCGCCGTCAGCGTGACCCTGCGGCCGATCACGGGGCATATGTCGCAGCAACCGGCGGGGTCGGTACTGGCCGGGGTACACGCGCTGGCGGCATCTACCTGGCTGGGCCTGCTGCTGGCGCTGGCCCTGGTGGTGCGTGGACGCCGGGGGTGGGCCGACGCACTGCCCAGGTACTCGGCGGTCGCACTGCCCATGATCGCCGCGGTGGCGCTGACCGGCGTGATCAACGGTCTGGTGCGCCTGGGCGGTATCGCGCCGTTCTTCACCACCGGCTACGGACGGATCATGCTCGCCAAGACCGTACTGCTGGCGGTTCTGCTGGCATTGGGCTGGTGGTGGCGGCGGAGCTGGGTCGTCGCGGCGGCCCGGCACCAGATGTCCGCGACGGGCTCACTGCGGCGCGCGGTGGTGGAGGTTTCGGTGATGGCGGTGGTGTTCGGGCTCGCGGCGTCCCTGGCCATCACGGGATAGCCTGGCTTCATGGCTGCCGGTGTCCCGACTCCGAATCTCGTCCAGCGGATCGGGTACATCTGCGGCCGCACGCTGCCCGCCGAATACGCCGACTGGGTGCTGAACGATCTCACCGGGCCGGGTGCGACCCGCCGCTACCTGGTGCGGATGCTGGTGCCGCTGGTGCTGGTGCTGTTGTTGTTCCTGCTGGTCCCCGGCCCGCTGTGGATAGGCGCGTCGATGATGGCGCTGCTCCTGCTGCCGCTGATCTACTTCACGGTGGCGCTGACCTACGTGTTCCGGCGCAATCGGCTGGTCAAGCACGGACTGGATCCGGCGCTGGCCGACGCCGACGTCCGTCGCCGGGCGGAGCTCGAACGCGCAGCCTACGAGCGACGCCACGGCCGGGGCTGAGCGAACCCCGAATCAGCCCTGGTGAGCGATATCACACAGGCCTAGCCTGGAACTATGGACAAGCCGACCTTCAAGCAGCGGATCGCCTACGATCTGGGCGGCGAACTACCCGCGGAGCTGCACGAGTGGGTCGTCCAGGACCTCGTCGGCCATGGAGCCATGGAGCGCTACCTGGTCCGGTTCGTCGGCCCGATCATCCCCTTCTTCGTGCTGATCCTGCTGTTCCCAGGACCTATGACTCTCAAGCTGGGCCTGATCGTCATGATGATCGTCCCGCTGATCATCTTCACGATCGCCCTGACCTACGTCTGGCGGCGGTACCGATTGGTCCAGCACGGGTTGGACCCGGACCTGGTCGACCACGAGAAATGCAAAGACTGCGACCGTGAGATATACAACCTGCGCTATCGCCCTCAGCACCAGGACGCGCGGATGACGCAGCCCGGGCACGGGGGTTGATGGGCGCTGCCGGGACGCACCCGGCACAATCGGGATCGTGACCGAATCAGAGCAGCAGGTGGCCACCGCGGATCTCGCCGACGAGATCGGGCCCGATATCCGCAGTTGTGACACCCAGTTCATCCAGTTCGGCGGCCACCAGGTCTTTTCCGGCCGGATCACCACGATCCGCTGCTTCCAGGACAACCTTCTGGTCAAACAGACGCTCGGGGAGCCCGGCTCCGGGCAGGTCCTGGTCGTCGACGGCGGTGCGAGCATCCACACCGCCCTGGTCGGCGATATCATCGCCGGCCGCGGGGTCGACAACGGCTGGGCCGGGGTGGTGGTCAACGGCGCGGTCCGCGACTCCGCGATTCTGCGCACCCTCGGTATCGGGGTGAAGGCCCTGGGCACCAACCCACGCAAAAGCACCCAGACCGGCAGCGGCGAGAAGAATGTCCCGGTGGAGTTCGGTGGCGTCACCTTCAATCCCGGCGAGATGCTCTACAGCGACCACGATGGCATCGTGGTCCGCGCCGAGTCCTGATTGCCGCGGACCGGCCCCAGAAAGGACCGGGCGGTATGTTATCCGCCGCTCACCCTGGCGGAGTGACCGGCGATGGCGACCACGTCACCAACCTGCAACTGCCGTCCGCGGCGCAATTCGACCTCGTCGTTGACGCGTACCAGACCGGCCGCGATCACGGTTTTGGCCTCCGCCCCGGATTCGATCAGATTGGCCAGCTTCAGGAATTGCCCGAGCCGTATGGCGCCGTCGTCGATCGGCACATCGATGGGATCCGACATGGGTTCATGCTTACTCTCCCGGTCACGGTGCTTTCCTACCGACCCCGGAGACCGGGCGCGCGGACGGCTCCGGATGCGTAACAACAAGACATTTCCGGCATTTCACAGCAACTTCGCGCGCCACGCCCGGGGCCCGGTTTCCCATATCGGCCAACCGTGCCCGCGCACAGGGAAATACATGCGTTTCCGGCCCGACGTACCATAAACACGCCGGGCCACAGCCATGATTCGGTGATTCCTGGCGGCAGACTGGACCCGTGATATCCACGCAGGAACCGCGACACCCCGCACCACCCGGCCCATCCGGCACGCCCGGGCGGTTCGCGGCGATACCGCGTGTCGCCACGCTGGTGTCTGGTGTCCTGACGGCCGCCTGCCTGCTGTGGAGTCTTTCCCCGGCACTATCGGCGGCGCTCGCCGGCAGCCGACACTACCTGGACCGCTATTACCTCTACGCACCCGATACGAACTTGCTGTGGGCCGGACTGCTCGGCTTGCTGACCCTCGGGCTGGCCGGGCGCAAGCGGGTGGGCTGGTGGGTGCTGATGCTCTACCTGGCGAGCCGGGTCCCCGCGAATCTGGCCGATATCGTGCGCGTACACGATAGGCACGCCGCGGTGGCCGCGCTCATTCAGCTGGCCGCGCTCACCGTACTGATGCTGAGCCGTGCGGAGTTCGGCGCGCGGATCCGCCGCTGCGCGCTGCGCCCGGCCGCGTTGGCCTTGACCGCCGGCCTGCTGATGGCGGCTATCTCCGGCTGGGGTGTGGTCCAGACGCTTCCCGGATCACTGCCGTCCGTCGCGCAGCGTGCGCTGTGGGTGATCACCGAACTCACCACGCATCTGATACCCGGCGCACCGGAAACCTCCGGCGTACCGCCTTTCCCGGCCCAATTCTTGGTCGGGCTCTTCGGCGCCCTGGCGGTCGCGGCGAGCGCCCTGGTCCTGCACCGCACCCAGCGCACGGAGTACGCACTCACCGAAGCCGACGAGTCGGCACTGCGCGAACTGCTGGCGGGCATGGACCCCTCCGGTTCGATCGACTACTTCGCGACCCGGCGCGACCGGGCCCTGATCTTCGCACCGAACGGCAGGGCGGCCATCGGCTATCGGGTGGAGTACGGGGTCTGCCTGGCACTGGGCGATCCGATCGGCGCGCGTGACTCCTGGCCGCAGGCGATCGAGACCTGGCGGCGCCACGCCCGTGATTTCGGCTGGCGGGTCGCGGTGATCGGGGCGAGCGAATCCGCCGTATCGGTCTACCAGCGCGCCGGACTCACCGCGGTGCCCGCCGGCGCGGAAGCCGTTCTCGACACCCGCAGCTTCTCCCTGGCCGCCCCGGAGCTCGCGCCGGTCCGGCAGTCGGTCACCCGCCTCCGCAAAGCGGGTGCGACAGTTCGGATCCGACGGCACCGCGATATCGGGACCGCCGAACTCGCCCGGCTCACAATGCGCGCCGAGGAGTGGCGGCACAGTGAGACCGAACGGGGATACCCGCTTGCCCTGGGCCGCCTCGGCGACCGACGCGACGGCGAGTGCCTGCTGGTGGAGGCCGTCGATGCCGATGACCGGGTGCTGGGGATGCTGTCCCTGGTGCCCTGGGGAAAGACCGGCGCCACACTGGAATTGCTGCGCCGGGCGCCCGGCAGCAGCCCGGAGACCACCGACCTGATGATCGCGGAATTCGCGCTGCGCGCCGAACAGCACGGCATCCATCAGGTTTCACTGAGTTTCACCCTGTTCCGGTCGGTGTTCGAGGCGGCGGCACGCGCCTACCTTCCGGCGACCTCCCGCAAGCCACTGGCCACGCTGCACACCGCGGCCGGATTCGTGCGCGGTGCCCGTGTCCTGCCACTGGCGTTCTCGCGCTGGTGGCAGCTGGCCCAGTTGCATCGCACGAGTATGCGATACCAGCCGCGGTGGGCTCCCCGCTACGTCCTGTGCGACTCTTCGCGCGACCTGGCACGGATCGCCGTCGCCGCGGCGCGCGCCGAAGGTCTGCTGCCACGGGCCGACGGAGGATCCACGGCTTTCACCCATACCGGCCGGCACCGCGCCGCGCCGCAACATCCGGCCCCCGCACGCGCCGACGCGAACACCGGGCCGGCGGAGATCGAACCCGAGCCGTTCACCGCGCACCGCCCCGAACAGGTGCGGGTGCGGCTCGAGAAGCTGGACCGGCTCGCCACCGCGAACGTCGATCCCTATCCGCTGCCGTTCCCGCCGACGCATACGGTCGCCGCCGCCCGCCGGACACCGCGCGGTACGACGGTCCGCATCTCGGGGCGTCTGCTGCGCCGGCGTGACTACGGCGGTGTGATCTTCGGGGTGGTCCGGGACTGGACCAGCGATATCCAGCTGCTGCTCGACCGCGACCGCCTCGGCCGGCAACGCCTCGACGAATTCGGTGAACTCGTCGATCTGGGCGATCTGGTGTCGGTCAGCGGTCAGCTGGGGTACAGCCGGCGCGGGGAACTGTCCCTGCTGGTCGCGGATTGGCGGATGCTCGGCAAATGCCTGCACCCGCTCCCCGACAAGTGGCGCGGCCTCAGCGATCCGGAGGTCCGGATGCGGCGCGGTTACCTGGATCTGATGATCGACCGGGAAGCGCGCGAATTACTGGCCCGGCGCAGTGCGGTGCTGCGGACCCTGCGCGACGCCCTGCACGACTGCGGGTTCCTGGAGGTCACCACACCGGTACTACAGCACAGCCCAGGTGGCGCGGCAGCCCGCAGTCTGCGCACCCATATCGATGCCGACAACACCGATCTGCATCTGCGGGCCGCTCCGGAGCCGGCACTGAAACGGTTGTGTGTCGGCGGCGTCGAGAAACTGTTCGAACTGGGCCCGGGTTTCCGCAACACTCGCGCCGATACCCGCCACCTGCCCGAATACACCGTGCTGGAGGCATACGAGGCACACAGTGATCACCGCCGCATGATGACGCTGTGCCGGCAACTGGTACAGCAGGCCGCGCTGGCCGCCAATGATTCGATGATCGCTATGCGGCCGGCCCCGGACGGTTCGCTGCACGCGGTAGATATTTCCGGCGAATGGCGGGTGCGATCGATTTACGAGGCGCTGTCGGCGGAGGCCGGTGTCGATATCACGCCGCGTACCGCCGTGGCGGACCTGCGGGAACTGTGCGAGAAGGCCGATATCGTCCCGCAACCCGGTTGGGACCAGGGCCGGACGGTCTACGCCCTCTACGAACGGCTGGTGGTGGAGGCCACCCGGGAACCCACCTTCTACACCGACTTTCCGAGTTCGGTGTCGCCGCTGGCCCGCCCGGCCCGTCGCGACCCCGCGCTGGCCGAACGCTGGGACCTGGTGGCGTGGGGTATCGAGCTCGCCTCCGGGTGCAGCGAACTCACCGACCCGGTGGAGCAGCGGCGGCGGCTCGCCGCCCAGTCCCGCATCGCGGCCGACGGTGGGCAGGCGGCCATGGAACTCGATGAGGAGTTCCTGTGCGCGCTGGAACATGCCATGCCGCCGACCGGCGGTCTCGGTCTCGGTGTGGATCGGGTGATCATGCTGCTGACCGGGCGCGCGCTCCGGGAAACCCAGCCGTTCCCGTTGGTCCGGCCGCGATGATCAGGCGCTTCCCGCTACTGATCGTGGCGGAATGTTTCCGCCCCGCCGCACGGGGAAGTACGGTGTAGTGACTTCGGCCCCGGGAGGAGGGGCCTACTCTTCTGAACGGGGTTCGATTTGAGTTACGTGGACCTGCTCACCCACGCCGGCCAGGTGGACTATTCGGCTTGGGCCAACACCGATACGCTGGCGTCCGCGGTCGAGTTGAGCGCCCGCAAGCGGAGCAAGGGCAAGGGCGGCGGCTTCGGTTTGTTCGGCCTGATCTGCTGCGTGCTCGTGGTGGCGATCATCGTCGGCGTCATTCTGCTGGCCCGTAAGAAGAAGAACGACAACAACTCCGCGGGTCAGTTCCCCCAGCCCGGCCAGCCCCCGCAGGGGTATCCCCAGCAGGGCGGCTATCCGCAGCAGGGCGGTTACCCTCCGCAAGGTGGTTACCCTCCGCAAGGCGGTTACCCCCAGCAAGGTGGTTACCCCCAGCAGGGTGGTTACCCCTCGCAAGGTGGCTATCCGCAGCAGGGCGGTTACCCGTCCGACCCGAACTACCCCAATCCCCCGCAGGGCGGCCAGCCGCCGTACCCGCCCACCGGGCAGTAATCCGCTCGGACCACCCAGGGCCCGGTTCGCCGTGATCACGGTGAACCGGGCCCTGCTGCGTTACGCGAACGCCGGGCCCGGAGCGGTCCGGATCCGCCGATCTCGACCGGCTCGGCGCCGTCGGGTCCGCCCGGTTCCCGATCAACCGCCCGGACAGCACCTCGCTACCGATCCACCGGGCCAATACGGCAGAGTGGACGCGTGCAATTGATACTCGTTCGCCATGGCCAACCGCTCCGGGTCGACAATGCCGGGCAGGCAGCCGACCCGGGCCTGGCGCCCATCGGCGTGGAACAGGCGGAACGGGTACCGGCCGCCCTGGAAACCCACCGCATCGTCCGGGTGATCAGCAGCCCGCAGCGCCGGGCCCGCGAAACCGCCGCACCGACGGCCGCGAAGCTGGGCCTGGGCGTGGACATCATGGACGACCTGGCGGAATACGATCGCGACCTGCCGTCCTATATCCCGATCGAGGACGCCAAGGTGGAGTTCCGGGACACCTACGATCGGATCAAGGCCGGATACTTACCGGCGCAGATCGATGCCGATGCCTTCCGGCACCGGGTACACGACGCGATCACCGAGATCGCCTCCACCACCCCCGCCGCCGATACTGTGGTGGTGTTCGCGCACGGCGGCGTCATCAATGTCACACTGCAGGACATTCTCGGTCTGGCCCGACCGCTGACCTTCCCGATCGATTACTGCTCGATCACCCGAATCCTGTTCTCCCGTACCGGTCGCCGCACCGCGGCGACCGTGAACGAGAACGGACACGTCTGGGAACTGCTTCCCCGTAATATCTCCGGCTGATCAGGCCATTCCGGCGATCCAGTTGTGCATCCACGACAGCGCGGTCTGACCGCCACCGACCTTGTAGCTGCCGTAGGCGACATGCGACTCGGACCGGTAGAAGGTGTCGAGATCCTTGACCCGCTTCTCGTTGGCGCCGCGGGTCAGCTGGGCCTGCAGCGTCGGCAGACCACCGTTGGCGAGCAGATCGCTCACGATGGCGCCCACTTCCAGCTGGTAACGCCAGATATTGGCCGGGTTCGCGTCGGAGCTCTGCGCGAGGAAACCGGCGAACCGGGTGACGAAATCGTCGGATGCGGTGGCGCAGTAGAGATCGTCGGGGATGCACACCGTGCGGGTACGGTCGCTGACCCAGCCGAACCCACCGACCCGGGGGCCACCGGCGCCGGCGCCCGGCGCGGGCGGGCCGACCTGGATATCACCGGGCGCCCGCCGCGGATCGGAGATCAGCCCGACGCCCGCGATACTCTCCGGCCGGATCGGGCCGAGGCCGGTACCGATCTCGGCGGCGAGATCACCGGCGGCGTCGGCACCTTGGCTGTAACCCACCAGCGCGACCTTGGTCGCGCCGCAGCGCTGGAGCATATTCGTGATCATGCCGCGCGCATTGGTCACGGCTTCCAGCTTGGAGTCGGCGTAGATATCGCCTTCCCACGGAAAGGCGGTCGCCGCGTAAGTGACGTAGTCGACCTTCGCCGAGGACGGTAGGCCGTTGGTCACCCGGGCGAGCATGCCCGGGGTGGGGCGCTTGTCGTGGCCGGTTTCCCAGGTCCCGGGAATCGCCACCACATACAGACTCGGGCATCCGGGGTCGGCCGATGCCACCGATCCGCCCAACACCAATCCCGACGCAACCGCCGCACAGGCACTCAGCGCCGCGGCAACCCTTTTGAACTGCATTCTGCTCCAGTCAACCCTGGCCCCTGATCGGGACGCTCCCGTTAAGCCATCGCCAAGATGCTGAACCCGGCCGGTGACACCGATGTGTGTAACAGGCGAACAACAACCACGCGCCACAATTACACGAACGGATCACGATCTCGTACCGGGACACACCGCAGATAACAATAGAGCGACGATCTTGGTATCGCCAGCCCAACCACACGCTGACCACCGGAGACAACCGGTCACCGCATTTCACCGGAAATACGGCGTGCCGAATGCGGCCCGAAATACGCCGGCGCGGTGCCCCCGGAGAAAGCCGGGAACACCGCGCCGTAGCGTATTCACTTGTGCCGCAGGATCTCCGGCTCAGCGGCGCCGGAGCGCCGCGCCGAGATCAGCGCTGGGCGACGGCGGTCGGCGGAATCGGCGCGGGCAACGCCGTCTCACCTTCCAGATACCGGTCCACCGCGGACGCGGCGGCCCGGCCCTCGGCGATCGCCCAGACGATCAGGGACTGGCCGCGGCCCATATCGCCGGCCACGAAGACACCGGGGACATTGGTGGCCCAGTTCTTGTCCCGCTGGACATTGCCGCGCTGGTCGTAGCCGACCCCGAGATCGGT
The DNA here is from genome assembly GCA_040674215.1 of Nocardia sp. NPDC050193. Lineage (GTDB taxonomy): Bacteria > Actinomycetota > Actinomycetes > Mycobacteriales > Mycobacteriaceae > Nocardia. The sequence continues at coordinate 101,752 of JBFARE010000015.1, read as the reverse complement.
GAGCAGACCCGGCTTGTCCGGGCCGACGAAGCCCATGGCCAGCAGCACCAGATCCGCCTCGAGAGTGAAATCGGTGCCCTCGACCTTCTCGAACCGGCCGTTGACCATCTTGACTTCGTGCGCATCGAGCCCGGTGACCTTGCCGTCCGCGCCGACGAAACGTTCTGTGTTCACCGAGAACACGCGCTCGCCGCCCTCTTCGTGCGCCGAGGAGACCCGGTACATGAGCGGGTAGGTCGGCCACGGAGTGGAACCGGCCCGCTCCTCCGGCGGCCGCGGCATGATCTCGAACTGATGCACACTGGCCGCGCCCTGCCGGTGGGAGGTGCCCAGGCAGTCGGCGCCGGTGTCACCACCACCGATGATGACGACCTTCTTACCGTGCGCGTGGATCGGCGGCAGACCCTTGTCGTCGGTCACCGGGTCACCGTGCTGAACCCGGTTGGCCCACGGCAGGAATTCCATGGCCTGGTGGATCCCGTCGAGTTCCCGGCCCGGGATGGGCAGGTCACGCGCCTGGGTGGCGCCACCGGCGAGGACCACCGCGTCGAACTGCTCGCGCAGCTCGTCGGCAGTGATATCGACACCGACATTGACACCGGGCTTGAAGATGGTGCCCTCGGCCTCCATCTGCGCCAGGCGGCGATCGATGAACCGCTTCTCCATCTTGAATTCCGGGATGCCGTACCGCATCAGACCGCCGATACGGTCGGCCCGCTCGAACACGGTCACGGTGTGGCCGGCGCGAGTGAGCTGTTGCGCGGCGGCCAGGCCCGCGGGGCCGGACCCCACGACGGCGACCTTCTTACCGGTCAGCCGGGTCGGGTAGACCGGTGCGACCCAGCCCTCGTCGAAGGCGTTCTCGATGATCTCGACCTCGACCTGCTTGATGGTCACCGGGTCCTGGTTGATCCCGAGCACACAGGACGCCTCACACGGCGCCGGGCACAGCCGCCCGGTGAACTCCGGGAAGTTGTTGGTCGCGTGCAGCCGGTCGATACCCTCACGCCAGCGGTCGGAGTAGACCAGGTCGTTCCATTCGGGGATCAGGTTCCCCAGCGGGCAGCCGTTGTGACAGAACGGAATACCGCAGTCCATACAGCGGCTGGCCTGCCGCTGCAGGGTCTGGTGCGGGAAACCCTCCTGGTAGACCTCTTTCCAGTCCATCAGCCGCAAGGGCACCGGACGGCGTTCGGGTAGCTCCCGGGACGTGTGCTTCAGAAATCCTTGGGTGTCACCCACGAGCGGCCCCCGAATAGTCACAGCGCCTCATCGACGCCACCTGCGGAATTTGCTTACCAGCCACGAGCGGCCTCGAATAATCACAGCGCCTCATCGACGCCACCTGCGGAATTTGCTTACCAGCCACGAGCGGCCTCGAATAATCACAGCGCCTCATCGACGCCACCTGCGGAAT
>JBFARE010000015.1:42451-100235 GCA_040674215.1 Nocardia sp. NPDC050193 | reverse complement strand
TTGCTTACTAGCCACGAGCGGCCTCCATGATCGCCTCATCGACATCTTTACCGCTCTTCTCGGCCTCGGAGATGGCGAGCAGCACCTTCTTGTACTCGCGCGGCATGACCTTTACAAAGTGGTTGACCTGCTGCGACCAATCGCCCAGGATCCGTTCTGCCACCGCCGAGCCGGTCTGCTCGCGGTGCTGGCCGATGATGTCGCGCAACCAGGTGAAATCGTCACCGGACAGCGGTTCGACGGCTTCGGCCTGTTCCGGGTTGAGCCGGCCGGCGAAGGTGCTGTCGGGGTCGTAGACGAACGCCAGGCCACCGGACATACCGGCACCGAAGTTGCGTCCGGTATCGCCCAGGATGACGACCCGGCCACCGGTCATGTACTCGCAGGCGTGGTCACCGACGCCCTCGACCACCGCGGTGGCACCGGAGTTGCGCACGGCGAACCGTTCGCCGACCACTCCGCTGATGAATGCCTGGCCGCTGGTCGCGCCGAACAGGATCACGTTGCCGGCGATGATGTTCTCCTCGGCCCGGAAATCGGCCGGGGCGTTGGGCGCCGGGCGGACCACCAGGTGACCACCCGAAAGACCCTTGCCGACATAGTCGTTCGCATCGCCCTGCACCCGCAGGGTGATACCGGCGGGGACGAACGCACCGAAGCTGTTACCGGCCGAGCCGGTGAGCGTGATGTCGATGGTGTCGTCGGGCAGACCGGCGCCACCGTAGAGCTTGGTGACCTCGTGGCCGAGCATGGTGCCCACCGTGCGGTTCACGTTCGTGATCTTGGTATCGATCCGGACCGGTTTGCCGAACTCGAGCGCGTCGCGGCTCTGCGCGATCAGCTCGTTGTCCAGCGCCTTGTCCAGGCCGTGGTCCTGGTCCTTGGTCCGGCGGCGGTCCTGGAACATGAACGCTGTCTCGACATCGTCGAGGATGGGCGACAGATCCAGTTTGCTCGCCTTCCAGTGCTGCTTGGCCTTGGCGGTATCGAGCAGATCGACCCGGCCGATGGCCTCGTCGAGCGTACGGAAACCCAGTTCCGCCAGCAGTTCCCGGACTTCCTCGGCGATGTACATGAAGAAGTTCACGACGAACTCGGCCTTACCGGTGAACCGCTCGCGCAGCACCGGGTTCTGGGTGGCCACGCCCACGGGGCAGGTGTCCAGATGGCAGACCCGCATCATGATGCAGCCCGAAACCACCAGCGGCGCGGTCGCGAAACCGTACTCTTCGGCACCCAGCAGGGCAGCGATCATCACATCGCGGCCGGTCTTCATCTGACCGTCGACCTGCACCACGATCCGGTCACGCAGACCGTTGAGCAGCAGGGTCTGCTGGGTCTCGGCCAGGCCGAGTTCCCAGGGGCCACCGGCGTGCTTGAGTGAGGTCAGCGGGGAGGCGCCGGTCCCGCCGTCATGGCCGGAGATGAGCACCACATCGGCGTGCGCCTTCGACACACCCGCCGCGACGGTGCCGACACCGGGCTCGGCGACCAGCTTCACGTGGATCCGCGCCTGCGGATTCGCGTTCTTCAGGTCGTGGATGAGCTGGGCCAGATCCTCGATGGAGTAGATGTCGTGATGCGGCGGCGGCGAGATCAGGCCGACACCCGGCGTGGAGTGGCGGACCTCGGCGACCCACGGGTACACCTTGTGCGCGGGCAACTGGCCGCCCTCGCCCGGCTTGGCGCCCTGGGCCATCTTGATCTGGATATCGGTGCAGTTGGTCAGGTAGTGCGCGGTCACACCGAAACGGCCGGAGGCCACCTGCTTGATCGCGCTGCGCCGCCAGTCGCCGTTGTCCTCCGGTTCGAACCGGGCCGGCGATTCGCCGCCCTCACCGGAGTTGGAGCGGCCACCGAGGCGGTTCATCGCGATGGCCAGGGTCTCGTGCGCCTCGGCCGAGATGGAACCGTAGCTCATGGCGCCGGTGGAGAAACGCTTCACGATCTCACTGGCAGGCTCGACCTCCTCGATCGGAATCGGGGAGCGCGCGCCCTTCTTGAACTTGAACAGGCCGCGCAACGAGGCCAGCCGCTCGGACTGGTCGTCGACCAGCTTGGTGTACTCCTTGAAGATCGAGTACTGGCCGCTGCGGGTGGCGTGCTGCAGTTTGAAGACGGTATCCGGGTTGAAGAGGTGGTATTCACCCTCGCGCCGCCACTGGTACTCACCGCCCACCTCGAGTTCGCGGTGCGCGCGCTCGCTGCGGTTCTCCAGGAAGGCGATCGCATGACGGGCCGCCACATCGGTGGCGATCTCGTCCAGGCCGATCCCGTCCAGATGCGAGCGCAGACCGGTGAAGTACTCGTCCACCAGTTCCTGCGACAGACCGATCACCTGGAACAGCTGCGCGCCGTTGTAGGAGGCGACGGTGGAGATGCCCATCTTGGACATCACCTTCAGCACACCCTTGCTGGCGGCCTTGTTGTAGTTCGCGACGGCCTTGCGGTAATCGGCGGCCAGGTCTCCGGTGCTACCGGGAATCTCCAGGGCGCCGCGCTCGAGCATGTCCTCGATCGACTCGAAGGCCATATAGGGGTTGATCGCGGCGGCACCGAAACCGACCAGCGTCGCCATATGGTGCACCTCGCGGGCGTCACCGGCCTCGACCACCAGACCGACCATGGTCCGGGTGCGTTCCCGGACCAGATGGTGATGTACCGACGCGGTGAGCAGCAGCGACGGGATCGGCGCGAGCTTCTCGTTGGATTCGCGGTCGGACAGCACAATGATCCGGGCGCCACCGTCGATGGCGGCCGAGACCTGGGTGTTGATCGCGTCCAACGCCCGGCGCAGACCGACGCCTCCGGCCGCGACCTCGTACAGGCCGCGCACGACCACCGAACGCAGCCCGGGCTGGCTGCCGTCGTCGTTGATGTGGACCAGCTTCGCCAATTCGTCGTTGTCGATGATCGGCTGCTGGATCACGATCTGCCGACAGGACTCCGGGCTCGGGTGCAGCAGATCGGACTCCGGGCCGATATGGCGGCGCAGGCTGGTGACGACCTCTTCGCGGATGGCATCCAACGGCGGGTTGGTGACCTGCGCGAACTGCTGGGAGAAGTAGTCGAACAGCAGCCGCGGGCGCGCCGACAGCACCGCGATCGGAGTGTCGGTACCCATCGAACCCAGCGCTTCGGCGCCGGTCCTGGCCATCGGTGAGATCAGCAGGTTCAGTTCCTCGGTGGTGTACCCGAAGATCTGCTGGCGGATCAGCACGCGATCGTGCGACATGTGGATATGCGGCCGGTCCGGGAGGTCGGAGAGGTTCTTGATGCCCTCGTCGAGCCATTCCCGGTAGGGGTGTTCGGCGGCCAGCTGCGCCTTGATCTCGTCGTCACCGACGATCCGGCCCTGCGCGGTGTCCACCAGGAACATGCGGCCGGGCTGCAGGCGGATCTTGCGGACGACCTTGGACTGGTCGATATCGAGGACACCGACCTCGGAGGCCATGACCACCAGACCGTCGTCGGTGACCCAGACCCGGCTCGGACGCAGGCCGTTGCGGTCCAGGACGGCACCGATGACGGTGCCGTCGGTGAAGCACACCGATGCCGGGCCGTCCCACGGCTCCATCAACATCGAGTGGTACTCGTAGAACGCCCGGCGCTCCGGGTCCATGTTCTCGTTGCGTTCCCAGGCCTCGGGGATCATCATCAGCACCGCGTGCGGCAGACTGCGGCCGCCGAGGTGCAGCAGTTCCAGAACCTCGTCGAAGCGAGCGGTGTCGCTGGCCCCCGGGGTACAGACGGGGAAGATCTTGTCCAGCCGGTTCTTACCGGCCGAATCCTTACCGAAGATGTCAGAACGCAGCAGCGCCTCCCGCGCCCGCATCCAGTTCTCGTTACCGGCAACGGTGTTGATCTCACCGTTGTGCGCCACCCGGCGGAACGGGTGCGCCAGCGGCCAGGACGGGAAAGTGTTGGTGGAGAACCGGGAATGCACGATACCCAGGGCGCTCTCCACCCGGTCGTCCTGCAGGTCCAGGTAGAAGGCCCGCAGCTGCGGGGTGGTGAACATGCCCTTGTAGACGAAGGTCTGGCCGGACAGGCTCGGGAAGTACACCGACTCCTTGCCCACCGCGCCCTCGCCGGCACCCGCGCGGCCGAGCTCGTGCTCGACCCGTTTGCGTATCACGTAGGCGCGTCGTTCGAGGTCCATTCCGGACAGCGGTTCGGCCGAATCGGCGGGCGAACCGATGAACAGCTGCCGGAACAGCGGCATGGCGTCACGCGACAGTGCACCGAGCGACGATTCGTCGATCGGTACCTCGCGCCAGCCCAGGACCGTCAGGCCCTCTTCCTTGACGATCTTCTCCACGCCGTAGCAGGCGCGCGCGGCCTCGCGGCGGGCCTGCGGCAGGAAGGCGATACCGGTGGCGTAGGAGCCCTCCGGCGGCAGGTCGAAGTCGACGACTGCCCGGAAGAACCGGTCGGGTACCTGGATGAGGATGCCCGCGCCGTCACCGGAGTTCGGCTCGGCGCCCGCGGCACCGCGGTGCTCCAGATTCAACAGGGCCGTAATAGCCTTGTCGACGATGTCACGGCTGCGGCGGCCGTGCATATCACCGACGAAGGCGACACCGCAGGCGTCGTGTTCGTTCGCCGGGTCGTAGAGCCCGATGGGTCCGGGGGACCTGTGGCCAGGTAGTTGCGTCATGCCTCTGCCTTCGAGAAAGTCGACCTCGACGTGGTGCGGCCTTTGCGAGAACGCCCTGTCGAACGCCGGTACTGTCGAACGCTCCCTGCTTGGACTGCGTTCGTACGTTGGCCGACACCAGCCGCGCTGATGGTGTTCGGCGTGCAGTCACGTCTGAAGTTTTTCCACCTGTCGCTGTGCGCAGGTACCCGCCGGTAACGAAACGCTTACGCGCTCGGAACCCGAGAGCGGGATTTCGCCCGCTGGGCTGGCCTGATCGGTGGTCGCCCGAGCATGCCCTTCGGCCGGACACGAGTATGTGCGGCGTAAGAGCAAACGATAAGCCAGGTCCGGGACCCAACCAACCAAGGTTGCCCTAATAATCGGATCTAGCTGGGCTTCTTCATTCGTTCCTCCACATATGCGCGTTTTCTAGTGTAAAGCAGCTTTCGGGGGCGAATCGATCCCGGATCGGCCCTCCGAACAGCGGCGATCCGTCGGTTCCGAGCCTTTCGGCGATGCCGCGCCGCATCCACCGAACCCACGCTCACCTGCATCGAAGATGAATTCCCGGCAGCGACGGAAGGCAAACCCCTCGGCCTGCGGCTAACTGTCGCGCACCCCCATGAGATGTTCGTGACAGCCTCGTGACAAGCACAGAACATGATCCGACCGTTCGGCCTGTTTTTACCGAAGGCACCCTCAGCACATGATCAGCAAACCACCTTCCGAGTGGTTTACGACACATTTTCTCGCCCAGGGCACGCATCGCTTCTGTTGCGCGAGCAAGGGTTTCGGCGGCGCCGGCGGTATGGCCCGGAGACGGCGCGCGCAGCGGTCACCGTATGCTGCGCGACACCCCTGTGAAGATCCCCACACCCGATCGCCAAGGGTCGATGGACAGGCGTGTGTCCTGTCACGCTGAGACAACGAATCGATGACAGCTGCAGAGGATATGGGCCCCATGAGCGTCACCGGCATGTTCATCCGGCTCGGCGGCGGGCAGCCCGCCGAAACCGCCGAGGGATACGAGCGCACGGGCTACACCGTCACCGGTGTGGGGGTGGCGCTGTTCGCCCTCGCCGCCGGCGCGGTCACCGCTTCCGCCATGGGCGCCGCCGAACAACCACCCGCCGCGATCGCCGCCACCGCTCTGATGGCCGGAGTCCTCGCGGGCCTGCTCGGCCGGGCACTGGCCGGGGCCCAACCCACCGCCCGCCCCGACCGGCCCGCCGGGACCGTCAACGTTCCCGCGGTCGCCGCGCGAGTCGGTACCGCCCTGCTGGCCGGCGTGGTGGTGGCCGAGATGGCGGTGACCGTACTGTTCGGCGGCACCGTGAACCGGATACTCGACGAACGTGCCGCAACCGCGGCTGCCTCGGCCCCCGCCGTTCGTACCGCCCGGGACGAACTGGACCGCGCGGTCGCCGACCGCGCCGCGCTGGACGGGACCATCGCGGCGGCCGCCGCGGATATCGACAACGCCCTGATCATCGCCAGGTGCGAGTTCAATCCCACCCCGCAGTGCCCGCAGACCAAGATCACCGGAGTACCGGGGCGAGGACCGGAGGCGCAGACCGCCAACGCGATGCTCGATGACGCCCGCACCGCGTTGAGCGCCGCGCAGAACCGCGTGGCTCCGCTGGACCAGCGCGTAGCCGATGCCCGCTCGGCCCTGCAGGACGCGCAGATGGCCGCCGGCGACGGCGACCGCGGGTTCGGTGCGCGGTGGTCGGCGGCACACGAGTACACCATCGGTGAGTTGGGCGCGCTGGGCCTGCGCGCGCTGACCTGGGCGCTCTTCGCGCTGCTGGCGCTGCTGCCGCTGATCCTGCGCTGGTGGCGCGGTGAGACCGCGCAGGAGCGGCGCCGGGCCGCCGAGACCGTACGCGACCGCGCCGAACGCGCCGCCGACGCGGCCATTGCCGAGAAGGAGGCCCGGGTCCGGGCCGACACCGCCGCCGTCCGGCTCGAGCAGCAGCTCACCGCGGCCGAACTGGTAGCCGAGGCAGATACCACCATCGACCGGGAACGCCAGCGCACCCGGGTCATCGCCGCGCTCGGCGGACTGGAGATCGGCGTCACCGAACGCGATCCGGCCGCCGCAGTCCCGGCGGCAGCCCGGAACACCGCGTTGCCGCCGGGAAGTGAGGGGTCGGAGCTGCCGGTACCGTTGGGCAAAGAGATCGCGGTCCGGCAGCCGGCGGGTCTGGAACTCCCGATCATCGGTACCGTCCCCTTCACCGATACCGCCGCCCGCTTGATCCGCCCGTTGGTCCCGGGTTTCGTCAGTTCGGCCATCGACACCGCCGTGGATACCGCGAGCCGGCCGCTGCGCACCGCTCGTCAGGTACTCACCGAGGCCGAGGAGATCACCTTCACGCTGCGCCGGGCACGGAAGGTCAGCGTGGACAGCGATATCGACGATCCGCGCCCCGTCGGTGGCCGTTCGGCCGGCCGCCGCGGTGACGCCGATATCACCCTGGGCTCGGAGGCCATCGTCTCCGCCACGACCCATGTCGAGCCGGCGACGACCGCCGCGCTGCCCGTGGGCGGTGAACGGAGGATCGCCGCGCCACGCGAACTGCCCCCGGGCAGCTGACCACCGCACGACTCGGCCCGGGCGCTCGCTCGCGCGCCGCGACCCACCGCACCGGCAGGCATATCGCTGCCTTCACTTCGGACGGGCGCGGACCGCACCGGTGCCCATTAGACTCGGCCGCGTGCAGCCTGCCGCTGATACGGCCGGTTCCGTCGGGGCGGGAATACATCCGGAAGGTCGAGCCCAGGTAACGACGGTTCCGATCCGTCCGCTGAGTTTCCGGGAACTGCTCGACGCGCCGTTCGCGCTCCTGCAGGCCGATATCCGGACGCTGGCGGGATGCGCCGCGGCGCTGCTGGTGGCCGGTGAACTCGTGGTGGCCGCGTCGATCGGGCTGGTCTCGCATCTGACCGACGGTTCCGATACGGGGACCGCCCTCGCCGCACTGTTCGCGACACTCGGCAGCGCCTGGGTCGTCCGGCTGGTGCTGCGCGGGATCACGGTGAGCACCGGCCTGGCCCGGGCCGGCGGGCGGTCGATCGGGCTGCGGGAAAGTTCGCGCCGCACCGCCGCACGGCTGGGCCCGCTGCTGCTCACCCAGCTCTCGTTCACCGCGATCGGTATCGCGGTACTCGGCATCAGCGCCGTGCTCTTCCCGTTCACCTTCCTCGGTGGCCTGCTGTGGTTCGTGGTCGCCTACCCCTGCTGCCTGCTCTGGCTGGCATGGCTGCGCGCGCGTCATGTCGCGGCCGTGCCGGTGCTGTTCGCCGAGGACGCCGGCGCCAGGGTGGCGCTGTCGCGGTCCGGCACGCTGGTCGCGAACCTGCGCGCCCGGCGAACCGGTCTCTGGATCTGCCAGCGCCTGCTCTTCACACTGCTCATGGCACCACTGCTGGGCCTCGTGCTGTTCGTCGGTGATATTTCGGGCACCCACCGGTGGGCGTTTCTGGTGCTGGTCACCGTCGCCGGGCTGCTGCTGGCGGCCTGCACCGAGATCGTGGAGTCCTGCGCCCGGGTGGTCGGTTACCTGGATCTTCGGTGCCGCCGGGAGGGAGCCGATATCCGGATCCCCGACGGAGGTGGCCGGTGACCGATCCGTCCCGGGCAGTTCCGGAGCAGCCCCGGCTGCATGCCGCCGCGATCCATTCGGCCGCCGCCGAGCACGCGGCCGCCCATGGTGACTTCGATACCGCGCTACGCGAACGTTTCCGAGCGGTGCTGCGCGGGCTGGAACAGCGCGGGCTGCTCGAGGTGCGCCGATCGCGTACCGCCCACGAAACCTCGCACGAAGCGGCGGCGAGGCTGCCCGCCGGGGACTGCGGCGAACTCCCGTCCGCCGCGAGATCCTTCGACGAGGTCGTCTACGGCGGCCGCCGGGCGGATGAAGAGGAATACCGCCGCCTGACACGGGCCGACCGGTTCTCCGCGGCGGCGCCGCCCCCCGCGGCGGAGCCGTTCGATATCGAACCGGCCCGCCGCGGGTCACGGTGGCGGCAGGGCGCCGTGCGGTGGCCCGCGATACTACGCGACCGGCGGTTCTGGGCCTGGTCGGCGGCGCTGGTCGTACTCCTGCTGGTGCTTTACGCGGTCCTGCAGGGCAGCTCCGGGCCCAGCGCGCCGGACGCGCCGCCGCTCGAGCCGCCGCCGATGGACCCGCCGAGCGGCGACTACGACCCGGACCTGCCCCGGCCGACCGGCGACGACTCCTTCTTCGAGCGAACCCCCGACTGGCTGGCCTTCGGCGGGCTGCAGCTCCTGATCGCCGCCGCCCTGCTGGTGTGGTGGCGGGCGCGGCGGCGGGGCACGGTGGTCGGTGAACCGCGGCCGGTGGAGGTCGCGGCGGATGAACTGCTGGCGGGACAGGCGGGGCTCTATCGCCGCTCCGGCGATCACGCGCATATCGCGGGTGTGTTGCGCGCCGCGACCGTGCGCAGATTACGCCGCGCGCTCGGCGCCGGGGCATCTCCGGCGGAACTGACGGCGGCGGTCGCCGCGCGGATCGGCGCCGACCCGGCCCTCGTCGGGTCGGCCCTCTACGGACCGGTGCCGGACGCATCGACTCTGCAACTCGTTGCCGCGCAACTCGAATGGATCGAAGCGGAGGTCGGATGACCAGCATTGACACCAGTAAGGCCGGTACAGGCGCAGCCGCGGCCCCCACCGCCGCCGAGGCGGCCGCCGCCTTCGCGGCGCTGCGCACCGAGATCGGCAAGGCGGTGGTGGGTAATGACAACGCCGTCATGTACCTGGTGCTGGCGCTGCTGTGCCGCGGTCATGTCCTGCTGGAAGGGGTCCCCGGGGTGGCGAAGACCCTGCTGGTCCGGGCCCTGGCCACCGCTCTCGACCTACAACACGCCCGGGTCCAGTTCACCCCCGACCTGATGCCGGCCGATGTCACCGGATCCCAGATCTACGATCCGCATTCGGCCGAGTTCACCTTCCGTGACGGTCCGGTGTTCACCAACCTGCTCCTGGCCGACGAGATCAACCGCACTCCACCGAAAACCCAGTCGGCGCTGCTGGAATCCATGGAGGAGCGCCAGGTCTCGGTCGACGGCGCGCCCAGGCCGTTGCCCGACCCTTTCGTCGTGGTCGCCACCCAGAACCCCATCGAGCAGGAGGGCACCTATCCGCTGCCCGAGGCCCAACTGGACCGCTTCCTGTTCAAGGTCGATATCCATCTCCCCGACCGGGACGACGAGTTCCGCGTATTGCAGCGCCACGCGGACGGATTCGACCCCCGCGACCTCACCGCGGCCGGGTTGCGGCCGGTGGCCGGGCCGGCGCATATCGCGGCCGCCCGGGCCGCGATCGCCGGGATCACAGTCCGTCCGGAGGTTCTCGCCTATATCGTCGATCTCTGCCGCGCGACCCGCACCGCGGCGGCGGTCCAGCACGGCGCGTCCACCCGCGGCGCCACCGCGCTCATGTCCGCGGCCCGGGCGCTGGCCTGGCTGAACGGCCGGGGTTTCGTCACGCCCGACGATGTGAAAACCGTTGCCGTGACGGCCTTGCGGCACCGGCTGCAACTACGTCCCGAAGCCGAGCTCGACGGAGTGACCGGTGAACAGGTGATGGCTGCGCTGCTGCTGTCGATCCCGGTCCCGGTGTAGGCCGTGGTCGTCACCGGCCGGCTGGTCGCCCTCGCAGCCACCGCGGCACCGGCGGTCATGCTGCTGGCTCCGTCCTGGGCCGCGGTCCTGTCGGCCGGTGCGCTGATTCTGGCGCTCGCCGTGACCGACCGTCTGCTCGCCGCGCGGAGCGCGGAGGTGACGCTGCACCGGCCCGAGTTGTCGGTGCTGCGTCTGGGCGCGCACACCGAGGTCGAGCTGACGCTGACCAATGCCGGAGTCCGGACAGTGCGGGGTCTGCTCTGGGACGACTGGCCCGACAGTGCCCGCGCAACCGAACGCGAACACCGGATCACCGTCCCCGCGTCCGGCCGGATCCGGCTGCGTACCACCCTCACTCCCGTCCACCGCGGCGATCGCGCCGCCGGGCCGGTGACGCTGCGCCTGTGGGGGCCGCTGGGTCTGGCCGGGTATCAATTCCACCGCGTTGTTCCGGCCCGGGTCCGCGCCCTGCCACCGTTCCGCAGCGAACGGCTCCTCGCCGCCAAGGTGAAACGCCTGCACCATCTGGAAGGCCGCAGTCCGGCCGAGCTACGCGGCCAGGGCACCGAATTCGACTCCTTCCGCGAATACGTACCGGGCGACGATGTCCGCACCATCGACTGGCGGGCCACCGCGCGAGCCGACGACGTACTGGTCCGCACCTGGCGCCCGGAACGCAACCGGCAGGTGCTCATGCTCTTGGACACCGGCCGGATCAGCGCGGGGCGGGTGGGTGCGGGCACCCGCCTGGAGACGGCGATCGAGGCGGCTCTGCTGCTTGGCGGCCTGGCCGCGGCCGGCGGCGATATGGTCGGCCTGCTCGCCTACGACCGGGCGGTGCGCGCCGAGGTGCCCACCGGTGCCGGTCGCGGCATCCAGGCCAAACTCATGCACGCCCTGGCCGGGGTCACTCCCGCGCTGGTCGACACCGACGCCGACGGGCTGGTCCGGGCCGCTGTCCAGCGGGCCCGGCGACGCAGTCTGGTCGTCTGGTTCACCAGTCTGGACGGCGCGGCGGTGACCGAGAACCTGCTTCCGGTGCTCCCCGTCCTGGCCGAACGGCATCGGGTACTGATCGTGTCGGTCACCGACCCCGATATCGCCGCTGCGGCAGCCGACCGCGGCAGCCCGGCCACGCTGTACCGGGCAGCCGCCGCCGAATCGCGGATCGCCGAGCACGCGCTACTGCAGGAATCGCTGCGCCGGATGGGGATCGCCGTGGTCGCCGCGGCCGGGGCCGATCTGCCCGCGGCCCTGGCCGACGAGTATCTGGAACTCAAACGATCCGGGTCTCTCTGACTCCGCGGGCCCGGCGGGTCCCGGCCCCGCCGGACCTCAGGGCACGGGCGCGAACGACACCGGCGGCACGGCGAACGCCGCCGGGGATGGGCGCGCCGGTAGCGCGCGACGCTGACGTTCGGCGATCACGCTGCCGAGGATATGCGCCGGCGGGTACCCGGCCGGCGCTGCGACCCGCAGCCGCGCGCACACCGCGTGGACGAGTGCGTATCCGAGTTCGTGCTGCGCCGCCGGGGTCAGCGAATTGATCCGGGTCAGGTACTGCCGCACGGCCAGGGCCAGGTCCTCGGGCAGGGCCGCGAGATCCAATTCGGCCGCCCAACCGGTCAGCCATACCGGCGGGACGGCCAGGGCGGGCATCGACAACCGCTGCCGCATATGCACCACCACGGTGCCCGCGAGCACATCCCCCACCCGGCGCGCGTGCGGCGAGCACATCGAACTCGCCACGGCGATGACACCGAAGAGCCCGAGCATCCAGAAGTCCACGATTGCGCCGGTGAGGCCCCGGGTGAGGGCGTGCCGGAAATCGATCGGTCCGCCGTCGGCACGCACCACCCGCAGCCCGAGTGCCAATTTCCCCGGGGTGGCACCGCGCAACAGCGTCTCGAACGCGACCGGATACCCGACGAGCACGGTGACCAGCGAAACCAGCGTCAGCGTGGAGAACCACGGGTCGGCGTCGTTGCCGCGGACGAGCAGCAGCACGCCGGTGAACAACACGATCCCGAGGACGGCCTGCACGATCAGGTCGAGTACGAAGGCCGCGGCGCGGGTCGGGACGCGAGCGACCGGCAGTTCGATCGCCACGGCTTCGCCCGTCGTGAATTCGGCCATATCGCATAGCATTCTTCCACGGCGCCCGGTTTCCGGCCCCGCGTCGGTGGCACGGGGGTACAGCCGTCGACATCGGTTGCCGAGTGCGGGGCCGTCCCTGCCGTTGTGCGCAGTCCTCGGCGGGTGCCGGCGCGGATACGACGGCGGTACAGGCGGGAGCGGGAGGCAAGCCCATGGATGTGGACGCATACAGCGCGCGGAATCGGCACCTGTGGGCCCGGCTGGACACGTTATCGCGCAAACGCACCCTCACCGGGCCCGAAACCGACGAACTGGTGCTGTTGTACCGGCGCACCTCGCAGCAGTTGGCCCGGTTGCAGACCCACAGTCCCGAACCGGAACTGGTGGCCGGACTCAGCGCGGTGATCGCCCGGGCCCGCGGCCGGATCGTCGGCAGCGCCCCGAACACCTGGACCGAGATCGTCCGGTTCGTCACGCACGGTTTCCCCGGCGCGGTGTATCGGGCACTGGGCTGGTGGCTCGCCGTCGCCGTGATCTTCCTGAGTGTGTCGGCGGGGATCGCGACCTGGATCGCGAACGATCCGTCGGCCCGGCAGACGCTGGGCCTGCAGGGCGACACCGGTGCGCTGACCGCTCCCGGTGGCGCCTTCGAGACCTACTACACCGAGCATTCCAACGATGCGTTCGCCGCATTGGTCTGGACCAACAATGCGTGGGTGTCGGCGCTGGCCCTCTTCCTGGGCGTACTCATCGTGCCCGTGCTCTACCTACTGTTCATGAATGCCCTGAATATCGGCGTTACCGCGGGGTTGATGGCCGAGGCCGACCGACTGGACGCGTTCTTCGGCTTCCTACTACCGCACGGGATGCTGGAACTGACAGCCATTTTCATCGCGGGCGGAGCGGGCCTGAAACTCGGCTGGACGCTGATCGATCCAGGCCGCCTCAGCAGGGCCGAAGCGGTCGCCCGGCAGGGCCGCGTCACCGCCGCCATCGCGCTCGGCTTGGTGCCGACCTTGCTGGTAGCGGGCCTTCTGGAGGGATTCGTGACGCCGAGCGCCTTGCCCACGCCGGCTCGGATCGCCATCGGATTCGCCGCCGAGACAGCCTTTCTCGCCTACATCTTCATCGCCGGTAGCCGCGCCGACCGGACCACCGAGACCGCGGTGGCGGAAGTAGCGATAGCGCAACTTTCGCGGTAACGGGTAGACAACCTCGAGCACACAGCGATCGACCATGTTTTGTGAGGTCGCAGCAACGCGAACCGAATGACCTGCGTGGATTCCCCCATTTGAATTCCGCTGGCCGCAGCGAGTCGCCGCTCTAGCTGCGGCCAGCGTTACCGTCGACTCTACACAATCGTTATCCCTACGCAACCCGTTGCGGCTGAGGTCACAGGTATGCGTCGGAGTTCGGCAAACATCCAGAAACCACCGACTCCACCCATATCCAGCTAACTTCCAGCAGGCCGTGCCGGGCTTACAGCGGTGCTTTCATTTGCAAGTACATTTGGTTTTTACTGGTCACGGACATATCCGTAACCATGGTTACGCACAACCGGAAACGGGTTCGCCACACGGTTCGCCCGAACGGCCGTTAACTCGGCCGTCCCCACGCCGACCTGCGCGTTCGCGCGCCATTAACACGGTTGCCGAACAGGCGATACGAACGAAAAATACCTAGAGTTTGTTTAGCGCAGACAAACCCGCCCCACCCCCCGTACGGGGACCCGGTAAACACCTCACGGTAGTTAACCAAGGCGGTTCCGGGACGTGAACTGGGTCACCGGGGCCACCTACTGAGGCAACCCTCAGCAGCGCCGCCGCAATCGAAAAGATCTTGTGTGATCTCCGTCTCATTCAGGCATACCGGGAGTACGGCGCACTGTTTGCGCCGGAGCCGGCAACCCCAGTCGTCCGCCGAGGCGTGCCGGAATGCTCGCCCGGGACAGCCCGGCGGGCGCCCAGAAAAAGAGAAAGGCCGCAGCGGCGATCGCGACCCGCGCGAGCACCGTTGCGGCCTAGGAACACTGCGAGAGATCACATGAGCGCGCCGCCGTCGACCCTGATCTCGGTGCCGGTGATGTAACGGCCGTCGTCGGAACCCACCATCGCCACGACGCCGGCGATATCCTCCGGGGTGCCCAGCGCACCACCGTTCAGCCAGCCGGTCAGCCGGGCGAACAGGGTCCAGTCCGCGTCCTCCGGCTGTTCGGTGATGGATTCGGTGGTGATCCCACTCATGATTCCGGCCGGAACGATATTGACCGCCCGCAGCCCCTGCTTCGCGTACTCCAGACCGATCGCGTGGGTGAAGGAGGCCACGCCGCCCTTGGAGGCGGCATAGGCGGCCAGATAGGGCGCCGATTGGAAGGCCGACGTCGACGACAGATTGATCACCACGCCCCGACCGGATTCGAGCAGGGGCGGCAGCAGCGCCTGGGTCACCAGGAACGTGCCCGTGAGATTGACGGTGATGACCCGGTTCCACTCGTCGAGCGGCATCTCGTGCGTACGGGCCGGTTTCAGAATGCCCGCGCAGTTGACGAGCACATCCAATCCGCCCAGGGTTTCCAGCGCCGCCTCGGCGGCCGCGCGCACCGATTCGATATCCGCGATGTTCACCACCACGGTGCTCAGCCGGTCGCCCACATCGCCGGCCTTCTCCACCGTGGCCGCCAAACCGGGCTCGTTGATATCGGCGGCGACGAGCCGGGCTCCTTCGTCCAGCAGTCGCAGGGCCACACCCTGGCCGATCCCCGATCCCGCACCTGTCACCAGTACTCGACGGCCTTCATATCTCCGCATGGCATGAATTAGAACAGGTTCGCATCGGGAGTCAACGGGTTCCACGGATTTTACGGCGGTTTTCTGAAACACGTTCTAGATGGACGCCCGAGCCGCGACGGGTCGACCATGACCAACAACACACACTGATTTCGCAGGCCATGATGCCGGAGCGGTACGCACCTCGACGGCAGAAAAAGAAGAAGCCATGGACCCCGGAGGATCCATGGCTTCTTCTCGGTGGGCGAAGGGGGACTTGAACCCCCACGTCCCGAAGGACACTGGCACCTGAAGCCAGCGCGTCTGCCATTCCGCCACTCGCCCGAGCGACGGTCAGACACTAGCACGGAGACGTCCGGGAGACGAAATCACGTGGTCACGGGCCTTTTCAGCCCGCCGCAGGCCAGGGCCCGGAGCACGAATACCGCCCGAAAGGGAACTCCGGCACGGTTCCGGTAGTTACAGGTACAGCGGAACGTGGATATCATGCAGAGAACGTGCTCGTAGAACGACACGCCGTATTCGCGTGTCGTCGTAAAGAATGAGGAGAGACTCACCGAAGGGAGGGCCCGAATGGGGATCGTCTCGCGTTTCGAGCGTCGCCTACAGGGCGCCGTCGGTGACGTCTTCGCCAGAGTCTTCGGCGGGAACGTGGTTCCCCAGGAGGTCGAGGCAGCGCTGCAGCGTGAGGCCGCCGACAATGTCCGAGATGTCGGTGGTGGGCATCTGCTCGCACCCAACAGCTATGTGATCACCATCAACTCGTCGGACCACCGGCAGCTCGACGCCGATCACGACCTCACAACCCGTGCTTTCGCCAAACATCTGCAGGATTACATCCGTGAGCAAGGCTGGCAGACCTATGGCGAAGTACACGTGGCGTTCGAGGCATCCCCTACGCTGCACACCGGAATGTTCAGGACGAGCGGTCGCGTCGACCCCGACGCCGGCCGTGGAGCCGCCCCGGCTCACCGCCCCGAACCGCTACAACGACCCGCTAACCCGCAACCAGGAGCTGGCCCCATGACGCAGAACTCTGGCTACGACCCGAGCCGTGAGCACGCGGAGTCCGATCCACGTAATCGCGGGTACGCTCCCGGACCCGCGGGACGCGGGCCGCAGAACGGCGCGTACCCCGAGGACTACGGTCCCGGCGCGCCCTACAGCGGCGGCCCGGATTATCAGAACGGCTACGACTACCAGCAGGGTGGCGCCGCCTACGACCAGCAGGCCTACGCCCAGCAGGGCGGCTACGACCAGGGCTACGGTCAACAGGGTTATGCCCAGCCCGGGTACGACCAGGGTTACGACCAGCAGGGCTACGGCCAGCAGCCCGGCTACGACCAGGGCGGCTATCAGGGCCAGCCCGGCTACGATCAGGGCTACCAGGGCCAGCAGGGCTACGACCAGGGTTACGACCAGCAGGGTTATGCCCAGCCCGGGTACGACCAGCAGGGCTACGCCCAGCAACCCGGGTACGAGCAGGGTTATGACCAACAGGGCTATGCCCAGCAGCCCGGCTACGACCAGGGCTACGACCAGCAGGCCTACGGCCAGCCGCAGGGCGCGGGCTACCCCCCGCAGGCCCAGCAGGGCGGTTATGGCGCGCCGGGCGGATACGCGCCGGCGGCCGGGCCCGGTTTCTCCGCGACCCTCGCGCTCGACGACGGCAGCGGCCGGACCTACCAGCTCCGGGAAGGCAGCAATATCATCGGCCGCGGGCAGGACGCGCACTTCCGTCTCCCCGACACCGGTGTGTCCCGCCGCCATATCGAGGTCCGCTGGGACGGCCAGACCGCGATGCTGTCCGACCTCGGTTCCACCAACGGCACCCTGGTGAACGGGTCTCCCGTACAGGACTGGCAACTCGCCGACGGCGATGTCATCCGTGCCGGGCACTCCGAGATCCTCATCCGTATTGTCTGATGCCGTAGGCTCGCCGTGCGGATCATGAGGCAGCTCTCGCATAATGGGGCGGCCTAATCGTGATCGGTCTCGTCCGACGGCCCTATGATGTGCCAACACACGCGCGGCACCGCACAGCGGTCCGCCGGGACGAGCATCGCCGTGGGGTGGGTCGCACCACGCCTACAGCACCGACACACGGTCGAACAGGAGGTGGAGCGCCGTGCAGGGATTGATCTTGCAGTTGACCCGAGCCGGGTTCCTCCTGCTGCTGTGGCTGTTCGTGTGGGCAATCCTGCGTACCCTCCGCAGTGATATCTACGCGGCCTCCGGCAAACGACTGCAGACCCGGGGACCGCGTGGTTCCGCGGTGCTGCCGTCCATGCGCCGAGGCCAGAAGGGCGCCAAATATCTTGTGGTGACTCAAGGTTCTCTCGCCGGTACCCGCATAACGCTCGGTACCCAACCGGTGCTGATCGGCCGTGCGGACGATTCCACGCTGGTGCTCACCGATGATTACGCCTCCACCCGACATGCCCGGCTGTCCCTACGCGGTGACGACTGGTACGTCGAAGACCTCGGCTCGACCAACGGTACCTACCTGGATCGTGCCAAAGTCACCACCGCAGTCCGCGTTCCGCTCGGCACTCCTGTCCGGGTCGGCAAGACAGTGATCGAGCTCCGATCGTGACACTTGTTCTCCGCTACGCAGCGCGCAGCGACCGCGGCCTGGTCCGCGCCAACAACGAAGATTCCGTCTACGCCGGCGCCCGCCTGCTGGCCCTTGCCGACGGCATGGGTGGCCACGCGGCCGGTGAAGTGGCGTCGCAACTGATGATCGCCGCCCTGGCGCATCTGGACGACGACGAACCCGGCGAGGATCTGCTCGGCAAACTGAACCGGGCCACCCACGCCGGTAATGCCGCCATCGCCGAACAGGTCGAGGAAGAGCCCGAACTCGACGGTATGGGCACCACGCTCACCGCCATCCTGTTCGCCGGCAAGAAACTCGGCATGGTCCACATCGGCGACTCACGCGCCTATATGTTGCGCGACGGCGAACTGGCCCAGATCACCCGCGACGACACATTCGTCCAGTCGCTGGTGGACGAGGGCCGGATCACCGCGGAACAGGCCCATACTCATCCGCAGCGCTCGCTGATCATGCGCGCGCTCACCGGTAACGAGATCGAGCCGACCCTGGTGATGCGCGAGGCCCGGGCCGGGGACCGCTATCTGCTCTGCTCGGACGGCCTGTCCGATGTGGTGAGCGACGAGACCATCGCCAACACCATGCGCGAGGGCAGTACCGACGAATGCGCCGACCGGCTCATCGAGCTCGCGCTGCGCAGCGGCGGCCCGGACAATGTGACCGTCGTCGTCGCCGATGTCATCGACCTCGACTACGGCCAGAGTCATCCGATCGTGGCCGGCGCCGCCTCCGGCGAAACCGAGGACAACCCGCCGCCGAACACCGCGGCCGGGCGGGCCGCCGCGATGCGCCCACCGGCCGCCGCCCCGCGCCGGGCCGCCGGTGAGCCCGAACCCCAGCCGAAGAAATCCCACAAACTGCGCTGGCTGCTGCTGGCGGTCGCCCTCGTACTCGCGGTGGTGGTCGGCCTGGTGGTCGGCTACAAGATGATCCGCACGAATTACTACGTCGGGGCGGACAACGACAGTGTCGTGGTCATGCAGGGGCTGCCTGGGTCGATCCTGGGCTACTCGATCCACGAGGTGAACCTGACCGGCTGTGTTACCGCCAAGGGCGAGCTCAGCCTCGTCGACAGCGGCGCCGCCCTGCCGCCGGGCTGCCGGGTTCTGAAGGTCAGCGATCTGGAGCAGACCGGCCGGGACCAGGTCGAGCGCGGGCTGCCGCCCGGCACCTTGGACAAGGCCCGCGAGCAGATGGCCGTGCTGGCCGACCGTGAACTGTTGCCGGTGTGCAAGAAGAACGCCTCGGCCGCGCAGCCTGGCGTGGTCACCACCACCCCGGCCCCTGCCCCCGCGCCGGCGGCGCCCGCGCCGACGCCCACCGACGCGGCCCCGCCCGCCCCGGCCAACCAGCCGCCCGCGCCCGGCACCAACGGGGAGAACCCCGCGCCGCCCGCGCCCCCGACCACCACCGTCCCGGCTCCGACGACCACCGCTCAGCCCCAGATCGCCGGGGAGAACTGCCGGGTGACGGACTGATGTCCGCACCGGCACCACCGTCCGCCGGGGCTTTTCCGAGTCCCCCGGGCGGTTTCGCTCCGGCGCCGTCGCCGACGACCCGGCGCAATACCGAGCTCATGCTGCTCGGATTCGCGGCGCTGATCACCACCGCCGCACTGGCACTGGTGGAAGCGAGCCAGGAAGAATCGCTGACCTGGGATATCGCCAAGCTCGGTCTGGCCTATCTCGGCCTCTTCGCCGTCGCGCACCTGGCGGTGCGCCGTTTCGCGCCCTACACCGATCCCCTGTTGCTGCCGATCGTCGCATTGCTGAACGGCGTCGGCCTGGTGCTGATCCACCGGCTCGATCTGGCCGATCAGCAGACCGCCGCCTACAACTCGTGGGATATCCCCTCCCCGGACGCGAACCAGCAGATCCTGTGGACCGCGCTGGGCATCATCTTGTTCGTCACCATCCTGCTGGTGCTGCGCGACTACCGCACACTGGCCAAATACGCCTACACACTCGGACTCGTCGGATTGGTGGCACTCGCCATCCCGGCGATCCTGCCCAGTTCACTGTCCGAGGTCAACGGCGCCAAGATCTGGATCCGGCTGCCCGGCCTCAGCCTGCAGCCCGGCGAATTCGCGAAGATCCTGTTGATCATCTTCTTCGCCTCGGTACTGGTTTCGAAGCGAGAACTGTTCACCGCGGCCGGGCGGCACTTCCTCGGCATGGAGTTCCCGCGGGCCCGCGATATGGGCCCGATCCTGGCCGTGTGGATCGTGTGCATCGGTGTCCTGGTGTTCGAGAAGGACCTCGGTACGTCGCTGCTGATCTTCAGCACCGTCCTGGTCATGCTCTACATCGCCACCGAACGCGTGGGCTGGCTGCTCATCGGCGGTGGTCTGCTCGCACTCGGTTTCGTGTTCGCCTACCAGATGTTCGGGCACGTCCGGGTACGTGTGGAGACCTGGCTGCATCCGTTCGACGACTACAACAACACCGGCTACCAGATCGTGCAGTCGCTGTTCGGCCTGGCCACCGGTGGCCTGGCGGGTACCGGCCTGGGCGCCGGGCGGCCGTCGCAGGTGCCGTTCGCCAAAACCGACTTCATCGTGACGACCATCGGTGAGGAACTCGGACTCATCGGCCTCACCGCGATCCTGATCCTGTTCCTGGTGCTGGTGCTGCGCGGTATGCGCACCGCGCTGGCCATCCGGGACAGTTTCGGCAAACTGCTCGCGGCCGGGCTCTCGTTCACCATCGCCATCCAGGTCTTCGTGGTGGTGGGCGGCGTGACCAAGTTGATCCCGCTGACCGGTCTCACCACACCGTTCGTCTCCTATGGCGGTTCCTCGCTGCTGGCGAACTATGTGCTGATCGCCCTGCTCATCAAGATTTCCGACGCGGCTCGTGAGCCCGCGCCGACCCGCCGCCGCGAACCGGCCCCGGCGCCCTTGGCGGAAGCGCAGACAGTGATGGTGTCACGACGGCAAGGGGGTCTGCAGCGTTGAACACACCATTACGCCGCGTCGCCATGGCGGTCATGGTGATGATCGTCGCCCTGCTGCTCAACGCGACCTACGTCCAGGTCATCAAGGCCGACGATTACCGTGCCGACCCCCGTAACTCGCGGGTGCTGCTCGACGAGTACTCCCGCCAGCGCGGCCAGATCTCGGCCGGCGGCGCCGTGCTGGCCAGTTCGGTGGCCACCGACGACCGCTACAAGTATCTGCGCGTCTACCCCACCGATCCGCAGGCCTACGCCCCGGTCACCGGTTTCTACTCCATGCAGTACGGCAGCACCGGCCTGGAGCGGGCCGAGGACCCGGTGCTCAACGGTTCCGACGCCCAACTCTTCGGCAGCCGGCTGGTCGATCTGATCTCCGGCCGCGACCCCCGCGGCGGCAACGTGGTCACCACCATCGACCCGGTGATGCAGCAGGTCGCCTACAACGAACTGACGAGCAAGGGTTACACCGGCTCGGTGGTGGCGATCGAACCCAGTACCGGCAAGATCCTGACCATGGTGTCCACCCCCAGCTACGACCCGAACCTGCTGTCCGGACACGACGGCGCCCAGGGCACCCAGGCCTGGGAGGATCTCGGCGCCGACGAGAACCAGCCGATGCTCAACCGGGCGATCTCGCAGACCTACCCGCCCGGCTCCACCTTCAAGGTGGTCGTCACGGCGGCCGCGCTGTCCAACGGGAAGGCCAACCCGCAGTCCCAGTTCACCGCGGCGCCCAACATCACCCTGCCGGGTACGAGCACGACCCTGGAGAACTACAACGGCTCGACCTGCGGGTCCGGTCCCACCGCCACCCTCTACGAGGCGTTCCGGCGGTCATGCAACACCGCGTTCGTCGAACTCGGCGTCGATGTCGGGGCGGCCGCGCTGGAAGACGAGGCCGCCGCGTTCGGTATCGGACCGCATCGCGGGATCCCGATGCCGGTCGCCGAGAGCACCGTGGGCAATATCCCGGACAACGCCGCTCTCGCGCAGAGCAGTATCGGCCAGCGTGATGTCGCGCTCACCCCGCTCGACAATGCCGTGATCGCCGCTACCGTGGCCAACGGCGGTGTCCGGATGGAGCCCTATCTGGTCGACCAGTTGCAGAACCCGGATCTGAGCGAGCTGTCCACCACAGAGCCGGTCTCGGTCGGCCAGGCCGTGAGCGCCGATGTAGCGTCTACGCTGACCGAGCTGATGGTCGCCTCGGAGGAGAACACCGCGGGCAGCGGCGGCACGTCCTACCGGATCGCGTCGAAGACCGGTACGGCCGAGCACGGCGCCGATCCACGGAACACTCCGCCGCATGCCTGGTACATAGCTTTCGCACCCGCCGAGAACCCGAAGATCGCCATCGCGGTCATCGTGGAGAACGGCGGTGACCGGGCGCTGGCGGCAACAGGTGGGTCGGTCGCCGCGCCGGTCGCCCGGGCGGTGCTGGACGCAGGTCTGCGAGGTCGCTGAACGAGATGGATGTGCGAGTGAATCTGCGGGGAACCCGATGCTGACAAACGGCGCGTTGATCGCGGACCGCTACCGGCTGCAGCGGCTGATCGCCACCGGTGGGATGGGCCAGGTCTGGGAAGCCCTGGACACCCGGCTGGACCGCCGGGTCGCCGTCAAGGTCCTCAAGTCCGAGTTCTCCGCGGACCCGACCTTCCGGCACCGGTTCCGCACCGAGGCCAAGACCACCGCGCAACTGAACCATTCCGGTATCGCCGGTATCTACGACTACGGCGAGACCTACGACCCTCAGGGCGGCGAAACCGCCTACCTGGTGATGGAACTGGTCCAGGGTGAGCCGCTCAACACCGTATTGAACCGGCTCGGCCGGCTCTCGGTGGCCCAGGGCCTGGACCTGCTGGAACAGACGGGTCGCGCACTCCAGGTCGCACATCTGGCCGGCGTGGTGCACCGCGATGTGAAACCGGGAAATATCCTGGTCACCCCCACCGGCCAGGTGAAGATCACCGATTTCGGTATCGCCAAGGCGGTCGATGCCTCTCCGGTCACCAAGACCGGCATGGTGATGGGCACCGCGCAGTACATCGCGCCCGAACAGGCGGTCGGTGAGGACGCCACCGCGGCCAGCGATGTGTATTCCCTCGGTGTCGTCGGATACGAGGCGCTCGCCGGGCAGCGGCCGTTCACCGGCGACGGTGCCCTCACCGTCGCGATGAAACACGTCCGCGAAGTGCCGCCGCCGATGCCCACCGACCTGCCGCCGAATGTGCGCGAACTGGTCGAGATCACGCTGGCCAAGGACCCGGCCCAGCGCTACGCCGACGGCGGTGAATTCGCTGAGGCGGTCGCCGCGGTGCGTTCGGGCCGCCGCCCGCCCCCACCGCGTAATCTCCCGGTGGCCGGGCCCACCAGCGTGATCGCGGCTCCGCAGCCGGGTTACGACGAGACCGCGACCGTCCGGTACAACACACCGCCCGCCGCCATGGCCGGGCCGGCGACCACGTACGACCGCGGCGCGCACGATCCCGGCGACGACGGCTACCGCGATGACAACCCCGGCGGCGGCATCCTCAACAAGAACCAGAAGTGGATGATCGCGCTGGGTATCGGCGCGCTGCTACTGGGCGGTGCCGTGGTGTGGCTGCTCTTCGGCGGGGACACCAACCCGGCGGGAACTTCGCCGGGCACCTCCTCCACGGCGCCCACCACCCGCCCGCTGCCGCCGCCGGTCACCACCACCTACGAGGTGACCGAGCCCCCGGTCTGGACGCCGACCGTGGAACCCACCACCACGGCGCCGCCGGCCCCGACGACCACCACACCGCCGCAGCCCACCACCACCACCACGACTCAGCCGCCGACCACCACCACTTCGGCGGCTCCGAGCACCACCGAGACGACGGCGAGCGAAGAAACCACCGGCGAGGAAGAGGAGACCACCACGCGTCGCCGCCCGCCGATCCCGACGTACGATATCCCCTTCCCGGGGAACCATGTCAGCAACATCGCGCCGGACCTTAATCCGCAAGGACAGCCATGACCACCCCGAAGAATCTCTCCTCTCGCTACGAGCTGGGCGAGATCATCGGGTTCGGCGGTATGTCCGAGGTCCACAAAGCACGCGATCTGCGGTTGAACCGGGATGTCGCGATCAAGGTGTTGCGCGCCGACCTGGCCCGGGACCCCACGTTCTATCTGCGCTTCAAACGTGAGGCGCAGAACGCCGCGGCGCTGAACCATCCGGCCATCGTGGCGGTCTACGACACCGGCGAAGCCGAGATCGACGGCGGACCACTGCCGTTCATCGTCATGGAGTACGTGGACGGTGACACACTGCGCGATATCGTGCGCAACGAGGGACCGCTGCCGCCCCGGCGCGCGATGGAGGTCGTCGCCGATGTGTGCGCGGCACTCGATTTCAGCCACAAGGCCGGGATCGTGCACCGCGATATGAAGCCCGCCAACATCATGATCAACCGTGCGGGTGCGGTGAAGGTGATGGATTTCGGTATCGCCCGGGCGATCGCCGACGCCGCCAATCCGATGACCGCCACCGCGGCCGTGATCGGCACCGCTCAGTATCTGTCGCCGGAGCAGGCGCGCGGCGAGACGGTGGACGCCCGGTCCGATGTCTACTCGGTCGGTTGTGTGCTGTTCGAGATCCTCACCGGACAGCCCCCGTTCACCGGTGACTCCCCGGTCGCCGTCGCCTACCAGCACGTCCGGGAGGATCCCCGGTTGCCCTCGCTCGTCTACGAGGGGGTGCCGCGGGAACTGGATTCGGTCGTGCTCGAGGCCATGGCCAAGAATCCGGCCAATCGCTATCAGAGCGCCGCGGAGATGCGCGCGGATCTCATCCGGGTGCTGGGCGGTCAGAAGCCCGGGGCGCCGATGGTGATGACCGACGAGGACCGCACCACCATGCTGGGCCCCGCGGACGGTTCCGGCCGTGGCTATCGCGGCGACGAGGACGACGACTACGACGATTACGGGAACGATTCCGGTGGCCGTTCCCGCCGGACGGCCTATATCGCGGCGGGTGTGGTCGCCGCGGTGGTAGTGGCCTTCGGGCTGTTCTGGATGTTGCTCGGCCCGGGCAGCAGACCCGACCAGGTCGCCGTCCCGGACCTGTCCAATACCTCCGCCGGCGAGGCCCAGAAGAAACTCGATTCGCTGGGCTTCGATGTGGCCGTTCAGGAAAAGCCCGACGGTAAGATCAGTGCCGGCAATGTGATCGCGACCCAGCCGCTGGGCGGCTCACGCGCCGACGAGGGCAGCACCATCACCGTGCAGGTGTCCACCGGTCCGCAGCAGGTACCGGTCCCCCGGCTCACCGGCCTTTCCCAGCAGGACGCCGAACAGGAACTCAACAATGTCGGGCTCCAGGTCAACCCGGATGTGAAGCAGGAACCGTCCAGCGCGCAGGACAAGGACAAGGTGATCGGGCAGGATCCCTCGCCCGGCATCGAGATGGATGCGGGTAGTCGGATCACCCTGACCATCGGCACCGGTCCCAAGCAGGTCCGCGTCACGGAGGTGGTCGGTCAGCTGATCGATGTGGCCCAGCCGAACCTCGAGGGTGCCGGCTTCAAGATCGTGATCGAACAGGTCCAGTCGGCTCGGCCGCGCGGCGAAGTCCTCTCCACCAGCCCGGCCGGCGGTTCGACGGCCGACGAGGGTTCCACGGTCACGGTCCAGGTGGCGCAGAGTGACCGGATCGCGATGCCGAACCTGGTCGGGCTCACCACCGCGGAGGTCGTGGACACGCTGCGCGAAAGCGGCTGGCAGGGCAGCGCGAATCAGGTCCGTCAGATCACGCAGATCACGCTCAACGCCGATCAGGCCGGCAAGGTGCTCAGCCAGCAGCCCTCGGCCGGGACCACCGTGCCGTCGTCGACGACGGTGACGGTCAATACCGGCGTAACGCCGCTGGGACCACCCTGATCCGCTGCCGGGCCCGGCCCGGCGACTCGCCAGGACAGACGAAACCGGGCGGCCGTGTATCGGGCCGCCCGGTTTCGTCTGTCAGACGGCCAGGGAGGCGACCTCCGCTTCCAACATCTGCACCAGTCCCTCCTGGGGGCGCTCGCCGCAGACTTCCAGCCAGTTCGCCAGCATCCGGTGCCCACCCTGGGTGAGGACCGACTCCGGATGGAACTGCACCCCGTGGATCGGCAGTTCGTGATGACGCAGGGCCATCACGATCCCGCTCTCGGTGCGGCCGATGACGTCGAATTCGGGCGGCAGTGTCTTCTCCACCACGGTGAGCGAGTGATAGCGGGTGGCGGTGAACGGGTCGGGGAGCCCGGCCAGGACGCCGGTGCCGATATGGAACACCGAACTGGTCTTCCCGTGCAGTAGTTCCGGAGCCCGGGTCACCGTGGCGCCGAAGGCCGCGCCGATGGCCTGATGTCCGAGGCAGACGCCCAGCAGCGGGGTCTGCCGGTCGGCGCAGGCACGTACCAGATCGATACTGGCGCCCGCGCGTTCCGGTGTCCCGGGGCCGGGGCTGATCAGGATTCCGTCGAATTCGCCGGCCACGGCTGTCGGGTCCGCGAGCTCCGGGTCGTCGTTACGCCAGACCACTGCCTCGACGCCGAGCTGGCCCAGATACTGGACCAGGTTGAAGACGAAGCTGTCGTAGTTGTCGACGACCAGTACACGCATGCCCAAAGATTACGTGTTCGCACCCCGGGGCACCCGGTCCGGCCTGCGATTGCGCCACAATCGGTTACGCGGACCGTACGGCCGCTGGGCATCACACCGATTACCTGGTGGGATAGCCTTGGAATACGACCTGCACGCTGAACACGAGGACATCATGCCCAAGTCGAAGGTCCGGAAGAAGACCGACTACACGATCAACCCCGCCAGCCGTACGCCGGTGAAGGTGAAGGCAGCCGGTCCGTCGCCTGTCTGGTACGTCACCATCATGCTGGGCTTCATGCTCGCGGGCCTGGTCTGGTTGCTGGTCTACTACCTCGCGGCCGACCAGATCAGCTGGATGAGCAACCTCAATGCCTGGAATTTCCTCATCGGGTTCGGGCTCATGGTGGTGGGGTTGATCATGACGATGCGGTGGCGCTAGCGGCACCTCTGCCCGGGGTTACAACGGTGTAATTAATGCACACCTGTGGATAACTCTGTGGATAACCCTCGACCTCAGATGGAGGTACGCGCGCGTGCAGCCCGACCGCACCGAGCCCGGTCTCGCCTGGACGACTCCCCTGCCCGCGTTGATCGCAGCGGCCGGTGGCGGGGTGATCCTCGCCTTGGCGGCGGCATTGACGACCGAGCTGCCCGGCAAGTTCCTGCTCGGGGTGGCCGCACTGGTACTGCTGGGACTCGCCGCACTCGGCATGCGCCAACGGCCCCGGCTCGCGGTGGTGCCCGGTGAGAACCCGCGGCTGGTGCTGCGCACGCTCACCGGCGTCACCGAGTACACCCGTGACCAGATCCTGCGGGCCCGGGTTGTGGGCTACCGTCGCCTGGGCCGGAAATCGCCCATGCTGGAAATCGATGTGGACCATCTGGGTTCCGAACGACTGCTGATCTTCGGGCGCTGGGATCTGGGCACGAGTCCCGAGGATGTCTACGACGCGGTACGGACGGAACTGCGGTTGCACGGCGACGCCGCGCGCTGAGCACCCCGTAGGCAGCATCGTGGCCGCACCAACTCCGCGGGTCCGAATGTTTCACGTTGAACATGCCGGACCCGCGCAGCCCACCGCACCGGATCCGCGCAGCTGTGTGCCCGGATCAGCGCAGCGAAACCGCCGCGAGCACTATCACCGCCACGGCCACCACCGCCAGAGCGGCCAGCGCGAGCAACCCGAGCAGCCGGGCCCGTTCCGGCGTCCGAATCCGCAGCCAGGCGGGCAGGAACATGACGCCGAGCGTCGCCAGGGTGCCCGCGGCCAGACCGCCCAGGTGACCCCACAGCGAGATACCAGGTAGCGAGAAGCTGATGAACACGTTGATCGCGATCAGGATCAACATATTGTTCGGGCTCTGCCGCAAACGGATCAGCACGACGGTGATCGCGCCGAACAAGCCGTAGACCGCGCCCGAGGCGCCGGCCGTGAGACTGTCCTGGGCCAGCAACATCACCGCGGCCGATCCGCCGAGCAGCGATATGAGATACACGGCCAGGTAGCGGACCCGGCCCAGCACCAGTTCGATATCGCGGCCGACGATATAGAGCGCGAACATGTTCAGCAGCAGGTGGATCAGCCCGTAGTGCAGGAACCCGGAGCCGATCACGCGGAACCAGTCGCCCCCGGCCACGGCGGGCGGGTACATGACCCAATCCACGAAAAGCGCCGATCCACGCTCGTTCTGCATGACGCTGCGCGACTGCGCCGCGGTGACGGCGTAGACCACGATATTGAGCGCGATCAGGGTGTAGGTGACGAACGGGATCGAGCTGCGGGCCGCGGCCGACCCCGATACGGTCCGCACCTGCGGTGTGCTGCGCTGATCGACGCGCAGGCAATCGACACAGTGCTGGCCGACCGAGGCCGGACGCAGGCATTCCGGGCAGGCGGGACGGCCGCAGCGGGTACAGGACAGACCGGTCGGACGGTCGGCGTGCCGGACACACACCTGAGCCGGCGTCGAGGGCTGCTGGGGGTTCACCACGGACTCCGCTTCGTTGCCGGGGCTGTTCCGTGGCGCGCTGCCGACCTGGCCGGGCGTGTCGTACTCACCAGCCCATCGTGCCATGCGTGCCTGCGGTCCGTAGCTCGCCGGTTCTGCGCCCGGGACCGATGACAGCGCTCTGACCTGCCGGTCTGCGTTATCCGCCGGGATGTGCCAGAGTTGTGCCATGAGCTCGAGGCCACTGCGTCCATCCAGTCGTTCGCGCTACCGGTTGCTGGCCGCCGCCGCGGTGGCGGCGGCGGGCGGTACCGCGTGGCTGGTGCGCAGCAAGCGCCCGCAGCCGCCCGAACCGGCCCCCGCACCGCCTCGGATCGGCTATACGCGCAACGGCGCCGCGGTGGCCCCGAACGATCCCGAAGCCACCGCGGACTGACCGTTCTCAGCGGCTGACGGTCTTGCGATACTGCCGCAGCGCCAGCGGTACGAACACGGCCAGGATGATGACCACCCAGACCAGAGTGGTCGCCACCGGGTGCCGCATCGACCAGGCGGTGGACTCCGCGGTGAGCGGGGCGGCATTACCGAACAGTTCCCGGGACGCCTGGGTGAGGGCCGATACCGGATTCCATTCGGCGAAAACGCGCAGCGGTGTCGGCAGTTCGTCCATCGGCACGAAGGTGTTGGCCAGGAAGGTGAGCGGGAAGATCACCATGAAGCTGGCATTGTTGAACACCTCGGGCGTACGCACGATCAGGCCGACCACGGCCATGATCCAGGAGATCGCGTAGGCGAACAGCAGCAGCAGGACGTAGGCCAGGATCGCGTCCACGACCGACCCGCGGATCCGCCAGCCGACCACCAGCCCGGTCAGGGACATCACCACCAGACTGACCACGTTGATGACCACATCGCTGACCGTGCGCCCGATCAGCACCGAGGACGGGGCCATGGGCAGCGAGCGGAAGCGATCGATGATGCCCTTCTGCATATCCTCGGCGAGACTGAGCCCGGTGAACGTGGACCCGAACACCACCGTCTGCACGAAGATGCCCGCGATCAGGAATTCGCGGTAGCCGCCCTCCATACCGGGCACCTTGATGGCGGTACCGAAGATATAGGCGAACAGCAGGACGAACATGATCGGCGAGAGAGTGCTGAAGATCAGCACGTCCGGCACTCGCTTTATCTTGATCACATTGCGTTTGGTGACGGTCAGACTGTCGCTGACCACCATGGACAGCCGCGCGACCAGGGTGGGGTTCTCTCCGATATCGCCGACGGTCGCCAGCGCGGTCATCTGCTTCTTCCTTCCATCGCCTCGATTGCTTCCACTTCGCGCGCCGAACCGGATCCGTCGGCCGTTTCCGCCTCCGGGATCTCTCCGGGACGCTCGCCGCCCCCGATCTTCCGGTCCTGCTCGTATTCGCCGGCGTCATCGGCCGTCTCCTCGGCCTCGTGCCCGGTGAGCGTGAGGAACACATCGTCGAGTGAGGGCCGCCGCAACCCGACGTCCTGGATCTTCACCCCCTCGTCGCTCAGCTTTCCGATGGCGGCGACCAGCGCCTGGGATCCGTCACTGACCGGGACCACCAGCCGGCGCAGCCCGGGTTCGATATGGATTTCGCCGTCGGCCAGCGGCGCGAGCGCCCGCTGGGCCACGGCCAGATTGTCGGTGTGATCGACGGTCAGCTCGATCCGGTCACCTCCGACCATGCTCTTCAATTCGTCGGCGGTGCCGCGGGCGATCACCTGGCCCCGGTCGATGACCGCGATGGCATCGGCGAGGCGGTCGGCCTCCTCCATGTACTGGGTCGTCAGCAACAGGGTGGTACCGCCGGCGACGAGTTCCTCGATGACATCCCAGAGGTCCAGCCGGGCCCGCGGGTCCAGGCCCGTGGTGGGCTCGTCGAGGAACAGCACCGGCGGGTTGGCCACCAGCGCCCCGGCCAGGTCGAGCCGGCGGCGCATACCACCGGAATAGCCACGAACCGGGCGGTCGGCGGCATCACTGAGACGAAACCTCTCCAACAGCTCGCGCGCGCGTTCCTTACTGCGCCGCGTACCCATGTGGTACAGCCGCCCGACCATTTCCAGGTTCTCGAAACCGGTCAGATATTCGTCGACCGCCGCGTACTGCCCCGAGGCCCCGATCCGCGAGCGCAGCGCGCGCGGCCGGGCGAGCACGTCGATTCCGGCAACGGTCGCCCGGCCGGCGTCGGGCACCAGCAGAGTGGTGAGCACTCGTACGGTGGTGGTCTTACCGGCTCCATTGGGTCCCAGTAGTGCGGTGACCGTGCCTTCGGGCACGGTCAGATCGAGACCGTCGAGTGCGCGCACCCGGCGGCCGTAGTGTTTGACGAGACCCTCGGCGACTATTGCGTCGGGCATGATTCTCCTGAACTGAGTGATCGACAAGGACGAGTCGTATATCGCCGGTGGCGAGCCACCGACCTCAGGCGCTTCGGCCGCCCGGCCGACACTGTGCAGTATCGTCGCGGCCACCGATGTTTTCATCCGATTTATCCGGTTCTCCGGCACCCTCCCCGTACCACCCACGGCCCCATCGCGGACCGATAGCCGATACCGGATGCACCGGCTCTCATTTCCATCGCTCCCGGTCGCGAAATCGCGCGTAGCGCACTACTCGATTCGGTTTCCGCGGCTACTCGATCCCGCTCCGGAGCACGACGGTCGAGCTGGCCGTGCGCACGCGCACAGTGCATATCGCATAGTGACAGCCGGGTCCGACAAGCCGGCCCGCGCAATGCTCGGCGAGAGCCGTATATCGGCGCGTTCCGTTGGGCGGAATACACCGGTCCAGTAGGTCAATTCCTTTGACCGGCAATACTTCCGGCCACACTTGCCCACGCTCCAGCGATCCCGGCACGACACTGTGATCCGCACCGAAAAAAGTCCGAAACTCTTGGGGCCCTTATGCGCGCATTTTCGCGATATCGCGTAGGATCGGTTCCGTCGGCCCCTCCCCCCCGGGCCGACCTTACGCGGGCCTCGGCTAACTCCCCCCCTTCGCCGAGGCCCGCTCTCATATCCGGGGCTCCCTCGTCACGGAACAACCGCGTCCGGCTCCCCTTCTTCGTGTACCGCGTTCCGCTCCGCGAACATCGGTCGCGCACAGCCGCCGACCCCCACTTCCCGGTCACCGACCGGAATACCGCGCGCAT
The DNA here is from genome assembly GCA_040674215.1 of Nocardia sp. NPDC050193. Lineage (GTDB taxonomy): Bacteria > Actinomycetota > Actinomycetes > Mycobacteriales > Mycobacteriaceae > Nocardia. Next base: position 68,738 of record JBFARE010000015.1, on the reverse strand, counting down.
TCCCGAGCGCAATAGTGAGAGGTTTGCAGTATCATCGTCTCATCAGATCATCGCAGTAGATCAAGGGAGATCCGCATGACCGCGTCCGTCGCAGCCACCGACACGCACGCTCCGGTGGAGCGCCGTCCCTTCGGTCCCGGTACTCGGACCTGGGAAGAAACCGGCCTGATCACCTTCTCCCTCACCGCGGGCTCGGCCTTCCTCCTGCAGACCATGGAACCCACCATCTCCGCGGTGGTAGATGCCCACTCCACTTTCCGTACCGACCCGATCGGCCGTGCGGTGCGCAGCCTCTCGGCGGTGATGATGTGGACCTACGGCGGGGAGGAATCGCTGGGCGAGACCGACCGGCTACGCAAGATGCACGCCACCCTCAACACCACCGACGCCAGAGGCGTCCGGCACACCGCGCTGTCCAGCGGTCCGTGGGCCTGGGTGCTGCACACCGGCACGTTCGCCTTCTCCGAGAATGCGAAGTACTTCTCGAAGCGTCCGCTCACCGCGGGGGAGAAAGAGGATTACTACCGCGAGGCCCTGCAACTGATGCGCAACTTCTCGGTACCGCCCAAGGAGCTGCCGGCCACCTACGCCGATTTCGAGAAATTCTTCGCCGACCAGGTCGAGAACCATCTGGAGGCCACCCAGACCGCGAAGGATTACCTGAAGGTCATCCGGACCATCGCCCCGCCCACCCAACTGCCGGCGGCGCTGCACCCGGTGTGGCGGGCGCTGACCGGCCCGTTCGGCCGGATGCAGTACTTCGTCACCGTGGGCACCACACCGGAAGCGGCCCGCCGCAAACTCGGTCTCACCTGGAGCGAGTCCGACGAACGCAAACTGCGGGTCCTCGGCTGGTTCCTCGCCCGGCTGGTCCCGCTGCTGCCCGAACGGCTGCGGTACTTCCCCATCGCCTACGAGGCGCGCAGGCTCGAACGCGACAAGGCGCGGCTGCGCAAGGTCATCGACGTGCGGCCGCTCTGAACGCAGAGTTCACGGGCCCCGGATCCCGCGGATCCGGGGCCGTTCTCTGTGCCGATACACTTCGCCGGGGACGAGAAGGAGCTGATCATGACCGGGACGATTTCGATTCCCAGCTACGAGCAGGTGGTGACACTGCCCCGCGAACTCGGCCCCATCACGGTCCCGGAGGCCTACCGCGACGAGAACGACCATATGAACGTCACACACTATTTCGCTTTGTGCGTAACGGCCGCGACCGGGGTCTTCGAGCGGGCCGGAATCACCGACGAATACCGCGCCACCCGGGGTGCCGGCTTCTTCACCGGCGAACACCACATCCGGTACTACTCCGAAAACCGGATCGGCGAGCAGATTTCGGTCCACGTACGCGGAGTCGACCGTTCGGACAAAGTCGTACATGCCATGGCGTTGCTGGTCAACGACAGCACCCGGCGGCTCAGTTGCACCCTCGAACTCATTGCCGTCCACGTCGATCTGCACAGCCGTACGGCCACAGCCTTCGCCTCCGATACCGCGGCCGCTCTCGACCGGGAACTCGCACGCGGCGCGGTGGACTGGCCGGCACCGCTCTGTGGCGCCATGCGAGTCCGGCGCTAGCGCCGGCTCTGACCGCCACCGGGGGTGGTATCGGATAGCCCGGCGCCGGCCTCCGGCCGGACCGTCACCGCCTCGTGCCCGCGGGGCCGGGCAGTGCTGACGAACAGCACCGGCTGGCCCGCGTGCAAGGTGCGGTAGCCGTCGGTCTCTATGCACCGGTATTCGACGAACACCTGATCGGTTCCGTCGTCGGGTTTTATGTAGCCGAAGCCCTTCTCCGAGTCGAACCAGAAGACCCGCCCGCGTCTCCAGTCCGATCCGTCGATCCCGGGCCCGCTGAAATCCGGAGCAGCCATTACCAGGTCTTCTCCCTCGTCTGTGCAGGGTCGACACCACCAAAGCTACGCCCCGGCACCGCGAACGTCACGAGCGCCGTCGGCTTCCGCCCTGGACATTACTGTCTTCTCGGTGACCGAATCCTGTTTTCTCTCCCGTACCCGCGCAGGTTACGACGCGATCGCCACCGCCTACGCCGAGCATGCGGCGGGTGAGATGGACAGGCGCTTCTGGGATCGAGCGGTACTCACCGCGTTCGCCGAGTCGGTCGGCGATTCGGGTCCGGTCGCCGATATCGGATGCGGCCCGGGCCGGATCGCCGCTTACCTGGCGGCGCAAGGGATCCGGGTACACGGGATCGACCTGTCCCCGGCGATGGTGGAGCTGGCGCGGAGCACCTATCCGGGGATCGATTTCGTGGTGGGATCCATGACCGCGCTCGATATCCCCGCAGGCTCACTGGCCGGCGTGGTGGCCTGGTATTCCCTCATCCATATCCCGGCGGCCGAACGCGGTGGTGTGCTCACCGAGTTCCGGCGGATACTGCGGCCCGGCGGCACACTGCTGCTGGCCTTCCAATCGGGTACCGACTTCCTGCATCTGGACGAGGGCTACGGACACGCCATATCGCTGGACTTCCATCGCATCTCGACCGGCGAACTCGCCGATTCACTTACGGCGACGGGATTCACCGTCGAGTTGCGGCTCGACCGCAGCGCCGAGGACGGCGAGCGGACCGGGCAGGCATACATGATGGCGACCCGCTCGAGTTGATAGGACCCGCTATCTCTATCAAAACAATGCCACACAGCATCATTTTGATAGGTATCAGGTTGATCGTCTTCCCGCGAAAAGCCTGCCGATTGCGTTCTCGATCACTACATCGAAACGATAATTGACGGCATCATTTCGATAGACCACCCTGGTCAGGTGGTGATCAAGAAGAACCCGCTCGGCCCCACAGGCGATACTGTGCGCGCGAACGTCCTGCGGTATCGCAACCGGATGAACCTCGGCTATGCCGATCTGGCCCGCAGGCTCGAGGACATCGGACGCCCGATCCCGGTGCTCGGCCTGTCCCGGATCGAACGGGGTGAGCGGCGGGTGGACGTGGACGATCTGATCGCCCTGGCGGTCGCGCTCGGCGTCTCACCAACCAGCCTTCTGCTTCCGGACACCTCGACGGCCGACGAACTCGTGAAAGCCACCGGGATCGACGGCACGGCAGCGGATCTGCTGGGCTGGCTCCGCCTCTACACGCCGTCGGCGCATATCGGCAGACCGGCCGACGAACGCTTCGTCCGGGACGCCATCCGGTTCATCGCCGACGCCCGGCCGCGCTGGGATATCGAAAACCTCACCTTGGAGCAGCTTCCGGGGGTGGACCATATGGAGTACGCCGCCGAGATCACAGAGAAGGCCCGGCTGGCGAATCCGGCACCGGAACCCGGCCCCCACCGATAGCGGCGGAGACCGGGCCCGGAACCTATGCGGAGTCGCCGCCTCGCATCAGTTCGAAAACGGGTACCGGGCGTCCGGCTCGCTCGCTCGCGCTTCGCGCTCGACGCCACAAGCCCTGCGCCGCACGGGAAAGCGTCGTATCCACACCGGCCTCGGTACCGGCATCGATGATGTGCTGCGCGCCCGCATCCATCATCTTGAAGGCAGCGATATCGCCCCAGCCCCCGGCCTTCGCCGCCGCGGCGTACTGGGTCATAAAGAACGGATACGCCTCGCTGGACCGCACGGCGTACGGCAGAAACCGGTCGATATCGGCCCCGGAGCGGTCGATCACGGCGAGCGCCTGGTCGAAGGCGAGCATCCACGGATGGAAGACGGTCAGCAGCGCCTGATAGAAGATCTGCGCCAGACCGTCGTCCACCCCGAGGTACTCCTGCGGACTCAGCGGTCGCAGGAGTTCGGCATGGGCATCGAAGACCTCCAGCGGCCCGCTGTAGAACACATACGAGGCCGGATGCGCGATATCGTCTCCGGCGGACATGAAACCGCCGGAAAGGAATTCGGCACCCTGCTCACGCACCCACGCCGCACCCTTACGCGCATTCTCGGGCGAATCCGAGGACAGGTTGGCGATCACCTTGCCGGGCAGGCTGCCGGCCGCCGGACCGAGTACGTCGTACATCGCCGCGTAGTGGGTCAGGCTGAGTACGGTGACTTCATTGGCTTCCAGTGCGTCCGCCACGGTCGCGGCACGTTTCGCGCCCTCGGCCACCATCGCGTCGGCCTTGTCGCCGCTGCGATTCCAGACGGTGACCTCGATACCGGCGGCGAGGAACGCCCGCACCATCGCCCGGCCCATCGGCCCCAGCCCGATGACACTGACGGACCGGATCTTCTCCTGAGACATTCGATGTCCTTCTCGGTAGTGGTTCAGCTGGTTGCGGCGCCGATACCGATGCTGGTCACGCGGGTAGAGTCGGACAAGAACGCACCTGCGGATGTGGTTGCTTACCGCCAGGTCCGTAACGAGGTCAGGAGGAGAGCGTGGCCGGGGTGAGTGATACGGATCACCAAGTGTGCGGGATGTCGCTGGCCATCGATGTGGTCGGCGGCAAGTGGAAACTGCACCTGATGTGGGTCCTGGACGCGGGCCCGCAGCGATTCGGCCAGATCCGCCGGGCGTTGACCGGAGTGAGCGAGAAGGTGCTGACCGAGAATCTGCGCCGGCTCGAAGCCGCCGGTATCGTCCGGCGGGAGGTGTACGCGGAGGTCCCGCCGCGGGTCGAATACTCACTGACCCCGCTCGGGGAGGAACTCGCCCAGGCGCTGCGTCCGCTCGAGGAATGGGGAGACAGGCACCGCGGCCATCTGGCCGCAGTTGCCTGCTGAACGCCGGAAGTGGAGCCTAGGGGAATCGAACCCCTAACCCCTGCCTTGCAAAGGCAGTGCTCTGCCAATTGAGCTAAGGCCCCGGGCAGCCGTGCGGCCGGAGCCGCGAGTCGCCTGCGAAACACTAGCGTTCCGGCACGTACACCGTCAAACAAGGGTACCCGCGGGCACCGATCAGCGCCGTAGGGCGCCGGTCGCCTCGAACTCCGCTTCCCGGCCCTGCATCTGTTCGCGATACCAGTTCTCCCGGTGCCAGAGCATGATCCGCTCGTGCACCCGGCCGAGCGGCGGCACGCGGCGGAGCAATTCCACGGCGGTGACCAGCGGAATCCTGGCGATGGGGACGAGCACCCACGGGAAGGCCGCCGGCATCCGGTAGCGGCGCCGGGTGGTGGGCAGCATGTACAGGGCCGAGTAGGCCGAGTGAATCCGGTAGTTGTAGTACGCCCGCAGCCGAGCCGCGCCCCGCTGCTCGGGGCGGGGGGCGAATGCCGCGGGATAGGACTCGATGAGTTCGGCGCCCTGCGCACCCGAGTCGTACGACCTCGCGACCATCGTCATCGCCATCACCCGCAGCGTGTCGGCCACGGTCTCCGGGTGCCACGTCAGCCGGACACCCAGGAGATATCCCATGTACTTCTGGAAATGCAGGAGCGCCCGGAACTCCGCAGGGGTCGTCTGGTAACCCAGCGCCCAGAGCCCCAGACCCGGGATCGTGCTCCCGGCGATCAGCGTCAGCAACTGATAGGTCTGGCTGATCGGCAGCCCCCACCGCTCGATCTCCCATTCCGGATGCCGCTGCACGCCCGCGCGCACCGAGACGTGCATGATCCGCACCTTCAGTGCGGTGGCCCGCCCCGGCGAACCCGGAGTCAGCAGCGCACCGGGCTGGGAGACGTCCATCCAGAACCGGCAGGTTTCCAGGAAGCGACGCAGCGCGCTGTCTCCCGCGTAACCACCGGCCAGCGAAAGCGGTGTCGCGACCGCGGATTCGGTGTACATCTCCAATGTCTCCGCCCCCGCGAAACCGAACAGCACGGTGCCCCAGCGCCGCCAGACCGCGGCGCCGCGTTCGACCAACTCCGGACGGACCCAGTCGGGTACCGTCTCGAACTCGTCGAACAGCTCGCGCATGGCAGTGGGGGCGTCGGGAACAGCGCCGATGCCGTCACGCAGCGCGGTGTCCAGCAGCCGACGGCCGCGCTCCCGGCCCGTCTCCCCGCGCATGACCTCCGCGACGAACCGTTCCGCGACCGGGTCGCCGGCGAACATATCCGCGCACAGCGCCCGCGCCTGCTCGTCGGTCGGGAACAGCGCCGAACCGGTCACCGTCCGGAAAATCCGTTCGACCCGCCTGACCGCGGGAGTGTCCCGCGCCTGCCAGTAGCGGAAAGCCGCCGGGCATTGTGCGTCCGGCGCCTCGTCGGCCGGTGTCGTCGCTGGTATCGACATCGCTGCTCTCCTCACCGGGACCGCCCGGGGCCGGGTGACGGCCCACGGCGAGGCGCGCGGTCCACCCCATACCGAATCGTATGGAAATACTGTACTTCAGGGTACGGAAATTGCGCCGGCAATTTCCGCATATGTCCGGCGGAGACACGAACCACACGCACGACCGGGGAGCTGCCGCGATGAGCGAATACGTCGAGGCCGTCGGCCCCCTCCCCTACCATCGCAGTATGAGACTCAGCGCTGACCTGTCGACCCGATGACGGCGGGCTCGTCCACGGCTTCGCACCCCGATCCCGCCGACGACCGGACGGCGCCACCACGACCCCGATCGAAAAAGGCTCGGGCCCAACAGGCCCGGCGCCGGCGCACCGCCCGGCTGTCCTACGACGACTGGGTCGACGGCGCGCTCGAACTGCTGTCCCGCGAAGGCATCGCGGCGATCAGGATTCCGCGGTTGTGCCAGGAGCTCGGCGTGACCAAGGGCAGCTTCTACTGGCATTTCGACGATATCGAACAGCTCATGGCGGCAATGGCCGACCGCTGGAGCGCGGTTCAGAGCGAGACGATACGGGAGCTGGGCGGCTTCGCGGAGATTCCGGTGGAGGAACGGATCGAGAAGATGGCCGCCATGCTCGTCGACCACCGGCACTGGATCGTGGAGACCACGGTGCGGGAATGGTCACGCAGCAACCCGAAGGTGGCCGATGCGGTACGCACCCTCGACCAGCGGGTGTTCGAGACGGTCTACCGGACGATGCTGGACCTGGGATTCGACGAGAACCAGGCCGGCCTCCGGGCGGGTGCCATGGTCTACATCGGACTCGGCCTGATCCACGGCCGGGACAATCTGCCGATGCCGACCACCGAACAGGTGTACTCGGTCATCGAACTGCTGGCCCGGCCATGATCACAGCGACCCGGCCATCACCGGGTCCGCCGGCAAACGACAACGAACGTCGTCCGGGACAGGGTCAGCGTGTGGTGACCTCGTGCCACAGGTCGGCGTCATCACGCTGGCGCAGCTTGCTGATACCGATGAGAACCGCAGCGACAAGACCGATGGTGAGAACGTATTTCATGCTCTCGAGCCTAGTCCTGTGACACCGGAACAGCTCAATTCCGGACCGGACGGTATCCGCGCAAGACCCCGGAAATGAATCAGCCCCCGAACCTTGAAAAGTTCGAGGGCTGCCACTCTCCTACAAGTGTGGGTCTAGGAGGACTTGAACCTCCGACCTCTTCGTTATCAGCGAAGCGCTCTAACCGCCTGAGCTATAGACCCGCGGGGTGTGCCGAACTCCGGTTTCATACGTGAATTGTAGTTCGACGACCGAGAACAGAGACTACAGGAAACCGCGATGCCAACCAAAACAGCTGGTCAGAGCATCGTTGGCGACGCTCGGCCGATATGCGGAACGGCCGGCTCCCAGGGTGGGCGCCGGCCGTTGCAGGTTGTACGAATTCAGTCCGGGTCGGCCAGCGTGACCTGGATCCCGCCGACCATATCGCAGCACTGGTTGTAGATGAATGTGCCGACCGTGGCCAGCGCGGTGAACAGGACGACATTGATGAGCCCGATCACCCCGGCGTAGCCGAAGACCGTACCCGCGTCGATCAGTCCCACCGACCCGCTGTCCGGGGACACCATATCGGTGAAGGTGCTGTTGAGCCGCTCCCAGACGCCCATACCCGCGAGCACCATGTACAGCAGCGCGACGGCGATCATCCACACGAAGAACATGGCCACGCTGATCACCAGGGTGATCTTCAGCGTGGACCACGGATCGATCCGGCGCACCTGGACGGTGGCGCGCAACGGTTCTCCGCCGAGTACCGCCTGCGGCAGTCCGCGCGGCGCCGCCGGCGCGGACGGGGCCGCGACCGGCGGTGTGTACGGGTTGTGCGGTTGATTGGGCGGCTGTTCCGGGGGTAGCGGATGCCGGATCTCGGAAAGATCCGGCATATCCTTCACCAGCTCCGGACGCGCGATACTGCGCGTCGGCCCGTCCAGGCCAACGGATTTGGCCATGGCCGCTTCCTTGCGTGCCGCTTTGGCCGCCAGGTCACTCGTGGTGCGGGCATTGGTGACCCCGCCCTGCAGGCCGCCGCCGCCCTGCAGGCCGCCGCCGCCCTGCAGGCCGACCGACCGCTGGGCGCCACCCACCGGCATATGTCCGGGCCGCGAGAGGTTCGACTGGGGTTCCCGCTGCGGCAGCTGCGACCAGCCCTCCTGGTATCGGTTGGTGTCCTGACCGTTGCCGGGCTGCTGGTTACCCGCGCCGCCCTGCTGATCGCCCGGTCCGCCGGCCGGCGGACCGGAATGCCGGTCCGCCGGGGCGTTGCGCGATTCGGACGCGAATTCGCCTTGCTGCTCCTGCTTTTCGGGCTGCGGACCACCGGCGGGCGCACCGCCGGACGGGTTACCGCCCGGCTGCCCACCTGCCTGTTCGTGGTCCGCGGCCTCGCCCGGCCGCTGAGTCGGGCGCGGCGAAATCGGGGACGGGGTGACCCGCTCGGTCACGCCGTTCGTCTGCTGCCGCTCGTCGCTCGGCTGTTTCGGAGTGGTCAATGGGAATCCTCGGATCCGTTCTTTGCCGCCGATATGGGATTACTGCTCGGGAGAACCGCCGCCGTCGATCTGCTCGGGCTCGTCGGCGTTACGTGCGATCGCAAGCAAGGTATCGCCCTCGGCGAGGTTCATCAATCGCACGCCCTTGGTCTGCCTACCGGCCTTGCGCACCTGCCGGGCGGCAGTACGGATAACGCCTCCACTGGAGGTGATGGCATACAACTCGTCGTCGTCGTCGACGATGAGCGCTCCCACCAGGGTGCCACGCCGGGTGTCGTACTGGATCGTCAATACACCTTTTCCGCCGCGTCCCTGCGCGGTGTACTCCTCGATAGCGGTCCGCTTGGCATAGCCGCCCGAGGTCGCCACCAGCAGATATGTCCCGTCGCGGACCACATTCAGCGACAGTAGGGCATCCTCGGCATTGAACCGCATACCCTGCACCCCGGAGGTGGCGCGTCCCATCGGACGCAGCGCCTCGTCGGTGGCCGAGAAGCGGATCGACTGACCCTGAGCAGAGACGAGCAGCAGGTCGTCCTCGGCCGAACACAGTACGGCGCCGACCAATTCGTCGTTGTCGCGCAGGTTCACCGCCACGATCCCACCGCTGCGGTTGGAGTCGAAGTCGACCAGGCGCGACTTCTTGACCAGGCCCTTCTGCGTGGCCAGCACCAGGTAGGCGGCATCCTCGTAGGACTTGATCCGGATGACCTGGGCGATCTTCTCGTCCGGTTGGAAGGCAAGCAGATTCGCCACATGCTGTCCGCGCGCGGTGCGGTTGGCCTCCGGCAATTCATATGCCTTGGCCCGGTACACCCGGCCCTTGTTGGTGAAGAACAACAACCAGTCGTGGGTCGAGGTCACGAAGAAGTGCCGGACGATATCGTCCTGCTTCAGGCCCGCGCCCTGCACACCCTTGCCGCCGCGCTTCTGGCTGCGGTACAGATCGGTCTTGGTGCGCTTGGCGTACCCGGTCTCGGTGATGGTGACGACCACGTCCTCGCGGGCGATCAGGTCCTCGTCGGCCACATCGCCGTCGGCGGAGATGATCTGGGTCCGCCGCTCGTCGCCGTAGCGCTCCACGATCTCGGCGAGTTCGTCCTTGACGATCGCGCGCTGCCGTTCCGGCTTCTCCAGAATGTCCTTCAGATCGGCGATCTCGGCCTCGAGCTTGGCCAGTTCGTCGACGATCTTCTGCCGTTCCAGCGCCGAGAGGCGCCGCAACTGCATATCCAGGATCGCGGTGGCCTGGGTCTCGTCGATATCGAGCAGTTCCATCAGACCGGTCCGCGCGGTCTCGGTATTGGCCGACCGGCGGATCAACGCGATGACCTCGTCCAGCTGATCCAGCGCCTTCACCAGACCGCGCAGGATATGGGCCCGTTCCTCGGCCTTGCGGAGCAGGTAGCGGGTACGCCGGACGATGACTTCCAGCTGATGGTTCACATACAGCCGGATCATCTGATCCAGCCGCAGGGTGCGCGGGACGCCCTCGACGATGGAGAGCATGTTCGCGCCGAAGCTGGTCTGCAACTGGGTGTGCTTGTACAGGTTGTTCAGCACGACCTTGGCGATCGCGTCCCGCTTGACGGTGACCACGATACGCAGGCCCACCCGGTCCGAGGACTCGTCATGAATATCGGCGACACCGGCGATCCGGCCGTCCTTGACCTGTTCGGCGATCGCGTTGATGAAATTGTCGGTATTGACCTGGTACGGCAGACCGGTGATCACGATCGTGGTGCGGCCGCGGGAATCCTCTTCGATCTCCACCACACCGCGCATCCGGATGGACCCGCGTCCGGTGGTGTAGGCATCGTGGATGCCCTGGGTGCCGACGATCAGGCCGGCGGTCGGGAAGTCCGGCCCCTTCACCCGCTCCATACACGCCGCGAGGGTGGCTTCCTCGTCGGCGTCGTGATTGTCGAGCACCCAGTAGATGGCTTCGGCCAGCTCGGTCAGGTTGTGCGGCGGGATATTGGTCGCCATACCGACCGCGATACCGTTGCTGCCGTTCATCAGCATATTCGGTACGCGGCTGGGCAGGACGACCGGTTCCTGGGTCTTGCCGTCGTAGTTCGGGATGAAATCGACCGTGTCGTGGTCGATTTCGCGCAGCAGTTCCATCGCCAGCGGCGTGAGCCGGCATTCGGTGTACCGCATGGCGGCGGCACCGTCGTTACCGCGGCTGCCGAAGTTGCCCTGGCCGTCGACCAGCGGGTACCGCATGGCCCAGGGTTGAGCCATCCGGACCAGGGTGTCGTAGATGGCCGAGTCGCCGTGCGGGTGATAATTGCCCATGGTGTCGGCGACCGGTCGCGCGGACTTCACATAGCTGCGATCGGGCCGGTAGCCGTTGTCGTGCATCGCGTACAGGATCCGGCGGTGCACCGGCTTGAGGCCGTCGCGGACCTCGGGGAGCGCGCGGCCCACGATCACGCTCATCGCGTAATCGATGTAGCTGCTCTGCATCTCCTGCTGGATATCGACCGGCTCGATCCGGTCGCCCGCGCTCTCCGGCGGCAGGGTGGTGTCGGTCATGCAATCTCCTTGGTACTGACGGAATACGGCGGGTCACCGCGCGCGTGAGCGCTGCGGGCGGACCGCCCTATACGTCGAGGAAGCGGACGTCCTTGGCATTACGGGTGATGAAGCTGCGGCGAGCCGCCACGTCCTCGCCCATCAGGACGCTGAACAGTTCGTCCGCGGCGGCCGCGTCGTCCAACGTCACTTGACGGAGCACCCGGACCGAGGGGTCCATGGTGGTCTCCCACAGTTCCTTGGGATTCATCTCGCCGAGACCCTTGTACCGCTGGATACCGTCGTCCTTGTTGATCTTCTTACCGGCGGCCAGACCGGCTTCGAGCAGGCCGTCGCGCTCCCGATCCGAATAGGCGAACTCGGGATCGACCCGATGCCACTTCAGCTTGTACAGGGGCGGCTGCGCCAGGAACACGTGCCCGTGCTCGATGAGCGGCCGCATGAAACGGAACAGCAGCGTCAGCAGCAGCGTCGAGATGTGCTGGCCGTCGACATCGGCGTCGGCCATCAGCACGATCTTGTGGTAGCGCAGTTTGGCGATGTCGAATTCGTCGTGGATACCGGTGCCGAAGGCGGTGATGATCGACTGGACCTCGGCGTTCTTGAGGACCTTGTCGATACGCGCCTTCTCGACATTGATGATCTTTCCGCGCAGCGGCAGGATCGCCTGGTACATGGAGTCCCGGCCGGATTTGGCCGAACCGCCGGCGGAGTCGCCCTCGACAATGTAGATCTCGGATTTGCTCGGGTCCTTGGACCGGCAGTCGGCCAGCTTGCCCGGCAGGCCCCCGATATCGGTCGCGCTCTTGCGCCGGACCAGCTCACGGGCCTTCCGCGCCGCGACCCGGGCCTGCGCCGAGGACACCGCCTTGTTGACGATGGTCTTGGCATCCGCCGGATTGGCCTCGAACCAGTGCGCGAGATGCTCGTTGCAGGACCGCTGCACGAACGACTTCACCTCGGTGTTGCCGAGTTTGGTCTTGGTCTGGCCCTCGAACTGGGGCTCGCTCACCTTGACGCTGACGATGGCGGCCAGGCCCTCGCGGATATCGTCACCGGTGAGGTTGCCGTCCTTCTCCTTGAGAAGTTTCTTCTCCTTGGCGTACCGGTTGACCACCGTGGTCAGCGCGGCCCGGAAGCCCTCTTCGTGGGTGCCGCCCTCATGGGTGTTGATGGTGTTGGCGAAGGTATGCACCGACTCGGAGTAGCCGGAGTTCCACTGCAGCGCGACCTCGAGCTCGTGTCCGGTGCCCTTACCGTTGAACGAGACCACCGAGTTGTGGATCGGCTGTTTGGTCCGGTTTATGTGCCGGACGAAATCTTCCAGTCCACCCGGGTAGTGGTAGGTGCGGGTCTTCACCTTGGGTTCGGCCGCGGGCTTCTCGCCGTTGTCGTCGTGCTTGGGCGCTTCCGCGGTGTCGCTGACCACCTCGTCGGTGATCTCGATATCGCTGACACGCTCATCGGTCAGGACGATGGTCAGGCCCTTGTTCAGGAAGGCCATCTCCTGCAGACGCCGCGATACGGTCTCGAAGTTGTAGGTGGTGGTCTCGAAGACCGCGGGATCGGCCCAGAACCGGATGGTGGTTCCGGTGGTCTTGGTCGGTTCGCCCTGGACCAGCTGCCCCGGGACCGCGTCCTTGTAGGTCTGGCTCCAGTGGTACCCGTCGGTGTCCACCTCGGCTTCCAGCCGACTGGACAGCGCGTTGACCACGGAGATACCGACACCGTGCAGACCGCCGGATACGGCGTAGGAATCGGAGTCGAACTTGCCGCCGGCGTGCAGCTGGGTCATGACGACCTCGATGGTCGGGATGCCCTGGGCGTGCATGGCGACGGGGATACCACGGCCGTCGTCGACGACCTGCACGCCGCCGTCGGCGAGGAGCGTGACCTCGACCCTGGTGGCGTGGCCGGCCATCGCCTCGTCGACGGAGTTGTCCACAACCTCCCAGATCAGGTGGTGCAAACCGCGCTCACCCGTGGAGCCGATGTACATGCCCGGGCGCATCCGCACCGCCTCGAGGCCTTCCAGGACCTTGATGGAGGAGGCACCGTAGTCCTGCTTTCCCGATGCGCTCGAGCCTGATGCTTTGGAGTCTTTGGCAGCCACTGGTCGGTAGCTCTCCTTACTTGCTGATCCCCGGGACGGCGGTGGGACAGCGCACGTGGGCCCGGGACCGATCAGAGGGCTGCACGCAACGCGCCGAGGATATCGCCGCTGATTTACAGTTCCATCCTACTTCGCGGCCCAACTTACAGTGCACCTGCGACACCCCTGACGGCTTCCTGGGTGAGAGAAATCGGACCGGTACGGGTCCCCTCGCGATGCGGCCGTTTCGAAGCATCAGATTCGGCCTGAGAGTTCACTGAGGCGCGGGGGCGGTGAGGTGCGGCCGCGTTCCACGTGAAACCGGGCTCTAACCGTAGGTGTCGCGGGGTCCTCGACCACGGATATGACGTTGTCCTTTACGCCAGCTCGGCGCCGTCGGGCCGGAGATCCGCAGTGAACGCACCACCCCGGGCCCCACCGCCGCACTGATCTTGGCGAGCAGTTGCGCCTGCAGCAGACGTAACTGCGTGGCCCAGGCCGTGGACTCGGCCGCGACACTCAATACCCCGTTCTCGAGCGAGACCGGTTTCGCATGGGCGGCGATGTCCTCCCCGACCACACCCGACCAGTGCCCGAACACTGTGCCCTCGGCCACCTTGGTGGACCAGCCACGGCTGCGCGCGATCGAAGTGGCGAGTTTGGACAGCGGCTGCGGATCGCGGTCGTCGGGACGGGGGCCGGACCACCCGCTGCGCCGGCGGGCGCCGGCACGGAGATTGCGGCGGGGGGAGGAGCGTCCCTGGCCAACGGATTTACCGCTGGCGCGCGCCGCGGCCCGAGCCTCCTCCAGCGCCCGGCGGGCCAGGTCGATCCCGCGCAACTCCGGTTCGGTCGGAGGCGTCGCGCCCCCGGGCGTTCCGGGCTGGTCGGTCATCGTTGCTCCACTCACCGGTGCGAGTTATCCCCAGGTTCGACCGGTTTTTCCTCAGGCTGTGCACATCCGGGAACCCGCGCTCGACACCGGGCCCCCAGGATCGGCGCAACGGCCGAGCCATCGGGAAAAACCGCAGCTCAGGGCTGTTATTTCGGGTGCCGGTGCTGGTTGTCACCGAATGGACCGGGCAGCCGTCCGGGGTAAGGGGCGACGACCTGGTCGAACAAGTTATCCACAGGCTGTGGACAACTTGTTTCCGATACCGGACGGGGATAACGGTCCGGTGTACCGGCTCACTCTACGAACGGCCCGGCGCGCATGCAAGACAGCGGCGGCGCGTGTCCGTCATCCCGGCGAATCACCGGCGACCGCCGCCGGCGGGTCGCCACCCGCGACCGGGCGCTCCGACGCGAAGCCGGATATCCGATGCTCCGGATCACCGGTGGTCGTCACCCGCAGGGTCGCGCCGACCAGCTCGGCGGGCACGTCCTCGGGAACGGCCGCGGTGATCAGTACCTGCTCGGCGGCCACCGCCACCGTGGCGAGTGCGGTGCGGCGACGCCGGTCGAGTTCGGCGAAGACATCGTCGAGCAAGAGGACCGGTTCGGCCCCGTCCGCACGGAGCAGTTCGAATGCCGCGAGCCGCAGCGCCAGCGCGAACGACCAGGACTCTCCGTGACTCGCGAACCCTTTGGCGGGGGTTTCGCCGAGCATCAGATCCAGGTCGTCCCGGTGCGGACCGACCAGGCAGACGCCTCGTTCGAGCTCTTTCGGCCGCGCCGTGGCGAGTTCACGTAGCAGGATCTCCTCCAGCAGGGCCGGGTCCCCGGGCTCGGGCACCCGGCCGGGATCGAGCAACTCGGCCGGTAGCGCGCCACTGCGGTACCCGATCGCCGCCGGCCGCGATTCCGGCGCGAGAGCCGCGTACGCGCGGCCCACATGCGGATGGAGTTCGTGAACCAGGCGCAACCGCTCCGCGAGCAGGACCGACGCATGTCCCGCCAGGTGCCCGTCCCAGACGTCGAGCGTGCCCAGATCCGCCCGCGTGGACCGGCCTGCGGTTTTCAACAGGGCCGAGCGCTGCCGCAGCACCCGATCGTAATCGGCGCGTACGCCGGCCAGCCCGGGCCGCCGCGCAGTGCACAACTCGTCCAGGAAACGACGACGCTCCCCCGGGTCGCCGCGGACCAGCGCCAGATCCTCGGGCGCGAACAACACAGTGTGCAGAATGCCGAGGATTTCCCGCGGCCGGCGCACCGGGGACCGGTTGATCTGTGCCCGGTTGGCCGCGCCGCGGTTGAGTTCGATGTCGATCCGCAATTCGCGGCCCAGATGCACCACGTTCGCGCCGATCCGGGCACGTTCGGCACCCGCCCGGACCAGCGGCGCGTCGGTGGAGACCCGGTGCGATCCCAGCGTGGACAGGTAGCCCAACGCTTCGAGCAGGTTGGTCTTGCCGTTACCGTTCGCCCCCAGGAAAACCGTAGGGCCTGTGGATAACTCGATCTCAGCGTGCTCCCAGGATCGGAAATCACGCAAGGTCAGAGCACGGATATGCACCTGTTCACACCATCCGGGGAATGACAGCCCAGTTATGCACAGCTGTGGATAACTGGGGAGAGCGCAGGTCGCGGCGCTGGTTTGCGGAGGTATCGCTACCGACCGCCGCCGCAGGCACCGTACACCGACACCGGCGGTACCGGGTGGAGGTGCGCCGGTTCGTCGCTACCGAACCCACGCCCGCTCAGCCCGGAAGCCGGACCGGCATCAACAGGTAGATGTAATCGCTCTCCAGCGCCGGATACGCACCGGAATCGAGCGGCTCCGGTTCCTCCTCGCGGGCGGGCAGCAGCACAGCCGGGCGGCTGGGGGTCGTGAATCCGAAGGTGACCCGCTCGGAACGCAGCGCGGACAGACCGTCGATCAGGTAGCCGGGGTTGAAGGCGATGGTCAGCGGTTCGCCCCGGAAATCGGCCGTCAGCCATTCCTCGGCCCGGCCGGCGTCGTCACCGCCCGCCGACAGCAGCAGGCCTTCGCCGGAGAATTCGAGCCGCACCTGGGCGCCACGCTCGGCCACGAGCGCGACACGCTTGATCGCCTCGGTGAGCGAGGCGACTTCCAGCGTCGCGATCGAGGTGTGTTCCTTGGGGAGCAACTGGCGGAATTTGGGGAATTCGGCATCCAGCAACCGGGTGGTGGTGCGCCGACCACCGTTGACGATGCCCAGCAGCCCGTCGGCACCCGCTCCGGAGCCCAGCGACAGTTGTACCGGCCGATCAGAGGCACCCAGCGTCTTGGCGGCCTCGGACAGGGTGCGGGCGGGAATGAGCACCGCGGTCTCGATATCGGTGCGGGTGGGCTGCCACTGGATGTGCCGCACCGCGAGCCGGAACCGGTCGGTCGCCGCCAGGACCACCTGCGGCCCCTCGATCTCGACGCGGATACCGGTCAGCATGGGCAGCGTGTCGTCGCGGCCGGCCGCGACGGCCACCTGGCCGACCGCTTCACCGAACACCTCGACCGCCAGTTCCCCGCTCGACTGCGGCACCTCCGGCAATTGGGGATAGTCCTCCACCGGCATGGTCGGCAGCGAGAATTTGGCGCTGCCGCACTGGATCAGCGCGCGGGTGCCATCCACGGAAACGTCCACCGGCTTGTTGGACAGCGCCTTGGTGATATCGGCCAGCAGTTTGCCCGAGACCAGGACGCGCCCGGGACCGGCGACCTCGGCGGCGACCCGCATCTGCGCGGAGACCTCGTAGTCGAACCCGGAGACGGTCAGGCCGTCCTCGTCCGCGACCAGCAGGACTCCGCCGAGTACCGGGACCGGCGGGCGAGACGGCAGACTGCGCGCCACCCAGGCGACCGACTCCGCGAAATCCTCACGCGCGACCCGAAACTTCATGCCTGCAAGGTCCATCGCCCGAGGTGTCCTCTCCCGTTCAGTGTGGATCGACGGCTGTGCTGCCCCCGTGTATCCCGCTGCGCCGACTCCGCCACCGGCACGGCGGTCGGTGCGGCGGCCGGAAAACCGGACCGGCCGCCCCAGGAGTCTGGCACAAGCGGCCGACATCAGACCGTACCCCGTTTCGAGCTACGCGGTCGGCTGCCCCTCCGACTGGAGGATACGTCCTCCGGCGATACCTCGGCCAGGCCGGGCGGGCGGATCGAATCGAATCGCCGCCGCCTGGGCGGACCACCTGTGTACCGCTGTGGATGAACAGCGGATGAGGCCCTGCGGATGATCCGGGCATCGGATGACCGATATTCGCCCGCTCCCGTGGTGTGGCCGTATCCACAGTCGTCCCACGGCAGCGTTGTGGACAGATCCGGAGCCGGTCCCCTCGTGCGATGGCCGGCGCTCGACTTCTCATCGGCCACGCGCCCGACTCCTCATCCCATCCGCCGGGGGGAAGGAGGTCGGGCCGACGTCGGCCCCCGGCGTGGGATCGATCGTGCGCCGGGGTTCCGATCCTTCGGGCATAGGCGCGGGGGCGCCGGCGGGACGTTGCGCGAGCACCGGAGAACAGCCCTGCAAGTGCCGCAGTGCGGGGACAGGGATCGAGTCGGGCTTCGGTGTTCCGAACAGATGGGAGATCTGTGCAGCAGTGGAGAGCCATGCGCGGATGCGGTCGCTGTGTGGTCTCGGGCGTCTTCCCTGCTGTCCTTGTCTCCCTTCGGGCTCTGTCGGATGGTGCGGTCCGCTCGAGATTTATCCACACAACCTGTTTTGAAGAGAAATTCTCTAGATGAAGAACAGGAGTAGTAATAGGCCCTGTGGAAACTGTGGATTTCGTTTGTTTCCGCAGTTCACACTGCGTGTCTTCCTGTGGATGGCCAGGGGATAACTCGAGGATGAATCGAGAGCGGCTGTGGACAGGTTTTGTTGTCCACACCGCGTCCACAGCTCGTCCCCAACTCGGTCCCCAGATTCTCGCCAGTTGTGCACACTGTGCATGGATCCGTGGACAACCTGTGGATTCCTCGAGGATTCCTCGAGGAATCCACAGGTTGTCCCCAGCCCTCTGACCGGAACATCGCTGTTCAGTAGCTGTGGACGAAATCGCCTGTGGAAACTGTGGATAAGCAGCATGTGGACAACTCGTCCCCACCATCCCGCCGACCCTGTGGATGGATCAGTGGACAACCTGGGGAATCCACAGGTGTGGATATCACAAACATCCAGTTCAGCGCCTCCACAGGGTGTTAGCGACACACCTGTGGATGCTTCCGACACGCCGACGTCTGCCGGGTCCGGGTAGAGCAGCGGGAGAACGGGTGATTCGTCGGGTTCGCCAAGCGGATTGCGGCGGAGCAACTTCCGGAGTCCGTCGCATCGGCCGGAAGCTTCTCGGGTCGGGCGAATGGCCCGACGCCGGGGTGGGATGGATCGTCCGCCCGGTGACAGCGATCGGGCCGGGGGCGGAGGGTGGGCGCCGACTCAGGCTTCTCACCCCTGCGGACCTACAGATAACTCGACAGTCGGGCCGCTCAGGGGCCGGCCGCCCGGGGGCCTATCGCAAGAAGGAGCCGGTAGCGGGAGCTCTCGGCATGGCCGGCAGCCTCGCTACCGCTGGGCGGCAACCGGCGCTCGCAGGCACATATGAGGCCACGGCAACCCGCATGCAGTGGTAGGACCGCTCAGGCGACGCGGGTGGCGATTCCCGGATAACTCAGCACCAGGCCCGATGTGTCGTAGATCAAGCGGCAGGCGAAATCGAATGCGGGCGCCGAGTAGTCGTAGACCTGCCGGGTGCCGCTGTCGGCGGTGCGCCGATATTCCTGCTCCAGGCGTTCGACGGAGAGATCGATCGCGCGGACGTAGACCGCGGGCGCCGCGGCGCGGCCACCCACGGGTAGCCTCGAACGGTGTACGGGCAGCATATTGGTCAGCGCCGAGGATTCCAGGTCCACGTCGAGGCAGCCGTCCAGATCCGGCGCCGTCCGACTCGATCAGCACCGTATACCACCCGGTCGGCGATCGGCCGGTGATGCGCGCTGTGCGGGTCGTCCAGGCCGAGTCCGCCGTGATCTCGTAGCGCACGAACCAGGCCTGATCGTCCTCGACCGCGGTGGTGCAGCCGTCCATGTGCCGGCCGCCGTCATCCCGTCGCAGGTGCACGACCTCGAAGCCCGACCTGGCGTCCCGATGCGACCACGCCGCGGTTGCCGGTAGTTCGGCGAATGACATCCCTGCCCCTCTCCCGAACCGCCGGCCGCACGCCGGTTCGGCTTCACACTCGGAATGCCGGATCGTTCCGGCCTCTGTATCGGCAACCCGTCGACTGCCGATGCGCTCTGGACCGCCACTCGCGCGAACAGGTCCGCCCGGCCGGGCGGAGATACCGCTTCGATCGAAGCCCGTGGGGATCCGCTGCCGCCGGCGGCGGGTACGCGACGGTCAGCGGGAGCGCTGTTTGATCCGTGCGGTGAGCTCCTGGACCTGGTCGTACACCCGGCGGCGCTCCGACATCTCCTTGCGGACTTTCTTCTCCGCGTACATGACCGTCGTATGGTCGCGCCCGAACGCCTGACCGATCTTGGGCAGCGACAGATCGGTGAGTTCCCGGCAGAGATACATCGCGATCTGCCGGGCCTGGGCGAGTGGCCGGGCCTTACCCGGGCCGGTGAGCTCGTCCATCGAGGTATTGAAGTACTCGGCCGTGACGCCCATGATCGTGGACGCGGTGATCTCCACATCCTGTGATTCGGGCATGAGATCGCGCAGCACCACCTCGGCGACCGATTGATCCAGCGGCTGCCCGTTCAACGACGCGAAAGCGGTCACCCGGATCAGCGCGCCCTCGAGCTCGCGGATATTGCGTTCCACCCGGCTGGCGATGAGTTCCAGCACATCGTGCGGCACATCGAGGCGGTCCATGCGCGCCTTCTTGCGCAGAATGGCGATCCGCGTCTCCAACTCGGGCGGCTGCACATCGGTGATCAGACCCCACTCGAAGCGGGTGCGCAGCCGCTCCTCCAGCGTGGCCAGCTGTTTGGGCGGACGGTCCGAGGACACCACGATCTGCTTGTTCGCGTTGTGCAGGGTGTTGAAGGTGTGGAAGAACTCCTCCTGGATACCCTCTTTGCCCTCGATGAACTGGATATCGTCGACCAGCAGGATGTCGGTCTCCCGGTAGCGGCGCTTGAACGCCACTTTCCGGTCGTCGCGCAGGCTGTTGATGAAGTCGTTGGTGAATTCCTCGGTGGAGACGTATTTGACCCGCATCCCGGGGAAGAGCCGCTGGGCGTAGTGGCCGGCGGCATGCAGCAGATGGGTTTTGCCCAGCCCCGAGGCACCCCAGACGAACAGCGGGTTGTAGGCGCGCGCCGGGGCTTCGGCGATGGCGACGGCCGCGGCGTGCGCGAAGCGGTTGGACGCGCCGATGACGAACGTTTCGAAGGTGTACTTCGCGTTCAGGCTGGCCGACGGTTTCGCCGTATCCCCGGCACCCGAGGATTTCGCGAAGAAGGTGGGCCAGGAATCCCGGACGTTCACCACCTTCTCGTCCTCGAGGTGCACATCGGGTTCCGGATCGACCCCCGGGTCGCGGACACTTTCGCGCAGACTGTCGCGATCGGTATCGCGGACCTCCTCCCGCGGTGCGAGATCACCGGGGGCGAGGTCGGGCGCGAACAGGGTCTCCTGGGCGGGCCGGGCGGCACGTCGTGGCGGCAGGATCGGATCCAGGTCGGTGCCGCCGTCCCGGACCGATGGCGCACCGCGCTCCCGGCCGTTGGTCACCGGATCGCCGATATCGCCACGGCTACCCGCGTAGGGGTCCAGGTACTCCGCGGGTGGATACTCCCGATCCCGCTCGTAACCGGTGTCCCGTGGATACTCCGCGGACGGGGTGTATTCGCGTGGATAGGACCGTGGTGTCGGGTACGGGTCCCGTATCGGATCCTCGGTGTCGCGGGGTAGCGCCGGATCGGAAGGAAAGCCGCCACCGTGCGGTAGCTCGGGCAGGGTCGACCGGCGCGGCGTCTCGCCGGGAAGTGGATCGGTCGGGCGCGGCAGCGTGGGATTGCGGGGCAGTTCGCCGGTCAGTGGCAGTTCGGCCTCGTGCGAGAAGCCCCGGCCGGGAAAACGCGGCTCACCGGGGACCTCCGTGGGGTGCGCGAAGCCGGGTTCCGGCTGGTACCCGCGACCCGGGTACTCACCCCCCTCGGGGTCACGCAGGGTCTCGGCCGGCCAGGAGGTCTCGGCCGGTCCGGTAGCGGGAAAGGCGGCCGGGGCCGGCCGGGAACGGCCGTTGCCGAAATGGTCGGGCCGGGGGGCCGTTTCCGGCCGGCTGGTCATCCGGGCGTGCCGGGCGGGAGTGTTGTCGGCGCCGGTGGGCAGGGGCGCGGCTATCCGGACCCCGAGGCCTTCCACCTGCGGACCGAGCCGGCGGCCGAGCGACCGGAGAATGGGTTCACGCAGATCACGTTCGATGGCTTCCTGCGCGAGCGAGGAGGGAACCGAGAGCAGGGCGAAACCCTGGACGACCATCAACGGTTTGACCAGTTTGAGCCACGCCTGCTGGGCTCGGGTCACCGCGCCGATGGCGCCGTCGGGCGAACCGGTGGTCAACTCCGCGACCACCTCCGGCCACACGGTGGCCAGTACGTTCTGCTCGTCGTCCATCCAGTGTCCTCCCCGGGAGTCGGTTGCTCGGCGCAGACGTCCGGGGCTCGCGGTGCGTCCACTGTACTGGTTCGTCCCAGTGACACCGCATACGTCCGCACCACCGATCTGCCGTATCCCATGGATACGATGCCCGGGGACGCTGCCCGGAATCCCCGCTCTTCCGGCCGCGGCGTGGCACCTTCGGCCCTACGAATATGCCATTCACAGGGTATTTCCACACAATTATCCACAGCTGGGGACAATCTCGGCGGACCACCACCCGCGGTCCCGCGCGGTGCGCGGGTCGGCGGTGAACACCGGCCTGCACGCCTGTGTGCCCCCCTACGATCGCACGGTGTTCATCCCCACCTCGGGCCGGGTGGCCGGATCGCCGGGCGCCGGGTCGGAGCGCCACGACGGGGGCGAGTTTGACCCGGTAGAACTGGATAAGTACCCTCGTACAGTCACCCCCCGGCGTGGTGATCGTTCTGTGCTGACCGTTCGCCAGGACCACGGCGCCGGGTAGACATCGCCAGAATCACCGAAAAGCTTCGGGTGCCGCAGGGCGCCCACCAATTCGAGGAGTGTTGACCGTGGCCAAGGGCAAGCGGACGTTCCAGCCGAACAACCGTCGTCGGGCGCGCGTCCACGGTTTCCGTCTCCGGATGCGGACCCGTGCGGGCCGCGCTATCGTTTCCGCGCGCCGCCGTAAGGGCCGCGGCACCCTCACCGCCTGATTCCCCGTCGAATTCGGTGTCCGATGCCGGGTCCGCCGAACCCCGTAACCCACGCCGCCGGTAACCACGCCGCCGCGGCGGCTTCGACGAGCCTCGGGCGTCCGGGTGCTTCCTGAGCCGCACCGGCTGCACCACCGTGCCGATTTCTCCCGAACGGTACGGCGCGGCAGGCGAACGGGAAATCGCGATCTGGTCGTCCATGTCCTGGCCGATCAGGAGGACCCGGCAGTGCGTGACACGCCGGTCCGCTTCGGCGGTCCGCGATTCGGGCTGATCGTCAGCAAGGCGGTGGGCAACGCGGTCGTACGCCACCGCACGGCCCGCCGCCTGCGTCATATCTGTGCAGAACTGACCGCCGACATCCCCGCTGAGGTGGATATCGTGATTCGCGCACTTCCCGGCGCCGCAACCGCCGGCAGCGGCGAGCTCGGCCGCCAGCTGCGCAGTGGGTTGCGCAAGCTCGGCATCCTATCGGCCGTAACGGCCGGCCGGGGTACGTCACGATGAGCGCGCTGTGTGCGTACATGGCGACCGTCCGCCGGTGGCCCGCGAATATTCTGATCTTCTCGATCGAGCTGTACCGGACCTACGTCTCCCCCACTCGCATGCCGGTGTGCCGGTTCACCCCCACCTGTAGTGAGTACGCGGCCACCGCACTGCGCACCCGCGGGCTGGTGATCGGTCTCGGACTGACGGCCGTGCGACTGGCCAAATGCGCCCCCTGGCACCCTGGTGGGTGGGATCCCGTACCGGAGCGGCGGCGCAACGTCGGCCACGACGATCCGCGGACCGAAGCTTGTAAGGGATCACCGCACGCGGTGATCGGTGACACTACCGACGGGAGTGCATAGAGCCGTGCTCGACTTCATCTACTATCCGGTGTCCTGGATCCTCTGGTTCTGGCACCGGGTCTTCGGCTTCGCCTTCGGGGCGGACAACGGCCTTTCCTGGGCTCTGTCCGTGGTGTTCCTCGTCTTCACGCTGCGTTTGGTGCTCTACAGGCCGTTCGTGAGACAGGTTCGAACCACCAAGCAGATGCAGGAACTGCAGCCGCAGATCAAAGAGCTGCAGAAGAAGTACAAGAACGACCGCCAGAAGATGGCGCTGGAGATGCAGAAGCTCCAGAAGGACCACGGCTTCAACCCGCTCATGGGTTGCCTCCCGATCCTGGCCCAGGTGCCGGTGTTCCTCGGTCTGTTCCATGTGCTGCGTTCGTTCAACCGAACCGGTCACGGGTTCGGTCAGCTCGGTATGGACCCGTACACCAACGCCCACACTCCGAACTACGTCTTCAACGCCGACGATGTGCAGTCCTTCCTGAGCGCCCGTATTTTCGGGGCGCCGATCTCGGCGTTCATCACCGCACCGGCCGACGAACTGCTGGCCTTCGCCGACTACGGCGGTATCCCGAGCAAGGTCAGCATTGCCGCGGTCGCGATCCCGCTGATGGTTATCGCCGCGATTGCCACCCACTTCAACGCGCGGGCCTCGGTGGCCCGCCAGAGCGCCGAGGCCGCGGCCAACCCGCAGGCCGCGCTGATGAACAAGCTGGCGCTGTGGGTCTTCCCGTTCGGTGTGCTCGTCGGTGGTCCCTTCCTGCCGATCGCCATCATCCTCTACTGGGTCTCCAACAACATCTGGACCTACGGTCAGCAACACCTCGTGTTCGGCCGGATGGCCAAAGAAGAAGAAGCCAAGCGTCAGGCCAAAGCGGCGAAACAGGCCGAGAACGCACCCAAGCCCGGCGCGAAACCCGTCGACACCAAGAAGAAGCCGGTGAAGGCCGGCGGTGAGACGGATTCCGATTCGGCGGAGGCCGGCAAGGCGGAAACGAACGGTTCGGCAGCGGCGAAGCCGACCACCAAGTCGGGCGGTAAACAGTCGGGCCAGCGGCGGTCGAGCGGTCAGAAGCGACCGGGCAACCGTGGTCGGGCCAATCAGAAGCGCCGGCGCTGAGCTACTCCCCCAGACCCCTTGTGATCGTGATCCCGGCCGGGGCAGGCCGGGATCCGGCGAGCAGATAAAGGAAACACAT
Source organism: Nocardia sp. NPDC050193 (assembly GCA_040674215.1). Classification (GTDB taxonomy): domain Bacteria; phylum Actinomycetota; class Actinomycetes; order Mycobacteriales; family Mycobacteriaceae; genus Nocardia. Next base: position 44,101 of record JBFARE010000015.1, on the reverse strand, counting down.
GACTCTCGAGACCGAAGGTGGGGACGCCACCGTATCCACGACCGTCGTGGAGACCGAGTCCGACGACGCGGTGAGCGAGGCCGAGGAGGCGCTCATCGAAGAAGGTGAGATCGCCGCCGACTACCTCGAGCAGTTGCTCGACGTCCTCGACTTCGACGGCGATATCGATCTCGATGTCGAAGGCGACCGAGCGGTGGTGAGTATCGACGGTGGCAAAGATCTGACGAAACTGGTCGGTCACGGCGGCGAGGTGCTCGACGCGCTTCAGGAACTCACTCGGCTCGCGGTGCAGCAGTCGACCGGTATCCGCAGTCGGCTCATGCTCGATGTGGCGGGCTGGCGCGCCAAGCGTCGCACAGACCTGAGCGCGCTCGGTGCCGCGGCCGCGCAGCGTGTGCTGCAGACCGGTGCCCCCGAAGAGCTCGCCCCAATGACTCCGTTCGAGCGCAAGATCGTGCACGATGCAGTCGCCTCGATCAAGGGGGTGGCGAGCGAGAGCGAGGGCGTCGAGCCGAACCGTCGAGTGGTCGTCGTACCGGAGTGAGACCGCGGCCCGTGCGGTAGCCGGGTGTCGAGTGATCGGGTGAGGCCCGGGTCCACGGACCCGGGCCTCACCCGTATCCGATTCCCTCCCTCGTCGCTGCGTCGCGACAACTACGGTTGAGGGCCGGTAGAGAATATTCATGACAGGCGAGTCGACACGACCACATAGAAGGGTGTTTCACGTGAAACCAGATCTCGGCGATTCGGAGGTCGGACCACCGGAATCGCTGCCGCCGGCCGAAGCGGAGATTGTCTTCGGTGCCCGGTTGGAGTTGGCACGTGACTACTGGACCGCACTCGCTACCGCCGGAGTGGAGCGCGGATTGATCGGACCGCGAGAAGTTCCGCGCCTATGGGAGCGGCACATCCTCAACTGTGCGGTCGTCGGCGAACTCATCGGCGAGGGCGCATCCGTGGTCGATATAGGCAGCGGCGCGGGCCTGCCTGGAATACCCCTCGCATTGGCTCGTCCAGACCTCCGCATCGTCCTCGTGGAACCGCTGCTTCGCCGCACCGTCTTCTTGAAGGAGTTCATAGACGCGGCAGGCCTCGCCATCACCGTGGTGCGCGGCCGGGCGGAACAGCCCGGTGTCATCCGAGAGGCGGGTGGCGCGGATGTCGTCACTTCCCGTGCAGTCGCTCCCCTGGCGCGGCTGGCCGAATGGTCGATTCCGCTGCTCCGAGAGCATGGCCATATGCTCGCCCTCAAGGGATCCAGTGTGGTCGAGGAATTGGAACGCGACCGGGCCGCGGTGGAGCGGACCGGGGCCGGGAATTTTTCCGTTCTGGAATGCGGCGCCGAGATCCTCGCTACCCCGACCATGGTCCTGTCGGCGGAACGGCTGCGCCGCTCGGAGCGGGCGCCGAAGAAGTCGATCAAGCGTGCCGCGCGGGCGGAGCGCCGGGTCGGCCGGAAGTAGGAGCGGACTCGCCACGGTCGTGATGGTGGGCGAATGTTTCACGGGAAACATTCGCTTGCCAGCGGCCGTGGGCCGGCGATCCTCAGTCCCGGAGTCCCGGAGTCCCGGAGTCCCGGAGTCCCGGAGTCCCGGAGTCCCGGAGTCCCGGAGTCCCGGAGTCCCGGAGTCCCGGAGTCCCGGAGTCCCG
>JBFARE010000015.1:0-42352 GCA_040674215.1 Nocardia sp. NPDC050193 | reverse complement strand
GGAGTCGCGGAGTCCCGGAGTCGCGGAGTCCCGGAGTCGCGGAGTCGCGTTGGATCTACTCGATGCCACCTGCGCGAGAGTCATGCTCGCGGATTCCGGGTTCTTGATCGCGGGCCCGGTCCTGCAATGCGCGGCTCGGCTGCTCGGCAGATAGCCGGATGTCGAGAAGTGCCCGGCCAAGGCACGAAAGCTCAAGCAGCCCCCGCTGCTCTCGTTGGTCCGCTTGTCTTCCGAGGGCCTCGGCGCTCATCTGGGGGCTGCGCCTCGGGGTTGCGGTGCGGGACTCGAATCAACCCTGTGATCGGTGGGGTGATGGCCGAACTCGAGGTTCCGTCCGTCGAACAGCCGGGCTACCTGATACCGCCAAAAGGCGCACCCCGCGGGTTTCACGTGAAACGGATGGCGGGCTGCCTCGGCCGTTGCAGTACGTGAGCGACTCACGGGTATCGCAGAGTTGCCCGCCTGGAGTCGGTAGGAGATTTGGTGGGTGCCATCCAGGATGCGCTGGCTTTCGATGTGCGCGAACTGCGAGATCGTCCTGTCGGTCCACGTGAGTTGAGTCCCTGGCTCTAAGCATGTGAGATGAGAGGTCCGGCTGATTGGTCGGTAGGCCACGCGCACCGCCTGCGCCACCGATGGCAGTTCGACTCGTGTTTTACCTGCGGCTGCTCCCTGCTCGGCGTGGACAGCTCCCCTGCTCGGTGCGCGCGCTGCTGTCCGACCCGGTGCGCGTTGCTGCCCTGAGGGGTCGTCCTGCGGACTGGACGCTGCTGTCCGTAACCGATGTTCTCCGCCTGGCGCGCACCAGTTCCTCGTCCGGCGGGCGCCGTCCCTCTATCTGGCGCGCACTGCAACCCGTCCAGCTCGCCCTCGCTTGCTGACCTGAGGGGCGACGCATCGGCATCGGAGTGAGTGCTCGGCGTCAACGAGTCGGATGCGGTTGGTCGGCTGCCGCTCGTCGGATTGGGACACGGGCCGTTTTTGTTTGCGGTTCGATTGGAGCGGTTGGGGCGCGGGCCGGCCCTCTGGTCGATCAGGGAACAGTGGCTGCGTGCCTCCAATCCGGTGTGGATCGAAAGCCGCCATCCGACAGCCGCGACCTTCCTCGGTTGTTTTCCAAGGGCGGGGAATTCGATCGGCGGCGGTTCGTGCTCGCCGGAGCGGACGAGTGGTGAGGTACGGCAACTGGTCGTAGTGTTGCAGGGTGCGGCCTGTGCTTCACCGAATGCTGGTAGCGCCGAGACCACCTTCGGCCCGGACGGTGGCGAGCCGAGCCGACGGAGTGGTGCCCCCTCGGGTGATGCTGGTCGGCCATGCGATGGGGCCGTGCCCGTCGAGCCATGCCGGACGACGAGCACCGGCCGAGCTTCGTCAGCTGGCCGAGGGACGCCGGTGAGCTCCGTCCCGATATGTGGTTCCCAGGGCAAGGGGGCTGGTGAGCGCGGAGAGCGCGGTCTCTGGACCGGCTGCGGGTGTATGCCCTACCTACCAACCGAACCGTCACTGTGACAACAAGGTTGGCTATCCGATACGCGTAGCAGAGATTTCACTCGACGCGTTGACCGTCGAGACGGGTCGCCGGCCGCCCTCTGATCGCCTTCCATAAGTCCGGAAGTGGGGTGAGGCGGAAGCTGTGTCAGCGGAGATTGCAGGAGGGCGGTACAGGTTCCCGGCACCTGGTTTCCTCACAGGACTTCCGGAGATCGATGCGATAGGGGGTCGATGTTTCCCGTGAAACATCGCGATCCAGCCCTCGGAGACCACCGTTATGCCTCAGGATGCGGAAAGTTGTGTGTGTCGTGGGCGCGTCGCCGCGATTCAGCTTTCTAATCACGCCTGCGACTGGCAAGCTATTGAGCGTCGGGCGTGAGCGTCGGTGCCACGTAGGAATCTTGGTGTTGCAGCGGCGAAAGCTCCGCTCGGTCGACTGGCGACTGAGCGTCAGCGTCGGAGGAGGTAGCTTCGCGTGATCACGGATCGTGGCGAAGCTGTCCGGTACTCGCGTAGATGCCGAGGTCGTCGTCGTGGAGCATGATTCGAACCAGTACGGCTTGTTTCGACGACACGGCGCCGGCGTCCGTCAGGCCACGTGACTTGCAGTTCTCGCGTTAGGAGCGGTCTATGTCGAACGGTTCAGCGAATGTTTCACGGGAAACATCGCGCGTACCGGGAATGCTGGACAACAGCAATATCGGCCCGGAAGCCTTCGGGAGTACGCCGTACGGGCACATCTCCCCCACCGAGACGCCGATTGCTGCCGAGGCGCACCGCGCGAGCCAGCTAATGCACCCAGGAAAGGTGACAGTGCCGAAACCGCATGAGCAACGCATCATCACCGTGGCCAACCAAAAGGGCGGGGTGGGTAAGACCACGACGACGGTGAATCTGGCCGCAGCCCTGGCGCACCATGGGATGAAGGTGCTCGTAATCGATCTTGATCCACAGGGCAACGCCAGTACCGCGCTGGGGGTCGAGCATCATTCGGGTATCCCGTCCACGTACGAACTGCTGATCGGTGAGATCAAGGTTCAGGATGCGATTCAGCAGAGCCCGCACAGCGATAATCTCCTCTGCATTCCGGCGACGATCGATCTGGCCGGGGCCGAGATCGAACTGGTCTCCATGGTGGCTCGGGAAGCCCGGCTCAAGGGGGCCATCCAGGAAGCCAATATCGCCGGCTACGACATCGACTACGTCATGATCGATTGCCCGCCTTCGCTCGGTCTGCTCACCATCAATGCGATGGTCGCGGCGCGCGAGGTACTGATCCCGATCCAGTGCGAGTACTACGCGCTGGAAGGTGTGGGTCAGTTGATTCGGAACATCGGGCTGGTGCAGTCGCATCTCAACCCTGAACTCCACGTGTCGACGGTGGTACTCACGATGTACGACGGGCGCACCAAGCTGGCGGACCAGGTCGCCGAGGAGGTGCGCAGCCACTTCGGTGATGTGGTGCTGCGCTCGGTGATACCGCGCAGTGTCAAGGTCTCCGAGGCACCCGGGTACGGGATGACGGTTCTGGATTATGATCCGGGCTCCCGCGGTGCCTTGAGCTATCTGGATGCCGGCCGGGAGCTCGCCGCACGTGGTGCGGTGAAGTACGCCGCGGCCGCGGATGGCGCGGAGTGAATGGATCGAGTGTGATCGGGCGTGGTTGTGGACGCGGGCAAGGGAAAGGGTAGGCCGGTGAGTCAGTCGAAAAAAGGTGGGCTGGGACGCGGTCTGGCGGCATTGATCCCGACGGGACCGACGCCGGTCGCCGCGGGTCTGGGGACCGAGGCGGCCAATGCGGTGATCGGGCTGGATCCCGGGCCCCGCCCAGCATCCACCTATCTTCATCAGGTACCGGAACCCGTGGAGGTTCCGGAGCTGGCTTCGGCCGGTGACGCGGTGTATCGAGAGATAGCACCGGACAAGATCGAGGCGAATCCCAAGCAGCCGCGTCAGTATTTCGACGACGAGGCCCTCGCGGAGCTTGTCCACTCGGTCCGGGAATTCGGGCTGATGCAGCCGATCGTGGTCCGGGAAATCGAACCGGGTAGTGGCCGCTATCAGCTCATCATGGGTGAGCGGCGTTGGCGAGCCTGCCAGCAGGCCGGTCTGGAAACGATCCCGGCCATCGTCCGTGAGACCAATGACGACGCCATGCTCCGGGACGCGCTGCTGGAGAATATCCACCGCGTTCAGCTGAACCCGCTCGAAGAGGCTGCGGCTTATCAGCAGCTACTCGAAGAGTTCGGGGTCACCCAGGAGGAACTGGCGACCCGGCTCGGCCGGTCCCGGCCGGTGGTGACCAATATGATCCGGCTGCTGAAACTACCGATTCCGGTGCAGCGCCGGGTCGCGGCCGGCGTGCTCTCCGCCGGACATGCGCGAGCTTTGCTGGGTCTCGAAGGTGGCGCCGACGCCCAGGAAGTGCTTGCGGCGCGGATCGTCGCCGAGGGGCTATCGGTGCGTTCCACCGAGGAGGCGGTGAAGCTGGCGAACCGGGAAGAGGAGCCGCCCAAACCTCCGGCGCCGAAGCGGCCGCCGATCCACTCCCCTGGACTACAGGATGTGGCCGACCGCCTATCGACATCGTTCGACACCAAGGTTTCGGTGAGCCTCGGTAAGCGGAAGGGCAAGATCGTGGTCGAGTTCGGATCGGTGGACGATCTGGAACGGATTGTCGAGCTGATGATGCAGTCGGCACTCGAAAACTGAAATTTCGCCGTGTTGACCGCGCAACCTCCTCCTCGGGGCTGAAACGTCACAGTGACAGTGTCTGGGATTGGGATCGGAGCGCGGCTACGGGAATCAATCGAAGATCACGGTGACGCGAAATGAGGCGGGTTCGCTTGATCGCATATTCTGGCTGTCGAGAAAACTATGATGCGGCGTGAGCGTAGACGAATCGGATAGCTGGAGGCTGAGCAGAGCGGTGTCGACCAGCGTCACAGGACTAACCCTGGAGAGCATCAGCCGGCTACCGGCTCATGCCCGCCGCTGTGTGTTCTGGGAAATGGATCCCGCGGTGGCCGCGGACTCGTGCGGGTTCAGCGATCCGGTCTTCGAGAAGGAAGCCTGGATTTCGACGGTCATGCTCGAATGGGGTTCCTGCGGCCAATTGGCGACCGTCGACGACAAGACCGTAGGTTGCGCCCTCTACGCGCCGCCCCGGGTCGTTCCGCGTGCCGGTCTCTTCCCCACCTCCCCCGTGAGTCCCGACGCGGTACTCCTCACCACCCTCGGTACGGAGTACCCCGACCTGGACGGCGATATCGCCTACCGCCTGGTGCAGGGCGTGGTCACCGACCTGGTCCGGCGTGGGGTGCGCGCCCTGGAGGCATTCGGTATCCGCGGGGCGCCGTCGAGCACCGCCCTGTCCGACCGGCCCACCGGGACCATGCGCCTGATGGAACGGATCGGCGCCCCCGATCGCGGTACCCGAGGATCCAGCCTGGACTGCAGTCCACAGAACTGCATGATCGAATCCGACTTCCTGGAGGAGGTCGGATTCGAGGTGGTGGCGCCGCACCACCGTTTCCCGCGGTTGCGGCTCGAACTCGACTCCGACCACGGCTGGAAGGAAGATGTCGAGCGAGCTCTCGATCAGTTGCTGGCCGCCGCGTCGATGACCGTGCCGACCCGGGTCCTCACGCTGTAGAACCGCCGACCGGGGAACTCGCTATCCGCTGTCGGCGGCGGCGAGTTCTTCGGCCAGCAGTTCGGCGAAAGTATATGTGCCGGTGGGCTGATCGTCCTGGCCGAGCAGATAGAGCCGCTTCACCGAGATCAGGATCGCTTCCGCGATGACGTCGCGCATCCGCGGGTTGGCCAGCACCGAGGCGTCGTACTGGTTGGTGACATAGCCGAGATCGACCTGAACGGTCGGCATCTTGGTCAGACGCAGCAGATCCCAGGTACGCGGATGGGTGCGGCAATCCTGTAGTGAGGTACGGGCCACCACCTCGCGCTGGATGAACCCGGCCAGGACCTGGCCGATCATGGAGACCGACCCGTGCGAATTACCGAAGTAGAAGCCGGCGACGCCGTTGGCCATGGGGCTGGAATTGGACGCGCACCGCAGCGAGATCATCAGATCCGCATCGAAGGCGTTGGAGGTTTCGGCCCGCTCCACGTCGGTCGGATTGCTCCCCCACGGGCGGGACAGGAAGGTTTCCATCCCGGTGGCCGCCATCCGGCCCTCCAGCCGGCTGGCGAGATCCCACAGGACCTCCGATTCGTACACGTCGCCGAACTCGGTGGGCACGGCCCGGCCGCGGTCGTCTCCACCCAGGCCCGGATCGATGACGATGCGCTTACCGGTGAGCTGCGGCCCGGCCCGGTGCACCACTTCCTCTTCGGCGATCCGGTGCGGATTACCGCCGGTGACCCGGGCGCCGAGCAGTTCCAGCGAACGCAGCGTATCCGGACCGCAGATACCGTCGGCCGACAGGCCGATCTCGCGCTGGAACGAGGTCAATCCCTCGTGGGTGTGCGGTCCGAAGAACCCGTCCACCCGGTGCACATAAAATCCGAGGTCCTGCAGCCGGCGCTGCAGTGTCGCCACATCGTCGCCGTAGAGCGGTGCGGAGAGCTGGTAGATGAGGGTGCGGGCGCCCAGCCGATACGACGCCTCTTTCAACGCCCGGTAGGTGGCCGGCCCGATGACGCCGTCTACCAGCAGTCCGCGGTGCTGCTGGAATGCACGCACCGCGGAATCGAGCGGGTAGTCGAAGGTCGCTTCGGTGTCTTTCCAATATTCGCCCGCGCTATCGGTGTCCACGCCGTTGTGCGCGTGCAGGAACCCCAGACTTGCCAGGGTGCTCCGAACCTCTGCTACGGCTGGACCGGTGTCGCCGTGACGAAGTCGGTGCATGCGTGAGGGCCCTTCCTTCCGTCAATCCCGGGTACCCACTCATGCGACGGCCTACACCCTCGCACGACGGAGCGTGGTCGATTCTGTCAGACCCGGACCGGAATTCGACAATCTTGGTCAGGGCATACTACGGCGCGTCGCCGTGTCACGGCCGCCTGTTGGCGTATTCGAGACGTCAGATCACGTCTTCGAGTTCCCGCAGGAGAGCGGCCTTGCCCTTGGCTCCGACGATCTGTTTCACCGGCTTGCCACCGGCAAAAAGGATCATAGTCGGGATGCTCATCACCTGATAATCGCGGGCGGTCTCGGGGTTGGCGTCGATGTCCAGTTTGGCCACCGTCAGTTTCTCGCCGTGCGAGCCGGCGATCTCCTCCAGCACCGGGGCGACCATTTTGCACGGCCCGCACCAGGTGGCCCAGAAATCGACCAGCACCGGCTTCTCGCTCAGCAGCACATCGTCGGCGAACGACTTGTCGGTGACGGTGACCGTGTGGGTGCTTTCGGACATGGGTGTTCTCCTCGATCTCCCGGACGCGACGCGCCCGCAGGTTATTTCGCTACGGCGACGTCGACCGGCTGGTCGGCGTGACGCAGCGTATTGCTGGTGATATCGCCCCTTTCGGCGAGCCAGCGTTCGGCGTCGATGGCGGCGCGGCAGCCCGTGCCGGCGGCGGTGATCGCCTGCATATAGGTGTGGTCGACCAGGTCACCGGCGGCGAAGACGCCCTCGACGGTGGTCTGGGTGCCCGGTTCGCGCACCTGTACGTATCCCTCGGCGTTCAGCTCGACCTGGCCGCGGACGAGTTCACTGCGCGGATCATGACCGATGGCCACGAACAGGCCTGTGGCGGCGAGTTCGGAGGTTTCGCCGGTCCGAGTGTCACGCAGGGTCAGTGAGGTGACGCTGGTCTCGCCGTGTACCCGCACGACTTCGGCGTTGAGGTGGAAGCGGATCTTCCCATTGGCTTTGGCGCGTTCGAGCATGATGCGGGAGGCGCGGAACTCTTCGCGCCGGTGCACCACGGTGACACTGGCGGCGAATTTGGTGAGGAAGATCGCCTCTTCCATCGCCGAGTCGCCGCCGCCGACCACCACGATGTCCTGGCCCTTGAAGAAGAAGCCGTCGCAGGTGGCGCACGCGCTCACGCCGCGACCGAGCAGTTCCTGCTCGCCGGGGACGTCGAGGTAGCGGGCGGCCGAACCCATGGCGAGGATCACCGCGTGCGCTTCGTACACATCGTCACCCACGGTGATCTTCTTCACCGGGCCGCTCAGATCGATCGCGTCCACATCTTCGGTGCGGATATCGGCGCCGAAGCGTTTGGCCTGCTCACGCATCTGTTCCATGAGGTCGGGGCCCATGATGCCGTCGCGGAAACCGGGGAAGTTCTCCACCTCGGTGGTGGTCATCAGCGCGCCACCGAATTGGGTGCCCTCGAATACCAGCGGCTGGAGTTCGGCGCGGGCGGCGTACACGGCGGCGGTGTAACCGGCCGGTCCGGAGCCGACGATGATCAGGTCGCGAACTGGCGTGCTCATGGGACCCTTCCAGAAAGGCTAGCGGGGACGATTCGGTCAACAACAGGGTAGACGCGCTTTGTTCCCGGACCCCCGCCCCCAGCGAGTGCCGCCGGGCGGTGGGCCGACCGCAGGCCCGTACGGCCGCGGCGCTGACTCCGGCGATGCCTAGCCGATATCGGTGGTGGCGAGGACATCGGGGTTACCGGGTGCGCAGCCGGGGCCCACCACCAGGGCGGTGATCTGCGCTCCATTACGGCCCCCGACCAGGATGAGGATCGCTTCGCGGCCGTGGAATTCCATATCGGCCGATCCCAACACCGGCCGATCTATTCCGTTGGCCTCTACACAGGCCATGAGCGCGGCGGGATCGGCGAGGCGACCGCCGACGTCGTTGCGGCCGAGCGCGCGCAGCGCCACCGCCGTATCGAGCCCGGGGCCCGGTTCGGTACTCGCGGACGGCGGTGGGGCCGCAGTCGGGGCGGTGTCGGTGTCGGAACCACCGACGGCGAAGGACATGGCACCGATGGCGACCACGAGCACGGCCGCAGCGGCGACCCCGGTCCCGAGACGACGCCGCCTGCGGTGGGCGTCCAGGGAGACGGGCGCGGTGCGGCCCGCGGGCTCGAAAGCCGGTCCGGGACCGGCCCGGTCGAGCTCCGGGGGCGCGGAACCGGATGCCGGCGGGATACCGAGAGAGGCCGGTGGCGAATCTTGCGGGGGACCGGTGAACCCGGTCCACGCCGTATCGGTTCCGGAGTCGCCTCCCGGGCGACCCAGCGATTCGGCCAGCGCGTCCAGGCGGGCGGCGATATCACCGGGGATCGGGTGGGCGATCCGCTCGGCGGCGCCCAGGGCCGCCAGCGACCCGCGGAGCTCGTCGAGCGAGTCGAGGTAGCGTTTCGCGTCCGGGTCGCGCTGTACCGCGGGCCACAGGCGAGCACTGAGCTCCGGATCGATATTTCCGGCGTGCAGATCGGCGAGCAACTCCGCCGGGAAAGGAGGTTGCGGAATGGGGCTCATGACCTGCACACCTCCAATGCTGCTGCGTCCATCTGACTCGGATACCGATTCCTGCGGCCGGTTTTTCTGTACTCCCTCGGGTACATACCTTTCGGGAGGAAAAATGTGTCACTGGTACTGACGTGCGGGCACTACATCTGGTTCCTCTCCACGTGCAGAGAATCCAGTTCGGTCTTCAGGCGCTGCCGGGCCCGCGCACATCTGCTCTTGACGGTGCCCACCGGAACGCCGAGCAGTTCCGCGGCGTCCGCGACGCTGTAGCCCTCCACGTCGACCGCGACGACCGCGGCCCGCTGGTCCGGCGGAAGCCGGAAAAGCGCGCGTTCGAGGACCAGCGAGATATCGACCCGGCTGTAATCATCGGAGTCGTCGGATATCTCGGGCCAGACCTCCGGCGCCAGGAACAACGCGGGCCGCGCGCGGTTGCGGCGGATCCGGTCGAGGCAGGCATTCACCACGATCCGGTGCAGCCAGGTGCGCACCCCGGATTCCGCCCGGAAGGAACCCGCGTTGCGGTGCGCGGACAGCAGTGCCTCCTGCAGTGCGTCGGCCGCGTCCTCCGGGGTGTAGCAGACGCGTACTGCGGTCTGCCACAGATGATCGTTGTGCCGGCGGATCAGTTCGGCGAAAGCATGCGGAGCACCGTTCGCGTGGGCCCGCAGCAGATCTGTATCGGTTGTCGTATCCAGCCGGGATTCCCCTGTTCCCACCACACCGGTTCGGGTTGTCCCCGCACGAACCCCCGCGTTCAACTCGGACGACAATGGCCAACCCCTTGGACAGCGCTCACGGCAGCGACGACGGCCGGTGATCCGGCAGCGACAGCCGCTGCGGTGGGCAGCGTGCGGAATCGTACCCCTGATCCCGCCGGGCTCCCTGCTGAGAGCGCGGAGCGCGATCATATCCCGGCAATTGATTCTGCGGCAACCGATCTCGGCCCGCACGCGTGCACGTGCAGACCGCTCGGAACGCCCCCGATCAGGGCTTGGCTTCGAACCCGAGTTCGGCGACGGAGCTCTGGAACTGCGCCCCCGAATTACCCAGTCCGGTGACCCAGATGAGGACGTAGCGCGCCGATTGATCGGTCTGGATCGGGACCTCGGTCACTCCGTCACCCAGGACGGCGGTGCCGACGAGCTGGGTCTGATCGAGGGTCGCCGCCTCGGTGGGCGAGGTACGGATCTCGACATTGGTTCCGGGTGTGGACGAGGTGATCGAGACCTTGGTCAGCGTCGCGGGACTGGGGAGAGTGGCCAGCAGTCCGACACCCTTCTTCAGCGCGGGGAACTGCTGGAAATACTGATCGGTGCGCCAGGCGGTCGCCGGATCGCCGTCCGTGGTGGCGGCGGCACCGGATGGATCGTCGGGGGTGCCCTCCGGGGAGAACACGACCACTCCGCTGGCCGGCACCGGCACGCCGTCGGCCGCGGCGGGCGCCGACGACGGACCCGCCGGTGTCTCCGAGGTATCCGGCGCACGGCTGGTGGTGAGACCGATGACCTTCTGCTCGTTGAGCGGCTCACTGGAGTTACCGGGGGCGAAAACACTGACCAGCCACCAGATGACGATGCCGACGACCAGGGCGGTGAGTATGCCCAGGGCCACCATGATCCACATCATCCGCTGCGATTTCTCGCGCTCGGCGGCGAGCAGCTCCGGATCGGCCAGTGATTCGTCGGCCGGGGCCGGGGCCCGCTGACCGAGCCGCAGCACCGGAATGAAATCGGTCTTCTGGTCCACCACCGACGCCTGCTCCAGCACATGCTGGATGGTCGCGGCGGTCCGGACACCCGTATTGGGTTCCAGCGACCGCACCGCCACCGCGGAGATCTCGAACGGGACCTCGGGCCGGATCTGGCGGGGCTCCACCGGAGTACCGTCGGGACCGAAATCGGCCAGGCGCAGGCCACCGACCGTCGCGGCGTTACCGCTCATCCCACTCGGGCGCAGCGGCCAGCGGGCGGTCATGAGGGCGTACAGCATGGCGCCCAGGCCACGGACATCGCCCTGCGGATCCGCGTCACCCAGGGTGCCGGGGAAGGCCAGCACCGCATCGCCGGACGCGCTGATGCGGATCCGGTCCGGGTGGTCGATCGACAGGGCTCCGCCGCTGCGGTGGGCCATTTCGGTGGCCGAGGCCAGGACGCGGATGGCGCGCGCGGCACCGATCGGCGAGGGGACGGTTTCGGCCATCTCGCGCAGTGAGCGGCCCGGAGTCCATTCGGCGACCACGATGCCGCCGGAACTACCGCGCACCACATCCAGCACCCGGGCCAGACCCGGCGAGCTGATCCGGCCCAGCCGCAGGGTCCGGGACAGGATCGCCTGCGGACCGTCCTGGCCGGAATTACCGGCGGCCTTCTGATCGGCATCGACGAATGTCAGCGCGACCTCACGGTCGAGTTTGATATCGAGTGCCTGCCAGAACCGCAGCCCACGCGCTCCGCCGTGCCCGGCCAGCAGCCGGTAACGGCCACCGGCGACCGAGGCGCCGGGAATCAGTTCGGGCCCGCGCTGCACCCGGCTGGACCGGGTCATCGGTGGCACCGGGATCATGCCGGTGTCGTAGACCGGGTCGGTGGCCGAGACCGTCGCACCGGTCTGGTGCAACTGCTCTTCCGACAGGTGTTCGCCGGGTTCTTCCGGTTCGAATCCGTCGTCCGGTCCGCCCGCGAAACGCGCGGTTTCGTCGTCGGGGTAGACCCCCGATTCCGCCCGCTGCTCCGCCGGATACACCGGATCGTGCGCGGACGGTCCACCGACCCCGCGCCGGGTGTGCGGGTCGCCCGGTGCCGACTGCTCCGGGGGAACATCGGTGGACAGGCGACCGCTCGCCGGATTCGAGGAAGAATCGGCGGCTGGGCGCTCGCCCACCGCGTCGTCGCTCACCCTCGGACCTCCTTCGCCCTGGTATGCCGCAACTTCAGCGGTCCTGCCTCTTGTGCTCGTCTGCCGAACAGGGTACGGGAACTGGCCCGCGCCGGTGCGCTCAACCGAGTCCGGCCGGATTACCGGCAGCACCATGGTGCTCTGCGCGTCCATGGCCGAGTCGAAGCCGGAGTACGCCAGATACGGATCCGGCCGGTGCAGAACGCGAGTGGCGTATTCGTCCTCGGCGGGTCCGAGGTCGATCTCGGGTGCGGGCGGGGTGATGCCGAGGCGGCGCGAAACGGCCACCGTGATCGCCACGACCTCGGGGATACCGGCCAGGCGCATCAACCCGAACGCCACCGCGAACATGACGATCGCGGTGATCGCCACCCGGACGAAGGACCCGGGACCGCCGAGCGATTCGGTCAGCCGGTTCAGCCCCATGACCCGGTCCGCGATGAGCATGACCGCACCGCCGGCCAGCGAGGCCAGCAGGACCCGGCTGACCGTCCGCCCGACATTGGCCATCCGCAGATCGCCCAGGCTGCGGTGCAGCAGGTAGCCGCCGATCACCGCGCCGGTGGTGAAGCCGAGGCCGGTCGCGACGCCGAGCACGATCACCACCTGCTGGCTGCTGTCGGCGATGAACGGGGCCAGCGCCGAGAACAGGATCTTGATGGTGGTGATCCCGAGGATGATCCAGGTGGGTGTCCACGCCTGCTCGCGGGCGTAGAACACGCGCAGATGGATCAGCACCAGCGAGTACGGGATCAGGGTGAACGCCGAGAAGCTCACCGCGGTCCCGAGCCGGGAGGCGTCTTCGGCGAACCGGGCGTAACCGAACAGCGCATCGCCGACCTGTGGGCCGGCGATCGTCAGGAAGGTGACGATGGGGATCAGCGCGATCATGGTCAGCCGGGTGGCGGCCGAGAGATCGTCGACCACCGCGGGGGTGTCGTCGTTGGCGGCGTTGCGGCTCAGCCGGGGCATGATCGCGGTGAGCAGGGTGACGCCGATGACGCCGTAGGGCAGCTGGAGCAGCAGCCAGGCGTTCTGGTAGATCGCCGGGCCCGCCTCGTCGGCCCGCGAGGAGATATTGTTCGCGAAGATGCCGCCGATCTGACTGATCAGCACATACAGGATGATGGCGGCCGCCATCGTGCCGAACTGTTTGAGGCGGGTGTCCATCCCCCACAGCGGGCGCAGGTCGATGCCCTGGCGGCGGATCGCGGGTAGCAGGCTGGCAGCCTGCACGATGACACCGAGAGTGACGCCGCAACCCAGCACGAGCAGTTTCGGATCGCTCATCCGCACCGGGTCCAGGGTGATCTCCCCCGGTGTCAGCGCGTACAGGCCCAGTACGACCAGGACGACCACATTGTTGAGCACCGGTGCCCAGGCGCCCGGTTTGAACGCCCCCCGGGTGTTGAGGATGGCAGTGAACAACGCGGACAACCCGTAGAACAACACGGCGGGCACCAGCAGGAAGGTGAGTGCCGTGGTGAGGGCGGTGTTGACCTTGCCGTCGGACGAGACGAAGACATGGGTGGCCAGAATCGGCGCCGCCGCGGTGGCCAGCAGCGCGGCGGTTCCGAGGATGACCGAGGCCGCGGTGACCAGGCGCCGGATGAATGCGGCGCCGCCGTCGGAGTCCTCCTGTTCGGCCCGCACCAGCGTCGGGACCACGATCGCCGTCAGCACCGCTCCCAGCACCAATTCGGCGATCATGTTCGGAATGAGGCTGGCGGAGGTGAACGAGCTGGCGATGGCCGGGCCCAGTACCGCCAGCAAGAGCAGCTGTTTACCAAAACCGGTGATCCGGCTGATCAGGGTGGCGATCGCGATCGACCCGGAATCCTTCAGCAGCTTGGCCTGACTGTTGTCGGCCTTGTCCGGGGACGTGTCCGCGGCGGGTTTCTCCGCCACGGCGACCGCGGGCATCCGGCCGGTTCCCGGCCGATTGTGCGCGGGAACCGCGTCCGCGGCAGCCTGCGCGGGTTCCCGGCCGGGCGGTACCTGGCGGAACGGCTGGGAGGGCGGCGGCTGCTGCGGCCCGGGCCGGTTGCGCACCCGGGGATGCGAATCCGGTGACTGCGGCCGGGCCTGGGGAGGCATCGGGGACCGATCCTGGGGCCCGGGGCGGCCCGGCGGTGGGCCACCGGCGGGCGGTGGCTGCATCGGCCGCATCCGTTGCGCGGGGAACGGCTCGGAGGACGGGCCCGCGGTGGGGGCGCCGTGGGAAAGGGGGCGCTGCGGAGGACGTCCTTCGTCGGGTCGTGCCGGGCCCGGTGGGCGGGCACCGGGCGCCGGCGGCCGGCCCGGACCGGGCACGGGACGTCCCGGGGGTGGCTGCTGACGGCCACCCGGCATGGGCGGTACGGCGGCCTGTGCGGCGCCGGGGGGTGCGGGTCGTTGCTCGGGTGGGACGGCGGGACGGGCACCCGAGGGCGGCGCGGACCGTTGCTCGGGCGGGAGGGCCGGGCGGGCACCCGGCGGATTCGCGGGCCGCCCGGGTGGCTGATTCCGAGGCATGCGCGGATCCGGCTGCTGCGGTCGGTTGGGGACATAGCGGTCCTCCCCCGGATGCGGTCCGGGGCGAGGCCCCTGCCCCGGACGGGGGCCGGGTGGGACGGATCGATCCGCCGGAGTGCCGGGTCGCTCGGGCCGGCGCATCTGCGGTGGCGGCTCCCGGAACGCGCCGGGGCGGTCGCGGTCGAGTTCCGGATCGCCGGGATGGCCGGTCATATCCGTCTCCGAGCCGGGAGCCCGAAGTGCTCGCTCCCACGGTGCGCTGGGGGACCGGCGGGCTCGTGGACCGTCGGGTTGTCGACCGGGCTGCTGCCGATGAGCGGAGGATTCATCGTCGCTCATCATGCCTCCTGTATCGCCCGGACCCCGCGCGGCGGTTGTCCCCTGTGTCGCGTCGAACACATTGTCTCGGCGTTCGCGCGCGACGAACGGGCGGTAATGCGTCCGACTACGCACCAGCACCCGGGTGAACCCGGGCAGCCGGTGCGCACCCCTCCATCTTCCATGGGGCGTGGGCCGGGGTCACCCTCTCCCGGCCGTGTGCACTACCACCTGGCCGTGGGAGCGCCGGCGCCGACCGCCGAAAGGCGGCGACCGGGCACCACGCGGCACACGAGATCCTCGGGAAACTGCCGGCAGTCCGTCCCGTCGTCGGCGCGGGAATCCGCCGCTACACCCGTTCCCGGGCGCGGGCCGTGGCCTCCCGGGCGGTCTCGCTCCCCTGTGGTCCGGAACGGCCCCGACCACGGCGCCGCGCCCGGCCCAACCGGACGACCCGCTGCCGCAATCCGGGATCGATACCTTTGTCGGCGGGATCGCGTTTGCCGTGGAAACGCCGCCACAACCGGCGTCCGGCCAGCAGGAACAGCAGGGCGGCCGCGCATGCGGTGATGATCGCCAGAATCTGGCCGTAGGCGTTGGATCGCACCGAGATCGAGGTGGCGTAGCCCAGCGGCACCCCGTCGGGGGTGCTCAGCGAGATCGGCACGACGAGTTTGCGGCTGTCACTGACCTCGGTCGGGATCTGGAACGACCGGGTACCGCGCGGCGGCAGCAACTGCTCACCGATATCGGTGATCTTGGTTTCCGCCGGTGCGTCGATCCGGAACCTGATCCGCACCGATACGGGCAGATCGTTGCGGGCTACCAGCAGCAGTGGACTCGACTCGGAGGCCAGCGTGTACACCCCGCCGGGTGGCAGCACCGATACCGAACGGAAGATCTCGTCGACCGTCGATGTCGACTTCTCGATCCGGCGCGCGGCGAAGACCTCGGCCTGCGCGGTGGGGCCGCCGCGCCGATCGGACAGCGACAGCGCGCGCACCAGATCATCGCGCAGCGGATCGAGGTAGGCGCGCGGGGTCGGCGCCGCCTCGGGCACCTCCACCATCGCCTGGAGCAGCTGCGAGATCCGATGCGACTGGTCGCGCGCGGGGGTCGCGAAATGGACCGGCACCGCCTCCACAGCCGCCTCCGGCAGCGGGGCCAGCTGATACGGGGCCGGATCGGGCGCCTGACCGACGAGATCGTCGAACGGCCGGGGATCGACCAATTTGTTCTCGACCAGCAGGTCGAGCTGGCGCAGCAACGCGGCGGCCTCGTCCCGGTTCGCGCCCCACTGCTGCGGCGGCATGATCAACTGCGAACGCGGTCGGCCCGGATCGGCCTGCAGCGCCCGCCAGGACACCGCCCCCAGCGCGTCCTGCAGCCGTGCAGTCCGGGAATCGTTGGTCACCGCGTACCGTGCCGCTTCCGGCACATAGGCCGGGGTGGGCGGGTTGGATCCGACTCCCGCCAGCGCGGCCGCGGGCCAGATGTCGAACGTCGCCACCCGCAGCGCCGGGTCGGCCGTCGAGGAACCGCCACCGCCCGGCTGCGCCGGTGCGGCCCCCGCCGGGGTCCGGGCCGGCGTACCGGCATCCTGCTGGACACCGTCGTCGGCGGTATCACCGGCGGGTACCGCATCGGGGGTGTCGCCGGACTCGGGAGCCGGTGCGGGCGGCGGAACCGCCCCCGGCACGCCGGGCAGCCGCACCAGATCCGGGACGGCCGCGTACGGGTCGCCGGCACCGCCCTCGGGCGCCACCGCGTTTGCCGCCAGCACCGCGGTCCCGAAGCCCTGATTCTTCAGGAGCTGCGCCGCTCCCTGGTCCAGGCTGCTGGCGTCGGGCAGGCTCACGCCGCGAACGGACCGCGTGTTCAGGATCGAATCGACGATCGTCGCGGGCGAATCCAGCGCCCGCGCGGTCAGCGCGGGATCGGCGGCCGCCGCGAGCGCCGCGATATCGACCTGGGCGAAGGGCAGCGCCACCGTGCACATCGAGGACGCCAGATTCCGCAACCGGTCCAGCCAGGCCTTCGCGGACTCGGTGCCCGAACCCGGCCGCGTCGCGCCGTCCGGATCGGACGGACTGGCCAGCACTCGATAATCGCTGGTCATGGCCTGCACGGTGAGCAGTAGATCGGGATCGATCGCCAGGCAGACCGCCGAAGACGGCCCGTCGGCCGCGCGATCGTCGCCGAAAACCGATTCCAGGGCGCCCACCAGCTCGTCCAACCGGCCCCCGCGGCTCAACGAGGCGGCCAGCTCGTCATCGGTCAGCTCGACCTCCCGGTCCAGGTCACCGGTCTGCCCGGCCACCATGCGGGGACGATCGGCAAGCGGCCACAGAAGAGTGGTCTGTACCGGTGGCGCGGCGGGCGCGGGCAGCGGCGGGGCGCTCCCGTCCGCCGCGGCGGGCAACCCCAGCACCGGCAGCAGGAACCGCGCATCGTCCAATCGCGCCTGGCCACCGTAATCCGGGGTGCCGTTCACGTTCAGCAGCAGCGGATACACACCCGGTTCGGTGATGTTCAGCGAGGTCCCCGACGCGTCCCGCAGCGGGACGGTCATGGTGAACTGCTGGCGCTGTCCCGGCTCCAGTCGCAGCGCCACATCCTGGAAAGGCGTCGGGAGCTCGTAGTTCACCTGATCGAGCTTCAGCGCCGTACGCAATTCGCTGGGATCCGATACCGGGCGCGCCCGCTGCACCCGAACGGCCACCTCGTCCACCCCGCGGTCACCGATATTGGTGACCGTGCCCGCCACCGTGAGCACCGGCTCGCTCTGCGCGGTGACGGTGCCCGGACTCACCGAATCCAAAGACAACTTCAGGAACTGCGGCATCGAGTCGTCCTCTGCCGATCCCGTGGGCTGGGCGTGAGCCGGGGATCCGAGCAGCGCGGGCAGCGCCGCCGAACCGAGGATGGTCAGGATCACGAGCATGATCCGACTCAGTCCACGCGTCATTGCTTGCCGGTCTCCATCCGGTCGATCAGGCGGTTCGCCACCTCGGCAAGTCTCCGCTCATCCGCGTAGGCCAGCCTCGAGTTCAATTCGCTCAGCGGTACCCAGTCCACCTGGGTGACCTCGACATCCGCGTCGGACAATTCACCACCGACCGAACGCAGCAGAAAATGATGCACCGTTTTGTGTACCCGCCGACCCTCGGTGACGAACCAGTAATCGATACTGCCCAATTCGGCGACCACGACGCCCTGGATACCGGTTTCCTCGGCGACCTCCCGGATCGCCGTTTGTTCCGAGGATTCGCCCTCTTCGATATGTCCTTTGGGCAGCGACCATAGCAGCCGGCCCCGCCGGTCGGTACGGCCGATCAACGCGGCACACCGCGCTTCCGGCGGACCATCCAGCCCATCGACCACCAGCCCCCCGGCCGAAGTCTCGCGCACGGTACGCATACGAGGTTTCGCCGCACCACCGGCCGAACCGCGACGCCGCGGCTGGCGGCGTCTACTGTTCGCGCGATCGGCCGGAGACACTACGCAATACTAGAGCAGTGTCTTTTGGCGGCGCCTCCGGCGCCGCGGGGTCGAGGCCCCCGAAGGTCCCGTCGTTCAGCGCCCGGGACTCGCGGCTTCGCCGCATGCACTTCGAGGCCGAAACGGCGAGCCGGGCCTCAACCCATTGAGGTGTTTCGTAAAACTCGACACATACGGGTCGCGCCGGCAATCGACGGCCGGATCGGATGCCGACTCGACCACCCCGGCGTCTGATCGCTTTCACGAGCAGGTCCACACCCCACCTTCACGAGCAAGCCCGCACTCGACAAGCGAGCATTTCCCGCCGACCGGTGGGCCCGGAGGTGCACCAGGCCGTGGGCGGCCGATGCAGGCTCGACAGCATCGTGCTCCGGGCACCACGAACGCTCCCTCGATCATCGCGATACCGGTCGCGGCCGGCCGGGTACCGCCGGATGGACTCCTTACTCAGGTGGCGAGAAAGTAGTCGTCCGTTTCATCCCCGCTGCCCGCCCCTTTTCCGCGATGACCACCGCCATTTTCGCACTGGCCTCGTCGATCATCTCGTCGCCGAGCATCACCGCGCCGCGGGCGCCGCCGGCGGCGGAGGTGTGGTAGGCGTATGCCTCGAGGATGAGTTCGGCGCGGTCGTAGTCCGCCTGCCGGGGGCTGAAGATCTCGTTGGCCGCGTCGACCTGACTCGGGTGCAGTACCCATTTCCCGTCGAAGCCCAGGGCGGCGGTGCGGCCTGCGGCGCGCCGGAAGCCGTCGATATCGCGGATCTGCAGGTAGGGGCCGTCGATGGCCTGCAGACCGTGGGCGCGGGCAGTGAGCAGGATGGTCATCAGGATGTGGTGGTAGGCGTCGCCGGTGTCGTAGCCCTCGGGCTGCTCACCGACCACGAGGGTGCGCATATTGATGCTGGCCATGAAGTCGGCGGGGCCGAAGACCAGGGTCTGCACCCGCGGGCTGGCGGTGGCGATCTCGTCGATATTGCGCAGGCCCAGCGCGTTCTCGATCTGCGGTTCGATTCCGATGCGGCCGGGTTCGATCCCGTTGGCCCGTTCCAGCTGGCTCAGCAGCAGATCCAAGGCGCGCACCTGACCACCGTCGGTGACCTTGGGCAGCAGGATCGCGTCGAGTGCGGTACCGGCGCCGTCGACCACCGAGATCACATCCGCGTAGGTCCACTGCGTGGTCCAGTCGTTGACCCGCACCACCCGCAGCTGCCCACCCCAGCCGGAGTCGTTGAGGGCGGCCACGATATTCGCGCGGGCCGCGGCCTTGGCCTCGGGTGCGACCGCGTCTTCGAGGTCGAGAAAGACCTCGTCGACCGGCAGGCCCTTGGCCTTGGCGATCATCTTGGGATTGCTGCCCGGCACGGCGAGCACGGAACGGCGCGGCTTCATCAACTCTCCTGGGGGTCGGCCCGGTGCGGCCCCGGAACATCTAGCCTGACACCCATGGCAGCTACCCGGGTGTATATCGCCAGGCTGACCGGCCTGGCGGTGCTGGGGCCGGACGGCGAGTCTATCGGCCGTGTTCGCGACGTGGTGGTCGCCGTCCGGTACGACCGGCAAGAACCGCGTGTCCACGGCCTGGTGGTGGAGTTGCCGACCCGGCGCCGGATCTTCGTCCCGATGCTGCGCGTCACCGCCGTCGAACCAGGTTCGGTGAACCTGAACACGGGCAATGTGAGCCTGCGGCGTTTCGCGCAGCGTCCCGGTGAAGTACTGGCCATGGCCCAGATCGTCGACTCGGCGGTACGGGTGGACGACCCCGATCTGCCCGATCTGGCAGGGGTCGATGTGTACGTGGTGGATCTGGGGATGACACTCACCCGCACCCGGGACTGGCGGGTGTCGCGGGTGGCGGTGCGCGGGCACCGCCGGCTCGGTCGGCGGCGCACCGTGCACGTTGTCGACTGGGCTCGGGTGCAGGGACTCACACCGTACGAACTGGGGCGGCCGGGGCAGGATGTGAGCACGCTGCTCGAACAGTTCGAGGGTCAGCGCGCCGCCGATGTCGCGCATATGTTGCGCGAACTACCGGAGAAGCGGCGGCTGGAGGTCGCCGTGGCGCTCGACGACGAACGGCTCGCCGATGTGGTCCAGGAGTTGTCCGGCGACGATCAGCTGGAGTTGCTGGGCAAGCTCGATATCGGACGCGCGGCCGATGTCCTCGAGGCCATGGATCCCGACGACGCCGCCGACCTGCTGGGCGGGTTACCGGAGAACGAGGCCGAATCGCTGCTGACGCTGATGGATCCAGAGGAATCGGAACCGGTGCGCCGCCTCCTCGAACACTCCCCGGATACCGCGGGTGGGCTCATGACGCCGGAACCGGTGGTCCTGACACCCGCGACGACCGTCGCGGAGGCCCTGGCCCGGGTCCGCGACCCCGACCTGACGCCCGCGCTGGCCTCGATGGTTTTCGTGGTGCGGCCGCCGACGGCGACGCCGACCGGGCGCTACCTGGGCTGCGTGCACCTGCAACAGTTGCTGCGGGAACCGCCCGCACATCTGGTGGGCGGGCTCCTGGACACCGATCTCACCACCCTCCGCCCGGAGGCCCCACTCACCGCGGTTGCCCGCTATTTCGCCAGCTACAACCTGGTGTGCGCGCCGGTGGTGGACGAGCAGAATCACTTGCTGGGCGCGGTGAGCGTGGACGATGTACTGGATCATCTGCTGCCGCGGGATTGGCGTGAGGACGAGCAACTGTTCGAGGGTGTACGGCATTGACGGACAAGAGCACCGCGAGCCGGGCGGCGGCGGCCGCCCGGCAGCGGCTGGAGACACCGGTGGAAACCCGGTTCCGATTCGATTGGGACGCCGAGGCGTTGGCGCGCGGCAGCGAACGCATCGCCCGGTTCCTGGGCACCGGGCGCTATCTCGCGTTGCAGACGGTGGTGGTGATCGTCTGGATCGCGTTGAACATCTCCATCATCACATTGCGCTGGGACCCCTACCCGTTCATCCTGCTGAATCTGGCCTTTTCCACCCAGGCCGCCTACGCCGCGCCACTGATCCTGCTGGCGCAGAACCGCCAGGACAACCGCGACCGGGTATCGCTGGAGGAGGATCGGTTACGGGCGGCTCAGACCAAGGCCGATACCGAATTCCTGGCGCGCGAACTGGCCGCGCTGCGGCTGGCGGTGGGCGAGGTGGCCACCCGTGACTATCTGAGGCGGGAACTGGACGAGATCCGCGACGCACTCGATCGCCTCGAGTCGGCGGCGGGCGTGGGTCCGACGCGCCCGGAAAAGTCTGCCAAGCCGAAACGCAAGAAAACCTCCGGTCACAAGCCGGTTACGGGCTCGGTTTCGTCGCCTGTCGCGGACGAATGACCAGAAATCCGCAATATGCTCCTGACCGGTAGGTAACCTGGATCACGTTGTCCCGAGTACGCCGTCCGGGAATGTCCGGGACGGTTGCTCACCTGTGACATAGAGGAACGGTGGAGCCGAATGCGGATACCTACCCCTGTGGCAATGTCGGCTCTGGTCATGGCGGGCCTGGTAGCAAGCGGTTCGGCCGCACACACCACCTTCTCGTCGACTCCCCCGGAGGCTCCCGGGGCTCGGCTCGCCGCCGATACCGATCGTCTTCAAGACCCGGACGTGACCACCGACGCGCCACTGCCCCAGACACTCGGAATGTTGCCGGTCGAGCGTTCTACCCCCCGGAAACTTCGCGCACTCAGCCCCTCTCCCGCCGACGGGATCCCGCCCTTCGGTGGCATCGTGCCGCTGCAGACCATCGACCTGCCCCGGGGCGGCGGTGCGCTCGGGATTCCGGAGCTCGTGCTCGCGGCCTATCGCAATGCCGAACTGGCCCTGCAGTCCTCGGCGCCGGGTTGCGGTGTCACCTGGAATCTGCTGGCCGGGATCGGCCGGATCGAATCCGGCCACGCGAACAACGGCCGCACGGATGCCGCCGGCACCACCAACCCGCCCATTTTCGGTCCGGCACTGGACGGCTCGCTGCCCGGCAACGAGGTCATCCGCGCGGCCGACGGAGGCTATGTCCGGGCGCTGGGGCCCATGCAGTTCCTGCCGAGCACCTGGTCGCGCTACGCCGCGGACGGTAACGCAGACGGGCGTGCCGATCCGCACAATGTCTTCGACGCCGCCCTCGGCGCCGGGAAGTACCTGTGCTCGGGTGGCCTGAATCTGCGTGATCCGCAACAGGAATTGCGGGCGGTGCTGCGCTACAACAACTCGATGTCGTATGCGGCCAATGTGCTGAGCTGGTCGGCGGCCTATCGGACCGGCGGCCGGCCGGCTCCGGTCACCGTCTCACCCGATCCGGTTCCGCCGGGCAGCCTTCCGACCGAATTCCCGCCCGGCCCAACGGATCTGCTTGCCGCGCAGACCGAGAACCAGGTCCCGCCACCGCCGCCCTCACTGCCCGCGCAGACGCCGCGGCCCGCGCCCATGATCCGGATCCCGGGCCTGCCGCCGATTCCCTGCGGACTGCTGTGCCCGCCGGCGCCGGGCGCCCCGAAGGTCGGCGAGGCACTGCCCGATCCGGCGCCGGTCGTCCCGGACGGGCCCGCGGGCCGTACCGGCCCGGCGGCTCCGGCCCCGGCGCCCGGAGACCCGGCGGCGCCGGAGCCCGGGGACCCGGCCCCATCGGCACCCGCCGAGAATCAGAATCCCTCCGCACCTGCACCTGCACCGCCACTGCCGCCGACGATCACGCTCCCGGGCGGGATCGTCATCCCGCTGCCGCCCGGGCTCGCCCCGGCCCCCGTGGTGACCCGACCCGCGCCGGCGGACACCATCCCGGCGGCCCCCGAACCCACGGCGCCGGCCGCACCCGCCCCACCCGCCTGAACAGCGGGTTCCACCGGACACGCGGCAGCCGCACCGCCGCCGGAGGGACGGGTGCGGTCACCGGCCGGGCCCGTCGGCCGGTCCGCGCTCCCGGCGGGCGCGGGCCGAGTTCCGAAGCGGCACCGCCACTTCCCATTCCCATTCGCATGGAAAAAATGGTCACGGAGGAGTAACAAACAGATCTCGGATGCGGTATTGTCGACACAACAGGTCACGGACCGGCAACGAACCACTCGTGACCGCAGGCTGTGCGTTGAGATGAAGGGCTTGAGTACGTGGGGCGTCACCGTAAACAGCAACCTGCCACCGTTTCCCGCAGCTCGGTGATCGCACTCACCGGGCTGGTTCCGGCCGGAGTCGTGGCCACCAATGCCGCCGCGGCGGTGGTCACCGACCCGACCGCGGCCTCGGTGGCCATGCAGGTCTCGGCACTCGGCGCCGCCCCCGCGCAGGCCGCGGCCCCCGCAGTCGACCCCACCGCGATGCACGCCATGGCCAAGCAGTCGCCGGAGGCGCCCGTCGAGGTCAAATCGGTCGCGCTGGATCCGAACCGTCCCGGCAACGATTTCCCCGTGGCCGCCTCGGGCATCCCCGGGATCGCCGAGGCCGCCTATATCGGCGCCGCGCAGATCCTGGCCGAGGAGAATCCCGACTGCAATATGCCGTGGACCATGCTCGCCGGTATCGGCCGGGTCGAGTCCACCCATATGAACAACGGCCGGGCCGATGCCGACGGTAACGCCCTCGCCCCGGTATTCGGTCCCGTGCTGGACGGCAGCCTGTCGGGCAACAATGTCATCCACGATTCCGACGGCGGCGCGCTGGACGGGTACAGCGGCTACGACCGCGCCGTCGGCCCCATGCAGTTCCTGCCCGAGACGTGGACCAGTTTCGCCGCCGACGGCAACCGCGACGGCATCTCCGATCCGCAGAACTACTACGACGCCACGCTGACGGCCGGCAAGTACCTGTGCTCCGGCGGCTTGGACATGCGCGATCCCGCCCAGCAGACCAGGGCCATCCTGCGCTACAACAACTCGATGGCCTACGTCGCGAACGTGATGGCCTGGGAGCAGTCGTACCAGACGGGTATCGCACCGCGGCCCGCGGAACTCCCCAAGATCTGACCGCACTACCATCGGCAGCATGCCAGTGGTAACGGAAGCGGAGGTGCGGGGCGCCCTCGCGAAGGTCGACGACCCGGAGATCCGGAAGCCGATCACCGAACTGGGCATGGTGAAGAGCATCCGGATCGAGCCGGACGGCAATGTGCACATCGAGGTCTACCTGACCACGGCCGGCTGCCCGTTGCGCACCGAGATCACCCAGCGGGTCAGTACCGCGGTCGCCGACGTCCCGGGCGTGGGCGCGGTCTCGGTCGATCTCGATGTGATGAGCGACGAGCAGCGCACCGAACTGCGCAAACAATTACGCGGTGATTCCGCGGAGCCGGTCATCCCCTTCGCCCAGCCCGGTTCGCTGACCCGCGTGTACGCGGTGGCCTCCGGAAAGGGCGGCGTCGGCAAATCCAGCGTGACGGTCAACCTGGCGGCGGCACTCGCCGACCGCGGCCTGTCCGTCGGAGTGCTCGACGCCGATATCTACGGCCACTCCATCCCCCGCATGCTCGGTACCGACGCCCGACCCACCCAGGTCGAGCGGATGATCATGCCGCCGGTCGCGCACGACGTGAAAATGATCTCGATCGCGCAGTTCACCAAGGGCAACACCCCGGTGGTGTGGCGCGGCCCGATGCTGCACCGGGCCCTGCAGCAGTTCCTCGCGGATGTGTTCTGGGGCGACTTGGACGTCCTGCTGCTGGATCTGCCGCCCGGCACCGGTGATGTGGCGATCTCCATCGCCCAGCTGATCCCGAATGCCGAGATCCTGGTCGTCACCACTCCGCAGATCGCGGCCGCCGAGGTCGCCGAGCGCGCCGGCGCCATCGCGCTGCAGACCCGGCAGCGGATCGCCGGTGTGGTGGAGAACATGTCCTGGCTGGACCTACCCGACGGCACCCGGATGGATCTGTACGGGTCCGGCGGCGGGCAAGCGGTGGCCGACCGTCTCACTCGGGCGGTGGGCGCGGAGGTGCCGCTGCTGGGTCAGATCCCGATCGAGCAGGCGCTGCGCGAAGCCGGTGACGAGGGCACACCCATCGTGCTGAAGTACCCGGAGAGCCCGTCGGCCGTGGCCCTGCGCGCGGTGGCGGACAAGCTCGCGGTCCGCCGGCGTGGGCTTGCCGGTATGTCACTGGGTATCGACACCACCCGTCATCTCTGAACGCACATAGACTCGGTCCATGCTCACCCTGCTGCTGTACGTCGTGATCGTCGGTTTGGTGGCCACAGTCCTGTTCCTCCTGGCCAGCGCCCTGTTCGGGCGGTCGGAGGAGCTGGGTCCGCTACCCGGGGGCACCACGGCGACGGTGCTACCGGTGGAGGGCATCGATGGCGCGGATGTCCGGGCGCTGCGCTTCCAGCAGGTCGTCCGCGGATACAAGGCCGGCGAGGTCGACTGGGCGCTGGCCCGGCTGGCGGCCCGGATCGACGAGTTGCAGGGTCAACTCGCCGAGGCCCGCGCGGCCGGTGCCGCGTCGCAGCACGGTCCGGAGCAGCCGTGACCAGGTCTGTGGCGACCGACACACTGGCCCGTTGCCCCTGGTCGGTGGATTCGCAGCTGTACCGGGATTACCACGACCAGGAATGGGGCCGGCCGCTACACGGTGACGACGCCCTGTTCGAGCGGCTGTGCCTGGAGGCTTTTCAGTCCGGCCTGGCGTGGATCACGATTCTGCGCAAACGGCCCGCGTTCCGCGCGGCGTTCGCCGGATTCGCCATCGACCGGGTCGCGGAGTTCGGCGAGGCCGATCGCGAACGGCTGCTCGCCGATACCGGCATTGTGCGCAATCGCGCGAAAATAGACGCGTGTATCGCCAACGCGAAAGTCGCGCGTGAACTCGATATCGGACTCGACGAATTGCTGTGGTCCTTCGCCCCGCCGTCGCGACCGCGTCCACGCGCATTGCCCGATATTCCGGCGACGACACCCGAATCCGTCGCACTGGCAAAAGAATTGAAGCGGCGCGGTTTCCGTTTCGTCGGACCGACCACCGCCTACGCTCTCATGCAGGCCACCGGCATGGTCGACGATCACTTGGCCGAATGCTGGGTCGATACCCGGCACACCGCGATCGGCTGACCGATCACATTTGGACGTCGAGTGTCCGTCATCTCATGCGATAGGGAAGAATGGACCGAGTGCGGTCCGTCGTCTCAGCCGACGGACCGCCCGGTTGGCGACAACCGGAGTTCCGAGCAAGTGCGCAGCATACAGCGCAGATCTGGAGGGAGCAGAGGATGGCGGCCATGAAGCCCCGTACCGGGGACGGTCCCCTCGAGGCAACCAAGGAAGGCCGTGGGATCGTCATGCGGGTCCCACTCGAGGGTGGCGGGCGTCTGGTCGTAGAACTCACGCCGGACGAAGCCGCGGCACTCGGTGACGAATTGAAGAGTGTCACCGGCTAGACAGGTAGCCGAACAATCGGCGCTCGCCGCGGTCGCCGAGGTATTGAGCTGCCCCGAATGCGACCGCGGCCTGTCGTCCGCGCCGGGCACACTACGCTGCTCTCGCGGGCACAGTTTCGATATCGCCCGGCAGGGCTATATCAGTCTGCTCACCGGTGCCGCCACCAAACTGACCGGTGACACCGCCGCCATGCTCGACGCGCGGGCTGCCTTTCAGGGCACCGGGAATTTCGCTCCGATCGCCGACGCGGTCGCGGCGGCCGTGGTGGCCGCGCGCGATACCGGCACCGGTGGGTTCATCGCGGATATCGGCGCGGGGACCGGCTACTATCTGGCGCGGGTTCTCGATGCGGTCCCGGCGGCTCGTGGGATCGCCCTGGATATCGCCAAACCGGCCGGCCGCCGGTGCGCCCGCGCCCATCCGCGCGCGGCCGCGGTGGTGGCCGACGCCTGGCGGGGTCTGCCGATCCGCGAGCACACGCTCACCACCGCCCTGTCGGTGTTCGCTCCGCGCAATCCGGATGCCGTGGCCCGGGCCCTCGGTCCCGGCGGGCGCTATATCCTCGTCACGCCCACAGATCGGCATCTGGCCGAGCTCATCGATCCGGTCGGCATGGTCACCGTCGACCCCGCGAAGGACCGCCGTCTCGCCGAGGCCATGACCGGCCGTTTCACCCGGACCGAGCGCCGCACGGTCGACTATGCGATGCCCCTCTCCCGCGCCGATATCGCGAATCTGGTGGCGATGGGCCCCTCCGCGCACCACGCCGACGACGCGACGGCCCGGATCGCCCGCCTGCCCGATCCCTTCGAGGTCACCGCCTCGGTCACCGTGGGCACCTACGTCCCGGCTTGACCTCACCGGCCACTTGCCGCCGCGGTGAGAAGGGGGCAATCACGCTGGCACAGAGGGCAATCCACTCGCGACATCGGCCTGATCGCCGAGTAACACGGCCCTGATGTCCTTGTTCTATGCGGATACCGACATTCGGCAAACAGAAAAACGCCAGTACCACCACCATCTACGAGCAGATCGGCGGCCACGAAGCGCTCGAAGTAGTCGTCGCCGATTTCTACACCAGGGTTCTCGCCGACGCGGAACTGGCCGGTTTCTTCAGCGGGACGAACATGTCCCGGCTGCGGGGCAAACAGGTCGAATTCTTCGCGGCGGCGCTGGGCGGCCCCGAACCCTATTCGGGCGCGCCGATGAAGCAGGTGCATCAGGGACGCGGGATCACCATGCATCATTTCGGCCTGGTGGCCGGTCACCTGACCGATGCACTGACGGCGGCCGGCGTCGGCGAGGAGACCGTCGCCCAGATCATCGCGGCCATCTCCCCACTGGCCGAGGACATCACCTCCGGCTCGTCCTCGGCCTGACGGCCGGCGGAGCTCACCGTTTGCAGACGGTGTGGTACACGGCCAGGGTCTGCTCGGCGATCCGGTACCAGTCGAATTCGGCCTGGGCGCGGCGACGGCCGGCCGCGCCCAGGCCGGCCGCGCGCGCCGGGTCCAGTGCCAGCTCGTTGACCGCGGCCGCCAGCGCACGCTCGTAACCACCGGTCGCCCCGGCCTCGAAATGCACCAGCCGGCCGGTTCGCCCGTCGGCCACGACCTCGGGGATCCCGCCCACATCCGAGGCGATCACAGCCGTCGAACAGGCCATGGCCTCCAGGTTCACGATCCCCAGCGGTTCGTAGACCGAGGGACAGACGAAGACCGTGGCCGCCGCCAGCAGCTGCCGGATCTGTTCGGTGGGCAGCATCTCCCGGACCCAGAACACATTGCCGCGGCGGCGGTGCAACCCGGACACGGCATTCGCGACCTCGGCCTCCAGTTCCGGCGTATCCGGCGCGCCCGCACACAGGACGAGCTGGACCTCCGGATCGATCTCGCGCGCCGCACCCAGCAGATGCCCGACACCCTTCTGCCGGGTTATCCGCCCGACGAACACCGCCAGCGGCCGGTCCGCCCGCACCCCGAGTTCGTCGAGGATGCGGCGGCTTCCCGGCTCCGGCGGGCCGGGATGCCAGATGTCGGCGTCGATCCCGTTGCGTACGACGTGTACCCGGGTGGGGTCCAGCGCAGGGTAGGCGTCGAGTACGTCGCGGCGCATCCAGTCGCTCACCGCGATCACCGCGTCGGCGTGCTCGAGCGCATTGCGTTCCGACCAGGACGAGAGCCGGTATCCGCCGCCCAGCTGTTCGGCCTTCCACGGTCGCCGCGGTTCCAGCGAATGGGTGGTGACCACGTGCGGGATCCCGTAGAGGGTGGCGGCCAGATGCCCGGCCAGGCCCGAATACCAGGTGTGCGAATGGACCACGTCCGCCGCGCCGACCGCGTCGGCCATCCGCAACTGTGCCGACATCATCCGGAGGGCGGGATTGGCGCCGTCGAGGGCCGGATCGGGCCCGTGCACCTGTGCGGTGTCGCGCGGTATGCCCATGCAGTGCACGGTCACCGTGCTCATCCGCCCTAACCGGGCCGCCAGTTCGGTCACGTGGACGCCGGCGCCCCCGTAGACCTCGGGTGGAAACTCTCGGGTCAGCATGGCCACCCGTAGCTCGTCGGCCGCGGACGATTCCGCCGCGCCGCTGGAACCGGAACTCACGAATTCACGGTAGCCGCCGGGTGGTCGACGCCCGCCGACCACCTCGTTCGGTAGTTTGGCACTGTGAGGAGCCAGCCGCACGTACTAGGAATCGTGCTCGCCGGTGGCGAGGGCAAGCGACTCTTTCCGCTGACCGCCGACCGGGCCAAGCCGGCCGTTCCCTTCGGCGGCGCCTACCGCCTCATCGACTTCGTACTCAGCAATCTCGTCAATGCCGGTTTCCTCCGGATCTGTGTGCTCACCCAGTACAAATCGCATTCACTCGACCGGCATATCTCGCAGACCTGGAGGTTGTCCGGTTTCGCCGGTGAATACATCACTCCGGTTCCCGCGCAGCAGCGGCTCGGGCCGCGCTGGTACACCGGTAGCGCCGACGCCATCATGCAATCGCTGAATCTCATCTACGACGAAGACCCGGATTACATCGTGGTCTTCGGCGCCGATCATGTCTACCGGATGGACCCCGAACAGATGGTGGCCCACCATATCGATTCCGGGGCCGGGGTCACGGTGGCCGGGATCCGGGTGCCGCGCAGCGAGGCGGGCGCTTTCGGCTGTATCGATTCCGACGAATCCGGCCGCATAATCGGTTTCCTGGAGAAACCGGCGCATCCGCCCGGTATCCCCGACGACCCGAATTCGACCTTCGCCTCGATGGGCAACTACGTGTTCACCACCAAAGTGCTGGTGGATTCGATCAGGGCCGACGCCGAGGATTCCGATTCCGACCACGATATGGGCGGTGACATCATTCCCAGCCTGGTCTCGGCGAGCCAGGCGGCGGTCTACGATTTCGCCGACAACGAGGTGCCCGGGGCCACCGACCGCGACCGCGGCTACTGGCGCGATGTCGGCACCATCGACGCATTCTACGAAGCCCATATGGATCTGGTGTCGGTGAACCCGGTGTTCAACCTCTACAACCGCCACTGGCCCATCCGGGGCGCCGCGGAAAATCTGCCCCCGGCGAAATTCGCGCGGGGCGGCCTGGCCCAGGAATCGATAGTCGGGGCGGGCAGCATCCTGTCCGCGGCGACCGTCCGCAGTTCGGTACTCAGCGCGAATGTGATGGTCGACGACGGAGCCACGGTCGAGGGCAGTGTGCTGATGCCCGGGGTCCGGATCGGGCGCGGCGCGGTGGTCCGGCGCGCGATCCTGGACAAGAACGTCATGGTGTCCGAGGGCGAGATCATCGGCGTGGATTCCGAGCGCGACCGCTCCCGCTTCGCTATCAGCAACGGCGGTGTGGTGACGGTCGGCAAGGGCACCTGGGTCTGACCGGCACGGAAGCGCCCCCTCCCCGGGGGGAAGGGGGCACCTCACCGACCACGGTGGATTCAGCGGATGTCGCGTCCCCGCACCCCGGCGAGTCCGGCTGCGAGCAGTACCGCGGCGATCGCGGTGACGGCGATCACCGGGGTGAGGGTGAACTCCGAGCCCGGCACCTTCGGCGCGTGACTGAACGGTTCCAGATCGCGGAACCATTGCGGCGCGCCGGAGAACGAACCGAGCAGGAACACCGCGATGGTGGCGGTGAGCAGTCCCCAGGCCACCGGAGTCCAGCGCGGCACCAGCCCGAACAATGCCAGGGTCGCTCCGGCGAAGAACCAGATCGCCGGAAGCTGGACCAGCGCCGCGGCCAGCACACCGGGCAGTTCGCCGGCGATATCGCCCTTGGCCAGGCCGTAGGCGACGCCACCGAGCAACCCGGCGGTCAGCATGATCACCACCGGCCCGCCGAGCGCGAAAACCAGATGGCTGCCGGCCCAGCGCAGCCTGCCGACGGCACCGCTGAGCACTGATTCGGCCTGGTGGCCGTTCTCCTCGCCGAACAACCGCAGTGTCGCCGAGACGGCGTACGCCGCGCCCGCGACCCCGAGCATGGTGAAGGCGTAGGAGATGAACGAATACTCGATCGATTCGGAGCCGCCCATCCGGGTGATCAGATCGCGCAGCGTCTGATTCTCGGCGAAGCTGTCCCCGATACCGGCCACCACACTGCCGATCACCAGGCCGTAGAGACCGACCCCGATCGTCCAGGCCAGCAGGGTGCCGCGTTGCAGTCGCACCGCCAGGCCGAACGGTCCGGCCAGGCCCGCACCGGCCGCCGGGGCCCCGAGTCGTTCCGCGATGAGACCCGCGCCCACGTCGCGACGGCGCAGTAGCGCGTAGGCCACGGTCAGCAACACCACCAGCAGGGCCAGATGCAGCACCAGCACCCACCAGCGATCTCCGGCATACGGCCGCACCTGTAGCGACCACCCTTGTGGGGACAACCACGTCAGCGGACTCACCGGGCCCGCGCCCGCTCGGGCATCACCGATCGCCCGCAGGGTGAAGGTGACCGCGAGTACCGCGAACGCCAGCCCGCGCGCCAGGCGCGCGCCGGTGCAGACCTGCGCCGTCACCGCGGCCACGGCCGCGAACACCATGCCGGACCCGGCCAGCGCGAGCCCGAAGGCCAGCGATCCGCTCGCCGGAACATCTGTCGCGGTCAGGCTCACCGCGCCGAGCAGACCGGTGAGCAGTGAGCCGCCCAGCGCCAGGGCGAGCGCGGCTGTCAGGTTCGCGTAGCGACCGACCGAGGTGGAGGCCAGGATCTCGCTGCGTCCCGTCTCCTCTTCCGCCCTGGTGTGCCGAATGACGGTCAGGATGGTGGCCACCGCGATGAGGGTGTGGAACATCCCGGCCTTCCAGATGCCCACCGCGCCGATCGAGGTGTTGTAGATCGGGCCGTACATCGCCAGTTGTGCCGGGCTGGCCAGGATGGTGGCCGCGAACGAGGCGCGATCGGCCGCGGTGGGATACACCGATTCGATACTGGCCACATAGACCCCACCCAACGGCAGGGACAGCAGCAGGATCCACAGCGGCGCCACGATCCGGTCGCGGCGCAGGTACAGCCGCAGCAGCCGGGCGGTCCCGGTGAATCCGGTGCGGCCGGGCCTCGTATGGAGCACGCTGTGCCGGGCTCCGGCGACGGCGGTCGTCATTTCCGCGCCTCTTCCAGTTCGCCGGCCTCCCGGCCGTTGATCGAGTAGTGCCGCATGAACAGCTCTTCCAGCGTCGGCGGGCGGCTGGTCAGGCTGCTGACACCGGTATCGCCGAGGACGCGGATGAGTTCGGCCAGATGTTCGCCGTCGACCTGGCAGCGCAGCGTGTGGTCGTCCATGCTCACATCGGCCACCCCGGGCATGGCCGCGATATCACCGGGATCGCCGGTGAGTTCGGCGGTGATGGAGGTGCGGCTCAGATGCCGCATGGACGACAGCGTGCCGCTCTCCACCGTGCGCCCGGACCGGATGATGGTGACCCGCTCGCACAGTGCCTCCACCTCCGAGAGGATGTGACTGGACAGCAGCACGGTCGCCCCCCGCTCGGCCGCCTCGGCGACACATTCCCGGAACACCTGCTCCATCAGGGGGTCCAGGCCGGAGGTGGGCTCGTCCAGCAGCAACAGCCGGGCGTGCGAGGAGAAAGCCGAGACCAGCGCGACCTTCTGCCGGTTGCCCTTGGAGTAGGTGCGCGCCTTCTTCCGGGGGTCGAGTTCGTAGCGTTCGATCAGTTCGGCCCGGCGCGCGGTGTCGAGCCCACCGCGCATCGAGGCCAGCAGGTCGATGGTCTCGCCCCCGCTCAGCGACGGCCACAGGGTCACATCACCCGGCACGTAGGCGATCTCACGGTGGAGTGCCACCGCGTCCGCCCAGGGGTCGCGCCCGAGCATCCGCACCTCGCCGGAAGTACGCGCCAGCAGACCGAGCAGTACCCGGATGGTGGTGGACTTGCCGGCGCCGTTGGGGCCCAGGAATCCGTGGACCTCGCCCTCGGATACTTCCAGGTCGAGGCCATCGAGTGCCCGGACCTGACCGAAGTGTTTGTGCAGATCCCGGATCCGAATTGCCGAAATCATCATGTCTCCTCGTGGGACAGAGATAGCGCGTTGATGGAGAGGGTTCGCGGGCGCGGCGGATCGGACGCCGCGCCGGCTCAGTGCGCGTCGCCGGCGGTTCGTGCCGGCGACGGCGTTTCTGGTGGGTGCGCGGCGGCGGACGCTCCGGCATCCGGTGCATCCGCGCGGCCGGCGCGCGGTGCGTCCGGTGTCGGCGATGCACCGTGCCCGGTCCGGCCCGCGGCGGCGGTCAGGAGGGCGTCGAGCATGGTCGAGTCGGGCAGCAACCCTTCGGTGAAGATCTCCAGGGCGGGCAGCATCATCTGCTCGCCGTACTCCCGGAGCACCTGCCGGTAGTCGACCGTGCCCGATGCTCGGGCCCGCAGCTGGATGAACAGCAGCATGCCGCCGCCGTTGATGGTCGCCAGATAGCGCGACATCGCTTTCAGGTCCCGCGGCCGTCGGACGGCGCCGGAGGCGATACCCGCTTCCAGGTACTGTTCGACATCCTCGACCATGTGTTCGAACATGGAGACCGCGAGGTCGCCGCCGGCCTGGAAGCTGCGCATGATGTAGGCGATGATCGGGGCGAATTCTTCGATCTCGGCCAGCTGCTGCAGCAAATTCCCCGACGACGGCCGGTTCATATAGCTCATCTTCGATTCGCGGATCGCCGCGCGCACATGGTCGTCGCATTCGCGCCGCAACCCGTCCTTGGACCCGAAATGATGGTTGACCAGACCCGGCGACACCCCTGCGGCGGCCGCGATGGCGCGTACACCGACCCCGAAGCCCTCCTCGCCGAACAGCGCGAGGGCGGCGTCCCGGATCCGGGCCCGCGTGTTCAGATCATCGCTTGAACGCATGTTCAATACGTTAAACACACGTTCAACCTCAGCGCAAGAGGCAGTCCCGTAGAGATTCCGTAAAGACATCCCGCCCCCGCACGCCGCCCAGCGAAGAGCACGGGAAACAGCAGGTCACGGCTGCACACGAGGCGCCCGGTGGTTCCCAGTGGGTCACTCGGATCCCGGCGACAGACCCCTGTACGAAGCGAGCCGGAACCACAGGGTCGCGTCGCCCACCGGATCGCCACCCCGACCGGACAAGGCGTCCACAT
Organism: Nocardia sp. NPDC050193; assembly: GCA_040674215.1. Classification (GTDB taxonomy): domain Bacteria; phylum Actinomycetota; class Actinomycetes; order Mycobacteriales; family Mycobacteriaceae; genus Nocardia. The sequence continues at coordinate 8,262 of JBFARE010000015.1, read as the reverse complement.
CGCGCCAGGGGCAACATCGCAGCAATAACCCACGTCGAACGCGGCGGGACCGGCTCGGGCCGGGGCCGATGGCGCGCACATGGGCCGGCAGCCTGGTTCGCGGCGCCGGTGCAGCCGTCCGCGAGGAGCGAACCGCCGCCCCACCCCCGGAGGAACGCACCCCGGATAAGACCCTCGCCGCGGCCTGACACAGCCGAACGGACCGGCCGCCGGACGAAGTACGGCCGGCGAACCCGCGCCGGCCACAGCACCGGCCGTGACCGCGGTAGGCCTGCCCCCGTCGACCTCGGGCGGCGGTCACCCGCGGGGCCCGGTCGAGCGCCACGACGGCGACGACGCGGCGGCCGATACCCGGGCTGCGGGGCTAGCCCTTGGACGCGCAGAGCAGCCCGTCACCGAGCGGGATGAGAACGCTGGTCAGGCCCGGGTCCTCGGCCACGCACCGGGTCGCCGAACGCACCGCCTGGGTCGCCGGATCGCGATTCGCCGGATCCGGTACCCGGCCGCCGAGCAGCGCGTTGTGCAGCAGGACCGCCCCACCGGCCCGCAGCAGCCGCACCGCCTCGGCGATGTACTGCGGATGCTCGATCGGCGAGGCATCCAGGAACACCAGGTCGTAGGCACCGTCGGCAAGCCGCGGCAGCACATCCAGCGCACGCCCGTTGATCAGCCGGGTCCGGGCGAGCGGGATATCGGCGGCACGGAAGGATTCCTTGGCCGCCCGCTGGTGTTCGGGTTCGGAATCGATAGTGGTGAGTGTGCCGTCCTCGCGCATACCGTCGAGCAGCCACAACCCGCTCACCCCGGCGCCGGTACCCACCTCCACCACCGCTCGCGCGTCCAGGAGCTGCGCGTACATGCTCAGCAGCGCGCCGACCGACGGCGCTACCGGAGCCACACCCAGCTCGGTGGCCCGTTCGCGGGCGCTGACGAGTACCTCGTCCTCGACGACGGATTCCTCCACGTAGGCGAGATTGAGCTCCAGGTTCGATGCCACGCCCAAGAGGCTATGCCAAATGCGGCGATGCCGGTCGCAACATTCTCAGGTGTCCCTCAGGATCCCCATACCCGCCCCACACCGGGAGACGGAAGAGTGATGCCTACGCAAGACCAGCCGACCGAGCGCATCCCGGCGGGAACAACGGAGCACCGACACACCGTTGTACCGGATGTACGACGGCCCGAACAACCGGGCCGCGTATTCGAGCTTACGCCTCGGTCCCGATCAGGAGGTTGTCACCATCCACATGGTCGATGCGGTACGCGAGTCCGCCACCTTGCCCGAACTGCCCCGGGCCGACCGCTCGGCGACCCCCGCCGGGCACGGCCTGCCCGGGCCGGACGAATTCGGCCCGCGACCGTTTACCGGGCCGGTTTCGGAGGTAGCCGCGCAGCACGACCCGGTGACCGAGGACCCCGCTCCACCGGACGCCCTGATGGAGGTGCCCGATATGTCCTGTACCGACGAGCGAGCCGAGGAATACGACGCCGCCGCCCAGGCCGATGCGTCTTCCGAGCTCGATAGCATGCTGCCGCTCACCGGCACCGCCGCCTTCGACGCCACCGGCGACCGCACCGTGATGCCGACCTGGGACGAACTGGTCCGCGAGCACGCCGACCGGGTCTACCGCTTGGCCTACCGCCTCTCCGGTGACGCGCAGGACGCCGAGGATCTCACCCAGGAAACCTTCATCCGGGTCTTCCGGTCCCTGTCGAACTACCAGCCCGGCACCTTCGAGGGCTGGCTGCACCGCATCACCACCAACCTCTTCCTGGACATGGTCCGGCGACGCAGCCGTATCCGGATGGAGGCACTACCGGAGGACTACGATCGCGTGCCCTCCGACGGCCCGGGCCCCGAGCAGGTCTTCCACGATGCCAGGCTCGATCCGGATCTGCAGTCCGCGCTGGACTCGCTGGCCCCGGAGTTCCGCGCCGCGGTGGTGCTCTGCGATATCGAGGGACTGTCCTACGAGGAGATCGGCGCGACGCTCGGGGTGAAACTCGGCACGGTGCGCAGTCGAATCCATCGCGGTCGGCAGGCACTGCGCGAGTATCTTGCGCATAATGGAGTCCAGGAGCGTTTCGCCGCCGAGGCGAGCTTCGGGTGATCCTGCGATCATGACACCGGGATCACAGCAGTTTGTGATACCGGTCGGGAAGGATGGGCAGCGAATGAGTGGCGACTCCGAAACGCCTGGTCGTCGTTCCCCGCAGTTCCACTCCACCGAGCATCTGGCGAGCGAGGCGGTCGCCGCCTACGTCGATGGCGAACTGCGGATGAATCCTTATCTGCGTGCCGCCCAGCACCTTTCGGTGTGCCCGGAATGCGCGGCCGAGGTCGAGGCCCAGCAGCAGGCGCGGATCGCCCTGCGGCGCGCCTCCCAGGTCTCGATTCCCACCGGCCTGCACGACACGCTGTCCCGCATTCCGCTCGCCGAACCGCCCAGCGGCACACAATCGCGGAATTCCGCCGGAAATCAGCGTAACGAGGCGGTATTCGGCTTCACGAGCCAATCTTTCTCGGCAACCTTCGACAGCTTCCGGTGGTCGGTGTGGTGGCGCAAGTAGAGTTTGCCGCGTGAGTTCCGAACCGACGCAGAATTCCCCTGCCGATAACGCTGATTCGGCGGATGAAAACGGCACGACGACCGACAACGGCACTCTGCGCCCGCCCGACGCGCCCGTGTTGGCTCCGCGGCCGGTCTATCGGCCCCATGTGGACTCACATACCGCGAACACCTTCCGCCGGCCGTCGGGTCAATCCGGCTCCTTCGCCGCACGCCCGGCCCGCCCGGAGACCGATCCCGCGACCCAGGTGGCCCCGAAGGGCCCGCCGCGGGCGGTGCTGGAGGAGGCCTTCGGCCGGCCACCCGGTTCCACCGAACTGCTCCAGCGCGATCCCGACGCCGGCACTGAGCGCGAGCCGGTAGCCGGCCCTTCCGATCCCTGGCGCGACCCGGATTCGGCGGCCCGCCTGGGCGCTCCGGCGCTGGCCACACCGGCCGCGCGCGAACTCCCGCGCGCTGAACAGCTCTCCGCCCGCCAGGTGCTCTTCGGATCCCGGGTCGCCCCGAAGGCGCTACTGGCGCTCGGCGCGATCGCCCTGGCGATCGGTCTGGTCGGCGGCCTGGTCGGCCGGCTGACCGCGGAAACCGCCTCGACCCTGACCTCCCGCAAGGTCAGCCTCGAACAGACCGACGGCGAGCAGCCGCACGGCCCGATCGCGCAGGTCGCCGATGCGGTACTGCCGTCGGTGGTATCCATCCGCACCACGGTCGGCGACAATGGCGCCACCGGGTCCGGCGTGGTGATCGACGGTAACGGCTATATCGTCACCAACAACCACGTCATCTCCATGGCGGCGCAGGACCAGTCCGGCCGGGCGCGGATCCAGATCACCTTCTCCGACGGCACCCGGACACCGGCCAATATCGTGGGCCGCGACCCCAAAACAGATCTCGCGGTTCTCAAGGTAGATGTGAAAAATCTCACGGTCGCACAGTTGGGTAAATCGGGTGACGTGCAGGTGGGAGACGCGGTGCTGGCCATCGGATCCCCGCTGGGCCTGAGCAAAACCGTCACCTCCGGCATCGTGAGCGCGCTGCACCGCCCGGTGAAACTCGAAGGTGAGGGCAGCGATACCAAAGCGGTGATCGACGCGGTGCAGACCGACGCGTCGATCAACCCGGGTAATTCCGGTGGCGCGCTGGTGGACGCGGACGGCCGGGTCATCGGAATCAACACCGCCATCCGCAGCGAGAGCGGTGGTTCGGTGGGTCTCGGCTTCGCCATCCCGGTGGACCAGATGACCCAGGTCGCACAAACCCTCATCCGCGACGGCTCGATCCATCACCCGATGATCGGGGTGAGCGCCCGGCAGAAGACCGTCGCCAACGAAGTCATGAGCGGTGCCGAGGTCGCCGATGTGCAGCCGGGCAGCCCGGCCGCGAACGCCGGAATCGTCGAAGGCGATGTGATCGTCCGGATCGGCGACCGCGAAGTCACCAATCCCGACGAGCTGGTGGTGGCGGTTCAGATGAACAAGATCGGCCAGTCGGTGAACGTCCAGCTCATCCGCGAAGGCCGGCAGGTGGACCTCCCGGTGACGCTGACCTCCGACTGACCCGCTGGTCGTGGCGCCGGGTAGCCTGTAGGAGTGTTCAGCAGTATCGGGTGGGGCGAGATGCTCGTGCTACTCGTCGCCGCCCTCGTGATCCTCGGTCCGGAGCGCCTGCCCGGCGCCGCGCGGTGGACTGCACGCAGCCTGCGCCAACTACGCGATTACGCCACCGGCGCGACATCGCAATTGCGATCCGAACTCGGACCGGAATTCGAGGAGCTGCGTAAACCGCTCGCCGACCTCCAGGAATTACGAAGTATGTCACCGCGTTCGGTGGTGACGAAACATCTCCTGAACGGCGATGATTCGCTTTTCAAGGACCTCGACGGCGCGCTGCCGGACAGCAAGAATGTGCTGGGGACACACAGCGGTATGCCAGATTACCCTATGCCCAAGTTGGATAAACCCTTGGAGCGCAACGAACGTCCCCCGATCGATACCGACGCCACCTGAGCGTCAACCAGGCTAGACGCGGTTTAGCGTCTCCCTGTCTAGACTTCGCACATGTCGGCCGATGACGTGGCGCGAATATTCGCGATCGAAGACAAAGTCGAGCGACTCAAGGCCGCCACCGAAGGTGTCGCAGCGGCTCAGCAGACCATCAACGAACTCACCCGGATTCGGCGCGCGGTGATCCGTGAGTTACACGCCGAGGGGTGGACTTTCGCGAGAATCGGTGCCGCGGCAGGTCTTTCCCGCGCCCGGATCCACCAGGTGAGCACCCAGGGTCCGGCGCCCGAGGGTTTGTTCTTCGGGCACGGGCCGTTGACTCTGCTGGTCCCGGATACCCGCGCGGGCAGGCTGATCGGAGCCCCGGACCCGGCGGCGGCGCCCCGGCTCGCCGAACAGCTACGGGAACTCGGCTTCACCGTCACCATCGAGCCCTTCGCTCCGGGACGCCCGATCGATCTACTCCGGGACGGCCTCATCGTGCTCGGTGGCCCGGAACTATCCCCCAGCCTGCGGCATCTCATCGCCGCCGACCCGCGCCTGCGCCGCGCGGTGGCGCGCCCCGGCGACGGCCGCCGCGGTATCGAGGATCGGGCCGCCCGGCGTATCTACCGGCCGGCCAGCCCGGAACCGCACGATATCGCCTATCTCGCACGGCTACCGCGGCCGGACGGCCGCGGTTCGATACTGGTTCTCGACGGTCTGCACCCACCCGGTTCGCTCGGTGCGGTACGGCTGCTGGCCACCCGGCTGGCGACGTTGCACGAACGGGCGGCCAACCGCCGCTTCTCCGTACTGATCGGCGTCCGCTACGAACGCACCACCGGCGAACCCGTGGACGCCGATCTGCTCACCCCCGTCTATCTCCACGAACCGGTGGATTCCCGCCCCCAGGCGGTACGCCAGCGGCGCTGACCGCGCCACTGCGCCGACCGCGAAAAACCGGCGGCCGGTACTGCCGACACGCCGAAACACCGATAGCGACAGCGAATATTAGCTGGTCGAAGAATTGATACTGTGGTGCGCAGTAGGCCGATTTCAATTACCGCGACCGGTTACCCGGGCCCGACGATTCCATAGCCAAGGCATTACTCGGCGACCTCTGCGGCGCCCGGTGGCGATTGTCGGCTCCGAAAGGATAATTCGTGGAGGCGCAGGTGAACGCGTTGATCATCCTGGCGGTGGCCCTGGTCGCGGTGGGCTTGCTGATCACACTCGTCCTGTGGGTGCGCGCCCCGCATTCCGCGGAAAGCGAGTATGTGACAGTCGCCGAACTCCGCGCGCGCCTGGAAAACGAACAGGAATCCGCCGAAGAGGAAACGGCCGAAGAGCCCGGCGAGGAGCAACCGGAAACCGGCGGAACCGGGGCCGCACCGGAGCCGGCAGACGAACCCGGACGTCCCGCGGCCGCCGTCGTCACACCGCCCACATCGACCGGGGACGGACCCGAAGTTCCGCCCGCCGCGGAATCCACGCCCGGCACCGGCGGCACCGAACCCGAAGCGTCCGGCCGACCGGCGAAGGAGCCCGGAGCCGAACCGCCCCCGGAAACCGAGGCCCGCGGCGGCCCGGCGAAGAAACCCGGAGCCGAGCGGGCCCTGGAAACCGGGGACGGACCACCGGCGGAAAAGCCGGACCCGGACCATTGACGCCGGCGGGCGCCGCGATGTGGGCCCGTTTGCTCACGCGGCCGCGACGTCCGGCCGGATCGTGTTCATCGGCGGCCGATCGACCAGATCCACTGCGGTGCTGTGCGGGGTGAACTCGTCACCGATCAGCGGGAACTGGGTCAGCGCCGCCCCTGAATCCGGGACCCCGCTGCGACCCAGCACCGTACCGAGGATCTGCCTGCTCATCACACCGAGATCGGCCAGCGGACGGTTGCGATGGGTGCGGACACCCAGATTGACCTGACCGATCGCGCTCAGGCCCAACCGGTCGTAGGTATCGAGCAGCAACCCGATCTCCACGCCGTATCCCGGGGCGAACGGCACCGCCGTCAGTAACTCGCGGGTCCCGGCGTACTCCCCGCCCAGCGGCTGCAACACTTGGGTCAGCCCGGGCCGCAGCGCGGCCAGCAGGGGCCGGGCCACGAGCTCGGTCACCCGGCCGCCACCGTGGGCGTCCACGCCGCCGCCGTGCCGCAGCGGCCGCCGGTAGTAGGCCTTCACCAGGTGCAGGTCGGGAGTCGTGAGCAGCGGGCCGAGCAGCTTCGGCACGAAATCGGGGTCCGGGTCGATCAGATCGGAATCGACGAACGCCACCAGATCACCGGTGGTCACCGCCAGCGAACGCCACAGCACCTCGCCCTTACCCGGGAAAGGCTCCAGCTCGGGTACCGCCTGCTCCCGGGTGATCACCTCCGCGCCCGCCGCGCGGGCACGTTCGGCGGTGGCGTCGGTCGACCCCGAATCCAGCACCACCAGTTCGTCCACCAGCGAGCCCAGCAGCGGACGGATACTGGCCACCACCTCGGCGACGGTTCTCTCCTCATTCAGAGCGGGCAGCACCACCGACACTGTCCGGCCGGCCTTGGCGGCGACCAGATCGGTCACCGACCAGTCGGGGGCATCCCAGGTGTGGGTCGATGCCCAGTCGGGCTCGTGATGGGGAAATTTCATACGAGACCTCGCAGAGTTCGTACGGGGGGCCGGATGCCCTGGATCGCGGCGATCATGTCCACGACGCGACGGGTCGCGGCGACCTCGTGCACACGGAAAACGCGAGCACCGGCCGCGGCCGACCATGCTGTTGCCGCCAATGTGCCCTCCAGCCGTTCGGAAAGTCCGACACCTAATGTCTCTCCGATGAAATCCTTGTTGCTCAGCGCCATCAAGACCGGCCACCCGCTTTTAACAAGAACGTCCGCTGCCCGCAACAGTGCGAGTCCGTGATAGGTGTTCTTCCCGAAATCATGGGTGGGGTCGATGAGAATCGAATCCCGGCGCACCCCCGCCGCCGCGGCCTGCTCCGCCGCCCGCACCACGGTATCGGTCACCTCCGCGACCACATCGGCGTACCGGACCCGATGCGGCCGGGTGCGCGGCACCGCCCCGCCGGTGTGACTGCACACGATCCCGGCCCCGGTCTCGGCCGCCACCGGCACCAACTCCGGATCCGCACCCGCCCAGGTGTCGTTGATCAGATCCGCCCCCTCGGCCACCGCGGCCCGCGCCACCTCCGACCGCCAGGTGTCCACACTGATCAACAGGCCGGGATAGGCTTCCCGGATCGCCGCCACGAATGGCACCACCCGCCGCGACTCCTCGGCCGCGTCCACATGCTCCCCCGGCCCCGCCTTCACCCCACCGATATCGACCAGATCGGCACCCTCGTCCACAGCCCGCGCCACCGCGGCCAGCGCGGCGGAATCGCTGAAGGTCGCGCCGCGGTCGTAGAAGGAATCAGGGGTGCGGTTCACAATGGCCATCACCAGCGCCCGATCCGTCGCGACGGTCCGGCCGCACAGTGTCGGCAACGGCCGGGCAGGCTCGAACATGAACTCAGTTTATGGCGTCACTTCCCGCGCCGTGGTGCCAGGTAGTCCCCGTAGACCTCGGACCGAACATCGAATGCCAACGCAACCCCCCGTGCGTCGAGTCTTACGAGACACCTCGAAGAGTTGAGGCCCGTCCCGTCGTTCAGGCCTCGAAAGCGCATGAGCCGGAGGCTCGAGTGAGGGGGGCTGA
>JBFARE010000014.1:0-166598 GCA_040674215.1 Nocardia sp. NPDC050193 | reverse complement strand
GGCCGAGTACGAAGCCGCCTACTACGCTCAACTCACGCCAGGCCGACCGGCGCTGGTCTGAAACCGAAGCCGGTCCCCAACCCGTGACGGTTCACACGGGCTGGTTGTGGTCGACGGCGATTCGTAGCGGTTGTCGGCAGTTCTCGGCAGCTTGAGTAAGGTGCCGAGGCCGTCGATTGCACAGCTGTCAGATCCGGGATGCAGAACCCGCCGGCGGGGTGTCATTCAACCCGTGCGAACCGCCTGCATCAACTGGTGGGCGGTTATGTGGTCGATCGCTCCGCTCACTGCCACCACCGCAATCTTGCCGGCCATCCGATGCTCGATCCCCAGTCGGGAAACTGCCGACGCATCGTCTTCAGGTACCTTGCCGACTTCAGCGCTCGGCAACCACGCGCGGGGCCAGCAGCGCCGAGACGAGCCACATGGCCGAAACTGGCAGGCACATCGGTCATACGATCGTGCTGCAGTCCTTTCCGGATTGATGTCGGATTCTTCAACGCGGTGCCGTGGGGAAGGGGCATGCGCTCCCGGCCCGGGCAGTCGAGCCGGGCGCGCAGACCCGATTCGCGCGGTTGTTGCGAAGGCATCCGAATCGGCTTTACTCGGGTGTAGCCATCGATGCTGGGTTATGCACATGCGGGGGTCAGCACTGGCGATAGGCAGTGTCACCGGAACGGTTAGGCTGCGACTTCGTGCACCGCGGCATCGGTCCGCACGTCGAGAACAGCTAGCAGGACCATCCGGGACACGGACATGTCGGACAGGTGTCCAGGCGGAGTTATCACTGCGGAAGCTGCGGCACGGCGACACTCCTGGACGAGGTCGACGAACGCCGGCGGGAGCGTCCCGCTCTGCGGTGCCGGCTCGTGGAATACGGCACCCAGTTCGTAGCCGAGGGAGCTGGCAGCGGCTCGGAGCCTGCTTTCGCTGGCAGCGGAATCGTTGTCGTGGAGCAAGTCATCGCGTAGATAACCATAGGCAAGAGGCAACAGTGCATTCATCGGATGAACCAGTTCTCGATCGTTCGGCCACGCGAGGTGATACCTCCGGTAGCCGGGTGGACACGTCATCGCAGGGGCAACATGTTGCACCTGTTCGCCGCGACTCAACAGAATGCGAGTTCGACCGTAGGACTTTCGAGTATCGGATTTTGGGCGCGGATTCTGCGCTTTCCGGGCAGCCATCTCGTCGATGCCAGGAACTTGTGCTCAGTGCCCGCACGACTCGCTGTGGGCCGTACCCGCCCTGGGCGTGTTCGACCATGCGATCAAGCTTCGCGCCGGTGCCAGCAGCTCGGAACCGACACGTTCAATTCTTACCGTCTAGGTATAGGGCCCGAATCGGTAGGAACGGTTCTTCCCCCTAGGCACTTACCTACTTGAAGTCCGATTGGGCGGGTCGAGGCGATTCGGGAGTACAGTCACCGACGACGGCTCGATCCGCAGTAGAGCGGGAAGTGTCGGTAGGAGGCGTCACGATGATGGGTGCCGATCATCAACCGTGCCGCCGCCCGATCGCGTTGACCTAACACTTGATGCCGTGGGCGGCTTCCCTTCCGAGACGTGGTCGGAGCAGCGGCAAGCCGACGTTTAGTCCGGCTGCCAAACGGGCGGGATCGATCTTGCTTTCACCGCGCCACGACAGCAGAAGTGCACCCCCTTCCCGCCACGAGACAGGCGCGCAAAAACCCGAGCGAGACACCGCTTCCAGGTCATACAACGTCGCTGCTCATCGTTCGGCGTTCACAACGGCGCAGGTCAGTCCGGGCAGGAGGCGGGAAAGAGATCTTCTCTGACCAGCGCTGACAGCTCGAGTGGTTACTCCGCGACAATTGGCGTCTGGGCAGGACCCCCAGGCAACCTTGGCCCGCTGGCTGTCAGAATGCCGGCGGCGGCAATCAGCAGACCGCCTCCGATATACGCGCCGTGCCTCGATATTGGCGAAGAGGCGCTGGGCGCGCGGTAGGAAGGTCTGCCCGGCTTCGGTGGGTAGTCGGTGGGGTGGTGCGTTCGAGCAGGGGTACACCGAGTTCGGTTTCGAGTTTGAGGATCGAGGCACTCAGCGCCGACTGCACGATGTGCACTTCCTGGGCTGCGGCGGTAGAACTTGCGACCCGCGCGACCGCAAGGAACTGCCCGACCCGGCCTGAACTCCATCGCATGATCCTGAGGTCGAGCCTGCGCTGATCAGTTCCGAGCGTCGCAGGCTGCCCCCGATCGTTGCCGGGGCAGCCTGCGCAGGTGTCAGACTGGTGCGGCCGCCATTTCGGTTTCGGTGGCCCGCCGGGTGACCGAATCGCCCAGGGTGCAGAACAGCAGCGAGCTGAGCACGGGCATCACGATCAGTGGGATCAGCGCGACCTGCAGGGAGATGGCGTCGGCGAGGCGGCCGAGCACAGGGTTCGCCAGTCCACCGATGGAGATCGTCAGCCCGAGGGTGACGCCGCTGGCGGTGCCGACCCGCGAGGGCAAATAATCCTGGCCGAGGGTCACCTGTAGAGAGAACGGCACATACAACCCGACCGAGGTCAACGCAACCAACAGGTACACGCCTGGTCCCGGCACCCACACTACTCCGGCGATGGCGACAGCGGTGAGCACATACGACCACCGCGACACTGTCACTCGGTCCCAGCGCGCGGCCAGATACCCGCCTAGGACCGACCCGATCACACCGCCGAGGTAGAGCACGAACAACGCCACCGTGCCCGCGACCGACCTGTCGCCCATGCGTTGACTGATGTAGAGGGAGATAAAGGTACTCAAACCGACGAATGCGATCGAACGGAACACCACCGCCAACGACATCCGCACGAACGACGCGATATCGTCGTCACCGGCCGGTGCGAACTTCTCGAATCCAGCGGCTTGGCGTTGCAGCAAGGCCCGCAGCACCGGGACCATCATTGCAGACCCGGCCAGTGCCGGTATCAACAGCAGCGGTGTCCAGCTCAAGTCGCCGACCGCGACCGTAGACGCGACCAACAGCGGTGCCAGCGCGAACCCGATATTGCCACCCGTGGAGAAATAGGCCATCGAGGTATGGCTGCCGCGGCTCGCAACGCGCGCGATTCGGGCGGCTTCGGGATGATAGGCGGCCACACCGATCCCTGAGAGCGCGGCAAATATCAAAGTGAGCGCATAGGACCCTGACAGGCCGGTGACCGCGATCCCCGCGCCACCGACCACGGTGGCCACCGGCAACAGCCACGGCATCGACCACCGGTCGGTCAGCGCACCGAACAGCGGCTGCACCACCGAGGACAGCAGTGACGCCGCCAGCACGATCCCCGAGGCCGCCGCGTAGGTGTAGGCGCGCTCGGCGACGAAGAATGGCACGAGCGCAGCGACCGCGCCCTGGTAGACATCGACGCAGGCGTGACCGCTGGACAGCAGAAAAATAGAGGTGTTCCGTCGCACGGACTCCAATGTCCACCACTCAGGACATGTCGCGCTTCCGATAAACTGACAGCTTGTAATGCAAACCCGCCATCAGCCCGCCGCGCCGACTCACGCTCAGCTCCTCGCACCCGGTGAGGAGATCGACGCGCACCGCCACGACGACCACCAGATCATCTACGCCGGCCGCGGAGTGCTCTCCATCGCAACGAGCTCCGGAACCTGGGTCGCCCCCGGCACACACGCCATCTGGGTGCCCGCCGGCACCGTCCACGCCCACCGCGCCTACGGCCGAGTGGAACTGCACATGCTGGGCCTACCCGCCACCGACAACCCCCTCGGCCTGACCGAGCCCACTGTTCTCCTCGTCGGCCCGCTGTTGCGGGAACTGATCATCGCCTACACCCGCGACATCGGCGAAAGCCCCGAGCGGACCCGGCTCCGTGCAGTCCTGCGCGACCAACTGCGCGCCTCACCCCAACAACAATCCCTGCACCTACCCGCCCCCAGCGCACCGCTCCTACGCACCGTGTGCGACATGCTGCTCGATAACCCCGGCGATACCCGGACCCTCGCCGAACTCGGACGTGCAGTCGGCGCCAGCGAGCGCACCCTGTCCCGACTACTCCGCAACGACCTTGGTCTGACCTTTCCACAATGGCGCACCCAGCTCCGCCTACACCACGCGCTGATACTGCTGGCCGACCGAACCCCCGTCACCACCGTCGCCCACCACTGCGGCTGGGCCTCGGCCAGCGCCTTCATCGGCACCTTCCGCAAAACATTCGGCCACACCCCCGGCAAACACCTGGCCCCTTGAACCACCATCACCCTCGAACCGCGGCAGCGGGCGCCTATGGCGGGGAACCCATGGGCGATCACTTCCATCTCCACCAGTTCGCGAAGCCGAACCGACTGTCGGTTTCCTTTCGTCGGAACCGGTGTTTGCCAATTCGCCGGGAGTGGGTCGGCACCCGCCCCCTACATCCGGCCACCGGGAATTGCGGATCCGTCCGCTCGGCCGTAGGACAGACTTCTTCCGTAGGAAAAGGAACTGCCCACCAGCGGCCGCGCTCTACGGAACCGCCGCGATAAGCGCATCCAGTCCCGCTCGTGCGAGAAGCAGGCTTTCCACTGCGAGATCGATCCGCTCCCGCTCTCGATAGAGATCGTCGAGCATCTCCGGACAACCAGGAGCCAGTCCTTGCCCATTGTCGACCATGCAGGGTAGGAGCTCGGCGATGGTCCGAGTGCTCAAGCCGGCGGCCAGCAGAGTTCGGATATCACGCACAGTGCGCACAGCGTCTTCGCCGTACTCCCGGTACCCACTCGGGCTACGCGAAGGCAGCAACAAACCTTGTTCTTCGTAGTACCGCAACAGCCGCACACTGACGCCGCTTCGGTCGGACAAAGTACCGATACGCATGAGTATCCACCAGATTAAAACAACGGGTTGACCCTGACATTGATGTGAGACTTTAGGTCTGCCCTGGCAACGAGCCTCTTGGCGAACAAGCACAGAATTACCGTTTGGAACAGGACTCCGGAACGAGCCGACACGCTCGTGGCCGACGGCGCTCGACTCGCACAGACTCTGGAAGAAGCAATCGCCGCGAACCCGCTCACGATCGTATGTTTGAACGACTACGACACCACCCATAAACTGCTCGCTCCCGCCGGGTCGGTCCTACAAGGCCGTACGCTGATCAACCTGACTTCCGGAACACCGGCGGAAGTTCGGACCGCGACCGATTGGGCGGACCGGCACGGTATCAACTACCTGGACGGGGCGATCATGGTGCCGCCCGCGATGGTCGGTCAGCCCGACGGCGTGTTTCTCTACGCGGGCCCAAGCCGTTTGTTCGAGCGTCACCGTTCCTCGTTGGCCACCCTCGGAGATCCACGGTATCTGGGCGAAGATGTAACGCTCGCGGTCCTGTACAACACCGCGCTGCTCGAGATGATGTACGCGACACTCAACGGTTGGCTGCACGCGACAGCGCTGGTCGACTCGGCGGACGTCTCTGCGCAGACGTTCGCCGAATTGGCTCTCGGTTGGTTCATGCCCAAAGTTGTCGGCTACCCATCGCTCGCGGCGCTTGCCCCACAGTTGGATGCCGCCGACTATCCAGGCTCGACGGGCACAATGGAAATGAATCTGAAGGCCCTCGAGCACATCCTCCGAACTTCCGAAGAACAGAATGTCTCGTCCGGATTTCCACATTCGATGAAAGACATCGCGCAAGCCGCTGTCGACGGCGGATACCACGACCGGAGCTATCTAGCAGTCTACGAGGTACTAAGAAACCCCGAACGTGCCGAATGAACCGGCAGGACAGGCATCGACCCTCGGGCGCGCACGCGTTGCCGAAGAACCCGCCCACCACCTCGAATTGCGACGCGACGGCAACGGATGGCTCATCCACAGCATGAGGATCGGCAACACCTGGTTCACCGGCGACTCCACAGCCATTTCCGGCCAGCGGATCGTACTTCGAAGACCACCGAACGATCCTCCTCGAGGTTCGGCGTCAGCGGGCGCGTAACCCGTCTACTAGCGCCGGGCCGGCAATCGTGCCGACCTCGGCCCCGTCGGACTGTCCTGCCCGACACGCGGCGCGCGCTGGCCGCGGGCCCGAATCTGCCCATGGTTGCTGCCCGCAGCCGGCGCCGAGGGTTATGGAGGCGGCGCCGCATTCTCCGGTGCTGGGCTGGTCGACGGTGGCGTTAGTCGCTGCGTAGGGTTTTCGAGCGGACTTCGGCGGTCCCGTCGAATGCTGTGGTGCCGTCGCCGGTTTACCTCGACCCGGCGGATGAGAGGATCAGGCGCGGGGTGTGCGCGGCGCGGACTCGGACTCAGCGAGAAGCCAGCAGCCGACTACGCCAGGCTCGCCCGCGGCTTCACGGAGCGGCCCATCGAAGCCGAGGTGTAGGGAGGTGTGCGGGATCAGGCCCTGAGCCCTGAGCAGGACGTCCGTACAGCCCGCACAGCGGCGACGGTGGATGGTGGTTAGAGTCGAGGCATGGCGTGATGACGAATCCGATCACATCCGGTTACCTACGGCACCGTTCGAGCTTCGTGCTCCGGTGCTTTTTCGTCGACTAACCACCATGGAGATTTCATGACCGACAAACAATTCTGCGATCTGGTCGCCGCACGCCTGGTTGCCCTGCCCACCGTGCAAGCGGTCACACTCGGCGGCTCCCGCGCCACCGGCACCCACACATCCGACAGCGACTGGGATTTCGCCATCTACTATCGAGGTCCCTTCTCCACTGATGACCTGCGTGAGGTCGGTTGGCCCGGGACGGTTTCCGAGATCGGTGCGTGGGGCGGCGGGTTGTTCAACGGCGGTGCGTGGCTCACCATCGACGGCCGAGCCGCCGATATCCACTATCGCGACCTCGATGTCGTCGAACACCAACTCGCCGAGGCACGCCAGGGCCGGTTTCATTGGGAGCCCCTGATGTTCCACCTGGCCGGGATACCCAGCTATCTGGTGGTCGCAGAACTGGCCCTCAACCAGGTTTTGCGCGGACAGCTCCCGCGACCGCAGTACCCGCAGGCCCTGCGCGTCGCCGCCCCACCGATCTGGCGCGAAAGGGCGGAACTGACGCTGCAATACGCCCGCAGCGCCTACGCCGCACGCGGCCAGGTCACCGAAGTCGCGGGTGCACTCGCCACCGCGGGCATGCAGACCGCGCACGCCGTGCTGGCCGCCCGCGGCGAGTGGGTCACCAACGAAAAGCGGCTCCTGCACCGGGCGGGACTGCGTGAGCTGGACGAGATCGTCGCCGGACTGCGCCCGGAACCGGAAACACTGGACCGAACGCTCTCGCATGCGCGAGACCTGCTGCGTTTGGCCGAATAACGCCGATCGTCTGACCTGGCAAGTCAGCCACGCTATCGGCGGTTCGCTACTGGCAGCCGCCGATAGCGTGGGGTCTTCTCTCCGTGCGTTTCCGACACTGTTCGAGGATTGGCTGCCTGGTCAATAGGTCTTTGATGGCAGTGCCGGAATTACGGAAGTCGGGGAACGGTTTCGCTGGATTCCGACGTCAGCGAGCTACCGGCCGCACACCGGTTGCCCTTGGCAGCCGTCGTGAGGTGCGCCTTTCCCGGCCCGGCCGGGAAGAAACCACAGGCCTTCCCGGCTGTGGCTGCTGCCCGCCTTCTGGTCGACGTTCCAATACCGGTTCGGCCGGAACCGCACCCCTTCCCGCGCGCGCCGGATCACGAAACGCGTGAGGTCCCCAGCGAAACACCTTCACTCTCCGTAAACCCACTGCTTTCCGAGAGGCAAGTTATGGACTCAGGCCGTCTAATTGAGGGCGGCGATGGCGTGCGGACGCGCATACCTAATCCGCCCGGGCCAGCGCCCGAGTCGAGTCAGCGCGCCGCCCGCTCGTATGCGTGCACCACTGCGGAGGGGATCCGGCCACGCTCGGGCACGTCAGGTCCATTGCGGCGCGCCCACTCTCGCACCGCTTTCGCGTCCTTCGGCCGGCCCGCCGCAGAAGCCTTGGCCCGGTTTCGTCCCCCGAGCTTGCGGGCGAACGGGATCCACTTGTCGAGGCCCGCACGGAGTTCCCGCTCATTTGCATCGGACAGATCGATCTCATAGCCCACCCCGTCGATTCCGAACGAGGCGGTCTCAGCGGCCGCGGATGCACCATCCAGATCGTCGATCACGGTCACCACAATCTTGCGCGTCGTTTGACCTCCACCGATTCCTCGGACGTGACTCCCGCACGATCACCGGCGTCGACCCGGGCCTGGCGGACCCATTTCCGGACCGTCTCGCTCGTCCCGATGCCGAGTAGTTCAGCGACCGCACCGATCGCGGTCCATTCCGATTCGTGCTGATCCCGGATCTCAGCGACCATCCGCACGGCCCGTAGCGGGATATGCCAGTCCGCAAGACAACGCGGCCACCTGCCGGATGCCCGGCACGACGTCATGACGTTGTAGGGCGGCAGGTGGTCAGCAGCTCGAGGGGATAGAAACCGGTGCAGCGGCCGCCGCGGTCGAGTAGCGAACCCAGTCGCTTGGGGGTTTCGAGGGTGATACTGCGGTCCGCGATCACGAGGCCGGGAACCTGTGACTCGAGCTCGTGCTCCAGACGCGACAATCCGCCGATCTGGCGCAACCACACCGTCATCAGTACGTTCGCCGTTCCCGTCACCTCACAGCACACGCGGATCTCGGGGAAGGAATCGAGCGCGTCGACGAGCGCGCCGAGTGTGCGTGGTGTGGCACGGGCCCAGATATTGGCGGTCACCGGCCAGCCCCCGAGTACGTGTGCGACCTCGCAGCGGAGGGACAGGATGCGCTCGGCGACGAGGTAGGTCAGTCGGCGCCGGACGGCCGCCGCGCTGATCCCGCAGCGGCCGGCGAGTTCGACCGCCGAGCGGCGGCCGTCTGCCGCGAGCGCGGCGATCAACGCCAGATCCATACTGTCCGCCTGATGGACAAGCGGGCGCGGGGGCGGGCGGTACCGGGACAATGCCGATTCCGCGCCCGCATCGAGAGCCCGCACCCGCCACCGTTCGCTCTCGCCGAACACCTGCATCACCACGCGGGTGCGCGTGCGGGCCACCAGGGGCGACGCGGCCAACTGCTGCACCCAGTCACCGAGGGTGTCGAGATCGAAGGTCATCACGGTGAGAAGCAGGTCCCCGTCTCCGGCGATGCGCTGAATCGTCGCGACCATCCCATCCCGGGAGAGTTCCCGCATCAGGTCCGGCAGCCGCTCGGCCACCTCGACCTCCACGAAAGCCGCGCATTGCGTGTTCAGGTAGGCCGGGCCCGGGTAGGTGACGATCCACGCCAGACCGCTGTCGCACAACCGTTCCCAGCGGCGCGCGGCGGTCGGCGCGCTGACGCCCGCGACATCGCCGATGGCACCCCAGGGCGCGCGCGGCGCGTACTGCAGAGCATGAACGATCCGGAAATCAATATCGTCTGGCACGTAACAATCCTTCACCGTGAGCCCTTCGATCATTATTTCCGAAAATTATCCAGCAAACCAGGCGACCGAATCTTTACCGTTCGATTTCACATATCGGCGGTCCCGCGGGCGGCCGGCGATCGAGGAGGTTATCGGAAATGAAGATCACGGTTATCGGCGGCGGACACGGCTCCTATGCGGCAGTGGCCGATATGAGCGATAAAGGGCATGACGTCGTCTGGTGGCGGCGTGATCACAATACTTTCGCGCCACTGCTCGAAGCGGGCGAAATCCGGGTCGACGACCACCGCGGGCAGCGCGCGCTGCCGATCGGTTCCGCGGGCGGTATCGCCGTCGAATCCGATCTGGGCCG
Organism: Nocardia sp. NPDC050193; assembly: GCA_040674215.1. Taxonomy (GTDB): domain Bacteria; phylum Actinomycetota; class Actinomycetes; order Mycobacteriales; family Mycobacteriaceae; genus Nocardia. The sequence continues at coordinate 156,873 of JBFARE010000014.1, read as the reverse complement.
CGCGGTTTCCGGGGCGGAGATCGTTCTCGTGCCGATTCCCGCGTTCTCCCACCCCGACCTCGCCGAGCGAATAGCACCGCATCTGACCGACGGGCAGGTGGTGTACCTGCCACCGGGCAGCTTCGGTTCGGTGCTCTTCGGGCGGGCGGCGGCCGCCGCCGGCAATCCGGCCAAAGTTGCCTTCGCCGAGACCGGCACCCTCCCCTACCTCGCACGGAAGCACGGCGACAATCGGGTCGTGGTGAGCGGCTACGCCACGCGGCTGCCCACCGGGATCCTGCCCGCCCACGACAGCGGGCGAGCGCTGGCGGTGCTGGCGGAGATTTATCCGGTCGATCCGGTCGAGGACGCGCTGAGCGGGGCGTTGATGAATGCGGGACCGATCATCCACCCGCCGCTGATCCTGATGAATGCCGGTCCGCTGCAGCACTTCCCGGCGTGGGATATCCACAACGAGGGCACCCAGGACGCCATCCGCCGCGTCACCACTGCCCTCGACGCGGAACGCATCGCCATCCGCACCGCGCTGGGATACGCGGCACCGCACTTCCCCCTCGCGGACCACTACACCGCGGACGGCGGCGAATGGATGTACGGCAATGCCGCGCACGAGAAACTCACCGACAGCGGCGACTGGCGCGAGAACATCGACCTGCACACCCACCGGTACATGACCGAAGACGTCGAGATCGGCCTCGCCCTGCTCACCTCGGTCGGCCGCTGGGCCGGGGTACCGACGCCGGTGGCGAGCGGACTTCTCGCGATCGCAGGCGCGATCACCGGCCGGTCCGCGGACAGCGGCGGCCGGACGCTGGCCGCCCTGGAGCTGGACGGGCTGGACTTCGCTGAAATGAACCAGCTTCTCCGCGAAGGTTTCTCGCTGTGACGGCCGCGGTCGCGGTGGCCGGCGCGGGCCGCATGGGGCAGGGGATCGCGGCGGCCCTCGGGTTCGGGAAGGTCGACGTGACCGTAGTCGATCTGCGGGACCGCGGCGACGCCACCGAGGCGTATCGGGCGGCGGCCCGGACCGAGATCCGGTCGTCGCTGGAGCGGAAGGTGCGGCTCGGACTGCTGGCCGAATCCGATCTGCCGCAGGTGCTCGACCGGATCCGGGTGGTGAGCCGGGATGCGGCGGCCGGTGCCATGGCCGAGGCCGGTCTCGTCTTCGAGGCGGTGCCAGAGGTTCTCGACATCAAGCGAGCGACCCTGTCGTGGATCGAATCGGCGGTCGGTCCGGATACGCCGATCGCCTCGACCACCTCGAGTTTCCTCGTGAGCCGCCTCGCCGAATTCGTCGCGCGTCCGCAGCGGCTGCTCAACGCCCATTGGCTCAACCCCGCCGACCTGATGCCCCTGGTGGAAGTGAGCCCGGGTGCCGCGACGGCACCCACGGTCGTCGAGGCGACCTGCGATCTGTTGTCGGCGGTCGGCAAAACACCGGTGATCTGCGCCGCGTCGCCGGGCTACATCGTGCCGCGACTCCAGGCACTGGTGATGAACGAAGCCGCCCGCATGGTCGAGGAGGGCGTGGCGAGTGCCGTGGAGATCGACCGGGCCGTCCGGATCGGGTTCGGGTCACGATTCGCGGTACTCGGCCTGCTCGAGTTCATCGACTGGGGCGGATGCGACACGCTCTTCCACGCTTCCCACTATCTGCGCGGCGAACTCGGCGAGCGCTTCGAGCCCGCGCCCCTGGTCGAGCAGAACATGGCCGCCGGCCGCCGCGGCACCACCGGCGGCGGCTTCTACGACATCGCGTCCACCGCGTTGGACGACTACCGGGCCCAGCGCATCGCGGACTTCGCGCAGGTCCTCGACGCGACGGGACATCTACACAGGTACGACGACCTCCCGCCGCACAACGGCCCAGCCGCCGCGGGAGCTCTCTCGGCACGCCCCACCGGCGGGTCGCAGAACTGATGAGGAGACGGCTGTGACAGCTTTGAATTCACCCGAACTCGCGTCCGCGAAAAGCCGCGAGCGCCCGATGAAACTGGCGATCGCGTCCGGGGTCGGCACCATGCTCGAATTCTACGATTTCGCGATATACGGCACCGCCACTGCGCTGGTGTTCAACAAGGTGTATTTCGACACCGACGATCCGTGGTTCGGCACCTTCCTCGGTTTCGCCACCTTCGCCATCGGCTTCGTCATGGCGCCGGTCGGCGCGGTGATCTTCGGGCACTACGGGGACCGGTTCGGCCGGCGCGCGGCGCTCACCACCGCGTTCATCCTGATGGGATCGGCCACGCTGGTCATGGGCCTGGTGCCCGATTCGCGGGCGATCGGGATCGCCGCCCCGCTGATCCTCATCTTCCTGCGGATGCTGCACGGTATCTCCCGCGGCGGCGAGATCGGCGGAGCGGTGCTGCTGGCGGCCGAACACGCCCCCGCACACCGGCGCGGGCTCTACGGATGTTTCGTCACGCTGGGATCGCCGGTCGGGGCGATCCTGGCGAATACCGCCTTCGCCCTCGTCCTGTTGCTCCCGATGGACCAGGTGATCGCATGGGGCTGGCGGGTTCCGTTCCTGGTGGGCGGCGTCGTCCTGATCATCGGTATCTGGACCCGGATGCGGATCTCCGAGACACCGGATTTCGCCGGCTCGGGCTCGGTTTCGGACTCGGGCGCGGAAGAACCGGCCCCGCGTGGTCTGGCGGTAATCCGCCAGGATTGGCGTGGAGTGCTCCGCACCGCGGGCGTGAACATCGGCCAGAACTGCTACGCGTTCCTCCTGTTCACCTTCATGTTGTCCTTCCTGACCGAACCCGACCCGGGCCGGGGATTCTCCCGGTCACAAGTGGTATGGGGCATCACCGCCGCCCTCGCCTGCCATGCCGCGACGGTGGTACTCGGCAGTCATCTGTCCGACCGGCTGGGCCGTAAAACGGTGATCGGCTTCGGGATGACAACCGCCGCGATGTTCGCCCCGGTGCTGTTCTGGGTCACCGCGCACGGCTCGTTCCTGGCCTGTATCACGGTGATCTGTATCGGATTCACCTTGACCGGGTTCGTATACGGGCCGATGTTCACCATGTTCGCCGAACAGTTCCCGGTGACCCAGCGCTACAGCGGCGTGGGTATCGGCTACCAGGTCGGGGCGGTGGTCGGCGGCGGTATCGCGCCGATGGTCGCGAACCGGATCGTGAGCGGTACCGGCAGCGTGGTCCCGGTCGGGTTCTACGCCGCGGCACTCATGCTGATCAGCCTGTTCGCACTGATGAAGGGCCAGGAGACCGCCCCCCTGGCGGTCGGGAAACCGCTCCGCAGCCGGCTCGGCGCGTACGCGGGCACCGGTGATCGGGCAGATCGCGGCGGGTTCCTGGCCGACGCGAAACCGCTGGAGCAGACGGGCTAGTGGACACGAATCGCCGCACGTCGATGCCGGCCACCCCTCATCACGATGTGGCCGGCATCGACGAACCGGTGTCAGGAGGACACGGTTTCCAGCGCAGGCGGTTCCGCCGTACGACCGGTCAGTGCGCGGATGCGCAGCGAGCGGAAAATGGTGGCGGCGGCCGCCGCCTCGGCATCCTTCGGTGCGGTGGCGAGCGCCACCAGGATGGAGACCAGGAAGGAGATCGGTGCTACCGCCAGCGCCGGATTGGAGAACGGCAGCAGCGAATCCGGTCCCTGTACAGCGGGACTGAGCACGATCACCGCGATGGAGAGGACCAGGCCGGTCACGATGCCCGAGAGCACGGCCCGCGCGGTCATCCGGCGCCAGTACAGCGTCAGCAGCAGAGCCGGCAGGTTGGCACAGGCGGCGATGGACATCCCGAGCGAGGCCAGGAACGCCACGTTCTGGCGTTGCGCGGCGAAGGCGATGGCGACGCCGACCAGACAGGTGGCGACAGTGGCGATCCGGGCCGCGCGATGCTGCGCGGTGGGCGAGACCTTCCCGTTGCGCAGCACCTGGCCGTACAGGTCGTGGGCGATGGCGCCGGAGGTCGCGATGACCAGGCCCGACAGCGCGGCCAGGATGGTCACGAACGCGACCGCGGCGACGAACGCGAGCAGGACACCGCCGCCGAGGGTTTCGGCGAGCTGCGCGACGGCGAGGTTACCGCCCTTGTTCTCCGTGGCGATGACATCGGGCCCGACCAGCACGGCGGCACCGTATCCGAGGACCGGGATCATCAGGTAGAAACCGAAGAAGATCCAGATGGAGGTGTAGGCGGAGGTGCGGGCCTGCTGCGCGTTCGGCACCGTGAGGAACCGGACCATCACATGCGGGAGGCCGAGAACGCCGAGCACCAGCCCGACCGTCTGCGACAACTGATCGAAGGAGGCCGCGTCACCGGAGCGCCGCGGGGCGACGAACTGCTGCCCGAATTCGGCTAGCGCGGTACTGAACGGCCCGAACGGGTTGAAATCGAAGCGCACCAGGACCAGGATGAACAGGATCACCGCGCACACGAGCAGGAGCCCGGTTTTGATGATCTGGATCCAGCTGGTCGCCAGCATGCCGCCGACCAGGGTGTAGGCGGTGGTGAGCGCGCCGATGATCAGCACCGCGACCGCGTAGTCCAGGTCGAACAGCAGTGAGACCAGCAGCGCGGCGCCCACCAGCTGCGAGACCAGGTAGACCACACTGATCACCACGGTGCTGACCGCCATCAGCGACCGGACGTCCTTACCCGGGAACCGGGTGGCCAGGACGTCGGCCAGGGTGAAGCGGCCGAGATTGCGCAGCGGTTCGGCGATGAGCAGCAGCGCCAGCACGAACGCGACCGGCACGAACACCGCGAGGTAGAAACCGTTGAACCCGGTGAGCGCGATGGCCCCGGTGACTCCGAGGAACGAGGCGGCGGAGATGAAATCCCCGGCGATGGCGACACCGTTCTGCCGGCCGGTGAGCGCGCCACCGGCGACGTAGTGGTCGGCGGCGGATTTGTTCTGCCGGGCGGCCCAGGCGGTGATCACCAGGGTCACCACGACCAGGGCGGCGAACAGCGAGGCGGAGACGACGTTCATGCGCGGGCACCTTCCTGTGCGACGCGGGCCTCGAGCGCGGCGGCCCGAGTCATGTAGTAGCGGGCCACCACAATGGCGACGGCGAACTGGAAGAAGGCGAAGAGCCAGGCGACGGTGACGCCGCCCGCCACCACCGTGTCCAGGACGGAGGTGAAGCCGCCCAGTACGGGCAGGGGGAAGAACAGGACGAGGACCACCGCACTGAGCCGGAACACCAGGCGGGCGCGTTCCCGGGCGAGCCGGTCGAGACCGGAATCCCCTTCGGACGCGGTGGTTTCGGGGTGAAGATTATCCATGAGACATCGTCTTTCGGCTGTGTGATTCACTACACGCTAAGGCGACGATGTGAGGTGGAACATCGGAAGAATTCCCGGTGCGAATACGGAATTCCTTTATCCGGGCCCGGCGGTTCAGATCAATTCGATCACCAGTTTGGGCGTCTTCGCCCGGGAAACGCAGAGCGCCATCTGTTCACCGCCGGCCTTGTCCGCGGCCGACAAACAGTTGTCGCGATGATCGGGCTCGCCTTCGAGAACGTTCGAGACACAGGAACCGCAGATTCCTTCCTCGCACGATTTGAAGACCTCGATACCGTTGTCTTCGAGCACCGAGAGAATCGAGCGGTCGGCCGGGATTTCGAAGCTTTCCCCGGTATCGAGTTCGACCGTGAAAGCGGTATCCCCGGATGTGTCGGCAACGGCGGCCTCGAAATGTTCGATATGCACATTGCCGATACCGACCACCGGTGTCACCAGCTCGGCGACGGTGTCCATGAACCCGGCCGGTCCGCAGGTGTATACCGCGCTGTCGGGTGCGAGTCCGGCGGCGACCGCCGCCAGCACTTCGCGTTGCTCCGCGCGGGTGCGGCCGAGGTGCAGGCGCACCCGGTCGCGGAACTCCGCCCGGTTCTCCAAGAGGTCGAGGAAGGCGGTTTCCGCGCGGCTGCGGCCGAAGTAGACCAGCGTGAACTCGGATCCGGTGGAATGCAGTTCGTAGCCCATGCTCAGCAGCGGGGTGATCCCGATACCGGCGGCGATCAGCACGTGCCGACTGGCTTCCGGCGCGACGGTGAGGATATTGCGTGGTTCGCCGATCTCGACGAGATCGCCCTCGCGCACCTCGTGCAGCGCTGCCGAACCGCCGCGCGATTGTGGTTCACGCTTGACCGCGATGGTCAGCGATTCGGTCTCCGCGGGCGGGCCGCACAGCGAGTACTGCCGGAGGACGCCGGTCGGTCCGGTGACGTCGATATGCGCGCCGGCCCGGTAGGGCCCCAACGGGGCCCCGTCTTCCCGGACCAGGCGCAGCGCGCGGATATCCGGCGTCTCCGCGACGATTTCGGCGACCACCACTTTGATGTCGGTCACGGCGTACTCCTAACGCATGTAGAGACCGCCGTTGGCGTCCCAGCACGCCCCGGTGACCGACGCGGCGGCCGGTGACGCGAGCAGGGCGACCATCTCGGCGATGAACGCCGGATCACCGAGACGCCCGACGGGAATGGATCGGGCGAAGTTTTCGAGGTTGTCCACGCCCACGATGTCGTGCACCACCGGCGAATCCTGCGGACCGGGCGATACAGCGTTCACCGTGACCCCGGACGCGGCCAGCTCCCGGGCGAACACCTTGGTCAGCGAGATGACCGCGCCCTTGGCGGAGGCGTAGTGCCCGCCGGTGGCGGTGCCGCCGTTCTGCCCGGCGAGCGAGGCCATGTTCACGATCCGGCCGTACCCGTGGGCGGCCATATGCGCGCCGAACAGCTGACAGGCCTGGAACGTGCCGCGGAACCCGACGGCCATGACCCCGTCGAGATCCTCGGGGGTGATCTCGAGCAGCGGCCGGGCCTGGGTGCGCGCGGCATTGTTCACCAGCACCTGGACCCCGCCGAAATCGGCGACCACGGTGGCGAGCAGCTTCTCCAGTGAGGCCTTGTCCGCGACGTCCACCGCGTACCCCCGGGCGCCGACCGCGCCGTCGAGTTCGGCGGCCAGCGCGGCGGCGGCGGTGCCGTCCAGATCGGCGACGGCGACGGTATACCCGCCGGTGTGCAACCGGCGGACGATATGCGCGCCGAGACCACCCGCGCCGCCGGTGACGACGGCGACCGGCGCGGTCACAGCAGGAACCCCGCGGCAGGCACGGCGTCCTCGCTGTCGACCAGCCGGATCACCTTGCGCGCGATCCGGTCGTCGGCGGAGGCCGCACCGAGCCGGATCCGGTATTCGACGTCCCCGGCCCAGATATCGTGCCGGCCGCGTTTGTAGGCGATGAGGATCTGGGCGGCCCGCAGATGTACCTCGTCGTCGGCGACGTGCTCCGGGACGAAGCGGGAGACGGTCCGGGTGGTGACCGCGGCGTCGACGGCGGCGATGGCGTAACCCTCGGTCATGCGGACGACGCGCATACCGCGCATGCGGGCATCGTCGTAGATCATGTTCAGCGTGTTGTCGAAATCGTCGGTGCTCCGGTCGATCGGCACCACGTAGTGGGCGTCGGCGCTGTAGAGCTCCTGCCAGGAGTGATATTCCTTGCGATCGAGCAGGTCGGCTTCGTGCCAGATCAGCTCGATCGCCCGCGCGACCCGGCTGTCGGTGAACACCGCCGTCGCGGTGCGGGTGTCAGTCATCGCTCATCATCTGCTTCCACTGCTGATACGCGGCGCGCATCCCGGTCTCGTCGGTGACATGGGAGGTGGGCCAACCCTCGGAGCTCGGCTTCTCGCGGGCGAGGCCGCGGTTGACCAGGATCGGCATATCGGGGTCGGCCTGTGCCCCGCGCTGGACGCGGTCCCAGCCTTCGGCGTCGTCGGGAGTGCCGAAGCCGAACGGCCCCTGGAAGTGTTCGTGCACCCGCAGCCGAGCCCGGTTGACCGGGTTCACTACCTCGGCGGGACCGTCGGGGCCGATGGCCACGTGTTCGATCGTGGTCTCGTCCACCGAGATCGGGCGCAGCACGCGGAAGAAGGCCGCGGACATGGACACATTCGGGAACAGGTTGAGGTTGAACCCGGTGCCGTGCATGGCGCGCACCAGTTTCCGGATGGCGGCGTCGTCGAGGCCGGTGGTCTTCAGTTCGGCGATCAGGTCGTCGAAACGGGCCTGAAGCGGTTCGCTGCCGTCGTCGGCGTCGAGATCGGAATGTTCGGGCACCATCTGCATGACGCTGTGGCCGTGGCCGAGGTCGTGGGTGACCGCTTCCGGATCGGTCATGAACGACATCATGTCGGCGGTTTCGGCGTCGACCGAGGCCATCCAGGAGCGGTGCACGATCGGGAAGTGGTAGCCGTCGGTGGTGTTCTCCAGCTGGATCTTCCAGTTCCCGTGGAAGGCGAACCGGTGGGTGCCCAGCACCTTGATCGGATAGCCGCCGCCCTGTTTCATGAAGCGATCGATCCAGAGCTTCGCGTCGCCGAGGAAGTCGGCGAGCGGTTCGATCTCGGCGTTGAACGTGGCGAACACCATGCCGCCGTAGGATTCCGTGCGCAGCTTCTTCAGCGACAGGTCGCCCTTCTCCACCACGCCCTCGTAACCCTCGGGGTAGGGAATTCCGCGCAGCTGTCCGTCCAGGCTGTAGGACCAGGCGTGATAGGGGCAGGTGAAGCCGTTGGCGACGCCGGTTTTCTGTTCGCAGATGCTGGCGCCGCGATGGCGGCAGCGGTTGAGCAGGGTGTTGATCTGCCCCTTGCGGTTGCGGGTGACGATCACCGGCTGCCGGCCCACATGGGTGGATTTGAAGCTGCCGGGTTTGGGGAGTTCGGATTCGTGGGCGACCCAGATCCAGGTGCTTTCGAAGATCCGGGATATCTCCTGCTCGAAGATCTCCGGGTCGGTGTACATCCGGGCAGCGACCCGGTCCGCGCGGACCAGATCGGCGGGTGCCCGGTGCCCGAGCGCTGCGCTGTGCGCGGTCATGATGCCTCCTGGCGGGTTGGTCAGTACTGGCGCGGGGTGAGCGCGCGGCCGATGCGGGCCTCGATCTTCAGGAACTTCCAGAGCTTCCAGTCGCTGGTGCCGACCGGAATGGTGCGCACCAGGTTGCAGGCCGCCTTCACGGTGTTGTGGCTGTCGGCGTCGGCGAGCAGGTAGCAGGTCCACGGCCAGCTGTCCGACGGCCCGACCATGGTGGAGTCGTCGTCGAGATCGCCGATGAAGTCGATACCGTCGAGGGCTTTGATGCCGTCCATCAGGGCGACGAAGGCGGTCCACACCTCGCCGGTGGTGATACCGCCCTCCGGGAGGTCGAAGAAGTTCTGGTTGATGCCGATACAGAAGAGAACGCGCAACGGGCTGTCGGTCACGGAAGATCCTGTCGTCGAAAGGGTGGTCGGTCAGCGGAATCCGGGCACAGTCGGGGGCTGTCCCATCAGGACGGCGCCGGCGGCGTCGACCAGGCCCGGGCCCAGGAAGGCGTGCTGCTGCGGTACCAGCGCATCGCCGGCCCACTGCTGGAGTGGGTGGCCGTGGAAGATGGCGGCGGTACCGGAGATCTCCACCAGCCGGTTCACCACCGAAGCGGAGGTGGAGGCGATATGGGATGCCGCCAGCCGCAGGTGGGCGTTCTGTTCGGCGGTGGCGGGGTCGCCGCGCAGCACCGTCGCCCACACCTCCTCGGTGATCTCGTAGAAGTAGGCGCGGGCGGAACGCAGATCGGCTTCGGCCTGCGCGACCGCGGTCCGGTAGTAGGGCCGATCGGCGAGTTTGGGCGCACCGGTGATACCCGCCCGGCCCGCCCCGATCTCGACGGCATGGTCGAGCGCGGCGCGAGCGACCCCGGCGCCGACCACTGCCAGCACCTGGGCGGCGTAGGCGATGGCCGGGTACCGGTACAGCGGTTCGTCCACGGTCGGTTCACCGCCGCGAATGAAGGTCCATTCCCGCGGTACCACCACATCGCGCACCACCAGGTCGAACGAGCCGGTGCCGCGCATTCCGACCACGTCCCAGTCCCGGACGATCTCCACCTGCTCGGGGCGCAGCACCGCGGTGCGCGGCTTGCCGTCGGTGCTCGCGTCGCCGGGTATACCGACACCGAGCACATCGGCGCCCATACATCCGCTGGCGAACTTCCACCGTCCGTCGATGCGGAAACCTCCGTCGACCTCGGGCGCCGGCTGGATGGGGAACAATCCACCGGCGAACACCACGTCGGGACCGTCGGCGTACAGGGCGGCCTGGGTGTCCAGCGGCAGGGCCGCGAGATAGACCAGTGCCGAGCCGAAGCTGGCCACCCAGCCGGTGGAGCCGTCGACGACGGAGATGCGTTCGACGATGCGCAGGAACTCCGCGGGCGGCAACGGTTCGCCGCCGAAGCGTCGCGGCGTCGCGGCGCGGTAGACGCCGGTTTCCTTGAGCCGTGCGACGAAATCCCGCGGCACGTATTTCTGCTCGCCGAACTCCTGCCGCCGCACGGCGAGCTCGGCGAGGACGTCGTCGAGTTCCGCCGCGCCGGTCGCGGACTCGACCGTGGCTTGCGAGGTGGTCACGTTCACCTGCTCCTGTCGTCGATGGGCTGTCCTTCGACGGTAGGGAGATCGCGGTCACACGAACATCGGTAATGCCCGCGCCCGGACGGGTGTGAACCACCACCCACATAGGGGAAACCTTCAGCAGCTCGGGACGTCCGCGAAGCCGCGGTTCGGAAAAGTTACGCTGACGCGATGTCCGTCGATCCGCGAGCTCCCGAACTGGTCGTCTCGGATTTCGTCACGATGATGAACGCCGCCGAGGTGTGCGTCCTGGTGCACGATGCCGAGACCAAGAACATTCTCTGGGCGAATCCGGCGGCATGCGCGATGCTCGGTTTCGATCTCGCCGAGATCCGGCCGTTGAAGGCCCACGATATGAGCAGTTCCGCGCAACAATACGACCGGGTGATCGGGCGCGCCTGGCTGCAGGATGCCGTCGAACACGGCACCAGCCGGGTCGAATGGCACTACCGGTCCAAATCGGGGCGGATCATCCCGACCGACGCGGTGGCCACGCGGATCGAGCTCGCGCAGGGGCCCGCGGTGATGGTGCAGTTCCGCGATATCGAACGCGAGCAGCGCACCGAGCGCGCGCTGCGGCTGACCACCACCTATGTCGATGCCCTGGCCCGGCTCACCTCCACCATGGCGTTCGTCCTCGACGACGCCGGCGAGATCCGGTTCGCCACCGATACCGCGCTCACCCGCCTGGGTCTGGACCCGGCCGTCGAACTACCCGAGGGGCCGAAGCTCACCCGCTACGCCCACCTGCATCGCGACAACCGGCGCACCGACTGGGCGGCGGTGACCGCGAACGCCGACCCGGTGGCCTCGGTGCGGCTCGAGATAAGCCGGCCGGACGGGTCGACCTCCTGGCTCGACGGCAGCGTGGAACGGATCGACGAAGCCGGGGTCACGGCGTACCTCATGCTGGTACACGACGTCTCCGACCGGATCCGCGACGAGGAGAAACGCGGGCTGGAACTCCAGCGGGAGAACTATCTGGCCCGCTACAACGCCATGGGCGATATGGCGATGGCCATCGCCCACGAACTGGGCCAGCCGCTGGCCGCCGCCGGCAACTACGTGGCGGGGATCCGCTCACATCTTCCCGCGGAAGAAGTGCTCGACCACCGGGTCACCTTCGGTCTCGACGCGGCCCGCAAACAGATCGACCGTGCCGCGACCATCGTCGCCACCCTGCGCGCGTTCGTCGGCCATCTGGAGCAGGTGGAGCAGGTGGCGGATCTGAACGATATTGTCACCGAATGCCTGTACTTCGTCCGGTTGCGAGCACAGGAGGCCGGTGTCCGGGTGGAGCTGGAGCTGTCCGGCGAACCGGTCGAGATCCGGTGCGAGCGGGTGCTCACCGGGCAGGTCATCGTCAATCTGTGTTTCAACGCCATCGACGAGATGGGGCAGTGCCCGCCCGAATCCCGCCGCATCGTGCTCGCCACCGCGGTCTGCGACGGCGGCGGCTCTTTCACCGTCCGCGATCACGGCCGCGGGGTGCCGCGCGACCCGTTCTCGGATTCGTTCACCTCGAAGGCACACGGCAGCGGAATCGGGCTGGCGTTGAGCTACCGGATCATCACCCGGCAGCACGGAAACATCTGGTGCCGGCCCGCGGACGGCGGCGGCTCGGTATTCGGTTTCGCCCTGCCGGGGCCCGGACCGAATAAGTAAAACCTTCAGCGCACCCGGAGGAAATCTCGATACCTCGAGGCGTAGATCACTCGTAGCGTCGAGAACATGACCAAGCAATTGACCGCCGAGCAGCGTGACTTCCGGGCTGCGATGTCGAATCTTTCGGCCGCAGTCAACGTCGTCACCACCAACGGACCGCGTGGTCGCGCAGGTATCACGGTCAGCGCTGTGTGCTCGGTGACCGACGCACCGCCCACCATGATCGTGTGCGTCAACCAGTCCAGCTACGCCCACGCGATCTTCCAGCGCAATCAGCGGCTCTGCGTGAACATCCTGAGTTCGGCCGACGAGGAGCTGGCCGGGCATTTCGCCGGTGCCACCGGTGTTCCGATGGCCGAACGGTTCGAGTGGCCGATCTGGGACCACGACACCGAGGACATCCCGATGCTGCGCACCGCGGCGGCGCGGGTGGTGGGCCGGATCATCAGCGACCACACCCAGGGTTCGCATTCGATCTTCCTGGTGAGTGTGCAGCGCGTCGATGTCCGGGAGGACACCGGCGCGCTGGTCTATTTCCAGCGGCGATTCCACAGCATCGGCACCGAGCGCCGATCGCACCCCGAGCAGGAGAACACCGGATGGACGACCCGGACCACCGCATGACGCTGATGTGTTACAACGACACCCACGGTTACGGCTGGCGCCACGTCGACCTGTTCCTGCACGATGCGCAGGGTCGCGAACTCAACTGGGTGCACTGGCAGGTCCCCGAGGACGGCCCGGCCGCCGCCGACCGGATCACCGAGCTCGCCGAACCCGGCCTGCGCCGTATCTCCGAGTGGCGGCACGGCGTGAGCGCCTCGGGGATGGACTACTGGTCGGCCGAGGCGATGTGGGTGGAATCATGACCGCCGCCGAATCTCTGTACGCCCCCTGGTCGTTACGCGACCTGGTCGACGACATCACCGGCGGGCGCACCGATGCCGCGGCGGCGTGGGAGCGGTCCGCCGCCCGCATCGCCGCCACCGAGGACACGCTCGCCGCCTGGGTCGCTCGTGGTCCCCGCCCCGAATCCCCCGCGTCGAGCGGTCCGCTGGGCGGGATACCGGTCGGCGTGAAGGACATCATCGACGTCGCCGGCTACGCCACCCGGTGCGGTTCGGCGCTGCGCGCGGACAGCGCGCCGGTGGACCGGGACGCGGCGATAGTCGAGCTGTGGCGGGCCGCGGGGGCACTGCCCGCCGGTAAGACCGTCACCACTGAATTCGCCTACTTCGCACCGGGTCCCACGCGTAACCCGGCGGCACCGGGCCATACGCCCGGTGGTTCGTCGAGCGGGTCGGCCGCGGCGGTCGCCGCCGGTCAGGTGCCGCTGGCCCTCGGCTCGCAGACCGCGGCCTCGGTGACCCGGCCCGCCGCCTACTGCGGTGTCGCGGCCCTGGTCCTGACCCGGGGCCTGCTGCCCACCACCGGCGTCACCGGGCTCGCGCACAGCCTGGACAGCCACGGCTACTACGCGGCGCAGGTCCGCGACCTGGCGTGCGCATGGGCGGCGTTGCGCGGCGAGCCGGACCCTTCGGCCGGACCCGCGCGGCCGCCACGGGTCGCTTTCTGGACAGCGGCACCCCTGGACGCGGTGCAGCCGGTGATGGCCGACGCCGTCGCGGCGCTGCGGGAGCGGTTGCGCGCAGACGGTGCCACCGTCACCGATTTCGCCGCCGAGCAGGCCGTCGCCGAGACCACCGCCGCGCACCGGGTGGTCATGGGCTACGAGGCCGCGCGCACCCGCGCCACCGAGCTCGCCCACGCCGACGCGCTCAGTGCCCCGCTGGCCGAACTGCTGCGCACCGGCGCCGCCACTGCCCCGGACGACTACGAGCAGGCCCGCGGGCTCGTCGAACGGACCCGGCGTCAGGTGCTGGACCTGTTCACCGGCTACGACGCCGTCGTCGGCCCCGCCGCCCCGGGTCCCGCTCCAGCCGGCCTGGCCGCCACGGGCGATCCGGTGCTCAGCCGCGCCTGGCAGGCCCTCGGGTTGCCCGTGGTCACCGTTCCCGGCCTGCGCACGCCGGACGGCCTGCCGCTCGGTGTCCAGGTCGTCGGACCGCCGAACGCGGAGGCAGCGCTGCTGCGGACAGCTGCCTGGATCCAAGCCCGCACCGTCGAGAGGAGAACGTGGTGACCGATACCGAGACCATCGAGCGATTGACCCGCCGGATCGAGACGCTGGAGGGCGAGGCCGAGATCCGGCGGCTGCAGGCGCGCTACATGTTCCTGTGCGATACCCCCTGCCCGGAATTCGGGGTCGCCGATGATGCGCACCGGATCGACCTCATCATGGAGCTCTACACCGAGGACGCGGTCTGGGAGGGGGTGGGCGAGTACTACGACGACCAGTTCGGCCGGCTCGCCGGGCGTGACGCCATCCGCGCGCATTTCGAACGGTTCTGGGATCCGGCCCGCGAACCCGCTCTGGTCCTCAACGCGCACTACCTGACCGCCGAACAGATCCGGGTGGACGGTGATTCGGCCACCGGCCAGTGGATCCATATGCAACCGTGGCTGTATTCCGACGGCACCGGACTCCTGCGTTCGAGCCGGCTCGACAATGCCTTCCGCCGGGTGGACGGGTCGTGGAAGATCACCCGCACCCGGACCGAGAACGTTTTCGTCGCCCCGCTGCCGCCTTCGTTCGCGGACAGTTTCCCGACCCGATCGGTCCTGATGAGGCCGTGATGGAGGTGTCCACGACATACGCGCCGAACGATTGCGCGAGCGGCTTCGCCGTAGAATCGACGAGCATGAGCGGTGCGTCCTCCCCCGTCGTCCATATCGTCGACGACGACGAGGACCTGCGCCAGTCCCTGGCGTTTCTGTTGCAGAGCGTCGGAATCGAGGCGCTCACCTACGCCACGGCTGCCTCCTTCCTGGAGGAGGCGGACCTCGACGAGGCCGGTGTCGTCATCGTGGATGTCCGGATGCCCGGTCTGAGCGGATTCCAGTTACAGGAGGAACTCAACCGGCGCGACTACCCCGCACCGGTCATCTTCTGCTCCGCGCACGGCGATATCCCCATGTCGGTGCGCGCCTTACGGGCGGGGGCGGTCGATTTCCTGGAGAAACCCTACGAGCCGCAGCGCATGCTCGAGGTGGTGCAGGAACAGTTGCTCGCCGCCGGCCACGCCTTCGCCGAGCGCACCGAACGCCTGCGGGTGCAGCAGCGTCTAGCCGAACTCACGCCCCGCGAACGGGAAGTGCTGCATCTGGTCATCGAGGGCCGATCCAGCCAGCAGATCGCCAGCCGGCTCGGGACCAGTGTCAAGACGGTCGATGTGCACCGGGCGCGGATCAAGGCGAAAACCGGGGCCGAGAGCCTGGGCACGCTGGTCCGCGACATCCTCGCCTATCGCGTCACGGTGTGACCAGGGTCAGCAAGCCCACCCGAGGCCGCGACTGAGCGCGGCGGCCGCCGCCGAAACACACGGGCTCGCGCTGCGCTCGAAATCCTCGGCCGTCGTCCGGGCGGTCGAGGTGGAGCAGGCGATAACCGCGACGACCTCGCCGAATTGGTCCCGCACCGGTACCGCGATCGAGATCAGTCCCTTCTCCAACTCTTCGGAGGTGAGTGCATAGCCTTTTTCCCGGACGAGGGCGAGTTCGCGTTCGAGCTGCCCGGCGTCGGTGATCGTCGTTCCGGTAAGCGGCCGGAACTCGGTGCCGGCGACCACTTCGTCGAGTACCTGCCGCGGCGCCCACGCCAGTAGCGCACGGCCCATGGAGGTCGCATAGGCCGGTACGCGCGTGCCCACCGAGACATTGATGCTCATGATCCGCCGCACCGGTACCCGCGCGGCGTACACCACCTCGGCGCCGTCGAGGACGCCGAGCGAGGCGGATTCCTGCAGTTCCTCGGCCACCGCCAGCAGATGCGGCATGGCCTGTTCCAGCAGCGTGTGGGTCGCCGAGTAGTGCTGCCCGATACTCAGGACGCGCGGCGTGAGTGTCCAGCGCGGACCCGAACCGGCCACGTAACCGAGCCGCTGGAGGGTCAGCAGGATCCGGCGGACCACCGGTTTGGCCAGTCCCGTCGCCTGGGCGAGTTCGGCCGATGTGGGATTCGGCCGGTCGCTGTCGAACGCGGTCAGCACGGCGAAACCCCGGTCGATGCTCTGGATGTAATCGCGCTCGTTCTCGCTCATCCGACCCGATCCCGTTCCCTTCTTGACAAAACAAGTGACCACGCGCACAGTAATCGGTACGCAATGCGTCATCTAAGTACGCATAGCGTACCCCTTCTTCCCCCGGTTCTCTCCGAGGAGCTCGATATGACCACCACCGAATCCGTCTCACCCACCGCACTCGGCTCCGGCACCGCCGCCACCGACAAGTTCAAGGGCGAGCGGGCCACCGCCGACACCTCCCCGGAGCGCCTGGCCGCCATCGCCCGCGACGCCCTGGGCGCCCTGCACAAGGTGATCCTCGAACACGGCGTCACCTACCCCGAGTACCGCGTGTTCAAGCAGTGGCTGATCGACGTGGGCGAGGGGGGCGAATGGCCGCTGTTCCTGGACGTGTTCATCGAACACGCGGTGGAAGAGGTCCTGGCACGTAGCCGCAAAGGCACCAAGGGCAGTATCGAAGGCCCCTACTACGTCCCGGACGCACCCGAACTGCCCGCCGAATGCGAGCTGCCGATGCGCACCCAGGACCGCGAGCAGACACCGTTGATCTTCTCCGGCCAGGTCACCGACCTCGACGGCAACGGCCTCGGCGGCGCGAAGGTCGAACTGTGGCACGCCGATGCCGACGGCTACTACTCCCAGTTTGCGCCACACCTGCCCGAATGGAATCTGCGCGGCACGATCATCGCCGACACCGAGGGCCGGTACTCGATCCGCACCATCCAGCCCGCGCCGTACCAGATCCCGACCGACGGCCCGACCGGCGCGTTCATCACCGCACAGAACGGCCACCCCTGGCGGCCGGCCCACCTGCATCTGATCGTCTCGGCCCCGGGCCGGCAATCGGTGACCACCCAGCTGTATTTCCGGGACGGCGAATGGCTCGACAGCGATGTCGCCTCGGCCACCAAACCCGAACTGATCCTCGACCCGGTCACCGGCGACGACGGCGTCAACCGCGTCACCTACAACTTCGCGCTCGACCCCGCCTGAACCACTGCGCCGCGAGAAAGAGTTTCGATGTCAGACCTGTCGATCGTCTCGGTCGAGACCACCATCCTGGACGTGCCACTGGTACGACCGCACAAGTTCGCCACCACCTCGATGGACGCCCAGCCCATCCTGCTGGTCGGGATCACCACCGGCGGTGGCGTCACCGGTTACGGCGAAGGCGTGGTACCCGGCGGGCCGTGGTGGGGTGGTGAATCGGTCGAAACGATGCAGGCTCTTATCGAGCGGTACATGGTGCCGGTGCTGCTCGGGCACCGGGTCGACGAGATCACCGGGATCATGGCCGATATCGAGCGGGTGGTGGCCGCCGCCCGCTTCGCCAAGGCCGCCGTCGACGTCGCCCTGCACGATGCCTGGGCCCGCTGCCTGGACGTCCCGGTCCACACCCTGCTCGGCGGGGCCTTCCGGTCCAGCGTGGAGGTCACCTGGGCGCTGGGGTCGGCTCCGGTCGAGGAGATCATCGCCGAGGCCCAGGAGAAGATCGAGGCCCGCAAACATTTCAGTTTCAAACTCAAGATGGGCGCACTCGACCCCGCCACCGATACCGAACGCGTCCTACGGGTGACCGAGGCCCTGGCCGGACAAGCCGGCGTCCGGGTCGACGTCAACGCCCGCTGGGACCGGCTCACCGCCCTGCGCCATCTGCCCTGGCTGGCCGACGGCGGAGTCCAGCTCATCGAACAACCCACTCCCGGCGAGCAACTGGAGGTCCTGGCGGAACTGAACGCCCTGCTGCCGATTCCGGTGATGGCCGACGAAAGCGTGCACACCCCGCACGACGCCCTGGAGATCGCCCGTCGCGGCGCCGCCGACGTGATCGCGGTGAAAACCACCAAATGCGGCGGACTGCGCCGCAGCCGCGAGGTCGTCACCGTCGCCCGCGCCGCGGGGCTGGCCTGCCACGGTGCCACCTCGATCGAGGGCCCGATCGGCACTGCCGCCTCGATCCATTTCGCTTGCGCCGAGCCCGGGATCGACTTCGGCACCGAACTCTTCGGCCCCCTGCTGTTCAGCGAGGAACTGCTGCAGGAACCGCTGCGCTACAGCGACGGGCGGGTACATCTGCCGACCGGCCCCGGGCTCGGAGTGGAACTGAACATGGACGCCGTCAAACGGTGGTCCCGGAGCTAGGAACGAGATAAATGCACCTCTACCACGTCCGAATGGACGTCGCCATCCCCCGCGACCTCGACGACGCCGTCCGCACCGATATCGTCGCCCGCGAGAAGAAATACTCCCAGGAACTCCAGCGGGCCGGGAAATGGGTCCATATCTGGCGCATCGTCGGCCAGTACAGCAACATCAGCGTTTTCGCCGTCGACTCCCCCGCCGAACTCCACGAAATCCTCTGGAACTTACCTCTCTTCCCATACATGACGATCGATATTCTGCCGCTCACCACCCACCCCTCCGCGATCGAACCCACGCCCTGAACCGAACCCGCCCGCCGGTCCGCCGCCGATACACTCGGGGCGGGCCGGTGATTTTTCCGGGCCCACCGACGGCTATGCGGGTCCGGCGCCGAGTAGCGAGTCCAGCAGCGCGAGTTGGGACCGGCGTGTCGTTGCGACCGGGCCGATGACAGCCGTGACCTGAAGCCCGATCATCATCGTCATCAATGATTCCACCCCGATCCCGAGATCGGTATCGGGTAACTCCCCCGCAGCGATCGCTTCGGCCCAGTACCGGGCAAGCCGGCTCTTCCATTCGGTCACCGCGACATTGTTGAATTCCGCCATGTCCGGATCGTTCATCGCACGCTGCCAGAGCGAGACCGCGATCCGCGCTTCGAGGCGCGCCTCATCCGTCACCGGCATGATCTCCAGGCACATCCGCCGCAACGCGGCAAGCCCCTGCCGGCCGCCGACCGACCGCTCGATCCGCCGGTTGGTCGCGTCGATCACGTATTCGAAGGCCGTGCAGAGTATTTCGTCCTTACCCGAGAAGTAGTGACTGAGCGCGCCGTTGGCGTAGCCGGCTTCGGCAGCGAGATCGCGCATGGTGATCCCGTCGATTCCGCGGTCGGCGATGATTCGCCAGGCAGCTTCGATGATGGCGCGTCGCCGCTCGGCATGATCCACCAGCCTGGGCACGAGCACTCCTCCGTTCGACACAAGGGACCATACCCATCGGTCACCGCCGAAGGTCCGGTAAGCCGGGTACCGCCCGGCGCCGGTAAAGATTCCTTCAGGCCGATACACCTTTCGGTCCATTCCAGACCGATGTAGTGTGCATCACAGCCTTGATTCTACATTCGTAGAACTACAACATCTGTCTCTCACATCTGCGAAGGGCTTCCCCTCGGGCCGCCGCAGAGAAGGTCGATCATGCTCGAAAGCACAATTCCCTCGCCGGCTGCGGCCGACCGCCCCGGGCTCCGCGGCTCGATCGGCGTCACCGGCATCGTTTTCCTGGTTATCGCAGCCGCCGCTCCCCTCACCGCTGTCGCCGGCTCGTTGCCGGTCATGATCGCACTGGGCAACGGCGCGGGCGCGCCGGTGACCTACTTGGTCGCGGCTCTCGTTCTGCTGGTCTTCAGCGTCGGATACGCGACGATGAGTAGCTCGGTCACCGAAACAGGCGCCTTCTACGCGTACGTCACCAAGGGCCTGGGCCGCTCCCCCGGCCTGGGCGCGGCGGCGCTGGCACTACTCGCCTACACCACCATCCAGGTCGCGATCTACGGCCTGGCCGCCTCGACGACCGCCGCCGTCGTCGCCCGGTTCGGTGGCCCGGAACTGCCGTGGTGGGTCTGGGCATTCGTGCTGGCGGGATTCGTCGCGGTGCTCGGTTATCGCAGCATCGATCTGGGCACGAAGGTCCTGGGCGTGCTGCTGCTCGCCGAAATCGCTCTCATCGTGGTCCTCTCCGGGGCCATCCTTCTCCGGGGCGGCGCCCACGGTATCGACGTATCGTCCTTCACCCCGTCCGCATTCTTCTCGGGCTCACCCGGAATCGCCCTCATGTTCGCCATCGGCTCGTTCGTCGGCTTCGAAGCCACCGCGATCTACAGTGACGAGACGAAGAACCCGGCCAGAACGATCCCGGTCGCCACCTATATCGCCGTGATCGCCATCGGCCTCCTGTACGCAGTCGCCAGCTGGGCGGTCGTTGTGGCTTCCGGCAGCGGTGACGTCCAGCAGATCGCCCGAGCCCATTCCGCGGATCTCACTCTGCTGACCGCGTCCGAGTACTTGGGCACAGTCGCCGCCGACGTCATGACCGTCATGCTGGTCACCAGCCTGTTCGCGGCGCTGCTCGCGTTCCACAACGCCATCGCCCGCTATACCCACGCGCTCGCCCGTGCCGGGTGCGCGCCGCGGCGGCTGGCGGCGGTGCACCCACGGCACGGCTCACCGCACCTGGGTTCACTGGTGCAGACCGCCACGGCTTTATTGCTCGTCGCGGTCTTCGCGATGGCCGGCGCCGACCCGGTACTGCAACTGTTCACCTGGATGGCGGGCGTCGCCACCGTCGCGATGCTGGCCGTTATGGTGCTCACCAGCCTCGCCATCATCGTGTTCTTCGCCCGCTCCGAGGGCGACAAACGGCTCTGGCACACGAAGGTCGCCCCGGTACTCGGCGGGCTCGGCCTCTGCGCTGTCACGGCACTCGTCGTCACGAACTTCACCACGCTCATCGGCGGATCACGAATACTCGCGAACGTATTTCTCGCGATGATCGCCTGCACATTCCTCACCGGAGCGATTCTCGGACCTCTCTCCCGCCGTCGACGAGCCCGGCGAGGTGGACCGGCGGTGCCCCCGCCGTCCTGACAGCACTTCTCCTCGCACCCCGGCCGCAGCCGTCGTCAACCCGAAAGAACAAGGAGCGCATATGTCCACCGATCCGAGCACACCATCGGTATTCGTCGTCGGCGCCGGTTTCGCCGGCCTCATCGCGGCCCGTGAACTGGAAGCCGCCGGTGTCGATGTCCGCATCGCCGAAGCCCGGAACCGGATCGGCGGCCGTGCATGGACCGACGAACGCCTGGGTGGGCACCTCCTCGAAATGGGTGCGACGTGGGTGCACTGGATGCAGCCGTTCGTCTGGACCGAGATCACCCGATACGGGCAGAAGATCTACCCCAGCCCGGATATCGAGGACGCGTACTGGGTCAGTGGCGATATCGTGCATCGCGGCACCGAACACCAGCTCGATACCGCGCTCGCCCGGCTACAGGAAAAGATCTTCGAGGGCTCCCGTGAGTTCTTCCCGAACCCACACGATCCGCTCGCTGTCCTGCACGATCCTGCGACGCCACCCGAGCTCCGGGAGCGTTTCCTGCGCGCCGATACCGGCAGCGTGCTCGACTGCCTGCGTGAGGGCGGATTCAGCCGGGAGGAGATCGATCTCGCGGACTCGTACTGGTCGGCCGGCTACCAGGGCTCGACCGCCACGGCCTCGCCGCTGATGGCGAAACACTGGGCCGCCCTGAGCGACCACCGAAGCTCGCTCATGGACGAACAGACCCTTCGGTTCAAGCTGGTGAACGGTATGCGCGGCCTCTACGAGTCCATCGCCGCCGACATCCGAGCCGACATCGCGCTCGAAACCCCCGTCCGGCGGATAACCCATTCGCCGACATCGGTCGAGGTGGAACTCGGGAACGGGACCGTCGAACGCGCCGACGCCGTGATCGTCACCGTACCCATCGGCGCACTCGCGAATATCGAATTCGATCCGCCGCTGTCCGCCGGTCAGCGCAAAGTCATTGCCGAGGGCACCAATTCGGTCGGTTTCAAGATCTGGATCAAGGTGGCCGGTCGCCACTCGATCATCGCGGGCGCCCCTGGCGGCAATCCGATCTCGTTACTGCGCAGCGAATACTTTCTCGAGGAGGAGAACGCCACCATCCTCGTGGGCTTCGGTTCCGATCACACGGCCATCGAACTCGACAACGTCTCCTCCGCGCAGAAAGCGCTCGATGTATGGCGCGGCGATTTGAAAGTACTGGACTGCGGTGGGCACGACTGGGTGGCGGACCGATGGTCCGGCCAGACCTGGGCGACATTGCGGTCGGGCCAATTCATCGACGGGTGGAACCATTTCCTGTCCAGTGACTCCCGGCTCCGGTTCGCCGGCGCCGACTATGCCCGCGGCTGGAACGGCGTGGTGGTCGACGGCGCCATCGAATCCGGGATCGTCACCGCCCGCGGCTTGATCAACGAACTCGGCCACATGCCGACGTAGCGCACCGAGTGGTGGAGACAGCCGTGGGCGGACAGGTCCGCGGCCGCCCACCGGTCGGATCCACGAGGTCACCGACTACCTGAGTTCAGGAGAACAATGAACAACACACCTCCCGCCGCCGAGACCGTGTTGCGCGGCGGACCCGTTATCGACCTCTCGAAGTGGCGGCCGGGCGACCGCGCCACCGCCGACTGGCTGTCCACGCAGCCACAGGCCATCGCGATCTCCGACGGAACAATCCTCGCGCTGGGCCCGGCAGCCGAAGCCGCCATCGGCCCCGCCACCCGGGTGATCGAATTGAACGGCGCCACTGTGGTTCCCGGTATCAACGACGGCCACCTGCATTTCACGGCCTATTCGGTCACCGAGCACGGTTACGTGAAAATGGGGACCGATATTTTCACCGACCTCACCGATCTCCCCTCGTTCCTGACCGCGGACAGCATCGATGCCAGTGGCTGGATCCGCGGCCACGGCTGGGATGGACAGACCCTCGGCCGCAACATCACCGCCGACGATATCGACCGCGCGCTGGAAACCAACGGGATCCCCGGCACCCCCGTGGTGCTCTTCGACTGGAGCGGCCATTCCCTCACCGCGAATGCCGAAGCCCTGCGCATCGCCGCGATCGATCGGGACACCCCGGACCCGGTGGGCGGCGTGATCGCACGGAACGCCGCGGGCGAGCCCACGGGATTTCTCACCGACGCCGCGATTTCCCCGCTGATCGCGAACATCCCACCCATCCCGCGACCACAATTGCTGGAGGCATACCGCGCCGGGCAAGCCGATCTGCACGCCCTGGGCATCACCGCCTTGACCGAACCCGGGCTCGGCCCCGGCCATATCGCCCTGCTCGACGGCTCGGGATCGACCGAGGCACTTCGCGCACTCGGCGACCTGGCGGAAGCCGGTGAGCTGACCATGCGCGTCTCGGTTCTCGTTCTGCCCGTCGGCACCGGTGGGGGCAATGCCGCGGATATCCGCACCGCCCTGGACAACGGCCTCGCGCGGGAATACGAAGGCCGGTCCATCGACCCGCGACGGCTGCGTATCGCCGGAGTGAAGGTCTTCGCGGACGGTACCCCGCACAACGGCACCACCTGGCATCGCGACCCCGTGCACGAGACCAACCTGCCGGGACACCAGTGCGGTCACATGGTCCTCGCCGGCGACACCGATGCCGACAAGGTCGCCGAGCTCGAGAAGATCATCCGCACGGTCGACGGCGCGGGGCTGCAACTGGGTATCCACTGCATCGGTGACCGGACGGTGGAGACAGTGATCGATTGCCTCGCGGAGCAGGCACCGAACAGTCCGGCGCGCCACTATCTCATCCACGCCACCGAGTTGTACCCCGAGGGGATCGGGAAACTCGCTCGGTACGGTATCGGCGCCTGTTTCAACCCGGTCATCATCAGCACCTTCGCCACCCATCTCCCCGCCGACAGGGTTCGCCGCACCGAACCGATCGCATCCACGCTCCGCGCCGGGGTCCGGCCCGGTATCACCTCGGATTCCCCCGTCGTGCCGCCGGACTGGCGCCCGGCGGTCGTTCACGCCGTCTCCCGTGCACACTGCTGGGATGGCCCGGTTCCCGCGGACGACCACGAGGGCATCACGACCCTCGATGCGCTCGCGCTGCTCACCAGCGGAGCCGCGGCCCGGGACGGCGCCGAGGAATGGCGGGGGACCCTGGCCGTGGGCCGGCGAGCCGACCTCGCCGTGCTGGACGGGCCATGGCCCGACGACCCCGATGTCGCCACGCTCCTGGACAGGAGGGTCACACTGACCATGGTCGACGGAAAGGTCGTGCACACCGGCTGAAAAGGCCGTATGACCGAGACCTCGCTACCGCCGTGCATCAGCTGATCTTCGGCGGTGCACAGGTCGTGGGCCGGCGCGCAGCAGGAACCCTTCCCAATAGGTGCGCCGCCGGAGTGGAGGGCACGGCTCCCCGCCGGCGGCGCAGCATTCGGCTGTATTGCTGTCGGACTTCGCCTCAGCCGTTGATCACCCGGGGCTCGGCGACGGCCTTGAGTCCTTCGGCCCCGAACTCCAGCCCGTATCCGGAGTTCTTGACCCCGCCGAACGGGATGAGAGGGTGGACCATGCCGTGCGCGTTGATCCACACCGTGCCGGCCCGCAGCCGAGCCGCGACCTGGCGCGCCTTCGCCCGATCGCTCGACCACACCGAGGCGCCGAGCCCGACATCGAGCCGGTTGGCGCGCGCGATCGCGTCGTCGATGTCGGTGTAGCGGATCACCGGCAACACCGGCCCGAACTGCTCCTCGTCCACCAACGAGAAGCCATCGGTGACCTCGGTGACGATGGTGGTGCGGAAGAAGTTGGCGCCCAGCTCCGGCGCCGGTTCGCCACCGACGACGGCCTTACCGCCACACGCCAGCGCGTCGTCGACCAGGCGCTGCACGATGCCGAACTGAGTGGCGTTCTGGAGCGGGCCGAGCACGGAGTCCTCGTCCAGGCCGTACCCCATGGGCATGCGCCCGGCGACCTCGGCCAGCGCGGCGACGACCTCGTCGTGGATGGACTCGTGCACGTACAGCCGTTTGAGCGCGGCGCAGGTCTGACCGGTATTGATGAACGCGCCCCAGAACAGGTCCTCGGCAATAGCTTTCGGGTCGGCGTCGGGCAGCACGATTCCGGCATCGTTGCCGCCGAGCTCGAGGGTGAGCCGGGCCAGGTTGGCGGCCGAGGCCTCGACGATACGGCGCCCGGTGGCGGTGGAGCCGGTGAACATGACCTTGTCGACGTCCGGATGCGCGGCCAGCCGGGCGCCCACCGCGCGATCGGCGGCCACGACCGGAATCAGCACGCCCGCCGGCAGCACCCGGTTCAGCAGCTCGACCAGGGCCAGCACCCCCAGCGGGGTGTACTCGCTCGGCTTGACCACCACCGTGTTGCCCATCCGCAGCGCAGGCGCGATCTGCCAGATGGTGATCATCAGCGGCCAGTTCCACGGACCGATGGCCGCGACGACGCCGAGCGCGCGGTAGGTCAGCTGGGCGTAGTCGGTGCCGTCGTCGATCACCACCTCCGGCTGCAGCGCGAGGGTGGCGGCGGTGCGCAGCCAGGCGACGCAGCCGCCGACCTCGAAGCGCGCGTTCGTACCGTTCAGCGGCTTGCCCTGCTCCCGGGAGAGCAGCCGGGCCAGTTCCTCGGCGTGCTCCTCGATCAGATCCGCGGCGCGCAGCAGCAGCGCGGTCCGGCCCTCGTGGCCGAGCGCCTCCCACTCCGGCTGCGCGGCACGAGCCCGCTCGACGGCAGCATCCACGTCGGCCACCCTCTGCTCGGGGGCATAGCCGATGGTCTCGCCGGTGGCGGCATCCGGTATGGCGCGCCCGGTCGCGGCCGGGGCCTGCACCCGGCCGAGCAGCGAGTCGTCGGCGGTGTGGACGTCGGGCATCGTGGTCTCCTCCCGGTCCGCCTCCGATTCCCGGCGACGGCCGGAAGGTCACCTGGCGTGACGTGGCGGAACTGCGGACAGAATGCCGTAGCACACACCGTCCGGCGTATGACTACCGCGCACCACGATGCGACAGGAGCGCACGATTCTCCCGCCAACGCCCGGGCGTGACCCCGTACTCGCGTTTGAAGACCCGGCCGAAGTATCCGGCGTCGGTGAACCCGCAGCGGTGCGCCACCTCCGAGACCGCCAGATCGAGCCGGCCGGTCAGCTCGGCACGCGCCCGTTCCAACCGGCGACGGCGGATCCACTGCCCCGCACTCACCCCGGTGGGCTCGAAAAGCTTGTGCAGGTAACGCACCGAAATGTGATGCACCGCCGCCAGAGTCGCGGCATCCAGCTCCGGATCGGCCAGATGCTCGTCGATATAGCGCAGCATGGCCGCCGTGAGCGCACCCGGTTCCGACGCCACCCGATTGTCCAGCTGCTCGGCCAGGAACGTACTCACCAGGTCCAGGAACAGCCGGCTCACCCGAGCCGACGAGGCGCCGGTGAGTAGCGGCAGGTTCTCCCCCAGGCTCCGCAGGTAGGACGCGACCAGCGGAGCACTGCCCTCGGTGGAGGCCAGTGGAGCACCCATCAAGTCATCGGCAACGCCGCCGGGAAGCCCGAGCGCGCGCTTGGGCAGCAGAGCCACCACGAACCGTGCCTCCGACTCGAAGACCACGTCGTACGGGCGGGCGAAATCGTAGACAACGATCGAACCGGGCGACACTGCGGTCTCGTTACCGCCCTGGCACACCCTCCCGGTGCCCTGCAGTTGCACGCTGAGCTTGACGAATT
Source organism: Nocardia sp. NPDC050193 (assembly GCA_040674215.1). Taxonomy (GTDB): domain Bacteria; phylum Actinomycetota; class Actinomycetes; order Mycobacteriales; family Mycobacteriaceae; genus Nocardia. The sequence goes on along the minus strand of JBFARE010000014.1, from coordinate 130,130 downwards.
CCCCATCGGAAAGGCTGCGCGCTCCCGGCCGGCGGGCCACATGGTGCGCATTGCCCGCGATCTCGGTCACCTGCAGGTCGGCCGCGCGCACACCGCTGATAGACCCCGCGAATCCGTCGGCCAGCGGGTCAATGCGCAGCGGCGGGAAGAATTCCGCCACGCCGGCCTGCCAGGCCGACAGCGCGTCGCCGCGGCCGCTGTTGTATTCGAGCCGCACCGGGGCTCGGAGTCCGAGGGTCATGCTCCACCTCGACGTGAGCGAATTTCGAGTAGCCGGAGTCTACGCGGTCGTGCCGCCCGCCGGCCCGGGACGGTCCCGCCGATGGCGAGTTTGTCGGGGGTGATGCGGCTGCCTTCGATCCAGGACGAGGAGATGGACTCGGACCGGATCAACAGGTGGTCGACAACATTCATAGTGGACACTGCCTCCGCGAGCCGACCGCGCCTGCCCGCTGTCGCGGTCCATCATCACGCGCTTTGCCCGCCTGAACCGGTCGGCCACCCAGCACATGCTATGCAGGGAACGAGCATCCCGTGAAGGCCGCGTACAGGTAGTGGCCGTGGATTCCGGCGGTTACCACGGTGAAGGCAGCCAGCTGGAAAGCGAGGAGCGCGGCCGGTAGCGCGGCGACGCCGGTGGCGGCGGGGTCGATGAGGTGGCGTATGCGTTCAGGCCCGGCGGCATGCAGGACGGCACCGTCCGGGCCGGCCTCGACGGGCAGTGTGATCCCGGTTTTCGGGGTGCCGAGTTTCAGCAGCGCGGCGGCGAGCGCGGCAGTTCCGACGTGGCGGCGGGCGGCGTTGTCGGCGGCGATCTCCAGGTAGTGCGGAACGGCGTCGGCGATCGCAGCCGCCATCGGCAGCCAGCGCAGTGGCCGGGCCAGCCCACCGAGGAGCGCCACCGCGAGGTGATGATGTTGGCGCAGATGGGCGTATTCGTGTTCCAGGACTGCCGCGAGTTCGCCGGGTTCCAGGACAGTGAGGAGCCCATCGGAGACGACGATTCCGCCGGATCGCCGCGGGAGAGAGAAAACGATGGGCTTGGAATCCTCGATGATCAGGACGGTGTGTCCGCAGAGTCGGGTTCGGCGAGCATGATCGGTCACGGCGTGGGCGAACGAGAGGGTGGCGCGGTGGCGCTGTAGCCATCCGCGTGTGCTCAGGGCGAGCATGAGCACGAGGAGAAGCGCCGGAAGGATCAGGAGCAGCACTACGGGAATACCGGTTTCGATCGTGCCGGACAGAGTGAGAGGACTGGCCGCGTCGAGGCAACGCTGACACACCTCGGCCGCTGGGGCGGGCAATACCGACGGGCCGGTGACCATCCAAGCCAACGTCAGGCTCAGCCCGGCCGCCGACAGAAGCCAGAGCAGCAGACCGCCGCCGAGCAACAGCACTGCCAGGCGCGGGACGCGCATCAAGACCGGCGCGGCCGCGCGCAGCAGCCAGGGTCCGGCGATCGCGGTGGCGGCGAGTACGGCGACGAGCAGCAGCGGTAGAACCATCACTTTCATTCGGGGTCACCGCGGCGGTCGAGGTAATCGCGCAACAGCTGCACGTCGCGAGGGTCGATGGCATCGATGAAGTGCAGGATGGAGGCAGCACGATCGTCGGTGCTCGACAATGCCTGCTCCATGATCTGCGCTGCGTGCATCTCGCGGGTATGGCGGGGGGCATACCGCACCGATCGGTCGTGCCGTTCGGGCGTGACGAGGTGTTTGCGTTCCAGATTCGCAAGGACGGTGGCAATGGTCGTATACGCGAGGTCGCTGTCCAGCCGAATGATCACCTGCCGGATGGTCTGCGGCCCGTGATCCCACAGCGCGTCCATGACCTGCTGTTCCAATGCCCCCAGGCGCACCGGGTCGAATCGCCGCTCGGGTCGCCGGAAAGTCATGGCATCAACACCTTTCGCGGGGCCGGGACCGGGCAGACGACCTGCCCACGAAGCCGCTCCATCACGGCGTAGGTGGAGAGGATGAGAGCTGCCACGGCCAGCACAGGCTGGAAGGGCGCGAACCAGGTCAGCGCGCCCGTGTAGCCCAGGGCAAGTAAGGCGACCTTGTTGCAGACGGGGCAGCCCACCGCGAACCAGGCCAGCACCCCGGCGAGCCCACCGATGCGGGCGCTGCGGGCCTCGTGCCCGTCGTCCATGCTCGGTACTGCCGGTTCCGCGACTCCCGGCGGCACGGGCACTCCGGGCCGGATATAGGTGGCCACGAGGATCCCGGTAAGGATCGAGGTGGCGATCCACACCGGGTAGTTCCAGGGCAGCGGCGGGATATCGCGGCCGAAGACCGGGTTCGGGATCAGCACAGTAGCGACACCCACGACAGCGCCGACGATCACCGCCGCCGCCGCGGCGGTGATCACCTGTTTCGACCCCCATCCCCGGAGGGCGCGTAGTGCCATACCGGCGGACGCCCGCTGCGGGGTCGCCGAGTGTTCGATACGACTCACGGTTCTACTATGCCCGATCGGTTACTATCCTTCATAGTCGACTAAGTGCAATAGTCGTCCGTATCCGTTCAGCGTGGCAAATCGCCGCTGTCCATCCAGTGCTTGTCCAGAGGAGAACGATGCCCGTCCCGACCGCGACTACGAAGACCACTACGGCGGCACAGGTGACGAAGTACCGGCGCGCGCGCCGGTTGAACGTCGTGCTGGGAGTGGTGGCCGTGTTTCTCGGGGTCGTGGTCGCGGCGCAGTCGTTACAGGGGCAGAGCCCGGCCGCCGCGCCCGCGCAGCCGGACCGCACCGGCGAGCACGATTTCGTTCGCCGCGATGCCGACGACCCGATGGCCATCGGCGCCGTGGATGCACCGGTTGTCCTCACCCAGTGGACAGACCTGCGATGCCCGTACTGCGCGCTGTTCGCCAGGAAAACCCTGCCCACCCTGATCCAGGAGTATGTCGACACAGGGAAGGTCCGAATCGAGTTCCACGATGTGGCGTTCTTCGGTGAACACTCCGAAGACGCGGCCGTCGCCGCCCGCGCCGCCGCTGCGCAGGGCAAGTTCATGGAATTCATCACTGCCGTGTACGCCGCCGCGCCGGAACGCGGACACCCCGATCTACCCCGGGAAACGCTCATCACCTTTGCCGAAAAGGCCGGAGTGCCCGATATGGCACGTTTCACCGCCGACCTCGACGATCCCGCCATCCGGGACGCCGCACAAGCCAGCACCCGCGAAGCACAGCAGATCGGAGTCAACAGCGTGCCGTTCTTCGTCGCCGGCGATACCGCGCTGGCGGGATCGCAACCGATCGAGACCTTCCGTGAACTCATCGACACCGCCGCGGCGAAAACCGAGTGATCAGTATGGATCTCGGTCTTCTGGGCGCTTTCACCGGCGGTCTCCTCACGCTGCTGAGCCCGTGCTCGGCAATGCTGCTGCCTGCGTTCTTCTCCTACGCCTTCAGCAGTCCTACCGCGCTTCTCGCCCGCACCGGCGTGTTCTACCTCGGGCTGATCACCACCCTCGTCCCGCTCGGCGTGCTCGCCGGAAGCCTCGGAGCCTTCGTGAGCCAGCACCGGTACGCGCTGGTCACCGTCTCCGCGATCGTCGTCATCGTCCTCGGCGCGATCATGCTGCTAAATATCCCCACACCCTGGTTTTCCCGCCGGAATGCGACCACGAGCACTTCGATCGCCGCCGTCTATACGCTCGGGACGGTCTACGGCCTCGCCGGGGTATGCGCCGGGCCCCTGCTCGGGGCCGTGCTCACCCTCGCCACAGTCTCCGGCAACGCGCTGGCGGGTGGGATCGTCCTGCTGGTCTTCGCGGCGGGAATGGCGCTTCCGCTGTTCGTCCTCGCTCTGTTGTGGGGGCGGCTGCCCCTGGTGAAAAGCCTTGTCCGGCCGCGCGGTGTGACTATCGGCCGGTGGCAGAACACCTGGACCGGCGTCATCGGTGGTGTACTCACCATCGCCGTGGGAATTCTGCTGCTGGCCACCGACGGCACCACCTCGCTCGGCGGGATCCTGGGTGTTGCAGATCAGGCGCGACTCGAGGACTCGGTGCTCCGGAAGGCGGGCGAAATTCCTGATCTCCTCGTCGTCGGCACGGTTGTCGCGATCGCGACGACTGCCTGGATCGCCGTCAGGATACGTACTACACACGCACAGACGAACCCCTCCCCCGACAATCGATTGGGGGAGCGTCACACCTAGCCTGCCGACTCGGCCTGTCGAGAACGAACGTCGCGCTGAATACTGCACCCGAGGGGCCAGAGGACCCGCCCCTGTGGGTTACAGAACCCCGTGGAGCCCGGCGGTCCCGTCGTAGCCCGGTGACAGGTGCCGCGGTACAGGACCGGCACGAATCCGATCGGGGTCTCGTCGAAGGCCTTCCGCCGACCGGTCGTGTCGAGCTCCACCTTGACCTTGACCCGAGGTCATGGTGGAGGCTGACCGCATGACTCGTTCAATGACCTCACCATGGACCGGCATGGTGCCTGTCGACGACACGGCCCTAGCGGTTACCGATACCCGCGGCCCCGGTCGTCCCGTTGTGTATCTCAACGGTTCCTACGCCAGTCAGCGGTCCTGGCGGCGGGTGATCGCCGAGCTCGGTCCTCAGTGGCGGCATGTCACCTACGATGAGCGGGCTCGCGGCGGGTCGAAGCGGTCGGCGGACTATTCCTTCGAGGGCTGTCTTCGTGACCTCGACGCGATTGTCGAGGCGACGGGGGTGGAGCGGCCGCTGCTGGTCGGCTGGTCCTACGGTGCGGCGCTGGCGGTGCACTGGGCCGACCGCAACCCGCACCGGGTGGCCGGCGTGGTTTCTGTCGATGGCGGAGTTCCGTGGGGATACACCGGTGCGGAAGGGCGGGAAGCGATTCAGCGTGTGTGGCGGCGGATGCGGTTGTTCCTGCCGCTCGTGCGTCCGTTCGGCATGTCCGCTTCGATGAGTGCCGCTCAGCATGCCGAGGTCAACATCGAGATCAACGAGGTCTGCGCCGCACTCGAACCGGTTTTGGACCGATTGGCCTGCCCGGTGCGCTACATCCTCGCCACAGGTGCGAGCCTGGGGGGCGGCGCGCAGGAGATGGAACAGATGCGCGCCTCTCTCGATCCCGTGCTCCGCCGGAATCCGAATCTGCGGGTCAGCACGAAGGTGGCGAGCAATCACACACAGATCCTGCGGAAGGATTTCCGGGCTGTCGCTGCCGCAGTGCGGGAGACCGCGGCAGTACACGATGGACAGGACCGCTGAGTCGATGACCGACGGGGTGACCATCGGCCAGGCGGCCGCGTTCGCCGACATCACGATCAAAACGGTGCGGCATTACCACAAGCTCGGCCTGCTCGACGAGCCGGCGCGCGACAGCTCGGGTTACCGGCGATACGGCTCACCCGAGCTGTTGAGGTTGGTACAGGTGAGGACACTGGCCGCCGCCGGGGTGCCGTTGGCCGACATCGGCCCGCTTATCGACTCCGACCCCGCGCAGTTCGCCGACGCACTCGCCGATGCCGAACAACGCCTCACCGCACGAATCACCGAGTTGACCGCGCAGCGAGATATGCTCCACCGGCTCACCTCCGGTGACCGGACCTTGTTGCCCGACCGCGCGGTGGCATTGCTGGAGGGAATGCCGACCCTCGGCTTCACACCACACGACGTGCAGACCGCCCGAGAATCCTTCGTGCTGGCCAAAGCGCTGGTCCCCGAAGGCTTCGACAACTACCTCACCGATATCGAGCACGCGCTGCACGACCCCCGCTTCGTCGAACTGGCCAAGCGGAGCGCCGAAGTCATCGGCTGGGAACCAGACGACCCCCGTGTCGCCGAACTGGCCACCGACATGGCCGAGCATTACCTCACCAACCCCGCCCAGCTCAGGATCGTCACCGGTCTGCAAGCCCACACCGAGACCGCGACCCGGTACCGGATGATCGCCCACCACGGCGAAAAACAGAACTCCGCCGCAGCTCGCTTGGCGTCGCTCGTCGAAACGAAACTCGCCGCCGCCGGCATCGACATCCCCAGTCCAGAATGACCTCGACGCCCACCCCGCCGGCCAGCCATCCGGCGGCGATCCTGCTATGGCTCAGTCCTTCGTCAGAACAAAAACTACATGCTCACCGGTCTGCCGATCGGGCGTACCGGTCCACAAACCCAATCAACGGGCTCATAGTCCCGCCCACAGCCTTCACAACGAGCCGGGTGCACATGGATCGAACGGGCGAAGATCGTTTTCGGCATGACGAGAATACAGAGCATCTGTCATTACGGCCAATGATATGAGGCAGGGCAAAATAGCCGAGTGGCTGCTGAGTGACCGCCATTGCTTGCCGTTGTCGATTGTGCTGCATCTTGCCCCGGGCGCCCTGATTGTCGCCATCTACCTACTCATCGGCGAACCATTCATAGAAGCGATCGGATTTCCGCCACTCCTGGGCTGGGCGATCGCTCTGTGCCTGGTGCTGATACCGATCTTGTTGGGTCTGCTGTGGCTCGGCTGCAGGCATAACAGCCGCTTCTCGTTACACGGCGTGCTGCACTACACCGATGAACCACTCCCACGCGGCAAGCTCATGGCACTGGTCATCCCACTTATCGTATGGATGACGGTGGTGGGGTTCGCGCTGGCACCGATGAACAACTTCTTCGAGAACTTCCTCACATGGCTTCCATACGCGAACACCGGCGGCCCCACCGCCTACCTTCAGGGGTACTCATTTTCGGTAATGCTGACCACGATGGCCATATCTCTGCCGTTGACCGGAATCTCCCTCCCGCTCATCGAGGAACTATATTTCCGGGGTTTTCTGCTGCCCCGCATAGCCCACCTGAACAGCTGGGCGCCGGTGATCAACACAGTCTTGTTCTCGCTCTACCACTTCTGGTCGCCGTCGGTGTTCGTAGCGCGGGTGATTTTCACGTTTCCCGGATTCTGGCTCACCTGGCGGAGGAAGGACATCCGATTGGCGATCGGTATGCACGTCGGCGTGGATTCGATCCTGGCAGCTTTCGGCATTCTCGCTGTGGCGCTGCACCTTGTTTGAGGCCGAAGGGGCTGTGGATCCAAGAGATCAGTTCAGAATGAGCTTCCGGAGGCAGATGATCGAGCAGACCAGTCTCAGTAGTGCTTGGTGGATGTCGGCGTGGGGTTCGTAAGCGTTTGAAGGCGTGCAGCCATGCGAAACCGCGCTCGACCGGCCGCCGGGGCTTCCCCAATCCGGAGCCGTGGCCGGTGCTGCGGCGGGCGATGACGGGAGTGATGACTCGGGCTCGGAGCAGACGGCGGTATTTGTCGTGGTCGTAGCCGCGGTCGGCATACAGATGACGAGGTCGGCGCCAGGAGCGGCCCTGATCACGGGCCGGGCATCGACGAGCGGAATGAGCTGGATGAAACCATTGCGATTGCCGTCGGTCAGCGTGACCGCCAAGGGTGTCCCGGCGGCGTCGGTGATCAGGCGATAGTTGGAACCGGGCCGGTCTTGGTCGACCTCGCCGTCGCGCGACTGGAGCTGACCTGCACCTGCGGTCCGGATAACTTGGCCTCGCAACAGGTTGCCGAACGCAGTGGTTTCACGCGCGAAGGGCTCTCGAGGTCCCCTCTCCCGTTCAAGGGAGGCCGCCGTGACTCCGTGCTCTTCGGCCTCTTACCTACCGACCCGGTGCCCCTGTGAGATCGACGTTTGCCTGTCCTCCGTGGGAAGGGGTCCGAGTAGATCGTCCTGCACCTGGTCGAGCGCTCGGTCCAGGCGCCGCAGTTGCCGAGTGCCGCCCTCGGCGAGGATCACCATGTTGCGTCGCCGGTCCTGCGGGTCCGGCGTTCGCTCGACGAAGCCCTGTCCGGCCAGCTCGTTGAGGCTGCCACTGTGTCGGCGCGGTCCATATTGCAGCAGCGACCGAGCTCGGTCCGACTGGCGGCCCTGAACTCATCCAGCGCGGCCAGGATGCGGTAGTGGTATCCACGCGCACCGACCTCATCGAACCCGTTGGGCACCAACCGGTGGGCGTGCACCGCCATCTGCGTGAGGAGCCAACTGGGCTTCGCGGAAAGCCGTGCGGGAGTTGGTCCACGCCCGCCGCCCTATTTGTTGGCGGTCCCAATAGATCCCCATATAGTTGGTGGAGCCAATGTTGGCTGCGCCAATGTTTTGGCGCCAGCTGTACGAGGAAGGTATGCACCGAACGATTTGGGCAGTCGCAACCTGCGCCGCCGCCCTCACGCTTACGCTCACTGTCACCGCGTGCGGCGCCGACAGCACGGCCTCGCCCGACAGTCGCCCGTCGCCATGCGAACGAACGAGGATGCCATGTCCACTTCTTCCCTGATCACCGACCGTATCGAGATCACCGACCTGTTCACCCGGTTCGCCCGCCTGCTCGACGAGCGACGATGGGACGATGCCGGCACCGCCTCCGCCGACGATGTGGAGGTCCACTCGCCGCGCATCCAAATCCGCGGCATCGACAAGGTCGTCGACTTCATGCGACGAGGCGAGGTCGAAGGTGAACACACTCAGCACACCACCACCACCGACCTGCCGATAGAGGCGGACAGGGACCGGGCCGCTGTCTCGTCGAACTCGACCGTGTACTACTTCCGCGACGGTCAACCACCCCACCAGACAGGTGGCCTGCGACAGGCCTGCACGGTAATCCGCACACCAGAAGGCTGGCGAATCAGCGAGACACGGATCATGCCCGCCTGGATCCGCAAGGACTGACCCCTCCCGGCACGGGCCGACCGCTCCCCGTCGCCTCGGTATGCCGGCCCTACCGAGAAGGCGGGCATACCGGACATGCGATCGACTTTGCGCTGCGTCGAACTCCAACCGGCGAATGTAAAGGCAGAAGTCCGTCAGAAACCGGCCACGGGCCGCCCCATCCGATGCCCGAATTCGCGACCAGCCGATCCCCGTTTTCTTTCACGATCGAAGCCAGGGAGTGACCCGCAGCGCGCGGCCACCTCGTCCACGAAAAGTCGGTTCTTGGACGAGGTAGACCCAAAGGTCATCGCCGACCAGCGATGATATTTCTTGTCAGCGTCCAGGAACACATCATTTAATGAACAGTTCTGGATTCTGGCGCGGGCCCTGGAGCGAGGGTGGGATGGACGTGAGCGAGGAGGAGGTCGAGGAAGCGGTCGGGGCGGCGGAATGCGGCGAAATGGCTTGCGTTCTCGATGAGTGCGAACTTCTTGACCGGGGCAGTGACGTCGTCGAAGAACCGTTTGGCCGAATCCGGTGGGGTGATGATGTCGTGCTCGCCCTGGAAGAGGAAGAACGGGATCGCGAGGGTGGTGCCCTCGACCCATTCGTCGATCGCGACCGATTGGGGTGCGAGGCATTCGGAGAAGCTCATGGCCTTCAGATAGGTGCGGATGTCGCCGAGTGAGTGCAGTGGTGAGGTCAGCAACGAGCCCATCACGACTTTCTTGACGGTGTCGAAGGTGAGGGGGTCGGAGCTGACGGAGTGCTTGTTGTATTGCGACCAGTCCTTGGTGGTCCACGTCGACCGATCCGCACCCATCTCGGTGACAGCGGCGAGCTCCTTGCGCTTGCCGGTCCTTTCGAGGCGCTCGAGTAGGCCCAGGTAGGCGGTGCGGTCGCGGCCACCGGCGTTGATGTTCTGGTCGGTGCCGACATAGGCGGAGAACAGCTCCGGGTGGCGGCGGACTATGCGCAGCGCAACGAACGAGCCGAAGGAGCAGCCGACCAGTACGACCTTGTCGACGCCGAGCCGAGCCCGCACATGAGCGGTGACCTCCAGCGCATCGCGTTCGAGCTGCCGCAGACTCATCTCGCCCTGACCGGCCGGGCCGGTGTAGCCGAAAGTTTTCCCGGCGCCGCGCATATCCCAGCGGACCACGGTGAAATGGCGTTCCCAGCTCCGAGTGCGAGTGGCGTAGATGAGGTTGGAAGCGCCGGGCCCACCGTGGAGTTCGAGCAGGACCGGATTGTCGTGGTGCTCGCCGCGGATCGAGATCCATTGGCCGATGCCGCCGATCTGTACGAAACCGGATTCGTCGATGCCGTCGGCGGTGGTGATGCGCAGGCGCTGAGAGTGCTTCACACCCGGGATCCGCATGATTACCCCTTAAACTGTTTATGTCGCAAACAACGACGTTTACGGTATAAACAGCCGAGGGGGGCTGTCAACTCGATCCCAGCAGGAGGACCTCCGGCCATGGCCCGCAGCAGCGACAACAAGCCCCGTGACCTGCGCTCCGCTGCCGCACTACTGTGGGACGAACCCGGCCGGTCCACACGCGGGCCTAAAGCCGGCCTCACCATCACCGGCATCGCCGCCGCCGCGGTCGCGGTCGCCGATGCCGATGGCCTGGAGGCGGTGTCGATGAACAAGGTGGCCGCCGCTTTCGGCGTCTCCGGTATGGCCCTCTACCGCCACATCCCCGGCAAGGCGGAACTTATCGAATTGATGGTCGAAGCCGTCCTGACTCCCAGATCCGGGTTACCCGACCCCGATACCGACTGGCGTACGCGACTGCTGGCCTGGTCGCGTCAGCTGTTGACCGTCTACACCGCCCATCCGTGGCTGCTCACCGCTACCACCATGCGCCGTCAACTCCTGGGCCCGAATCAACTCCAATGGATGGACGCGGCACTAGAGGTGCTGGAATCGACCGGCCTTCAGGCCGCCGAACGCCATCAGGTGTTTCTGCTCATCGCCGCACACGTCCGCAACCTCGCCCAGCAGCACACCGACTTCGACGCCGACCACGCCCGCGAATGGCAGCAACTCACCACCGAACTCGTCGATCGCCATGCCGATCGCTTCCCCGCACTGGTGAGAACGCTCACCGGCACCAACAGTCGGATCGACCCGCTCACCTTCGGCCTCCACCGCATTTTCGACGGAGTCCAAACCCTCATCGACCACACCCACGACAGCCGGTAGCCGACAACCGCAGGCAATTCGGGCGGCACAGCGACCGGCAATCACATCGCCATGCTCGGTCTCGCCCGTCCGGCAACGCGATCGCCGCGAAGCCCTCGGTCAGGTCGCGCGCACCACCGTCGCCGCCCGTGCCACTGGCCGGTCCATACCCCGAAGGCGACACCGCCCACGCCCGCGTCGGCCCGCGCGAACCGATGCCGGTACCCACCGACCGCGCCGAACTCCCGCACCCGTTACCCGCCTGACCGCCTCAGCCATCGACCACGGCTTGGCGTTGTTCATAAATGGGGGCTTATGAATCGGAGTTGGGTGCGAATCATCGCTGAACAGCGATCATTCGGCCTCTTACCGCCCATGTTGAACAATCGGCTGCGTTGCGCGGGCGCACCGTGCCGGATGCTGTGAGGGTGAGCCGCGGGGTTGATGTCGGCGATGTCTGGCGCGCTCGCGAGCGCGACTTCGCGATACTCGGCCGCCGTTGCCGAATTCGGAACTTTCACTGTCGCCACCGGTTCGGGAATGCCGGCGCTGTGGGATCCGGAGGCCTTCGGGCATCTCGTCGGCTACGGGAGCCGGGAGCCGGAACTGGTCGACGACGGACCGACGATCGCGCAGGTCGTGTCGCCATCCCCGCCACCGGCGGCCGTGACCCACAACGCTTCCGCGAATTCGCCGCGGTACTTCGCGGCCGTCCATAGGCAGTACGGAACGTCTTCTGCCCGGTCCCCAGCGGGGCCGCGGCCTCCTGCGGATTGCTGAACACCGACGCGACCGCGGCGGTTACTTCAGTGGCAAGCGCGGCGCCTTCGGGTTCACCGACGGCAGCGCGCTGAGCACCATGTGGGTCAGAGTGGCGAAGGATGTCTCGATATCTTCGGCGAGCTGGAAGCCTCCTTGGGACTCCAGGGTGGCGAAGCCGTGTCCGGCGGCGCGAATGCAGCGGGTGAGGTGCACCGCGTCCGCGCCGGTGACGCCGCAACCGGTCAGGACGGCGAAGATGGTGTCCATCAGGCGCCGGCTGGCGGTATCCCAGCCTGGTGTCTCGCGCGGGTTCTGGGGCAGCATCGTATACCGGTGCGGGTGTTCCACGGCGTAGTCGCGGTAGGCGCGCAACAGCGCGCCTACCGCTTCGGGGCCGCCGAGTCCGATCACCGAGTGGGTCACCCGCTCGGTGAGTTCGTCGAGGACGCGCACGCCGACGAGATCCACTAGTTCGTCCAGGTTCTTGACGTGCTTGTACAGCGACGGGGTAGCCACCGCGGCGCGGGTGGCAACCGCAGCGAGGGTCAGGGCGCGGGGTCCGCCTTCGTCGACAACAGCGACGGCTACGTCCACCACCGCGGTGGGAGAGAGTCCGGCGCGTGGCATCACAGTTCCTTCAGGAACGTCGCGACGGCGTGCGTGGTGAACTCCGGGTTGTCGGCGTGCGGGTAGTGCCCCGAGCCGTCCGCCATCGCGACCCGCGACGGTCCGGAGACCTCGTTCGCGATCCGTTGCGCCTCGGCGGCCGGGTCGGCGAGGTCACCGTCCTTGGTGCCCATGATGATCAAGGTCGGGACGGTGATGTCCGACAGGTCCAGGGCTGGGTCGGCGGGCAGCGAATCGGTCAGGGCGCTCAAGGCCGCGAGGTGTCCCTTGCGGCGCAGCATCGCCTTGTTCGCGGCCAGATATTCGGCGAAGTCGGCGGGCTTGGCGCCCGGGTACAGCGCCTTGAGGAACACCGTCCACAGCGAAGCATTGCCGGTGACGAGTTTGGCGGCCAGCCCCATGACGAACCCGGGCTTCTCATGTCGCACCGCGGCACCCATGAGCACCAGGCCGCGCACCAACTCGGGTTCGCGGACGGCGACCTGCCCGGCAGACTTCGCCGCGAAGGAATGGCCGACGATCACGGCCGGCCCACCGAGGTGACGGATCACGGCGGCGATGTCGTGGCCGACTGCGGTGGGATGGTACTGCGGCCAGTCGGCGCTGGAGTCGCCGTGGCCCCGGATATCCATGACCGCCACCCGATTTCCGGCCTCGACCAGCGCTGGAGCCACGAACCGGAAATCGGCACGGTTGACCCCGACACCGGGAACGCACACCACCAGCGGTCCGTCGGAGGGACCGGTGAGCTCGTAGGCGATGATGCCGTCGGAAAGCGAGAGGTACTGAGTGGTCATTGCAGTCTCCTTAGCGCGAGACGACGGACAGATATCGCCGGTAGATGGCAACTGGAGCCTGCCGTTACTCTCACACCGCGGCGCCCCCGGGCCGGCCGTCAGCCCACTGCTAGTGTGAACATATGTTCGAACACGGCCGGGCATCCACCGCGCCGGGCCCGCCCGAGGACCCGGCGGAGACCGCGCCGCCCCCACGGCCCGCCCGGCGGCCGCGGATCGCGGCCCGGGATCACGCGTCGATCCTGCACGCGGACCTGGATTCGTTCTATGCCTCGGTCGAGCAGCGGGATCAACCGCGACTGCGCGGCACACCGGTGCTGGTGGGCGGGGGAGTCGTGCTGGCCGCCAGCTACGAAGCCAAGGCGGTGGGTGTCCGGACACCGATGAACATCGGCAAGGCATTGAGCTTGTGCCCGGACGCGACGGTGGTCCCGCCGCGGATGTCGGTCTATGCCGAAGCCAGCCGGTCGGTGTTCGACATATTCGCCGATACCACCCCGATCGTGGAGGGGATATCGATCGACGAGGCGTTTCTCGATGTCGCGGGACTGCGCCGCATCGCGGGTGAACCCCACACCATTGCCGCCGAGCTGCGCGCGCGGGTGCGGCGGGAGGTCGGTCTACCGATCTCGGTCGGTATCGCGGGCACGAAGTTCCTGGCGAAGGTGGCCAGCGCGGTCGCCAAACCGGACGGGTTGCTGCGGGTGGAACCGGCCGAGGAACTTGCGTTCCTGCACCCGCTGCCCGTACACCGGCTGTGGGGTGTGGGCCCGGTGACCGAACGCACCCTACGCGCGCACGGTATCGAGCGGATCGGGCAGCTGGCGGAGCTGGGCGAGGCGGGGCTGCGGCCGATCGTCGGCACGGCCGCGGCCCGGCATCTGCACGCACTGTCCTGGGCGCGCGATCCACGGCGAGTGGAGACGGGGCGGCGGCGACGGTCACTCGGCGCGCAGCGCGCACTGGGCCGCCGGCCGTACCCGCCCGCGGAGATCGAGGCCTATCTGCACGGCCTCACCGACCGGCTCGGCCGCCGGCTACGGGCCGCCCAGCGGTGCTGCCGCACCGTGGTGCTGCGGATGCGCTTCGACGATTTCACCCGCGCCACCCGATCGCACACCCTGCCCGCGGCCACCGACCACACCGAGACGATCCTGCGGGCCGCCCGGGGCCTCCTCGCCGAGGCGATGCCGCTGATCACCGCACGCGGCCTCACCCTGATCGGGCTGGCATTGACGAATCTGGAGAACACCGACCCCCGGCAGCTCACGCTACCGTTCGACCAAGGGCCCGCACCGGCGCTGGACACCACCCTGGACGCGCTGCGCACCCGGTTCGGTTCCGGGGCGGTCACCCGCGCCGCGCTCCTACGGCACGGTGAGGGAATGTCGGTGCCGTTGCTCCCGGACTGATCCGCGCGGATCGCCATTCGGCCCTACGCGATGCGGCTGCCGCTCGGGCCCGGCGGGACCGTCGCCGCGCGCCGGACGCGACCGCCACCACGCGAACCGAACGAGCGGCCACCGCGCGAACCGGACAAAACCGCTACTCGCCGAGAACATCGGGCACGGTGCGCGTTCGGGGCCACGACCGGCCGGGTCCACATCTGGACGTTTGTTCAACAGTGTGGTTCGCTGCCAGTCGAGCAGGAAGGACATCTCGATGGTGGCAACCTCCGAAGCATATGCCGCGGCGCGACCGACGGATCCCGAACGGGCGGCGCTCCCCCGCCGCACGGCCCTGGCGGGAGCGGTGGCCGGCGCGGTCACGCTGGGCGCGCTCACCGCGACCGCGCCGGGTCTCGGTGGACGGCTCGCCGCCGCCGCGCAGGCCGCACCCGGCGGCTATCTCGTCGGCCTCGGTATCTCCGACATCACCGGGCCGGCCGCGGAATGCGGCATGATGGGCTACTCCCAGCAGGATCAGACGACCGCCGGAATCCACCTGCGCCCCCGCGCTCGAGCGTTCGTCTTCGTCTCCGGGGCGGAGCGGGTCGTGTGCGCTGTCGCCGAGAACGCGATGATCTTCCAATCGGTGCATCGCGGCGTGCTCACCGAACTGGGCCACCGTTTCGGCGATCTGTACACCGAAGGCAATGTCCTGCTCACCTCGACACATTCACACGCGGTCTGCGGCGGGGCCGCCCACGACTACGCCTACAACCTGTCGATTCTCGGGTTCAAGCAGCAGGTGTACGACGCCGAGGTGAACGGTATCGTCGAAGCCATCGCGGCGGCGCACGCCGACCTCTCCCCCGGCACGCTCGCCCTCGGCCGCGCCGAATTGCACAACGCCAGCGTCAACCGGTCCCGAGTCGCCTTCGACCGCAACCCCGCCGCGGACCGGGAGCACTTCCCGGACGCCATCGATCCGGCGGTCACCACGGTGTCGATCAGGAAGGGCGGCGAAGAGGTCGGCGCGATCACCTGGTTCGCCACCCACAACACCTCGATGACCAACAGGAACCTGCTGATCAGCTCGGACAACAAGGGTTACGCGGCATTCTGCTGCGAGCACACCGACCACGGCGTGCGCTATCTCGACGGCGCACCGGGGTACGTCGCCGCGTTCGCCCAGACCAATGCCGGTGATATGTCGCCCAACCTGGATCTGCGGCCCGGCTCGGGTCCAACCGGCAACGAATTCGACAACACCCGCATCCTCGGTGAGCGCCAGTACGACGCCGCCTGCACAGCGGTCGCGGCCGCGAGACCCATGAACGGGCAAGTGGGATCGGTGTTCTGCTATATCGACCTGTCCGATATCGCGGTCGACGGACGGTTCACGCCCGACGGCGCCGCCCGGCGCACTGCACCGCCGGCCGCGGGTGTGTCGTTACTCGCCGGGAGCGTCGAGGACGGCCCGGGTCTGCCGGGCGGCCCGATCCCGGAGGGCGTGCGCAACCCCTTCCTGGACTTCCTCGGCGAGCCGCATCTGCCCGCGCCCGGCTGGCTCGCCGATGCCCAGGCGCCCAAGGCGATCGCGGTGCCGTTCGGTCTGCTGCCGCCGGCACCGTGGGTGCCCAGTGTGGTGCCGATCCAGATCGTTCGACTCGGCGAGTTGTATCTGGCGGCGGCCGGTGGTGAGTTCACCATCGTGGCCGGCCTGCGGGTACGGCGGGCGGTGGCGGCGGCGCTCGGGGTCGGACTGGATCAGGTACTGCTCCAGGGATACGCCAACGCCTACCACGAATACGTCACCACCCCGGAGGAATACGACGCGCAGCAGTACGAGGGCGCGTCCACCCTGTTCGGCCGGTACACACTGCCCGCCTACCAGCAGGAGTTCACGCGGCTGGCCGCCGCGCTCGCCGCCGGCACGACCGTCGATCGGGGCCCGGCACCCCGCGACCTCTCGCATCTGCAACCCGACTTCGTTCCCGCTCCCGGCCCCGATAATGCCCTGCCGGGACACGACTTCGGCGCGACACTCACCCCGCCGGCCGCGCACTACATCCGCGGTACCCGGGCCGAGGTGGAATTCGTCTCCGCCCACCCGAAACACAACCCCCGCCGCAACGGCACCTTCCTCGAAGTGCAGCGGCTGGTGGACGGTGCCTGGGTGCGGGTCGCGAACGAGGGCGAATGGGCCGTGCGTTTTCGCTGGAGCACACGCGGCCCGGGTACCTCGGTGGCGTCCTTCACCTGGGATATTCCCGCCGATGCCGCGCCGGGACGACATCGTTTCGTGCACTTCGCCGATCGGCTCACGCCCGGCGGCCGCCTGGAGCCGATCGTGGGGACCAGCACCGAATTCGAGATCGCCTGATACCGCTCGACCGCTGCGACACGGCGGTCGAGCGACCCGTTCAGGGCAGGATGGAATCGATATAGCCGCCGTCCACGCGGACCGCGCCCCCGGTCGTTGCCGACGCCTGATCCGAGGCGAGATAGACCACCATATTGCCGATCTCGGCGGGTTCGATCAGTCGCTGAATCAGCGAGTGTGGACGATGTTCCCGCATGAAGCGGTGCTGGGCCTCCTCCCAGGGCAGTTCGGAGTCGACCAGGTCACGGACGAAATTCTCGACGCCGGGTGTATGGGTCGGGCCCGCCATCACGGAATTGACGGTGACCCCGGTGCCCGCCGCCGCCTTCGCGTATCCGCGGGTGACGGCGAGCAGCGCGGTTTTCGTCGTGCCGTAGTGCACCATCTCGAGCGGGGTCACCACCGCCGAATCGCTGGCGATATTCATGACCCGGCCGAAACCCTGCTGCATCATGCCGGGCAGATACATCCGGAGGAGCCGGATGGCGGACAGCACATTGACCTCGAAGTAGCGCCGCCAGTCGTCGTCGTCGATCTCGAGTACCGGTTTCGCCTCGAAGATTCCGAGATTGTTGACGAGGATATCCAGTTCGGGAACCTTCTCCCGCAGTATTCCGGCGCCCACCGCGGAGGACAGGTCGGCGGCGACGGCGCGCACCGAGGCGCCGGGTACCTGCTCCAGAATGCGGGTGCGGGCCGCTTCGGTCTTGTCCGGCCCGCGTCCGTTCACGATCACCGACGCACCCGCCCGCGCCAGCGCGGTGGCGATGGCCAGGCCGATGCCCTGACTGGAACCCGTGACCAGTGCGTGCCGCCCCGAGAGATCGATGTTCATCCCTTCATCGTGCCGCACCACCGTATTGCGGCCGGGGCCGCCACGCGGGTCACCTGCCGGTGTTTACTCCACCGTATTCGGACCGCCGCACACCCCGCCGAGCTTGTCGGGGTTGACCTGGAATCGCAGTCCGTGAATGCGCCCACCGGCGATATCGAAGGTGAGCACACCGAGCGGGTGCCCATCGATCGTGCCCAGGATCCCGGTCTCCCCGTTGACCGGCACGGGTGCGAGTTCGATACCGGCACTGACCGGCTTGGCCAATACGCCGATCATCCAGCGCGCCACATGGTCGGGCCCATGGACCGGCCGCCGCGCGGCGGTGATCTTCCCACCGCCATCGTTCCAGGCGGTGACGTCCGGTGCCAACACCTCCATGAGCGCGTTCACGTCTCCTCCTCGGCAGGCGGCGAGGAATCGCTCGATGATCGCCGTGCGGGGCCGCTCCTCGGTATCGCACCGGGGCCGGCGAGCTCGCACATGTCCTCGGGCGCGGTGCGAGATCTGCCGGACGGTGGCCTCGGGTCGGTCCAGGTATCCGGCGATCTCGCCGTATGGGTACCCGAACACCTCGTGCAGGACGAACACCGCACGTTCCACCGGCGTGAGCGTTTCCAGGACCACGAGCAGGGCCATGGACACACTGTCCGCCATCTCGGCTTCCTCCTCGGTCGAGTCCGGCGCCGTGAGCAGGGGTTCGGGCAGCCACGGACCGATATATCGCTCCCGGACCGCGCGCGCCGAGGTGAGCCGGTTGATCGACAGGTTGGTCCCGTCCGGACCAGGTATGCCTTCGGGTGTTCGACCGCAGCGCGATCGGCCGCGTGCCAGGTGAGCCAGGTGTCCTGCAGGACATCTTCGGCATCGGCCACGCTGCCCAGCATCCGGTAGGCGACGCCGAAGAGCAGGCCCCGATGCTCGCCGAAGTGATCCGCCGGGGCCGCTGCCTCCGGGTTGTGCTCGTGGTGTCCCATCGTGATCGATTCTGTCCGGTCTCCACCGCGCCGGGGGCGATTTCAGGCGACGCGTCCCGCGGACGAGGGCCGGACCGGAACCGGGAGATGCCTGCTCAGCCGGAACACCGGCAGCGGGCTGCTGCTGACGGTCTCCTTGTAGCCGACCGCGGCGCGGCCGGTCAGGTACCAGCGCCGGGGCGTCTCGTCTGCGCTGACGAACTGGATCACCGCATCGTTGCGGCCCAGGCTCAGGGGCTGGTGAACGTATCCGAAGCGGAAGGGCGCCACTTTCTTGCCCTTCAACCGGCGCGCGATGGTGTCCCCGACGTAGGCGGCGGTCGGCATACCGCTCTGGCAGGTGCCGTGCAGTGGGCCCCATTCCATCCGGACCGCCGCCGCGTCGCCGACCGCGTAGATTTCCGGATGGGATACCGAACGCAGGGTGGCGTCGGTGATGATCCGGCCACGCTCGTCGGTCCGGATTCCGGCGTCGGCCGCCAGCGGCGGAACCCGGACTCCCGCCGTCCACAGCGTGAGATCGGATTCGACCAGTTCGCCGGCCGACAACCGCACCGCGCCCGGCAGTACCTCGGCGACGTCGCTGCCCACCCGCCGGTCGATACCGAGCCGATCCAGTGCCCGGCTCAGGTAGGCGCGGGCCTTTTCACCCATCATGGCGCCGGGCTCGTTCCGGCTCAGCAAGGTGACCGAGAGGCCCGGACAACTCTCGGCGATCTCCGTGGCAGCCTCGATTCCGGTGAGGCCGCCACCGCATACTGTGACGGAGCCACCGGTCGCGGCGATTCCGGGTAGTTGTTCGGAGAACCGTTGCGCGAGCGCCCGGTTGTCCAGGGTGAAGGCGTGTTCCCGAGCCCCGGGCACACCCGCGGTGTCACTGACGCTGCCGAGCGCGTAGATCAGGATGTCGTAGCCGAGGGCGGTGTCGTCGTCGAGCGCCACCATGCGCTTCGTGGGGTCGAGTGCTGTCGCGGCAGCCCGGCGGAATTCGATATCCGAACCGGCGAGCAGATCGGAGATGGAGTACTCGGCCAACTGCTGCCCGGTGGCGACCTGATGCATGCGCAGGCGTTCGGTGAACCGAGCCGACGGGTTGATCACGGTGATCTGGACCGGCATCCGACGGGTGCGCCGGGCGGTACGCAGTGCGGCGAGCATGCCGGTGTAGCCGGCGCCGATGATCACGATGTCCTGGCGGTGGGTGGCGTTCATGGCGTTCTCCCTGGGTCTTGTCTCGGGTGTCGGTCATGGGACAGGGCAGCAACCCGAAACGTGACAGTCGCCGTTGTGATGCCGATCACATCACCGAATGACCCCGAGATAATCTGCCATTGACAAATGGCACATTGCTGAATGATTCTGAACGCATGACTAGGTCGACGAGGACCTCGCGCTCCGATGTGCCGCGGACGCCCTCTCTACGTTCGCGGCTGGCCGCCACCGCGGCGGAATACGGTCTGCGCCCGATCAACTGCGCGGTGCCGATGAACCCACCGGGCGTGCTCTTCGCCCGTACTCTCATCGCGACGATCATGGAACTGGCCGGCCCACCGCTGCGCGGAACAGTCGTCCAGGAGGTCCGGGCCGGCGGTGTCCGCGGCGAATGGGTGCGTGCCCCCGGCGTCCGGTCCGGCGGCCGCGCCGTCTACTACGTGCACGGCAGCGGATATGTGCTCTGTTCGGCCCGGACCCATCGCGGCTTGGCCTCCCGGCTGTCCCGCGAGACCGGTCTGCCCGTATTCGTCGTGGACTACCGGCTCGCCCCCGAACACCGCTTCCCGGCCGCCGCCGACGATATCGCCGCCGGTTTCGAGTGGCTGCTCGGACAAGGCTTCGCCGCGGACGACCTGGTGATCGCCGCCGACTCCGCAGGCGGACACCTCACCCTCGACCTGCTCCTGGAGAACGCCGCCCGGGGCGCGGCGCAGCCGGCCGCCGTCGCCCTGTTCTCCCCGCTGATCGATCTCACCTTCGCCCTGGCGACCGACCAGGAGCGGCGGCGGCGCGATCCGGTGATCTCCGCCCGGGCCGCCCGGCGGCTCCCGCGCGTCTACACCAGCGGACACCCCGACGACACCCCGCGGCTGCGGCTCACCGTCGCGGCCGGCACCGCGCTGCCGCCGCTGCTGGTCCAGGCCGGCGGCGCCGAGATGCTCAGTGCCGATGCCCGGCACCTCCACACGATGGTCCGGACCGCGGGCGGTGACTGCACCCTCGAGATCTGGCCGGGCCAGGTGCATGTATTCCAGGCACTGCCGCGCCTGGCCCCCGAGGCCGACGCCGCCCTGGGCCGGGCCGCCGATTTCCTCTGCGCGGCACTCACGGCCGGCACCCCACGGAAAGTGAGCTGAGATGACAACCCTGCGCAATCTCCTGCCATTCGGCAACTCGGGTCGCACCCGCGGCGCCCGCGCGGTCGTCACCGGCGCCGGGAGCGGAATCGGCCGCGCCCTGGCCCGCGAACTGGCTGCCCGGGGCGGGCAGATCGTCTGCGCCGATATCGACGAGAGCCGTGCCGCGGAAACGGTGGCCCTCATCGAACGCGATCACCCCGGCGCCGCCCACGCTTTCCGCTGCGATGTCGCCCGCCGTGAGGACGTGGAGATCCTCGCCCGTTTCGCCGACTCCGTATTCGACGGCGGGGTCTCGCTGGTGGTCAACAACGCCGGCGTCGGAATCGGCGGGAAACCGGTCGGTGAGATCGGATTCGGCGACTGGGAGTGGGCGCTCGGCATCAACCTGTGGGGCGTGGTGCACGGGTGCGAGATCTTCGCGCCCCGGCTGCGGGCCACCGGCCGCGGCGGCATCATCAATGTGGCCTCGGCCGCCGGGTTCGCGGCCGCGCCCGCGATGGCGGTCTACAACACATCCAAGGCCGGCGTGCTCGCCCTGTCGGAGACCATGGCGGCGGAATTCGGCGGCACCGATATCGCGGTCACCGTACTCTGCCCGACCTTCGTCCGGACCAATGTCGCCCGCGACGGGCGTATCACCTCGGGTTCGCGCGATCTCGCCGACACCCTGATGCGCTGGACCGGCTTCTCCCCCGAGCGCGTCGCCCGCATCACCCTCGACGCGCACGACCGCGGCCGGCTGCATGTCCTCCCCCAGCCCGATGCCCAACTGATCTGGCTGCTCAAGCGCGCTTTTCCCGGACCGTACACCACCGTGGCGGGCCTGCTCGAGCGGCTCTTGCCGCAGGACGCGCCCACCACGCCGACCACCACCCAGAGAACAGGAGTCTGATATGGCGACCATGGACTTCCAGGACATGCTCGACAAGATCAAGGACCGCCAGTGGGCACTGGCCGATATCGATTGGGACGCACCGGGTGCCGAAACGATCTCCCCGGAGCAGCACGCGCGCCTGAAGCCGTTCATGTCGGACCTGATGTGGATCGAGAACGTGGGGGCACGCGGATTCGCCGCCATGGCCAAGAAAGCCCCCGACGAAACCCTACGAGAGATCTACCGATACTTCCACGCCGAGGAGCAGAAGCACGCCAATGCCGAACTCGCGCTGATGCGGCGCTGGGGCATGCTCGAGGGTGACGAGATCCCGCAGCCGAATATCAATGTCAAACTGGTCATCGATTTCCTGGATAGATACGCCGACGAGATGTCGCTGTCGTTCCTGGGCACCGTGATCCCGATGCTCGAGGTGGCGCTGGACGGCGCACTCGTCAAATTCATCATGGACGAGATCGAGGACCCGGTATGCCAAGAGGCATTCCGGCGGATCAATGCCGACGAATCCCGGCATCTCGCGGTGGATTTCGCGGTCATGGATGTGCTGGGCCACGCCGAGATGCGCAAACTGCTCATCGAACTCGTCGGCGGCTGGGTGAAACCGACCTTCCTGATCGGCGTGCTGAGTTATATGCCGCTGCTCAACAAGATGCGCGACAACATCGTCGCGATGGGGGTGGATGAGAAGAAGCTGTACTCGGCGCTCGAGCGCTACCGGAAGGTGGGCGAGCGCAGTGAGTTCGCGCGTCGGCTCCCGATGTACCAGATCGTGAAGATGCACGGCGACTGGGTCGTCGACCGGGGGCACCCGTATCACCTGCTCGCGGACACCCTGGTGAAGGTCACCGGGGCGATTCCGCGGCGGCTGCTGCGCAAGGACCCGAGCTGGTCGAAGGAAATCACCTACACCCCCGCCGCGTGACGAGGACAGATATGACCACGACCAGCACAGCTCCGCTCGATGTCGCCGTGATCGGTGCGGGATTCGCCGGAATCGGCGCGGCCATCCGGCTCCGGAAGCGCGGTATCACGAATTTCGCGGTGTTCGAACGCGGTGACGCGGTCGGCGGAACCTGGCGCGACAATACCTATCCCGGCGCGGCCTGTGATATTCCCTCCCGGCTCTACTCCTATAGTTTCGCGCCCAATCCGGATTGGTCGCACACCTATTCCGGGAGCGGTGAGATCCTGGGCTATATCGACTCGATGGTGGCGAAATCCGGGATTGCACCGCATATCCGGTTGCGGCACAACGTCACCGGTATGGAATTCGACGAGTCCACCGGGACCTGGGAGGTCTCGATCGAGGGCTCCGGGAACGTCCGCACCCGCGCGGTGGTGCTGGCGTCCGGGCCGCTGACCGAACCCGGCTACCCCGATATCCCGGGGATCGACTCCTTCACCGGCCACACGATCCACAGTGCCCGCTGGGACCACGACTACGATTTCTCCGGGAAACGGGTCGCGGTGATCGGTACCGGAGCCAGTGCAGTGCAGATCATTCCGGAACTGGTGGAACGGGCCGGTTCGGTGAAGGTTTTCCAGCGCACCCCCGGTTGGGTCCTGCCCCGGGTGAACCGGCGCACCGGCGCGCTCGCCAAGGAACTCTACCGACGTGTTCCCGACGCGCAGACCCTCGCCCGGCAGGCGTGGTTCTACGGGCACGAGTCGGTGGCGCTCGGCGTCGTCTGGAACACCCCGCTGACCAGGGTGGTCGAACTGGTCGGCCGGGCGCAATTGCGGCGGCAGGTCGCCGACCCGTGGCTGCGCCGGCAGCTCACCCCCGATTTCCGGGCAGGCTGCAAACGGCTGCTCATGACCGACGACTACTACCCGGCGCTGCAACGGGAGAACTGCAAACTGATCACCTGGCCGATCGCCCGGATCGCACCGGACGGTATCCGCACTGCCGAGGGGATCGAGCATCGCGCCGACTGCATCGTCTTCGCCACCGGGTTCGATGTCTCCAAAACGGGGACGCCGATCCCGATCACCGGCCGGGACGGGCGGGTACTCGCCGACGAATGGCGGCGCGGCGCATTCGCGTACCGCAGTGTCGCGGTCTCGGGGTATCC
Source organism: Nocardia sp. NPDC050193 (assembly GCA_040674215.1). GTDB lineage: Bacteria > Actinomycetota > Actinomycetes > Mycobacteriales > Mycobacteriaceae > Nocardia. The sequence goes on along the minus strand of JBFARE010000014.1, from coordinate 106,184 downwards.
CAATCTGTTCCTGACCTTCGGACCCAATTCCGGCCCGGGGCACAACTCGGCACTGGTGTACATGGAAGCGCAGATCGACTACCTGGTCCGGGCGATCGGCCTGATCCTCGATCGTGATCTGCGGATGCTCGAGGTGCGCCGCGACCGTCAGGAGCGTTACAACGCGGCGATCCAGCGCAAGCTCGGCGCGACCACATGGAACTCGGGCTGCCGCAGCTGGTACCTGACCGAGGACGGGTTCAACGCGACCATGTACCCGGGGTTCGCCACCCAGTACCGCAACCAATTGCGCGAGGTCGATCTGGACGACTACACGGTGGTGGCCGGTGCCGACGGTGGCGTCGGTCTCCTGGCCGGCGGCTAGACTCGGATTCGGTGAGCCGGAGTCACCGGCGCAGGCGGGTGAGGGAGGTGCGGATTCATGGCGCGATACCGGATCGATGATCTCGCCCGCGCCGCGGGCACCACCTCCCGCAATGTCCGTGCCTATCAGGAACGCGGACTGCTACCACCCCCGGCCGACCGCGACGGTCGAGCAAGTATCTACGACGATTCCCATCTCGAGCGGCTCCGCCTCATCGACGCGCTGCTGCAGCGGGGTTTCACCACCGCGCATATCGCCGATTTCATCACCAGCTGGGAAACCGGTAAGGACCTCACCGAGGTGCTGGGTCTGCAGCACGCCGTCACCGCGAACTGGTCGGAGGAGGAGACCTTCGAGGTCCCCCGGGAACTGCTCGCCACCATCCTCGGTGAGCAGACCGACGAGCTGGTGGCGCAGCTGAGCCGGATGGGTCTGGTCCGGGTGGACGGCGAGACGGTGGTGATCACCGACACCCAACTGCTCACCTCGTTCACCGAACTCCATGAGTACGGAGTGGAACTGGGTACGCTGATCTCGGTGTACGCCGAGGTCGCGACGCGGATCGACGGTATCAGCGCGCTGCTCATCAACGCGGCGAAGCAACATATCGTCGACGAGCACGGACCCGGCTGGCTACCGGACTCCAACGACGAGATCGCCGCCACCACCCGCATGCTCAATACGATGCGCGAGCTCGGTGTCGCCGCGGTGCACACCAGTCTGGCCCGGTCACTCGACACCACCCTGCGCCGCGAACTCGGTGACTATCTCGCCACCGCCGCCGAGCGGGAGCGGGAACGCAAGATGGGCCGTGCCCCGCGCGATCACTGAACGTCCCCGGCCGGCCTCAGGTCAGATGGCACAGTGTTTTACCGGCGGTCGCCCCCGACAGCATCGCCACCAGGGCGTCCGCCGCCTGCTCGATCCCCTCGAACACCGATTCCCGGTGGACCAGTCGCCCGGCCGCGAGGTGCGCACCGACCTCGGCACGCATCGGCGCCTCGAGGTGATTGAAGGATCCGGCCCGAAAACCCCTCATACGCAGACCTTTCGCCACCATGGTGAACAGATTGGGCGGCCCGGCCGGGGCGGCTCCGTCGTAACCGGATACCGCACCGCACAGCGCGATCCGCCCCTGCGGGCGCAGCGCGTCCAGCGCCGCGGTCAGATGGTCACCACCGACATTGTCGAAATACACGTCGATTCCCGTGGGCGCGAGCGCCGCCAGCGAATCGGCGAGGGCGGGTTCGTGATAGTCGAAGGCCGCGATACCCAGTTCGTCACCCAGGTAGGCGACCTTGTCCGGGGTGCCCGCAGAGCCGAGCACCGTGGCGCCGCGCAAGGCCGCGAGTTGCGCGGCGAGCGAGCCGACCGCACCGGCGGCCGACGATACCCACAGCGTGTCCGCCGCGGTCAGCTCGAGGATCTCGACCAGCCCGACATAGGCGGTGAGCCCGGCGCTGCCCAGCGGCCCGAGGAACCATTGCGGCGGCAGGTCACCGGCCTCGATCCGGGTGGGCGCGCCGTAGCCGCCGATGGTCTGTGTCCCGGCACCCACCAGCGCGTATTCGCGGTAGCCGAGGGTATGGGAGACCAGATCGCCGACGGCGTAGTCAGGATGGCGGGACTCGGCGACCACACCCAGGGCGAGACCGCCGAGTTCCTCGCCCGGCCGCAGCGGCGGCAGGTATCCATCGGGTGTGGTCTCCGCCAGCCGGATGCGGATGGACGGATCGATCGACAGCCAGGTGTTGCGCACCAGTATCTCGCCCGGACCTGGTTCGGGAACGGGTTCTGCGATCAGCTCGAGATCGGTGACGCCCAGCTTTCCGGCCGGGCGCCGGGCCAGGCAGAGCCGGCGGTTCATAGGTGGTCCTCCTTGTCGGATGGGCCCGGGCCCGCGCCGCTCAGCGCGCGAAGGCGACTTCGGGTGTCCGGGCGATGAGCAGCCGGCGCACCGCACCGGCTGCGTCGAGCTGAGCGGTCGCGTTGAACGACGCCTCGAACTCCCCGGCACGGGTGGTGCGACCGAGCACGAGTTCGTGTTCGCCGACCACCGCGCCCACGTCGATGTGGTGGACCAGGGTGCTCTTCTCGCGCTGCGCGAGGTAGGCGACCAGACCCGCCCGGTCCCCGACGAATTCGGCGCTCGCACCCGCTCCCTTGGAGAACTGCACCGACATGGTGAAATCGTCGGAGATCATCTCGAGCACCCGATCGGGATCGTCGGAATCCATATAACCGAACCACCGGGCCAGCACCGGCACATCTGTCGTCATTTCTGTTCCCCTTCGGTCGAGGACCGGTCCACCAGCGCGAAGTCCGCGCTGAACGTGACCTGGTACCGGTCGATGAGCCCCGCCGCGTCCAGGCGCATCGCGGCCACGAAGTATCCGGTGGTCACGGTGTCGTTCTCGGTGACGGCGCCGTGGGCGAACTGCACGTCACCGTCGGCGGCCACCCGCAGCAGCACGTGCTTGCGGTTCACCGGCGGCCGGCCGCTGAGGTAATCGAACATGGCCGAGCGGCCGCGGTCCCGTTTCACCCCGGTGGGCAGGACCATCGTGAAGTCCACGTCCTCGGCCAGCAACGCCACCGCGTCCCGCAATCCGCCGCCGTCGACGGTCGCGTAGTAGTCCTCGATCACGTAACTCATGAAATGAACTTAGTTCAGCAAACCACTTCTTGTCGAGACCGCGAAACGCTACGCTCAGATTACCGAATTGAACTCAAGTCAACCGGAGAATCATGTCCCCGACCTCAGCAGCCGCCGTCGAAGTTTCCTGGCCGCGGGCGGAACCGGCAGCTCTCACGCCCGGCCCCGACCAGGAACAACTGCGCGAAACACTGCGGGCGCTGCTCGCCAGGCACAGCGGTATCGATCAGGTCCGCGCCGCGGCGGAATCCGCGCGCGGTTACTCCGAACCACTGTGGCGACGTCTCGTCGACGAGATGTCGGTGACCTCGCTCGCCGTGCCGGAGGAACACGGCGGGCTGGGCTACGGCACTGCGGAACTGGCCGTCGTCCTCGAGGAATGCGGACGGGCCCTGATCTGCGAACCGGTGATCAGCTCGGCGGTCCTGGGCGCGCAGGCGTTGCTGCCGGCCGCCGGGGAGACCGCCGAACTCTTCGCCGAGGTACTCGCCGGCCGGTCGCTCGCCACCGTCGGCACCCTCGATCCGGCGACCGACGCGCTGCGGGCCCGATCCGAATCCGACGGCTGGCGCGTCGACGGCACGGTCACCCACCTACCGGCCGGCGAGACCGCCGAAATCGCGGTGGCCTCGGCGGACACCCCCGAGGGCCGCCGCCTCTTCGCCCTGCGGCCCGGCCCCGGGGCCGTCCGCAGCCCACGCCGAGTCCTGGATCCCACCCGCAGGCAGGCGGATCTCACCGTCCGCGACTGCCCGGCCATCGCATTGACGACACCGGAATCGACACCCGCCGCCGTCACGCGGTTGCGCGATCTGGCCACTCTCGCTATGGCCTGCGAGAACACCGGCATCGTCGATCATCTGCTGGAGCTCACGGTCGACTATGTCCGCACCCGCCATCAGTTCGGGCGACCGATCGGCTCGTTCCAGGCCGTCAAACACCGGCTGGCCGATCTACTGGTCGAACTGGAGCGCGCGAGATCGGCGTCCCGGTATGCCGCCGCCCTGTACGCAGAGGACCCCGACTCGGCACGCCTGGCCGTGGCGGTGGCGGGGGCCGTGTGCACCGACGCGGCCGTACTCGCGGCCTCCGAAGCGGTGCAGTTGCACGGCGGCGTGGGCTTCACCTGGGAGCATCCCGTGCACTCCTACTTCCGTCGCGCACTCGGAAATGAAGCGGCACAAGGTGATTCGCGGACACATCGCGCGCGCATCGCCGATCTGATCGGCGTCTGAACGACCCGGACCGGCGCGGAACTCCGTATTGACGCCCTCCGTACCGTCGAGTACAACTGAAGTGAATCCAGTTCAATAACAGACAATGAAAGAGGCCCCGATGGTTGACACCGACCACATCGTCCTGGAGAAAGACGGCGAGATCGCCCGTGTCTGGCTCAACCGCCCGCACAAGAAGAACGCGGTCACCGTGGAGCTGCTGCACCGGCTCGACGAGATCATCGTCGAGGTCGACAACGACCCCGCTCTGAAGGTCCTCGTACTGCGCGGCCGGGCCAACACCTTCTGCTCGGGCTTCGACCTGGACGAACTGCGCGAGAACTACGTCGGCAAGACCAACGCGATGGATGTCGCGGTGCTCTCGGCAAAGGTTTGCGACCGCCTCTACTCCATGAACACCCCGTCGGTGGCGGTGCTGGAGGGTTACGTCACCGCGGGCGGTTTCGAACTGATGATCTCGTGTGATTTCGCGGTCGCCGCCGATGATGCCAAGATCGGCGACTTCCACATCCGCCGCGCGCTGTTCGGCGGCGCGGGCCCGATCTACCGCCTGCCGCGCATGATCGGTATCCGCAAGACCAAGGAGCTGATGCTCACCGGCAAACTGCTCTCCGGCAAGGAGGCCGAGGCCTTCGATCTGATCAACGCCTCCGCCCCGGCGGCCGAACTCGACGCCCTGGTGGCCGATTTCATCGCGCCGATCATCGACAAGAGCCCGTTCGCCATGAAGCTCACCAAGATGACCATCGATCGCGGCCTGGACGCCGATATCCAATCGCTGATGGTGATGGAACATCTGGCGGTCGGCAACGCCCTGCAGTCCGAGGACGCGCGCGAAGGTGTCAACGCCTTCCTGGAGAAGCGCGAACCCAAGTGGGTCGGTCGCTGATCCGGCCATCGGCACATCGATCACCGGAAGGAACGACATGGGTGAGCAGGTGAAACCCGTGCTGGAAGGCAGTAGGTGCCGGGTGTGCGGCACGGTCGGCTACCCGGCGAGCGCGATCTGCGCGCGTTGCGCCCGGCCGACCGCCGATCCACTGCCCCTCAGCGACGAGGGGGTGGTCTGGGCCTACACCGTTCAGCGGTTCCCACCGAAATCGCCACCGTATGTCGTTCCCGCCGAGGGTTTCACGCCGTACGCGGTCGGCTACGTCGAACTCCCCGAAGGGATCAAGATCGAGGCGATTCTCGACTGCCCCGATGATTTCGCCGCCCTGGACCGGGCGCCGGTGCGGCTGGTCGCGGTCACACCGGTCCCCCGGTTCGCCACCACTACCACCCAGCAGAGCGAGGACCGGTGACAGACCAGGTTTCGATCATCGGCAGCGGGCTGTCACGCTTCGGCCGCCGGCCCGGGGTCAGTGGGCGGCAGATGGCCGTCGAGGCGATCACCGCCGCGGTGGCCGACGCCGGACTGACCTGGCCCGATATCCAGGTCGCGTTCGGCGGCAGTGACGGGTCGGGCCTGGCCGACACCCTGGTCGCCGAGCTCGGTTTCACCGGTATCCCGTTCACCAATGTCAAGAACGGCTGTGCGACGGGCGGCAGCGCCCTGTTCTCCGCGGTCAACGCGGTGCGCTCCGGCGCCGCCGAGATCGCGCTCGCGGTCGGCTTCGACAAACATCCACGCGGAGCCTTCGATCCCGACCCCGCCGACTGGGGCCTGCCGGAGGGGTACGGCACCGCCGGTCTCATGGTGACCACCCAGTTCTTCGGCGCCAAGATCGGCCGCTATATGCGCGAGCACGATATCTCCGCGGGCACCCTGGCGAAGGTCGCCGAGAAGGCCTACCGCAACGGCAGCCGCAATCCCAATGCCTGGCGGCGGGAGCCGATCTCGGCGGCGCAGATCGCCGCGGCGGAGATGGTGAACGATCCGCTCACCAAGTTCATGTTCTGCTCCCCCGGCGAAGGGGGCGCGGCCGTGGTCGTCGCGAGCGCGGCCGCCGTGCGCCGGCTCGGCGGGCGCCCCGTGCGCTTGCGGGCGATCAGTCATCGCACCCGCCGCTTCGGATCCTTCGAGGTGTTCAGCCCCGCGGTCCAGGGCACGGGGGAACCGACCAGTGTGAGCGCCGATGCCGCCACGGCGGCCTTCGAGCAGGCCGGGATCGGCCCGGGCGATATCGATGTCGCCCAGCTCCAGGACACCGAGAGCGGCGCGGAGATCATGCACATGGCCGAATGCGGCTTCTGCGAACACGGCGCGCAAGAGGAGATGATCGCCGCGGGCGCCACCGAGATCGCCGGCCGGCTGCCGATCAACACCGACGGCGGCTGTATCGCCAACGGCGAACCCATCGGCGCGTCGGGGCTGCGGCAGGTCCACGAAATCGTCACCCAACTGCGGGGCGAGGCGGGCGAACGGCAGGTGCCGGGTGGTCCGCGCACCGGTTTCACCCACGTCTACGGCGCTCCCGGAATCAGCGCCTGCACGGTTCTTTCGGTCTGAGGGCGAGGAGACACAGTGAGCACACAGACACTTCCGGACCTCGCCGAGTTCACCGAGGCGGCCCGGGACTGGTTGCGCGGGGTCGCCGCGCCCCGCATCGAAGCCGCCTGGGGGCACGGTGACGATTCGGTCGCCGTATTCGAGAACTGGACCGCCGCGGAGGAACGGCGGCACACCGACGCGATCCGCGACTACGAGCGCACCAGATTCGATGCGGGCTGGGGGGCGTTGAACTGGGCCCCGGAATACGGTGGACGCGGGCTGCCGATGTCCTACGTGCTCGCGTTCCGGCGCGCCGAAGCGGAGTTCGAGGTACCCCGGCGCACCGAAATGTTCTCGGTCACCCAGCAATTGGTGGCGCCGACCATCGAGCAATGGGGTACGCCGGAACAGCGCGAGCGCTATGTCCGCGCCATGCTGCGCACCGACCTCATCGCCTGCCAGCTCTTCTCCGAAACGGAGGCGGGTTCCGATCTGGCCGCGGTACGCACCCGGGCCACCCGGAACCCCGACGGCACCTGGACCCTCGACGGCCACAAGGTCTGGACCTCCGGCGCCCGCGTCGCCGACCTCGGCGTGGCGGTGTGCCGGACCGATCCGGCGGCGGCTAAACACGCGGGGCTCACCGTGTTCCTGGTCCCCATGGATGCCGCGGGTGTCACCGTCCGGCCGATCCGGCAGATGACCGGCGGCAGTTCGTTCAACGAGGTCTACCTCGACGGCGTGGTGATCGACGACGAGCTGCGGCTCGGGCCGGTCGGCAAGGGCTGGCCGGTTGCGCTGACCGTGCTCGCCGCCGAACGACTCGACGGCGCGACCCTGGGCCTGGCCAATGCCGACCAGGCCGTGGCGCTGGCCCGTCATCTGGGCCGGGAGCTGTCCGATCTGGAACGCGACCGGGTCGCCGACCTGGTCACCCGCAGCTATGTGCAGCGGGTGGCGGGTATGCGGGTCGCCGCGGCGGTGGTCGCGGGCCGGGACCCGGGGCCGGAGGCCTCGGCGGGCAAGTTGCTGGCCACCGACACCATGGCGCGCACGTCGGAGGTGGTACGGCTGCTGCTCGGCCGCGACCTGGTCGCCGATCCGGGACGCTGGGGAACCTACGCCTGGACCGAGCACGTCCTCGGCGCGCCGGGCTACCGGATCGCCGGCGGCACCGACGAGATCCAGCACAACATCATCGCCGAGCGGGTACTCGGCCTGCCCAAGGAGCCACGCCCATGACGCTGGAACACCGGGTCCGCGACCGGCTGGCCGCCGAGGTCGGGCACGAACTCACCGTCTTCGAACGCCTGCCGGGTGGTCATTCGGGACTGACCTACCGGGCGGTGACGACCGGCGCGAGCTATGTGGTGAAAGCGGTACCCGAGGGCCGCGAACCCCTCGGCCGCCACGATATGTTGCGCCAGGCCCGGATCATGCGCGCGCTGGCGCCGACCGAGGTCCCGGTGCCGCGCATCGTCGTCACCGACGAGAGCGAACCCGCCTGGTTTGCCATGGAATTCATCGCCGGCGAATCGCTGGAACCGGTCCTCGACGATCCGGCCGTGGCGCCCGATCTCGCCGCGGCCCGGATGCGCCGCGCGGCCGAGGTACTGCCGCGGCTGCACGCGGTCGCCCTCGACGCGGTCCCCGGTATCGAGCCCGCACTCACCCCGGCCGACGAACTGGCCCGCTGGGCCCGCACCCTCGGCGCGGTGCCGCCGGAACTGGTCACCGGCGGGGACCGCCTGCTCGAATTACTCGGCCGGCGCGTACCGGAACCGCTCACACCCTCCCTCGTCCACGGCGACTACCGGCTGGGCAACATCATCGCCGCGGGCACCGAACCGGTCGCGCTGATCGACTGGGAGATCTGGAGCGCCGGCGACCCCCGGGTCGAACTCGGCTGGTTCCTGGTCTTCGCCGACGGGAGCAATTTCCCCGGCGTGGGCCGCACGGTGCCCGGGTTGCCGAGCGCCGCGGAACTGGTGGAGCTCTACCGCGCGGGCGGGACCGACCTACCGGAACTGTCCTGGTTCGACGCGCTGGGCCGGCTCAAGATGGCCGCCATCATGGGCCACAACCTGCGGCGGCACCGCGAAGGCCGGCATCACGATCCGGACCAGGAAAAACTGCCCGCCACCATCGACCGCCTCATCGAGACCGGAACCGCGCTGCTCGCCGGTTGAGGTCTCCGCCCCCCAGTTCAGGAGCCGCACTGTGGATTTCTCCTATTCCGCCCGCACGGCGGACCTGCTCGACACACTCGGCCGATTCATGGACGACCACGTCTATCCGGCCGAGCCGGTCTACGACGAGCAGATCGCCGCGGCGGACAATCCGCACGAACAACCGCAGATCATGCGTGAATTACAGGCCCGAGCGCGGGAACTGGGCCTGTGGAACCTTTTCATGACCCACGACGGATTGGGCGCCGGACTCACCAATCTGGAATACGCCCCGCTCGCCGAAATGGTCGGCCGGTCCATCATCGGCAACGAGGCGATCAACTGTTCGGCACCCGATACCGGGAATATGGAAATTCTGGCGATGTTCGGGACCGACGAGCAGAAGGAGCGGTGGTTGCGGCCGCTGCTCGATTGTGAGATCCGGTCGGCGTTCGCGATGACCGAACCCGACGTGGCCAGTTCCGACGCCACCAATATCACCTCGACCATCCGCCGTGACGGAAACGATTACGTCATCAACGGCCGCAAATGGTATACCTCCGGCATTCTCGACCCGGATTGCAAACTCATAATCTTCATGGGCAAATCCGATCCGGAAGCACCGGCCTACCGCCGGCAGAGCATGATCCTGGTCCCCGCCGACGCACCCGGCGTCGAAGTCCTGCGGGACCTGCCGATGTTCGGTTTCCACGACCGGCTCGGGCACGGCGAGGTCCAGTTCACCGATGTGCGGGTGCCCGCGGCGAATATGCTCGGCGCCGAAGGCGACGGATTCGCCATCGCACAAGGCCGACTGGGCCCGGGCCGGATGCACTACGCCATGCGGGCCATCGGAATGGCCGAACGCGCCCTGGATCTGATGTGCCATCGCGCGCTGGAGCGCACCGCGTTCGGTGGCCCGCTGGCCGACCGAGGTGTGGTGCGGGAGTGGATCGCCCGCAGCCGGGTCGAAATCGACCAGATCCGCCTGCTGGTCCTGAAGTCGTCCTGGCTGATGGATACCAAGGGCAATGCGGCGGCGCGCTCGGAGGTAGCCGCGATCAAAGTGGCCGCCATGGAGGTGGCGCACGCGGTGGTCGACCGGGCGGTCCAAACCTTCGGCGCGGCCGGGGTCAGCAATGACACCGTGCTGGCCCGGATGCACGCGATCACCCGGGCACTACAGATCGCCGACGGGCCCAATGAAGTACATCTGCGCACCATCGCGCGTCTGGAGTTGAAGAAGCACCGATGAGCACAACGGATTTGACCGGAAAAGTCGCGCTGGTGACCGGCGCGAGCCGCGGACTCGGGCTGGCGATCGCCCGCGGGTTACGTGACGCCGGCGCCACGGTGATCGTCTCCAGCCGCAAACTCGCGGCCTGTGAGGCGGCGGTCGCCGCGCTCGGCGCGGGCCCGGGCAGCGCCCACCCACTGGAACTGCATGTGGGCAGGTGGGACAGCATAGAGCCGGCCGTCGACCGGATCGTCGCCGAATTCGGGAGTCTCGACATCGTGGTCAACAATGCCGGGATCGCCCCGCCGGCCGAGAATCTGGCGGCGGTGACCGAGGGCCTGTGGGACAAGACCCTCGAGGTGAACCTGAAGGGCCCGTTCCGGCTGATGGCTGTCGCGGGGGCCCGGATGGCCGGTGGCGGTGGCGGCTCGATCATCAATATCTCCAGTATCGGCGCGGTCCGGCCCAGCCCGCCCGAGGCGATGTACGCCGCGGCCAAGAACGGTCTCAATGCGCTCACCATGGCGTTCGCGCAGGAATACGCGCCGTCGGTGCGGGTGAACTGTGTGATGCCGGGCGGGTTCGCGACGGATATGGCCGAGCACTGGGATGACGAGTTCGTCGGCAAGATCGTCGACCGGCTCCCCGCGGGCCGGCTGGGGCGGCCGGAGGAGATCGCCGGACTGGTCGTTCATCTGGCCGGCGATGCCGCGGGGTACACGACCGGGGCCGTGATCCCGGTCGACGGCGGCCGGACGGCGGTGTACTGAGATGAGTACGCAGCCGAGCGAACCGGCTGTCACCACACCGGCGAGCCTGTTCGATCTGAGCGGGCGCGTCGCCGTGGTCACCGGTGCCTCGTCGGGCCTCGGGCTGGGCTTCGCCCGTGTGCTGGCCGGCGCGGGCGCCACCGTCTACGCGACCGCCCGCCGAGTGGACCGGCTGACCGAACTCGCACGGACCGATTCCCGGATCGTGCCGGTGCCCTGTGACGTGACCCGGGACGCGGACCGTACCGCCCTGGTGGACCGCTGCTACGCGGAGTCCGGGCGCCTGGACGTGCTGGTCAACAATGCGGGCCGGCCGGGGCCGCCGCAGGCGGAGCAGGAGACCGACGCGGGGTTCCACGCGATCCTGGAGTTGAACCTGCTCGCCGGTTTCCACCTCGCCACCTACGCCGCGACCCGGCTGCCCGAGGGCGAAGACGCGTCCTACATCAATATCTCCTCGGTGATCGGCCTGGTTTCCACCGCCCCGATCGGCGGCGCCAGCTATGCCGCCTCCAAGGCCGGAACCCTCGGACTCACCCGGGAACTCGCCGGCCAGTGGGGCCGGCGCGGTATCCGGGTGAATGCCGTGGTGCCGGGGTGGTTCGATACCGAGATGACCGACGGCCTGTTCAGCAACGAGAAATCGGCGGGCTGGGTCCGGCGCAACACCATGCTCGGCCGTGGCGGCCGGACCGGAGAGGTGGACGGCGCGGTGCTGTTCCTCGCTTCGGACGCGTCGTCCTATATGACCGGGCAGACCCTGGTGGTCGACGGCGGCTGGACGGCACGCTGATGCTGGCCGTACAGCTCACCGCCTGGGGCGCCGAACCCGAACTCCGCGAGATCCCCACACCGCGGCCGGGCGGGGAGGAACTGCTGCTGCGGGTCGAGGCGGCCGGGCTGTGCCGCTCGGATCTGCACATCATGGATTCCGCCGCCGGCTTGTTCGGCTATCCGCTCCCGCTCACCCTCGGACACGAGGTGGCCGGCACCGTGCTCGACGCGGGCCCGGCGGCCGACCGCGGCTGGATCGGGGAAACCGTGGTGGTCCACGGGATCTGGAGTTGCGGCCGGTGCCGCAATTGCGCACGAGGGCGGGAGAACTACTGTCTGCGGCTGCGCCCGGGCCCGGACGGCCGGGGAAAGGCGATCGGTAACGGCCTCGGCCATCCGGGCGGGCTGGCCGAGGCGATGATCGTGCCCTCGGCCCGATTCCTGGTTCCGGCGCGCGGGGTGGACCCGGTGCTCTGCGCGCCGTTGGCGGATGCGGGCCTGACCGCCTACCACGCGGTGCGGCAACATCGCGACCTGATCGATTCCGGCAGCGTATGTCTCGTGGTGGGGGTCGGCGGGCTCGGCCACCTCGCGGTCCAGATCCTGCGCGAATTCGGTGCCGGGCGGATCATCGCGATCGACAACAGGCCGGAGGCACTCGGGGTGGCCCGCCGGCTGGGCGTGGACGCGACCTTCCCCGACATTCCCTCCGCGGTCGCCGGCCTGGGCGACGGCGCGGATCTGATCTTCGACTTCGCCGGCGCCCCGGACACCGTGGGCCCGGCCGGTTCGATACTGGCGCCGGGCGGGCGCCTCGTGGTGGTGGGCAGCGCGGGCGGGCGGCTCGCGGTCGGCAAGGACGTCGGCCTGGCCGCGGGCTGGACCGTGACGGCGCCGTTCTGGGGGCCGCGGTCGGATCTGGCCACAGTGGTCGATCTCGCTCGCCGGGGCGCCCTGCACGTCACCGCGGAGACCTTCCCGCTCACCGAGGCGGTCGAGGTCTATCGCAGGCTGCGGTCGGGCGGGATCACCGGGCGCGCCGTCCTGGTCCCGCCGGCGTGACGAGCGCATTCCACCCCGCGCCAGCGCGGCGACGAGTAAACAGAGAGTACAGCGGCACGAGGAACGGACGATGAGAGTACTGGCGACGGAGATGCTCGAACGGGCACGGCGTACACCGGCGGATATCGCGGTGATCGACGAACTCGGACAGCACACTCTGGGTGAGATCACGGCGACGGCGAACGCCCTGGCCGAGCGGATAGCGGCCCTCGACGATCGCGCCCCCACGGCACTGATCCAGGCCGACAACACCTGGCGCACCGTGGCCGCGGCGCTCGCGGTCGGGCTGCGCGGCGGGGTGGTCGCCGTGTTCAGCCCGCACGCCACCGAATCGGAGTTCCGGCTCGCGATGGAGGATATCGGCCCCGATCTGGTGATCGGCGATCCCGAGGCGCTGCGCCACTGGGAGATCCCCGAGGAGGTCTATTCCCGGCGCGATATCGCGTTCGACGAGCACGTGCTGCTGGCACGCGCCACACCGTTCGAATCCATCCGGCGCTGGCACGGCGGCAGCGTGATCGCGATGACTTCCGGTTCCACCGGCCGGCCCAAATGCGTGGTCCAGTCCGAGGATGCCATCCGCTACGCCTGTCGCAGCACCATCGACGCGGTCGGACTGCGCCCCGGCGAGACCGTGGGCGCGTTCGTCCCCCTGTCCTCGGTGGCCGCGTTCTGCTTCGGTATGTACCTGCCGGCGTTCCTCGGCGCCACCATGGTCACCATCGGCCGCTGGTCCCCCGGCGCCGCGCTCACCGCGATGGCCGAGCACCGGGTCGCGTGGACCATGCTGGTGCCGACCATGGCCCTGCAACTCTCGGTGGTCGAGGGCAGCACCGGACAGCTGGCGGCCATGCGCGCGATGACGGTGGGCGGTGGGCCGATGAACCAGCGGGCGCTGGCCGAAGCCGAACAGAAGCTCGGGACCACGTTCCTGCGGGTGTTCGGCATGTCGGAGTGCCTCGGGCACACCACACCCCGGCTCGACGACCCGCCGGAGATCCGGCTGGGCCGCGACGGCCGCCCGTTCCCGGGCACCGTGGTCCGCGCGGTCGACGAGTTCGGTGCGGCACTGCCCGCCGGGGAGATCGGCGACGCCCAGGTGAAGGGCCCTTCCCTGTTCGTCGGATACGCCCGCGGGGGCGCTCCGGTGGCACCGGCGCTCACCGACGACGGATTCCTGCCCACCGGCGATCTGGTGGAGGTGGCCGGGGACGGTTCCATCCGGGTGATGGGCCGGCAGAAGCAGATCATCATCCGCGGCGGGCGCAATATCGATATCAACGAGATGGAGGCGGCGATCGCGGCGTTACCGGGCGTGGTGCAGGTCTGCGTCGTCCCGGTCCCCGACGATCTCCTCGGCGAACGCGCGGCGGCCCTGGTCGTCACCGATGCCGGCGAGCTCACTCTGCCGGCGGTGACCGCGCAGCTCGCCGCCGTGGACTTCCCCAAATTCAAATGGCCCGAATACCTGTTCACCGTCGCCGACCTCCCGCAGAATCGGGTCGGGAAATTATCCCGGCCGGACGCAGTCCGGCTCGCCGCGCAACTGGCCGCAGCCGACCCGAGTTCATATCGGGTGGGGTAGAGTTGAAGCATCCACATCGTCGAATCCTGGGGGCACTTCACTCATGACCGTTGATACCGGAGCTCGGCGGGAGAGCCCGCGTTCCAAGCGCGGCAGCATCCTGACCGCGGCTATAGAGCAATTCGGACGAATCGGTTACGAGCATACGAAATGGGCCTCCATCGCCGACGAAGTCGGAATCGGCCAGACCGCGCTGTATCACTATTTCGAATCGAAAGCGCACTGCCTGCTGACTATCATGCGGCTGGAATTGGCCGATTCCGCGGATCGTTTCGTCGCGGCCATCGAAGGCGAGGAAAACCCGGAAAAGGCATTGCGCGCGGCCGTGGCGGCGGCATTGCGCGCCGAGCCCATCGACGCGCTGCAGCGACGCATTCTGCAGAACCATATGGATCTGCTCGCGGCACCCCGGCAGTCCGAGAAAGAGGAAGCCGAACGGTTGCGCTCGCGCGAACTGGTCCAGGAGATCGAACAGAACTGGACCGATCTCATCGCCCGCGGTGTCGAGACCGGCGAGTTCGCCGGTGACGACCCGCGAGTACTGGGCCGGCTGGTACTCGCCGTGGTGATCAGCGTATGGCGCTGGTACCGCCCCGACGGTGCGCTCACCCTGGCCGAGATCACCGAAACGGTCACCGAGACGGCGGTGCGGATGGTGCGCGCGTAACCACTGTCGGACGGGGGTTGCGCACTGTCGCATACCCTACGAACCCGAACAGAATTCAGTTAGGATACGACAATGTACAACCTTATGGTTCTCGCGTCACGCCCCAGTGATTGGACCCACGACCAGTTCATCGAGTGGTGGCGCGGCGAACACGCCGAGGTCACCTACCCCCTGCCCGGCCTGCTGCGCTGGCAGCACACCGAACTACTCGACAGCTTCGACGAGCGGTCGGCCGGCTGGGACGGGCTGTCCATCCTGAGCTTCGAATCCCGGGAGGCGCTCGACGCCGCGCTGGCCAGCCCGGAATGGAAGGCGGCCGTCCGCCACGTCGGTGCCATGCGCGGTCGCCGCATGATCTGGTACGGCGAGGAACAGACCATGGTGCCCTCGGCCGGCAGCGGCGAATGAGCGCCCGCTGGGCCGAGCCCGGCTGCTATGCGGTGGCCGAGGGCATCCACCGCATACCGCTGCAATTGCCGCAGGACGGCCTGCGCGCGGTCAATGTCTACGCCGTCGAGACCGACGACGGGCTCGTCCTGATCGACGGCGGCTGGCACCGCCCGCACACCTACGACGAGCTGTCCGCCGGACTCACGCGGATCGGCCGCTGCCCCGGCGAGATCCACGATGTCCTGGTCACCCATATCCACCGCGACCACTACACCTTCGCGGTGGAACTGCGCCGCCGGCACGGCTGCCGGGTCCATCTGGGCGCCGGCGAGTCGGTGGGGCTCGACGCGGTGCGCGCACTGGGCAGCAATGTCCCCGAGAGTTCCCTGCGGGAACTGCGCCGCGCGGGGGCGGCCGGTCTCGCCGCGCGCGCGTATCTCGGCAGCGCCGACGAGCCCTTCGATCTCGCGGACTGGGAAACGCCGGACAACTGGCTGCGGCCCGGCCCGGTATCACTCGGCGGTTACGAACTCGAGGTCCTCGAAACTCCCGGACACACCAAGGGACACACCGTCTTCCACGATCGGCGCCGCCGGCTCGTCTTCACCGGCGACCACCTGCTCCCCACCATCACTCCGTCCATCGGATTCGAACTCGGCACCTGGGAACTCCCCCTGGACAAGTTCCTGCGCTCGCTGACTCTGCTGCGTGACGACGACGACCGGACCATGCTGCCCGCACACGGACCCGATGGCGGCAGCGCCGGAGAACGGGCCCGCGAACTGCTGGCCCATCACGACCACCGTTTCGAGCAGATCCGCACCGCGGTCGCCGAACTCGCACCGTGTACCGGGTTCGAAGTCGCCGGGGCGCTGAGGTGGACCCGCCGGGAACGCTCCTTCGCCACCCTGAACACGTTCAACCAGATGGTCGCCGCCTGCGAGACGATGGCCCATCTGGACGTCCTCGTTGCCCGGGGCGTTCTCGCCGCCGGCGATATCGATGGCGTGGACATCTTCCGACTCCCGAACTGAATGCCAGTGGCGAGACCGCACTCCCGCCACGGGAAACCGCGCCGGCGCTTCACCCACCACCGCGGGCCGAGGGACCGTGTCGATGAGTCCCGAGCAACCGGGCAGCGCCGGCACTGCCGGGCGTTTCTGCGTCTCCGCCGCACCGGCAGTACGGTGCAGCGGAGACCAGGATTCCGCACGACGCTCAGCGTCGATGTTCGTCGCCGTGTTCGACGCCGTCGGTATCGATCCGCTCCTTTCGTACGGTATCGGCGATCGTCTGATCCTCTTCGACCTCATCCACGGCCAAACGGACTCGCTCGACCGGAACAGCCCGCTTTTCCGCCGTCAGCCGCTCCTCATGCAGGATGACCTCTTGTTCATCCTCGGCGAACTCGGCTGTAGCCGAGGTCGCATCGGTGATCGGTTCACGCTCGACACGCACCTCTTCATGCGTCATCGGCACAGTGACCGACTGCTCTTCGGTGACCACATACTTACGCAACCGGGCGCGCCCGACTTCGCCCTTCTCGGTGCCCAGGTCGAGCTGCTCCTCGGACCGCACCATGAAGCCGCCCTCGTCGCCCGATGCGGGTCCGGCACCGGCCGATCCCGCGCCGGACATGGCGGCCGCGGCGCCTGCCGCTCCATCCCGCCCGGTGACGCCGCTGCCGAAGTCGTCCCATCCTGCGCGCCCGGGGTCGATGCCGTAGTGGACAAAGAGCTCGCGTTCGGATTCATCGGTGATCAAACCATCGTGCTCGAGGTGAGGAGCCGATTTGACCGCCTGCTTGTCCACTCGAACCTGCACCTGGTCATCGTCGGACCGTAATTGCGCTCCGGCCAGCGGTACCAGCGAATCCCCGCTGAACAGGCCGGTGCTCACAGCCGCCCAGGTGGGCGCGCCGGAAGCATTGTTGACATACACACGTTTCACCTTGCCGATCTTGTCGCCGTCCGTGTCGTAGACAGCGTCACCGATCAGATCCTCGACTTTCTGAACCATGACTCCTCCTCGCTCTCGCCGGTCCACGGCGCTCGAATCGAATCGCGCGCCGCGCACGTCACGACGGAAAAGCAATTGCTCCGATAGCCCTGCCACCGGATTCGGCACACCGGGCATCTGGAGGGCACTTCTTCCGGCGGCGCCCTCGATGTCCGCTCACGCGCAACCGACGTGGAACGAACCAGCTATCTCTCCGCAACTACCCGGACTATCCGGCAACAAACACGCGCCGACATTTCTCCCGTGAGATTCCACCGCCGGCGGAAACGGATCCCGGACAGACTCGGTCGAGCACCATCGGGCACGGCGCGACCGGCCGGCGCCGAATCCCCGCAGTGTACGGAGGCAACCCGAGCACGACATCCGCGCTGACCGACAACACAAGCCCCCGTCGCACCAAGGCCGGCCCCCGAGGCGAACTCCGACTGCTATGTCGTCGATCTCGTCGGCCTGCTACGGTCGCGATCGGTGTGCAGTCGGCGCATGGCGTTTTACGAGCTCCTTGCCGCCGAACCCAATCGCCGCGGTGTCGTCACCGCGATCGCCACCCGATGGGGTTTCACCAACCTCGGCCGCTTCGCCCAGCAGTACCACCGCGAATTCGGTCAGCAGCCCTCACAAACCGTACGGAGCCTCCGGGCCGGGTATCCCGATTCTCCGGAGCCCGAGCCCACGAGTTGACATACCTGTCCGCTCAGATCGGCCGGAAGAAGCCGAATTACACAGCCGGTACGTCCGATCCCGACGAATTCCCCGACAGCATTCCTGTTGTCATGGCCTTCCCGGATACCCGGCCGTAGCAGCATCGGAGCGGACATCCCGAACCCGCAGTCGTCGGACCATGCCGCAGCGGGGCCGGAATCGCCAGAGCCGCAGCTGGGCCCCCGGACGGCGGACACACTGCTCGATGTGACGGGTGGCGATATCAACGAGGAACTGCTGAGGGTCCGCGACACCGTCACCGAGGTGACCGGTTGCCGCGCCCGGACGTTCGACGACCGGGGCGCCCGCACCGTGTCCGCGTTCCGCTGTGGAGAGCATTCCGGCAACCGAGCAAGCCGAAGTCCTCGTAGCTCGAAAGACACTGTGCGCAAGCAGCTTCGACGAGCAGGAGACGAACGGCCCGGGCCGCTTCACCCTCATCCGGTGAAGCGGCCCGGGTCACGGGTTCAGGCGCAGGTCCAGCCGCCGTCCACATAGAGTTCGGTGCCGGTCACGAAGGTGGAATCGTCGCCGGCCAGGAACGCGACCGCGGCGGCGACTTCCGTGGCGCGGCCGAGCCGGCCCATGGGGGTATGGGCCAGCATCGCCCGGTGGCGCTCGGTGCCCTCGTACCGCGCGCGCAACTGTTCGGTTTCGATGAACCCCGGGTGGATCGAATTCACCCGGACCCCTTTCGTGGCCCAGTGCAGCGCGGCATTCTTGGTCATCGTGCGGACCGCGCCCTTGGCCGCCGCATAGGCGAGACTGTTGCCGAGTCCGCCGACCGTGCCCAGGATCGAGCAGAGGTTGACGATCGCCCCGCCCCCACTCTCCTCGATGAGGGCACCCGCGTGTTTCATGCCCAGCCAGGTCCCGGTCTGGCTCACCTCGATCACCCGGTTGTATCGCTCGAGGTCTTCGTCGACCACAGAGGCGAGGCTGCCGATGGCGCCATTGTTGACCAGCGCGTCCAGCCTGCCGTACCGGCGACGGACGATATCGACGCTCTCCCGCCATTCGTCCTCGCGGCCGATATCGAGCGGGCGGGTGAGGTGCCGGTCCGGCTCGTCCAGGCCGGCGACGAGTTCGGCGCAGGCGGCCTCGCCGAGATCGGTCACCACCAGCACGGCGCCTTCCGCGGCGAGCCGGCGCACGATCTCCACGCCGATCCCGCCCGTCGATCCGGTCACCAGGACGACCTTGTCCCGCAGCCTCGCGGCTCCCGTTGTCATCGCGGCCCTTTCTGCTCCGGTGACGGCTGTTGCTCCCGTGTCACAGTTTGTTCAGCACGTTCCGGCCGCCCACCAGCATCGCGACCGCGACACCGGCGGTGGTGACCGCGGTCATCAGCAGCGCCATGGCGGCGACCAGCGGATAGGACCCGTTCTGCCACAGATCGAACAGCAGGGTGCCCATCACCTGGGTGGTCGAGGCGCGCACCAGTAGCGACGCCGCGAATTCGTGGGTCAGCAGGATGAACATCAACGCGACGGCGCTGAGGATGGTGGGCCGCATCAGCGGCAGCATGACGCGCAGGTTCGTCACCAGCGGCGACGCCCCGCTGGTCGCCGACGCCTCACTGTAGGTGTTGCCGAGCGAGAGCATGGCCGTCATCTGCATTCTGGTGGCGTACGGCAGCATCAGGACGATGTAGACCAGGATGATGACGGTTTTGGTGCCGTACAGGATGAGCGGCGGCTCGGTGTAGGTGAGCAGGAATCCGACACCGAAGATGACCGCCGGAATCCCCAGCGGCAGCGCCGTGACGAGATCGGCCAGCAGGGCGAGCACCTTGAACTGCCGTCCCCGCACCAGCAGGGTCGCCATGAGGTAGCCCAGCGGTACACAGATGACCACGGCGGCCAGCGAGGTCGACACGCTGGTGAGCACCGATTCCACGATGGCGTTGTCGGCGGCCAGGGTGCGGAAGTTGTCCAGCGTCAGCAGATCCCACGACAGCGAACCCGACCAGTAGGGCGTCAACGAGACGATGACCAGTCCGATCAGCGGAATGACCAGGGCGAACAGCGCGTAGACGACGATGGTGAGGGTGGCCCACAGCGACCGTCCACCCGCCGGGGCGAAGGCCTTCCCGCCGTGCGTGACGAACCGGGACTGGTTGCCCAGCAGGCCTTTCTGGATCAGCACCAGCACCAGGCCGAAGATCACCAGCGGGGAGCCGGCCGCCGCGGCGGCGGCGAAATCCGAGGGTGATTCCGACACCCGGCGGTACATCTCGGTGGTCAGCACCTTCACGCCGTAGTTCTGGCCGAGCAGCAGGGGCCCGGTGAACTGTCCGAGCCCGAGCAGCAGGGCGATACCACCGCCATAGATCAGCGAGGGCCGCAGCAATGGCAGGACGACCCGGAAGAACACCCCCACGGTCGACGATCCGCTGATCTGCGCGGCTTCGAGATGTTCGGCACTGATGTTCTGCATTCCGGCGCTGACGAACAGATAGACGAACGAGGTCAGGCCGAAACCGGTCAGGATGATGATCCACGGCACCGTATAGACATCGATCGGCCCGGAATCCGCACCGCTCCACCACGGTAGCGTCCGCAGCAGCACATTGAGGTACCCCGGCCCCGGGGACAGCAGGAACGCCCAGCCGACGATATTGGCCACCGCCGGCATCACGATCGGCAGGATCGGAATGATCCGCAGGAAGCCGAGTCGGTCGGGCAGCCGGCTCGCGGCGAAGGCCAGCAGGGTGCCGAGCACCATCGCGATCACCAGCGACCCCAGCGCCAGCGCGATGGTGGTCTGGATGGTCTCGCCGATATCGAAGCGGGTGTACTGCGCGCGATACCCGCGAGCGCCGTCCTCGAAGGCCAGCGATTGCAGCCGGATCATCGGCAGCACCACCAGATAGCCGAGGACGGCGAGCAGTGCGATGTAGCCGAGGCGTGACCGCCACTGCGCCGGGACGGCGAAGGAGCGGCCCGCGGCGGTGGACACAGTGGTCATCAGGCGTTCCCTCCCGCCGTGACGGCCACCGGCTCGGGGGCCTCGGCCGGGGTTTTGCCCGAGACCGGGAAGACCCGCAGGCTCGCGGGCGAGAAGCTGACCACCAGCGGCGCTCCCGGCCGGCTCCCGCGCAGCGCCGAACTGTGCTGGGCCGCGGGCGCCCGCAGGATCAGCTGTTCGCCGCCGGTTTCGACGGTGACATCGAAGTAGCGGCCGCCGTATTCGTAGGTGACCAGTTCGGCGTGCAGCGCCACATTGCCCAGCGGTACCTCGTCGGCCGTGGCGTGCAGCAGGACATCGTCGGGGCGCAACCTGGCCACCGCGGCACTCTTCTCGTCGGCACGCTCCCGGACCACCGCATGGGTGAGATCTATCGGATCCCCCGCCGCGGTACCCCACCCGTCGTGGCCGCGCCGCAGCGACAACCGGTTGCTCATCCCGATGAACGCGGCGACATAGTCCGAGACCGGGTTCTCGAATACTCGCTCCGGCGCGTCGTACTGCTCGATCTTGCCTGCCTTCATGATGGCCAGGCGGTCTCCGAGAGCGAATGCCTCGGACTGGTCGTGGGTGACGAATACGGCGGTGAAGCCGAGCTGCTGGTGCAGCCGGTGGATCTGGGTGCGCACCTGATCGCGCAGGCGGGCGTCCAGATTGCTCAGCGGTTCGTCGAAGAGCACCAGATCGGGCCGCGCCACCAGGCCGCGGGCCACCGCCACCCGCTGCTGCTGGCCGCCGCTGAGCTGCGAGGGGTAGCGGTCGAGCAGTTGTGCGCAGTCGACCATTTCGGCGGCGGCCTCCACCGCGCCCTCCGCGACGGCGTCCTTCATCTTGCGCACCTTCAGCGGATAGCCGATGTTCTTGCGCACCGTCATATGCGGCCACAGCGCGTACGACTGGAAGACCATGCCGATATTGCGTTTGTGCGCGGGCACGTTCACCCGGGCCGCGGCGTCGAACACCGTATGGTCCTTGAACGCGATGGAACCGCCCTGCGGGGTCTCCAGACCCGCCAGGCACCGCAGAGTCGTGGTCTTCCCGCAGCCGCTGGGCCCGAGCAGGACCAGGAATTCGCCCTCCTCGATGGTGAGGTCGAGCTGGTCGACGACGATATTCGCGCCGTAGGTCTTGGTGAGGCCGGAAACGGTGAATTGCGACGTCATCTCATGCCTTCCGAGTCGAGAGTTTGGGGGTGCGGACACCGGCGGCGGTCCCGCCGTCGACCAGCAGATCGATACCGGTGACATAGCTGCTGTCGGCGGTCGCCAGGAAGGCGATCACCGCCGCCACCTCGTCGGGCGAGCCGCGGCGCTGCATCGGAATACTGCGGACGTATGCCTCCATATCGTCCGCGGCGAAACCGGGCGCCGAGGTGATCTCGGTGGTGATACTGCCGGGGCAGACCGAATTGACCCGGATACCCTGCTCGGCCAGTTCCAGCGCCGCGACCTTCGTCAGGGCCCGGACACCGGATTTCGCCGCGCCGTAGGCGCCGAGCTCGGCGGTCGCCAGGACACCGCGCAACGACGAGAGGGTCACGATGGTGCCCCCGCCGGTCATGGCCGCCGCGGCGGTCCGCAGACCGAGGAAGGTACCGACCAGGTGCTGGTCGATCATCCGGCGGAACTGCGTGAGCGTGGTCTGTGCCAGCGGCGCCTTGAGCGCGGTACCGGCACTGTTCACGAGGACATTCATCGGGTGTCCGGCCCGTTCCATCGCGTCGGCCACGGCGTGCCAGTCGCCTTCGTCGGTGCCGTCCAGGTGGTGGTAGTGGGCCCGGGGGCCGAGTGCCAGCGCCCGCTTCCGGCCCGCGATATCGTCCACGTCGGTGAGGTAGACGGTCGCGCCCTTGGCGGCGAACAGTTCGGCGGTCGCCCCGCCGATCCCACCGGAGGCCCCGGTCACCAGCACGTGGGTGCCCTGCCGGGGCTCGGCCCTGTTGTCCATGCCTGTCCTTCGTCGGTCGGTGTGAATCGGCGCCCGATCAGCTCTGGAAACGCCGCGCCCATTCCTGCGAGTACTCGGTGACCTTGTCCGGGGTGAGGTCGGCGGTATCCGGGGCGGCGATCTCCTGCGCCTGCACGACCGCGCCCGGGATATCCGGCAGGGCCGCGGCGTATCCGTCATTGAGGGCGGTCTGGCCCTCGCGGGTCGTCATGAAGTCGACCAGTACCTGCGCCGCGTTCGGATGCGGCGCGACACTCAGCGCGTGGGTGTACCAGGGGGTGCCCCAGGGCTGCGACGGCAGCGCCCAATCGACCGGGGCGCCGGCCGCCACCTCGGTGACCAGCGGCTGCACCGACGGGGTCGCCACGATCTCACCGGAGGTGAGCGCCTGGGCGATTCCGAGCGCGCTCGGATAGATCCGCGGCTTCAACTGGGCAATCCGGTCCCAGTAGTCCTCGCCGTAGGTGCGCGCGTAGAAGCGGTAGAGATCGACGTAGGACGCGATACCGGTGGGGTTGACGATGCCGATCTTGCCCTGGTACTTCGGATCGAGCAGGTCCTGCGGGGCTCGCAGACCGCCCGGTACCGCGGCGGTGTTCCAGCCGAGCGCGAAGACGGCCGCGCTGCTCAGCGCGAACCGGTTCTCCAGCACACTGGTTTCCGGCCGGTACTCCGGCGCCTGCAGATGCGGGCCGACCAGATCGGCCGAATAGCTGCCCGATTCGGCCGCATTGGTGACCCAGGTCGCGTCGGTGAGCATATGGACGTCCGCCGTGCCGCGCCCGGTGCGGTTCTCCGTTTCCACCCGCGGGTTGATATCGGCGTCGGTACCGCGCACGAACTCCAGGTCGATGCGCGGGTACTTCGTTTCGAACGCCTTCTCCAGCCGTTCCAGGTTGGCGGGTTTCTGGCTCGAATAGAGCAGAACGCTGCCCTCGTTTTCGGCGGCCGCCTCGACGTCGGACCAGGCGCCCGATACGGGTCCGGTGGCGCCGGGACTCGACCCGCATGCCGTGAGAACCGAAATGACAGCGAGGGCCGTCGCGGCCGCCGTGGCCTTGAACAACAACTTCATGGTGCGAATACCCACATCCCGCAGAACTGAACTGATGTCAGTTTGAAACTATGCCATACCCATTGTGGTGTCAATCACTGTGTGGCAATAATATGAAGTGAATCCAGTTCAAGGAGGAACGGTGAGCTCCCCTCATATGTCGTCCCCGCTGCGGATCGGCCCCCTTACGCTGCGCAACCGTCTCGTGGCCACCGCGCACGGGTCCGGTGCGGTCAGCGCGGGTACGGCCCAGCCCGGCGACGAGGACTACTGGCGGCGCTGCGCGGCCGGCGGCGCGGCCATGGTGATCGCCGGCGGCACCGTGGTCGGCTCGGATTCGGGCAACCGCACCGGCAATATCACCGACGCCTCCGATCCGGCGGGGCTGCCCGGACTGCGCCGGCGCGCCCGGGCCATCGCCGAGGAAGGCGCGGTGGCGGTCTGCCAGTTGGTCCACCTGGGACGCGAAACACTGGGCGCCGAGATCTGGGAGCACCCGGTGGCTCCCTCGGCCGTTCGCTCACCCCGCGAACCGGTGCGCGCGCGGGTCCTGTCCGACGACGATATCGACGCGCTCGTCGATGCCTTCGTGCTCAGTTCCCGGCATGCCGCCGAGGCGGGGTTCGCCGCGGTGGAACTGCACGCCGCGCACGGATACCTACTGGCCCAGTTCTTGTCCGCGGCCTCGAACACCCGCCCGGACGCCGGCACCCTCACCGGACGCGCCGCGATACTGCACCGGCTGCACACCGCGATCATCGCGGCCTGCCCGGAACTCGTACTCGGCGTGCGCGTCTCGATCGACGGCGCCGAAGAGGCCGGGATGGACACCGACGGCCTGTGCGAACTGCTGCCGCTGCTGGGCATGTTCGACTACATCAATGTGACAGTGGGCGTCCGTACCACCTATGTCCGCGATATGGCGACCGCCGGACCGCCGCTGCTCTCGGAGCTGCAGCGTCTGCGCGCGGCCACCGACCAGCCGCTGCTGGTGTCCCAGGCTTTCCGGACCCGGGCGGATATCGAGGCCGCGCTCGCCGCGGGCGCCGACCTGGTCGGCATGGCGCGCCCCTTCGTCGCCGACCCCGAAATCGCACGGAAGCTGCTGCGCGGGGAGGACAGCCGGATCCGGCCGTGCGTCTCCTGCAACGAGGACTGCCGGTCATTCACCCCGGTCCTGCTCTGCTCGGTGAACCCGGACCTGGCGCCGCCCGGCCGGTCGGCCCGCCCGGCCCGGCCGTTGCGGTTCGGTGCGGCACCGGACCGGTCGCCGCGGGTGGCGATCGTCGGCGCCGGGCCCGCGGGCCTGGAAGCCGCCTTCCGGCTGGCCCCGACCCACACCGTCACCGTTTTCGAGGCGAGCCGCTGGATCGGCGGCCAGTTGCGCACCGCGGCGCAGGCCCCGAACCGGACCGGCTGGTCGCCGTTGCTGCGCTACTACCAGGACAATCTCGGCGGCGCCGCGCTGGAACTGGGATATCGCGCGCGCCCGGCGGATCTCGCCGGATACGACGAGGTGATCGTGGCGACCGGCGCCACCGAAATCGCCACGCCCGGCGTCGCGACGACCACCGCGGCCCTGATCGACCCCTGGCAGATATGGCCCGGTGACCGGGTGGTGGTCGTCGACGACGGTTTCGGCTACTGGCCGGCCCTCGGTGTGGTGGAGGCGGCCCTGGGGGGCGGCGCGAGTCAGGTCACCGTGCTCGTCCCCGGACCGGCCGTCGCCGCGAGCATCCCCGCGGAAAGCCGGGTACAGCTGCGACGGCGCTTGGCGGGGCACCCGGTGGAGTTCGTCGTCGAGGCCGCGGTCTCGGAGGTGACGCGACAGGCGTCGCGGACCGTGGTCACCTATCAGAACCTGCTCTCCGGCCGCGAAACCGAACTGACCTGCGACCGGGTGGTGGTCGCGGGCGAACGGCGGGCCACCGACTGGCAGCCGTTCCGGCAGGAGGCCGCGCACGCCCGCGTCCAGATCGTCGGTGACGCGGTGGTGCCCCGGCGGGTCTCCCATGCGATCGCCGAAGGCCGTTCCGCCGCCGCGGCCATCCTGGGCAGCGGCAGCGGCAGCGGCAGCCGCTCCCGCCTCCGGGCCGGGTGATCGGCGCCGGCTCACAACCACTCACTTCCAGAGATCGGACGTGTCCGGTCGCTCCGAGACCACCTGCCCCGCGATGTCTATACCCATTGACATCCCGATCGAAATGATGAGGAACCCATGCGGAAAAAAATGCGAGCGCGCGTGCTGAGAACGGCCGCGATAGTCGGCTCCCTCGGCCTGGCCCTGGCGGGCTGCGGTGGGACCGGCGAGGTCTCCCGGCCCGTCGCCGGCACCTGGGACGAGGTGGTCGCCGCGGCGAACACCGAGGGCGCGGTCACGATCTACTCCACCCAGGCCCAGCCGGTGCTCGCGGATCTGGAGAAGGCGTTCGAATCGGCCTATCCGCAGATCGATCTCACCGTGGTGCGGGGCGTCGATGCCGACCTGCTTTCCCGGATCGACGCGGAATCGCGGACCGGGAAGGGCGCCGGTGATGTCGCGGTCATCACCGATGTGTCCTGGATGCGGCAGGCCGAGGGCACCGATGCCGCGGTGGAGGTGGTCGGACCGGCGTTCGACGCAACAGAATACCGCCGGGCGGACAGCATCGTCGATGGGAAGTTCTTCCTCGAGGGCGCGGTGATCCTGGGCTTCGGCTGGAACACCGCCGCCTACCCCCAGGGCATCCGCACCGCGCAGGATCTGCTGGACCCGGCGTTGAAAGGCAAGGTCGGCATCGTCACCCCGGCCACCTCACCAACCTATATCGACTACTACGACCACATCGAGGAGCATTACGGCGGACGGGATTTCCTGCGGCAATTGGCGCAGAACAGCCCGCGGATCTACCCGAGCAGCCAGCCGCTGGGACAGGCCCTGGCCTCCGGGGAGATCGTTGCCGCGCTCATGTGCAATCCGATGCTGCCCGAACGTGCCGCGGGGGCGCCGGTCGCCTGGACCGAGGGCCCGCACGTTTGGGGCGCGCGATGGTACGGCCTGGCACTCGGCTCGGCGCCACATCCCAACGCCGCTCAAGTGCTCGCCGATTTCATGGTGAGCCGGCCAGGACAGCAGGCGACCTCACCCGGCTACGGCGCCGTGCTGCCCGATATCGACGGGGCGCTGGCGGTCGCGCAGGACGTCCCCGACCAGAACCTCGAGGTCACGATCGGCGAAGGCGCCGAACGCTATCGCAACGAGTGGGAGGACATCTTCCATTAACCCTTCCCCATGACTGAAGCCAAGGGATTTCCAGCTCGGACCGCATCATCAACCACCCCGGAAGGAGGCCGATCATGTCTCCGCCGTCAACACCGACACGGTCGAGTCCTACTGTGGCCGAAGAAATCGCATGGGCGGCGTTACGGTCTCGGTCCGCGGTATGGCCACACGCCTCACACCGGAAGACACGTACATCCAACGCGAGCCGCACCTTGGCTCTCGCAGAGCGGGATGCATCGATCGTCGGGCCGGAAACCATGCCCGACCACGTGCGCCTGCCCGTCACCTGCGACCCGCTGTTCGGAATCCACCGGCCGGCCGAGCAGATCGAGGGTCGGTCTTCTCGTGTACGCGCAGCGATTCCCGTCGCTCGAGTCCTGCCCACTTGGTGGACCAACTCGTATTTCGTCGCCACTGTCGGCGGCGCGACCTCGGAGGTAGTGAACCTTATGTCGCGAACCAGAAGAACATATGACCCCGATTCCGCCCCACACCTGAAGGCGGGGATGTACGAGGGGTCGTCTCGATGACCGGCGACGCGCACACGGCGGCAGACGAGGAGAAGGATATGACCACAGCACAGTTCGGCGACAAAGTGGCCCTGGTGACCGGAGCGGGTTCGGGTATCGGCGCCGCCACCGCCCGCCTGCTCGCCCGGCGCGGGGCCCGGGCGGTCTACCTGTGCGATATCGACCGGCAGGCGGCGGGCCGTATCGCGGCCGATATCCCCGGTGCGACCGCGATCGCGCTGGACGTGGCCGACTCGGCACAGGTGGACAACGCCTTCGCCACGGCGCTCGGCGACCACGGCCGCGTAGATGTGGTGGTCCACGCGGCGGGTGTCGACGATCCGCACAGCAAACAGCGGATCTACGAAGCGGCCGAACAGCACCGGCCCGCCGATGTCCTCACCCGGCTCGGCGACGAGCAGTGGCGGCGGATCCTCTCGGTGAATCTGGACGGCACCTTCTTCGTGCTGCGCGCGGCGGTCCGGGCGATGAAGGAGACCGGCGGCGGTGCGATCGTCACCGTGGGCTCGTCGGCGGCCTTCGACACGCTCACCGGGTACCCGCACTACGCGGCCTCGAAGGCGGGCGTGCACGCGCTGAGTCAGTCGGTGGCCAAGGAGGCCGCGTATTTCGGCATCCGGGTGAACACCGTGGCACCCGGCCCGGTGGACACCGGAATGGCGGCCCGGACCCCGGCGCATCTGCGTGCGGCCATGGCCGACGGCGCCCCCCGCGGTTACGCGACCGCCGCGGAACTGGCCGACAACATCCTGTATCTCGCCTCCCCCGGCGCCGCCAATGTCATCGGCGCGGTCCTGCTCAGCAACGGCGGCAGGTTCACCGTATGAGCCGGCCGGCCCCGGATCCACGGCGGGCGCGCACCCGCGAAACGAGCGACAAGGAAACACGTATGCAGACAATCGACACAGATGTACTGGTGATCGGCGCGGGAATGGCCGGCCTCACCGCCGCCGCCCGATCCCTCGACCGGGGACGCGCGGTCGTGGTGGTGGAGAAGGCCGACGCGGTCGGTGGATCGGCACGGTATGCCGGCTACGCCTGGACCGCGCCCACTCGCGCGGTGATGGACGCGGTGAACCCGGACGGCGATCCGGCACTGCGTCACGCGCTGGTCGACGGCTTCCCCGAGGCCCTCGCGTGGATCCGCGGGCTCGGGGTGCAGTGCGGTGATCCAGTGCCCGTGCTCCGCTACGGGATCGGGCATCAATTCGACACCAACCAGTACATCGACGAATGCCGGCGCCGGATCACCGCCGCCGCGGAACTGTTCACCGGCACCGAAACCGTCCGGCTGCTGACCGAGAGTGACGCTGTGACCGGCGCCCGGATACGCCGCCGGGACGGGACCGAGATCGAGATCCATTGCGGCGCTGTTGTGCTCGCCACCGGTGGATTCCAGGCCGATGCCGGACTGGTCGCCGAGAACATCCACCCGCAGGCCCCGGCCATGCAGTTGCGCTCCAATCCGGCGAGCACCGGAGACGGACTGCGGCTGGCCACCGGTGCCGGTGCGGCCACCGGCACCCCGAACTCCGGTTTCTACGGGCACCTGGTGCCGACACGGGTCCCGTTCCGCGACCCCGCCGATTTCGTGGCGCTGTCGCTGTACTACAGCGAACACGCCCTGCTGTTCAACCTGGACAACCGGCGTTTCACCGACGAAACCCTGGGCGACCACCTGACCGCCATGCGACTGCTCGAGCAACCGGAGGCCCGGGGACTGCTCGTCGCCGACGAACGGGTCTACCGCGACCGAGTGCTCGGCAGCTACGTCGAAGGCGCGGTGGCGGTCGACAAGTTCGACCTCACCCGGCGCCGCGAAGGGCGTTGCGGAATCGCCGAGACCCTGGACGATTTCGCGTATCTGCCGGAGGAATGGGGTTACGACGGTGCCGCCGTCGCCGAACAGATCCGCGCGGTGAACACCGCCGGGGATGCGGTGGCACCCACCCGCGCCTATGACGCACAGCCGCTGGACCGGGGCCCCTACTACATCATCGAAACCTGTCCGGCCCTGACCTTCCCGTTCCACGGAATCCGCATCGACGCCGCCGCCCGCGTGCTCTCCACCGCGGGCGTCCCGATCGACGGTCTGTACGCGGCGGGCTCCGATATCGGCGGTCTCTACGACAACGCGTACGCGGGCGGTATCGCGCCGGCACTCGTCTTCGGCCTGGCCGCGGCCGATACCGCGGCAGACCGGCCGGTGGCGGTCTGAGCGCAGTGTCGAGCCCTCGACCGCTGCACCGAGAGCAGAGACGAGGGCACCGGACACCCGCGGGTCCGGTTCGCCGGCGGACGGGCGGTCGGTCGAACGCCCTACGCCGGTCGTAGCCGCGGTGCTGTCGACCAACCCCGCCGGAGCGACAGGTCCACCGGCTCCCCGGCTCGGTGCCGATGACTCCGGGCGCGGGTACCGGTCAGAGCCATCCGCGGCCGGTACTGTGCCGAATATGACCGAAACGAGTGGACTACCCGATACCGCCGAGCCGCTGGATGTGTGGTCGGAGGTCGAACGGGTCCACTCGCTGCTTGCCGCCTGGCTCGGTACGCCCGCGTCTCCCCAGGTGCTGGACGCGTTCGCCGCCGCCCAGGACACCGATTTCTCGATGGTGACGGTTACGGGCGCGATAGTGCGGAAAACCGAACTGCTCGCGGGCCTGCACCGGGCCCGCAACAGTCGGCCGGGTCTGGTGGTCGAGGTGTCGGATGTCGAGACGGTCTACGCCTCGGCCGATCTCACCGTGGTGCGTTTCGTGGAAGAGCACCGCGACGGCGACCTCGCAGAGTATCGGCGGACGACCGCGGTCCTGCGCGCCGACCCGGACGGGAACCGGTACCGCTGGCGCACCGTCCACGAAACCGCGGTCGGGCCGGACGAGCTCGAGCGCCCCCGGAACTGACCGGGTCACCGGGTACGCCGGAGTTCCCGGTCCCGGCCGCCGTATCCGGAAGGCCGGG
This sequence comes from Nocardia sp. NPDC050193, assembly GCA_040674215.1. Classification (GTDB taxonomy): domain Bacteria; phylum Actinomycetota; class Actinomycetes; order Mycobacteriales; family Mycobacteriaceae; genus Nocardia. Next base: position 75,397 of record JBFARE010000014.1, on the reverse strand, counting down.
AACTCATAGGGACAGGTAGGCGTCGACTGCGGCGGCGGCGAGCGCGACAACCAGGGCGGCGGCCACCGCGAGGTGGGTGCGGCGGTAGTGGGTGGTCAGGACGGCCGCGAACTCGCGCAAGAAAGCGGCGGGGATGAAGTAGCGCGCGGTACGGGCACCGACGACCCGGGCCCGGATGCCGAGCCGGCGGGTCAGCGCCGCGGCGCGCAGCACATGGAAGTTACTGCTGACGACCGTGACCCTGGCGTCCGCGGTGTCGAGTCCGTGCCGGTGGAGCAGTTCCACGGTATTGCGCAGGTTCTCCTCGGTATTGCGTGAGCGGCGTTCCCGGAGGATCGCCGTCTCGGCGACACCGGCGGCGACGAGATAGGCGGCCATCGCGTCGGCCTCACTGAGTGCCTCGTCGCTGCCCTTTCCCCCGGAGGTGACGAGAACCGGCCGCCGCCCGAGCGCGGTTTCGGCGCGATAGACCTGGAGTGCTCGGTTCAGGCGGGCCGCGAGCAAGGGCGTGACCCGGTTCCGGTTCAGGCCACAGCCGAGAACCACGACGGCGTCCGCGCCCGTCTCGTCCGGGATTTTGCCGTAGAGGACGGCATGCCCGGCGAAGGCGAGCAGATGCGCCAGCAGGTAGATGCCCACCAGGGTGGCCGTGGCGGCGATCAGCATCAGCCAGTGCGGTACGGCGGGTCCGCGCCGTAGGGCGAGCAACGCCACGAGGGGCAGCACGAGCAGTCCGAGCCCCACCACCACCGGGGTCATGGTGATCGGCCGCAGCCCTTCGCGCCGGGCGACGGTGATGCCGTTGGTGAGCAGCCCGAGGCCCACCACGATCACCCCCAGCGAGAACAGCGCGCCCAGGAGCACCGAAACCGATTCCGGGCCGGACGGTTCGGCCAGCCGCGCGGCCGCGGCTCCCGCCCCGGCGAGGACCAGCGCGACCGCCGCGAGCAGGAAGAATCCCGTGGACAACCGGCGCGGCTCCCGGCCGAGCCGGGTGGCGCCGAACACCCCGGCCGCCCAACCCGCCATGAGCAACACCGCAGGATCCACGCTCTCCTCCTCCACCGGCACGGTCGAAACTGCCGCTACTCCGGCCGGATACCCGGAAAATCGCCCGTCGTTCGCCCCGGCGCGAAGCAGGTACGGACCATGGGGGTGTCCCCGTATGCTGCCCGCAGTGCGAACCCCGCCGCTGCGTTCCTCCGGTCCCGCCGGGAGGGACGGAGCCGGGCGCGTGCGGCGAGACGGAGGGATGTGATCGATGCGGTACTACCGCGCCATCGTGCGCCGGGTGTTGCCGGTGGCGGTGTCCGTGCTGATGATGGCCGGGACCGCCGGAGGTGCGGCCGCGGACCCGGCGATTCCCGACCTCGGGCCGGCCGGAACCTCGCTGATCCACGGCGATCTCGCGTCGACCGACAGCACCGGGCACGCCGGACCCGGACCGGACGGCCGGCTCGCGGCTTCCTCGGTACCGGGTGGGGCGTGCAGCGCCACATTCGTCGCCTCCGACGGTATGGCAGTGGCGCTGTGCACCGGCTACGCCGGACTCACCCCACCGGACGTCGCCGTGCCGACGGTGAAACTGTTCGACCCGGTATCGGCGGCCCCCGTCGCCTCATTGCAGCTGACGAAAGGTGGTCTGCTGGGCGGGGTGTACGGCTACCTGGACAGCCACGACCGCGTGGTCGTCGCCGACGGGTCGGGCGCGATCGTGGAGGTCGGGCACCGGCGCGACGCCGATGGCCACTGGGAGTTGTTCGTCGGCGAGCGGGTCGATATCGCGGGCAGCCTTCCGGCCGGTGACGCGATCACCGGTATGGCGCCCGACTACGCGGGGCAGCGTCTGGTTCGCCACCACCGGCGGGGTGATCGGCACCGTCGACCCCACCGGCCGCGTGGCGGCGACCCGGCTGCCGGAGGGCGAGAAACTCACCAACGGGCTGAGCGTGCGACGGGCCGGTACCTCGGTGCTCACCACCCGCGCGCTGTACGAGATGCGCGCCGGGGACGCCGGTGTACCCGAGGTCGTCTGGCGGCAGCCCTACGCGGCGGGCACGGTACGCAAACCCGGCCGGCTAGGCCCCGGATCCGGCACCACCCCGACCTACTTCGGCCCCGGCGGTGACGAATGGGTGGCGATCGTCGACGATGCCGTACGCCCGGACTTGACCGTCTACCGCGCCGACGACGGATCGCAGGTGTGCCGGGCCCCGGCCTTCGGAACCTCCGGACAGGGCACCGAGAACTCACCGATGGCCTGGGGGAATTCCCTGGTGATTCCCAGTACCTATGGGTTCGGTTATCCGCCGGGCGCGACATCGGGCCCCAGCGACCCGCCGCATGCGGTGTTCACCGGCGGTATGACCCGCATCGATGTCTCGGAGGCCGGGTGCCGCCGGGTCTGGGAGACCGGGGACCGGATGGCCTCGCTGCCCCGCCTCTCGCGCGCGGACGGCCTGATCTACGGACTCTCCTACGGGCCGCTCCCGCCCGGCGGCGGGATCCAGCAGGTGGGTCCGGTGTACTACACGACGGTGGATTTCGGCACGGGTGAGCTGCGGGCGCACCGGCCGGTGGGTGTCGCGCCCTTGGACGAACCGCTGCAGCTCACCGGGACCATCGGTCCCGATCGTTCGTACTGGCAGGCCACCGTCGGCCGGATGCTGCGAATCGCGCCCTGAGTACGCTGCCCGGACAGTCCCACCGGGTCGGCGAGACGGACGGCCCCGCGCCGGGACCGACGGTGCCGGAGCCGTGGGTGCCCGCCGACGCCGGCTCGATGGCTGCCCGTGGTCAGGAGCGGCGGGCGGCCCAGACGGTCACGGTGAACAATACGACGCCGAGGGCCGCAAAGCCCGCGCCGACCAATGCCGGCGCCGTATAGCCGTAACCGGCCGCGATCACCAGGCCACCGAGCCAGGCGCCGGCAGCGTTGGCGATGTTCAGGGCCGCGTGGTTGAGCGCCGCGGCCAGGGTCTGCGCATCGGCGGCCACATCCATGAGCCGGGTCTGCAGGCCGGGCGCCAGCGCGGCGCCCGTGGCACCCACCAGCAGGGCGCCGATCCCGGCGGTGACCGGGTGGTGGGCCGCGGCAACGAAGGCGAGCAGGACGACCATCATGGCGCCCATGGCCACGAAGATCGACCGGTCCACCCCACGATCGGCGAGCACACCGCCACCGATATTCCCCAGCACCATGCCGACGCCGAAGAGCGCGAGCACCAGCGGCACCAGGCCCGCCCCCATACCCGCGACATCGGTGAGGGTGGTGCTCACATAGGTGTAGACGGCGAACATGCCGCCGAAGCCGATGGCGCCCACCGCGAGGGTGAGCAGCACCTGCGGCCTGCGCAGCGCGCCGAGTTCGGTGAGCGGATTGGTGGTCACGATCGCCGTCAGCGGCGGGACGAAATGTAGCAGCGCGACCATCGTGGCCATCCCGATCACCGCGACCACCACGAAGGCGCTGCGCCACCCGAGATGCTGCCCCAGCCAGGTCGCCGCCGGGACCCCGACCACATTCGCGGTACTCAACCCGAGCATCACCGCCGCCACGGCCTTGGCGCGCTGCCCGGCCGGGGCCAGGGTCGCCGCCGCCAGCGAGGCGACACCGAAATAGGCGCCGTGCGGGAGACCGGAGAGGAATCGGGCGGCGACCATGGTGCCGAAGCTCGGCGCGAGCGCCGAGGCCAGATTACCGAGCGCGAACGCCGCCATGAGCACCACCAGCAGCCGCTTCCGCGCCACCTTCGCGCAGGCTGCCGCGATCACCGGCGCACCGACCACCACCCCGAGCGCGTAGGCGGAGACCGCGTGTCCGGCGGTCGGCTCGGACACCGAGAAAGCGCCGGCGATATCAGGGAGCAGCCCCATCGTGACGAATTCGGTGGTGCCGATACCGAAGCCGCCGAGCGCGAGGGCCAGCATCGCCGGCACATGCCAGCCGGTGCGGGGCGCAGCAGCGGCAGCTGTGCTCGGCGTGGTGGTAGCGGTGGAAGTCACGCTCTCGTGCAACAGGCAACCGTCGACGAGGTTTCCGTAGACCGCTGTGAGTTGGGGCACCGCATGCCGGCACAAGTGACCGGTATGTCCGGTATAAACGCCGTAATTCGAGGTGATACGCCCGGCGGACACCGGCCCCGTACGGAAAATCGGTGATCACCTCCGATTCGGGAGCCGGATGACCGCGGTCGCCACCGCCGGCACCCCCGGGTGCCCCACTGCGCCCGCGCACCGAGAAGCGGACGGCGGCCGGCCGCTCACGATGCGGTCGGCGATACCGGGTCGGTGCCGAGCCGGGGAAGCCTGGAGATACCATCGCCGGGACCGCACGGCGGCGAGCCTGCGGTGCACGCGGTACGTAGACCCCCGCGGACGTCGTCCGGGCGGGGCAGGATTCCGGATCGAGGACTATGGATGGGCGATATGCAGATCCGTGACACACACCTTTCCGGACCCCGCGGCCGGGTACCGATCCGCGAATACCTCCCCGCCACACCGAACCCGGCGGCCCCGCCGCTGCTGTGGATCCACGGTGGGGCGTTCGTCTCGGGCGGCCTCGACCAACTGGAATCGCATGCGGTGGCCCTGCGGGTCGCCGCGTCCGGGCGCCGGGTACGTACCGTCGATTACGCGCTGGTTCCCCGGTTCCGGGCGTGGGGACCGGCGAAGTACCAGCCGTCGGACAACCGGTATCCGGCACCGCTCGACGATGTACTCACCGCGGTCGCGGACCTGATGACCGATGAACCCCGGACCGTGCTCGGGGGCGCCAGCGCGGGCGCCTGTCTCGCCGCATCCGCCGCGCTGCGGCTCCGCGATTCGAGTGGCCCGGGACCTGCCGGGCTGGTCCTGGCCTATGCCACCCTGCACGCCGAACTCCCTCGCCTCCCGGAACCGGTACGCGCCCGGCTGCGTGGACCGCGCCGGATCGGCACTTTCACCCCCGAGGTCATCCGGCGGATGAATCTGAACTATGTGGGCTCGGAAGAACTGCTGCGCGACCCGGAGGTCTTCCCGGGCGGGGGCAAATTGACCGGGCTGCCGCCGGTGCTGCTGCTCGACGCCGCCTACGACTCGTTGAGCGCGTCGAGTACGACCTTCGCCGGGGAACTCACCGAGGCCGGGATCGAGAACGAGCATGTGATCGTGCCCGGCACGCGGCACGGTTTCCTCAACCGGCCCCGGTCCGCCGGATTCCGGGACGGGACCGAAACCCTGGTGCGCTGGCTCGATCGGCTGACCTAGCGTGCCGGTCGGCTCCTTCATCGAACCGGCCGGAACACCACACTCACCGCGCGGCCGCGGCCGTCTGCCCTTCGGCCGGATGGACACCGTACTGATCGGTTTCCATCAGATGCGCGATATCGCGGCCGGCCGGGGTCATGGTCAGGTTCGATCTCGTCTCGATGAGAAATGCGCGGTACCCGGGCTGCACATCCTCTTCGGGCCCCTGGTGCAGCAGGCCCTTGGGCGTCCAGGTGACGGTCCCGGGCGTATCGACCGAACCCCACGGCGACGGCCCCATGGCATAGCAGATGACCTCGTCGAAATCGGCGTTGTGATGGACCGGCGGGCGGGTACTGCGCCGGCTGCCGGTGCCGAAGACGAAATCGTTGCCCGAGGTGCTGCTCATGAGCCGGGCCGGAGCGAGACCGCCCTCGGCGACGGCGAGACCCTGCACATGTTCGAGGTTGAAACGAACGACGAGCGGGGCGCCGAGTACATCGAGGCACAGAATGGGGTCGACATCATAGAAATACGAGGTGAAGGTATCGCCGGTACGGACGACCACCTCGTATTCGTCATCCACCGGCAGCCCGGGGCGGCCGTGCGGGACGGGCCGGTCCAGGTGCAGATCGGGGTTGAAGGTGCCGGGCGCGCCCTCCGGGTCGAGGTGGAGCTCGGAGGCGGTGACCACGATGAACTCGTTGATCTCCTCGGCGATCTCACCCCACCGGTAGGTGACCGCGCGCGGGATCAGGACGATATCCCCGGCCCGCACGTCGAGCGTGCCCACCTCGGTATCGAGTTCGCCGCGCCCGGACACGATGTAGTGCAGTTCGTCGGACCGGACATTGACATAACCGAAGGACATCGCGGCAGAGCGCCGGTTCAGTTCGAAGCCGATGCCGTCACCCTCGAGAATCGGGACCGGTAAGGCTTTCGGCTCGGCGAACACACCGGCGGGTAGGTCCCAGGTGTGGAAGCGCCGCGGCACGTATTCGCCGCGGGCGTGCAGGAAACGGGGCCGGTACTGGGCGCGCACGATGGTCGTGTTCGGACCGGCGAAACCGTTGCGGGAGAAAAGCTCGATGTTGGTCGCCAGGACTTCGTCCGGCATGCAGCACCTCCGAAACTCGTTGTGCCACAGATCCTAGACCCGTGCCGACCCTCGCGCGCACTTTTGCGAACTCACCCTTGCCCGGGTATCTGTCACCGAAAGTGCACTCCCAACCGGGATTCCGGGTCAGCGCCGGAACGGCGGTACCGGCAGATCGTCACCGAAGATGTCCGGCAGATCGCGGGCCACACTGTCGGGATATCGCGCGGGCCGCTTCTCCAGGAACGACGACACGCCTTCCTTGGCGTCGGCGCTGGCGCCCCGGCTGTGGATACCGCGCGACTCGACCCGGTGCGCGATCATCGGATGATCGGCGCCCAGCCCGCGCCACAGCATCTGCCGTGACAGCGCCACCGACACCGGCGCGGAATCCTCGGTGATCCGGCGTGCCAGCGTATAGGCCTGTTCCAGCAGGCTTTCCGCCGGATACAACCCGTAGAACAGTCCGGCCTCATACGCCTCGGCCGCATCGACGATCCGGCCCGAATACACCCAGTCCAGCGCCTTCTGCATGGAGACCAGGCGCGGTAGGAACCAGCTGGAACAGGATTCCGGGACGATACCGCGCCGGTTGAACACGAAACCGATCCGGGCATTGTCGGCCGCCAGCCGGAAATCTGCGGCCAGCGTCATGGTGATGCCCACCCCGACGGCGGGTCCGTTGATCGCGGCGATGATGGGTTTACGGGATTCGAACATCCGCAGCACCAACTCCCCGCCGCCGTCGCGGAAGTCCTCGGTCGCCGCGTCCTCGGGAGCGACGAAGGTTTCCGCGCCGGCGGACAGATCCGCGCCGGCACAGAAGGCGCGTCCGGCGCCCGTGAGTACCACGGCGCGCACCGCGTCGTCACGGTCGCAGGTGTCGAAGGCCTCGAACAGCTCGTAACCCATCGCGGTGGTGAAGGCGTTGAGTTTGTCCGGGCGGTCGAGCGTGATGGTGGCGACGGAGTCGGAGATCTCGAGGCGAATAGCGGCCATACGGGACAGCATGCCATCCGTGTCCCGGATATGGATCGGCTCACCGGGCAGTCGCGCACCGCACGAGGGTTTCCGCCGCATCCGCCGGCGGGTGGCCGCGCCGCCAGATGACACGGAACTGCCTGGTCAGCACTACCGAATCGGCCAGCGCGACCTGATGCAGCGCCCCGGCGGCCAGTTCGGGCGCGGCGACCAGAGTGCTGAGCACCGCCGGCGCCATCCCGCTCCGGGCAGCGGCGACGATGGCGACCGCCGAGCCGAGTTCGGCGGCGGGTGGCGCCGGCGGGCCATAGGAGCTCAGGATTTCCTGGACCGTTTCCCGGGTCCCGGACCCGGATTCGCGCCACAGCAGCGGGGTCGCCGCCAACTCGCGCAGGCTCACCGGGTGCGTACGGGCGGCCCACGGATGCGTGGGTCCCACCACTACGAGCAGTTCGTCCGCACCGAGCACCCGGCCACCGAGACCGGGCGGCGGATGCGGGCCCTCGACGAATCCGATATCGGCCGCACCCGCGCGCACCAGCGCCTCCACCTGGGCCGTGTTGTCGACCTCCAGCGATACCGCGATATCCGGACGGACCCCGCGCAGGTCGGCCAGCCACTGCGGCATCCGGTGGTCGGCAATAGTTTTGGAGGCCGCGATGCGCAACCGGGGAGTATCGGTGGAATGCAGGGCGACGACGGTCTCGTTGAATATCCGGGCCGCGTCGAGCACCGCGCGCGCCTGGTCGACCACGGCGCGACCGGGTGCGGTGAGCGTGGAGCCGGTGGGTCCCCGGTCCAGCAACCGTAACCGCAACCGCCGCTCGAGGGCACTGATCCGCATACTCGCGGCGGGCTGGGTCATCCCGTGCCGCCGGGCCGCGGCGCCCAGGCTCCCGGTATCCGCCACGGAGACCAGCAGGTCGAGCACCGCGAGGTCGGGAGTGGTGGGCGGCAGGGTCACGACATCGATTATGGAACGCCGGTCATCAGGTTTCCTTATGAGGTCCTCCGGAATCAGCGGCTACCGGCGAACGCCGATGTTCAGCAAGGTCACAGGGGTGAATGAGGTGTATCGCAGGCTTCCGGGCCTGGCCCTGGCGGCCGCGCTGGCGACCGTGGCCACCGCGCTGTCCGTCGCCATCCCGCTCGCGGGAGCTCCGGTGCTGGCACTGGCCTGCGGAGCCGTCCTGGGCGGGCGGGTCACCCGGTCGGACAGGTTCGGGCCCGGGCTGGACTGGGCACGTCAGCATCTGCTGGGCGTCGCGATCGTCCTGATGGGCCTCGGTCTGCCCCTGGACGCGGTGGTCACCGTCGGGCGGGAAACCGCCGTGGTGCTGCTGGGCACGCTGGGTGTGGCGGCGGTGACCGCGGTCGTGGTGGGCCGGCTGCTGGCGCTGCATCGCGAATCGGCGGTGCTGATCGCGGCGGGGTCCGCGATCTGCGGCGCGTCCGCTATCGCCGCGGCCACCGCGGTCCTGAAACCGGCCCGCGAACGGGTGGCCTATGCACTCGGCACCATTTTCGTCTTCAATATCGCCGCGGTGCTGATCTATCCACCGCTCGGCCGGCTGCTGGGTATGTCGGAGCGGGCGTTCGGATTGTGGGCGGGCACCGCCGTCAACGACACCTCCTCTGTGCTGGCCGCGGGTATCGCCTTCGGCCCGGCGGCGGCGACTTTCGCGGTGATCGTGAAACTGGTCCGCAGCCTGATGATCGTCCCGCTGTGTCTCGGCCTGCACCTGTCCGCCCGCCGTGCCGCGCCGTCGGCACCGCGTGCTCCGCTGTGGCGCAGCGTTCCGCCGTTCGTCGTGCTGTTCGTCGCGGCATCGATCGTCGCCGGGCTCGGCGTGCTGCCGGCCGGCTGGACCGACCGGCTCGCCGGTCTCAGCTCCTGGCTCGTCGCCGCGGTCCTCGCCGCGATCGGCACTTCGCTCACCTGGCGGCGACTGCGCGCGGCCGGAACGCGCCCGCTGCTGTTCGGCGGCATCCTCGCGGTGACGCTCGCGGCGTCCGCGCTGGCATTGCAGTACGCGACGGGATGGCGTTGAGATATGCCGCGACGGCCGGCCCCTTCCGTTTTCCGGAACGGGCCGGCCGCGTTTCCGGCTGCGGCCGCCCTATGGCGTACTGGGCCGGCAGGCCGGATGTTCCGGCGGGCACGGCAACAGAATGGTCGAGAAGTACTGGAAGGCGGCGAATACGGCGACCGGGCCGCCGATGAGGAAGGCGCCGATGATGCCGCCCGCGGCGCCGAGCGTCGCCGCGCCCGCCACGCAGCCACCGATGGTGGCCCCGACGAACGGCACCAGCAGCAGGGCGATCGGGCTGGACACCAGCGCGCCTATCGCGGCACCGAGGACACAGCCGAGACTGCCGCCGAGTACCGCGCCGCTCGCACCCGCGATGGCGGCACTCATGGTCGCGCGCTGGGTGAACACACCCAGCGCCTGCAGATCCCGCGGGGTGAACTGCTCGGCGATCTCCGCACCCGCCTGCTCGGCGGTGATCACCGGTGCGTGTACCGGAGCCACCGGGACGCCGCCGTCGCGCTGCGGGGTGAGAACCGCGATATCACCGTCGATCCGGGCCGCGATCGGGTAGGCGATATCGTCCTTGCGGTAGGTCAGCGGGACCGTGGTCAGCGGTGTGTCGTCGACGGCCTTCAGGATCAGCTGGTCACCCGCCAGCTGCCATTTCCCGTTCGTGTCCACCACCGCGGAGGCGCCCTGCTGGGTGATCTCGTAGGTGAGTCCCGCGGTACGGGCGCGGGCTGGGCGTAGGCCGGGGCGGCGGCCGCGCCGAGGGAGGCCACCGCTATCGCGGCCGTCGCTACGCTGGTTCGGATTTTCATGGTGTATGTCCTCATCACTTGATGGAGGCGGGCCGCCGGCGCCGGATCGCGCCGCGGACGTATCCCGTGAAACTCGATGTCGGCCGGGTGATGACACCGGTCGACGCGAGGGAGAACTGATCGCCGGAGCCCCCGCGCCCGGGGCGGGCGGACGACACCGAAACGCCGGGCGGTTCGCCTGCGACTCCGGCAACGGCCTGGGTATCATCTCTCGCCAGACGCGAAAGGCGTACCGGCCGAGCGCTTTCGAGCAGGGGAACCCGCCGGCCGGTGCACAGTCGCGCCCGAATGGCGGGCGCACGACCTCAGGGGGTACCTCGAGTGACAGGGCCGACCCGGCTGCAGCCGGCGCACAGACGCGGCAGACATGCCGCCGCCGAGACCAGCGCGTCCCGGATCCCCATCTACACCGCCGAGTTCGCCGCCGATCCGCACGGCTGCTACCGGCGGATGCGCGCCCGGTACGGATCGCTGGCTCCGGTGGACCTCGCGCCCGGGGTGCCCGCCACCCTGGTTCTCGGCTACCGCACCGCCCTGCGTATCCTCGCCGATCCCACCCATTTCCCGGCCGACCCGCGGGCCTGGCAGCAGAAGGTACCCGCCGGCCTGCCCATCGTCGCGATGATGCGCCATCGCCCGAATACGCTGCGCACCGACGATACCGAGCACGAACGCTATCGTGCGGTGACGATCGCGGCACTCTCCGGTGTCGATCGGCACTCGCTGCGCGCGGCGATCGCACGGGCCGCAGTCGAGCTGATCAACGAGTTCTGCGCCGACGGCGGCGCCGATCTCCTCGACCGGTACGTCACACCACTGGTGTTCCAGGTGCTCGGCGAAACGGTCGGTTGCCCGCCCGCCCTCGCCGCGCGGCTCATACCGGCGCTCACCGCCGTACTCGCGCTGCGCACCGACGAGGACGCCGCGGCCGAGGCCGAGGCGACTCTCGCCGAACTCGTCGCGGCCAAACGCGCCGAACCCGGTGACGACATCACGACCCGCCTTCTGGCGCATCCGGCGCAACTGTCGGACACCGAACTCGTCGATCAGCTGCTGGCCCTCTATCAGGCGGGGGTCGAGCCGACCCGTGATCTCATCGCCAATACGCTGCTGCTGATACTGCTCGACCCACGATTCACGACCAACCAGGTGGGATTCGCCCCGCCGACCCGGGCGGCACTCGAGGAGGTGCTGGCGACCGACCCACCGCTGGCTCATCACAGCATCGTCTATCCCCCGCTTCCGGTGCTGATCGAGGATGTGTGGCTGCCCGCCGACCAGCCGGTACTCGTCAGCCCGGCGGCCTGCCACGAGGACCCCGAACGCACGGCCGCCCACCACCCGGGCCACGGCACGGAACTGGCCTGGGGAGCCGGCGCGCACGCGTGTCCTGCGCAGGCCAGGTCGATCACCTACCTGCTCGTCGAAGAGGCCGTCGACCAGTTGCTGGACGCCCTGCCCGACCTCCGCCCGGCATTCGGCCCGGAGGAACCGATCTGGCGGCCGGGACCGTTCCAACGGGCGCTCAGCGCCCTCCCGGTCACCTTCGCGCCCACCCCGGGTATGACCGTCCTCTGACCCGGTGGCCGCTGTGCACCGCGCGTCCTCCGGCTCCCCGCCGGCCGCCGAGCCGGTCGGCACCTGCCGTACCGCCGGCCTGGACTGCGGCCGGTGGTCCCAGGCCGGACGTACCCCCGGCACCGCGTCCTCGACCACATAGGAGGCGCGGGTCGAGATCGGCGCGCCCGGACGGCTCACATAGGGCACCACCCGGAAATCGGTGCGCCACTGCTGCGCGTCCACCTCGACCCGGGCGTAACCGCGCTGCCCGTTGCAGAACTTCAGACCGGGATTGGCCGCGAGCAGTTCGGTGCCGCGACCGACCATATCGATACCGTCGCCGCCGCTGGTGATCGAGGTTCCGGTGAATTCCGCCGCGACCACCGGGGTGCGCGGGTCGGCCGGGTCGGCCCGTAGCTCGGCGGCGTAGTTATCGTGCCGGTCGCCGGTGATCACCACGAGATTGCGCACCGATCGTGCGGCGGCGGCCAGCACGGCGGCACGGTCGGCGGAATAGCCGTCCCAGGCGTCGGCGGACAGCGCCGCGGTGGGCCCCGCCTCGTGATCGGTACGACCGAGCACCACCTGATCACCCAGGACCTGCCAGCGCGCGAAAGAGTTCGCGAAACCGGCAACCAGCGAATCCCGCTGGCGCGCACCGAGTATCGAGTCACCGTGGCGGAACTGGCGAGTGTCCAGCAGGGTGAACTCGGCCAGATCGCCGAAGCGGTAGCGCCGATGCATCCGGATCCGCGGGCCGGAGGGCAGCTGCGCCAGGCGCAGTGGCTGATGCTCGTACATCGCCTGGAACGCCGCCGCCCGACGGGCCCGGAAGACCGGTGCCAGCCGCATATTCCATGGATCCCGCACCCGGCCGACCACCCCGTGGCGCCCGGATGACGACACGGTGACCATCGGACGAGCGTTGCGGGAGCTGTCACGTAGCGGGGCTCCGGCCGGTGGGACGACACGGAACTCTGCCTGGTGTACAGTGTCGGTGTTCGCCGGTTCCGGCTCCTCATCTCCATTTCGAGCACTCCCCGAGTTATGTGTAACCGTCGGTTACACATAACCGTGTCGCCGTCGATACCGCGCCGAGGGCATGATCTCCGCACCACCGGGAGCTTCCGGCCCTCGTGCCGGCGGCTACCTCCGGTCCGTTTCACCGCCCTTCGCGCCGGTCGGCGGCGCATACCGCGCACCGGAACCCGAGATCGGATAGCGAAGATGTTGTCGGCCCACGGAATCGGCCCCCGCGCGACGGATCCGGCTAGTACGGTATAGCCACCGCATTGCTGCGGGGTCAACGGGAGCGGTGGGAAAGGCGGGGCAGGATATGTTCGATCCGGTATCGTCGTCGACCGGAGTTGTTCCGTCGCAGGCTGATATGCCCGCTTCGGCACCGCGTGCCGGACAATTACCGAGGTACCTCCGCCGCGTGCGCCTCGATGCCACACCGTTGCTGGCGGGCGACACGCTCGACACACCGACTGTCACCGGGGCACCGACGGATCCGCCCGCCGACGAGCCGGCCCTGGCGTTCCGCTATCGCAGCGCCGAACCGATCGACTGGGAGGGCACGGTGGTCCATCCGCTCTACAGCGAACAGTTGCCCACCGCGACAGCGGCACTCACGGTCACTCTGCTCTCCGCCACACCGCCGGCCGGGCTGGCCGGCGTCGGCATCGGCCTGTCCATGGTGGACGGGTACATCGATATCGACGGCCGCCGGCTGGCCGGTGTCGATATCTGGCGCGATGCCCTGGAGCGGGGAATCACCTTCGATCTGACCGCGAACTCGCCCGGCGCGCTCTTCGTGCTGACGCCGGTCTGGGCCGATACCACCGGGGAACCGCAGTCCTGGACGGGGAACTACGGCATCGTGGTCGAACGCACCGATAACGGCCGCACGGTGCTGTGGTGCAGTATGGGCGAGGGACCACCGCATTTCGCGGACCTGGTGGTCGAGGTCCGCAGTACCCCGCTGGATCCGCATCCGCGGCTGTTCACTCGGGGAACAGGCGTCGTACCGTCGGTATCCGTGCCCACCGCGCGCGATGGATCCGGTGTTGGAAGGATTCCGCGCCCCGCCTCCGTCGGCGCGACCGCGATCACCGCGGTCCCGGGGCAGTACGGCGCCGGTCGCGCCGCGGACCGGGGGCGCGCCGCCGCGTACAGCGGCGAACCGGAGGGCTATCCGTGCAGTCTCGCGGATCTGGTCCTGCACGCTCCACCCGCCGACGGTGCCGATTTTCTCATCGAACCCTTGGACGGCACCGACGAATTCTTCGACTACTCCTCCCTCTTCGACGAGCCGGTACCCGATCCCCTGCCCGCGCTCACGTTTTCCGGTCCGGCGACACTGCTCACCGGCCCCGAACAGTGGTACCTGAGAACCGCCGAGGGGAATGCGGACGCCGATCCGGCCGCGGCCCACGGCTGGGCCGACTCTCCGGACCAGACCGGCCTGGTCCCGGTGATCAGCGGGGAGGACCTGCCGGATTATGGCCCGGAACCGGTCCGGGAGCCGCGCACCGGCGCCGGGCCGTCCGTATTCCCGCTGCCCGCCACCTATTTCACCGCGCCGCGAGCCGCCCACGGCGTGCCGGAGGACGAATCGACGGCCCCCGGCGACGAGCCCTCGGCGGCCGATACCATCGCCGACGGTTCACTCGCCCCGTACCCGGACACCGACAACACCCCCGACCGGCTCTACGATCTCGGCGCGGCTCGGTGCGCGGCGGGAGACGACGAGCAGGCCGCACGGTGGTGGGCCGAAGCCGCCGATGCGGGGCATCTCGGCGCCGCCTACGATCTGGGCGCACTCTACTACCGGCACGACGAATTCGATGCCGCGCAACGATGGTGGCGTGTCGCGGCCGGGCGCCGGCACATCCGGGCCATGGCGAGCCTCGCCGATCTGCTCGAGCAACGCGGCGTCGTCCCCGAGGCGCGGATGTGGCGAACCCAGGCCGTCGCCGAGGAGGTCATCGCCAATGCCGCCCAGACCACCGACTCATTCGCGGTGCCGACCGCGAGCCGGTGAGGGAAGCCGAGCGGGCATTTCCACGGGCACCGATCATTTTCGGTGGCGGCGACGGTCAGAGGTGGTGATACTTCCGTCAGGTCACCCCTTGACCTGAACCAATGTCGAGGTTGTTGAGTACATGACTATGGACACCACCCGGCGCCCCGCCGCCGAGCCCGCGGCCCGTCTCGATTTCGGCGACCCCACGGTCCGGACCTTCGCGCAACTGCTGGTGAACGTGCTGCTGGTGTCGTTCATCAACTTCACCGTCTGGTTCGCCATCACGTTCTTCGTATACCTGCAGACCCGGTCGGTATTCGCCACCGGGATGATCGCCGGACTCTTCCTGGTCGCCATGGCCGGCACCGGTGTGTGGTTCGGCAGCATCGTCGACCATCACCGCAAGAAGAGCGTTATGCAGGTGTCCGCGCTCGTTTCGCTGGGGATCTATGCCGTCGCGCTGGTCTACTACGCGATCACCCCGGCCGAGGCATGGCGTGATCCGGCGAGTGTCCGGCTGTGGGTCCTCGTGGTTCTCGCCATGAGCGGGGTGATCGCCGGTGGTCTGCGCACCATCGCGCTACCCACCGTGGTCACCGCCATGTTCGACGAACACCACCGGGATCGGGCCAACGGGCTGGTCGGGACGACAGCCGGTATCTCGCAACTGGCCACCTCGGTGGTCAGCGCGCTACTGGTGGGCTGGAACGGCATGCTGGGCGTGCTGGTGCTGGCGGTCGTCGTGCTCACCGTCGCGGTGGTGCGCCTGCGCGGACTGATACTGCCGGAATCGCTGGCCCACGCCGCCGCCGCGGGCGAACCGCAGCGGGTCGATCTGCGCGGAACCGTCGGAGTCATCCGCGCAATTCCCGGTATGGTCCCGCTGATCGTGTTCTCGGCGTTGAACAACCTGCTGTTCGGCGAGCTCATGGCCCTGATGGACCCGTACGCGCTGTCGATGATGTCGGTCCAGGCGTGGGGCGTCATCTGGGGGGCGCTCAGCGCGGTGATGATCGTCGGCGGGCTGCTGGTGGCCCGCACCGGGACGTCATCGAACCCGGTGCGGTTGATCCTGCTGGTCAATCTGGCGCTGTGGGCGGTCATGCTGATATTCCCGATCCAGGATTCCATCCTCCTGCTGATCGGTGGAATGGCCGTGTTCATGGTGCTCATGCCGTTCGCCGAGGCGGCCGAGCAGACCGTGTTGCAGAAGGTTGTGCCCTATCAGCGCCAGGGACGGGTCTTCGGCTTCGCGCAGAGCGTCGAGCAGGCCGCCTCGCCGCTCACCGCGTTCCTGGTCAGCCCGCTGACCCAGTTCTTCTTCATCCCGTTCATGACCGCCGGACCGGGCGCCCGCTGGATCGGCGGCTGGTTCGGCACCGGCGAGGCCCGCGGTATGGCCCTGGTCTTCGTACTACTGGGTCTGCTCGGTCTGCTCTTTACCGGCTACGCGCTGGGCAGCCGGCACTACCGGCGGCTGAGTCGTAGCTTCCGGGCGGGAGCGGGCGCCGCGGCGACGGTCGACGAGGCGGGCCCGGCCGTACCCGGACCCGATTCCGGACTCGCGGAGCTCGGCTCATTGCCGGACCGGCGCCAGGACATACCGTGCCCGCAGGGCGCGGGAACCCCCTGACCTCCCACGGCGACGAGTCGCGTACGCGGTGGCACCGGAAATTCGATGGACCGGTCCGCCGCGGCTGTCTAGGGTATGGCCCCATGGGATCTTTGGGCAGCTACGGAGTGTGCGCGGTCGGCGCGTATTACATCCGGCAGCGCACGGCAGCTCGGACTCTGCCGGTGCACCCCACACTCCGCTGACCCCACCGGGTAGTCCCCACCGCGGGACCGCCCGGTGGTGATGGCGCCGGTTCATACGAGCCGGCGCCGTCGCGATCGTTCGGCGCCACTGCGCGCCGCCTCCTGCCCCGGCATGGGTCCGGGCGAATCAGCGTCTGTCGATTCGGCCCACTCTTCGGAGGATCCCATGTCCCGCCCCGTCCCGGGTCCGCGTGCCCGCACGTCCGCGACCCGCAAACGGCTCTCCCAGAATTTTCTCACCGACCCCCGGATCGCTCGCCGTATCGTGCGGGCCTCGGGTATCGGCCGCGACGATCTCGTCCTCGAGATCGGCCCCGGTGACGGTATGCTCACCCGCCGGCTCCTCCCCGCCGCGGCCCGGGTGGTGGCCTACGAGAAGGACCCGCACTATGCCCGCCGGCTCGCCATCCGGTACCGCGGTAACTCCCGTATCCAGGTACACAACCAGGATTTCCGCTCGGTCGTCGCGCCGCGCGAACCGTTCGCCGTGGTCGCCAACATTCCGTTCGCGGTGAGCACCGATATCGTGCGCTGGTGCCTGGCCGCGCCGCAACTGACCTCGGCGACACTGCTCACCCAATACGAGTTCGCGCGCAAGCACAGCGGCGACTACGGCCGATGGACCAAATTGACCGTCACCCACTGGCCGGAATCGGAACCGACGCTGGGCGAGCGGATCGACCGCCGGGAGTTCTTCCCGGTCCCGCGGGTGGACGGGGCGGTGCTGCATATCGCGCGCCGTCCCACTCCGTTGTTACCCGCCGCGTCCCGCGCGCGGTACCGGCACCTGGTCGAACTCGGTTTCTCCGGCGTCGGCGGGTCGCTCGCCGCCTCGTTGCGCCGGGCCCATCCCGCGCGCGCGGTCGCCGCGGCGTGTGCCGAGGCCGCGATACCGACCGACGCGCCGGTGGGCATGGTGCCGCCGGACGCCTGGCTCACGCTCTACCGGCGGCTGCACGAGAGGCACGATCCCGGCCCGGGTACCGCGCACCGCTGACCCGGACACGACGACGGGGACGAACCCGTGGTGGATTCGTCCCCGTCGCCCTGGGAAACTGCTCCCCTCTACACCGGCGTGAAATCGCGATCGGCGATATACGCCGGTCGCCGGGCCGGGGCGGCGAACGGTTCCTCCAGCGTGTTCTCGACACTGTTGAACACGAGGAAGATATTCGACCGCGGGAACGGCGTGATGTTGTTGCCCGACGCGTGCATGATGTTCGAGTCGAACAGCAGCGCCGAACCGGCCGCACCGGTGAACTGGGTGATCCCGTACTTATGGGCCAGGTCGGTGATGTCGGCCTTGCTCGGCACGCCGATCTCCTGTTCACGCAACGACTCCCGGTAGTGGTCGGCCGGTGTGACCCCCTGGCAGGGGACGAACGTCCGGTGCGACCCCGGCATCACCATCAGGCTGCCGTTGTACGGATAGTTATCGGTCAACGCGATGGACAGGCTCACCGCCCGAGGCGTGGGCATGCCGTCCTCGGCGTGCCAGGTCTCGAAATCGGAATGCCAATAGAAACCGGTGCCGAATCCGGGCAGATAGTTGACCCGGCTCTGGTGGATGTACACATCCGATCCCAGTACCTGCCGCGCCAGGTCCACGACCCGTGGTTCCCGCACCAACTCCGCCACCGCCGAACTCAGTTTGTGCACCTCGAATACTGAGCGCACCTGCTGCGACGATTTCTCCACGATGAGCCGGTCGTCACCCCGCAGATCCGGATCGCTTGCCAGCCGGTCGATCTCGGCGGCGTACTCGGCCACCTCCTCGGGGGCCAGCAACCGATCCATGATCGCGAAACCGTCGGTATCGAACGCAGCCAGCTCCGCGTTGCCGATCCGGCCCCACACAGTCGCGTCGTGCCGCTCCTGCAGCGGCAGGCGCTCGGCGGTTCTGGTCGGATAGCGATCGATCCGATTCTCTACCAACGTCGTTCGTCCTTCCTCTCAGTCGGCCGGAACGGCGATCAACGGATAAACGCCGTTCTCGTCGTGCACCTCCTGCCCCGTGACAGGGGGGTTGAACACGCACAGCATCCGCATCCGTGTCCGGGTCCGCACCTCGTGCTTCTCGTGCCCGTTGAGCAGATACATGGTGCCCGGGGCGAGATCGTAGGTGCGGTCGTTGGTCAGGTCGTGGAGGGTGCCTTCACCCTCGACCAGCCAAACCGCTTCCACATGGTTCTGATAGTGGAAGACGTGAGAGGTGCCGGCTTCGATGGTGGTCTCGTGGAACGAGAACCCGACCCCATCACCGCCCAGCACGATCCGCTTGCTCCGCCAGTTCTCGGCGCCGACGTCGCGGTGGGTGCCGGTGATCTCCTCGGTGGTGCGCACGATCATCGGTGTTTTCCTTTCAGCTGCAAACGGTTTCGACGGCGTCGCTCAGAATGTGCAGGCCTTGGTCGAGTTCGTCCTCGGCGATCGTCAGTGGCGGAAGCAGCTTGACTACCTCGTCGGATGCACCCGAGGTTTCGGCCAGCAGGCCACGTTCGAACGCGACCTGGCAGACCTTTCCGGCCTGTGAGGCGTCGTCGAAGACCAGCCCGTGCACCAGGCCACGGCCCCGAGTGGACACTCCCGGAACGGCCACGGCGATCTCATCGAGCGCCGTGGCCACCCGCTTGCCCTTGGCGAGGGTGGACTTCTCCAATACATCATCGGACCAGAAGTGTTCGAGCGCCACCTGCGCGGTCACGAAAGACGGATTGTTACCGCGGAAGGTGCCGTTGTGCTCACCGGGTGACCACACATCGTGCTCGGGCTTGAACAGCACCAGCGCCATCGGCAGGCCGTAACCGCCGACCGACTTGGACAGCGTCACGATATCGGGGGTGATACCGGCCGACTCGAAGGAGAAGAACGGACCGGTCCGGCCGCAACCCATCTGGACGTCGTCGACGATGAGCAGGATGCCGCGCGCGGCGCACAAAGAGGCAAGGTGCCGCAGCCATTCGTCGCGCGCCAGATTGACGCCGCCTTCCCCCTGTACGGTTTCCACGATGACGGCGGCCGGCCGGTCCATACCCGATGACGAATCGTCGAGCACCCGTTCCATCCAGAGGAAGTCGGTGGTGGCGCCGTCGAAGTAGCCGTCGTACGGCATCGGGGTGGCGTGATTGAGCGGGACGCCGGCGCCCGCGCGCTTCATGGCGTTACCGGTCACCGACAGTGCGCCCAGCGTCATCCCGTGGAACGCGTTGGTGAAGCTCATGATGGTCTGGCGGCCGGTCACCTTACGGGCCAGTTTGAGCGCGGCCTCGACGGCGTTCGCGCCGGTCGGACCGGGGAACTGGATCTTGTAGTCCAGGCCACGGGGGGCCAGCAGGGTATCGCGGACGGTTTCGAGTAGTTTGCGCTTGGCAATGGTCGACATATCCAGGCCGTGCGTGATTCCGTCACCGGCGATGTAGTCGACCAGCGCCGATTTCAGTACCGGGTTGTTGTGCCCGTAGTTGAGCGCGCCCGCCCCGGCAAAGAAATCGAGAAAATCTTTACCGGACTCATCTCGCAGCCATGCGCCCTGCGCGGTTTCGAAGACCGTCGGCCAGGAACGGCAGTAGCCTCGGACATTCGATTCGATTTCGTCGAAGATCGTCGTTTCGGCGGCAATCATGAGTGATCCCTTTCGGTTTTACGGGCGATCGGGGAAATGTGGTAGAGGTCCTCGGCAGCATGGCTGTCCGGGAAAACATCCGGCTCGAACAGTGCGCTGCGCACCATTTCGGCACCGCGGCGGCGGGCCAGCGACGCGAACATGGCAATCGAGGCGGGATTGTCGGGGGATACGGTGGTCTCCAGCGCCTCGACGGCGCCGCCGACCGGATGGCCGGGCGCGGTGACGGTGGATACCAGCCAGTCCAGCATGGCGACCCCCAGGCCACGGCCACGCTGGTCGGCGTCCACAGCGACCTGCCATACGAACAGGGTGCCGGGCGCTTCGGGTCTCACATAGCCGGTCACGAATCCGACGACTCGGCCTTCGCTCTCGACGACTACCGAACTGGCGGCGAAATCGCGACACCACAGCAGGTAGGCGTAGCTCGAATTGACATCCAATACTTGCGACTCGTCGGCGATCTGCCACAGCCGCGCGGCGTCGGTGATCCGCGGTGCCCGCAGGACCACATCGGTACTGGCGGGCTCCGCATCGGTGGCGGCGGACGAAGTGGCCGAGCCGTTGCCGGCGGTGCCGGCGGTCTGCGTGGACTCAGTTTGTAAAGACATACAACTCCGATGTCTGCGTGCAGTACTTTCCCAGGCTCACGAATTACTGCGAGGCAACTGGTCGAGCTCTTTACGTTCGTGTTACAGGCGTGTTAAGTGGGCCCCTCTCGTTGAATAACCGGAATCCGGAGATCGAAACGCGCAATACGGCGGGGCGCTCCTCACATTCCATCCCGCCGGGGTATGCGGTCGCGCCGCTCCGGCGGTCGGCGCCGGACGGATACCGGCGCTTGGGCGGCCTCCGCACGCGATCGCAGCCCCGGTCGACGTCGGCGAATCCACACGCAATCGGCCGGGTTGGCCGACCCCGCGCGTACCGGGCCGTCCACGGCGCGACCGACCCTTGCGATACCGGTCCAGTAGATCCGCCGTGGTGGCCGATGCGGTCAGGGGGGTGCGCAGTTCGTGGCGGAAGTCACCGGAGAGCTGCCCGGCCCGGCCGGTGCCATCCCGGTCCGGCACCATCGAGCCGGAGGGGACCGGGGCGTCGGTGCACCTGCGGCCGCGCAGCATCCGGCGACCCGCACCGAGGCCGATACGAGTTGCGCTCATCGCGCTGCCCATGAGCTAGCGCTGGACGTCCAGCAGGTAACCGAGGCCACGGACGGCGGCCACGATTCGCGAATCGGGCGAAACCCACCGGGCTCCGCCGCCGGGCCCCGAATCAACGAGGGGCAGGCCGGGGACACCGATCGCGCACGCGCACGGGCGGGTGAGCGCGGCCTCGGCCATCGCGACGTCGTAGCCCTCGTTCGTCACGGCCGGGTGCATAGCGCCCCGGACCCGCTCGCCGTCTTCCACGATCATCAGGTTCGCGCTCAATATTCAATCCCTTGCAGACACACGTGGCGTGCCGCGGCGCGGGTTTCGCATCCCCAAACCGACGCGACAGCCCGCTACTCAGCTTACTCGAGCAACCTTTCGGTTATACGGATAGCCAGAATGCCCGCCGGGTAAACCTTTGAAGTGAAATGACTCACATTCGGATGCCGTCGACGCGTTCCAAGCGGAAGAAATTGCTGGGCGTGCCGTCGGGACGCATCTCCTGGTACCGGAAGTTCAGTTTCCGGGCGTCGAAGGTTGCGAACCAGTCCGCCCAGCTGACCGGCTGCAGTACCGCGCCGCCGTAGTGCGGGAAATCCAACCGCAGGACCCCCACCTCGCCGTCGTACTGACTGCCGGGTGTCGTCGCCGGGTTCGCACCGCGCCGCTGAGCCCACTGGCGGATGACCTCATGATTCGTGGTGACCATGGTTGTTCCGGGAGCGGCGGACAGGCCACCCTTCATGACGAACCTCCTTGCGGTAGGTGCGTACCTGCTCTCCCGGCGCGACCTCGGTAGCCGCACCGGCTTTCCAGTCTTTTACCCGACTTCGCACTCTTGCAAACACAGCGGACACGGAGATGTCCGCCGTGTCCGTCGCCCCGTCCCCGCCGGAGCCGCCGCCGCAGCGACCGGTTCATCACGTTGCCCGAGATTCGCCGCGTCCGGCTATCGGGTCATCCTGCGGCGGGAATCGGGGTCAGCGCGACTGTGATGTTATCGCTGCCACCACAGACGACGGCGTAGTCTACGAGCGCCCGCGCGCCCTCGGTGATCGGCACGCCGAGCACGCGCCGGGCCAGGTCGGCCGCGCCGGGCAGATAGTTCCACAAACCGTCGGTGCACAGCAGGAGCGATCCGGGTGTCTCCACGTAGTAGGTACGGATACTGTCCCCGGACCACGGCTGCTGACCGGCGTCGGCCCCCAGCCAGCGCATCAGGGTGTGCGCCCGGGGGTCGGCCATGGCGGCCTTCTCGTCCATGGCGCCTGCTTCCACCAGCGTCTGCGCCCACGAATCGTCCAGGGTGAGCTTCTGCGCCCCGGCCAGCACCTCAGGATGACCCGGTCGGGCCGGTTGCCCGGCCGTGGGCTCGCCGGCCGCCAGCCAGTAGGCACGGCTGTCGCCGATATTCGAGACGGTGATCGAGATCCGGCCCCCGGTCTCGGTGCGCACGATCGCCGAGACATAGGTGCACGACGGTGCGTCACCGTCGGGGCCGACCAGATTGCGCACCGCCTCCGAGGCCGCCGCCATCCCCGCGGCGGTGGCCTCCTCGGCCGTTCGATCCCCGGCCAGCGCGGCCACACACGCATCGACGCCGGTGCGCACGGCAGTGCCCGAGGCGGCCTGCGGATCCGGGGAAGAAGAGACCCCGTCGCAGACCACCAGCACGATGGTCCCGGGCTCCCCGTTGTCGTCCGGTACCACCGCGGCGGCCACGGCATCCTCGTTGCGCGCATGCAGGATTCCGCGATCGGTGACCAGAGCGGCGACCCCCAGATCGGCCTCGAACCGGTCCTGGACACGGTGCGGGTGCTCGCAGGTGGGACAGCGCGGGCCCCGGCTCTGCGTCCCGCAGTTCACGCACACCACTTCGGCGAGTTCGTCGTCCGGCAGGGCGACCCGATGGATGCCCGAGGCCAGGGACTGCCGCGGCACGGTCGCTTCCGCGGCGGCGGCGCGGCGGCGGGTATCGAATGTTTTCCGCACCCGCGGTACCGGCTCGGTCACCGCGTCGAGAATATCCGCCGGGTCGGCGCCTCCGGCGTTCGCGTCAGGGTTCATCCGGCCGCCACATTCATGAGTAGTTTCCAGCGCTCGCCGATCCGGATGAACCGGATATCTCGGGCCCGCACACCGCCCCCTTCGTTCGACCCGTTCCGTACTGACGATCGACGATAGTACGCGGTACGCCGGTGGGTGAGTTCACCCGCGCTCCCGCACCGCTCGCACCGCTTTGCGCGCCGCCACCAGCACCGGATCCCATACCGGCGAGAAAGGGGGCGCATACCCGAGATCGAGTGTGGTCATCTGCGCCACCGTCATTCCCGCGGTCAACGCCACGGCCGCGATATCGACTCGTTTGCCTGCGCCTTCCCGGCCCACGATCTGTACCCCGAGCAGCCGGCCGCTGAGCCGTTCCGCCAGCATCTTCACCGTCATCACGGGCGCGTCCGGTAGATACCCGGCGCGACTGGTGGATTCGACGGTCGCGGTGACGTACTGCAGACCCACGGCACGGGCGTCTCTCTCCCGCAGTCCCGTTCGCGCCACCTCGAGGTCGCAGACCTTGCTGACGGCTGTGCCGACGACACCGGGGAAGGTGGCGTACCCCCCGCCGATATTGGCGCCGATGATCTGACCGTGCTTGTTCGCGTGCGTCCCCAGCGCGATATGCCTGCGCATACCCGAGACCAGGTCCAGCACCTCGACACAATCCCCGCCGGCCCAGATGGTGTCGTACCCCGTCACGCGCATGGCCGAATCGGTGATCAGCCCGCCGTGTTTCCCGATCGGTAGCCCGGCCGCGGCGGCCAGTGTCGTTTCGGGCAGCACCCCGATCCCGAGAACCACCACATCCGCCGGGTGTTCGCGACCGGCGGCGAACACCGCCCGGGCGCGGCCGTCGTCTCCGGTGCGGATCTCGGTGACCTCACTGTCCCCGACCACCTTCACGTCCAGACCCTGCAGGGCCTCGCGTACCAGCACACCCATATCCGGATCCAGAGTGGACATCGGCTGCGCACCGCTGTGCACGATGGTGACCTCGTAACCGCGCCGGATCAGCGCCTCGGCCATTTCGACCCCGATATACCCGGCCCCGACCACCACAGCCCGCCGGCCGGTACCGGCAGACAATGCCGCGATGAGCGTCTCGCCGTCGTCGAGGGTCTGCACACCGTGGACGCCGGGTGCGTCGATGCCGGGCAGCGCCGGCCGGATCGGACGCGCCCCGGTCGCCAGGACCAGGTGGTCGTACCCGGTCCAGGTTTCGGTACCGGTGGCCAGGTCCCTGCTGCGCAACCGCCCCCCGGCCGGATCGAGTTCGACGACTTCGTGGCGCAGGCGCACATCGATGTCGCGTGCCCGGTGTTCCTCGGGGGTCCGGGCGATGAGGTGATCGCGCTCCCGCACCTGGCCACCCACCCAGTACGGGATACCGCAGGCCGAGTACGAGGTGAAGTGCCCGCGTTCGAACACCACGATCTCGAGGTCCGATACATCCCGGTGCCGCCGGGCCTGGGCAGCCGCCGACATTCCGGTCGCGTCCCCGCCGACGACCACCAACCGCTCTGTCATGAGATCAAACTACCCAGCGGGCGCCCGATGTCTCCTGGACCGCCTGCCTACCGGCTCGTCTCCGGCCCGAAATCACCGCGGGTCGACCGCGGTCCGGCCGAGGGGGCCGCCGCTGGTGCCGGATCCGGCCGGGCCACCTCACGCGGACCGGGTGCCGATGAGCGGTAGGCGGCTCGCCGCGCCGCGCGCCCGGCGCCCGGAGCTGGTGGTCTCGGACCCGTCGCGGTCGGTGAAGGTCAGGATGCCGTCCTCGATCGGGCTCTTGCGCAGGTAGGAACGGTCGCGGAAATAGCTGTTGACCACCTTCCACGGACCGCCGGTCCCCTGCCGCGGCATCACCGCGTCCCCGCGCTGGATATACCCGGAACTCAGCGCCCCGCCCATCACCGAGACCTCGGAGCGATCGGAGTCCTCGGCCCGGACCACGAACCGGGTGTACCCCTTGTCGCGCATCCGGTTCAGTACGCGGCAGAAGTACTCGGCGGCCAGATCGGCTTTCAGGGTCCAGGAGGCGTTCGTGTACCCGAGCACCATCAGCGCGTTCGGCACGCCGTCGAGCAGCGACCCCTTGTACATCACCCGGCCCCGGGTGACCACGGGTTCACCGTCCACCTCGAGCGCCATGCCACCCAGGATCTGAATGGTCAGCCCGGTGGCGGTGACGACGATATCGGCTTCGATCTCCTCGCCCGAGGACACCCGGATACCTGTTTCGGTGAAGGTTTCGATGGTGTCGGTGACCACCGAGGCGTCGCCGCGACGCAGGGCCTTGAACAGGTCGCCGTCGGGGACGACGCACAGACGCTGATCCCACGGCGCGTACGCCGGGGTGAAATGCCGCATGTCCACTCCGGAGCCGACCGCCATCCGGACCCATTTCAGGAACATCTGCCGGGCCAGTGCGGGCTGCCGCCGCGACAGCTGGTAGCTGGCCTGCTGCACCGCGATATTGCGGGCGCGCCCCACCTGATAGGTGAGCCCGGCGGGCGACCCGACCTTCGTCATCCCGACCGCCACCGGGTCCTCACCCGGGATGGAGGCGATATAGGTGGGCGATCGCTGCAGCATGGTCACATGGGCGGCCTCGCCCACCATGGACGGCACCAGTGTGATCGCGGTGGCGCCGCTGCCGATCACGACCACCTTCTTGTCCCGGTAGTCCAGGTCTTCGGGCCAGTGCTGCGGATGCACGATCCGTCCGGTGAACAAGTCCTCGCCGGGGAACGACGGCCGGTGGCCGTTGTCGTAGTCGTAGTAACCGGTGGCCCCGACCAGGAAGGTACTGGTCCAGATCTCCTCGGTGCCGGTCGCTTCCTCGAGCACCCGCACCGTCCACCGGTTGTCCGGGCCGGACCAGCTCGCCGAAACCGCCTTGCGGCCGAAACGGATCTTCGGTGTCACACCGTATTCGTCGGCGGTCTCGGCGATATAGCGCCGGATTCCGGCGCCGTCGGCGAGCATGCGGGTACCGCGCCAGGGCCGGAAGCCGTAGCCGAAGGAGTACATATCGGAGTCGGAGCGGATTCCCGGATAGCGGAACAGGTCCCAGGTGCCGCCGACCGCGGTGCGGCGCTCCAGAATCGCGTAGCTGCGCCCGGTGTTCTCCTTCTCCAGGTGGCAGGCCATATCGATACCGGACAGACCGGCTCCGATGATCAGTACGTCGACATGCCGCGTCATTGCGTTCCTCGTCTGCTCGTGCCCGGGGTCGTCATCAATCGTGACAGACGCACCTTTTACATGTAACCGAGAGTACTTGATAATTCCCGATCGCACGCCGGGTTGCGCACGCCGATCCGATGAGCCTCCGATCATCCGGCGCATCCCCGGAACCAGAGCCCCCGGACCTTCGCGCACACCCACCCCACCGGTCGACTGTGATTTAAAACATATTTCTTCCACACCGGCATGACCGTCGCACACTCGGAGACGAGTTCCGCGCATCCGCGCCGATCGCCGGGCCCGGGCACGACGAACGCCTCACGCGATCCGATCCGGTGCCGCGCAAATCGGTTCGGGATTCGGCAGAACTCTCAGCAGCAGACCACTGCCACCGTAGCCGTGACGCCACCCGACGAGGCGAGTGCAACCGGCACCGCGGCCCGTACACCCCTGCATCGGAACCCCTGCGCCGACCGGACCGGTGCGCCCTCCCGCGCCGGCCGGCCGTTACGCCATCGGCGCCCCAACGACCCCCGGGGGGATCAGCAATGTCGCGATCAGCATCTCGGCCTCACACCCCGGCCGCCGGTACCCGGCGAGCGTCCGGACCGGATCCGCCCCGGCCGGGCACCGGCACCGCGCCCGCCCGCAGAGGCTCTCCGCCGTATCACGCACCGTCTCGTCCACCGGGCGCATCGTCCATCCCAGGTCACGCCGGGCCTGGGCGGCGCTCACTCGTTCGACCTTGCCCAGCGCCGGAACCGTGAGCCGCAGCCCACGGTCGAACAGCGCCACCAGGCGTACCAGTGGATCGGGCAGCGCACGGGTGGCGACGCGGAACCCGCGCGGTCCGTACGCCGCGGCCAGGATCTGCGCCATATCCCGCATCCACACATGGTCACCGGCGCAGATGTAGCGGGTCCCGGCCGCGTGCGCGGTCTCCATGGCCAGTCGGTGCGCCACCGCCAGATCGCGCACATCGACCACCGACCGCCCCACCCGCGGTACGCCCGGAACCGCGCCGGACAGCAGTCGGCGGCGCCCTGCGTGATGCCCTGCTGGCCGCCTGCCTGCGGCTCATCGAAACCGAGGGCATCGCGGCGGTGAGCCTGCGCCGCGTCGCCCGGGAAGCCGGCGTGAGTTCCGGCGCCACTTACCACCATTTCGCCGATCGGGCGGCACTACTGGCCGATCTCGCCGCCCAGGGCTTCCGCTTGCTCACCGAGCAGCTCTCCGCCGCCCGCGCCACCGCCGACTCCCCCACCGCGGGACTTCTCGCTGTGGGACAGTCCTACATCCGGTTCGCCCGGGAGCAGCCCGGATACTTCCGGCTGATGTTCCGTCCGGAGCTGTCACAGCCGGAGAAACACCCTGATACCCGCGCGGCCGGTGAAGCCGCCTTCGGCGTACTGGCAGACGCCGTCGCAGCCTGCGTAACCGCCGGTGAGCTGCCGCCGGAACGCGCGGAACCGACCACTCTCACACTGTGGGCGCTCGGACACGGCCTGGCGTCGTTGTGGCTCGACGGACAGCTGGACAAGCGCGGCACCCTGTTCGGAACGACCGCAGCGGCCCTGGTCGATTCGGTGGTCGACGGCATCCCCGGATTTCTCGGCGCCGGCACCGCCGCACGGTCCGTTCCCCCGCCGGAGTGAGGAGGCCGCCGCAGTGGGTATGCCCGGCATAGAGTGAACTGGACTCGGGTCCGCACCGCGCGACCCGAGCCGACCAGGAGGATTGTTGTCGATGAAAGCCACGAAAGCCCGCGCGAGCCTGTTGATCGCGGCCGCCGTGCTCACACTGGCCGGCTGTACCGAAATCGAACGGGCCATGAACAAGGGCGGCGACACCCCGTGCCGCGAGTACGTGGAGCAGGACCAGAAGACCCAGCGCGTCACCATCACCAAGGCGCTGGAGGAACAGCAGGGCGCGGAACCGAGCGGTACGAACGTGGACCTGTCCATCGCGGCGGTCAACGCGCTCTGCAGTGTGCAGGCCAACGCCGACACTCCGATCGAGCGGGCCGACATCGCGGGTATCTTCATCCGCAAATAATCTGGCGCGCATCGGTTTACGAGGTACCGCGGCGGCCCGCCCGGGCGGCCCTGTTACACATTCGTGCCGTGTCCACGAGCACATAGGGCTATACCACAAGCGTTTTCGGCCGATCGCGGACACCCGCTCGCCCAGGCGAGCGCAATACGCAAGAATGTGTTCGCAAAAGTGCCGGCCGCCATGAGCCGGTATCTCGGACGGCGGGTGTATCGAATCCCCGGACCGTCCGATCCGGGGCCGGCGACGATGCACAAGGGAGCGAGATGTTTCATCGGATCGATTCGGTAAGACCACCGCGGTGCCACGGCACGGCACGGAGCTACTGATGGCGTATCGCAGCGACCGGGTCGCGGTAACGGATCGGGCCCGCAACGCATTACGCGAGTTGATCGAACAGCACGGGCCCATCCTGCTGTACCTCCCGCACCGCGATTCCGCCGATCCGCGACCGGACTGGCTACCGATCCGCGATTTCCGCGCCGCCGAAGGCGACACTCTCTTCGGCCGGCTCGCCTGGCATACCGAACTGTGGATGAGCGCGGAGGCCTCCCCCCGTTTCGAGCGCGAACATCTCACCGTGGACGTTCCCGCCGACGCCGGTCCGGCGCCCGCCGGCGATTCGCCACCCGAGGAGGCCGCGATCTTCCTGCTCCGCACCCGTCGGCTCAGTGCCGCGGAAGCCGCCGCGCTCGACGGCCGTAAGCGCGGCGGCCACGGCAGCGACACCTGACCCGGCCTCAGCGGCCGGGCAGAAACCGCAGCGATCGGGCGATCGTCATCAGCACCGCCTGCCACAGGCCTCGGGGCACCAGTGGCGGCGGATCCAGATTCAGGAAGCGGGTCGAGACCACCGATTGCGGTTCGGTGTATTTGAGCAGCCCCTCGGGCCCGTGCCGGCGGCCCACACCCGAGAGCCCGGTCCCGCCCATCGGCGCCGCGGTCGTACCCCAGGCCGGCGCGTATCCCTCGTTCACACAGACGGTGCCGGTCTTCAACAGCCGCGCGATCCGCTCACCTTCGGCGAGACCGCCGGCCCAGACGCTCGCGTTCAACCCGTATTCGGTGTCGTTGGCCGCTGCCACCGCCTCGGCCACGGAATCGACCGGATAGATCGAGACCAACGGCCCGAAGGTCTCTTCGCGCGCGCAGACCATCTCCTCGGTGACCCCGGTGAGCACCGTCGGTTCGAAGAACAGCGGACCGATATCGGGGCGGGCCTCGCCTCCGACCCGTACTTCGGCCCCCTTGGCCACGGCGTCGGCGAGATGGTCGGTGACGGTGCGCAGTTGGGCCGCGGAGATGAGCGAGCCGATATCCATCGAGTTGTCGTACGCGGCGCCGAGCGTGGCGGCCGATACGGCGGCCGTGAACTTCTCGGTGAACTCCTCGGCCACCGCGCGGTGCACGTAGATCCGTTCGATGGAGATACACAGCTGGCCCGCATTGGAGAAACACGCGTGGACGGCCGCTCGCGCCGCACGGCCGATATCGGCGTCCTCGGTGACGATCATCGGATTCTTGCCGCCCAGCTCGGCGGAGAACCCGATGAGCCGCGCGCCGCAGCGCTGGGCGAGCGTCCGGCCGGTGGCCGAGGAACCGGTGAACATCAGATAGTCACAGCAATCCACCATCGCCTCGCCGACCACCGGTCCGGGACCGGTGACCACCGCCAGCAGATCCCGGGGCAGCCCGGCACGGTAGAGCAGTTCGGCGCCGGCGAGCGCGGAGAACGGTGTCGAGCTGTCGGGTTTGAGGACCACCGCGTTGCCCGCCAGCAGCGCCGGTATCGCATCGCCCAGCGACAACACCAGCGGATAGTTCCAGGGCGCGATCACCGCGACGACCCCCTTGGGCCGCACATCGACAAACGCGCGGTTGAGCACCGGGAAGGCACCGGGTACCCGCCGCTCACCCAGTAGCGCGGGCGCCACGCGCGCGAAATACCGCGCGGCGAACATCAGCCCCATGACCTCTTCCTGGGCCGCCCAGCGCGCCTTACCCGTCTCCGCCTGGATCACATCCATCAGCGCCGTCCGCTGCGCCACGACCAAGGACCGGTAGCGGTGCAGCACCCGGGCGCGTTCCCGCGGTGGGCGGGCTGCCCAGTGGGACTGCGCCGCGCGGGCGCGGGCGACAGCCGCGGCGACATCCCCGGCCGTGCCGACCGGCATCGAACCCAGCGGTTTGCCGGTGAATACCTCGTCGATCATCCGAGGTGGGCGGGCTGCGGCATCATCGATCGCGACCAAAGTGCGCAACCGGTCGAAGACTTCGGTTTCCGGTACGGGCATCACGCCTCCTACCTGTGGGTATTCGCGAGGTAAGGACAATCTACCCACCATGCACCGGTCGGCGCCTCCGCCGCCACGCCGCATATGCCGGGTTCGGTGTCAAAGCGAGTCCTGTTCAATGGGATTCGATGTGCAGGAAACCGGTCGAACGGTTAACTTGTGGCGATGTTCAGAGCGAGGCTCGGTGTCCGCGCCCGGATCCTGGCCATCGCGCTCATCCCGAGTCTGACCCTGTTGGTGGCTGGTGTGGGTGCGACGGGCTATCTGATCGACCAGGGACAACACAACCGGCAGGTGACCGAGGCGTTACGCGAGGTCTCGGGTCCCACTCGCGAGGTATACGAAGTTGTCCAGAACGAGCGCCGCCTGACGCTCGCCCATCTCGCCGGTGATCCCACCGCGGCCGCCGCCCTCGCCGCCGCCCGGCCCAACACCGAACAGGCCCTCCGCGATCTGGTCGCCGGAGCGCAGCGGATCCGGGAACTGCAGCCGGCGGAGATCACCGACGATGTCGGCTCGTTCACCACGCTCACCCAGCAGCTCGGCAATATCCGCACCGCGGTCGACACCCGCGCGGTACAGACCGGCGACGCCTATACCTTCTATGTCCGCGTCCTGGATGCCTTCAGCACCGGCGCCCAGCTCTCGAATACTTTCGAACAGGACCCGGAGGCGGTCGGCCAGCTGGGCCTGGTATCGCGCATCATGCACGCGCTGGAAGCGGCTTCGCGCAGCCACGCCCTGGCCGGCGCGGCGCTGCGCACCGGCAACCCGGTCGCACTACCCGACGAATTCGTCCAGCAGACCGGCTTCTACCACACCGAAACCGCCCTGCTGGCCACCCAGCTGGATCCGGAGATCGGCGAGCGGGTACGCACCCTGGTGGACAGCGCGGAATGGCGGCTGCTGGCCCGCACCGAGAACACGCTCATCGCCCGCAGCGTCGGAGGGGCCGATGCCGACGGCACCGCCGTAGCGCTCTCCCCGGGGCAGCTGACGGCCTGGCAGGCGGCAGCCGACCACGTCAACCAGGAGATGCTGAATCTCTGGGACGACCAGAACCAGCTCATGCAGGAGTTGTCGCTGGAGGCGGCGGCCCGCACCACCAATCAGTCGCTGCTGATCGGCCTGGCCGTCCTGGTGGTGTCCGCGGCGGCGTTCGGGGTCTCGCTGGTCCTGGCCAACCGGTTCATCCACCGCCTGGTGCGGTTGCGCGACCATACGCTGGCGCTCGCCGACGAACGCCTGCCCGATATGCTCGAACGCCTGCGCGCCGGGGAGGACGTCGACGAAACCGCGGCCGCCGCGCGGCTCGACTTCGGCCGGGACGAACTCGGGGCGGTGGCCACCGCCTTCGAACACGCGCACGCGGTAGCGGTCAATGCCGCGATCACCGAGGCACGCACCCAGGAGGGTGTGAAGTCGATCTTCCTCAATATCGCCCACCGCAGCCAGATCGTGGTCCACAAACAACTGGAGATCCTCGACGACGCCGAACGGCGCGAAGAAGACCCGGCCATGCTGGACATCCTGTTCAAACTCGACCATCTGGCCACCCGCGAACGCCGCAACGCCGAGAACCTCACCATCCTCGGGGGCGGGAAACCGGGCCGCCAGTGGCGCGCCCCGGTACCGCTGGTCGACCTGGTACGCAGTGCGGTGGGGGAAACCCAGGACTACACCCGGGTGCGGCTGGCCCGGCTCCCCGAACTCCGTATCGCCGGTAACGCCGTCGGCGACCTCATCCATCTGCTCGCCGAACTCGTCGACAACGCCACCTCGTTCTCGCCGCCGCAGTCGCGGGTCCAGGTCACCGGTTCGGTGATCGGCAAGGGTGTGGCCGTGGAGATCACCGATCAGGGCATGGGCATCTCGGAGGAGGATCGCGAGCGCCTCAACGAACTCCTGGAGAACCCGCCGAACTTCGAGGTCGCGTCCCTGCAGAAGGATTCGCGGCTGGGTATCTTCGTCGTCGCGCAGCTGGCGGCCCGCCACGGTGTCGCGGTGCGGCTGTGGGAATCGGAATACGGCGGTGTCCGGGCGGTGGTCATCGTGCCCGCGACCCTGCTGACCGATCCCGCCGAGGAGACCACACCGCTGACCGGGCTGCCCCGAACCCCCGGGCCGGGGCCCGAGGCCGGCACCGAGACACGGACCGGCCCCCGCCCCGAGAACTCCGCCATCGCGACGCTGCTCGCCGACCGGCCCCACCACACCGAGTCCACCGGCGAACCGGCCGAGCAGGCCGGCACCGCGGCGACCGGCGTACCCGACACCGTGCCGGTCGCCCGCCCCGAAACCACGGAGACCACCGCCGAACCGACCCTGCTGCCCGACGGTCGTCCGGCTTTACCCCGCCGTAGCAGGCAGGCTAAAGTCGCACCGCGACCGGAAGTTTCGGACGTCGCCCAGACCGCCGCAACGGCGCGGCCACGCTCGGCCGAACAGGCCAGGGATCTGATGTCGGCGATCGAAAACGGCACCCGGCAGGGCCGCAAGCCATTGCCCGCCGCAGAAGCCGGCGCCGGGAACCCGGCGGCGGATGGCGCATCCCCGGATGAACAGGAAGGCTAAGTGTCCACTTCCACACAAGGTGACCTGAACTGGCTGCTCGACGACCTGGTCGAGCGACTCGCGGGGGTTCGCCTCGCGGTCGTACTGTCCACCGACGGAATGCTGCTGGGCCACTCCTCGAAAATGGATCGCACCGAGGCCGAGCATTTCGCCGCGATGTCGTCCACCCTGCACGGCCTGGCCCGCAGCGCCGGCGCGCGCTTCGAAGGCGGGGCCGTACGGCAGGCGGTGATCGAACTCGATCACGCCGTCCTGTTCGTCACCTCGGCCGGTGACAACGCGTGCATCGCCGTACAGGCCGCCGCGGACGCCAATCTCGGCATGGTGGCCTATGAGATGAACCTGACCGTCCAGCGGGTCGGCAGCCATCTGTCGACCGGTTCCCGCGGCGGGACCGGGGCCGACCCCCGGTAACCGCGGAAACAGCAACGGTGCGATGACGGGTATGCGGGTATGACCGGGCTACGGGAACCCTGGTTCGACGACGACGCCGGACCTCTGGTGCGGCCGTACGCCATCACCAAGGGTCGCACTGTGGGCGCGGGCCACGACCTGGATATGCTCACTGTCGTGGTCAAAGCTCGTGGTGCCCCGCCGTTGCGCCGGATCGAACCCGAGTACACCGATATCGTGCACCTGTGCACGGAAGCACAAACCGTGGCGGAGGTGGCAGCCGCCTTGAAACTGCCGCTGGCGGTGACCAAGATTCTCGTCGGAGATCTGATCGGTGACGGCCATCTGATCTTCCGGGCTCCCGTGCAGATGGAGTCCGGTCCCGGCGACTTCAACATATTGCGAGCGGTACTGGATGGAATCCGAAAAATTTGACCCTGCCCGGATGGACCCCGGGGCCCCGGCTCTTGCTGCGTCGGTGAAGGTCCTCATCGCCGGCGGTTTCGGCGTCGGCAAGACCACGATGGTGGCCTCGATCAGCGAGATCCCGCCGCTACGCACCGAGGAGATGATCACCGAACTCAGTACCGGTATCGATGATCTGTCCGGTGTCGAGTCCAAGACCACCACGACCGTGGCATTGGACTTCGGCCGGATCACCATCGACAAGGACCTGGTGCTGTACCTGTTCGGCACCCCCGGCCAGGATCGCTTCTGGTTCCTGTGGGACGAACTCGCCCGGGGCGCGCTCGGCGCGGTGGTCCTGGCCGATACCCGCCGGCTGGGGAATTCGTTCGCTGCCATCGACTATTTCGAGCGGCGCGGCCTGCCCTTCCTGATCGCGGTGAACTGTTTCGACGGTGCGCCGCGGTACACGATCGACGAGGTCCGCGACGCGCTCGACCTCCACCCGTCCATCCCCGTCATGCTGTGCGACGCGCGCGACCGCGTCTCGGCGAAGAATGTGCTGCTCAGTCTGATCGAGCATCTCATCGAGCGGGCCACCCGCCCGAATCTCACCACCAAGTAGGCCGGCCCGGGCGGAACCGCACCGGGTTCCGCCCGCCGGGGGTCAGCGTGCCAGGTGGCCCGCCGCGTGGAGTTCGTCGAACAGCAGCCGGTCCACCGGCGGCACCCGGGGCCGGTCGCCGAAGCCGAACCACGCCAGTTCGGCGATCTCACTGCTCGCGGCCAGTGTGCCGCGATAGTCCGCGCGGTAACAGCTCATCCGGACCAGCGCGCCGCCGTCGACCGCTTCGTAGACCCCCACCGGCTCGACCGTCTCCGGTACCAGCGCGACGGTCAGTTCCTCGGTGATCTCGCGGAGCAGCGTCTGCTCATCGGATTCGCCGGCTTCCCGTTTCCCGCCCGGGATGTAGAACACATCCTTGCCGCGCGGGCGCGCACACAGGATCCGCCCGTCCACGATGAGGACCCAGGCGACCGTATCGATGAGTTCCCCGACCAGCTCGTCCGTCACCGGAGCATCCTATCTGGGCGAAGCTGCCACGAATCCCGTGGTCGCGGACGTACCATGCGAACGTGGCCGATGCGAATCCTCCCGCTGCGCTGCGGGTCCTGG
The DNA here is from genome assembly GCA_040674215.1 of Nocardia sp. NPDC050193. Taxonomy (GTDB): domain Bacteria; phylum Actinomycetota; class Actinomycetes; order Mycobacteriales; family Mycobacteriaceae; genus Nocardia. The sequence goes on along the minus strand of JBFARE010000014.1, from coordinate 39,916 downwards.
TCTACAGCAACGACGCCGACACCCGGGGTCAGGTGATGCTGGCGCTCGGCCGCCGGCCGCATCCGGATCTACCACCGCTGGACTACCTCGAGGTGGCCACGGCCCCGGTGGTATTGGAGCGGATGGATGCCGGTGCAGCCGATCTGGCCGTACTGGACGGAGAGTCGGCGCCGGTGGGTGGGATGGGCCTGGCCAAACAGCTCAAGGACGAGATCCGCGGGTGCCCGCCGCTGGTCGTGATCACCGGGCGCGCCGACGATGCCTGGCTGGCGAACTGGTCGCGGGCCGAGGCCGTCGCCACCCATCCGATCGACCCGCTGCGACTCACCGAGATCGTGGTCGATCTGCTGCGTCGGCGCCCGGCCGCCTGAGCGGTGATTAGGTTCATTCGCTCATAAATCTCAGTCGCGAATTCGATCAAAGGCCTCCACGAATCCGCGTTCGTCCTGCCATGACAGTTGTAGGCTGTGCTGTAGCTCACATGAGCGCGGGAGATGACATATAACCCGCGTCGACTGATCCTCCCCCAGCCCTGTGTCGAATCCGGGGACGATCCGGCGGCGTGGGGCATACACATCGACCGCCCGACCCCGTTCGCGGAACCCGGCGGCAACCACCGCGGGGTTTCAGTTCGCAAGGAGGGGAAGCGCAGTCGTGAACACCGAACTGCCGATACTGGTCCTCGGCGCGGTCGCCGCCGCGTTCGCGGTGATCTCGATCCTGATCGCCGGCCTCATCGGCCCCAAACGCTACAACCGCGCCAAACTACAGGCCTACGAATGCGGTATCGAACCCACACCGCACGCGACGGCCGGAGGCGCGGGAAACATCACCGGCCAAAGATTTCCGGTGAAGTACTACCTCACCGCGATGCTGTTCATCATCTTCGATATCGAGATCGTGTTCCTCTACCCGTGGGCGGTCCATATCGATGCGCTCGGGGTGTTCGGCCTGGCCGCGATGGCACTGTTCATCGTCAATGTCTCGGTCGCCTACGCCTACGAATGGCGGCGCGGCGGCCTCAGCTGGGACTGAGCCGCGAACCTCCGATCAGCCGCACCGCGCCCGGCGCGGGCCGATATCGATATCCAGGGAGTAGTCGGACATGGGTTTGGAAGAGAAACTGCCCAGTGGTTTCGTGCTCAGCACGGTCGAAGCCATGGCGGGGTACATGCGCAAGGGGTCGGTGTGGCCGGCCACCTTCGGCCTGGCCTGCTGCGCGATCGAGATGATGGCCACCGGCGGCGGCAGATTCGATTCGGCGCGATTCGGCATGGAGGTCTTCCGTGCCTCGCCGCGGCAGGCCGATCTGATGATCGTGGCCGGCCGGGTGAGCCAGAAGATGGCGCCGGTACTCCGTCAGGTCTACGACCAGATGACCGAACCGAAATGGGTACTGGCGATGGGGGTGTGTGCCTCCTCCGGTGGCATGTTCAACAACTACGCCATCGTGCAGGGCGTAGATCATGTGGTCCCCGTCGACATCTACCTACCGGGCTGTCCGCCGCGGCCGGAGATGCTGCTCAACGCGATCCTCGCCCTCCACGAGAAGATCCAGGCGACCCCGATGGGCGTGAACCGGACCGAGGCGATCCGGGCCGCCGAAGCGGCCGCGCTGGCGGCCACCCCGACCATCCGGATGGAAGGTCTGCTGCGATGAGCACCGAGGACCGGGGTTCCACCGACAGCCGCGCCGTCGAACCCGAACAGCCGATCGGGCCCGAGGACGAGGTCATCGGGGTGCGCCGGGGTATGTTCGGCATCTCCGGCAGCGGCGACACCTCCGGCTACGGCCGTCTGGTGCACCGGGTCGCGCTCCCCGGCGGTAGCGCGCCGCCCTACGGGAGCTATTTCGACACCGTGGTCGATCTGCTGCGTGCGGCCCTGGCATCCGGCGCCGGGTTCGATGCCGCGATCCAGAAGGTCGTGGTGGACCGCGGCGAACTCACCCTGCACGTCGACCGCGATCAGCTGGTCGCGGTGGCGCGGGCGCTGCGCGACGACCCCGCGCTGCGGTTCGAACTGTGCCTCGGGGTGAGCGGCGTGCACTACCCGGACGAATCCGGCCGGGAGCTGCGCGCGGTCTATCACCTGAACTCGATCACGCACGGACGCCGGCTACGGCTCGAGGTATCCGCCCCGGACACCGACCCGCATATCCCGTCGCTGTACCGCGTGTATCCGACCTGCGACTGGCACGAACGGGAGACCTACGACTTCTTCGGAATCCTGTTCGATGGGCATCCCTCGCTGACCCGCATCACCATGCCCGACGACTGGCGCGGTCACCCGCAGCGCAAGGACTACCCGCTGGGCGGGATACCGGTCGAGTACAAGGGCGCGCGGATACCGCCGCCCGATGAGCGGAGGGCATACAGCTGATGAGCGAGACCGACTACCGGCCCGGAGTCTCCGGCGGGCCGGACAGCGACGACTCCCGGACCGTCCCCACCGCGCCCGGCCACGGCGGTGCGAATCCCACCGAGCAGGTACTGACGGTCGCCGGGCAGGACTGGGACGAGGTCGCCGACGCCCTGCGCGGCGCGGGCGAGGAACGCATCGTCGTCAATATGGGCCCGCAGCATCCGTCCACGCACGGAGTGTTGCGGCTCATCCTCGAGATCGAGGGCGAAACCGTCGTCGAGGCCCGATGCGGTATAGGCTATCTACACACCGGTATCGAGAAGAATCTCGAATTCCGCAACTGGGCCCAGGGCGTCACCTTCGTCACCCGGATGGACTATCTGTCCCCGTTCTTCAACGAGACCGCCTTCTGTCTCGGGGTGGAGCGGCTCCTGGGCATCACCGACGACATCCCCGAGCGCGCCACCGTGATCCGGGTGCTGCTGATGGAACTCAACCGCATCTCCTCGCATCTGGTGGCGCTGGCGACCGGGGGTATGGAATTGGGCGCGCTGACCCCGATGCTGTTCGGCTTCCGGGAGCGCGAGCTTATCCTCGACGTCTTCGAGAACATCACCGGCCTGCGGATGAACCACGCGTTCATCCGGCCCGGCGGTATCGCCCAGGACCTGCCCGGTGATGCGGTCACCAAGGTGCGCGACCTGCTGGCCCTGTTGCCGAAACGTTTGCGGGACATGGAGCATCTGCTCACCCACAACCCGATCTTCAAGGCGCGTACCCAGAACATCGGCTACCTCGATCTGACCGGCTGTATCGCACTCGGCGTCACCGGCCCGGTCCTGCGCTCCACCGGTTTACCGCACGATCTGCGCAAGGCCATGCCCTACTGCGGGTACGACACCTACGAATTCACCGTCCCCACCACCGACACCTGCGACTGCTACGGCCGCTACCTCATCCGGATCGAGGAGATGAAGCAGTCCCTGGCGATCGCGGAACAGTGCCTGGACCGATTGCGGCCGGGTCCGGTGATGGTGCCGGACAAGAAGATCGCCTGGCCCGCGGATCTGGAACTGGGCGCCGACGGGCTCGGCAATTCGCCGCAGCACATCGGCAAGATCATGGGGACCTCGATGGAGGGGCTCATCCACCATTTCAAGCTCGTCACCGAGGGTATGCGAGTGCCCCCGGGGCAGGTCTACACGGCGGTGGAGTCACCGCGTGGCGAACTCGGTGTCCATATGGTCAGCGACGGTGGCACGCGACCCTATCGCGTGCATTATCGCGATCCCTCCTTCACCAACCTGCAGGCCGTGGCCGCGATGTGCGAAGGCGGCATGGTCGCCGATGTGATCGCGGCCGTCGCCAGCATCGATCCGGTGATGGGCGGGGTGGACCGTTGATGCGATACCTCCGCCCCCACCGCGGTCGCCGCGGGACGCATGTACCGGCTTCGAAAGAGGTTCCATGACCGAGATTCTCTTGCGGCTGAGTACTCGGCCGCAGCCCTACCCGGACGACGTTCGTGCCCGGCTCGAACCGGACGCGAAGGAGATCATCGCCCGGTACCCGCAGCCCCGCTCGGCGCTGCTACCGCTACTGCATCTGGTGCAGTCGGAAGAGGGCTATGTCAGCAGTACCGGGATCGAGTTCTGCGCGGAGTTGCTCGGGCTCACCGGCGCCGAGGTGACCGCGGTCGCCACCTTCTACTCCATGTACCGGCGCACCCCCACCGGGAACTACCACGTGGGCGTATGCACCAACACCCTGTGTGCGGTCCTCGGCGGTGATGCCATCCTCGCGGAACTGCGCGAACACCTCGGGATCGCGCACGGCGAGACCACCGACGACGGCGCGATCACCCTCGAGCACATCGAATGCAACGCGGCCTGCGATTACGCGCCGGTGATCATGGTGAACTGGGAGTTCTTCGACAACCAGACACCGGAATCGGCCCGTGCACTGGTGGATGCGCTCCGTGACGGCCGTACCGTGACACCCACCCGCGGCGCGCCGCTGTGCACCTTCCGGGATACCGCGCGGGTACTCGCCGGGTTCCCGGATACCCGGCCCGGCGTACTCGACGGCGCCCCCGGCGCCCCAACGCTGACCGGTCTGAACACCGCGCGCGAGCAAGGGATGCGGGCACCCGAGGTGCCGGACGAGGACGGTGCCCGATGACCCTGACGCCCGTTCTCAGCAAGTACTGGGACCTGCCGGATTCCTGGACCCTCGACACCTACCGGGCCCATCAGGGCTACGAAGCGCTGCCGATCGCGCTGGGCATGACACCGGACCAGGTGATCACCACGGTCAAGGACGCCGGGCTGCGCGGCCGTGGCGGGGCCGGGTTCCCGACCGGTATGAAATGGGGTTTCATCCCGCAGGACCCCGAACCCGGCGGCTCGATGAAACCGCACTACCTGGTGGTGAACGCGGACGAGTCCGAACCGGGCACCTGCAAGGACATCCCGCTCATGCTCGCGGCACCGCATTCGCTCATCGAGGGTGTGATCATCGCCGCCTATGCCATTCGCGCCGCGCACGCCTTCATCTATCTGCGCGGGGAGGTGGTGCCGGTACTGCGCCGGCTGCAGGCCGCGGTCGCCGACGCCTACGCCGCCGGGCTGCTGGGCCGCGATATCCTCGGCTCCGGCTACGATCTGGAGCTCACCGTGCACGCCGGCGCCGGCGCCTATATCTGCGGTGAGGAGACCGCCCTGCTGGATTCGCTGGAGGGCAGGCGCGGACAACCCCGGCTGCGCCCGCCGTTCCCGGCGGTCGCGGGTCTGTACGCCGGCCCGACCGTGGTGAACAATGTCGAATCCATCGCCAGTGTGCCGCCCATCATCCGCAACGGCCCGGCCTGGTTCCGCTCCATGGGTAGCGAGAAATCACCCGGTTTCACGCTGTACTCGCTGTCCGGGCATATCGCCCGGCCCGGCCAGTACGAGGCGCCGCTCGGCATCACGCTGCGCGAACTGCTCGGGTACGCGGGCGGGGTCCGCGCGGGCCGGTACCTGAAGTTCTGGACGCCGGGCGGTTCCTCGACCCCACTGTTCACCGCCGAACATCTCGATGTGCCCTTGGACTACGAGAACGTGATGGCGCAGGGATCGATGCTGGGCACCAAGGCATTGCAGATCTTCGACGACACCACCTGCGTGGTCCGTGCGGTGCTGCGCTGGACCGAGTTCTACGCCCACGAATCCTGCGGTAAGTGCACTCCGTGCCGAGAGGGGACCTACTGGCTGGTCCAACTGCTCACCCGGCTCGAATCGGGTGCGGGCACACCCACCGACCTGGACAAACTCCTGGATATCGCCGACAACATCAACGGCAAGTCCTTCTGCGCGCTCGGCGACGGCGCGGCCAGCCCCATCGTGTCCTCGCTGAAGTACTTCCGCGACGAATACCTCGTGCATATGACGCACGGCGGCTGCCCGTTCGATCCGGCCCGCGCGACCGCCTGGGCCGGATCCGCGGCCGGAGAGGGGATCCGATGACCGCCACCGTGCGTTCCGATTCCGCCGATCTACAGCCGTCCGACCTGGTCACCGTCACGATCGACGGCACCACTGTCAGTGTCCCGGCCGGCACTCTGCTCATCCGCGCCGCCGAACTGATCGGCATCCAGATCCCCCGGTTCTGTGATCACCCGCTGCTCGCCCCGGTCGGCGCCTGCCGGCAGTGCCTGGTGGAGGTGGAGGGCCAGCGTAAACCCGTGGCCTCCTGCACCATGATGGTCACCGAGGGCATGGTGGCGCATACCCAGCTCGATTCCGCGGTCGCGGAGAAGGCGCAGCAGGGTGTGATGGAACTGCTGCTGATCAACCATCCGCTGGACTGCCCGGTCTGCGACAAGGGCGGGGAGTGCCCACTACAGAACCAGGCCATGTCCACCGGACGAGCGGAGAGCCGCTTCGACGGCGAAAAGCGCAAGTACCCGAAGCCGATACCCCTGTCGACCGCGGTCCTGCTCGATCGTGAACGGTGCGTGCTCTGCGCGCGCTGCACCCGTTTCTCCCAGCAGGTCGCCGGGGACCCGTTCATCGAACTGCTCGACCGCGGCGCGCTCCAGCAGGTCGGCACGGCCGCGCACGAGCCGCTCGATTCGTACTTCTCCGGTAACACCGTGCAGATCTGCCCGGTCGGTGCCCTCACCGGCACCAGCTACCGGTTCCGGGCCCGCCCGTTCGACCTTGTCTCCAGTCCGAATGTCTGCGAGCACTGCGCCTCCGGATGCGCCCAGCGCACCGACCACCGGCGCGGGAAGGTGCTGCGGCGCCTGGCCGGCGACGACCCCGAGGTCAACGAGGAATGGAACTGCGACAAGGGGCGCTGGGCATTCGCCTACACCGGCGAACGCGATCGGATCACCGGCCCGCTGCTGCGCGGCGCCGACGGAACGCTGACACCGTGCTCGTGGTCCGAGGCGCTGGCGGCCGCCGCGCGCGGTCTGCGCGCCGGCGTGGGTAACGCGGCGGTGCTGCCCGGTGGCCGGGTCACCGAGGAGGAGGCGTACGCGTACGCCAAATTCGCACGGACGGTGCTGGGCACCAACGATATCGACTTCCGGGCCCGGGCCCAGACAGCCGAGGAAGCGGAATTCCTGGGTGCCTGGGTCGCCGGGCACACCGGCACCGTCACCTACGACAGTCTGGAAGCGGCACCGGTTGTGCTCCTGGCGGGGTTCGAACCGGAGGAGGAATCGCCCATCGTCTACCTGCGGTTGCGCAAGGCGGCCCGGACCCGTGGGGTGCCGGTGTTCTCGATCGCCGCCTACGCGTCGCGCGGCCTGGAACGGATGTCCGGCACTCTCCTCCCGGCGGTCCCCGGTAACGAGGCAGGGATCCTCACCGAGCTGGTCGAACCCGGCGCCGAGCCCGGCCCGGCCCGATTGTTACGGGAACCCGGCGCGGTGATCCTGGCCGGCGAACGGCTGGCGACCGCCCCCGGTGCGCTGTCGGCGGCGATCCGGCTCGCCGCCGATACCGGCGCCGCGCTCGCCTGGGTGCCGCGGCGAGCCGGCGAACGCGGCGCGGTGGAGGCCGGCGCGCTACCCGGCCTGCTCCCGGGCGGCCGGCCCGTCACCGACTCCGAGGCCCGGCGGCAGGTGGCCGAGATCTGGGGTGTCGGTGCTCTTCCCGACCGCCCGGGCCGCGATACCGCGTCGGTTCTGGACGGCACCGCGACGGTGGGCATCCTGGTGGTCGGCGGGGTCGAACTCGCCGACCTGCCCGATCCCGCCGCGGCGCGAGCCACTCTGCGGGCCGCCGATTTCGTGATCTCGCTGGAACAGCGGCACAGTGAGGTCACCGCGTACGCCGACGTCGTGTTCCCGGTGGCCACGGCGATGGAGAAATCCGGCACCTTCCGCACCTGGGAGGGCCGCCCCCGTCCGTTCGCCGCGGCGCTCACCGACAGCACGGTGCGCCGTACCGCCGCGCCGCTGTCCGACCTGCGGGTGCTGCACAGTCTGGCGGCGGAAGTGGGAGTGGCGCTCGGTCTCCCCGATACCGCCGCCGCGCGGGCCGAACTCGACCGTCTCGGCCCGTGGACCGGGGCCACGGTCACGCCCCCCGCACGGCCGGCCGCGCCACCCGTCCGCCCCGAACCCGGTACCGCTGTCCTGGCGAGCTGGCGGATGCTGCTGGATCGAGGCCGGATGCAGGACGGCGAACCGAATCTGGCCGGTATCGCGCGGCCGCCGGTGGCCAGGTTGTCGGCGGCGACCGCCGCGGAAGCAGGGCTCGCCGACGGCGCTCCGGTCACCGTGACGACCCCGCACGGCACCGTGACCCTGCCGCTGGCCGTCACCGAAATGCCGGACCGGGTGGTATGGCTGCCCATGAACTCACCCGGGTGCTCGATCCACACCGATCTCGGCGCCCGACCGGGCGACGTCGTGACCCTACGGCGCGCCGACCAGCGGACGGAGGCATCCGACCATGACTGATCTGTCCCTCTTCGGTCACGACCCACTGTGGCTGGTTGCCGCGAAAGCCGTCGCCGTCTTCGTATTCCTGCTGCTTACCGTGCTGTTCGGGGTACTGATCGAACGCAAGGTCGTGGCCTGGATGCAGATGCGGGTCGGGCCAAACCGCGTGGGGCCCAAGGGGTTGCTACAGAGCGCCGCCGACGGGGTGAAGATGGCGTTCAAGGAAGATATCGTTCCCGCGATCGTGGACAAGCCCATCTTCGTGCTCGCGCCGATCATCTCGGTCGTCTCGGCCGTGCTGGCCTTCGCCGTGATTCCGTTCGGGCCGGAGGTCTCGATCCTGGGACAGCGAACCGCCCTGCAGCTCACCGATCTACATGTCGGCGTTCTCTATATCCTCGCGGTCACCTCGATCGGTGTGTACGGGATCGTGCTGGCCGGCTGGGCTTCGGGCTCCACCTATCCGCTGCTGGGCGGGCTGCGCTCCACCGCGCAGGTGATCTCCTACGAGATCTCCATGGCGCTCTGCTTCGGGGCGGTGTTCCTGCTCGGCGGCACCATGGCGACCTCCGGCATCATCGCCGCCCAGCAGCCCACCTGGTATGTGTTCCTGCTGCTGCCGTCGTTCCTCATCTACTGCATCTCCATGGTCGGGGAGACCAACCGGGCGCCGTTCGACCTGCCCGAGGCCGAGGGCGAACTCGTCGGCGGGTTCCACACCGAATACTCCTCGCTGAAGTTCGCGATGTTCATGCTCGCCGAATACGTCAACATGGCGACGGTCTCGGCGCTGGCGACCACCATGTTCCTCGGCGGCTGGCGGGCCCCGTTCCCGGTCAATCTGTGGGAGGGCGCGAATTCGGGCTGGTGGCCGCTGCTGTGGTTCACCGCCAAGGTCTGGATGTTCCTGTTCGTGTTCATCTGGCTGCGCGGAACACTGCCGCGGCTGCGCTACGACCAGTTCATGAATCTGGGCTGGAAACTGCTCATCCCGACCTCGCTGGCCTGGGTGATGGTGGTGGCCACCGCCCGGGTCCTCGATCTCGAGGGATATCCCGTACGCACACCGATCCTGGTGATCGGTGGCCTGCTGCTCACCGGGCTGCTGATCGGACTGTTCCTCCGGGCCGGGAACGCCCCGGCCACCGCGCCGGAGTTCGGTCCCGAAGACGATCTACCGGCGGAGAACGCGCCACCCGGCACGCCGAGCGGCAGCCAGGTCTTCCTGGGGTTCCCGACCCCGCCGCTGCCGGAGCAAACCTCGACCATCACCTCCTCCCCCGGGCTCTTCGAACCGCTGGCGGGTTTCGCGGTCACCGCGCTCACCATGTTCAAGAAGCCCAATACCGAGTTCTATCCCGAGGAGAAGGTCCCCACCGCGCCGCGCTATCACGGACGCCACCAGCTCAACCGGCATCCCGACGGGCTGGAGAAGTGCATCGGCTGCGAGCTGTGCGCCTGGGCCTGCCCGGCCGACGCGATCTACGTCGAAGGCGCCGACAACACCGACGAGGAGCGCTTCTCCCCCGGTGAACGCTACGGGCGGGTGTACCAGATCAACTATCTGCGCTGTATCGGCTGCGGTCTGTGCATCGAGGCATGCCCGACCCGGGCGCTGACGATGACCAACGAGTACGAACTCACCGACGACAACCGCGCCGACCTCATCTACGAGAAGGACCGGTTGCTCGCCCCGCTGGCCCCGGAGATGCAGGCCCCGCCGCACGCGATGCAACCGGGCAGCACCGAGGCCGACTACTACCTCGGCCGGGTGGGCCCCGCGGCACCACGGCCCACCGCCGACACCGCGCCGGGAGGTAACCGATGACCGGCACCGGAACGGCCCTGCTGGCCGCCGCCCCGCTGACCGACGCCGGAACCGGTGAAACGGTACAGTTCTGGATTCTCGCGCCGCTGGCCGTGCTCGGCGCGCTCGGTATGGTCTTCGCGGCCAAGGCCGTGCACTCGGCGATCTGCCTGGCGGCCACCATGATCACGCTGGCGGTGTTCTACATCGCCCAGGATGCGCTGTTCCTCGGAGTCGTGCAGATCGTGGTGTACACCGGCGCGGTCATGATGCTGTTCCTGTTCGTCCTGATGCTGGTCGGGGTCGATTCGGCGGAATCCCTGCGGGAGACGCTGCGCGGGCAGCGGATCGCCGCCGGGGTGGTCGGCGTCGGCTTCGGGGTCCTGCTGTGCACAGGTATCGCGCACGGCGTCCGCAATTCCGGAGTCGAATTCCCCGCCACCGGTTTCCCGGGTCGTGACGTGATCGGTGCCCTGGCCGAACTGATCTTCGTCCGCTACGTCTGGGCCTTCGAACTCACCGGCGCCCTGCTGATCGCCGCCACCATCGGTGCCATGTTGCTGGCGCATCGGGAGAGGTTCGGTCCGAAACTCGGCCAGCGGGAACTGTCGCGCCGGCGATTCCGCGACGCCGGACACCGGCCCACCCCGCTGCCCACCCCCGGTGTCTACGCCCGGCACAACGCGGTGGACATTCCGGCGCGGCTACCGGACGGATCCTTCGAGGAGCTGTCGGTGTCGACCATCCTGCGGCACCGCCGTACCCAGGCACTCACCGATGCCGCGGTGCTCTCGGTCGGCTCCGCGCCGACCCCCGGACCCGACGACACCCGCACCGCCCCGGCCGAGGAGGAAGGTATCCGGTGAATCCCGAGAACTATCTGTTCCTGTCCGCGCTACTGTTCACCATCGGCGCCGCGGGCGTGCTGCTGCGCCGCAACGCGATCATCGTCTTCATGTGCATCGAGCTCATGCTCAATGCGGTGAACCTCGCGTTCGTCACCTTCGCGCGGATGCACGCGAACCTCGACGGCCAGGTCTTCGCCTTCTTCACCATGGTGGTCGCCGCGGCCGAGGTCGTGGTCGGCCTGGCCATCATCGTCACCATCTTCCGTGCCCGCCGCTCGACCTCGGTCGACGACGCCAACCTGCTGAAGTTCTGATATGCGCGGGTCAAGCGCCGAGGCGGTAGCGCAGTGTAACCACGCAGCGCGCCCGAGCATGTCGAAAGGACACTGACGTGGATACCGCAACGCTGTGGCTGCTGCCCGCCCTGCCCCTGGCCGGCGCCGCCGTACTGCTGCTCACCGGGCGTCGCTCCGAGGCCTGGGGTCATCTGCTCGCAACCGTGACCGCACTGGCCTCCTTCGTGGTGGCGGTGATCGCCTTTATCGGGATGCTCGGCCGTTCCGGCGCCGATCGCGCGGTGGCACTGGATCTGTTCAGCTGGGTGCCGATAGCCGGACTCCGAGTCGACTTCGGGCTCGCCCTGGATCAGCTGTCCATCTGTTTCGCCCTGCTCATCAATGGCGTCGGCTCGCTCATCCACATCTACTCCGTCGGATACATGAGCCACGATCCCGGCCGCCGCCGGTTCTTCGCCTACCTGAACCTGTTCCTCGCGGCCATGCTGCTGCTGGTACTGGCGAACAACTACCTGGTGCTGTATCTGGGTTGGGAGGGCGTCGGTCTGGCCTCGTACCTGCTGATCGGGTTCTGGTACCACAAACCGACGGCGGCCACGGCCGCCAAGAAGGCGTTCGTGGTCAACCGGGTGGGCGATATGGGCCTGGCGATCGCCATGATGATCATGTTCGCCACCTTCGGATCCCTCGATTTCGATGCGGTCTTCGCCGCGTCCCCCGGTGCGAGCGACGGCACACTCACCGCCATCGGCCTCTTCCTGCTGCTGGCCGCCTGCGGTAAATCCGCCCAGGTACCACTGCAATCGTGGCTCGGCGACGCCATGGAGGGCCCCACCCCGGTGTCGGCGCTCATCCACGCCGCCACCATGGTCACCGCGGGTGTGTACCTGATCGCCCGCTCGAACCCGCTCTACGATCTCGCACCCACCGCCCGGGTCGCGGTGGTGATGGTCGGCGCGGTGACCCTGCTGTTCGGCGCGATCATCGGTTGCGCCAAGGACGATATCAAGAAGGCGCTGGCCGCCTCCACCATGAGCCAGATCGGTTACATGGTGCTGGCTGTCGGCCTGGGCCCCGCGGGATACGCGGTGGCCATCATGCACCTGCTGACCCACGGCTTCTTCAAGGCGGGCCTGTTCCTCGGGGCGGGTTCGGTCATGCACGCCATGGACGACGAAACCGATATGCGGCGCTACGGCGGATTGCGCACCCTGCTGCCGATCACCTACATCACCTTCGGTCTCGGGTATCTCGCCATCATCGGTGTCCCGCCGTTCGCCGGGTTCTTCTCCAAGGACCGCATCATCGAAGCGGCCTTCGCCGCCGAGGGCCCCGCCGGTCCGATCCTGGGCACCGTGACCCTGCTCGGCGCCGGGCTCACCGCCTTCTATATGACGCGGGTGATGCTGCTGACCTTCTTCGGCGAACGCCGTTGGCACCCCGATACCCATCCGCACGAATCCCCGGCCGTGATGACGGGCCCGATGATCCTGCTGGCGCTCGGGTCGGTCGGCGCCGGAGCGGTTTTCGTCTGGGGCTCCTCGCTGCAGAACTGGCTGGCACCGGTCGTGGGCGAGCACCACGGGGAACCGATCCTGCCGGTCCCGGTGATCACCGGGCTCGCCCTCGCGGTGGTCGCGGTGGGCGTCGCGGTCGCCTACCGGCAGTACGGGCGCAGCGCGGTGCCCGACAGCGCACCGCAGGAGGTGACCGCGCTGACCGTGGCCGCGCGCCGCGATCTCTACGGCGACGCCGTCAACGAGGCCGCGTTCATGCGGCCCGGCCGCCACCTGACCCGTGCCCTGGTCTTCCTAGACAACCGCGGTATCGACGGTCTGGTCAACGGTACCGCTGCCGTCATCGGTGGTCTGTCCGCGCGGGCCCGCCGGATCCAGACCGGTTTCGTTCGTTCGTATGCCCTGTCCATGTTCACCGGCGCGGCCCTGGTGGCCGCAGCCCTGCTGGCCGTGAGGATTTGGTGAGCGCCGTGCCCTGGTTGTCCGTGCTCTGGCTGTTGCCCGTGGTGGGCGCGGCGGTCGTACTCCTGCTGCCGGCCGCGCAGCGACTACTGGCCCGCTGGGTCGGCCTGCTGTTCACGGTGGCGACCTTCGGTGTGGCGCTGGGGGTGGCGGCGGCCTTCCAACCCGGCGGCGAGCAGTTCCAGTTCGTCGAATCCCACACCTGGATACCGGCGTTCGGCGCCGGATACACCCTCGGCGTGGACGGGATCGCGCTGGTCCTGGTGCTGCTCACCGCCGGTCTGGTCCCACTGCTCGTCATCGCCGGCTGGCACGACGACCGCGAGGTCGGCACCGGAAAACGGGTGGCACACACATATATCGCACTCACCCTCCTCGTGGAGGCGATGGTGCTGGTGTCCTTCCTGTCCCTGGATATCCTGCTGTTCTACGTGTTCTTCGAGGCCATGTTGATCCCGATGTACTTCCTCATCGGCGGTTTCGGGCCACGCACCGACGACGCGCAGGTCCGGCAGCAGCGTTCCCGCGCCGCGGTGAAGTTCCTGCTGTACAACCTGTTCGGCGGCCTGATCATGCTCGCCGCGGTGATCGGCCTCTACGTACTCACCGTCCGGCAGGACCTCGGCGCGGACGGCGCCGGAACCTTCGACCTGCGCACGGTGGTCGCGGCCGCCAACTCCGGCCAGCTCGGCGCCGGACCGGCGGTGCTCAACGCCCTGTTCCTCGGCTTCATGTTCGCGTTCGCGGTCAAGGCGCCGCTGTGGCCGCTGCACACCTGGTTGCCGGACGCCGCCGTCTCCGCGACCCCGGCGAGCGCGGTGCTGATGATGGCGGTGGTCGACAAGGTGGGCACCTTCGGCATGCTGCGCTACTGCCTGCTGCTGTTCCCCGCCGCGGTCGACACCTACGCGCCGCTGGTGATCACGCTGGCCGTGATCGGCATCCTCTACGGTGCGCTGCTGGCCATCGGCCAGACCGATGTGATGCGACTCATCGCCTACACCTCGATTTCGCATTTCGGCTTCATCGTGCTCGGTATCTTCGCCATGACCAGCCAGGCCCAGACCGGTGCGACCCTCTACATGGTCAACCACGGACTGTCCACGGCGGCACTGTTCCTGGTGGCCGGTTTCCTGGTCTCGCGGCGCGGCAGCCGGCTCATCGCCGACTACGGCGGCGTGCAGAAGGTGGCGCCGGTGCTGGCCGGAACTTTCTTCATCGCCGGCCTGGCCACCCTCTCCCTACCCGGACTCGCCCCGTTCGTCAGCGAGTTCCTGGTCCTGATCGGCACATTCAGCAGGTATCAGGTGGCCGCGGTGATCGCCGCCGCCGCGCTGGTCCTGGCGGCGATCTACGTGCTGTGGCTGTACCAGCGGATGATGACGGGGCCGGTGCGCGAGGGCAGTGAACGCATCCGGGACCTGGTGCCACGCGAACTCGTGGTCGTGGTGCCGCTACTCGGCGCCCTGGTCTTCTTCGGCGTCTATCCGAAACCGGTACTGGATTTCATCGATCCCGCGGTGAACCAGACCCTCACCACGGTCGGCAGTGTCGATCCCGCACCGCCGGTCCCGGCCCGGCCGGAGGCAGCGAACCCCGGAGGTGTGCATCATGAGCGCTGAGTTGTCCGCCGGCGCGGTCCTGGCCGCGACCGTACCGGCGCCGAGTATCGAATACCACGTGCTGGCGCCCATCCTCATTGTGTTCGGCGCGGCGGTGGTGGGCGTGCTGGTGGACGCGTTCTTCCCACGCCCGTGGCGTTATCCCGCGCAGCTGGTTCTGACCTTGGTGGCGCTGGGAGCGGCGCTGGTCGCCGTGCTGCTGTTGTCCGGGACCGCGACGACGGCCGCGGTCGGCGCGGTCGCGGTCGACGGGGTCACCCTCTTCCTCCAGGGCACCCTGCTGATCGTCGGCATCCTTTCGGTACTGTTCGTCGCCGAACGCGGACCGCTGCCCCGGCCGCGCTCCGGACCGGGGACCTGGAGCCGCGCCGCCGCGACCGCCGATCACGGGATGGACGCCTTCACCCCGCAGGCCTCGGCTGTGCCGGGTAGCGGAGCCGAGCGGTCGGCCGCGACCGCCGGCATCACGCCCACCGAGGTTTTCCCGCTGCTGTTGCTGGCGCTGGGCGGCCTGCTGTTGTTCCCCGCCGCGAACGATCTGCTCACCATGTTCGTCGCGCTGGAGGTGCTTTCCCTGCCGCTGTATCTGCTGTGCGGTCTGGCCCGGCGGCGCCGGCTGCTCTCGCAGGAGGCGGCGCTCAAGTACTTCCTGCTGGGCGCGTTCTCCTCGGCGTTCTTCCTGTACGGGGTCGCGCTGCTCTACGGCCAGACCGGTACGGTCCGCCTGGCCGGAATCGCCGACGCGCTCGCCGCCGAGACCGGCGCGCCGACCCTGGCGCTGCTGGGTGTGGCCATGCTGGCCGTGGGTCTGCTGTTCAAGGTCGGCGCGGTGCCGTTCCAGGCGTGGGTGCCCGATGTGTATCAGGGCGCACCGACGCCGATCACCGCGTTCATGGCGGCGGCGACCAAGATCGCCGCGTTGGGCGCCCTGCTGCGCGTACTGTCCGTGGGCGTCGCGGATATCGCCGACGACTGGCGGCCGGTGCTGGCGGCCGTCGCGGTGGCCACCATGGTGGTCGGCGCGATCCTGGCGATCACGCAGACCGATATGAAACGGATGCTCGCCTATTCGTCCATCGCGCATACCGGGTTCCTGCTCACCGCGCTGGTCGCCGCCGACGACCGCGGGATCGCCGCGACCCTGTTCTATCTGTTCGTCTACGGTCTGGGCACCCTGGGCGCCTTCGCGATCGTGAGCATGGTGCGCGACGCCGACGGAACGGAGGCGACGGCGCTGCCGCGCTGGGCGGGGCTCGGCCGCCGCGCCCCATGGCTCGCCACCATGTTCGCGCTCCTGCTGCTGTCGTTCGCCGGTATCCCGATCACCGCGGGATTCGTCGCGAAATTCGCGGTGTTCCAGGCCGCGGCCGGCAGCGACGCCGGTCTGCTGGTGATCGTCGGCGTACTGGCCAGTGCGATCGCCGCGTTCTTCTATATCCGGGTGATCGTGCTGATGTTCTTCACCGATCCACCGGCCGACCCACCCGAAATCGTCGGTCCGCCCGCCGCGACCACGGTGGCAGCCGTCGCGGCGCTGGCCACCCTGATCTTCGGCATCCTTCCGCAACCACTGCTCGATCTCGCCGACCGCGCCGGCGAATTCGTGCGGTAGACCGAGGGCCGCCGACTCAGCGCTTCCCAGACCAACCAGTTCCTGACCGCCGCGTGCTCGGCCGGGGTGGGACCGCCGACCACGCGGTGACCTCGGCTCCGGGCGGATTCGGTTGGGCATCCGGCGGCGGCGTCTCCCCTACCGACTCGTAGATCAAATCGACAGCGGTAGCCGGCCCTCATCACTGCGGTTTCCGCACTGCGCAGCCCGCGCTGCCGCGGTACAGCCCAGAACGCGCGCTCGCGTCTCGGCGCCGGCCGGCGGAAATCCGGCATGGTCTGCGCGGTGACATTGTCGCAGCCGCTCGGGTGACTCTCGGGCAGACGGAGTCGTGATCATGTAGGACATGGACCATCGGGCTCCGCGCGAACGCGGGGTCACGGGGGGCTGTAGTGACCCGACGGCGGAGCACAGCGCGTACTGCGTGCAGCCGGTCGGCGCACGTTCCTCGGGCCGGCTGTGGGCATACGCACACTTCGCATCTGTTGATTAGCGCAAGCAACAAATTTATAGTTGATTAGCGCAAGTAACTAATTAGGTCTGGAGCACGCATGGGAGTTCCCCCCGACACCGCACAGGGCATCCTCGACGAACTGTTCCTCATCAGTCGAGCGCTCCGCCGGTCCCTCGCACAACCCGAGGAAGGCCGGCTGCTGCCGGGTGGGATCAGCGTCCTGGTCAACCTGGAATCGACCGGCCCGTGCCGGCAGGTCGACCTGGCCACCCAGATCGGTATCAGCGCCTCGGCCATGAGCCGGCACATCACCGAATTGGTCGCCGACGGTTACGTGCTGCGGAATACCGATCCCCACGACGGGCGCGCCATCCGCGTGGAGGTCTCCCCCGCCGGCCACGAACTACTCGCCCGGATCCGGGAATCCCGGGTCCGGGGCCTGCAGGAGGTCCTGGCCGACTGGACCGTCGACGACGCCGAACACGCCCACCAGATCCTGCACATACTCCGGAGCCGACTCATCGCCCGGGACAGTCGCCATGCCGCGACCGATTACCAGCAACATCCGCACAGCTCATCGTCCGCGGATACGCAGCGCAGCGTCACCGAAGAACACGAGCCGGAATCGAAAGAAAGTCAGGAAATAGATGTCTAGTCCAGTCGAGGCGGTGACGCGGCGAGACCCCTCCGCCATGAGCCACCGTGAGGTGCTGGAATCGCTCACCGGGCTGCTGGCCGCACTGTTCACCGCACTGCTCAGCACCACAATCGTGGCGACCGCACTGCCCACGATCATCGGCGATCTACAGGCTTCGCAGACCGCCTACGCATGGGTGATCACCACCGCGCTGCTGGCCAACGCGGCATCCACCCCGATCTGGGGCAAACTCGCCGACCTCTTCAACAAAAAGGTCTTGGTACAGACGGCCATCGTCATCTTCGTGGCGGGCTCGGTCCTCGCCGGTTTCGCCCACGATGTGACGCTGCTGCTGATCGCCCGCGTCGTCCAGGGCATCGGCATGGGCGGACTGACCGCGCTTGTCGTCGCCATTATCGGCAGTATCGTCGCACCTCGTGAACGCGGCCGGTACTCCGGCTATATGGGCGCGGTGATGGCGGTCTCCATGTCGGGCGGACCCATCCTCGGCGGCGTCATCGTGGACAGCCCCCTCGGCTGGCGCTGGTGCTTCTTCGTCTGCGTGCCACTCGCGCTGATCGCACTGTTCCTGCTGCAGCGCACGCTGCGGCTGCCCACCGAGCGCAAGGACGATGTGTCCATCGACTGGCTCGGTGCCGTCCTGATGACCGCCGGTGTCTCGATCCTGCTGATCTGGGTCTCCTTCGCGGGGAAGGCCGGTTACTACGAGTGGTTCTCCCGGGAATCGCTGCTGTATGTGGGGGCGGGCGTGGCGCTGCTCGCGGCGACCGTCTGGGTGGAGGCACGCGCGAAGTCGCCGATCGTGCCGCTGCGGATTGTCACCGAGCGCACCACCGGCCTGGCGATCATCGCCTCCGTCGCGGTGGGTATCGGCATGTTCGGCGCGACCACCTTCCTGGGTCAGTACTTCCAGACCTCGCGCGCTTATTCGCCGACGATCGCCGGCATCCTGACCATCCCGATGGTCGCGGGCACGCTTGTCGCCTCGGTGGTCTCGGGTCAGTTGATCACCCGGTTCGGTAAATGGAAGGGATTCGTCGTCGGTGGCGCCGCCCTCCTGGTGCTCGGCTTCGCGCTGCTCTCCGCGCTCGACCACGAAACCAGCCTGTGGTTGGTCGGCGCGTACATCGCGGTGGTGGGACTGGGCGTCGGCATGATGATGCAGAACCTGGTCCTGGCCGTGCAGAATACCGTGAGCGTGCACGATATCGGGGCGGCCTCCAGCAATGTCGCCTTCTTCCGCACCTTCGGCGGTGCCATCGGGGTCTCGGTGCTGGGCTCGGTGCTGGCGACCCGGGTCGGCGAGCTGTCGGCCCAGGGGTTCGCCCGGCTGGGTATCCAGACCTCCTCGGGTGGCGGCAGCAATCTCGACCTGGACAGCCTGCCCGCCCCGGTGGCCACCATCGTGCGCGCCGCCTACGGCGACGCAACCGGCCGGATCTTCCTGATCGCCGCGGTCGCGGCGGTGGTCGCGCTCCTGGCGACCACACTGTTGCCGAACCGTCCGCTGCGCCGCACGATCGATATCGACCCCGAGCTCGACCCGATGAGTTCCGGTGACGAGCCGGACCGGATCGACGAGGCCGAGTTCGGCGAATTCGCCCGCCGCGAACCGGCGCTGCAGAACTGAGCGGATAACGCGTCCGCCGGACGGACCCCGGTATCGCAGTGATACCCGGGGTCTTTCGTCTCTTCCGGCCGCCGGTTTCTGCACCGGCACTGTGGTTCTCGTCCGGCCGTGCCGCCGGCCGACGGCCTACGACAGAGCGCGGTATCGACGCGTGCCGCCTCCGGCCCGACCGCCGCGCGCTCGTATTGCGCCGGATAGCGATGACGCTGGACACCTGGGACGAGATCGATCCCGCTGCCCGGGAGTTCACCGTCGGCCGCACCCTCGGCACCGGCGCACCGTTGACCGGCACGGACGAATTCGACGAACCGGATTTCACCCGGGTGGACGCAAACGGGATCGCGGTGATTCCACCGTCGTCGCATATCGCACGCGCCCATCACCGGCGCGACGGTGAACGATTCCTGCGGCGCGCCTACAACTACGACGACGCCCCGGCACGGGTGCGATCTCGAATTCCGGTCTGCTCTTCGCCGCCTACCAGCGCGATCTGCTGACCCAGTTCCTACCTGCCCAGCAGCGGCCGGCCGCATTCGACGCACTGAACGTCTGGACGACTCCGATCGGCTCGGCGGTGTTCGCCGCGCCGCCCGGTGCCCGCGGCGCCGACGAGTACGTCGGCCAGACCCTGTTCGAATCGTGACCGCGCGGCCGATGCCGGTGCCGGACATCGGTATCGGCCGCGCGGATCACGTCCAGAGCACCGCGATCAGCACATTCACGATCGCCAGCCCGCCCGCCGCGTCCGGCATCCACGCGGGATCCTTCCCCCGCTTGGCGTCGGCCCGGCCCATTTCGGCGAAGGCGGCCACCAGCACGGAGATCACGAGCTTGACCCCGATCTTCACCATGTTCAGCTCTTTGTCCAGGGAAGTCAGTGACTCCGCCAGGCCGACCAGCACCACCCCGGTGATGAGCTGCGCCCGGGCACCCCAGACCATCACCGCGTTCACGGTGGGCCGGCCGGCGGCATATCCGCCGACCACCGCTGCCATACCGAGCAGATGGGTGACGACCACGACGTTGTAGACGATTTCTGACACGTTCACGTTGCAGATCCTGCCGCATACGGTGTTTGTAGGGCATCTGGGCACCGATACAGTGATCGGTCTCCTCGCGGAGAATGAACCGTCCCGGGTTGGGGACCGGCTTCGGTTTCAGACCAGCGCCGGTCGGCCTGGCGTGAGTTGAGCGTAGTAGGCGGCTTTCGTTGAACCGTCCTGGACCGGCTGGAGGCTCCTGATTTGGCAAGGGAGACTGTCAGTCATGGCGGCACCACGGAAGTTCGACGAGGAAACCCGCGCTCGGGCGGTGAGGATGTATCAGGACCGGATCCGTGAGCACGGTGACGCGATGGCCAGCGCACGCAGGCATGCCGGAACACTGCTGAATATCAACCCGGCAACCCTGCGGAACTGGGTCACCCGCGCCGAGCAGGGCGAGGCCGGCCCGGCAGCCGCGGCGGAATCGGAGTCTGTGGAGTTGAAGGCTCTACGGCGTGAGGTTGTCGAATTGCGTAGGGCGAACGAGATTTTGCGGACAGCGAGCGCGTTTTTCGCGGCGGCGGAGGTCGACCGCCGACTGCGGTGATCGTCGACTACATCGACGATCACCGGGACCGTTTCGGGGTCGACCCGATCTGCCGCGTGCTGACCGAGCACGGGCTCGAGATCGCCCCGTCCACCTACTACGCCGCGAAACAACGCGGCATCAGCACCGCCACATGGTCCGATGCCCACACAGCGAACGCATTGTTCGACCTGTGGAGCACGAATCGGCGCTTGTACGGGGTGCGTAAACTCTGGCACACCGCCCGCCGAGCGGGCCACAATATCGGCCGTGATCAGGTGGGACGGTTGATGCGGCTGACCGGTATCGATGGAGTCGTGCGCGGCCGGCGCACCACCAGAACCACCGAACCGGGACCGCAGCCCGCGCCGCGGCACCCGGATCTGATCGGGCGGGCCTGGTCGGCGCCGATGCATCCGGATCAGTGGTGGGTTGCCGATTTCACCTACTGCTGGACTCTGGCCGGGTTCTGCTACACAGCGTTCTGCGTGGACGTCTACTCGCGGCGGATCCTCGGTTGGCGGGTGATGTCGTCGAAGACGACACCGTTGGTGACCTCGGTGCTCGAACAGGCGTTGTTCACTCGCTGGAGAACCGATTTCCGTTTCACCGCAACAGGATTGATACATCATTCCGATGCGGGGTCTCAGTATACGTCGCTGGCCTTCACCGAGGCATTACGGGATTCGGGTATCGCTGGCTCCATAGGCAGTGCCGGGGATGCGCTCGATAACGCGCTCATGGAATCGGCGATCGGGCTCTACAAAACCGAGCTGATCGACCGGCATCCGGCCTTCTCCGGCCGGGCCGAGTTGGAGCGCGAAACCGCATCTTGGGTGCACTGGTACAACACCGCGCGCCTGCATTCCGCGATCGGATACCGGCCACCGGTCGAATACGAACACCTCTACCATCAACAGACCATCTCGGCCGAGGTGGCCTGAACTCGGGTCTCCACCGGATCCAGGACGGTTCAGCAATGTCCTCCAAGTCACATCATCGGGCTGTTCAGGTCAAAGGCACCGATGAAGGCGTATCGCAGAGATTCTTCTGCCACCGGTCGGCGGTCCGGAACTAGCATTCCACCCACTCATCGATCGGTTCGAAATAAGATGAGGGTGCTCCACGGGCGCACCCTCGCCCTCAAGCTGCTGATGGTTATTCCTCGTAGTTGATGGGCCTTCCGTTTTTCATCGTCAAGCCCATACCGTCGATCGTGGTGATGTCATCCTGGTGCCAACTGACGCGAAGACCATCCCTGAGTTCCGTGGAGTCGGTGACGACGACAGGGCCCATGAGGGTGGTCTGTCCCCCCATGAAGACATTGAGGCTGTCGAAGATCGGCTTGGCGGTGGTGACGGTGAGGGTGGCGTATTGGTAGATCGGTTCGAAGTCGTTCCGGGACTGCGCTGCTCCGGAGGTGAGAGTGGCGCACAGAGTAAAAGTGGTGTCGGTTTTGAAGAAGTATTGTATACAGCCGGCCGGGGGCTGATCCCCGGGATAAACCGGGGGTATGAGGGTGCAGCTGGTGTCGGGGCCGTCGTAGAGTACGTTGCCGTCGCCGTCGTAGAGGGTGAAGTTCGTCCCGTTGCTCTCCCAGGAGAGTACGAATGTGTCGCCGTCGGAAAATCTGGTCCGGGGGACGTTGGGGCTGCCGGGATCCAATGCCAGGAAATTGTTGAGGTAGAAGGCCTGTGGGTCGACGGGCATGATAAATGAACCTTCTTTGTAGGTGAGGGTGGCTTCGTTGGTCCCGGAATGTTCCCGGAGAAGGCAGGTGAGGGTGCCGGTTTCGGTGCCGAGAGTTCCGGTGATGCCCACCGAGACGCCGTACTCGATGGGTTGATTGTCGTCCGCAGGGACGATTGCGGCGCGGTAGTAGCTAGGGGTGTGGGTGTCGTCCAGCCAGGTGTCGAGCCACTTCCATTTCTTGTCGCTGCTGAGCGACCATCCCGGTGCGCTGTCGAAGCCCGGAGTATCCGGGTCGGCCTTGGGAACGGCGAACTGGATACTGTCGCAGTGGATTGTTTCGTCGGCGGGGACGGAAACCGCGATGGTGATGTGGTCGCGGCTGGGAGTGGTAGTGCTGCTGGCTTGCAGGGGGTTCGGGCTGGTGGCGATGGCGTAGCCGAGCAGTGGCTGTTCGTCGGTCACTTCGCGGGCTCCTGATCGGACGGGTCGGTGTGGTCGTCGTCGAGGCCGGTGATGAACCGCAGCTGTCCGTCCTCGATAGTGGCCGGGGAGTCCGGGAATTGAGCCTCGGGCACGACGGGGTGGAGTGTGTACGGGGTCCACACGTTGCCCGGTGCCGGTCGCAGCCATGACCAGCGGCCGCGCTTTTCGCTGGGTTGCGGGAAGGCCACGGAGTGCTGGTCCGCGTCGAGCACGGTCATGATCGGACCGAAGCGGAAGAGTGCCTCGATACGGTCGAGGGGTGCCTCGACGTGGCTGGGCGCGACGCTGACCTGCACGGTCGGGGTGATACCGCTGACGGCGTGCACGCCGGCGCGGGGATCCATCAGCAACAGGAGTTTCGTGGGGTCTGGGTCGGCGAAGGTGAGCTGGAGGTAGTTCGACTGCGATGGCGTATCGCGGGGGCCGAGCGGGCCGATCCGGGTGATGAAGTCCTGGCGGTCGTCCGGCGCGGTGACGCTGTTGAACCGGTCGTATCGGTAGCGGCCGTCGGGGGCGGCGGTGAAGTAGCCGATGAGGCCGTCGTCGCGGGCGAGTTGGTCACCGAGCCGCACGGCGAACTCGTAGGCGGTGAAGCCGGGTGCCGGCGGGTCGAGTGTCGCGGCCCAGCCGGTATCGAACAGCGGCGCGCCGTCCAGGGTCAGTCGTAGCTGGGCTCGGACCAGTGCCAGGGGCCGTCCGATGAGGACGGACAGATTCCGGTCGGCACGGGTGCCGAGTGGGTCGGTGGTCCACAGGGTGGAGTCGATGACGTCCAGGAAGGCGGTGAAGTCGGCCTCGGTCGCCAACTGCGGGGAGCGGATGAGATCGGCGATGATGGGCGCGTGGCCGGCGAGTTCGTCGAGGGTCGTGACGGTCCCGTCCGGTGGTGGTTCCCACTTCCCGGTGCGTTGTGTGTCGTTGGCCAGCAGCCGATAGGTGCCCAGTAGTCGGCCGGCCGGGTCGTAGAGCAGCAGGCTGGAGTCAAGATGGTTGGGCAGTAGCCAGCCGGCGATGGGATCGGCGTCCGCGTCGGTGCCGACGATGCGGGTGCCGGTCGGTCCGTCGAGTAGATCGAAGTCGAGCCGGGCCGGTTGCAGGGGCCGCGGCGGCAGCTGGGCGACCGAGGCGATCTTCGAATCGAGGGTGGCCTCTGTGGTGAGGGCCTCGTCGATGACGAACGGATAGTTCCGGTAGTCGTGCAGGCCGCCAAACTTCGGATCGGAGTTGACCACATCGAGGACGCGGCCGAATTTGTCGTAAATGAAAAGCTGTTCGAAATAGATCTGCCCCTGCCGGATCTCCTGGAAGGGGGCATCGTTTCCGCCGGGTAGGTAGGGCACGGTGGTGATGCTGCCGCGGTAGCGGGTGGGTAGCCCGTCCGGGCCGGCGGCGTCGGGGTATCCGGCCAGGTCGGCGATCTCCGGATAGTCCGGCTCCTGGGTGGTGGGGCGGCGGAAGGCTCGGGTGTCGCGGGCGGCGAGGCGATCGTTGAAACCGGTCAGCTCCTGTGCCAGGAAACCCCAGTCGCCGATCGCGGCCAGCCAGCTCGCCAATCGATCACGTTGTTCAGCGCTGCCATGATCGTCCACGAACTTCTGCAAGCGGGCGGCGAAGAGGCTCCGCGGATGGGGGCTCAGCCCGGAGATCCCTGTGATTTCAATGGGATTATCCGGATCCGACGGTATCGTCGCTGCACCTGGTGTGAAGCGGTAGTCGGTGCCGTCGAAAGTCCAGCAGCGCTGGGCGCCGACGGTGTACGGGATGGACAGATAGCGTGCCTTCCACTCCATGAACAACGGCTGCCACGGCTGACTCCAGGACGCCACACCCAAGGCGGGCAGGGTTCCGGTGTAGTCACCGGGATCGTGCGTGGTCAGGGCGGTGGTGACTGTGGCGACGGAGATGCCTGCGGCAGCGGCCAATGCGGTGGCGTTGCCCGGATCGAGCAGGAAGTACTCACTGAGCAGGTCGGTGACGCCGTCCGGTAGCGCGGCGTGGATGGAAATCACAGGCATGGGTCCCTGGCCGTGCGCCGCGGTGATCTCCTTACCTCCTACGGTGATTGCACTGATCAGGCCGGAACCGAGGTCATCGACCGTGCGCACGGACAGCAGCTGATCATCGGCGGCGGTATCGGGCGGCGGCAGGACCCCCGACAACGCCACCACGGGGTTGGCTGCCTGCCAGAAAGAGGGTTTCGGGATCGCCTTGAGCGTCGCCCCGCCGGGCAGGCCCTTGGCCGCGGCGAAGGCCGCGATTCCGGCGCGCAACGCCGCGGTCGCGGTGGGGTGCGCGCCGGAATCGGGTTGCGGTACCCGCTTGGCCAACTCGCAGACCTCGGCGGTCAGCTCCTGCACCTGCTGGGCGAGGGAGCCGGCCTGGGTGGGGTCGAGTTGGGCGGCCATATCCTCGGCGTCGGGTGCGTCGTCGGGCCACGGCCATACGATGCCGCTCACGTTCAGGCCGTGTTTGAGCCACATCGCGTTGAGTTGCCACTGAAGTGAGGCGAGTTCGCCCAGTTTTGCGTCGAGGCGGCGTTGTGTGTCGTTGAGAGCGTCGAGCCAGTCCGGTGTGGTGAAGGTCCGGGGTGCGCCGCCCTCGGCTGCGGGTGGGGGCGTGATCGTCCAGTGGTAGCCGCCGGCGAAGGCGTTGAAGCTCGAGTCGGCGATACTGCGCCGTACCTTCTCGTCGCCGCCGGTCTCGGCGGCCAGTGGTAGCAGGCCGTGGAGAAAGGTGCGCAGCAGCTGCATGTCGGCGGTGCTCAGGGCGGCGGCGTCGTCGACTGCGCGTCCGGCGAGGGCCGCGAACGCGTCCTCGGTGGTGTTGCCGATCGCGGCATCCAATGCGCGGCTGTTGCGGATCTCGTGCAACGGGTCGCCCGATGGCGCGGCGCCCTCGGAATCCCACGGGATGTTCAGCGCTTGGCCGGTGTAGAGACTGCGGTCGGCCGGCGGCACGGTCGAGTCGTATTCCGAATCGCCGGTCAGCCGCGGATCCCGCCACTTCAATTGCCTCAGCAGCTCGGGGTAGGAGGCCGCGGCGGCGTGTGTGGCGAGGATGTCGGAGTCGGGGTCGGAGTACCAGCCGGCGAGGTGGTAGCCGAGTGTGGTCGCGGAGGTGAGGTCGTGGAGGTCGTCGATGAAGGAGAAGACGTTGTTGTTGTTCGGTGTGTATGAGGTGAAGTAGGGGTCGCCGGCACCGACAGCCGTCAGGAACAGCGGATCCCCGGCGGCGCGCTCGCTCCACGCCCCGGCATCGGAGGCGTCGAAGGCCAGGCCGATGGATACCCGGTAGGATCCGGGCGTCGCGTCGTGGAGGCCGGCGTGGTTGCGGTAGGGGTCGGCACTGGCCTGCCAGGCGTCGGCGATGTCTTGTCCGACCAGGTGATCGCTACAGGACCCCAGCTCGTGTCCATTGTTCTTCGCGTATTCGCTGTAGGGGCAATCGCTTTCGATCAGCCAACTCCGGGCGTCACGTTGGGCTGTTCCGCTGAACCGGGTCAGCAGCCAGCGGTTGGGTACCAGTGGAAGAGCGAGTTGCCCGGTCGACTGATCCTGGACCCCGTGGCGCAAACTCCGCGGTAGCGTCCAATGTAGATGGATGCCCTTGGGCACTTCGTCGATCTGCCGGTCGCCTTCGTCCGGATCGGGGCTGCTGTAGTTCTTCAGGGCCGTATAGCTGCGCTTGCGGATGCGGAAGGTGTCCTTGGCGAGGACGTTCTTGGTGACAACGAGCGCGTCCAGCGTGATGGGGACGACGAGTGCGGGCGTCATACTCACTTGTCCTTCGTCCGGTCCGGTCCATCGAAGCAGATCGCTTCGGGAACCCGGACCATTTGCATGGCGAGGTCAGCGGGGCCTATCGGGCCGACCGACCGGCCGTGGGCGGTGGTCAGGGCGCCCTCGAGCGCGGGGATGAGCGAACTCGGCTCGAGCACCACACAATCGGTGCCGGTCCGTCGATGGTCGAGAATCCGGAAGGTCACGTCGTATCCGTCGGTCTCGAACTTCTCGCCCAGCTTTGGGCCACCGGACGATCCGTCGGGTGCCAGCAGGTTTCGCAAGGGGATGTTCCCGTCGTCGTCGACCCCGAACCGGAAGCCCTCCTGCGGTTGGCGCAACTCGACCTGCGCGGGAATACCGTCGAACAGGCACAGCAGCACAGTCGGCGAGAGATGATCCATCCGCAACACCGGAAGCGGCCGACCCGCGAGGTCGTAGCCACGAACAGCCAGGTTCGGCCAGCCGGAAACGATTGCCGAACGCAGCAGGAACCCAGAGGTTCGTTGCCGCGCTCCATAATCGGTCGATCGCGCCGATCGGTGCGCTGCGACACCACGCACTGTGTCGCGGTGAGCCAGCGCGTAACAGGTTGCCGCTTCCCGGACGTCGGCGCCGATGACCGCGTCCTGCACGGTGTCGCGGCTGGACTGGGCGCCGATGCTGAAGGCACCGGAAACCAGGGCGTCGATCCAGTTCGCATCGAGATGGAAGAACCGCAGCGACTCCGCGGGCAGCATCTGCTCATCGGGCACCAGATGAGTGAACGGCACACCGTAGAGCAGCATTCTCTGCCCCAGCCAGGCCACGACCGGGGCCAGAGCATCGTCGCCCGAATCGCTCAAGGCTTCTCGGAGCGCGGACTGCGTCGGTCCGGAGCCGAGGAACTCTTCGAGCGCGCCGGTCGGGTCGGCCGGCGGCGCGGCAGGGGTGGGCGGCGTCCAGGCCTCGGTGGGAGTGACGGCCTGCCCGCCGAGTGTGGTCAGCAGCGGACCTTGCAGCAGGGCGCCGAACGCTTCCAGCACCGTCGCTGCCCCGCTATCTGCCGGCAGATGGGTACTGGTGTCCTGCTGGTAGAGGTCGTCCACCAGCCCGCGTGCCCGGCGCTTCAACGTCACGAGTTGCTGAGCGAAGGCCGAATCGGCCACGGCCAGCGCCCGGCCGATCTCGAACGCGTTCGCCAGCGACACGTCGAAGCTGCCCCACGCCGGGTCGTAGCCGATCAGCGCATCCGCCGACGTCGCGGTGGCCGCCTGCGGTATGGCGATGGGCACGACCGGCGTGAACGGGCCGCGATACCAGCCGTAGGTGGTCTCACCGGAGCGGGTCACATACGGCAGGGGCACATATCCGTCGTCGAGGCGTCGCACCACCTGCCGTTGCGCATCGGTATCGCCGGTGTCGGCATAGGGAGAGGGCAACCTGAGCCACATCCGCTCGCGGGGTGCCGGAGTCGTGGTGCCCGGCAGATGGGTCAAGCCCTCGGCGAGTTCGCGGAAGTCGGCGATCGGGTCCGCGTAACACCAGAACGACCAGCTGTTCAGCGACAACACCGCCACCGAACTGTGTCCGGTGAAGTCGGGGGTGTCCACCAGGATCCGCTGATGTCCTTCCAGAGAGACCAGGTGCACGATGTTCTTGATGCTGTCCGCGGCACCCTTGTCCGGGGCGGCCGGGAAGCGGCCCGCGACGACGACGGAGAACAACCCGTCCTCGTCGATGCCGAGAATGGGCCGGTCCCCGGTGTTCGCGCCGCGGGAATGCGTCAGGAAGCGCGCGTCGTTCACGCGCGGCGTCACCGCCCGGAATGCGTCCGTGGTGACCTGGATGTAGGAGCAGGGGGCGTCCTCGGCGATATCGGGCTCGCGATGCAGGTCGGGTTTGAGCACATCGGGGTCATGGGCGAGGAAATCTGCCACGGTGCCGTTGATGGTCCGGGTCCGGTCGGTGGTTGCGCCGACGAGCTGATCGTCGGTGAGGACCAGCAACGCCAGCCACGGTGTGCCGTCCGGGGTGTCACGCATGGTGCGTTCCCAGGGCAGCATCGGGTCGCCCAGCACCACATGCGGGAGCACCTCGGCGAATCGCCCGCTGCTGCCGTCGACCGGTTGTTGGGCGAGTACCGCGCTGGGGTCGATCGCCACTTGGGGGCCGCGGACGGTGAACTGCTCCACGGTCCGGAACTCGCCGCCATCGATGATCGATGAAGCGGCGGAATCGGTTTCAGTGCGCAGATCGTGGGTGACCTCGATGGAATAGTCCCCGGCCTGCAATCCCGGTAGGTAGTTGTCGTGGAGTTCGATATCACCCGGCGGGATGGTGTCGCGGGAGGGATGGCGCCGGCTGCTCATGTGGGATTCCCCGCTTTCTCGACCATCAGCGCCTGGCTGTAGAGGTGGGTCGCGGCCGCGGCCAGCTCCGTCATGCTGTCGTTGCTGCCGGTATAGAGCCCGACGTCGGACAACGTCGTATACATCGCGTCTCGTTGACGCCGCACCCGATCTGACGCGATCTCGCTGAGGCGCTGCATGACGCCGGGATCGGGTGTGCAGACGTAGTCCTGGTTCTCGACGGGTTGCTGCGGCAGCGGCGACAGGCCCGGCGGGATCTCCTCGTCGTCGTAGTCGCTGAGCGGGAACACCCCGCGGGAGTCGGCCAGCACGGGCCGGGGCGCCTGGATCGAATACCCGACCGGCTGATCGGGAATGACGTCGGCGCTGGGTGCGCCGGGCGTATGGCTGAACGGTGCCGGTGGGGCGCCCCACAGTGAGGCAGGCAGATTGTGGGTACTGATGGTGATGGTCCAACCGGTGGTGTCGACGACTCGATCGTCGTGCCGCACGGTCAGCCGATGCACCCCGGCCAGGCCGGTCCGGTTCATCGGCCGCACGTCGATGCTCTGCCCGGCGGTCTCCAGTGGCTCGTCGGCGATACCGAGATGACTGGCCGGCACCGCGGACTGGGTGGTGAAACGCAGGTCACGGGCACGCACCAGCCAGCGTTTCCCGCTGGTGCTGACCTCGTCCGGGATGGCGCTGTCCAGGCCGCTGACCGCCGTGACGGTGACCACTTTGTCGCGCGCGGGCAACATCGCCGCGACCTCGGACCACGCCAACGGCGCGGACTGTGCGCCACTGCCGTCGTCGCCGAAACCGATGGTCACGGTGAAGACGACGATGTGCGCGGTGACGGTCCCCCCGAAAGGCGGCCCCCACAAATGCAAGTCGGCACCGACCGATGCGCCGACCGTCTTGTGAATGCCCAGGACCGAGATCGTGACAGAGGCCCCGATCGAGACCGCGATATCCGCAGTGAAGAAAAACGGGCGCCACGACACCAGCAGATCAGCCCGGGCGGTGAACCACGCCTTGACCGGACCCCAATGGAACAGCACCTCCAGGTCGGTCCCGGCCATGGCACACGACGGCGTTACGGCCAGATAGGCGCGGGCGGTGAGGGATACTGCACTGCTCACCGCCCAGCTGATGCCCAGCCGCGGCACGGTGGGGTAGTAGACGGGGCGAGAGAACGCGGGGTGATAGCCGCCGAGAGTGACGACGAACTGCCCGGCGTGGGGATTGGACCCGAACCACACCGCCGCGGCAAAACCGCCGGTCACATGGCAGTCGGGCGTCAGCACATACGATGCCGGCGACAGCTGTGCCTGCGCCTGCGCGATCCCGTCGAGAGGGCGCAGCGTCGCCTCCAGCCCCAGCTCGGCATACACGTAGGTGACCGCGTTCTCGTCCTTCAGCGGCAGCTGCAGTGTCGCCGTGCCCAGCAGGGCGAAGATCAGGTCTTGCCCGAACTCCGCGGCCAGCACCACCGTAGCCGTCACCACTTCGAACACCGTGAGCTGCGCCCCGGCGGCGAGCCAGTAGTTCCCCTCGAGCGGCGCGATCCACTGCTGCCTCATCCCGTCCGGTGTGGGTGTGCGTCCCTCCAACACGTCGAGGACGTCCATAGCCTTCTGGCCGGGCTTGTCGAGCACGAGCAGCGGGAAACCCGGCACCTGCGCGGCGGTGGGTATGGTCAGCTTCCGGTTGAACCCGAAGCCGGCCATCAGGGCGGTAACCACCAGCGGCGGCTCACCGATCGGAACATCCAACTGGGCGAAGACGAACAGCGACGGCATGTGCATGGTGTCGGTCAGCTGTGCATAGGAACCGATCGCGGCGAGGGAGAACTTCTTTGTCTCGACGATTGCCGCACCGTCGTACTGGAAGTCGATTCCTTTCGGCGGATCGGGCACATGGAGCAGCCCGCCGGTCACCGTTACCGCTGGATTCGTGAACGACACCCCGAGCCCGGACAAATTGAACGTCGGGTCGAACTTCTCCAGCGGCGAGCCCACCCCGAGCCCGTCGAACGACAGCGTCAACGGCCCCAGCGTGACCGCTGCGTCCAAGGCGACCAACAGCGCGTTGTGCTGGTAGATCAGACCTATCCGGTTCACCTGGAGCACGCCGAGCTGCTTTTGCACCCGAACCCAGACACCGGTGGAATTCGAGGCCGGTCGAGAGTCCACGGCGTCCGCCACGACGGCGCCCGTGGTCGGCGGGGTGGGCTGCCCGGCGGGCAGGCCGAGCGCCACCGGTACGAGCTCGCTTCCCAGGCGCAGCGCCGCCTGCACCGCGAGACCGGACTTCAGGCCCTGCTCCGGTATCGGCTGTACGTTCGCACCCTCGAGCAGGGTGTTCACCGCCCTGGCAGTTGTGGCATCGATAACGCCCGTGCTGTACAGCACCTGGAGATCATCGATGCCTAGGGTCCCGACCTCGGACAGGAAACCACCCACCAGCGGGAGCTTCGACAGGTCGAGATCGGCCGACAGATCGAACCCGACGGCCAGACTCGTCTGTCCCGCAGCCGATTTCACTCGGAACACCTTGGCATCGAGGAGATCGACGCGCAGGCCTTCGGGAATCACCGCCGCCAGATCGCGGGAGAATTCGCCCACCCAGTCGCGGACATCCACTGGACCTTCCTGACCGGAACCTTTATAGGCGGCGATAACGCCCTCAGCGCCGGTGCGCGAGTCGAAAACGAGATCCAGCTCGTAATCGTCGACAGCAAGCGTTCCGCCGTACTCTGCTCCAGTGCTGCCGTAGTCGATGGTGGCGCCGACCGTCATCGTGACACCGTCGGTGATCTCCAGACACCCCCGGCAGGTGAAGAAGAACCGGCTGGTGCCGGTCGTGTACGAGAGCCACAGGCGGGTCAGTTCGAGCGTTTCGAGGGCCTTCGGGACGCTGGTCACTTTCAGCCCGTCGGTCAGTGTGGCGACGGTGACCGCCTCCCCCGCCACAAGCCCGCCCTCGAACTCCCAGCCGCCGCTTGCGCCGGAAACCTGTGCCGCGCTGATCGCGAAGGCCACCGACCCGACCTTCACCGTGCCCGAGAACCGGGCCACAAAACCCTCGACCTCACTGTAGGAGATTCCCAGGAACAGGTCGTCGATGGTGAACTGACCGACTGGCCAGGTGCTACCCGCGAGATCCAGCGTGAGCTCGTAGATATCGCCGAAACCGCCGGTGAACTGCAGGTCCCGGATACTCGCAACCTTCGGCACATCGACAGTCGGTAAGCCGAACTTGCCGAGCAGTGTCGTGACGTCGAGCGTACTCGCGGGGGTGTCCTTGTGCAGTGCGCCGGTGATGTACTTGTCTTCCAGCCATAAATCGATGTCGAGAGCGATAGAGTCTTCGAGCGTGAGTTCGGTGGCCACCCCCGTCTCCGTCACCGCGTATGTGGTCGGATCCGCGGAGTCTTTCAGCTCGAGGCGGTAGTCGAAACCGGCTACCCGGCCCAACACGAGTGCCAGTTCGTCCAGCCCGCTGCGCAGGGCCTCCCACACGGCGCCACCGGCCAATTCCCCTACTAGCGCGGCCAGATCGAAGGCTCCGGCGTCTGCCGACCGCACCGCTCCGGTGATCATGCCGGTTTCATCCTCGGTCAGCATGGCGGTGACTGCTATTCCGTGGAATGTGCCGTCGAGCACGACCGCGACCGTGCCGTCGCGATTCACGGTGACCGTCACAGCATGCACGGTCGGGGTGGTCGTAGCCTGCGCGGGCCACGGCTGGTCCGCGCACGTGAGCGCTACCGTCAGCGTTGTACCGGCGTCGTCGAGCTTTGGATTCAACGGCCCCGTCGTCGCCGCGACCTTCCGCCCGGCGAATGTGGCCAGCATGTCCCGCAATGAATCGGGCAGCGCGGTGTCTGCCGTATCGAGGTCCGGACAGTCACCCAGGCCGGTAAAATGCGTCCGGAGTTCCCCGAGGTCGACCGGGACGGGTTTTCCCTGTGGATCTGTCACGACACTCTTCTCCATCTGACCCCGTTCGCCCCGAGAACCTCCCGGGCCATACCCGGCGTTATAGGAACACCGTCATATTCGAATGCGGGAGACTCGCCGGCTCCGTCATCCGCCTTGGATTTCTCGCTGAATTTCTTCCAGTTCTTCAGTGTCCAGCTGAATTTCGGCATCAACATATCCTCGGTAGGTCTACCCCAATCAAATCCCGAAGCGGGGCGGTCTCCCGACGAAATCCCCTGCGCCCAGCGGAAATGGAGACGCTCTCGATACGGGTCGAACCGCGCCATCTCCGACGTCATCTTCGCAAGCGAGTGGAGTGCTGCCTGAGCACCCGCGATACCTTCTCGAATAGTCGATTCACTCGGCTGTCCGCCGGCATCCTTGATGCGGCGCAGATATATATACAGCGTGTTCGCGTGGGTGAATAAATCAGTTCTGGAGAATTTGTCCTCATCCGATTCACTATTATTATAAGATATATTGATGTACGGACCTTTTCGGCCCGGCGGGCTGCCGACATAGCCAGCGCCGGCCTGACCGTTACGCCATCCCGGAAGCAGGTCCGTTGCGCCGGATCTGTTGAACTCTATTGCGTCCCATGCTGCCATGAACCGATCCTCGGGAGCATCTCCATCGATCGTCCAACCTCGGAGATAAAGATTGCTCTTCTGGAAGTACAGTGCGACTTTTCGACGGCGCCATCCCGGCCCGTACTTCTGTAGATGTTTATCGACGGTGATATTTACCAGGAAAAACCTGGCCTCCCGCGTAGGTGCTCGACTTGGCTCTTCGGGGTAGCTGTTGTAACGTTGACGTAGAAATTCGATCATTTCCGTGAATTGGACCGGTCCGGAGCTCGGTTGCCAGAGGGTTTTCTCGTACTGGTCTTCAGCTTCTAGTGTCATGGCCGTCTCCCCTCCCTTCGGCGACTCTCCACCGCGGTGGTTTCCTATGTCGGCATCGATAACCTGGCAATTGGGAATCCTGCAATCGGGCGAAGTTGCCTCAAAATACATGGAGAATGCAAAGGAGTAGTCGATAGATGATCGATAGATCCAGTGGGCCGAGTCCGTTGTTGTCGACAAGCGAACGCCTCGCTGAGATTCACAGAAATAAATCCACGAGAACGTACATCTTATTGGTCGTCGACTCTATCCGTCTCTAGTATTGGTAGAGAAATATTGTGCGTTGCTGGTACTGCAAATTCATGAGATGCCCGACGTTGATCCGCGTGCAGGTGGCGGTTGGCTTCGGGAAGTTTCGTCCCGGTCGGAACCCGACTACCCGGAGCAATGCCGCGACCGTGTCCTGGCTCGGTGCCGGGCCGGCACGGCAAGCCGCGGTATCGATCAGTCGTAGTCGTTGTCATGCCCGGCGAGCTGCCGCCCGAGCATCCTGGCCGCATCGATGATGCCGCTCAATGGTTCTTCGTACTTCAAGGCGTTCTCGTAGGTCTCATCGGGCTCGAGGGCCTCGGTCAGCAGCAGTGCGTGCCGCAGCATGATATCCGTGCCCACCACGACGAGCCCGCCGATCGTGCCCGTGCCGCCGACCTTGGTGAGTACGGCCAGGAGATCGACATTGCCGGCCTTCGCGAACGACCTGTCGATCTGGATCCAATCCTCGCCCGCCCGTCTGATCACCACGTCCGGGGCGTCCCAGTCTTCCTCGGCATCTTCGACCTTGATGCTGATACTGTCGGGCTCGACATGCAGGCCGTAACTGTTCTCGGAAATGCGCTCGACCAGAGTGTCCCACTCGTAGCTGTTCTCCACCCTGTTACCTCCGCGGCCGCAGCATTAATCCGAAGCCGAGCTTAGCATGATGTCTTGTGGCCGAAGGGATTTCGAGCAAGGCTTCCGTGCGACCGGCCGACGGAGAGGCCTGTCGAAACCGCCGCTACCGTAGGTTCTTCGCCTGCACTCGCGTCGAAGGCGGGGCTTCGCCGCGGGGATGCCGGAGTCGGAAGGCTGAAGCCATAGAGCTTCCTACCGAAGGACCGGAATGCCGAGTTCGGCGATACTGGACGGGGATCGTTTCAACATTCGATCGAGACTGCTCAGCTTCGACGCTGCGGCGTTGAGGCTCACCCGTAGACCTTCGACCTCACCCGTCCAGCCCTTTGCCTGTGCTTCGTAGATTCGTTCGCGCAGATTCGCAGTGATCTCTACCAAGCGGCCACGAGATCGCGGATCGACCCGCAGGCTCGGGCATCGGATGCCCTATTGACTGAACTAACCCCATGATCGAGGCAGGTCGGGGCACGGCGGTCGGGCTCGGTCGGTAGCTTGCCCGCGTGAGCGAATCCGAGGAGAACACCCGCGATCTAGCGGGTTTGGCGGTGTCCCGGTCGGGTCGGTTGATAGCCACCGGCGAGGAGTCCGAGCCGTATCGGCTGCTGGACAACGGCGGGGCGGTGGTTACCCCGGTGGGGGTATTTCTGCGAGAGTTACTGGCAGCGGGACGGTCGGCGCCGACGCTGCGCTCATATGGCATGGATCTGTTGCGGTGGTGGCGGTTTCTACTGGCCGTCGATGTTGGCTGGGACCGCGCAACTCGGGGCGAGGCCCGCGATTTCAGCTGCTGGATCCAGCTGACGGTGAAGCAGCGCCGTCGGGTCGGTCGTTCTGATGGGACTGGTTGGGCAAAGCATAGGGCAGCAGAAGTCAATTCAGTCACCGGTAAGCCCGCTCCAGGAGACGGATACGCCCCGGCGACCGTGGCGCATTCGGAGACTGTGCTGCGGACTTTCTACGATTTTCACCGCGATGCCGGAAGTGGGCCGATTCTGAATCCGTTCCCGCTGGATCCGTCGCGGCGGTCTCGGCGGGCGCATTGCGCATCGCAACCCGATGGATGGGTGGGGACGCGAGCGAGTGGGACGTTATCGGCCCAAGGTCCGGCTTCGGATTCCTCGCGCGATTCCCGATCACCGGTTCAACGAGTTGTTCGCGGCGCTGGGATCGCATCGGGACCGGGCGTTGGTGGCGTTCTGGATCTCGACTGGCGTGCGAGCGTCGGAGCTGCTGGGGCTTCGGCATTGCGACATCGACCCGGGTCAGCAACTGATCACAGTAGTGCGCAAGGGAACTCGCGCTTCCCAGCAGGTGCCGGCGTCAGCGGATGCGTTCGTCTGGCTGCGGCTGTATCAGGAACAACTACACGGCCAGATCCCGCAGGGGCGGATCCAGCCGGTGTGGTGGACGCTTCGGCGGCCTCGGCGACCGTTGAAATATCACGCGGCGCACCGGATGTTCGAGCGCGCCAACGCCGCCCTCGGCTCGGACTGGACCCTGCACGACCTCAGGCATTCGGCTGCGGCCAGAATGGCCCGCGACCGGCAGCTGACGTTGAGCGACGTGCAGTTGGTCATGGGACATGCGCACCTGTCCACCACCGAAATCTACCTGGCCCCGAACAGCGACGAGGTGATCGCCGGGGTACTGGCCCATCATGCGCGCACCGTCGAACAGCGCGACAAACCGGCCCCGCCACCACCAGCGCCCGGCTACGATCCGCAGGCGCTGAGCGTGTTGTTCGGGAGGAACCTGTGACCTCAAGCGTCAAGCACAGTACCCGCAAACCACTGACCGCCGATGCGTCGGTCGCCGCCGAGCAGCGGCTGCGCAATGGTCAGCTGCGCACCGAGTTTCCGCCACGATCTGTCGAGGGATGGTGGCCGCACACGGCAGCCACAGCTGAGCAGGTTCAGCAGCGGTTGACGGCCCCACCGTTCGTCTCTACAGCGAAAGCCACTCGGGGCGGGCGACGACGCGGGGTGGCCAAGATACTGCGCTGGTTGTCGTCGTTCCCAGGTGCTACCTGGCAGGAGCGTTGGCAGGTCAGCGGCGCCGAGGAGCATCCGGGAGCAGGATGGGTCGAGCTGCCGCTGGCGTGGCTGGCAGCACACGGCGGAACCACTTCCTACGACTCGACCGATCTGGCGTCCGGGCTGCTGATGCTGATCTGCGGAGATGTGCTCCGCCCCGGGATGGGATGGATGCTTACCCGCACTCACCGGTATCTCGCGACGATGATGGCGCAGGTCAGGGATCCGAGCGGGTTCGCTAGGCTGGCCGAGCTGGCAGCCGCCGAGCCGGCCAGCTCCCGGGCTGACGCGAAGATCGCGGCGACCCGGATCTCCGTCATCCTTGCCTGCAAAGGCGGGACAATCGCCGACATCGTCGTCGGTGACTGCGCGGAACTGGTCGACACCATGCGCCGAGTCCAGACCCGCGGCGGACAGAAGAAAGTTGACTTCTATCTCCGATTGCGCGCCATGGGTATCTTCGGCGGACACTCGCCGCACAGCATCCGTGCGTTCGGGTTGGCCGGTGGACGGCTGACGATCGAGCAACTTGTCGACCGCTACCGCATCCAATGCCGACCGATCCGAGACCTGCTCATCGACTACCTGCGTGAACGACAGCCGTCTCTGGACTTCTCCAGCCTCGACACGGTGTCGAGGACGCTGGCCGGCCTGTTCTGGGCCCGCATCGAGACACTGTCCCCCGGCATCGACACTCTGCAGATCCCGGCGGAGGTGATGCGCGACTGGAAAGACGGCCTCGGCACGGTCGAGCGGACCACGACCAGCAGCACTGGCGAGCGGATCAAGGTGCCGGCGCCGCGGCTGAGCATGAAGGACGAACTGATCCGGGTGCGGGCCCTCTACCTCGACATTGCGCACTGGGCTGTCGAAGACCCCGCTCGCTGGCGGCCATGGGTCGCGCCCTGCCCGATCACCAACGCCGAAATTCAGAAGGCCAAAGACCGCACGCACCGCAAAGCCCGCATGGACCAGCGCACCCGCGAACGGCTGCCCGTCCTGCCTGCCCTCGTGGCCACGGTCAACGATCGGCGTCTCGCTACGGCTGGGCTCCTGGCCGCAGCACAAGCGGCACAACCCGGGGCGGTCATCGATGGAACAGGCGGGAGGCTTCGAAAAGCCCTTGCTCCCAACGCGATCGGGCGATTCGTCTGGGCTGAGGAAGTCGCGACCGGTAAACGGCGCAACCTGTCCTACGAAGAAGAGGAAGCGTTCTGGGCATTCGCGACCATCGAGGTCCTGCGCCTGACCGGCATTCGCTGCGAGGAACTACTCGAACTGTCTCACCACAGCATCACCGAATACCGGCTGCCCAGCTCAGGCGAACTCGTTCCGCTGCTGCAGATCGCACCGTCCAAGACCGACACCGAGCGCCTACTCCTGGTCAGCCCCGAACTGGCCGACATCCTCAGCGCCATCGTGCAGCGCTCACGCACCCCTGACGGCTCCATCCCGCTGATCGTCTCCTACGACGTCAGGGAGAGGATCTGGAACCCGCCCATGCCGGTGCTGTTCCAGCGCGGCATTGGTAACGAACGCCGCGCTTATACCCCGACCGCGATCCGCAAGCTGCTCATCAACGCCCTCGCCGCGACCCGGCTCACCGACCCGAACGGCGACCCACTGATCTTCAGCCCCCACGACTTCCGCCGGATCTTCGTCACCGACGCCATCATGAACGGCCTGCCACCCCACATCGCACAGGTCATTTGCGGGCACAAGAGCATCGACACGACCATGGGCTACAAGGCCGTCTACCCTGCAGAAACCATTGAGGCGCACCGGGCGTTCATCGCGCGCCGTCGGTCCATTCGGCCCGGCGAGGAATACCGCACTCCGACCGACGAAGAATGGGACGCGTTTCTGTCCCACTTCGAGAAGCGGAAAGTGTCGGTCGGGACATGCGGGCGGGCATTTTCGACGCCGTGTATTCATGAGCACGCATGTGTCCGGTGTTCACTCCTGAGACCGGACCCGGCCCAACGAGCCAGGCTCGAAGAGATCCGCGTCAATCTCGAAGCCCGCATCATCGAGGCCAGACGCGAGGGCTGGCTCGGCGAAGTCGAGGGCCTGCAGGTCAGCTACAGCGGCGTCAACGACGATCTCGCCCAGATCGACGCCGCGCTCCAGCGAACCACATCAGCGACCGAACTCGGCATCCCCGGATTCGATGCCATTACCGGAAGGACTGCTGCCCCAAAGAATTAGCTCAGATGCTCCTTAATTCAGCCGCCGCAGCGTCGGTCAATGGCGATTGATGGTAACGGACTACCCTGCCGGTGGTGAGCGCAGACGACTGGTTGACCGATACCCGAATCTCCTACGACACTGTCGCGCTGAGCTATGCCGACCAGGTGCGCGATGCCCTGGCTGGACACCCATACCTCCGTGCAGCTCTGGCATTGTTCGCGGACAGCGTGCGGGCCGCTGGCGGCGGGCTCGTAGCCGATGTCGGGTGCGGTCCCGGACACGTTACCGCCTACTTACACGAGCTGGGTGTTGATGCCTTCGGTGTCGATCTCTCCCCTGGGATGATCGAGTTAGCTCGGCGTGACCACCCTGGACTGCGGTTCGAGGTGGGTTCTATGACGGAGCTGGACTTCCCGGCAGCCTCGATGGCCGGCATGCTGGTTTGGCAGTCGTTGATCCACGTCCCCGACGACGAGGTCCCGGCCGTGCTGAGGCACTTTCATCGAGTATTGCGTCCCAGCGGACCACTGCAATTGCTGTTCCACGTCGGCACCGAGTCGCAGTTGAAGACCCAAGGCTACGGCGGTCACCCGATGAATGTCCATGTCCACCGTCGGCAGCCGGACCTCATGACGACCTGGCTGCGTGATGCCGGATTCAAGGTCGAGGCTCACATGCTGCTCGCCCCGGAAGAGAAAGCTTCGCAAGCAATACTTTTTGCACGTCACCAGCCCTACCAGTAGTTCAGAGTGAACCGTCACGGGTTGGGGACCGGCTTCGGTTTCAGACCAGCGCCGGTCGGCCTGGCGTGAGTTGAGCGTAGTAGGCGGCTTCGTACTCGGCC
>JBFARE010000013.1:0-178042 GCA_040674215.1 Nocardia sp. NPDC050193 | reverse complement strand
GACCCCGGTCCGGCGCCACTGCGCGAACCGCTCGACGACCTCCGACCGGTCCAGCTCGTAGGCCGTCACCGGCACGGGGTCCCGATCGGCGGCGAGAACCAGGGCCAGCCCGAGCAACGCGCCGGGGTACAGTGCGCGCCCGCTGCGCGCGGCATTGACAGTGGTGGCCGCGCCGATCAGAAAGCCGAAGCAGCCGCCGAGGACGATGATCCAGTTACCCGTGCTCGGATCGGCGCTGCAATCCGCACGCCCTTCGCACACCCCGGTGGCGAGCAGGAACCAGGGGGAGATCACCACCGAGACGATCGCCAGCGTCGCCAATAGGAACCACAGCAGTGCGGTGACCACCAGATCGGGTTCCCGAGGCGCGGGAATGGGCGCCCCGCGGCCGTAGACGTCGTCGGGGATGGGGGAGACGGGGTAATGGGTGGAGGTCTGGTCAGGGAACATATGCCTCGCGATCGCTCGAGCCGATTGGGGGCCGCCGGATGATATTCAGAACTTTCCCCTGTGCCGCAACTGATCCGGCACCGCGCGCGACACTACACGGCGCACAGTCCCGCGGCATTCGCTGCCGCGGTATCGATAGCCGTGCGTGATACGCGCAGAGGAGACGGCGATGCGTGTGCTGTACACGGCCGAGGCGCTGGCCACCGGGGACGGCCGCAACGGTCGTACCCGGACCACCGACGGCCGCAACGATCTGGAACTGGCGGTACCGAAGGAAATGGGTGGTAGCGGCGGGGGCGCCGACCCCGACCAGCTCTTTGCCGCCGGTTACGCGGCCTGCTTCCATTCGACCCTGCGCCTGGTCGGTTCACAGGCGGGGGCGAACGTGAACGATTCGGCGGTGGGTGCCGAGGTCGGCATCGGAGGTATCGACGGCGGCGGATTCGGGCTGACGGTGGTCCTCGAGGTCGCTCTTCCCCATCTGCCCGTGGACGAAGCGCAGGCACTGGCCGACAAGGCGCATCACGTAGGTCCATACAGCAATGCCACCCGCGGCAATATCGCTGTCGAGGTGCGGGTCGCGCAGGACTGACCGGCGCCCGGCCCGGATCAGCTCTTGGCGGGCCCGGGATCTGCGGCTGCGCTCGGACCGGGGGCGCTGTCCGGAGCCGGGGCGGGACTCGGTGCAGTGGCGGCGGGTTCCGTCGCGGGTGCGGTCCGGGGCTCCGCCACGGGCTCGACGCCCGTGGCCGTATAGTTCGACGCCGTCTCGCGGGATACGGTGACCCGCCAGGGCATCCGCGTCCCGGAGGCGGTACGCGGCATGGTCGCCACCGCAATCACCGCCGAACCCACCGCGATGATCACCGCCGCGATCGCGGCGGTGGTGATGGTACCGCTGGCGACGTATTCCACCTGGTTCAAACCCGCGACCGGTTTCGACCCGTCGTTGACCGCCCAGTTGATCCAGGAACCCACCTGACCACCGAGATCCCAGCGGCGGATCGTCATATTCTTGAGCTGTTTCTGCCGGGCGGTCAGATAGAGCATGTTCGCGATCACCAGCAGCGCCGTGATCACCGCCCCGCCGGTGGCGATACGTGCGAAACGTTCGGAGTTGGTGGCGATATGGATGGCGATCGCGGCGATGGTCAGCGCGATCATGCTGCTCGAGGCGACCGCCCAGGAACCGGTGAGATCCGCGGCGGGCGGTGTGCCCTGCGCGGACCAGACCGCCAGGTACCGAGTGGTCGAGTCGACTTGGCCGAACGGCGTCGCCGCGGCCATCCCGTCCGGCCCGTGCGCGACCATCCAATGCTTGAACATGAGGATGAACACGATGACACCGCCCAGGGCGGTGATCACATATCCCCATTTGCCGCTCATCGCCGGCGCGGTACGGATGTCCTCGGCGTGTTCGGCCACCCGCCGCAGTCCGGCCCGGGCGAGGGTCCGGCGACGGTCCCAGACCTCCGATCGGGCATCGGCGGATGTGGATGGGACCGGCTGTGATGTCGCGGTGCGAACCGTGCTCGACGCGGCGTCGCCGTCACCTCCGCTCGCTCCCCACGGGCTCGGTTTGACCATCAGCCCAGTTTAATTCTGCGCCCACCACTGGGAACACGCCGCGAAAGCGACAGTGGGCCGGTGCGGCTTCTCCTCAGGCGGCGTCCGACTGTCGGCCGTTTGCCACCAGATCCACCACGACATCGCGGACCACGGTCTGGATCAGCTGGGCGTGCTCGTGGAGCGCGCCCGGGGCCGGCCCGCCGTCGGCTGCCGGGTTTGCGGTGATCTCGACGAGATCGTTGACGATATGACAGAGTGCGATCAGGCGTCGCACCATGTCCCGCCGCTCAGCCGGCGATAGTACTTCGGGGTTCACGACTCTGTCATCGTCGGTGGTCCCGGAGTTGTTTCGTCGCCGACCCGCCCGCCCGGGCGATAGTCGCGAAGTATCGAAACCGGCCCGGCCCCAGCGACCGCGGACCGGTCGGGCCGCGACGCCTGCACGGCCTCGCCGCCGGTCACCGGGCGATCGGCTACGGTGAGGCCCGATCGGGTCGGGACCACAGCCGGGAGAACGGAAGTGACGATGCGCCGGGCGCTTGTGTCGATGGCGAGTGCGCTGTGTCTGCTCGTGGCCGCATGCGGCGTGCGCGACGCCGCGGACGGGCCCGAGCGCGGCAGGGTCGACTCGGTGGCGCCGATCTTCGAGATGACCGCCGCCGAGACCGGTGACTACCTCGCCGAGTGGAAATATCCGGTAGCCGGGGCGAACGGTGTCCGTGCCCACCGGGTCGTGTACGAAACCGTCGCGGCCGACGGGACGCCCACCACCGCCAGTGGCCTGGTGGTGGTCCCGGATACCGGCGTGCAGCGGTTGCGTCTGGTCTCTTACGCGCACGGAACCACGGTGCGCCGCGACGAAGCCCCGTCGGTGGACGGCGAGACCGAACGGGCCCGCACCGTCCAGTTCGCCGCGGCCGGTTACGCCGCGGTCGCCCCGGACTATCTGGGGCTCGGAGAGGGCCCCGGTTTCCACCCCTACGCCCATGCCCCCACCGAGGCCTCCGCCTCGGCGGATCTGCTCCTCGCAGCCCGTTCGCTGCTTGCCGGACAGGGCCGCGATCTGGACCCGAACGTCCTGGTGACCGGGTTCTCCCAGGGTGCCCAGGCCGCACTGGCGCTCGCCCGGGAGCTGAACGGCGGAGCGGTCGAGGGTTTCGCCCCGGCCGCGGTCGCCGCGGTGAGCGGCGCCTACGCCGTCCAGGAGGTCCAGGCCCCGGCCGCGCTGGACGGCCGGGTGGAGGGCCGGGGGGCGGTGCTGTACCTGGGCTACTGGATCACCGCGATGAACCGGATCTACCACTTCTACGACGATCCCGCCGAGGCGTTCCAGCAGCCCTACGCGCAGCGGATCGAGGAACTTTTCGACGGGCGCCACGATCTGCTGGCCGTGTCTTCGGGGCTGCCGGACACCCCGCAGAAGTTGCTGACTCCCCGATACCTGGAACTGGCACACAACCCCACCGGCGCCGCCCTGCGGGCCATGGCCGACAGCGATGCCGTGTGCGACTGGACCGCGAAGGTGCCGGTCCGGCTGTTCGCCGCTCCCGGGGACCGTAGCGTCCCGTTCGAGAATTCACTGCGCTGTACGAAGGCCGAACTGGGTGCTTCCGCCGAACTGATCGACCTCGGCGATATCGGCCACGGTGCCACCGTCCGCGCGGCCCTCCCGCGGATTCTCGACTGGTTCCGGGAAACGCAACCGCCCGCCTGAACCGAATGGTTCGGGCGGGCGGTACGGAGCCGGAGCACCGGAGATCAGTGCATGAGCACCGGGGCGGGCGTATCGGAATCGGACTTCGCCACCGCGCCCGCCTTACGCGGAAGCAGGAGGGAGAAACCGAGGGTGACCAGACACAGCGCGAACGCGACCCAGAAGCTGCCGGCGTAGGCGTCCGACATCTCCCCGAGCATGACGGTTTCGAACTTGTCGCCCAGGCTCGCGATGTACTGCAGGACCGACGGGTCGGGCTGTTCACCGGTGCGCTGGGCCTCCATCATCGCCTGCCCGGCCGATACCGCCTCGGAGTTCTGCATCCGGTTGGTCAGCACCACCGAGATCACCGCGACACCCACCGAACTGGCGATCTGCTGAATGATGTTCAGCAGCGTGGAGCCGCGCGCGACCTGTGCCTCGTTCAGCGTGCGCAGCGCGGCCGTCATCAGCGGCATCATGGTGAGACCCATGCCGAGACCCATCACGAACAGCACGCCGAGCACATAGAAGTACGAGCTGTCGGCCTCGATCTGGGTGAGCCCGAACATGGTCGCGGTGAGAACCGCCAGACCCGCCGGAACCACCCGGCCGACGGGCACCTTGTCCACCAGCATGCCGGCGATCGGCATGGTGAGCAG
Organism: Nocardia sp. NPDC050193; assembly: GCA_040674215.1. GTDB lineage: Bacteria > Actinomycetota > Actinomycetes > Mycobacteriales > Mycobacteriaceae > Nocardia. The sequence goes on along the minus strand of JBFARE010000013.1, from coordinate 173,668 downwards.
CGAACCGATCCCCTGCGGCGCCACCAGCAGCCCGGCCAGCAGCGCGCTTTCGCCCCGTACCTGCTGGAAGTAGGTGGGGATCAGCAGTAGTCCGCCGAAGAACGACGCGGCGAACAGGAACATCGTGACGGTGGCGACGGTCAGGTCCCGATTCTGGAACAGCCGCAGATCCAGCAGCGGATTCTTGGGCTTGAACGAGTAGAACACGAACGCGACCACCAGCGCCCCGCCGACCAGCATGGTCGCCCATACCTTCGGTGTGGCGACAGTGCCCTCTTCCGGGATGGAGGAGATGCCGTACAGGAACAGCGCGAGACCTGGTGACAGCATCAGCATGCCGACGAAATCGAAGGATTCACCGGCGCGCGGCTCGTCCTTGGGCAGGATGAACCAGGCGTAGACCAGTGCGATCACACCGAGCGGCAGGTTGATCAGGAAGATCCAGTGCCAGGACGCGTCCTCGATGAGCCAGCCGCCCAGGATCGGGCCGAGGATCGGTCCGAGCAGCATGGGTACACCCAGGATGGCCATCAACCGGCCCATCCGCTCCGGCCCGGCGGCCTTGGTCATGATGGTCATACCGAGCGGCATGAGCATGCCGCCACCCAGGCCCTGGATCACCCGGAACCCGATGAGCGCGCCGATGTTCCAGGACAGCGCGCACAGCACCGAACCGAGGGTGAACAGCACCAGGGCGGTCATGTACAGCCGCTTGGTGCCGAAACGGTCGGCGGCCCAACCGGTCAGCGGGATGACGGTGGCGAGCGCGAGCGTGTAGGCGGTGACCGTCCAGGCCACGGTGGAGTAGTTGGCGACGTCGAATTCGGTTTGGAACGTCGGCATGGCGACGTTCACCACCGTGATGTCCAGGATGGACATGATGGCGCCGAGAACCACGACACCGGCCAGTTTCAGGACCGATGCGTCGATTCTGTCCGAAGCCCCCGCGTCGGCCGCGGGGGCTGGGCTTGCGTTCACGAATTGTCTCCTGACGATGCGGGGGGGCGCGCCACGACGTTGTGCATGGCCCCGGACTCGAGCACGGCGGTGAGGACCCGTCCGAGGTCCTCCCGTAAAGCCTCGGGCAAGCGGTGGACGACCGTATCGATCGTCGCGCGGTGGACGGCGATCTGATCCCAGGCGAGCCGTTGCCCGTGTTCGGTGTGACCGACGAGCTTGACCCGGCGGTCGGTGGGGCTTTCCTGCCTGGTGAGCAGACCGAGGCGTACCAGCCGGTCGACATTGCGGCCGGCCGCGGTCATCGACAGGCCGAGTTCGCCCGCGATGGTGTGGATCGGTTGTGGCTCGTGGCGACGGACGACAGTGAACAGCACCCGGGCCTGCGACAGGGTCAGGTCGAGTTCGGCGAGCCGGTCCACGCCCTGCCATCGTCCGGGGTCGCAGACGGCGAGCACGAAGTGCTCGATGAGAGTGCTCGTCTCCGACTCGTTTGCCACCGCGTGATCATATGAGCCTCCGTAATAGTTGCGGAAGCGGGAATATCTCGTATGTGATCGGAAACATAGCGGAGCGAGCGGCGGTATCGCCGCGGCGTAGGGCGCTATGGTGGGCCCGGAGCGAAAAATTCACGCTCCGGGCCCGGAATCGAATCAGACCCCGCGCGCGGTGTCGTCCGCGAAGAAGTCCAGCAGCAGCTCCGCCACTCGTGCGGGCTGTTCCAGATGGAGGAAATGCCCGGCTCCGGGTACGGTCGCGGAGCGCCCACCTGCCGGTGCCAAGATCTCGGCCACCCCGGCGGTGAACGCCGGGTGCAGGGTGGTGTCGGCGCTGCCGTGTAGATACATCATGGGAACACGCGGCGCGCCGTCCCAGTGCCGGTGGAGACCGGCATAGCGGGCGGACGGCTTCCCGGCGATCCGGACGAACGCGCGGTAATAGGACAGGGCCGCGGTCCGGTGCGCGGGGGTCGGCAGGGCGGCCAAGGTGTGGGCGATATCCGTTCCGGCCTCGTACCCCGGTGACCAGTCGTGCCACAGCCGGGGTATCAACCGATCGAGCGAGCGCTCGGAGATGCCCGGTATCTGATTGAACAGGATGTACCAGCTGAACCGTAGCTGCCGCAGATACGCGCTCACTGCGGCGTCCCGGCGTGGGCGCAGGGCCGGAACCGGCGGGACCGCCAGTGACGCGACCCGGGGGAACGGGCAATCTATCTGCGCCGCAATGGTGTTCGTGGTGAGTGCGCCCCAGTCGTGACCTATGAGCACCGCGCCCGCGGGGGCGCCGAGTGCGCGATACAGCGCGAGGGCGTCGTAGGCGAGCGCTCCCAGATGATAGTCGCCGTCCTCCGGTACCGCGGTCGGCGCGTACCCCCGGGTGAACGGTGCGACCACCCGGAATCCGCGGGCGGCGAAAGCGGGGCCGAGATGACGCCAGGTCCAGGCGCTGTCGGGAAAGCCGTGCAGGCACAGGGCGAGCCGGCCCCCGGGATCGCCCCAGGCGAGCGCCGTCATCGATAGGTGCGGTAATCGGTATTCGACGGTCTCGGGCAGATCGGCCTGGTGCGCGCCCATGGTTCGTCCTCTCGTTCGGCCCCGCCACGGTAACCCGGGTGGATCGATCGCGCCCCCGCGTCGGCGGCCACACCCGGAGCGGTATGCTCACATTCCCGGACGAGGTCGCTGTGCCGGCGCCGCGGGCAAGCCCGGTCATTCGCACAGCCGCGGGGTAGCTGATGTCATATCTGGCAAGGTAATCGGTGATCGGAGGAGCAAGCCCATGGCGCGCAAGGTCGTCATCAGTTTGATCGATGACCTCGACGGCGAATCACCCGCGGCCGAAACTGTGGTGTTCGCGTTCGAGGGCGTGACGTACGAGATCGATCTGACCGAAGCCAACGCGGGGGAATTGCGCGCAGTCTTCGGTAAGTGGACCCCGTTCGCCCGCAAGGCCGGCCGGGCCGCGCGGACCAAACGGGAACGACCGGCCCGGTCGGCCTCGGCGAAGGTGATCCGGGAATGGGCCCTGCGCAACGGGCACGAGGTGTCGACGCGTGGCCGGATACCGGCCGGAATCCTGGCCGCCTTCCACCGCGTCAACGGGTAGCGGCTACCCGCGTCGATTCCGGTGGTCGGTGCTGTCGCCGGCCGGCTTGTAGGCGACACCACCGACCATGACCTGCTCCTCGGGGTACCGGGGCCGCAGCGGCGGGCCGGCGGGCCACCAGTCGTCGAGTTGGACGAGGCCCGGTTCGATGAGTTCGAGGCCGCAGAAGTATTCGAGGATCTGCTCGGTGGTGCGATACCAGCCCGAGCCCAGGCCCTTTTCGGTGAAACGGCGTTCGAGCTCTTTGGCGAGCGCGTGCTGCTGCGGATCCGCCGGGCCCGGATCGTGGAAATGGCTGAGCGCGAGATAGGACCCCGGTGGCAGCAGGTCCGCGTATCTGTGCATGATCCCGACCGGGTCGAGTTCGTCGTCGACATGGTGCAGTAGCCCGCACAGGATGAGCCCGATCGGCCGCTCCATATCCAGGTAGCGCGCCACGTCGGGGTTGCGCAGGAGGGTTTTGTCCTCGAGGAGATCGGCGGGCACGAAATGGGTGTTGTCGTTCTGTTCCAGCAGCACCCGGCCGTGTGCGTTGCACACCGGATCGTTGTCGACATAGACCACCTGCGCGTCCGGATTCTGCTGCTGGGCGATCTCGTGTGTATTGGCGACAGTGGGCAGTCCGGCGCCGATATCGAGGAATTGGTCGATACCGGCGGTGCCGGCCAGATGCCGGGTGACCCGGTGCAACCAGCGCCGGTTCATGATCGATACATCGCCCTGCCGCGGCGCGACCTCGAGGATCGCGGCGTAGGCGGCACGGTCGACATCGTAGTTGTCCTTGCCGCCGAGGCTGTAGTCGTAGACGCGGGCGATACTGGCCCGGGTGGTGTCCACGCCGACCGGTTTGCGAACGCCGGTTCGATGCACCGGTTCGGCCATCTCGACCTTCTCTCTGGACGAAAGAAAAAACTGGCTGGAAATATGAGTCGGGTCACCAAAGCGTAGAACGCGGTGCCGCAGCGAGCAATCGGCGCCGATCGAACTGCGCGAGAAAATGGATCGCGTCGTCGGAGTGGGCCGAGCCTAACCCGGATGGCCGCGCTCGGCACGATATCGGGCCGAGCTGTCCTGTTTGTGAAAACATCTGCGCCTCAAAGCGGTTCGATGTTGTCCGGCCGTGGCGGCCGCCGGGCGGAAACCCGGTACCGGGTAGCGCCGGACAACAGAGCGATTCGTCAGCCGTTTCCGTTCACACTGCGCAATCGGACCTTTTCCACGGGGCGTTTGTATCCGACCCCGCCGATGATCACCTTCTCCTCCGGAAGCCGCGGCCGGGTCGCCGGTCCTGCCGGCCACCAGTCCTCGAGTTCCACGAGGCCGGGCACGATGATCTCCAAGCCGTCGAAGTACTCGAGTTGCTGGGCGCGAGTGCGATACCACCCCGAACCGAGCCCCATTTCCGTGAACGCCTGCTCCAGGCGCACGGCCAGATCGTGCAGTTCCGGGTTCTCGTCGGCGGGATCCCAGAAATTGGTGATCGCGACATACGAGCCGGCGGGCAGCCGGGAGATGTATTCCCGCATGACCCGCGCCGGTTCGAGTTCGTCATCGACATGGTGCAGTAGCCCGCACAGGATCACCGCGATCGGCCGGTCCATATCCAGGTACTGCAGCACGTTCTTGTTCTCCAGCAGCGTGTTCTCCTCGAGGAGATCGCCGGAGACGAAATGGGTGTTCTCGTTCTGTTCCAGCAGCACCCGGCCGTGTGCATTGCACACCGGGTCGTTGTCGACATAGACGACCGTGGCCTCGGGATTCTCCTGCTGCGCGATCTGATGGGTGTTACCCACCGTCGGCAAACCGGCACCGATATCGAGGAATTGATCGATAGCGGCCGGTCCGGCCAGGTAGCGGACCACGCGGTGGAGCCAACGCCGGTTCATCCGGGAGACATCGCCCTGCCGCGGTGCGATCCGCTGGATCTGCTCGAAGGCGGCACGGTCGACGTCGTAGTTGTCCTTGCCGCCGAGGCTGTAGTCGTAGACCCGGGCGATGCTGGGCCGGGTGGTGTCCACCCCGACCGGGACACGAACCCCTGTCCGAGGAGCCGGTTCGGCCATGAATACCTCTCTCTACGTTGCGAATCGAACAGGGCGATGTTATGCCGTCGGCCCGGCGGCGTCTCCTCAGGCGTCCGTACCGCGCTCGAGGACCTTGCCCGGCAGCCAGCCGCCGCCCAGATGCGTGACCCGCCACCAGTCGATATCGATCACCAACGCGGTGACCGGTGTGGCGAAGAACGGTTCGATCTGGGGTTCCTTGCGCAGCAGTGCCCGGAAGGTCTCGTCCTGGCCGGATCCCTCGCGCAGCGTGACCGTCCCCAGGCCCTGGGCGAAGGGGTCCGCGATGCCGCCCGGCACGACCTTCACACCCACATTGGGGTTGGCCTTGAGTTGGTCCAGGGTCCGGCCGCTGTTCTCCAGGATGAGGGTGAGGCGGAAGAGGTCGTCGTCGAGGTTGGCGAAGAAGGCGCTCGTGGCCCAGTTGACGCCGTCCTTGGATGTGGCCAGGTCGATACTGGAGTGACCGAGGACCTCGGTCAATTTCGTGCGGATCTCGGTGGTGGTGACTGTATCGGACATTCGGTGCCTCCAACTGGTACGGCTGCCCGTGCTCGGGCACACCGGATGGTGCGGTGACGGGAAAGGGGGCCGGACACCACCGCATCGGCCGGGCCGAGCGACGACCCGTGGTGCGGCAATGCGTGCGGCGGTCGGTGGAGAATGCGCGCGGCCGGGTCCTGTTCGTCGGAACGTACGGTGGAAGCGGGCTCCCCCGAGGGGAACGGCCGGTTCCGGTTGACTGTGGACCACCCTATCGGGCCGCGCCCGATCCGTCCGGATGAAAACCTCCACCGGTGGTAGTGAGAAGCATTGGTGGCCAAGGATTTACGCCCGGACGTGGTCCACTCACGGGGGTTGCCGCCGCCGGATGGCCCGGCCGGTTCGTCTTCGCGGGCCGGCCGGACCCGCGCTATGCTGGAAACAACTCCTGTAGTACTCGCTCCTGCTGCCGATGCCCTCATCGGTGTCGTCTCCCGGGTCGTCGCGGTACAGGTGAAGCCGGACGTCGTGTCGTGGGGGAGTTTACGCAAGGAAACCTGATACCGCGTGCAAACAGGAAGATGCTACGGGTATGCGGCACTGTAGGATTCGATCGGCACGTTCGCGGCAGCCGGTTGCCGCACAACTGCCGGTCTTGTCCGGAGCGGGCGCGTTACCGAGATATGCGCTTACCGGATAGTAGGATTGCCTGCCGACCGGTGCGGTTCGGCGGTGGCGGGCGCCGTACGATGCAGCACAGCACGAACTGGCCAGAGGCGACCATGACAAACGAGCGAGACGATTCCGATACCCCGGATCAGGCGGAAGCCGATCGTGGGCCGACCGTGTTGCGTATCTCGCTCGGCAGCAGATTGCGCCGTTTGCGGGAGGCATGCGGGATCAGCCGCGAGGCCGCCGGTGATCACATCCGCGGTTCCCATGCCAAGATCAGCCGGCTCGAGCTGGGCCGGACCCGGTTCCGGGAGCGCGACCTGCTCGACCTGCTGAAGCTTTACGGGGTCGACGATCCGGAGAAACTGGCCGTCTACCTGGATCTGATGAAGAAGGCGAACGATCCGGGGTGGTGGCAGCCGTACAACGATGTGTTGCCGAATTGGTTCGAGAACTATATCGGTCTGGAGCAGGCCGCGACGACGATCCGTACCTATGAGGCGCAGTTCGTGCCCGGCCTGTTGCAGACGGAATCCTACGCTCGGTCGGTGATCACGCTCGGTAACGACGACGAGACCGAACGCCGGGTCGGTATACGGATGCGCCGCCAGGACATCCTCAGCCGTGCCACGGCGCCGACGCTGTGGGCGGTCGTGGACGAGAACGCGCTGCGCCGGCCGATCGACGGCTATCCCGAGTTGCGGGATCAGATCGAACACCTCATCGCTGCCTCCGACCGGCCTAATGTCAAGATCCAGGTGCTGCCCTATTCGGTGGGCGGCCATCCGGCGGCCGGTGGCTCCTTCAGTATTCTCCGCTTTCCCGAACCCGAGCTGCCGGATATGGTCTATATGGAGCAGCTCACCACCTCGCACTACCTGGAGAAGAAGCAGGATGTGGAGGTGTATATGACGGTGATGAACAAGTTGAGCGTTATCGCGCTCACCCCGGGGGAGAGCCGGGATTATCTGCGTAAAGTGCTCGCCGAACTGCCCGCCGAGTAGGTCCGGGCGCAGCGGGGGAGTCGGTCCGATATCCGGTGCCCGGTGAGGGAGCGGCGTATCGACCGGCCGGACCCCGCCCCGCCTCGCATCACCGAGGCGCTGCCCGATCCGCACCCGCACGTCTTGTCGGATCAACTCCGGCATCGAGCAGCAACCATAAAAATGTCCATACGTAGATATGCGAATCTGAACATGTTTTGCGACGAGCCAGTTGCACCGAAAGGGAGCAAAGACACCCGAGATGGTAGGAAGGGGGCTGTGGCCGCTACAGGTGAAAATTCGGGTTCTGCTCGTTCTCGTGCCGTAGCAGAGGTGGTGGAGCTGGTCAGCACGCTGATCCGATTCGACACCTCCAATACCGGCGATCTCGCGACCACCAAGGGTGAACGAGAGTGTGCCGAGTGGGTGGCGCGGCAACTGGAAGACGCCGGATACACCACCGAATACGTAGAATCCGGCGCCCCCGGTCGCGGCAATGTCTTCGCACGGTTGCCGGGCGCCGACCCGAGTCGCGGTGCGCTGCTGTTGCACGGGCACCTCGATGTGGTGCCGGCACAGGCGGCGGACTGGAGTGTGCACCCGTTCTCGGGCGCGGTACAGGACGGTTACGTCTGGGGTCGAGGCGCGATCGATATGAAGGACATGGTGGGGATGATGCTGGCGGTGGCCCGCCAGTTCAAGATCGAGGGGACGGTACCGCCCCGGGACCTGGTCTTCGCCTTCCTGGCCGATGAGGAGAACGGCGGGAAATGGGGTTCGCAGTGGCTGGTGGAGCATCGGCCCGACCTCTTCGAAGGCGTCACCGAGGCCGTGGGCGAGGTCGGTGGTTTCTCCCTGACCGTCCCGCGGCCGGACGGCGGTGAGCGGCGCCTCTATCTGGTGGAGACGGCGGAGAAGGGTCTGGGCTGGATGCGGTTGCGCGCGAAGGCGCGTGCGGGCCATGGTTCGTTCCTGCACGAGGATAATGCCGTCACCATCCTGGCGGCCGCGGTGGCGCGTCTGGGCACCCATACGTTCCCGCTCGTGCTCTCCGATTCGGTGGCCGAGTTCCTGGCCGCCGTCTCGGAGGAGTCCGGGCTGGAGTTCGACCCGGGCAGCCCCGATATCGAGGGAACGCTGGCCAAACTCGGGTCCATTTCCCGGATCATCGGCGCGACCCTGCGCGATACCGCCAACCCGACCATGCTGAATGCCGGGTACAAGGCGAATGTGATTCCGCAGACCGCGGAGGCGGTGGTGGACTGCCGGGTGATCCCGGGCCGGCAGGCCGCGTTCGAACGTGAAGTGGACGAACTCATCGGTCCGGATGTGGAGCGGGAGTGGCTCACAAAGCTCGACTCCTACGAAACGACCTTCGACGGCCACCTGGTGGACGCGATGAACGACGCGATCCTGGCCCATGATCCGCAGGGCCGGACCGTCCCGTACATGCTCTCCGGAGGCACGGACGCGAAAGCCTTCGCGCATCTGGGGATCCGGTGTTTCGGGTTCGCGCCACTCCGGTTGCCGCCGGAGCTGGATTTCGCGGCCCTTTTCCACGGCGTGGATGAACGTGTTCCGGTCGACGCGCTCGAGTTCGGCACCGAGGTACTGGAACACTTCCTGTTGCACAGCTGATCCGATTCGAAAGAGGAGAACATGGCCGACAACCCCTACGACGCCCTGCCTTCGGTTCCGTCGTTCACCCTGACCTCCACCGATGTATCCGACGGTGCGTCGCTGGGCAACGCTCAGGTCAGTGGTGTCTTCGGTGCCGGCGGTGCGGATGTGTCACCGCAGCTGAGCTGGTCGGGATTCCCCGCGGAGACCAAGAGTTTCGCGGTGACAATCTACGACCCCGACGCGCCGACCGCCTCCGGTTTCTGGCATTGGGCGGTGGCGGATATCCCCGTATCGGTGACGGAGCTGCCCGCCGGAGCCGGCAGCGAGGGCGGTGAACTGCCCTCCGGTGCGGTGACACTCCGTAACGACGGCGGGTTCCCGGGCTATGTCGGGGCCGCCCCCCCGGCCGGACACGGTCCACACCGCTACTTCATCGTGGTGCACGCGGTGGATGTGGACTCGCTGGGCGTGCCGCCGGAGGCTTCCCCGGCGTTCCTCGGATTCAACCTTTTCTCGCATACCCTGGCGCGGGCGATTCTGGTCGGTACCTACGAGCAGAAGTAGTTTCTGCACGGTCGGGTGGCCCCGGTGGTATCGCCGGGGCCATTGTCGTTCACCGGGCCCGTACCTCGATCACGGTCTCGGGTGGCGACTCGGCGCAGAGCGCTTCGATCCGGGCCGCGTACTTCGTGGCGATCGGCGCGCGTTTGAGGGACATCTTCGGGGTGAGTTCGTCACCGCCGGGTTCCCACACCGTATCGACGATGGTGAACCGTTTGATCTGTTCTGCTCGCGACAGTTTGTTGTTCCCCGCTGCGACCGCCGCCCGCACGTCCTCGATGATCTCGGGTCGCTGCGCCAGCTGCGCGATATCGGCTGCCGCGGCGTCGATCTCCTTGGCCCGTATGGCGGCCATATCCGCGTCGAGCACGATGAGTGCGGTGATGTAGGGCTGGGCTTCGCCGAGTGCGACGACCTGGCCGACAAGTGAGGAGGCGGCCTTCACGGCGTTCTCGATAGTGCTCGGGGCGATGTTCTTGCCGCTCGCGTTGATGATCATCTCCTTCTTGCGGTCGATGATCCGGAGGTAGCCGTCGGGATCGAGGGCGCCGATATCGCCGGTGTGCAGCCACCCCTGTGCATCGAGCGCCTCCGTGGTCTTCTCGGGCATCCCGCGGTAGCCGTGGGTGACGATCTCGCCGCGCACGAGGACCTCACCGTCGTCGGCGAGACGCAGTTCGACGCCGTCGACCGGGCGGCCCACCGAGCCGGGACGGGGTTTGTCCAGTTCGGTGTAGGTGGCGACACCGCTGGTCTCCGACATACCCCAGACCTCGGAGACGCAGAATCCGAGGCCCAGGAAGAATTCGAGGGTTTCCGGTGGAATGGGTGCGGCGCCCGAGGACGCGACGCGCAGATCCGCGAGGCCGAGGGCGGCGCGCACCTTGCCGAGGAGCAGCTTGTCGGCGACGCGGTGCTGTAGATCCAGCAGCGGGCCACGGCCGGTGCCGGCCAGATCGGCTCGGGCGGCGGCGATTCCGGTGGCCACGGCCCACTTGGCGATGGCCTTCTTGGCGCCGGTTTCGGCCGCCAGCTTCGCTTCGACGCCACCTTTGATCTTCTGCCAGACCCGTGGCACGCCGAAGAATACCGTGGGCCGGGCGTCCGGTAACGCGGCGGCGATCTCCCGGGGGTCGGGGACGGTGGTGATCTGGATACCGGTGACGAGGTTGATGGCGTGCCCGGAGATGCGGTCGGCGACATGCGCGGCGGGCAGATAGGACAGGGCGCGGTCGTCGAGCCCGACATCCATGGGACCGCTGTGCAGCGCGATGATCTGAGCGAGCACATTGCGGTGGGTGAGCTCGACTCCTTTGGATGGGCCGGTGGTGCCGGAGGTGTAGATGACGGTGACCAGGTCGCCGGGTTCGACGGCCCGCCACGTGGCCTCGAAGTCGAAATCCGGGTCGGGCGCGGCCTCCAGGTCCGCCAGGGTGACGGTGCCTTCCGCGGGTCCGTCCACGACGACGATGTGGTCGAGCGGCACCCCCGCGGCACGGACGGTGCCGAGGAACTGCTGTTCGGTGACGACGATCTTGTTCTCGGCGTTGGTGAAGGCATGCGCGACCTGATCGGGGGAGCAGGTGTTGTAGACGGAGAACGGGGTGGCGCCCACGTGCAGGGCGGCGGTGTCGACGAGGTTGAATTCCGGCCGGTTGGTGAGCATCACGCCGAGGGTGTCACCGCGACCGAGGCCGAGTGCGGACAGTCCGGCGGCGAGCACCCGGACCCGGTCGCCGTATTCGCGCCAGGTGATCTGCTGGGTGCCGCCGACGGTGCGCAGCGCGACCGCGTCGGGGCGCAGGGTGATGGTCTGCTGGAAGGCCGCGGGCACGGTGTCGACGAAGGCGCCCGAGCGGTGCCGGTAGACGATATCTGTGGTCATGGTCCGATCCCGGTGCTGGATGCCGCGAACCGGGTGCCACCGGTACCGCCTGGACGGTCGCCGCGGCAGTGATGTGGTCACTATGTTACCGAGCATTCGATGTCCGGGGGCGAATTCGCCTGCGTACACGGCTGTTGCCGTCCCTCGCCGATGGGCGGTGGCGTTCGGAGCCCCTGGACCCGGTAACGAACTCTCGTGGCACACACATGTGCGCCACTATCAGTGGCTCTCGGCAGTCAGACGAATGATCCGATCCACCTCGTCGACAGTCGGCATCGTGCCGGGTATGTCCCCGGCGAAGGCCTGTGTCGCGACCATGGCGGCGGTTGCCCAGGCAAAGTCGTGTTCATCCGCGAAACGGCGTTCTGTGCCCGACCTTCCTCGGTCCCCGGCCACCGACATCAGGCGATAGACGAGGGCGCCGACGAAGGCGGACCGTGAGCCGGGGATATCCGTGAGTGCGGCGGCCTGCATGCGGGGAATATCGAGGGTGAGGCGGTCGGACCGTACGGTGCATCCGAAATCTTCGACTACGCATACGGCCCGGGCGCCGAGCATTCGCAGCTGCTCCGCGATATGGGGACCGGAACGAGCAGGAACTTCGGGAACGAGGTAGTCGAGTTCTCGCAGCGATCCGATCAGATAGTCCACATAGGGCAAATAGCGGTAGAGGACCTGTGGAGAGTCGACCTTCGCGGAAGTGACGAGTACCGGTGGGCGATCGGCCAGGGCCTGGACGGTGCCCAGAGCCTGTTCGATTACCGGAAGCGGAGGCTCGAGGGTGATGAGAACAGCATCGGAATCGGCGAGGGCGGACCGGACGAGCGGAGCAGTGAGTTCGGTGTCGGTCAGCCGGATCCGGTCATCGGTACAGGCGATTGTGCCGGTGATTCCGGTACGACTGACGATCAGGGCGGTGATCGGCGTGGCTGCCTTCGGGACGACCTTCACCAGCGAAGTGTCGATGTTTTCGGACCGTAGGTAATCGAGGATGCGTCGGCCGCCCTCGTCATCGCCGACAGAAGCAATGAACCTGACATCAATGCCCAGGCGTGCCGCAGCGACGACACAATTGAGCCCCTTGCCGCCCGGGTTCGCTGTGAACCGCCCCCGGGCGAAACCGCGAGCGTCGGGGATGGTATCCACCTGGTAGACATGGTCGATCACCGCATCACCGATGACCGTGAGGGTCCCGGTACTCGCTCGTGCAGGGACACGGCCGTAGAGGTCGTCGCTGTGAACCGCCCCGGTGACCAGTAACGCGGCGAGAGCGGTGAATGCGCGGCGTTCGGGGGTCGCGCGGAGGGATCGCACTGTGGGGGCCGGCGGTATGGGGTCGGCGGCCGCGAGTTCGTGTAGCCGACGCCAGTGCGCCGAGAGGTATTCGCGGCGTGCGCCGAGGTCCTGGGAGTACAGCGCTGCACGATCGACGTCGGGCTCGTCTCCCTCCAGCAGGCCGAGGGACAATTCGGCGTCCGTGATCACCCGGTGGGTGGGCGGCAATCGGCGCGCGTGTTCGCGTATGACCGGAAGGACGGCCTGCGGCCGGGTGGTGCCGTGGTCTTGCGCGTATCGCCTGACCACGGGGAGATCGAGGAGGGGGCTGATATCGATCTCGGTTGTCCGCAGCCGCTCCAAGCTGAGGCCGGAGCGTTTGCAGAGCCGGGTCAGGATATTGCGGATCGCCACGATTGCCGTGTCGTCGTGAGGAACCATGTGGCACGCCTTTCAGCCGGCCTGTCGCCGCTCGGGGTTTCAGCGCCTTCGATATTGGCAATAACCATAGTGCAAAGGGCGTTTGACATCCGCATTGACCGGCGGACTGTCAAATGACAGACTTGGCAGAGAGTTTTTCCCTCGATCCAGAGGACGGGAGGGCCCGGTGATCGCAGTGCGGAAATCCCTGGTCGGCGGACGTCGTTACGAGGCACGGCGAGGTAGCGATCGAGTGAGCGCGGACCCCGAGCCGTCCTCTGTGCAGACGCGCTGAGCGTCGTGCGATCCGCCATTCCCCGACGGCAGCGATGCCGTGCCGGCCGTTTCTCCGGCCCGGCGTCGGTGCCGAGCCCCCTGAGGAGGCAGCTGTGACCATCCATATCACCGACTGGCTGATGACCAGCGGTATCTCCCCCGAATTCGCCGAACGCGTGCAGACCCGGCACGGTTCGTGGTGGCGGCTGAGCTGGCTGCCCGACCGTGATCTGTCGTTCGAGCAGGCCTATGCCGGTATGTCCGTGGACGAGACCCTGTCCGATCCCGCGCTGGTGTACGACGAGACAGCGCTGGCCCGGGCCGCCGAATCGGTGGAGCTGCTCGGGCTGGTGTGGGAGCAGGTGGTCGTGCTGCTGGCGAACCGGGTGGAGGCCCGGTTGCTGGAGTCGCGGTTCCTGCACGATCGGCTGCCGGCGGGCGCGGTCCCGCAGCGGGGCGGGCCCGGCGCCCTCCGTAGCGGTTCTGCCGCGTGAGTGCCCGGCCCGCTCAGCGGTGCGCGGCGTGGCCGGCGCCTACGGCGTCGGCCAGGCTGCGATAGCCGCCGGCCCGCAGCCGCGCCGCGATGCCCCGGTGGATGCTCCGGGTCCACAGCGGGCCGCCGTAGATGAAGCCGGTGTAGCCCTGAAGAAGCGAAGCCCCGGCGAGAATTCGTTCCCACGCCTGGTCGGGGGTTTCTATCCCGCCCACCGAGACCAGCGCCAGGCGGTCGCCGACCCGGGCGTACAGCCGCCGCAGTACTTCCAGCGAGCGGTCGGCGACCGGGGGACCGGACAGTCCACCGGCCCCGATCGCGGCGACCTCGGCGGGGTCGCTGGCGAGCCCGGTGCGGCCGATGGTGGTGTTGGTGGCGACGATCCCGGCCACGCCGAGTTCCACCGCCAGATCGGCAGCCGCGTCGATATCCTCGTCGGACAGATCGGGGGCGATCTTCACCAGTACCGGCACCCGCACGCTGTCGAGTACGGCGGCGAGGACCGGGCGCAGTGATTCCACGGCCTGTAGATCCCGCAGCCCCGGCGTATTGGGCGAACTGACATTGACGACCACGAAATCGGCGAGCGGGCCCAGCAGCCGGGCGCTGGTGGCGTAGTCCTCGGCGGCGTGGGCGGCGTCGACCACCTTGGTCTTGCCGATGTTCGCGCCGATCGGCACGCTCGTCTTCCGCCCGTGCAGCCGGGCGGCCGCGGCCGCGGCACCGTGGTTGTTGAAGCCCATCCGGTTGATCAGGGCCCGGTCGTCGGGCAGCCGGAACAGGCGGGGCTGCGGGTTACCGGGCTGGGCGGCGGCGGTGACGGTCCCGATCTCGGCGAAACCGAAGCCGAGTGCGCCCCAGGCGTCGACCCCGGTCGCGTCCTTGTCGAATCCGGCGGCCATACCGAGCGGAGCGGCGAATTCCACCCCGAACACGGTGGTCCGCAGGATGGGATCGTCCACCCCGAACAGCCGGTGCAACAGTGCCCGGGTGGGGGCGAGAGTGGTGGCCGCGCGGATCACCCCGAACACGAGGCGGTGGATGCGTTCCGGCGGGACCAGGAACATGACCCGCAGTAGTAACCGATACAGCACGCTCATAGCTCCACAGAGTGCCCCGCGGGGCCGGTCGACGCGGTTTTGCGGCGGCGCAGCAGGACGCGGCGGCTGCCGTCGGTGTAGGCGCGGACCCGGGAGAGCTCCCAGCCGCCGTATTCGGCCTGGATCGCCAGCCGCATCGAGGCGGTGACCCGGGTGACATCGGGCGGCAGACGTAGCGGCACGTACTCGTAATCGTCGCTGCTGGTCTCCCAGGTGGCCGGGAGCGTGGTGCGCGAGGTCGCTGCACGTCGAGTGGATGCCATCACTGCCCTCTCTTGCGCTGGTCCGCGGGGATGCGCTGCAGACCCGGTTCGGTCGCGGAGCCGATGTAGAGATCGCCGGTCGTGTCGTCGACGGTCACCGCGTTCGGCTGCCGGATCGTCGGATACCGGCCCACCTCCCGCGGTGTTCCCGTCGACAGGTCGTAGCCGACGATCTCGTTGCTCTGCGTGCACGTCACCCATACGGTGTCAGAACGCCGGTCGTAGGCGAGTGCGTAAGGCGACGATCCTACCGGGTAGCGCTGACGCAGCACGAGTGGATCGGTGGTGAAGACCAGGAGCTGGCCGCTGTCGGGATCGGTGACCACGACCCGGTCGTAGGACGCTTCGACGAGGTTCGCGGCCCCGGCGCCGGCCCGGAGCGCGAGCCCGAGCCGCTCGTCACCTGCTGCTATCTCGGTGAGCAGGGTCTGGCGACGGTCCAGGACGGCCAGGGTGTCACCGGTGAGGGCGATCGCGTCGGCGGACACCAGACCGGACACGGTCTGCTCGACGCGGCCTTCCCGGTCGAGGAGCAGCACCCGGCCGTCGGCGGTACCGGCGATCAGGGTCCCGTCCGGGCGGGAGCGCACACTGTGCAGCCGACCGTCGACGGCTATGCGGGTGACGGCGCGGGTCGCGGCGTCGACGCGCAAGATCGCGCCGTCGGCGGCCGCGAGGATCTCCCCGGCGGTCCCGGCCGCGATCGCGGTGGCCGGGGCGGGTAGCCGTACCTCGTGGGTGGTGGGCGGTTCGGTGGCCGGGGTGAACACGGTGAGTGTGGTCCCGGCGGGGTCGAGGCCCGCGAGGTTGCCGCTGCCCGGGTCGCCGACGAGGGCGGTGAGCGCGGTCGGGGCCGGATAGACCTGCCCGGTGGGGGTGGCGGTGACCGGGGGCGAAACCGCTGGTGTCGCCGGTTCGCGGGTGGGTACGTCGCCGGGGCCGGGCTCGCCGTCGCCCGAACAGCCGGTCAGCGCGACGGCGGCGGTGAGCAGTATCGCGGCGACGGTACCGCGTGGTTTCCGGCGCCGGACCCGGTGCTCTGTGTCCGGAAACGACCGATGCTGCATTCGATTATCTGATCACGACGGGGTTGGTGGCGGTGCCAGCGGGGTATGTGGGGTGTCGGCAGCCGGGCTCCGGGAGGGGCCGGGTTAACGTACGGATCAGATGGTGCGGAGGTCAGGAGTTGACGATGCACGAGGTGCCGGGTTTTTCCGCCGACGAGGTGACCACGGGCCCGTTCGCGCACGGATTCGGTCGTACCGGTGACGGGCGGTCGTTCGCGTTCCGTACGGTGCGGGCGACATTGCGCCTGGAGGTCTATCGGCCCGATCTCCCTCCCGAGGCGGTGCCCGGGCCCGAGGACGTGGTGGCCGTCGCGGAAACCCATGTGACCGATACCGATCTCGACGACACCCGCAGTGTGGTGGCCCTGGTGCGTGATCTGCTCCCTGCCGCCGCGCCGCCGCCGCGAGGCCGTAATGTTCCGACCGTGCGGGCGTTGCTGGCCCGGATCGGGTCGGTGATCGAAGGTATGCAGTGAATGATGGTATTCATGATGTGATGCGGTACACATTTGTTTTTCGGCTGGTGCACGGCGCGCGCGCCGGAATTATGTCACTCGTCATTCTGCTCGTGGCAGCCATTGCGGTGACCGCTTGTGGGTCCGGCGTCGACGAGGAGGCGGTGGCGGCGGCGCGATCCTCGGCGAAGGCCGCGTTGTCCTCCTCCGCGGCGGCGACCTCGCGGGAACTCGCGTCACGCTCGCTGCCGACGGCCGCCGAACTGGACGGGCAGATCAAACGGGCGCTGGACCCGGCGCTGCCGGATTCGGAGCGGACCGCGCTGATCGAGGACGGGGAGGCGTTCGCGCAGGCGATCCCCGACATGTACAAGGCGCTGCAGGACAATCCGCGGGCCGTGTACGGGGTCACCGACCCGGTATTCGATAACCACGACGGCACGGTGACCGCGACCCTGCGATTGGACAAGGACGGTTCCGGCACCGCCGTCCGCACCACCGTGGTGCATTTCATCTATCTCGACGGCGCCTGGAAGCTGTCGCGGACCGATCTGTGCGGGATCCTGCGTTCGGCCGATTACCGCACCGCGGCGTGCGGTTAGGCGGCGGATGCGCGCCGTGGGACCCCAGCGGTGGGGTCGGTTCGTGTACCGGCACCGGGTCGCGGTGCTCGTGGTCTTCCTGGCCCTGGTGGCGGTATCGGGTCTGTACGGCCGGGATCTCGCCGACCGGTTGACCCAGGAGGGGTGGTTCGACGAGTCGAGTGAATCGGTGGCGGCCTCCGAACTGGCCGACGCGACCTTCGGCCGGGACACCGACAGCGATGTGATCGCCCTGTACACCGCCCCGCCGGGACGTACCGTGGACGACCCGGAGGTCCGGGCGGCGGTGACCGCCCAGCTGGCGGGTCTGCTGCGCGACCATCCCGACCGGGTGCTGCGGATCGACAGCTACTGGGACAGCGCGCTGTCGGGTCAGTTCGCCGATGATTCCCGCACCCACGCGTTCGCCAGTATCGGTCTGCGGGGCGAAGGTTCGGCGACCGTCGACAACTACCAGGCGATCGTCGGCGAATTGGCGGCCGTCGGTCCCGGTGCCGGGCCCGCCGGCACGACGGTGCAGGCGGCGGGTCTGCAGCCGGTGGTGGAGGGCATCAACACCGGGATGCAGGATGATATCCGGCGGGCCGAGATGATCGCGCTGCCGCTGGTGGCTATCCTGCTGTACTTCGTATTCGGCGGGGTGGTGGCCGCCGTGCTCCCGGTGCTGATCGGCGGGATGACGATCCTGGGCACCCAGGGCATCATGCGGCTGCTCACCGGCTATATCGAGGTGAACGTTTTCGCCAGTGCCGTGGTGACGCTGGTGAGTCTCGGCTTGGCGATCGACTACGGCCTGTTCACGGTCACCCGATTCCGGGAGGAACTGGCGGCGGGCCGCACTGTGGAGGAGGCGGTGGCGCGGACGGTTGCCACCGCGGGTCGCACGGTGCTGTTCTCGGCCGCGATCATCGCGGTGAGCCTGGGCGCGCTGTTGCTCTTCCCGAACGGGGTGCTGCGGTCGGTGCCCTACGGCGGAATCAGTTCGGTGCTGCTGGCGGCGGTGCTGTCGGTGACCGCGCTCCCGGCGATGCTGGCGATCACGGGCCCGCGGATCGATCTGTGGCAGTGGCGGCGGTTCGCGCGGGCCAGTACCGAGGCCGAGATCGATCGCGGGATCTTCTCCCGGCTGGCGACGTGGTCGATGGCGCGGCCGTGGGCGGTGACCGTTGTGGTGGTGCTGGGCCTGCTGCTGCTGATGGTGCCGTTCCGCCATATCGAGTTCGGGGGCCTGAGCGAAAAGTATCTGGCGCGGGACAATCCGGCGCGGATGGCGCAAGAGGAATTCGACGCGCTGTTCCCGAATTTCCGGACCGAACCACTGCGCCTGGTCGTGACCGGCGCGGACGCGTCCCAGCTGAGCGATATCCGCTTGCAGGCCAATGCCACTCCCGGGCTGACGGGTCCGTTCGAACCGGCCGCACCCACTCGCGACGGAATCAATGTGCTGCAGGCGGGCCTGGTCGACGACCGGGCCGCCGATACCGCGATCGCGGTGCTGCGCGGTATCGAGGAACCCGACGGTGTGCGGGTGATGGTGGCGGGCGTGCCGGCGCTGGAACGCGACAGTATCCATGGCCTGCTCGACGGGTTGCCCTTGCTGGCGGCCGTTCTGGTGGCGGCGGCGCTGGCGCTGATGTACGCGGCGTTCCGGTCGCTGATCCTGGCGGTGAAAGCGGTGGCCATGTCGGCGCTGAGCCTGGGCGCTACCCTCGGTATCCTCACCTGGGTTTTCGTGGAGGGGCACGGGGCGCGCTTGTTCGATTTCACGCCGGGTCCGTTGATGTTCGCGGTGTTGGTGCTGATCGTGACCGTGGTGTTCGGGCTGTCGACCGACTACGAGGTGTTCCTGCTCTCGCGCGTGGTGGAGGCACGGGCGGCGGGAGCCGACCCACCGGAGGCCATCCGGTACGGGATCGCGCACACCGGCGGGGTGATCACCTCGGCAGCGGCGATCCTCATCGTGGTGACGGGCGCGTTCGGTTTCTCGGAGCTGGTGATGATGAAGTACATCGCCTACGGCATGATCGCGGCCCTGGTGCTGGACGCGACGGTTATCCGGATGCTGCTGACGCCTGCGGTGCTCGAACTCGTCTGGCGTCCGCGATCACGCGGCCCCCGGCCGCAATGACATCTCAGCCGCGCGCCGGGCGGGCGGGCAGCACCAGCTGCACACCGGTGGCCGGGTGGTCGAGGACCTCGACCGGGTACCGGTAGACGCGGCTGAGCAACTCGCCGGTGAGGACCTCGCGCGGTGGGCCGGCGGCCGCGAGACGTCCGTCGTCCAGTACCGCGACACGGTCGGCGTAGGCGGCGGCGGAGGCGAGGTCGTGCAGGACGATCACCACCGCGGCGCCGGCCGCGGCGCGGTCCGCGGCGAGGGCGAGTACGGCTTCCTGATGCCCCAGGTCCAGGGCGGCGGTCGGTTCGTCGAGCAGCAGGGTCGCGGTGTCCTGGGCGAGCACTCTGGCCAGTGCGACGCGGGCCCGTTCCCCACCGGACAGGCTCGGGAACGCCCGGCCGGCGAGGTGGGTGCTGTCGGTGGCGGCCATGGCGGCCGCGATCACCTCGTCGTCGCGGTCGGCGTGCGGAGTGCGCTGCCAGGGCGCGCGCCCCATCGCGACCACCTCCGCGGCGCTGAACGGGAACCCCACCGTATGTGACTGTGGCAGCACCGCGCGGCGGCGGGCCATATCGATGGGTGTCCACCGGTCGAGCGGGTGGCCGTCGAGTTCGACGCTGCCCCGGCCGGGGTCCAGTTCTCCGGCGAGTACCGCGAGCAGGGTGGATTTCCCGGCGCCGTTGGGCCCCACCAGGGCCACGACTTCACCGGCGGCGACCTCGAAATCGACGCCGTCGAGTACCCGCCGCGTCCCGCCCCCGCCGCCGTGCCGGTCCAGGGTGACTCTCCGGGCGCGCAGTGTGACGTGGCCCGGTTCCGGGGCGCCGGGCAGGTCGTGACCGCGCCGGAGCAGCCCGTTGAGCCCATAGCGCAGGGTGGTGGTCTCCGCGGTCATGCCCAGCCTCCCGCCCGGGCCCGGGTGCGGCGCAGCAGCCAGAAGAAGAACGGGGCGCCGATCAGCGAGGTGAGCATGCCCAGCGGCAGGTCGGCGTTGTCGACCAGGGAGCGGGCGGCGACATCGGCGCCGAGTAGCACCACCGCACCGGTGACCGCGCTGACCGGGACCAGGGCCCGGTGGCCGGGGCCGACGACCATCCGTACCACATGCGGCACGATCAGGCCGACGAACAGGATGATGCCGGTGAAGGCCACGCCCGCGGTGGTCAGCACGGCGACGATCACGATCACCGTGCGCCGGAGCCGTTCCACGTCGACACCGAGATGGCGGGCCGCGGATTCACCGAGCGCCAGCAGGTCCAGCCGGGGCGCGACCAGTACCGCGGCGGCGATCCCCGCGGCGGTCAGGATCGCGACGACCGTGACCGCGTCCCAGGTGGCGCCGTTGAGGCTGCCGAGCTGCCAGAACACGATCTGGTCGCGTGCCGCGGGCGAGGCGACGAACAGCAGGAACGCGATGAGCCCACCAGCGAACGCGTTGATCGCGACACCGGTGAGCACCAGCGTCACCACTTCGGTGCGGCCGTTGGCCCGTGACAGCACATACACCAGTGCGGTGGTGATCAGTCCGGCGGCGAACGCGGCCGCAGCGACCGACCAGGCGGCCACGAAGGCCCCGCCGAACACGATGACCGTCCCGGCGCCCACCGCCGCGCCCGAGGACACTCCGATGACGCCGGGCTCGGCGAGCGGATTGGCGAACACACCCTGCAGTAGCGCGCCGGCGGTGGCCAGTGCGGCGCCCACCAGGATCGCCAGGACCACGCGCGGGAACCGGACTTCCCACAGCGTGACCTCCCCGGCCGGATGGGCGGGCAGCGGACCCCAGTCCAGGCCGATCCGGTGCGCGACGCTCCCGGCGACCTCGGCCGGTGTGGTGGGGACCTGCCCGATGGCGGCGGAGGCCAGGGCCAGCACCACCAGTGCCACGGCAGCGACGGTGAAGGCGAGGACGGCGCGGCGGCGTGGGTGACCGGTGTGCGGGGGCGCGGGTGGTTTCGCCAGGTCGACGGTCATGCTGCAGCCACCGGCATGATCGAGGGCCCTCCGTGGTTACGCTGCGCTGCCGCTTCCGGGCCCGACTCGCTCATGCGCCGGTGCGGCCGTACACGGCGTCGGACAGCGCGGAGATGACACGGCCGGTATTGGGCCCGAACGACAGCAGCACCGCGTCGGACATATCGACGATCCGCTTGTTGCGGCCCGCCGGTGTCTGCGCGATCCCGGGGATCCGGACGATCCCGTCGACCCCGCCGAGCGATTTCATCCCGTCGGTCATGACCAGCAGCACATCCGGGGCGGCCGCGATCATGGCTTCGCTGGTGATGGCGGTGAACGGTTCGGTCAGCCCGGCCTGCTGCCCGGCGTCCTCGGCGCCGAGCGCGGCGATCAGCGCATCGGCGCCCGAGCCGGGCCCGGCGAGCATGGTGATGGCGCTGGAGCGCAGGTACAGGAACGCGATCCGCAGCCGCGGATCCGAGACGGGTACCGCGGCGGAGGCGGCCGCGATCTCGCCGCTGGTGCGGCGGCCGAGTTCCTGACCGCGCTGCGGTACACCGAGGGCGGCGGCGACGGCCTCGATCTGCGGGACCACCCCGTCCATGGTGCGTTCCGGGTCGAAGTAGACGACGGTGACCCCGGTGGCGCGCAACTGTTCCCGCACCGCCGGGGACGCGCTGGTGGTGTCGGTGAGGAACACACTGGGCCGCAACGCCAGAATCGATTCCACGTTCAGTGCGCCGTTGCCGCCGGTGACGTTCGGCAGTTGGGCGACGGCGGGGAACGCCGCCGCGGTACTGCGACCGACCATGTTCCCGCCCAGACCCAGGGCCCAGACGATCTGGGCGAGGGTGCCGTATCGATCGGCGGCGACGATCCGGCTCGCGTCGGTGACCGTGACATCGGTGCCGTCGAAGGAACGGACGGTGGCCGGCAGCACCGGGGTGGGCGGCGGGGTGATCGGTACCGGATCCAGGTCGCCGAGGACCGCGGTGGCCGGGCCCTGCTGGGTGGTGGCGCCGGCGGGTTCGGGGCTGTCGCAGGCGGCGGTGAGGACGAGCAGGCCCGCCGCGAGTCCTGCCAGTAGTGCGCGTGCCCGTCCGGAACGGACCCGGTGATACCTCATGAAGGCAAGGCTAATCCGTGCGGGTGTGTCCGGTGCTCGCCCGCCCCCCGCACTACGGGGTGGAGCTCACATCGTCGAGGGCGGCGGCGATCGCCCGCGGCAGTTCCAGCGTTTCGGCGGCCAGCACCCCGGTGAGCTGACCCATATCGCGGGCCCCGACGAGCATGCTCGCGACCCCGGGCCGGTCCCGCACCCAGGCCAGCGCGACCGCCAGCGGGGAGGTGGCCAGTCCGTCGGCGGCGGTGACCAGCGCGTCGACCACGGCGGTGGCGCGGTCGTCGTCGAGGCGGCCGCGGATCTCGGCGGCGGTGGCCTCGTCGGCGGCGCGGGAGTCCGCGGGAACGCCGTCCCGGTACTTGCCGGTGAGGATGCCGCCCGCCAGCGGGGCGATGGCCACCAGGCCGGCGCCGTGGTGCGCGGCGGCCGGCGCCGTATCGTCCTCCGCGCCTCTGGTGAGCAGCGAATACGGGGTCTGTACGGCGGTGACCGGGCTGACTGCGGCCAGGCTGGCGAGCTGCCATGCGGTGAAGCCGCGGACTCCGGCGTAGCGGGTGCGTCCGGAGGTGATCGCGTATTCCAGGGTCGCGGCGATCTCGTCGAGCGGGGTGCTCGCGTCCCAGGCGGTGATCTGCCAGAGGTCCAGATGGTCGGTGCCCAGTTCCAACAGCGTGCGGTCCAGCTGCCGCAGCAGGCTGCGGCGCGAGCAGTCCACCGTGATGCGGGCCTGCCCGGGTGGCGGCGGGTCGCTGCCCGCGGGGACCGAGGGGAAATACGGTACGAGGCCCGCGCCGGCGCACAGGACGAGCTCGTCGCGCGACACCAGATCGCCGAGGAGATCGGCGAGGATCCGTTGCGCGGCCCCGCCGGCATAGGCGGGGGAGGTGTCGACGAGGGTGCCGCCGGATTCGGCGAACGCGATCAGTTGCGCGGCGGCGGTATCGGGGTCTGTATGGCTGCCCCAGGTATGTGTGGCCAGCCCGATCCGGGAAACCCGCAGTCCGCTGCGGCCGACGGTGCGCTGTTCCATCACCGAGTCTCCGTGTCCGGCATGAGCGGGTCGGGCCCGGAGGCGGTAGCGAAGCGTGACCACGGAGGGCCCTCGCTCATGCCCGGCAGACACTGCACGGTTCGACAAATCCTCACGGCGCCCAGCCTAGAGCGTGTTCGCGTGGTGGCGGACGGGGACGAACGGTCCGCTCGGCGTGTCCGCCGCCGCGGCGGCCGCCGCGCGGGCCCCCGGGCGCGCACTGTAGGGTCGCTGCCGGTCGTCGCCGTGCCCGTTGCGGCCGGGGTGCCGTAAGACCGAAGGCGGAGCGGGTTTTCGGCGTTGTTCAGGAGGATGTGTGGTTGGCGAGTCGATGACCTGGGTGCAGGCGTTGGTGCTCGGGTTGGTGCAGGGTCTGACGGAGTTCCTGCCGGTGTCGTCGTCGGGTCATCTACGGATCGTGTCCTCGTTGTTCTTCGGCGACGACGCGGGCGCGTCGTTCACCGCGGTGACCCAGCTCGGTACCGAGGCCGCGGTGTTGTTGTTCTTCGCCAAGGACATCTGGCGCATCGTACGGGTGTGGTGCACCACGGTGTTCGAGAAGCTCACCGCGCGTTCCCGGGAGAACGTGCCGGTCAGCGAGATGGTCACCACGAAACTTCCGGTGGTCACCGGAAGCGGTCCGGCCGGTTACGACCCGGGCGCCGAAGCGCAGCGCGAACTCGATTACCGGATGGGCTGGTATGTGATCATCGCCACCATTCCGATCGGTGTGCTGGGGCTGGTGTTCAAGGACCAGATCCGCACCGGCGCCCGGAATCTGTGGCTTGTGGCGATCATGCTGATCGTTTTCGCGCTGGTCATCGCCGCGGCCGAGCATTTCGGCCCGAAGCAGCGGCCGCTGGAACAACTCACCACCCGCGACGGACTGGTGATGGGATTCGCGCAGTGCCTGGCGTTGATCCCCGGGGTGTCCCGGTCGGGCGCGACCTCCAGCGCGGGACTGTTCCTCGGTCTGAAACGGGAGGCGGCGGTGCGGTTTTCGTTCCTGCTGGCGATCCCGGCGGTCACCGCGTCCGGACTGTTCAGTCTCCCCGACGCTTTCGAACCCGCGGGTGAGGGACTCAATGCCTCGGGTGCCCAGTTGCTGGTGGCGACCCTGGTGTCGTTCGTGGTGGGTTACGCGTCGGTGGCGTGGCTGCTGCGGTTCGTGGCGAAGCATTCGTTCTACTGGTTCGTCGGCTACCGGATCGTGCTCGGTGTCGTGATCATCGGTCTGCTCGCGGGTGGGGTCGTTTCGGCCACATGACCGGCACAGACGACGCTGCCGCGACGGTCGGTTCCGGGTTCGCCGCGAGTGCGGTCGGGCGAAGGCCGGGGAGTGCTCCGGCCGTGCGCGGACTTGCGGACGAGCTCCCCCCGACCGCGCCCATTAGGCTGGCCGCATGACGGTGATCCTGCTGCGACACGGTGTGTCGACCTCCAATACCGGCGGTACTCTCGCCGGGCGCAGTCCCGGTGTGGAACTCACCGACCGCGGTGGCGAACAGGCCCGGGGTGTCGCAGACCGGCTCGCGGGCCTGCCGATTTCGCGGATCGTGACCTCGCCGCTGCTGCGCTGCCAGCGCACCGTGTCGCCGCTGGCCGCCGGGCTGGGTCTGGAACCGGTGGTCGACGACCGCCTCGCCGAGGTGGACTACGGCGAATGGACCGGGCGCCGGATCCAGGATCTGCTGCAGGAGCCGCTGTGGCAGGTGGTGCAGCGACATGCCTCGGCGGCGGTGTTCCCCGGAGGTGAGGGGCTGGCGCAGGTGCAGGCACGGGCGGTGTCGGCGATCCGCGAACACGATCGCGCCCTGGCCGAACTGCACGATGGGGACCAGTTGTGGGTGGCGTGCACCCATGGTGATGTGATCAAGGCGGTGCTCGCGGACGCGCTCGGCATCCATCTCGACGGATTCCAGCGGATCATGGTCGAGCCCGCCTCGCTCAGCGTTGTCCGCTACACCCGCACCGCGCCGTTCGTCATCCGGATGAACGACACCGGTGCGGACCTGTCCGGTCTGGCGCCCGCGCCGAAGGCCGAGTCCGGCACATCCGGACCCGTGCCCGGTGGGGAGATCGGGGCAGGAAGGAAAGACGGATAATGGGTATGCCCGATACCGGCGAA
Source organism: Nocardia sp. NPDC050193 (assembly GCA_040674215.1). Taxonomy (GTDB): domain Bacteria; phylum Actinomycetota; class Actinomycetes; order Mycobacteriales; family Mycobacteriaceae; genus Nocardia. The sequence continues at coordinate 148,025 of JBFARE010000013.1, read as the reverse complement.
CGCGCCACCTCTCGGCGGCATCGGGCGAATCGGCGTCCGCGCCGGGATACGGCGCAGCGGGGTACCGCAGCCGAACAGGGTCACGTATCAGGAGGTGCATGTGTCACGAGCAATCCATGTTTTCCGCACCCCCGAACGTTTCGTCGCCGGAACTGTCGGTGAGCCGGGCGATCGCGCGTTCTACCTGCAGGCGGTGGAGGAACCCCGGGTGGTGAGTGTACTGCTGGAAAAGCAGCAGGTGAAGGTTCTCGCCGACCGGATGGGTCTGCTGCTCGACGAGGTGGCGCGGAGATTCGGTGCCGAGGTGCCGCCGCAGGCCGAGCAGGTCAACGACAACGCGCCGCTGGTCACGCCGATCGACGCGGAGTTCCGGGTCGGCACCATGGGGCTGGGCTGGGACGCCGACGCGGGGGCAGTGGTGGTCGAGCTGCTGGCGATCACCGAGACCGAGGTCGACGAATCGGTGGTCCTCGACGATACCGACGAGGGCCCGGACGCGGTCCGGGTGTTCCTCACTCCCGACCAGGCACGCGAATTCGCATTGCGGTCCACCCGGGTGATCGCGGCCGGGCGGCCGCCGTGCCCGCTGTGCGGGGAGCCGCTGTCGGCGCGCGGGCACATGTGTGTGCGCACCAACGGGTACAAACGCGGTGAACTGTTCGGCGCAAACGATCTGGAGGAATGACCGTGCCCGGCACCGTGGACGCGCTGCGCGCGGGTGAACTGACGGTGCTGGGCCGGGTGGGTGTCGCCAGCAATGTGACCTTGGTCTGCGATCTCGCCACCGGCGACGGCGATCTGCGTGTGGTGTACAAGCCTGTCCGTGGGGAGCAGCCGCTGTGGGATTTTCCGGACGGAACCCTGGCCGGGCGTGAGGTGGCGTCGTATCTGGTCTGCCGTGCGCTGGGCTGGACGGTGATCCCGGAGACGGTGTTACGGGACGGGCCATACGGTCCGGGGATGGTCCAGCGCTGGATCACCACCCGCGAACCGCGGGAACCGACCAGTACCCGGCTGGATCTGGTCGATCTGTGCCCGCCGGAGATGGTGCCGGACGGGTTCCGGGAGGTGCTGCGCGCCTACGACGGCGCCGGGGACGAGGTATCGCTGGTGCATGCCGACGACCCGCGGTTGCAGCGGATGGCAGTGCTGGATGTGCTGTTGAACAACGCCGATCGCAAAGGTGGGCACGCCCTGGAGTCGGCCGACGGCGAGGTGTACGGCGTCGACCACGGGATCTGTCTGCACCAGGAGAACAAACTGCGCACGGTGCTGTGGGGGTGGGCCGGGGAACCGATACCGGCAGATCTGCTCGCCGATATCGCCGCGTTCACCGAAACCCTGCCCGGCGAGCTCGCCGACCGCCTGGCCGACCATCTCACCGATCCCGAGATCGACGCTCTGCTGCGCCGGGCGAAGCGCCTGCTCGACGAACCGGTGCTGCCCTTCCCGGAGACATCACGTCCCATTCCGTGGCCCGCCTTCTGATCCGGCGACCGGCCCGCCCGCGCCGGATTCGCTCTGTCTGAAGCCAACGGTTGCCCTCTCCCGTGGGCCGCGTTCGCGCAGGTCCGCGGGCCGTCGGTGATCATGGCAACGGCGCGCGCGGCGGGGTGGGCGGGGCGCGGCGTGTCGCGACCTCTACTCTCGAAGGTATGCAGTCCTGGTCCGACACCCCGATCCCCGCGGTCCCCGGAACAGGGCCACCGTTGCGGTTGCACGACACCGCCGATTCCTGTATCCGTCCGGTGACCCCGGGCAATACAGCCACCATGTACGTGTGCGGGATCACCCCGTACGACGCCACTCATCTCGGCCACGCCGCCACCTATCTGACCTTCGACCTGGTGAACCGGGTGTTGCGCGACGCCGGCCATGAGGTGCACTACGTACAGAACGTCACCGATGTCGACGATCCGCTGTTCGAGCGGGCGAACCGGGACGGGGTGGACTGGCGGGACCTGGGCACCGGCGAGATCGAACTGTTCCGCGCGGATATGGCGGCGCTGCGGGTGCTGCCGCCGCGGGAGTACGTGGGCGCGATCGAATCGGTGGAGGAGGTCGTCGAACTGGTCGGCAAACTGCTGGCCTCCGGTGCCGCCTATACCGTCGAGGACGAGCAGTACCCCGATATCTATTTCCGTACCGACGCCACCGAGCAGTTCGGGTACGAATCCGGCTATGACCGCGTCACCATGGAACGCCTCTTCGCCGAACGCGGCGGCGACCCGGACCGGCCGGGCAAGCGTGATCCGCTGGACGCCCTGCTGTGGCGGGCCGAACGCCCGGGGGAACCGTCGTGGCCGTCGCCGTTCGGGCCGGGCCGGCCCGGCTGGCATATCGAATGCGCGGCGATCGCGGTGAACCGGCTGGGTACCGAGTTCGATATCCAGGGCGGCGGCAGCGATCTCATCTACCCTCATCACGAATACTCCGCCGCCCACGGTGAGGCATTGGCCGCGGGCCGTCGCTTCGCCCGGCACTATGTGCACACCGGGATGATCGGTCTGGACGGGGAGAAGATGTCCAAGTCCAAGGGCAATCTGGTGCTGGTGTCGAAACTACGGGCCCAGGGCGTGGATCCGGGCGTGATCAGGCTGGGCCTGTTCGCCGGCCACTATCGTGCGGACCGGATGTGGACCGACAGCGTGCTCACCGAGGCCGATACGCGGCTGCGGCGGTGGCGGCAGGCCGTCGCGGTGGCCGCCGCGCCCCCGGCCGCCGATACCGTCGCCCGGCTGCGCACCCATCTCGCCGACGATCTGGACACCCCGGCGGCGCTCGCGGCCCTGGACGCCTGGGCGCACGCCGCGCTCGAATACGGTGGCGCCGACCCGGCCGCGGGCGCGGATATCGCCGCGGCGGTGGACGCGCTACTCGGCATACGCCTGCGCTGAGCGGGGCTCGGCGAGCGCCCGCCTTCGGGCGCACGACCTTTCGTGACTTCGGTGGACCGGCCGCGCGGGTGGCGGCCTTTCACCACTCCCGGCCGGGCGGGGCCGCCCATGGGGTACTGTTCGATCCTCGAAATCCCCAACCGTTCACCGAAGAGATCGGCGCCGCATGTCTCGTATCGTCAGTAAGGACAACTACTTCGACACCGGCCTGGAGGTTCTGTCCGAGCTCGGTTTCCGGCACCTCAACATCGGCGTGCTGTGCCGGCGTCTCGGGGTGACCAGCGGATCGTTCTATCACCATTTCGGGAGCTGGCAGTCGTATGTGGATGCGCTGTTGGATCATTGGGAGAACCGGCAGGTGCTGATCCTGCGCACCGTGAATTTCGACCCGTCCACACCAGATGAGGCGATCCGGGCCCTGTCGGATCTGACGCTGGGCCTGCATCATCGGGCGGAGGCGGCGATCCGGGCCTGGGCGGCCAATGACGAAGCGGTCGGGGTAGCGCTCAAACGGGTCGACGAATCCCGGCGCCGCACCGTGCGCAAGACGATCATGGGTGTGGTGGGCGACGAGCGGATCGCCGCGGTCGATACCGAGCTCGGGATGGCCATGCTGATCGGGTACCAGCAGATGGTGGCCGCCGGTCAACAGGTGTGCCTGGACGAGCTCCTCGGTGAGTATGCGCGGCTGGTCTACTCTCATGTCCGCCGTCCCGCAGTGCGCGGCTAGCGAGCCGCGGTTTCCGGCCCGCGCGCGGTTATTTCAGGACGAGCAGCGCCGCTTTTTCCAGCCGGTCGGCGATATCGGCGTACGACTCGTAACCCATGCCCGCGCGTACCAGAGCCCCCGCGTACAGCAGTTCCAATGATTCCACGGTTTCGGGGTCGGCTTCGGGTGCCAGGGCCCGGGTGATGCGCTGCCGGATCTCCATACCGATCCGGGTCCGCAGATGCTGGACGTCGGGATCGCGGCCCAGCAGCGCGCTCGTCACCGCCCCGGACAGTTCCTGTTCGTCGGCCACCAGCAGGGCGATTCCGCGCAGTTCGGCCAGTACCCGCACGGTGGGGTCGGCGTCGTGGCTGACCGGGCTCTCCGAGGACCGGATCCGGCGCCAGAAGATCTCCGCGACCAGGTGTTCCTTCGAGGAGAAGTACGTGTATGCCGTCGCGGTGCCCACACCGGCGGCGGTGGCGACCATGCGGATGGTGAGTCCGGCGAAACCTTCGCGGGACAGCACTTCCATCGCGGCTCTGGTGAGTTTGTCCACGGTGTCCGCCTGCTTGCCGCTCAAGCGCCGCCGAGTGGCCTCGAGAATTCTGGAATCGCCTTCGGACATGTGTCTAGATAGTAGTGTCGGTCGAGTGCCGGATCAACTTCCGGCCGGTCCACGGCCCGTGAAGTAATGTCGGTCACCACCGCGACCCGCTACCCGCAAGAGCGCCCTCACCACCGATGACGCGATACCTCCGCGGCCGCCGCGGACCGCATGTACCTGCTAAGGAGGCGTGATGACCCTGCCGGCCACCGACCAGCGGATGACCGACGAGCAACTGTTCGACCGTGCCCGCCGGGCCACCGGATTCATGCCCGAGGAGGAGGGGCGCGCGCTGCACGCTGCCGCCGTGCAGTACTGCCGCGGCGGCGTGATCACCGAGATCGGCACCTACTGCGGGAAGTCGGCGATCCTGCTCGGTGCCGCGGCCCGCGCCCGAGGCGGGGTGGTGTTCACTGTCGACCACCATCACGGCTCCGAGGAACACCAGCCCGGCTGGGAGTACCACGACACCTCCCTGGTCGACCCGGTCACCGGCCTGTTCGACACGCTGCCCCGGTTCCGGCACACCATCGACACCGCGGGTCTGTCCGATACCGTCATCGCGATCATCGGCACCTCCGCGCGCGTGGCCGCCACCTGGCGTACCCCGATCGACTTCCTGTTCATCGACGGTGGCCACACCGAAGAAGCCGCCGACCGTGACTACCGCGGCTGGGCCAAATGGGTGGTCCCCGGTGGCGGACTTGCCATCCACGACGTGTTCTCCGACCCCGCCGACGGCGGCCAGGCGCCCTACGGCATCTACCGCCGGGCGATCGACAGCGGGGAGTTCCGCGAGGTATCGGTCACCAGTTCGCTGCGCATCCTGGAACGGGTCGCTCCCGCTCCCGGACTCTGAGCTACGCCGGGAGGTAAGAGCCGTCTGCGACTCGGTGAGCCGGTCCGCCGAGATATCGTCGGACCGGCTCGGACCGGGTCCGGCCGATGTCCGGCGCGTCGTCGAACATGATCGCGTCCGCCGCGATGTTCTCCTCCAGATGTCCGGCATCGGCGGTGCAGGATCAACAGCGCGGTGCAGCAGTCGACCCGGTCCCCGGCGCCCCGGAAACCATCACGACACCCGCCACCCGGGGCCACGATCGCCGCGCTCCTCGCGGCAGGGGCGCGAACCGGCCTGCCCCTGCCGAGACCGGCCACGCACGGGAGCCCGCGATGGACCGACCACTCCGATCAGTCCACCCGATGGTCGGGTTCGCGCTCCGCCGCGTACTTCCGGGCCCAGGTGTAATCGGGTTTTCCGCTGGGGGACCGCACGATCGTCTGGGTGATCCACACCGCGCGGGGCACCTTGTACCCGGCGAGGTGGCTGCGGACGTGGGCGCGCAGATCCGCGAGATCCAGCGTGTCCCCGGTGAGGCTGACGACCACAGCGACCTGCTGGCCCCACCGTTCGTGCGCCACCCCGATCACGGTGGCGTCGTAGATATCGGCGTGCGCTTTCACCACGCCCTCGACCTCTTCGGCGAACACCTTCTCGCCACCGGTGTTGATCACCATATTGCCGCGGCCGATGAGACTGATGGTGCCGTCGTCCTCCAGCCGGGCCCGGTCGTCGGTGACCACGATCCGCTGCCCGTCCACGATCTTGAACAGTTTCGCGGTGCGTTCCGGGTCCTTGTAGTAGCCGATCGGGACCGCGCCGGTCTTCGCCAGCCAGCCCTCGTCCCCCGGTTCTACCGGATGCCCGTCGTCGTCGACGACCACCGCGCCGCGCCCGATCGATACCCGCGGTTTCCGCGCCGGGTCCTCGTCGCGTTGTGCGAAGCCGATACCGCCGAAGCCGGTTTCGGAGGAGCCGATGGAATCGGAGACGAACAGGTTCGGGATCAGGTCCAGCAGTGCGTTCTTGGTCGGCTGGGTGAGCAGGGCGGCGCCCGAGGCGATCATGAACAGTCCGGTCGCGTCGACAGGGTCGGCGCGGTAGGCGTCGATGAGCGGGCGGGCCATCGCGTCACCGGTGACGACCATGACGCCGGGACGTTCGGCGGCCACCGTGCGCCAGACATGGGCGGGATCGAACCGGGGTACGAAGATCACGCAGTTACCGGACCACAGCGCGATGAAGGTCGGCATCATGGCCGCCAGATGCATGAGCGGCGGCAGGATCAGCCAGGTGGAGGGTTCGCCGGCGGCGCCGGTGCGGGACTGGTGGTATTCGTCGGTGACGGGTTCGTTGCTGTAGAAGTCGATCCCGCCACCGAGGACCCGCCACATGTCCTCCTGCCGCCACAGCACGCCCTTGGGCATACCGGTGGTGCCGCCGGTGTACATGACGAACAGATCGTCGGCGGTGCGCGGAACCTCCGGCCGGGTGGTGGGTGCGCCCGCGGTGACCTCGGCCAGGCAGTCGACACCGGGGTCGGCCGGAGTGCGGTCGTCGGCCGCGCACAGCAGGTATTTCAGCCGCGGCGACCGCTGTGCCGCGGCACGTATCGCCTCCCCGTAACAGGCGTGGTACACCAGGTATTCGAGGTCGGCGTTGTCGTAGAGGTAGGCGAGTTCCGCGGGGCCGTACCGAAAATTGATGTTGACCGGTACGGCGGCCAGTTTGAAGCAGGCGATCAGCGTCTGCATCGTATCGATGCTGTTGTGCATCTGGAACCCGACGTGCGTGCCGCGAGTGACCCCCTGCGCCGCGAGGTGGTGGGCGAGCTGGTTGGCGCGTTCTTCCAGTTCGCGGTAGGTCACGCGCCGGCCTTCCTCGATCAGCGCGATCCGGTCGGGTACGGCGTCGACCGAGTGTTCGAACAGGTCGGCGAAATTATTGGCCATATCAGTCCTGCGGTGGGCCGGGCACTGGGTGCCGGGCGGGGTCAGACAACGGTGAGGGGCAGCGGGATACCGCGGTCGGTGAACCGGAAGTCGACGCCCGTGCTGAAGCGGGTGATCGCCACCTCCGGCGCTTCGGCGAACGGTTCGTCGGCGCGTGAGATCTCGGCGGTCCAGCCGTCGGGTCCCGCGTCGACGACCCGGCTCCGCAGATGCGGGTCGACCCCGCGGACCAGGGCGTCCAGCGGCCCGAGCCGGTCGGGCTGGATCATCGACAGCCAGCCGCGGTCGGTGAGCGCGCCGCTGCTGCCGGGGAACCGGATCCGCAGGACACCGATGCCGGGCTCGACTTCGACATCGGTGTAGTGCCGTGGATTCAGCGCGGGGTGCACACTCAGCACCTGGGCCAGGGCGTGCAGATCGGTGCCCAGACCGAGGGCGGCGCGTATTCGTTCGGAGGCCACTCCCGCGATCCCGGTGAACTGTTTGCGCCCGATCTCCAGTGCGGAGTCGTCATCGGTGCGGCTCTGCACCGCGATCATGAAACCCAGCACCAGCAGATGCTGTTGCAGGCACACCTCCTCGGCGATCCGGACTAGGGCCGAATGGGAGAAGTCGGCGAAGCGCAGATCGCTGAGCAGCGGCCCGCTGTAGTCGGCGCGGCCCTCGTCGCCCGGGTCGATATCGGCCAGCGATAACCGCGCGGCCACCGACTCCGCCACCAGCGCCGCGTTGCGCGGAACCTCCGGTGGGGTGTGCGATTCGTCGATGATCACCGTCCACGCGCACATGGGATGCCGGTCGGCGGGGACCCGGGGTGGGCGGTGGATGGGCCGCACCTGGGCGTATTTGTTGGTGGCCAGTGCCGTGGCATCGAAGGTGGGGTCCTCGATGTCGTGGCACATGGCCGTCACATAGTCGGGGCCCATCGGCTCGACATCGACCAGGGCGCCGCAGTGGTCGAGCCAGAACTCGCCGTGGCGGGCGTCGTCGACGCGGAACCGGAAGTCCATGAACTGCGGTGGCGCGCCGATATCGAGTTGTAGTCCCTTGAAGATGGTGACCACGTCGTCGCCGGTGTAACCGAGTGCCCGCTGCATCCGCCGGGTATAGACCGGGCTGGACAGCTGCCATTCCTCGATCGCGACCTCGGCCATCCCTTCCCGGCCGAACGCGGAGATGCAGTGTGCCATCCCGGACCGGTCGATCAGTTGCCCACACAGCAGCAGTTCGGGCACGAGGACGGCCAGCTGTTCCCGGGTCAGCTCGTGGAACCTGCTGGTGGGTACGGACATCGGGGTCACCAGAGGGAGGCCGGCGCGGTGCCGATCCGGTACCACCCCGGCAGCCGGCCGGAGGTGGCCTTGGCGATCCGGGCGTTCATCCCGTCCGACATCGCCTTATCGGTCATCATCTCCAGGAACAGCGCGGAGACATTGCCGTAGTCGAAGAAGTCGCGTTGCCACGACCACTGGTAGTCGCCGCCGTAGCGGAACCAGCTGCCGCCGATACCGTTCACCGTGTACTTGCTGCCGTCGGCGCGCGGCGTGGTGTCGTAGACCTGCTTCCAGAAGCCGATCACGTCGCCGCTGCGCTCGTCGATGACGAACTGCTGATACGGGTACTGCCAGCCCTCCAGGCCCTCCATCTCCTGGCCGAGTGCGAGATCGCGGATCTCGTCGCGGCCGACGGCCATGAATTCGTCTTTGGGGCCGTAGTTCCAGCCGTAGGTGGCATCGGCGGTGTACATATCGGCCAGCGGCTTCCAGTCGCCGAGCTTCTCGCATCGTTCGTTCTCCGCCACCCAGCGGCGCACCATCTCGTCGAGTTCGGCGCGGTCGAAACCTGTCATGGATGTGTCCCTTTCGAGAAGAACCTGTCGGGGGTGGAACAGTCGGTCGCAGTGGTCATCGGGACCGAGCGGGGGCAGCGTGCTCACGGTGCGCCAGAGCCTCCGGGCCCGGCTCGCTCAGTCGGTGTCGGCGACGAGCAGCAGGGCCTGGGTGGGGCAGTAGCGGACGGCGTTGTCGACGTCGGCTTTCAGTTCCGGCCCCGGGTTCGGGTCGAGGATCTCCACCTGGCCGCGTTTGGGTACGGAGAAGACATCCGGCGCTTCGGCGGCACAGACGGCGTGTCCTTGGCACAGGTCCAGATCGGCCACGATTTTCATGATGTGTGCTCCCTCGGCGTGGAGTGTGCGGGGCGGTTTCCCGGGGCGGCGGGGCGTGGCGCTCCCGGGTCGGAACCTGCCCGGTCCGAGAACGAGTTCCTCCCGGGTGACGGGCGATCGGCCCATCGGGAAGACACATAGCTGGACATGTGTCTGGACGCTACCATCGACAGGTGTGCCCGACAATGATTCAGCGATTTTCCCAGAATCGGTGCCGGGGCCGAGGCGATTGGCCAATGTCGCGGGACATGCTTTCCTGGCGGTTTCCCCAGGCGGGAACGAGAACATGTTCTTGCGTGGCGGCGAGCGTCCGAATTATATTCCGTACACCTGTCCAGACACTTCCGGCGGAGCGGATCCGGCGGAGAAGGAGCAGCCATGAGCGACCCCACCCCCGAGTCCACCGTGCGTGAACGCGGGCTGGCCAAGATGGCGGAGGTCTACGGATGGGAATTCAAGGACGGTCCCGGCGAGCATTTCGCCGTCACCGCCGACCACCTGTTCGCCGATATCTGGTCGCGTCCCGGCCTCACCCTGCGTGACCGCAGGCTGCTGCTGCTCGGGGCGCTCACCGCCCAGGGCCTGTTCGATGTCGCCGGTATCCAGGTCGGCGCCGCCCTGCAGAACGAGGAACTCGACGAAACCCAACTGCGGGAGATCGCCCTGTTCCTCTGCCACTACGTGGGCTGGCCGGCCGGTACCTCACTGGACCATGTGATCGGCGCCCAGCTCGACCAGCACGCCAAGAAGGCGAAGAAAGCCGCCGAGAACGGCCGCTGACGATCACGATCTCCCACCCGCCGGGACGCGCCACGACCCGCCGGCCCCACCACAGACAAGGCACACGAGTATGCGTTTCGGCATCGTTCTGTTCACCAGTGACCGCGGGATCACCCCCGCCGCCGCGGCCCGGGCCGCCGAGGATCACGGATTCTCCTCGTTCTACGTCCCCGAACACACCCATATCCCGGTGAAACGCGAGGCCGCGCACCCCCAGACCGGCGACGCGTCGCTGCCCGACGACCGCTATATGCGCACCCTCGACCCGTGGGTCGCGCTCGCCACCGCCGCCGCGGTCACCGAACGGATCGAACTGGCCACCGCGGTCGCGCTGCCGGTCGAACACGACCCGATCACCCTCGCCAAGACCATCGCCTCGCTCGACCACCTCTCCGGCGGCCGCGTCACGCTCGGCGCCGGTTTCGGCTGGAACACCGACGAGCTGGCCGACCACGGCATACCCGGCAGCAAACGGCGCACGGCCCTGCGGGAGTACCTGGAGGCCATGCGGGCACTGTGGCGCGAGGACGAGGCCGCCTACGACGGCGACTTCGTGAAGTTCGGGCCCAGCTGGGCCTGGCCCAAACCGGTCGACCGCACCGTCCCCGTCCTGATCGGCGCGGCCGGTACCGAACGGACCTGCGCCTGGATCGCGAAACACGCCGACGGCTGGATCACCACCCCGGGGGAGAGCGATATCTCGGGCAGCCTGGCGACGCTGAAGAAGGCGTGGGCCGACGCCGGTCGTGAGGGCGCGCCGCGGGTGGTCGCCCTGGATTTCAAACCCGACGCCGAGCGCCTGGCCTCCTGGGCCGCCGACGGTGTCACCGATGTGCTGTACGGCTTGCCCGACAAGGGCGAACCGGAGGTGCGTGCCTATCTCGAACGGCTGGCTGGCAAACTGCGGAGCATGAATTCGATCACCGAGACGGGCGAGGACAGCCAGTGCGGATAGCCCTGTTGTCCTACCGCAGCAAGCCTCATTGCGGTGGGCAGGGGGTCTACGTGCGCCGCCTCAGCGCCGGCCTGGCCGAACTCGGCCACGACGTGGAGGTCTTCTCCGGTCAGCCCTATCCCGCCGACCTGGATCCGCGCGTAACCCTGACCGAGGTGCCCAGCCTGGACCTCTATCGCGACGACGACCCGTTCCGCACGCCGCACCCCCGCGAGATCCGGGACCGGATCGATCTGCTGGAACTGGCCACCATGTGGACCGCGGGCTTCCCGGAACCGCGCACCTTCAGCATGCGCGCGGCCCGGTTGCTGCGCGAGCGGGTACACGATTTCGACGTCGTGCACGACAATCAGTGCCTGGGCAGCGGGCTGCTCGATATCGCGAAACGGCTGCCGCTGGTCGCCACTGTGCACCACCCCATCACCAAGGATCGTGAAGTGGACCTGGCGGCCGCGCCCTGGCGGCGCAAGCCTCTGGTGCGCCGCTGGTACGGCTTCCTGGGTATGCAGGAGCGGATCGCCCGGCGGATCCCCGATCTGCTCACCGTCTCCTCGTCGTCGGCCACCGATATCGCCGACGATTTCGGTGTCGACCCCGCTCAGCTGAATGTCGTGCCGCTCGGCGTGGACACCGAACTGTTCGCGCCGCGCTGTCCCCGGGTGCCCGGCCGGATCGTCGCCGTCGCCAGCGCCGACAAACCCCTGAAGGGCATCACGCATCTGCTGCAGGCGCTGACCCGGCTGCGGATCACCCACCGGGTCGAACTGCAGCTGGTGGCGAAACTGGAGCCCAACGGGCCCACCGAGAAGCAGACCGCCGAACTCGGCCTCTCCGATATCGTCACCGTCCGTCCCGGACTCAGCGATACCGAACTCGCCGAAGTGCTGGCGTCGGCGGAGATCGCCTGCATCCCGTCCCTCTACGAGGGTTTCTCGCTGCCCGCGGTGGAGGCCATGGCATCGGGGACCCCGCTGGTGGTCAGCCGTACCGGTGCGCTCCCGGAGGTCGTCGGCGAGCCGGGCGGCTGCGCCGAACTCACCGAACCCGGCGATTCCGCCGAACTGGCCCGGGTGATCGGGCAGCTGCTGGATTCCCCGCACACCCGGCAGCGGATGCAGACCGCCGCCCGGGACCGCGCCGTCGCGGTGTTCAGCTGGGAATCGGTGGCCGCACAGACCGTGCAGGTGTACGAGCGGGCCATCGCCCGGCACACCGGATCGGCAGAATTCATCACAGGAGGCGCCTCGTGCTGACCGTCGACTTCGATCGCGCCGGAATCGGCCCGGGTACCCGGGTCATCGATGTGGGCTGTGGCGCCGGCCGGCATTCGTTCGAGGCATACCGCCGGGGCGCCGATGTGGTCGCCTTCGACCAGGACGCTCCCGAACTCGCCGGGGTCGCCACCATGTTCGAGGCCATGGTGCAGGCCGGGGAAGCACCCGCCGGGGCGAAAGCCGAGGCCGTGCACGGTGACGCACTCGACCTGCCCTACGGCGCGGGGGAATTCGACGTCGTCATCGCCTCGGAGATCTTGGAGCATGTTCCCGCTGACGACGCCGCCATCGCCGAACTCGTGCGGGTGCTGCGCCCGGGCGGGCAGCTGGTGGTGACCGTGCCGCGGTGGTTGCCCGAGCGGGTGTGCTGGGCGCTGTCGGACGAGTACCACGCGAATGAGGGCGGGCATATCCGTATCTACAAGGCCGACGAGCTGCGGGACAAGATCACCGCGCGCGGTCTGCGGCACACCCACCGCACCCATGTGCACGCACTGCACTCGCCGTACTGGTGGATCAAATGCGCGGTCGGCGTGCACAAGACCGAGCATCCGCTGGTGCGTGCCTATCACCGGATGCTGGTGTGGGACATGATGAAACAACCGGCGCTGACCCGGACGGCGGAGCGGCTGCTCGACCCGCTGGTCGGCAAGAGCGTGGCGTTGTACTTCAGCAAGCCAGCGGTGACCCGTGCCGCGGGGTGAACTCCCGTCGGTCCCTTCGGTTCTCACCCGCCGCCAGATCCTGCAGACCGCGCAGTCCATCGCTGCCGCGCAGGAACCGGACGGTGCGATCCCGTGGTTCCCCGGCGGGCACACCGACCCCTGGGATCACATCGAATCGGCGATGGCGCTCACCGTCGCGGGGCTGCGCGACGAGGCAGTCGCCGCCTACACCTGGTCGGCGCGCACCCAGCGCCCCGACGGGTCGTGGCCTCGGCGGTTCCGCGCCGGTGAGATCGAGGATCCGGCCACCGATGTGAACTTCTGCGCCTATCTCGCCACCGGTGTCTGGCACTACCTCGCGGTCACCGGCGATACCGCGTTCGCGGCCGATCTGTGGCCGGTGGTGGCCGCCGCGATCGACCTGGTCGTCGCGAGCCAGGGCGAGCACGGCGAGATCTACTGGCTGCGTGACGGCGACAAGGTGCTGCCCGAGGCGCTGGTGACGGGTTCGGCCAGTATGTACCACAGCATCGGCGCCGGCCTGGCGCTCGCGCGCCGACTCGGCGACCCGCGCCCGGAGTGGGAGACCGCCCGCGACCGGCTCGGTACCGCACTGCGCGGTCACCCGGAGGCGTTCACCCGCAAGGACCGCTACTCCATGGACTGGTACTACCCGGTCCTGGGCGGGGCGCTACGCGGACGCGCCGGATACGACCGTATCGCCGAACGCTGGGACACCTTCGTGGTCGGCAATATCGGCATCCGCTGTGTCAGTGACCGGCCCTGGGTCACCGGCGCCGAAACCTGCGAACTCGTGCTGTCCCTGGACGCCCTGGGCGACCGCGACCGCGCCGTGGCCCTGCTGGCCAGCATCCAGCATCTGCGGGAAACCGACGGCTCCTACTGGACCGGGCTGGTGTACGCGGACGGGAAACGCTGGCCGGTGGAACGCACCACCTGGACCGGCGCCGCGGTCATCCTGGCCGCGGACGCCCTGGCGCGGACGAGCGCGGGCAATGGGATCTTCCGCGATCTCGCCGCCGACGCCGTCCCGGGGCGGGCGGTGCCCGTCCGGGTCACCGGCTGACGCCCGGGACGGCGTCATCACTCAGAGTTCGGCGAGCTTCGGCACCACCGGGGCGAGTGTGTCCACCCAGCCGGCCGGGGATCCGCCGGGCGGCATGACGATCGCGGTGTGCACGCCGAGTTCGGCGTAACCGGCCATCTGGCGGACGAAATCGTCGTGTGCGGTGGGGTCCGGGCTGCCCGCCAGTACGGTTTTGCGGATCCGGTCGTAATCGGTGCCCAGCTCGTCACAGTGGCGGCGCAGCACATCGAGTTTGTGTGCCACTTCCTCGGTGCTCGAGGCGAACAGATTACAGGCGTCGCCGTAGCGGGCCACCAGCCGCAGCGTGCGTTTCTCACCGCCGCCTCCGATCAGCACGGTGGGCCGGTGCAGCGGCTGCGGCGAACACAAAGTTTCCGCCAGCTGATAGTGCTTGCCCTCGAAGGGGCCGTTGTTTCGCGGATCCCACATCTGCGCGCAGATCCGCAGTGCCTCCTCGAGTCGGTCGAACCGTTCCCCGAGGGGTGGGTACGGCACCCCGAGCCCGTGGTGTTCCCGGTCGAACCAGGCGGCCCCGATCCCGAGCGCGGCGCGGCCGCCGGAGAGCACATCGAGGGTGGCGACGATCTTGGCGAGCAGCCCGGGGTGCCGGTAGGTCACACCGGTCACCAGCAGACCGAGTTCGAGCGTGGAGGTATGCGCGGCCATATACCCGAGGCTGGTGTAGCCCTCCAGCATGTTCGCCTCGGCGGGCAGCCCGGTCGGTTCGATCTGGAAGAAATGGTCCATGAACGACAGCCAGGTCGCCCCGGCCGCCTCCGCTGCCGCGCCGACGAGTGCCAGTTCGCCGGCGATGGCGCCGGTACCGCCGTCGATCTCGAAGATCGGAATGTGCAACCCGAGTTCCATCGGATTCGTCTCCCCTTGCCGTGGTGGATTATCCGTCGAGCACACGCTACGACCTGGAGAGCGCTCCAGGTCAAGCCGTGGCGGGCGGGTCGCGGGATGTTTCCGGCCCGATACCACACGTCCCGGCACGGGCTCCGTTCGTCGCCGGGGCGCCCTGGGTGACGGTTCTGGACGTCGCGGTCGATCATTTCGAATCGGCCTGATCACAACCCCGCCGATCTCCGAGCGGGTGGCGCAATGGCGAGATCCGCCGGAATCCGCGCTGGTCGCGTCCGTCGGCGCCCGGCGAATTGCCTCGGGTCGTCCGGCCGCCGCTCACGAGCGGGCCGGAACTGTCCCGAAACGCCGCTATCGTCATCGTTCATGCAGGTCAGCGATACGAACACCGAGCGGGCAGGCGGTACGGCCGGTGTCCGCCGGCTCCGGGCCGACCAGGCCCGGCGCATTGCCGATATCCTTCGTCACCAGCTCCACGCCGGCGCCCTGGGCGATACCCTGCCCAGCGAACAGCGGCTGGCCGCCGAGCACGACACCTCCCGGAACACCATCCGCGACGCTCTGGCTTTGCTGCGCGACGAAGGCCTGATCGACCGCGCGCCGCGAGTGGGCACCCGGGTGACCGCCCGCAAATACGACCACGGGCTGAACGCGCTGCTGGGCCTGCAGGAAACCCTGGAGGGTCGCGGCACCGTCCGCAACGAGGTGCGGGCCGGACAGCTCATCACCGCGCCGCCGTCGGTGGCCCGGCGGCTCGGGGTGACCCCCGGTGAGCAGGTCGTCTATCTGGAGCGGCTGCGGTATCTCGGCGAGCAGCCGCTGAGCTTGGACCTCACCTACCTCGCTCCCGAGATCGGTGTGCGCGTCCTCGACCACGATCTCGTGCACACCGATGTCTTCGTTCTGCTCGAACAACTCAGCGGCCGGACCCTGGGCTCGGCCGACCTCACCGTGGAGGCGATACCCGCCGACCGGCACACCGCCGCCACCCTCGACGTCCCCGACGGAGCACCGCTGCTCATGCTCGAACGTCTCACCCGGCTCGACGACGGAACCCCGGTCGACCTGGAGTACGTCCGGATGCGCGGCGATCGGATCACGCTGCGCGGCAGCCTCTCCCGTGGCATCCCCGAATGGAAGGTCCTCTAGATGGCATTGGCGAACCAGCGCACCGACATCCCCGTGACCATCGACGAATCCCTGTGCATCCAGGGCTGCACGCTGTGTGTCGAGATCTGCCCGCTCGACTCTCTGGCCATCAACCCCGACAGCGGGAAAGCCTTCATGCACGTCGACGAATGCTGGTACTGCGGGCCCTGCGCCGCCCGTTGTCCCACCGGCGCCGTCACTGTCAACATGCCGTATCTCCTGAGGTAGACCTCTCATGCCTAGTCTGAAACGCCTGGCCGTCCTGGCCGCCGCCGCGGCGCTGGCCCTCACCGGGTGCTCGCTGGAAGAAGCCGCCGCCGGCGATACCGTCACCGTTGTCGTCGGCTACCAGTCCAAAACCATCAACACCGTCACCGCGGGCACCCTGCTGCGCGCCCAGGGTTATCTGGAGCAGCGGTTGCGGCAGATCACCGACAACGGCGGCCCCGCCTACAAGGTCGAATGGCAGGACTACGACACCGGTGCCCCGATCACTGCCCAGATGGTGGCCGAAAAGATCGATATCGGCTCCATGGGCGACTACCCGCTGCTGATCAACGGATCCCGCACCCAGGCCGGGGAACGGTCCCGCACCGAATTCCTGTCCGTCACCGGCTACAACCCCAAGGGCGCGCTGAACATGGTGGTCGTACCGCCGGACTCGCCGCTGACCGGAGTCGGTGAGCTGGCCGGGAAGAAGGTGTCGGCCAGTGTCGGTTCCGCCGGCCACGGCACTCTGGTGCAGGCCCTCACCCGTGCCGGGGTCGATCCGGTGGCCGGTGTGGAGGTGCTGAACCAGCAGCCGCAGGTGGGTGCCTCGGCGCTGGAGTCGGGCCAGGTGGCCGCCCTGTCCCAGTTCGTGGCGTGGCCGGGACTGCTGGTGTTCCAGGACAAGGCGAAACTGCTCTACGACGGCGCCGAACTGAATGTGCCGACCTTCCACGGCGTGGTCGCCCGCGAGCACTACACCGCCGAACATCCCGAGGTGGTGGACGCCTTCCTGCAGGCCCAGCTCGACGCCACGGAATTCCTGTGGCAGCAGCCGCTGGAGGCGGCGCGGATCGTGGCCGAGGATTCGGATCTGCCACAGGAAGTCGTGTATCTCTACAATGGCCCGGGCGGCACCTCCTTCGACACCACCCTGAAACCGAGCCTGATCTCGGCCTTCAAAGACGATGTGCGGTACCTGAAGTCGATCGGCGATTTCGCCGACCTCGATATCGACGGCTTCGTCGACGACCAGCGTCTGCGCGCGGTCTTCGCCGCCCGCGGCCAGGACTATGAGCAGGCGCTCGCCGACACCGCCAACCACACCGCCGGTTCCGGTACCGAACTGTGGCTCGACGGTCAGGACACCACCCGACCCACCGGTAACCCCACCGAGCTGCTGCGCGCCGTCGCGGCCGCCCGTGCCGCGGATTCGACGGTTCGTGCCGCCTATATTGCCGACACCGAGCTCGGTACCCGCTGGTTCGCGGACAAGGCGGTTTGGCTGCGCGACGGAAGCACCTTTCTGCCCTTCACCACGCAGGCGGCAGCGCTTCGCCACCGCCAGGCCCATCCCACCGCCGTCCCGGTGACCTACGACCAGGCCGTCGCCGAGGCCCGGTCATGACCGCGACCACCCTCCCTCCCGCCTCCGCCGTCGCGGCGCCCGCACCGTCGCGCCGGCCCGGGCACACGGTGTGGCCGGGCCGGCTGCTGCGGGTCGGTTCCGTACTGGCCGCGATCCTGCTCTGGCAGGTCCTGACCACCGCCGATATCCGGCTGTGGCTACGGTTCGACACCCTGCCCTCGGTGACCGAGGTGATCACCGCGTTCGGCCGCCGACTCGGCACCGATGTCTACTACCTGGACCTGGCGCAGTCCCTGATCCGCATCCTCACCGGATTCGGTATCGCTACCGTGCTCGGCGTGACCAGCGGTATCGCGCTGGGCCGGTCCCGCCTGTTCGCCGGAATCCTGGGACCGCTCACCGAACTGACCCGGCCCGTCCCGGCCATCGCGGTCGTCCCGATCGCCATCCTGCTGTTCCCGGATGACGAAGCCGGCATCGTGTTCATCACCGGTCTGGCCGCCTATTTCCCGATCATGGTCAGCACCCGCCACGCGGTCCGCGCGCTACCCACCCTGTGGGAGGACTCGGTACGCACGCTCGGCGGCAACCGGTGGGATGTGCTGTTGCGGGTGGTGTTCCCCGGCGCGCTGTCGGGGATCTTCGGCGGATTGTCGGTCGGTATCGGGGTGGCCTGGATCTGCCTGGTGTCCGCGGAGATGATCTCGGGCCGCCTCGGTGTCGGCTACCGCACCTGGCAGGCCTACACCATCGTCGACTATCCGGGTGTTTTCGTCGGGATCGTCACCATCGGCGTCCTCGGTTTCGGCACCTCCGCGGCGATCGAACTCCTCGGCCGCCGGGTCACCGGCTGGCTGCCGCGGGGAGAGGAGAACAACCGATGACCGCCACCCTCACCACCGAAACCCCCGCGTCCGATACCGGCGCACCGGGTATGAGTCTGCGGCTCGACGAGATCTCGCTGTCCTACACCGGCGACCCGGTGATCGACCGGCTGTCGCTTGATGTGCGGCCCGGCGAAATCCTGGTACTCACCGGCCCCTCGGGGTGCGGGAAGTCCACGGTCCTGCGCGCCCTGGCGGGGCTGCTGCCTCCCGACTCCGGCCGCGTCCTCGCCGACGGCGAACCCGTCAACACCACATCCCGTGACCGCGCGGTGGTGTTCCAGGACAACGCCCTGCTGCCGTGGCGCAGTGTGCGCGCCAATATCGAATTGGCGCTGCGACTGCGGGGTGAACCCAAGGCCGGGCGCCGCGCCGCGGCCGACCGCTGGATCGAGGAGGTCGGCCTCGGCGGGTTCGCCGATTTCCTGCCCAAGAGTCTGTCCGGGGGTATGCGGCAACGCGTCCAACTCGCCCGTGGTCTCGTCGGTGCCCCGCGCGCGGTGATGATGGACGAACCGTTCGGTGCCCTGGACACCCAGACCCGCGCCACCATGCAGCGGCTGCTGATCGAGACCTGGCGCACCCATCCCACCACCATCGTCTTCGTCACCCACGATGTGGACGAGGCGTTGCTGCTCGGCGACCGGATCGCCGTGCTGGGCCGTGCCGGGAAACCGCTGCGCGCCCTGATCGATGTTCCGAATCCGCGCGCGGCCGTCGATCGGCAGCCGCAGCGCGACCGACTCGTGGAGGCCCTCTCGTGACCGCACCCACCCTGTTGGCGGCGCCGGATCTCGCCGACACCGTGCGCCTGGACTGCGATGTGCTGGTCATCGGCGGCGGTACGGCCGGAACCATGGCCGCGCTCACCGCCGCCGAACAGGGCGCGAACGTCCTGCTGCTGGAGAAAGCACACGTCCGGCATTCCGGTGCGCTGGCCATGGGTATGGACGGCGTCAACAACGCCGTCATCCCCGGGAAGGCCGAACCCGAGGACTACGTCGCCGAGATCACCCGCGCCAACGACGGCATCGTCGACCAGCGCACCGTGTACCAGACCGCGACCCGCGGTTTCGCCATGGTGCAGCGGCTGGAGCGCTACGGCGTCAAATTCGAGAAGGACGAATACGGCGAGTACGCGGTCCGCCGGGTGCACCGCTCGGGCTCGTATGTGCTGCCGATGCCCGAGGGCAAGGACGTGAAAAAGGCCCTCTACCGGGTGCTGCGGCAACGGAAGATGCGGGAGAAGATCCGGATCGAGAACCGGTTGATGCCGGTGCGGGTGCTCACCGACGGCGGCCGGGCCGTCGGCGCGGCCGCACTGAACACACGCACCGGCGAGTTCGTCACGGTCGCCGCGAAAGCCGTGATCCTCGCGACGGGCCCGTGCGGCCGGCTGGGACTCCCGGCCTCGGGCTACCTGTACGGCACATACGAGAATCCCACCAACGCCGGGGACGGCTATTCGATGGCCTATCACGCGGGCGCCGAGCTCAGCGGTATCGAATGCTTCCAGATCAATCCGCTGATCAAGGACTACAACGGTCCCGCCTGCGCCTATGTCGCCAACCCGTTCGGCGGATACCAGGTCAATGCGCAGGGGGAGCGGTTCGTCGATTCCGACTACTGGTCGGGGCAGATGATCGCCGAGGTCAAACGGGAGATCGACTCCGCGCGCGGACCCATCTACCTGAAGGTGTCGCATCTGCCCGACGAGACGCTGACCGCGCTCGAGGATATCCTGCACACCACCGAACGCCCCACCCGCGGCACCTTCCACGCCAACCGCGGCCACGACTACCGCACCCACGATATCGAGATGCACATTTCCGAAATCGGACTGTGCGGCGGGCATTCCGCCTCCGGGGTCTGGGTGGACGAGAACGCCCGCACCACGGTGCCCGGCCTGTACGCGGCCGGTGATCTGGCGTGCGTGCCACACAACTACATGATCGGGGCATTCGTGTTCGGCGAACTCGCCGGCGCGCACGCCGCCGCCACCCTGGCCGAGACCGCGGCGCCCGCCGCGCTACCCGCCGATCAGATCGCCGCCGTGCACGAACTGGTGTACCGGCCCCTGCGGCATCCCGACGGCCCACCGCAACCGCAGGTCGAATACAAACTGCGCCGGTTCGTCAACGACTATGTGGCGCCGCCGAAAACTGCCGCGAAACTGTCGCTGGCGGTGGAAACCTTCGAGCGGATGCGCGGCGATCTCGCCGAGATGGGCGCCCGCACCCCGCATGAACTCATGCGGGCCGCCGAGGTGTCGTTCATCCGTGATTGCGCGGAAATGGCCGCCCGCAGTTCGCTGACCCGGACCGAATCCCGCTGGGGCCTCTACCACGAACGTGCCGACCTCCCGGAACGCGACGACGACACCTGGCGCTACCACCTGAACCTGCGCAAGGCCGCCGACGGCACCATGAAGTTCCTCAAACGGCCGGTCGCCCCGTATCTGGTACCCGTGCCCGGGTTGGACGATCTTCCGTCCGAGGGGGAGCCGGTGCCGGTCGAGCAGCCCGAACTCGTCGGGCACCGCCGCGCCCCGAATATCGCGGCCCCCGCGCCCCGGACCCTGGAGCCGGCGCCGGCGCCGGTCGCCTCACCCCGGCTGCTCGCGCTGCTGACGCTGGACGCGCCCACCGCCGGGCAACTGGCGCCCTACCTGTCCGATACCGACGAACGTGTCCGGGTCGGCGCGATCGCGGCACTCAGCGAGAACACCCCGGACGGATTCACGGCCCTGCTGGTCGGCGCCCTCGACGACGCCGCGGCGCCGGTGCGGGCGGCGGCCGCGGCCGCACTTCGCGAACTGGTGGAGGTGCTGCCGTCCACCGACGGTCTCGCCGAACGGCTGGCTTCGCCCGACCCGGTGGTACGGGCAGTGGTTCTCGACCTGCTGCGGTCTGCTCGGTCCGGTACGGCCACCGACTACCGTGCGGCGCTGGCCGACCCCGATCATCGGGTGCGGATCGCCGCGGTGCGGGCGCTCGTCTCCCTCGACGAGTACGACGCACTGGCTGTCGCGGCCGCCGACAGCAACCGCGAGGTGCGGATTGCGGCCGCCCAAGGGCTGGCCACCATCGGTATCGGTGGCGCGGACACCGTCCGCGGGCTGGTCACCGACCGTGACCCGCTGGTCCGGGCGGCGGCGCTGGCCGCGTTAGCCGATATCGGTGCCACCGAATCCGATATCGCCTCCTGTGCCGCGGCGCTGCGGGACACCGCCTGGCAGGTGCGGGTGGGTGCGGCGAAGGGTCTCGCCGGTGGCGAACCCGGCCGGGCGGTCACCGAATTGGCCGCCGCACTCACCGACCCCCATCTGGATGTGCGCAAGGCCGCGGTCCTCACGCTGACCGCGTGGCCGGGTCACGAACGGGCCTTGGAACTGCTCCGACAGGCCGTCGACGATCCGGACGCCGACGTCCGCGCCTACGCCCGTCGCGCCGTGACGAACTGACCCCGGCCGGCCCGCACCTCTGTCTATTTCCCGTACTGGCAAGCGATGAAATTGCACGGAAGCCGTGTTTAGGGCATGGTCGAGGCATCCCTCTGGGGGCGGGTTTAACTTTGTCTACAGGCGGCCGTCAACGGTCCCGGCCACGCCTCAGATCGCCGCTGTTGGTCGGGGGTCGAGGCTCATCCGGGAGAAAGGTCACGCTGAGTAGACGGGCTGAATCCTGTGGTTGAGCTGGTGATTTCATGTCGGCGTGATTGATGCGGGTGTGCCCGGTTATGGGCGTTTCGGTGTGCTGTCCCGGGTGGAGTTGGAGCGGTTCTGCTATCTGGACGACGAGGATCGGCGGTTGATCGCGGCACGGCGGCGGGATTACAACCGGCTCGGGTTCGCGGTGCAGGTGGTGACGGTCCGCTATCTGCGGTAACTCCTTAGCGTGACATTTCTCGCGGACCGAGTTCACGGGGCCAAGGTAGGCAGTTGCCGATGCCGGTCCGGTCCGATTCTCGATTCATGGCGGGCTTCGATATCGGCGAGGAACTCTTCCCGGTGTCCACTCGCCGCCGCTCAACGGGGTCGGTCGACTGCGACCACGGTGTACCGCGTAGCCGGCTCCGGCGGCGTGTCATAGCGAGCGTTCGGCAGGTACAGGCGCGGCCCGAACATCGCGACGGTGGTCGGGACATCGAAGCGAGGGTCGGTGATGCGCCGCGGCGCCGTGCCGCTGGTCCCTTCGGGGTTCAGCACGATCACCGCGATCGTGTTGCTCCGGTTCCGGACGACGAGCAGTGTGTCACCGTTCAACAGCAGGCCGTCCCCATGTGGTACCGCCTCGTCGCCGAGATCGACTTTCCGGGTCTCGCCTGTTGTGGGGTCGACGTGGAACAACTGCCCGGTCGCCGACTGCACGATGATCAGGCCGGTGCCGTCGGGCGTGGGCACGATCCCGTTGGCGTTGATCGCTTCGGGCACGTACTCGAGGTCGCCGGTCAGCGGTAGCCGGACAACCGCTTCCGGAGAGGGCAACGCACCATCGGCACCCAAGGGCAGGTAGTACAGCACGGGCGTGCGTGAGTCGGTGAACCAAGCGCCGGCCGGCGTCAGCACGACGTCGTTGACGAACGTGTCCCGGGGCGTTCCGAGCCGGTAGTTCGCGAGCACCACACCCGTACGGGCGTCCACGACGCGGGCGTCGCCACCGGTACCGCCGGCGACGAAGAGCCGGCCGCGGTGGTCGAGCCGGAGTCCGAGCGACGGTGTGCCCGGACCCGGGCTCAGGATGCTGCCCTGCCCGGTCACCAGGTCGGCCCGATAGATGGAGCCGTCCGCGGCTGAGCCGAGGTAAGCCACCGGGCGCGACCCGATCTCGATACCTTCCGGCCGGAACCCGGCCGGAAGATCGATTGTGGCGGGAAACACGGGAAGATCCGCGGCTGCCCGAGGCACGGATCCCGACACCATGGCGCCGAAGCAGAGGAGCGAGAACATAATTCCGAGGAGCCGTAGCATCACTGCCGGACCGCCTTCAGCCACGCCGCGAAGGTCGACAACTGCGGGTAACGGCGGCGTAGCAGCCCGATATCGGCCTGGTACCCCTCGTCGTTGAGCCAGTCGAACATCTTCGCCAGTTCCTCGGCCTCCGCCCGCAGTTCCTCGCTCGGCTTCCGCTCGAATCGTGTCGTGAGACCGTCGACCTCGCTCAATACTTCGGCGATCTGCCGGACGGTCAGCTCGTCGCCGGCGATCTCGATCTGCGTGCCGAGGAACTCGGCCCGGTTGTCGAACACGTCCGCCGCGATCCGGCCGATATCGGCCAGCGCGATCATCTGCAGCGAGGTGTCGGAGTCCAGCGCGAGTGACCCGACTCGTTCGCCGTCGGTGGCATCCGGGACCAGGTACGACCAGTTCTCCATGAAGAACACCGGTCTCAGCACGGTTGCGGGCACACCGAGCGCATCGATGTGCGCCTCGATTTCTGCCTTGGTCTCGAAATGTACGACTCCGGAGGCACGCTGGGCGGCGCCGACCGAACTGTAGACCAGATGTGCCACTCCCGCGGCCATGGCCGCATCGGCGACATTCTTGCCTTGTCGCACTTCGATTTCGGGACGCGGGTCGGTGAAATCGGCGGGTTGCACGCTGAACACACCATGCATGCCGCGCGCCACCGCGTACAGTGATTCCCGGTCGTCGAGGTCGCCGATGACGAGGTTCGCGCCAAGCGCCGCGAGGTGTTCGGCCTCCGGTGTGCCCGGGTTGCGGACGAGGGCGTGCACCATCCAGCCGTTGCCGAGGAGGCTGCGGGTGACAGCGCCGCCCTGGCCGCCGGTCGCGCCTGTGACAAGTATGGTCTTCTGCTTCATGGGATCTGTCATCGGGGTGCCGTTTCGTGTGTGGGCGTCGAAGCCGAGGCGCGGGTGGGTGCGGGAAGTTGCCCCGCGACGATCGCGGCGAGCGAAACCACGAACCCTACGAGTTGGATAGGGCCGAGGGTCTGACCGAGCAGAACGGCGCCGAGAACAGCGGCGACCATCGGCGAAAGTAGGACGAGTACCGCGACGGAAGTCACCGGGAGGGTGGTGATACCGCGGAACCACAGCACGTACGCGATCAGACCACCGGCCAGTCCGAGCCACAGGTAGCCGAGGGCGGCGGCCGAGTCGATCGCGGGCGGTGGCCCCTCGAAAACAACGGTGAGGGGAAGGAGGAATATGCCTCCTGCGGCGAGCTGCCAGCCCGCAAATGTGACCGGACCGGCCGCAGCCGGACGCCCCCAGCGTTTGGTGAGGGTCAAGCCGAGCGCCATCGAGGCCGCGCTCCCCAGACCTGCCGCTACCCCGGCGAAGTCCAGCGCCGCGGCCGGACCGATCACGACCATGCCGACGCCGACCACACCGACGACTCCCCACGCGAGACGCCAGGCCGAGGCACGCTCATGCAGGACGGCCACCGCCAGGAGCGCGACGATCAGCGGCTGAGCCGCCGCGAGGGTTGCGGCGATGCCGCCCGGCAGGCGCTCGGCCGCGATGAACAGCAGCGCATTGAGCAGCCCGATGTTCAGTACGCCGAGTACCGCAGCCTTCCACCACCACTGGCCATGCGGCAGTACCCGGGTGATCGCCAGCACGATCAGCCCCGCCGGCAACGCCCGGAGCAGTCCCGCGAACAAGGGATGCCCTGGCGGTAGAAGCTCGGTGGTGACGACATAGGTGGTGCCCCAGGCTGCCGGAGCGAATGCCGTCAACGCGGCCCGAGGCAGGTTCCCGCGGGCCACGTCACCGCCCGCCCCGCCGGAAACCCGCTGTGCTGCAGTTCTTGTCATATTCACAATCTCAACCGACGCTCATCAATGAGTCCAACATATGTTTGTCACTCCATCAATCGCGATACAAGATTGATCCATTTGGAGCTCCAGCAGATGCGCTACGTCCTCGCCGTCGCCGAAACGAACAGTTTCACCCGGGCTGCCGAACGATGCCTGGTCGTTCAGTCCGCCCTCAGCCACCAGATCGCGCGCCTGGAACGGGAGCTCGGTGCGAAACTTTTCGAGCGCACCAGCCGCCGGGTACGACTGACCTCGGCAGGTGCCGCGTTCCTCCCGGCTCGGCGAATCGGAGATGTCGATCGTGGTGACGCCGGTGAGTTGGGGGACCTACCCGGCGGGGAGCAAGGCCGCGGCGAGGCCCGGTCCGACCAGTCGAGCGATATAGTCCGCGGTGGTCACTTCGAAGGCGACGTCACGGGCGAGGCCTGCGGCGGCGAAGGCTTGGTCGGATTGAAGTCGCCCAGCTGATCAGCTTCCTCGGACCGATCCGCACCTTCCTCATGGGCGCCGAAAAACACCGGCTCTGACTGCCCGGGTGTCCAGAAACCACAACTGCCCAGAAACCGGTCGTTTACGCCGCGATGTCGAACAACACCAGGTCCTGTCGGGTGGCCGCCGCCGCAGCGCGTTCCTCGGCACGTTCTCGGGCCGCGCACGTCGGACCGATCCCCTCGGCCACCGACCTCGGCGACAGCAGCCATCCCCGGCACCGGCGACAGTGCGCCACCAGTTTCACTGTGGGTTGCTCCTCGGCGACCTCGGCCGTATCCATCTCCTCCGGCCAGGACAAATACACCCGCGAGGATTACACGGACCTCCGACATCGCCTCCCCGGCCGGCCACATGGATACCGCGCTCCTGGGTCGCCGGCGTCACGGAACTGGGCCGGCATAGCCCAACCGAGGTGGCGGTTGAACAGGCTGTCGGCGTCCGGACAGCCCCGGGCCGCACCCTTCGTCGCTACGAGCGACCACTCGCCGAGAGGCGCTTGTTGGACGTCGACCTACCGACGAGAACGCCGCCAGGTACCCCGCCTCGCGGCGTTCCGCGTTCTCAGCAGCTGTGAGCGGCAGGGCGGCCGACGATCGGCCCCATGGCATGTGGCCCCTATGGGCGACAGAGCCACTACTCGCCAGGGTCTACCCGGACCAGCGCGCCCAGAGGCATCGAAAAAGGGTATCAACCAGCGGTAGAGTCGTCGACCGACTCGATCACCGCACGCCCTTCCTCGCCGTCGACCTCGCGCACCACGAAGATCGACCCACCGGACTCACCGATTCGTACCTGGTCGCCGACTTCGATCACACAACGCAGCATAATCGAATATGTGTTCGATTCCTGGTGTGACGAGTTCTCCGCTCCTCTGCGGCGTGTCTTCGATCCACCGGTGGCGGTGCTAGTGGATCTGAGCGCCGTGATCACCCCGGAACCGGGCTTCCGCCGCGACGCCGTACCGACACGCACCAAGAACGCCGGCCTGGACGCCACCGCCACCGTCCCCGGACTGCTGCACGCGTGGGCCCGCACAACTTCTCTGCACTCTGCAAGTCGGGCAAATAGCTCTAGTGCGGTCGTCGTTGGTTGGTCGCCTCACGGTTAGCATCCTTGGTCGTGACCGTCAGTAAAGATCGTGTGCGGGTGTCTGTTCCGGACTCGATGCCACAGGGGGATAAGCGAGCCGGTGTAGCGGCCGGGCGACAGTTCAGGGTGTGGGCTGTTGTGGCGGCAGTTGTCGCGGTCCTGGCTGCGGTCTCGATTCCCTTCCTTCCGGTGGAGCAGGAGCAGGCGCGGGTGTCGTGGCCGCAGGGGTCGGCATTGTCGTCGGTGGCCGTGCCGCTGGTGTCTTATGCCGCGGATGAGGTGTCGGCCGAGATTCCCTGCGCGGCAGTCGATGCAGTGGCCGGCGATGGTGGCGTGGTGGTCTCGACGGTTCCTCGGCAGTCGCCGGAGGCGGAACGTTACGGGCTGGTCGTGAAGGCAGTCGCCGACACGGCGGATCGCCCGGGGAGGGTTGATGTCGTCTCACGGGGCACCCTGTTGTGGTCGGCGCCGTTGAACCAGGTACGTGGCCAGGCGTGCACGTTGTCACTGCGTGTGGATCGTGCGGGAGCGGCGGTGTCCATCGGCGGTGGCTTGGTCGATAAGAGCGAACGACACGAGGGTGATCTGCGTCCGCAAGTGGTGGGTGTGTTCACGGATCTGACCGGTGCACCGATCCCGGGGATGCAGGCCGAGGTGCTGGTGGATTCCCGGTTCTCCTCGTCGCCTTCGCTGCTGAAGCTGACGGTGATGGGGGTGTGCTTGGCGGCGACGCTGGCCGCGCTGGTGCTGCTGTATCGGCTCGACGGACCGCGGCGAGCCCGTGCGGGGCGCGTTCTGCCTGCACGTTGGTGGCGGTTGGATCCGGTGGATGTGGTGGTGGTCGCGGGGATGGGGGTGTGGCACTTCATCGGCAACAACACCTCCGATGACGGCTACCAGCTCGGTATGGCCCGGGCCTCGGACAGTTCGGGGTATATGGCGAACTACTTCCGATGGTTCGGTGTGCCCGAGGCGCCGTTCGGCACGCCGTACTACGACCTGCTCGCCGCTATGGCCAAGGTGTCGGCGGTCAGCCCGTGGGTTCGGCTGCCTGCGTTGCTGGCCGGACTGCTGACCTGGTGGGTGATCAGTCGAGAAGTGATTCCCCGACTCGGCGTGGCTGTGAAGAGCAACCGTGTGGCGGTCTGGACCGGCGCCGCTGTCTTTCTGGCGTTCTGGATGCCTTTCAACAACGGGCTGCGCCCGGAACCGATCGTGGCCCTCGGGATCCTGCTGACGTGGTGCTCGATGGAGCGGGCCATCGCGACCCGGCGGGTGTTCCCGGCCGCGGTCGCGCTGATCCTGGCAGCCCTCACCCTCACCGTCGGCCCTTCCGGCGTGATCTGTTTCGCGGTGCTCATCGCCGGCGCGCGCCGCCTCGTCGTGATCATCACCGATCGCGCTCGCACCACCGGTTACCTGCCGCTGCTGGCACCGCTGGCGGCTGCCGGGCTGGTCGTGCTCACCGCGGTGTTCGCCGATCAGACTGTGGCCGCGGTGCGGGAAATGACCCACGTGCACAGCCTGATCGGGCCCGGAGAACCGTGGTTCTTCGAGTACCTGCGCTATCAGTGGCTGCTGCAGATCAACGCCGATGGCTGGCTGACCCGCCGGTTCGGGGTGTTCGTCATGGTGGCCGGGCTGGTGGTGTGCGTCGTGGCGATGCTGCGCCGCGGCGGCCACCTCCCAGGCACTGCGGCCGGCCCCTCGCAGCGCCTGGTCGGCGTCACGGTCGGGGCGATGATTCTGATGATGTTCACCCCCACCAAGTGGACGCACCACTTCGGTGTTTATGCAGGGTTGGCCGGGGCGATCGCCGCGCTGACCGCGGTCGCAGCCGGCCCGGCGGTGATGCGGTCACCGCGTAACCGCGCCTTGTTCGCTGCCGCGGTGTTCTTTCTGCTGTCGATGTCGTTTGTCGGCGCCAACGGATACTGGTATGCCTCATCGTGGGGTGTGCCGTGGGGCGATATCCCGCCCGAGATCGCCGGCAAGGGCCTATCCACTGTCGCCGCCGGCGCCGCGGTGGTGTGTCTGGTGCTGGCCGCCTGGTTCCACATCCGCCCGCACACAACCCCACCACAGCCACGCTCGCTCACTGTCCGTGCGGCTCGGATCCCGGTGCTGCTACTGGTCGCCGCCGCGATGGTGGCCTTTCAGCTGCTGTCGATGACCAAAGCCGCCTTCGCCCAGCACGGCTCCTACTCGATCGCCGCCTCCAACCTGGCCGCTCTCGACAACGGATGCGGCCTGGCCGACAAGGTACTGGTCGAAACCGACCCGAACGCATCCATGCTCACCCCCGTGACCGGCGATATCGCGACCGCATTGGCCGCGACGACCGCGACCGGTTTCACCGCCAACGGCGTCTCCGGCGACCTCACCTCCGACGAGGTGGAGTCCACTACGGGGCTGGCGAACTCGGTCGACGACCCCAACGACTCCACCGATACCGACCGCACTGCCGTTCCCGCCGGATCCGAGACCGGCACCCCGCGCGGGACCGGGGTCAACGGCAGCGATGTCCCGCTGCCGTTCGGGCTCGACCCCGCCCTTACCCCGGTGCTCGGCAGCTATCAGGCCGGTGAACAGGCCCCTGCAGAGCTGGTCAGCGGCTGGTACCAGTTGCCAGAAGCTACCGGCGCCGACTCGGGCCAGATCATCGCTATCACCGCCGCCGGCCGGATCCGGTCCACCGACGAGGACGGCATCGTCACCGGCGGCCAAGACCTCGTCGTCGAAGCCGGCCGGAGCCAGGCCGACGGCACCATCACTACTCTCGCGGCGATCGAACCGATCGACATCGGCCCGGTACCGTCCTGGCGCAACCTACGGGTGCCTCTCGATCAACTCCCCGGCGACGCCGACGTCATCCGGATCGTCGCCACCGATAAGGACCTGGCGCCCGACCAGTGGCTGGCAGTCACTCCGCCCCGCGTGCCGCAGACACGCACGCTCAACGCCGTACTCGGCACACAGACCCCAGTACTACTCGACTGGGAAGTCGGACTGCACTTCCCCTGCCAGCAGCTCATGCCTACCCGCGGCGGCGTCGCCACCCCACCCGAATACCGGATCCTTCCCGACCGCAGCGGCGCCACCATCACCAACCTGTGGCAAGGCCGCGACGGTGGCGGTCCACTGGGCTGGACCCAGCTCCTGCTTTCCGCCGAGACCCTGCCCACCTACCTCGACAACGACTGGCACCGCGACTGGGGATCCCTCGAGCGCTACACCTATCTGGACCCGACCACCAATCCGGCCCACGTCACCTTCGACCGCATGCAGCGATCCGGCACCTGGACTCCAGGCCCCATCAGCACCGCGTTCTGAAAGGGTCGCGGGACCTGACCCGCGGAGGCGTCGTGGCGCGTGTCAGCGGTCGGGCTGTCGAAGAGCCGGTGTGCCGAGGTCGCTGATGCGGGTGGTCAAGCGGTTCGCTTCGTCGCGTTTGCTGCGCAGGAAGGTCAGGGTGAGGTCGATTCCTTCGATTTCGCCGAGCCAGCCTTCGTGATGCGCCTGCTGACGTCGGTGCTGGAGGTCGGTTTCGATGTCGGTGAGTCGGGTGATCATCTTCGGGTCGATTCGGAGCATGGGGCACCGGATGCAGGCGTGTTCGTGGCTGCACGGTGTGGCGTAGGGGCGACCGCAAGATCCGAGTTCGACTTTGCGTTTGTCGAAATGCTCTTCGAATTCCGCCCATTCCTGGGTGGTGACCGTCCGGTACTCCTCGGCGGGCCGCAGCGCTCTTCTGCGTTGCAGGTGGGCTTGGTAGTGACGGGTGACATCCTCTTCGAAGACAGCGACGTATCCGCGGGTGGTGTCGAGATCGAGGTGGCCCAGCAGGGCTGCGCCGATGTGGATGGGCAGGCCGTTGTTCACCAGATCGGTGGCGAACAGACGCCGGAAGTCATGGGGACGAAAATGGATCCCGGTGAATCGAGGGTCGGTTTCGGCCAGATCCGTGCAGACTTTGCGGATACTGGTTCCGATCGCGCCGGTGGTCATCACCTCCCGGCGTTGCCCGAGACAACGCTGGAACAAGAATGGCTGCGGCTCGCTGGTGACGCGTTCATAGTCGTCGTACCGGGTGGCCAGCGGCACCGACTTGTGCTCGCCCGTGACACGGCGGATGACGCATGCGATGACGTGGAACAACTCGGCCGACATCGGGATAACGCGCTCCCTATCGGACTTCGACGGTGCCACCACAAGCAGCGCGATCACTTCCCCGTTCGGTCGTTGATACTGGCGCACACTCAACTGCGACAACTCGGTGAGCTCCTCGATACGCATGCCGCTGTAGCGGAGGGTTTCGATGGTCGCCCATGTCCAGAATGCGGCGTCCTCGTATAAGCCCACATCGATCGTCCTACCGAATCGCGGACTCCGCACATGCACGCCGGGTCGGTCGCCGTTTCGGATCAGCTGAGCATCGCCCCTGGTGATGACTCGGGTGTAGCTGTGCCCGTCCTGGCTGAACTGCTCTCCATGACCAGCCGCAGAGGCACGTTCGAGGACCTGTCGCCAGTGCTGGTTTCTGCTCTCGACGTAGTCGACGAGGACGGGAAGCAGAGGCTGCAGGGCGCGGATCTGATCGTGGGTCTTCTCCTGGGTCCGACGCTTATGCGCAGCCAACGGCCGCATCTCGCTTCGCGGAATGGGACACGGTGCGGACCAGCGGGCCCACCGCTCGGGTTCGTCGACCGCCCACGCCTGAATATCGGAGTACAACGCCTGCACTGCGCTCAGAATGATCCAGGGCCCCGACCTGGGTTTGCCGTCCTCGCGAAACGCGAGGGTGGCACGCCATCGCCGATAGATCTCCTCGGTCAAGCGCAGGTCGACCTGGTCTGGGTTGATTTCCTCGATGACCTTCCAGAACAACCTGACCACGCTGGTGGCCGTCATGGACAGTGTCGAGTACTCAACATCGGATGCCCGCCGGTCGAGGTAGTCGATGAACATCTGCCGGATAACCGGATCAGCGACCTGGTTCCGATCGACCATCTCGGTCGTGGTGAGCTGCGGCGAGCGGAGCGCACCACGCAGAGTCGAGGGTGTGGCCGGCGAAAAGTGACCCACCGAGTGCATCACCTGCCAGGCCAGGTGGCCGACGTACTTGCCGACGTGCAGACCGGTGCGGCTGGTGCATTCTCGGGTGTGCTGTGCGTAGTGCAGGAACGCCTCCGGAGTCAGATCGGAAAACGGGATCCCCTGGACGGTCATGGCTGTGCAGGCATCGCGGATCGCCCAGCTCTTGAATGTGGCGGTGGAGACCGTGGCCTCCACCGCCGCGACGTAGGCATCAAGTGCAGGATCGGCCTCCGCGACCACGAACTGCTCGACGTATCTGCCGAACTTGTTCGCCCGGAACGCGGGCAGAGTCGGCCGGATGATCCGCAGGGCATACATTGCCCCGAGTGCCTGGCCGAAGTGGGCACGGGGACTGTCACTCTTGATGAGGTCGGCCAGCGAAGCGGATCGAGTGTTGAGCTCGCTCATCTCCCAACGCTGCTGCCACGTCTGACCGGGGTGCTGCAGAAGATACTCGGTCAGCAGCCGGAATCCACGGTCCCGGGCCACACAGCGGCTGACCGGATGAGGCCACAGCCGATGAGTGACCTCATAGAGCGTGGTCAGCGATGCATCGCTCAGGTCACCATGCCGGCGCAAAGACCGAGGCGCCGCGGGTGCCGCCACCACGGTCGGCCTGATGAATCTCGTGCTCCGGACACTCGCGGGCTTCTGCCTCACCCGCACCGGACGGTCCAATCGGACCCTACTCACCGAACACCGTCGCGATGTCCTCGGCCGAATAACCAGTGACGAACCTCTTGGCCGGGCGAGGCCGCGCGTAATGCTCCTGCATCTTGTCGTGCAGCTCCTCGATCCGCGGGAGCAAGTACGTTTCCGTGGTCGACAGATGTCGATGCCGCAACACCGTCTGCACCTCGGGCAGCGTCAGCTCGGGATCCCTCGCCATGCGTGTCGCAGCGGTATGCCGAATATCGTGAAAGGTCCAGTTCGTGCCGAGGAGATCATTGGCCCGTTGCATCACCCGCCGCAGTGCCCAATACGTCAGAGGGCGAGGCTCTCCACGCACTGTCCGCCAGACCCGCTCATTGGGCCCTGGAGTCCCGCATCGGGCGAAGTACCGCGCCAGGTAGTCGAAAGACTCCGGCGATGCGGGTACCGCCGAAAGCTCCCGGCTCCCCTTCGACACGACCCAGATCCGCCGCTCTCCCCACTCGACATGCTCCCCGCACATACCCAGCAGCTCGCTGGCCCGGGCCCCGGACGAGACGGCGAACTCAAGGAGCGCTCGATCGCGGTCATGAGTCATCACAGCGAACAGCCTCGACCAGGCCGCATCCGGAATCGATCTCGGTGCCTGCTGTGGCTGCTTCTGCCGCATCGGTGCCCGGCGGAACCGATGCGGCCGATCAAGCAGATTCCGACGCTGCGCGCGACGGCGATCCGGCGAAGACGGCACCGGATTGACCAGCGGCCCACGACCGAACATGCGATGAAACTCGTAAAACCCCGACACCACGGTCAACGCATGATTGATCGTCGCGGGAGCATACCCCGCCCGTAGCACCGGCTTTCCGGTCCTGAGGTTGACAGACCCCGGCTGGACCGCAGATCGGGCCGAACGCCGGCGCTGCGGATTCACCGCCGAACGCAGCCATCCCACCATCAACGCGACCTCCTCCCGCGTCGCACGATCCCAGCGCACACCCACCACAACCAGGACCTTCCACCACCGCAGCAGATCGTGGGCATAAGACCGAACGGTCAAAGGACTGACATCGGATAAGACCAGACTCGACAGATACGAGGAAACAGGCTCGACCTCCGCCCCCTCGATGACGACCACGTAGGGCACCACGCTGGCCGCATGGACCCTCCGAACGATCCCGACGGGTGGTAGCTCCACTCGACCCTCACGAAGCGCTCGCCTCAGCTCATCCATTCAATGCACCCCACAGCGTCGATCCTGAAAGCCGCCAACGGAAGTGCAGTTAACAGGACCACCGGCGCCTGGATCGGTTTCGTGCACCTCGGTATACCCACTGGAGATCGGCGCGGCTACGTCGAAACCCGGCAGTGGTGCCCCGCCGGTGCCTTGACACGGCGGGAATCGTGAGAGCGGTCACCCTCGATGAACGGGCCTCTTTCATGGAATCGCGGCCATAAAATGAGTAACTGTTCGGCTGTGTCCGGCCGGAGGAGGGGGACGGTTCAGTGACTGCCGCAATCGTGGCCGCGGTGGCTGGTGTGCTCGGAATCGCCGTCGGACGACTCTGGGATTCACGCTCGGAAGCCACTCGATGGCGTCGCGACCAGAAGACCGAGTGCTACCAGCGCCTGGCCGAACAGTTCCAGGCGACCTACGAAGCGATCCGCGTGGTTGCCCGGGCCGACTCGGACGCCGATGGCCTTCAGGCATTGATCGAGCACACCAAAGGCGGAATCTTCCCGGCCTGGGACAGCGCCCTGGCATCGGTCTGGTTGCATGGCTCGGCCGATGTCGTCATGACCGCGAGCCGACTGGACCAGGCGATCGGCGAACTACACGACGGCGCCTTCCGGCAACAACTCGTAACCCAGCAAGAGTGGGATCGGCACCGGATTCCCGTGCGGCGTGCCTTCGAACACTTCCTGACTGCAGCCCGAAAAGAACTGCAACTCCCGCCTGTGGCCACGGAGTTCTTCACCGACCCCGGCCTGCTCGACAGGCCCTCCTGAGAAGTACCGCCGACGGGCGTCCCCGCCGGAAGCGCGAGTGGTTCTATCGGTGGTCTGTGACGTCACTGATCGGTGAATCTCGACGCCACTTGGATTGCGGCGATGTTCACATCGGCGAATTTCGACACCACCGGTTGGTTCGAGCACCCGACGCGGCGTGCTCAGTGCTCGGTGATGGTGAACTCGCGGGGATTGAACGAAATCGTCCCGGTGTTGTCGTTCGGCTGCGGGACGGTCTCGTCGAGGCGCATCTCGTAGAAGTCGGTCAGGTCACCGGTTCTCGGCGACGTCTCGCGTCCCGTCACGGTGCCGGTCCACGCCGCCGCATACTCGGCCATTTTGCCCTGGTAGCACCAGTGGGTGTCGATCGTGATGCGCTTGCCGATCAGGTGTGACCAGTCCAGGCCGGGCGGGTGCGGGTTGTCCTTGAAGCAGTATGGCGGGGTGTGCTCGCGGAAGTGCCAGAAGCCTTACAGCGCTCGGCCACACGTCGGGCACTCGGCGAAGTCCTTTGACCGTTTCCGGTCGTAGTCGCAGCTCGGGCAGTGCAGGTCGGGTTCGTCCCGGTGCTCGGCGTGCTCACGCTCGATCGTCCACCCACCGGCGCGTCGGCAAGGTGGCGTTCGTACCGGCTGTGCACCCTGGTCGCGTCGCAACCGCAGTACACGCAGGCCACAGCCGCTGCCAGCGCGGACGCCCGGATGCGCACCGCGCCGTCAGCCTCTGAAACTTCCTCGATGGCCACCGCGGCCAGGTGCGGCAGCAGCAACTGCACACCGTGATCAACACACCGACAGACATGATCACAAGACCCAAGCGCCCTCCGCTCGGGCCACACCCATCACGGAAAGTGGGCCAGATCCGAATTCGGGCACCGGTGGTCGCGAATTTCGACAACGTCTCGTTCGCGGCTGATCGCGGATCTCGACATCACTGCGTCATCCTGGTTGCGGTACAGCGCCCGACTGACCTCCCGCAGCTTCCGATGTTGCTGTCGGTGGACACGCCCATATGCCCCAGGCAGTCCCCGAGGCTGTGCTCAGCCCAGCGCGGGTGAAGCGACGGCCTGGGGACGGCTCGACTGGTGCGCGTGAATTCAGGCAGGGACGTCGGTCAGGCGGCGCAGGCTGAACGGTTCGGCAAGGATCTCATCCAGCGCGGCGGCCACCTGCTTGAAGTGCGGCAGGTTGAAGTGGTGGTCCAACGCCTCAGCGTCGGTCCACTCCTCCACGATGATCATCCGATCCGCGCGGGTGGGGTCGGTGTACGGGTGGTACCCCAGGCACCCCTCCTCAGCTAACGAGGGGGCGATCATCGCGGTCAATTCGTCACGCAGCCGCTGCTCCTGTCCCGGCTTGGCGACGAAGCAGGCGATGATGGACAGGG
Source organism: Nocardia sp. NPDC050193 (assembly GCA_040674215.1). GTDB lineage: Bacteria > Actinomycetota > Actinomycetes > Mycobacteriales > Mycobacteriaceae > Nocardia. The sequence goes on along the minus strand of JBFARE010000013.1, from coordinate 112,090 downwards.
TGTTCGACATGGGTATCTCCTCATGCGTCGGTGCGGTGGTTGTCGTGTCCGCTGAGCGAACGCTGTCCATCGTGTCGGCGAGCAACGGTTCCACCCAGTGCTCTACTCAACCTGGGTCTGGCAGGGCCAGGCAGAACAGACCAGGAGTGGTGGACACTGGAGAACGTGGATCGTGTCCGACAGCTCAGCGAATTCCTCAAGACCCGCCGCGCCCGCCTGCGACCTGACGACGCCGGTGCCGTTGACTTCGGGGGCCAGCGCCGAGTGCCCGGACTGCGCCGCGAGGAACTGGCTCTGCTGGCCGGCGTCAGCGTCGACTACTACACACGTCTCGAGCAGGGCCGTGCCCGAAATGTCTCCCCGGACGTGCTCGATGCTGTGGCCCGCGCCTTACAACTCGACGCTGACGAACGCGTGCACCTGCACAACCTCGCCAAACCAGCCGCGCCCCGCAAACGCCCGAGCCGACCCCAGCAGGTTGGGCCCGAAATGCGACAAGCCCTCGAGGCCCTCGCCGCGGTCCCCGCCTACATCATCGGCCGGCGCCTGGATATCCTCGCCTGGAACGAGCTGGCTCGACTACTCATCGCTGACTTCCCCGCACTTCCCTCTGCAGAACGCAACATGGCTCGCCTGGTGTTTCTGGACGAAGCGTCGCGAGATCTCTACCCCGACTGGGAGACCAAGGCACGCGACACCGTTGCCAATCTGCGCTACGACGCCGGCCGCCACCCCGATGATCCGCAACTGGCACACCTCGTCGGTGAACTCTCCCTGGCCAGCAGCGACTTCCGACGCCTGTGGGCAGACCATTACGTTCACGCCAAAACCCGTGGCCGCAAGCGGTTCCGCCACCCCCGGATCGGGGAGCTCGCCCTCGACTATGTCGCCATGCGCGCGCCCGACGACCCGGACATGACCATGATGATCTACAGCGCCCCCACCGGATCCGGTACCGCCGCCGACCTACAGCTGCTGGCGGCGCTGACCGCGTCGGCTCCTGAGTTAGCCGACCATTCCTGACCATCACTGGCCGTCGGCGGGGATGAATCACAGGCCGCTGACAGTCTGGCAGCGTGGCGGTCTCATGACGGGTACCGAACGACAGCCGGTCAGGCGCTGAGGTTCCGTACCGGTCGTCCGACTGGGGTGCTGTCGAGATTCACGAACACCAAATCGAGCGGTGCTGGGATTCGCGACCAAGGTGATGCCAGATCCCAGAATTCACTGGCACAACCAGCCTGGTCCCTCTCAGAACAGCATGAGCAGGAACAGCACCACGAGCGCGGGCGGGATCAACCAAATCCACCACACCGGGAGGGGCTCCACACGGGGAAGGCGCCCTTCCTCCTTCAACTGCCGCAGCTGCTGCGCGGCGCGCAGTGTCGTCACCGACGGCGGGTACGGCGGGGAGAACACCTGGTGCAGGAGTTCGTGCGGGCAACTCGGGTGCGAATGACGTGCCTCGCGGCACAGCGGGTTCCGGCACGGGAAGCCCCAGTCTGCTCGGCTCGACTGCGTGAGGTCCATACCACCATCATCACCCGGCCGGCCGATCCCACGTGTTCAATGCGGACCGATCCCGTTAGTAGGGGCACAGCCGGCCGGGTCCACCGCGGAGACCACAGGGTGGAGTGGCAAGTGGGCGAAGCCCGCGCGGCAGCACTTCCCTCACGTGTTCGAATTCGTCGCACCACCGCTCGCCGAACAGCCAAGTGCTACAGGCTTACCGCCGGATCCCGCTCGGATACACCACTACCCCCTATTCGACGCGGGCCGGCCGGGGTCGGCCGCGGGCCGCGGTCGGCGAGCATGTCCTCTACCTGGAGCGGCCGCGCTATCCGGGTGAGTAACAGCTGAGCCTGGATCTCACCTGGCTCGCTCTCGAGATCGGGGTACGCGTCCTCGACTCCGGTGATCCGCGCGGTGGTCGTGATTTCGAGACGGACGCTAAGCGTCTCGAACCACGACGGAGGTGGGCAGGGCACTGACCCGCAACGAATAGACCTGGTCACCGAAACGGGCGCAGGATCCGGCGACGTCGGCGTGCACTTGGCTGGGATGGACGCCGAGCCTGCGGCCGATATGGTCCTTTATCGCGATCTGCGCCAGCCGGTCGGTACCGTCGAGGGCGTAGATCGCGGCGACAGTCCCGGTGAGCCAGTCGAGTTGGTCGACCTGCGCCCGAGTTACCCGGGTCTCCCCGTTCTCGGTCCGGGACAGGCCGGTGCCGGCGACGAACACTCGATCCCGTAGGAACGACCGGCGCTCGGCATGGTCGAGGGCGGCCAACGGGCCGGTCGGCACGAGCGCGTCGACGAGGCGGAACACGGCCAGCACCCGGTGCTCCTGGCAGACCTGGACATCGAAGCAGGGGTGCATACGCTCGCCTGCTTCGAAATCGGCGAACCGGGCTCGAACGGTCAGCTTTCCCTGCGCCGGTAAGGGCTCGTACAGGTCCAGTTTCGTGATGCGATGCGGGTAGCCGACCAGACCGCGGTCGATTTCCGGTGACCAGCGCCAGAGTTCGGCGTGCGGAATGACGTGGGTGCACGCGTCGAGGAGCCCCTGGTGCAGTTCGCCACGCGGGACGCCACCGCGCGCCGCGTCGAGGATACCCACTGCCTCGGTGGCGCCGAACTCCAGCGAGAGAAGGTAGCGGAAACGCGGCCCGTGGCTCAGCGCACCCGAGAGGTACGGATTCGGCGCCGGACGCGGGTCGGCGGGGTCCGGCCAGGCGACCGGCGGGGGCGTGATGTGCTGTGGGAGGAGTACGGCGGTAGCGGTCGGCTCGAACCTCGACAGGACGGGGTTTTTCGCCTCGCGCCACACCGACATCGTCACCGCGAGTCCCGCATCGGTCCGCCGCACCTCGGTGCGCAGCTTCGTCGGGCCGGGTAGCGGGGTCCAGCGCTGCAGCCGCAACTCCCGCAGCGCGCATGCGGTACCGAGCCGGCGTGCGGCCGCGAACATCCGATCCACGGTGGACATCAGGGGGAGCGCGGGCACGGTCCAGGTGGGGCAGTGGTCGGTTACCCAGGTGTCGATGCCGGGGTCGAGGAGTTCCTCCATCCGGTGCGGCTGCGCGGCCACCAGCCGAACCGACAGCGCGGGCACCTCATAGATTTTGGATCCGTCGACCCACAGTGTGGCGTCGGCGACGGCCAGGCACGTGGTCTCGGCCCATGCGATACTCGAGACGGTCAGTTCGATCGTCACGAGCCGGCTGTCTGGAGTGACCTGCCCACGGTACTTCCACGTCAGGGGTTCGCCGAGCGCAACCGACTCGAAGCGCATACCATCGACCTGCTGCTTGTCCCGGAGTACGAACCGCAGCAACCGGACCATCGCTTCGACACCGAGCGAACCCGGTTGCACCGGATCCTGGAAGAAATGCGCCCGAAAGTACCATTCGCCTGCGGTGATCTCCTTGGTCGCGACGATGCGTCCCAGCCCGGCCGGCCCGCCGTCCGGATCGTAGGTGACGATCCGATCCCATACGCGCAGTGTCGGTCCGGCCGACGGCGCGGCGTCCGGTTCGATCACCGGATCGCCGGTCACGGCGAGGCTCGCGCGTTGCGCCTCGGTGGCCGGTAGGCCGGCCTGCCCGGCGAAAGCCTGCTGCGGAAAGAACCCGAAAACTGTCGATGCGGACAGCACCGGTTCGCCATCCGCCTCGCACACCACATCGAATGCGACGATGATCATCCCGGCATGGGTCGAGAGGTTGCGCAGCACTGCGGTCGTCCGCACGGTCCGGCTCGACGGCGTCACCTCCCCCACTACGGTGGCGGTGCCGTCGAGATTGCGGAACAGCACGTCCTTGTCCGTGGACAGTGCGCACCCGGTGTAGGACGCCAGCCAGCCACACGGCTGGAGTGCGACTTCCATCAGCACCGAAACCGGCATCACCGGATAGCCGTTCTCCTCCCAGTACCACGCTTCCGGCGGCACGTCGTACTCCGCGACCACCCGGGCGCCCGGCCGCATCGTCGCCGGCGGGGTGTCGACCGAGACGATCCGGGAGACGAAGAGATACGGCGGCCCCGGCAGGCGCGCCGCGCGCCGGGGCCCGTCGAACGGAACGTACATCGTGCCGAAGGCCGCACTGGGCCGCCCCAGCGCCGAGGCCAGCAACGCCGTCCGATCGGCCACCAGCGGACCGGGATCTCGGTTCTCGGTCACGGTGGGCGCGATACCGGTCAGAGGCCAGTCCGGTACGAGACGGAGTCCGGTCCGGCGAGCGTGGAACGCCTTGACCCCGTCGACGGTGCACAGCACATCGGCTATCAGCGTGGGTACGGCACCGCCGGAGAACTCCGCGACGAACACCTCGTACACGATCTCCCGGCTGCGCGGAGTGACCTGGCCGCGACACCGCATCGGCACCGTCCGGCCGGGTACCGGTTCGAACCGGTATCCGTCCGCGTCGATCGTATGACCGAGCGCGGACAGGTAGAAGGCCATCGCCTGCAGGCAACCTTCGAGCATCAAGGTGCCGGGCATGCACGGATCACCCGTGAAATGCCCGTCGAAATACCAGTCGTCCGGTGAGACCGGCGCCGTGGCCCGCAGATATCCGCGCCGCCACGGCCCACCGTCGGGCGCGAACTCGGTGATCTCACCCAGGAAAAGCATGCGGCCGCCGGCAATCCGTGGCGTGCGGACATGCGCCCGGGTACGCCGCCATCCGGGGCCGAAACATATATCCGGCCGTCCGCTGGCGAAGGCAGCGATCTGCGTGGCGGTGAACGCGCGGTGCACGCTTTCGCGGACCGGCGGGTCGCAGGGGCGGGCCGAGTCCGGTTCGTCCGCGGCCGGATCCCACAGCACGCCGCTGGTGGCCGCGAGTTCCGCGTCGCTGAAGAAGCCGGCTTGACCGCTGCGCACACTGAGCCGGAGACTGCCGTTCACATGGCAGTCGTAGCGGAAGAAGCACAGGCGCGTACCACCGTGTTCCCCGTGACCGTCGATATGGATATCGAAGGTCAGTGTCTCCCCGGGTTCCGGTGGGCTGCCGTGGAAGGTGACCTCACAGCCGAGCAGCCGGTACACCCGCTCGCCGCGGTTGATCAGGTCGATGCCCATCCAGCTGATCAGCAGCAGATCCGCCTGCCCTGCTTCGATCATCAGGCCGGCGGGCATCCGGCCGGCCGGATCGAGGTACCAACTGTCGGTGGTGACGTCGGTTTGGGTGTGGATTGTTCCGGTGCCCAGGCGCCCCGGCTCGGCGTCGATACCGGTGACGCGGTCGGCGAGCAGCATCGGTGGTGCCGGCATGCGCACCTGCCGGCGGAATCCGTCCTGAGCCCGGAACAACGGGCCGAAAACAGCCGAGACGGGACCGGTGGCCAGGGCTTCCAGCTGGGACCGGTCGAACGAAGGCAGCCGCCGCGACGCCATCGGGGCGCCCCGGCCGGCGGTCTGCGCAGCACCGGCCGCGGTGAAAACGCTCCTTTCGGAAGGAATAGTCGGCGGCACCGGAACATCCGTTCCGGTGCCGCGCAGTGTCCGGCGCAACAATAGTTCCTGGGTGTATCCGGTCACTGCCAGATAGCGCCGGTGCGCTGCGGCCCGCTCTTCGAGGTGCTGTCGATGCACGCGTGCGACCTCGGCGAGCAAGACGTTCGCCGGGATGGCGGGGGCCGGTGCCGGTGCCGGTGCCGGAAGGATACGCGTGGTCGGCGGCGCGGAGTCTACAGGAGCGACCGGGGATACGACGCGAGTGGGGAGAGGTATCGGTGGTAGAGCCGGAGCGGGTGCCATCGTCTCGGCGGGCAACAGCTCGGGCAGGGTGATCGGCGGCGGGTGCGCGGTGACACGAATACACCGATCCGTTTGCGAGGCCGTGGTATCCACGGCACCGAGCCGCTCGAGGAGATCGGTGTAGTGCGCCTCGACACCGGCCGCACGCAGTTCACCGAGCGCTCGGACCAGGCTGCGCTGCCCGCGGCCGTCCGCGGAGTCCAGCGCGACGGCCACATGGTCGCGATCACCGAGGATTTGGGAGATCCAGCCGGTGCACAGCGCTCGCGGACCGTGTTCGATGAAGACCCGGACCCCATCGGCCCACGCCTGCTCCACCGTGGCCACGAAATCGATCGTGCCCACCGCCTGCTCGGTGATCGCGTCGGCGGCGGCCTTCCGCGATACGGTGTAGGACGATGCGCTCGCACAGGAATAGAAGCGAATCCCGGGTACGTCGGTAGTCGGCCGGTCGTGCAGCCGCCACCAGGCGTCCCGCACCTGCTCGACTTCCGGGATATGTACGGCGATGTCGTAGCCGAGCGGCAGCGCGGGTGCCCCGTCCAGCCTGGAGAGCACGCGGGCACATCCCCCGGCTTCCCCGCCGATTACGCACGTTTGCGGCGCGCTGATCGCCATGAGCCGAACGGTGGGCTCCCCGTCCAACGCCGCGCGCACGGTGTCGGCGTCGGCGCTGACGAGGTAGCTGGACCACCGGCCGTCCGGGATCCCGTGTTCGCGCCAAGCCCGGTGCACAATATCGAGATCGCCGGCCACCTCCCGGGTGAACAGCGGTGACCGTTGGGCGTCGGCGACCAGCCGTGGCACCTCGTCCCATGCCCCCATTGCCACGAGGGAATTGGTCTCGCCGGACGAGTAGCCCAGCACCGCTGCCGGTTCGAGGCCCAGGATGCCGCGGGTCAACTCCGTATGGAACTGGCCGAGCAGGGACGCACCCCAGATCTGATCGAGCACATGAGTCGCGTCCGCGCCGTCCCCGGTGTAGGCCCAGCCGGCGAAATCGCGGAGCGGACCACAGCGGCGTGCCAATCGACCGATGATTTCCGGGAAGGCCAGCAGTGCATCTCGGCCCATCCGGGGATAGCATGCGGAACCGTTGGTGTAGACGAACGCGACCTCGCCGTCGATCGGCCGGTCCCGGAAGGAGACACCCTCTGGACGTATGCCGCGCTTTTCGAGCCAGCGGGCCGCGCCCGCGAGGCGGGCCGCGAGCTGGTCCGCGTCCGCGGCCGCGACGACCAGCCGGGCGGGACCGTGGTCCGCTTCGGTTCCGGCGCGCGCTGAGGCGAGCGCGTCGTGCATATCGGTGCCGGAGTAAATGTATTGGCGCACTGTGGGTTCCGTGGTCCACGGCACGACCTCGGCAGCGGTCAGCATGGTGACGGCGGGGGTGGTACCGAGCGTTCGGACGGTGACGGTGGCCTGCCGGATGCCCAGTGCCGGATCGGCGGTACGGCCCGCCCGGGGTACGGCACCATGGCGCAACGCGACGGTCGCGCAGGCAACCGCCAGCAGGCCCTTCGCCGCATGCGGGGCACCGAAGAGCGCGGCCGGGTCGAACCATTCGCTGTGCGTATCGCCGGCCGGTGGCACATCCCCGACAGCCAAACCACCCGGTGCGCCGGAGTCCGCGACGATGGCGAGCAACTCGTCGCCGTCGCGGCGGGCATCGGCGGCTCGTTTGAGGATGAGCACGACCGCTGCATCACCCGGTTCGGTGTCGATACCCACTTCGTGCGCCGCGCTGCAATGGACCGGTTCGTGCGACAGGTCCACCGCCCCCACGAGCACCGCGTCCGCCGAACCGTCGCGCAGTGCCCGGCAACCCAGCTCCAATGCGACGAGTCCGGACGCTTCCTCGGCCGAGACGGTGAAGCCGGGCCCGGACAGATCGAGATGGGAGTTGATCCGGTTGGCGACGATATTGGGCATCGTGCCCAGTACCGCGGGGGCTGCCAGCGGCGCGGCGAAGGCATCGGCGACAGGTTCGCGCACACCTGCTTCCGCGCAGTGCGCGGCAACCCGCACCCGGGCCGGATGGCGGGCGACCTCGGCATCGCAACCCATACCGATCAGCACCGTCGTCCGCTCCCGGGGCAAACCGACGCGGCCGGCGGCCTCCCGGGCGGCCTCCAGAACGGCGACCTGCTGCCCGAGCGTCTGCCGGAGGTCGGCCGGAGGGGTGCGCAGGCCGTCCAACCCCACGGCGTACTCCGTGACCGGCTCGTGGCGGCGTACTCCGCCCAGCAGGCTCTCGCGAAATTTCGCGTAGTCGCGGCAGGACCCGACCCGCGCGCCGATCGCGACGATCGCCACCTCCGCCGCGGCCTCGGGCGGCGGGCTCGCGAGGCGGGGTGGGACGAGTGCCGCGGCGCTGTCACCCGGGCCCGGGTCGAGTACGAGGTGGGCGTTGTTTCCGCCGAAACCGAAGGCACTGATGCCCGCACGGCGTGGACCGTCCCAGGGTTCGGCTTCGCGCAGCAACCGCAGGGGGGTGCCGGCCAGGGCCGCGACCGGTTCGTCGGCCTGAAGTGTCGGCGGCCGGATGCCCGTTTCGAAAGCACCCAGCACCTTCATGAGCCCGGCCATGCCCGCAGCGGTGACGAGATGCCCTGTATTGGATTTGACCGAACCGATCGGCAGGTCGGGTGCCGCCCCGAACACCTCGGTCATACTGCGGACCTCGGTTTCGTCGCCGAGCGAGGTGCCGGTGGCGTGGCATTCGAGCAGTGATACCGATTCGGGTGCGATCCCGGCCGTAGCGTAGGCGGATCGGATCGCCCTGAGCTGACCGGTCCGGGAGGGGACGAGCAGGCCGGCGCCACGGCCGTCGTTGGACAAGCCGATCCCGCGGATCACCCCGAACACCCGCACACCCGCCGCCAGCGCGTCGGACAGGCGCATGAGCGCCACGAATCCACCGCCCTCGGCGGGGACCAGACCGTCGGCGTCGCGGTGGAACGGCCTGCTACGCCCGGTGGGGCTCAGCGCTCCGAGAGCGCTGAACGCCAAGTGCACCGCGAGGTCGTCGACACGGTTCACTGCGCCGGCCACCATCATGTCCGCGGTACCGGCATGGAGCCGGTCGCAGGCGAGCTTGATCGCGTACAGCGCGGAGGCACATGCCGCGTCGAGCGCGAACGCGCCACCACCGAGTCCCAGCGCGGCGGCGGCGAAGTGGGCCGGCATGGCCGAGGAGAACCGGTTCAGCGCGGTCGGTGTGTCCGGGAGCAGCGTTCGCAACTCCTCGCGTTGTCCGGACAGCCAGATGTGCTCCGCGTACCGTGTCAACCCGTCGGTGGGCATGGACAGATTGCCGAGGACGAGACCGGTCCGGTCCCGGGGCCTGTCCTCTCCGACTTCCCGCAGAGCTTCCCGGACGCCGTGCAGCACCCAGTGGAACGACGGGTCGAGCCCGGCGATCTCGTCGCGCCCGACCCGGAACCCGTCCGCCCGGAAGAGGGCGTCGAAGCCGTGCACATAGCCACCGGCGGCACTGCGCACCGGAGCCGGCGCCGGCCCGACGACGTGCGCCATTGCCGCACCCGGCAATCGCCACCGGACCGGGGTCGCGGTCGAGATACTGAGCCGGCCGGTAACGATGTTGTGCCAGAACGCATCGGGCGTGAGCGCATCGGGCAGCACACACCCGCGGCCGACCATCGCGATGGGCTCGAACACTGTGGCTTCTCCTAACCGGCGATATCGGGCCGGGCGATGAGGCGGACCCCACCCAGTTCGAACAGCGGGTGCCCGTCCGTCGCGCAGACCTGGACATCGCCGTGGGCTTCGCTGCGTCCCACCGTCCGGCCGGCACGGACGATCACTCGTGCCGCGCCGTCGAGGGGACCGGGGACGAACAGGCGGAACTCCGCGACTCCCATGGGCAACACGGCGGTCCCGAGCACGTGTTCGGCCCACAGCGTCGCCAATTGCAGTGCTCCGTCGACCGCGGCCGGGTCGGTATACCGGTGGGCCTGCGGCCAGTTCCGCTCGCGGGTACCGGTCACCATGCCTGCCGCCCCGGCCGGGGCGACACCGTCGATACCGGTGAGAACTTGAAACGCGGGTCCGTGGAAGAGCACTTTCCCGTCGTAGGTGTCCCGGCCCAGCGGACGCAGGCCGGTCGGTTCGGTCCACCGATGCGGCGCGGTGTCGGACACGGTTGCCTGCGCCCGGAAATGCGGGCGACCCTCCCGTCCGGATACGGTGAGCAGCAGTGCGCCTGCCGGGTCCGGACGTTCGGCCATCAGCCGTAAGAGCCTGGTGCGCGCCACGGAATCATCGAGCGCGATCTTGCTCAGCACTTCGAGGCCGGACAGGGTGAGAGTGCCCTCCGGCAGCGCCGCCCGCGCGGCCCCGGTGAACCACTCGAGTACCAACGCGACCGGCACCACCGGCACCTCGCCGATCCGGTGATCGAAAAGGTACTCGTGGTCGCGGGCCGTCAAGGCCAGGTCTCCGCCGGCCCCGCGAGCATCGGCCGCGGCCGGGGCCGGGTGTCCCGCCGCCCGCACCACACAGACGGGTCCGCTTTCCTCGCTCAACTCCTCGACGAAGGCCGCGGCCCCATCTGCCAGTGATAGCAGGGGGATACCCGCGGCGCCGAAGTGCGCGGCGAGCGTTTCGTCCACCATGCCGCCGTCCCAGGGGCCCCAGGCGATAGCCCGCACCGAGCAGCCCGCCCGGCTGCGCTGTTGGATCGCCGCGAGTTGTGTGATCACCTCGTTCGCCATGGCGTAATCGCTCTGGCCGGCGTTGCCGTAGCACGCTGACACCGAGGAGAACACGCACAACAGTTCGAGCGGATCGTCGTCGGCCGCAGCGAGCAACGAACGCAGTCCGCCGACCTTCGTCTCGAAGACCCGGTCGAACTGCTCATCACTCTTGTCACCGATCGCTTTATCAGCGAGCACACCCGCGCCGTGTACGAGCCCGGTGACGGGTCCCCATTCGGCGCGGATACCGGCCAGGGCGGTGCGCACGGCTTCGGTGTCGGTCACGTCCACGGTCACATAACGCACCGGGGAGCCGGCGGTTTCCACCGCACGGAGCGTTTCGCGGATCTCCCGGGCCGCCATGGCCGCGCCGACCTCGGCCCGGATGCGCCGGGGATCGGGTGTGGTTCCCTCGGCCCGCATGTGTGCTATGACGGCTTCCCGGACCGCCGTCTCGTCGTATGCCGCGGACAGCCAGGCCGGTTCGTCGGTGAGCGGTGTCCGGCCGAGGAGAACCAGCTTCGGCGCCTCGGCCCGGGCGAGCGCCCGGACAGCCGCAGCGGTGACCCCGCGTGCCCCACCACTCACCACGATCACCGAATCCGGCCCGACTGCCGGTCCAGTTGCCCGGTTCGGCGCGACCTGAACGGTTTCCAGTACCGTGCGGGTGCCGTCCACGGCCAGGCCGACATCGGTCGCGGTGCCGCCACCGAGTAGTTCTCCCGCGATCACCCGCGCGATATCGCCGTCGGTGCCGCCGCGGGTATCGCAGTCGATCGCCTTCACAGTGACGTCGGGCCACTCCCGCCCGGCCGTCCGCGCCAAAGCGGCCAGACCGGTCGGGGCCGGTGCGATCCCGGACAGGCCGAAGTCGCCTCCGGTGTCCTGGACGGTGACGAAGAACGCGGGCCCGGCGCTGCGCTCGGTAGCGAAGGACCGCGCCAGCCGGAAGGCGTCCCGGTCGGCGGTGAGCGCCGCGTCCACAGTGGGTGCCGTGCCGAGCATGCCGAGGTGGATCAGGCCATGGATATCGGCACTGGGTCCGGCGGCCACGCGGGCATCCACTCCGGATTCGACGAGTTCTTTCGCGAGCATGTCGGCGATACCGGGCTTACCGCCGGTGATGGCCACCCGGCTGCCCAGCAGACCGGGCAGTGCGAGCCCCGGCGCTGCGCGCGGAGCCGGCCGGACCGTCAGCCGCAGCGGCGGCATACCGGCGTCGTCGAGGAAGGTTTCCGCCGGCATTGCGCCGGCCATGGGTACGAGGGGTGCCGGGAGATCGTCGGGCGGTGGTTCGCCCGCCGGAAGGGTCGCCTCCGCCGAGTCCTCGGCACCGAGCAATCCGGCGACCTGCGCCAGGGTCCGTGCCGAACCCAGAGTGACCGCGTCCACTTCACGAATACCGGGGAAACGCTCCCGCACCGCCGACAGAATCTCCACCCGTTTGATCGAATCGATACCCAGATCCGATTCCAGCTCCATATCCACATCGAGCACATCTGTGGGATAGCCGGTCTTTTCCGCCACCACCGCCAGCAAACCGGCCACATCCACCGAGGTGGGGGAGTCCGGCGACGGTGCCGGCACATCGGCCGGCGGCTCCGGGCTACGGATTTCCGGTGCTGCGGGAGGGATATCGGGAGCGGCCGGCATCGGCTCGGCCCGAGGCAGTTCACGTGCGATCGCGACCGGCCCGGGGGTGCCGTTCGCCGTAGGCAGGCGGTGGTCCGGCGCGGTGGTTCCGTACACCACCGAAGGAGGAGGAGCCGGCGTGGTCGTACCACTCGTCAGGTGCTGGTGGTTCGTCGGCGCGGCCGCCGGTGGCGGATACGCCGATGCGGCCGTTCCGCCGGCGAGCTGGACCAGAGCGGCTTCCGACATGCGCAGAAACGCCAGATGCGATTCCGTCATCGTCCGCTGGTAGGCGCTGTGGGCTTCGCCGGCGAGCCGTTGTGTTTCGCGTAGCGCATCGAGCCATTCGGAACTGGTTGCGGCGGGCCGGCTCGGCGGGAGCGCCGGTACGAACCCATGGCCTGCGGGCGGTGAGACGAATCCGTCGCGGTATGCCGCCGATACGAATCCGTCCTGGGTCGCCGGTGGTGCGGTCCTGCCGCCGGCCGCCCCGGTGACCGCGGCGTCTGCCGGCACCGCGTGTTCGTTACCGGCCGGCGGTGCCGACGTGGGCGGGTTCGGTGGTGGCAGAGCAGCCGAGCCGCCCGCCGGTGGGTAGGGCTTGCCGTAGTTGGCGCCGAGCAAGTTCACGGCTGCCGGCGACGGCTTGCTGCTCACTTTGTCCTCCTCCGGTTGTAGGTCATAGGCGCTCCATAATGCTTTGAATTCCATGCGCAGACCCCCGACGGCCAAACGCGCCAACGCATCGGGCAGGTTGTCCGTCCCACGGGCCGCGCGGTCGAGGCTCACCGCCAGGTGCTCGCGTTCGGCAAGAACCTCACCCACCAGCCGGGTGAGCGTCGCGCCCGCACCGACCTCGATGAAGGTCCGGATCCCGGCCGTGTACATGGCTTCGATCTGATCGACGAATCGGACCGGGACCGTGAGCTGCTCGGCCAGACCGGCCCGCACCGCGTCCGGATCGGCCGGATACGGTACGCCGCGGGCGTTGCCGTACACCGGAATGCGCGGGGCCCGCACGGCAACCGCGTCGAGGGTTTCCCGCAACGGCGCGGCCGCGGTGGCGACGAGCGGGGTGTGAAACGCGCCCGCAGCCGCGACGCGGCGTACGGTGTGCCCGGCCGCGGCTGCCTGCCGTTCGAACGCGGTCACCGCGCTGACCGCACCGGAAACGACGACCTGTCTGGGCGCGTTGTGGTTGGCGACCCACAACCGGCTGTCCGCGGCGGATTCGACCATCGCCCGAACTTCCGCGAGGGTGCCGACCACCGCGACCATGGCACCCGGCTCGGTCGCGACGTCCCGCATCAGTTCGCCCCGCCGGCGAGCCAGTTTCAGCAAGGTCGCGTTGTCGAAGCATCCCGCCGCGTGCAATGCGACCAGCTCGCCGAAACTGTGCCCGCCCACAGCATCCGGCCGCACGCCGAGCGTATCGAGTAACGCGAGCGCGGCGAGGCTCTGCGCGGCGAGCGCCGGTTGCGCCCATTCGGTCTGTGTGAGCCGGGCTTGCTGCGCCGCGCGTTCCTCCTCGGTGAACGCCGGCGGCGGGAATACGACCCGATGCAGCGGCTCCTCGCCGGAGCGGTCCAGGGCCGCGACCGCATCCCAGCTCTCCCGCGCGGCCGGTAACACCATGGCCAGTTCGGCGCCCATACCGATGTACTGGCTGCCCTGACCGCAGAACAGGAACCCGGCCGGCCCGGGTTCGGTGACGTACGCGCCGTAGTACATCCCACCGGGGCCCGTGAACGATTCCGCGGGTTCCGCCGCGATCCGGTCTGCCGCAGCAGCCAGTGTCGCCGCGAGGTCGTCGGCGGTGACGACGACGCCGAGGCGGGCGGCTGCCGCCGGATCGAAAGACTCCTGGGTTCTTCGTGCTACGGCGACCACTGCGTCGGTCGTCTCGGCGAGTGACCGAGCCGCGGCCACCAGCGCGGCCGGTGAGTCCGCGGACAGCAGTACCAGTTCGCTGCCCGCCGCGCGCAGGAGTGGGGCCGGACGGGCCGACTGTTGCGACGGCACGTATTCCTCGAGCGTGACGTGAAAGTTCGTGCCACCGAATCCGAAACTGGACACGCCGGCCCGCCGGGGATGGCCGCCGTCGCTGATCCACGGCCGCGCCGTCGTGTTCAGATAGAACGGGCTATCGTGCAGTTCGAGCGCCGGGTTGGGCCGATCCACTTTGATGGTTGGTGGAAGGACCCGGTGGTGCAGTGCGAGTGTCGCCTTGAGCAACCCGGCCGCGCCCGCGGCGTTCTTGGTATGTCCGACCTGTGATTTCACCGACCCCAGCGCGCACCATTCGGTGTCGGCGCGGCCGGTCTCACCGAAAACCGTCCGCAGGGCGGCGACCTCGGCCGCGTCACCCGCGGCTGTGCCGGTTCCGTGCGCCTCGACCAGCTCGACCGTGTCCGGGCCGTAGCCGGCCATCGCGTAGGCACGCCGCAGCGCCCGTGCCTGTCCGGTGGACCGGGGCGCGTAGATGGCGCCACCCCGTCCATCGGATGCTGTGCCTATACCCCGGATCACTGCGTAGACCCGGTCGCCGTCGCGTTCGGCGTCGGCCAGCCGCCGCAGTGCGAACATCACCACGCCCTCACCGAGGATCATGCCGTCGGCGTCCGCGGAGAAAGGGCGGCAGTCACCGGTCGGCGAGAGGGCAGGGGTCTTACTGAACGAGGTGTAGGTGACCGGATCGTTCAGGGTGTCCACACCACCGGCCACTACGAGATCGGCCTGCCCGAGCGCGAGCTCGTTGATCCCACTCGACAGCGCCGCCAGCGAACTCGCGCAGGCGGCGTCGGTGGTGTAATTGCTGCCGTGCAGGTCGAACCGGTTCGCGATCCGGCCCGCGACGACATTGCTGAGCATGCCGGGCAGGCTCCCCTCCTGCCACGGCACGTAGTGCTCGGCGATCCGGTCGCAGATCTCCAGGGCTCGGTCCTCGGGGATACCGCTCTCGCGCAGCGCGGCGAGCCACACCGGTCGCTCCATGCGCGCGGCCATCGTGGTCAACAGCTCCAACGCGGAGGTGCCGAGGACAACGCTGACCCGCTCCCGGTCCACACCCGACATCCGGTGCGGTTCGAGCGAGGACAGCAGGCGTTCGGCCACGACCAGCGCCAGCAGCTGACTGGTATCGGTGGCCTCGATCGCCTTCGGTGGAATACCGAAGGCCAGCGGATCGAACGGTACCGGTGAGAGGAAAGCCCCGCGCCGGGCATAGGTTTTGTCGGTCGCCGCCGGGTCGGGGTGGAAGTAGTCGTCGACGAGCCAGTGTGTCGCCGGGATATCGCTCACTCGATCGGCGCCGGAGACGACTGTTCGCCAGAACCCGTCCGCGCCGGGTTCTCCCGGGAGCACAGCGCTGACACCGACGATGGCGACCGGCGGTACGGTCCTGGCGGCACTCTCGGACATGGTCGAGCTTCTTTCGGTTGAGCTTTCGTTACACGAGTCGTCGGGGCGCGAAATCGAACGCGGTCGACGGCACCGGCACCCCGTACGTACGCAGCTGGTGCGCCCTGGTGAGTACGGCCGCGCCCTCCAGCAGATTGCGGGCGACCTGCACGGCGTGGCGTCGCGCGGGGTCGGCCAGGAAGCTGCCCGCTACCCAGTCGTTGAACGCGCCGACCGCCGGTCCACACCACAGCTGGTAGTCGGCGCACCGGGAGTCATCCCCCTCGATCGCCCACCAACTGGACCGGCCCAGATACCAGCGGAAAACCAGTGCCATGCGGTGCTTGGGTTCGGTTTCGGCACGAGCGACCTCGGCGGGATCGCGGTCGAGCCAGTAACGGCGCGTTCGATCCCAGATCTCGGCGAGCGACGCCCGGAATATCGTCCGCTCCAGTTTGTCGCGTTCCGGGGCCGGAATCGCTTCGAGCGACTCGAAGTCCCGATAGAGCTCGTAGAGCAGGTTGGCGCGGTTACCGAAGAGCGTGCCGCGGCGCAGCACCTGCACCTTCACGCCGAGTTCGAACATATCCGACGCCGGTGCCATGATCACATCCGCAATATCGGCCTGCGCGAGTAGCTGTTTGGCCATCGCGGACACCCCTGCCTCGACACAGGTTTGGTTGACCGACCCGGTCACGACGTAGGCGGCCCCGGCCGCGTACGCCGCCGCCATGCTGTGCGGGGTGCCGATACCGCCGGCCGCGCCGATCCGCACGAGGCGCTGGTACCCGGCTCGTTCGGCGACCCGCGCCGCGAGCGCGAGTATCCGCGGCAGCAGCGACACCAGCGGCCGGTTGTCGGTGTGTCCGCCGCTGTCGGCCTCGACGGTCAGGTCTTCGGCCACTGGAACATGCGCGGCCAACTCCGCCTCGGTGGCGGTGAGCCGGCCCTGCGCGCACAGCATGGCCAATATGTCCGGAGGTGCCGGCGACAGGAACTTCTCGGCGACCTCGGGCCGCGAGACCTTGGCGAATACCTGCCGGGGGCGGACGATACGGCCGTCCCGATCGAGGCGCAGCCCACTCGCGGCGAGTTGCACCACCGGTGGCGTCAGATCCATGAACGCGGACGCGGACACGGTAGGAACGCGTTCCCGGATGAGCAGATCCGCCATACCCTGTTCCCACTCCGGATGCTGCGGCGCGTGGATGAGATTCACACCCCAGTTCGTCCGGCTGCCCAAAGCCGCCCGGATCATGGCGATGGCTTGCTCCACCCGCGGCACAGCCAGGCCGGCGGCGCCGAAAAAGCCCAGCATATCGGCCTGGCCCATGGCGACAACCAGATCCACCGTCGCGATACCGTTGGCCATTTCCCCGGCCACATAGGGAAACCGGGTGCCGTGCCGTTCGTTGAACGACCGGTCGCCCAGCCATTCGGGGTACAGCGGGGGCAGGGTCGCGAGTACCCGATGCCCGCCGGGCTCGCCCGTCATCGCGGTGATCCCACCCTCGGGCTCGGCCACGACGTGCACTTGTTCCCGTATCCGCCGAACGACCTGCTCGATCGTCATCGGGTACAGCGACGCGGTCACGACGCCGTCTCCGGCAGCGCACGGCCGTCGGCGGGCATCGCACACACACCCGCGGTTCCGGTGTCGAAACGGATAGCGACGTCGTTGCCGGGTACTCGCAGGATCGGGTTGCGGAGTGCCGTCACAGGGTGGTCTCCGATAGTGCCCACCGCCTGCCCGTGAGCACTTCGCTCAGGGCGTCGGCCAACTCGCCCACCCGGGCCTCGGAGAGAATGGTGAAATGGTTGCCGGGCACATCCACTATCCGGAACCGGCCGGTCCGCACCGTGTCCCAGCCCTGGGCCGGGTCGCCGAGCGGTACCCGGGGGCCGCGCTCGGGGCCGAAGACGATCGGAAATGCGCCCTCGGCCCGCAGCAGGGTGACGGGCAGGTCCGATCGTGGTGGCCGGTAGCGGACGTTCGCTTCGAGGTTCGCCTGGTACACCCGCAGGATGAAATCCAACTGACGGCGGGCGCCGCTGCCCCGGCTTCTGGTCAACTCCTGACATACCGCGTCACGCCGCTGTTCGAGCGGCAGCTCGGGATCGAGGACCAGCTCGTTCCCCGTCGCACCGGCCGCCGCCCGCACCATCGCCGCCAGCTCGTCCAAGGCCGCGCGCTCGTCCCAGGGGGGTGTGGATTGGCCGGCCAGCGGAACGTAGGTATCAATCAGCACGACCTCGCCGACCTTCTCCCCGGCAGCGCGCAGCCGACAGGCCGTCTCGTAGGCGATCAATCCGCCGAGCGAATATCCACCGAGCAGATACGGCCCGTGTGGCTGCACCGCGCGGATATCCCGGAGATAGCGCTGCGCAAGCGCCTCCACCGTGTTCAGGGTCGGCTCCGCCCCGTCGTGACCGGGCGCCTGCAGCGCGGTGAACGGCCACCATGGGCCGAGAGCAGCGGCCAGCGTCCGGAACTGGTAGGCGATGCCGTTCACGCCGGGTATGCAGAAGAAGGGGCGTGGCGGCGTCAACGGAACGGCCAGCAGCGGGACCGGCGCCGCGGCGGAGGCGGTATTCGGTGCGGCGGGCACCGCCTCGGCCAGCCGTCGCGCCGCGTCCTCGATCGTCGGGTTCTCCAGCAGGATCGTGGGGTGCACCCGGCAGCCGAGCCACGCGGAGAGATCCAGGTGCAGCGCGGCGACGGCCAACGAATCGAGGGCGAAATCATCGAGTGAGGCCGCCGGGTCGATCTCGGCTTCGGCCAGTTCGAACTCCCTGGCCAGCCGGCCGACCAGCCATGCGCTGATCTCCGCGGCAGTGCGACCGGGAACGGGGGCATGCCCACGGTCCGGGCCGGATACCTCCGCGCTGTCTTCAGGGGCGAAATGCCTGGCGACCAGGTCACGTGCGTGCGCGATCGTCGTTTCGATCATTTCGAAGCCGAGCAGCCCGCCCACATGGTAGGTCCGGCGAATGCCCTGCCGTCCCTCGAACTTGTCGTAGACACCTTCGGCCAGATCCGCGCTCGCGAAATGCGGGAAGTACGGCCAGCGCCGCACGAGTAGCACCTCGGTCACCGCACCACCGAACCCGATCACGTCGTCGCGTAGGTTCGCCACGATATCGTCGGGTTCCAGACCGTCGGCACCGTAGGAGTAACAGATGTATACATCGGTCCCGGGGTACCGGTGATGGAAGGAAACGCAATGCCCCGGACCGGGGCTGGCGTCCCCGGACCGCACGGTGTAGTGCCCGTCGCGCGGTAACCCGGTGATCCGGCACAGCACGGTATAGAAGTCCAGGCGCCGAATCCGCCGGGCGAGCGCGCGCTCGGCCAGCGACATGTCCAGAACACCATCGAGCCGGTCGAGGGGGACGGCCAGCACGAGGTCATCGGCATGTACGGTCCCGCCGTCCGCGAGTCGTACGCACACGCTGTCACCGCGGCGGTCGATCGAGGTGATCTCGACACCGGTCCGCACATCGGCCAGCTTCGCCGCGATACGTTCCCACAGTGCGCCGAGGCCACCGGCGATCGTGAACGCGTTGGCGTGGCGGGTACGGGTCGGCTCGACCGACAGCTGACTCACCGTCTCCGAGACCTTGAGGAAATACAGGGCGGGCAGCTCGTCGGTAAGGTAGCCGTATCCGGCCGAGGTGTACACGGCTCCGAGGGACGCACCCATCGCCTCGAGATCGTTGTCGCGCAGCCACTCTCGTGTCGGCGCAGACAGGGCCCGCGCGGAGTGCGCCAAACCTGGACGGCCGATATCGGGAAAGGTCTCGGCGCGCAGCCGCATATACCGTCCGACGACGTCACGGGTGGCGAACGCCGTCTTGGGCATCGCGGCCGTGAAGGTCTGCGTATCGAAGATGTGCGGGGCGATGATGTCCTCGGTATCCAGGCCGAATTCGTCGGCGAGGGCGATGACGTGCTCGTACCGGTCATTGCACAGGTGCGCGCCGAGATCGTAGGCCCGCCCGTCGATCTCCACCGAGACCGATTTGCCACCCACCACCGGCTCCCGCTCGAGTACCACCACGGCGTGTCCGAGCCGCTCGAACTCGTGCGCGGCGGCCAAGCCGCCCGGTCCGGCGCCGATCACACAGATGGTCCGGCCGTCTTCGGCGGCGTTCGCGACGCGCGGGGCGGACAGCGCGGGGGAACCGGTAGCGATGGGTTCGGGCCGGAAGGTTCGCGCGGCGTATCCGGCGCGGTAGACGAGGGCGCGGGCGTGATTCATCGACGCCGCTTCGAAAGGAGAACGAGCGAGCGCGATCCCGAGGCCCTGCGGGGCGTCCGCCGGATCGAACGGTAACTCGGCGGCGGGATCCTCCTCCGCTACCAGATCCAGACGCAGCTCACCGATTGTCCGGAACGGATAGGACGCCGCCGACCAGTCGGCGGACGGGGACAGCGCGGCCTGGTTCGCCGCGGCATCGTCACCGAGCGGATGCAATTGGATTTGGAACAACCCGCGGAGGGAGCCCTCCGATGCCATGCGGCGAACTTCGTCACGCAACAAGGTCGACGAACGTCGTTCATCCGGCGCCCGCATCAACCGTTCGATCGGTGGCACCACCCATCCCCGGGGCGTGTGGTGGCCGATATCGGGCATATCTTCCCCGGGCACCAGCCGGTAACGCACCAACCAGGGTCGGCCTGCTCCATCGACGTACTGCTGCGGCACCTGTGAGTTGAGGTGATAACGGTCGTACGGATGTGGATCTCGGATCGCATCCAGTGCCGGCGCCAACGCTGCGGGTGTGGCACGAACGAGCTTTTCGCGCGCCGCGTCGTCGCGGAGCATGAAGAACTTCATGAATGTCCACGCGTTCGGAGCGAATACACGATAGCCCGTGTTGAACGTCAAGTTGAACGGCGAATCGCCGGATCCGTCCGGATCGAACCATCGAAGCGACAGCCCGCGGATTCCGGGGGCGAGGTCGTCACTGGATACACCGTTGCTGTACCGCGCCAGCACCGGGTACCGCTTGCCTCCGGCGAAGAACGGGTGCACCGGCGTACCCGGGGCGTCGAAGAAGTCGATATGGCCGCGAACCACGATTCCTGGTGCGTGGAAGGTCCGGGTGCGGGTCAGTTTCCCCATCGCCGTCACCTGCGCGAACTCCGTCAGCAGCTGCTGGAAGTCGGCGTCGATATCGGTGAGCCGAGGATCGCTCGCGCCGGTGGAGAAGGTCAGGCCACGACTCATCGGGTGACCGCCGCGGTGGGCCGGTCCTCGTTCTCCCGGCGCAGGAACTCCGCGCGGCACACGGCACGGCGGACCTTTCCGCTGGTCGTCTTCTGCACCAGTTTCGGGCCGACGAGCACTTCATGGCAGGCGAGGCCGTGATCGCCGCGCACCCGACGGCGGACCGCGCGACGGATATCGGCGGCGGTGGCCTCGTCGAGTTCGGCGCCGGTGGTCTCGACCAGCACGATCAATCGCTCCGAGGCCGCGCCGGGCAATGCCGGCACCGAGAAGGCGGCGATTCCGCCGGGACGAATCCGAGGATGCGCGGAGCGGACACTGGCCTCGATATCCTGCGGCGCGTAGTTGCGGCCGTGGACGATGACCAGATCCTTCAGCCGGCCGGTGACGAACAGTTCGTCCTCGTGCAGGAAACCGAGGTCGCCGGTGCGCAGGTAGCGCCGCGGGTCACCGTCACCGACCACAGCGTGGAACGTTTCGCGGGTCTGTTCCTCGAGCGACCAGTAGCCGCGGGCCTTGGTGGGGGAATCGACCCAGATCTCCCCGATTTCCCGAGGCGCGCACGGCCGTCCAGTCTCCGGGTCGACGATGCGTAGTCGAGCGTCCGGTTTGGTGACCCAGCCGCTGCCGTACAGAAGCACGGGTTCACGGCCGTCGGGAGCGGTAGCGGGCACGGCCCGGCCCTGCTCGAGCTGGTCACGGTCGAAGGCCACGGTGCCCCCGCTGCCGACGGTGACGCTGAGCGTGTGCTCGGCGAGTCCGTAGCCGGGGTGGAATGCCTGTGGGGACGCGTCGCAGCTTTCGAAGGCCGCGAAGAACGCCTCGACCGTCGACGCGAGAACGGTTTCCCCCGCGGTGCCGAACCTGCGCACCGAACTGAGGTCCCAGCGGGCGCGCTGTTGCGGAGTCGTCTTGCGGACGATGAGGTCGTAGGCGAAGTTCGGCGCGGTGGTATGTGTGCCGCCGACCCGGGAGAGTACCTCGAACCAGATCGCCGGCCGCTGCAAGAAGTGCAGCGGTGAGATCAGGTAGGTGCGATCAGCGTTTCCGGCCAGCGTGTTGAGCAGGACGCAGACCAGTCCGAGGTCATGGAAATGTGGTAGCCAGCTGACCGCGACGGTGTCGTCCCCGAGTTCGAAGTCGGCGGCGAGAGCGGCGAGTTCGTGGTGGATATTGCGATGGGTGACCACCACCCCTTTCGGCGAGCCCGTCGATCCCGAGGTGTACTGCAGGAAAGCCGGTTCGTCCGGGTCGATGGGCCGGTACCAGGAGCGTAGTGACTCGTCCGATCGGTCCGCGACATCACCGGGCGACAACCAGGGCAGCTCCGGCCACTGCGCTCCCTCCGGTGGAAGCGGTACCGCATCCACCATGGTGCGGTAGCCGGCGTGCGTCAGGATCGCCCGCGCACCACAGTCCTGCGCGATACCCGATACCGCACCGACTTCTTTAGCGAGTGCGAACGGGTTCGGCGGCGGGAGAGGAACCGGAATCACACCGGCGGCCAGGCAGCCGAGGAAGGCGACGATGAAATCCAACGAGGGCAGGTGCAGCAAAAGCACCCGATCGCCGGGTTCTATCCCGGCCGCCCGCAACAGGGCCCGAACGTCTTGTGCTCGCTCCGCGAGCCGGTGGACAGTGAGGTGTTCGCCGTCGTGACCGTGCTCGTCGACGAAGACGAACAATGTGCGCCGCGGGTCTTCGGCATGGAGGGTGGCGAAAGCCGATACGACAGCGATTTCGGGCTCCATCGTAAGCAGATCCTTTCACCACGGCGACGGGTAGTGCTTGCCCAGCCCTGGGCATCCCGCGCGGCGTCAAGTTAACTCGCCGTCTGCTCTGATCTGTTTCCACGCTTGGGAATATCTTGTCCGGTGGTGTTCGATGCCGAGGTGCGCTCTACACCGCCGCGCCCGCAGGGGTACCGACCCCGAAGGCGGCGGTGAGTGGTGTTCATCTGCGCGGCGCGCACGAACGCGGCGATTGCCCACCCGACCTGCGAACATCCCGGACTCGCGGTCGTGGTCGGCCCGGCCCGGCGAGGTACCGTCGGAGATGTAACTTCGGACTAGCTCTCCGGCTGCCTGCGGCGGTACCGCACCCGGCACGGCTGCTGCAGCTGTACGACCATCTTCGAGTGATCGTTGCGGTAGGACTCCGCCGGCTGCGCCATCTCGAACTCCCAGTCCCGTAGCAGTACCGAGAAGATCGCCTTGAGCTGCATCAGCGCGAACGCGGCGCCGACGCAGCGGTGGCGCCCGGCCCCGAACGGGATCCAGGTCCAGCGGTTGACCAGGTCTTCCTGGTTGGGGTCGATATAGCGGCCGGGATCGAAACTGTCCGGGTTCGGGAAGTCCTCGGGCAGCCGGTTGGAGATCGCCGGCGTCGCCGCCACATGATCGCCGGGCTCGATCCGGTTTCCGCACACCTCGAACTCGCCTTGGGCGACCCGCATCAGGATGATGAGCGGGGGATGAAGTCGAAGCGTCTCCTTGAGCACCGCTTCAAGCTGCGGGATCTGGCGCAGGGCGTGGAAGCTTACTTCCTGGCCGTCGGCGTAGAGCTCGTCGAGTTCCTTCACGACTCCGGACAGCACTTCCGGATGCCGCAGCAGTTCGATCACCGACCAGGCGGCGGTACCCGAGGTGGTGTGGTGGCCGGCGAACATCATCGAGATGAAGATGCCGGTGACCTCGCTGGCGCTGAAATGCGGTGTGCCGTCCTCTTTCCTCACCGAGACCAGCACATCGAGCAGGTCGCGGTCCTCTTTGCCGGCGGGCGGGTTCGCGGTCCGCCCGTTCATGATCTCCTGGACGAGTTCGACCAGCGCGGCCCGGGATTCGTCGCGGATCCGGAAGCTTTCGATCGGCATGTACGGGTCCACGTACGCCAGCGCGTCGGTACCGCGTTCCAGGTTGTGGTAAAGGTGCGCGAACCGGCTGTCGAGTTCCTCGCGGAACTTCGTCCCGATCAGGCAGGCCGAGGAGGTGTAGATGGTGAGTTCGGCGAAAAAGTCGAGGAGATCGATTTCGCCCTCGTCGCCCCAGCCCGCCAGCATCCGGTCGACCTCTTTTTCGATGGTCGCCGCGTGCCCGCGCATCTGGT
The DNA here is from genome assembly GCA_040674215.1 of Nocardia sp. NPDC050193. Taxonomy (GTDB): domain Bacteria; phylum Actinomycetota; class Actinomycetes; order Mycobacteriales; family Mycobacteriaceae; genus Nocardia. The sequence goes on along the minus strand of JBFARE010000013.1, from coordinate 88,236 downwards.
CGCCGCGCAGCGCGGAGTTGTGCAGCATCTCCTTGCGCCGTTCCGGACTGGCGTCGAACACCACACCCTCGCCGAAGATCGGCTTCATGAAGGGGTAGGCGGCGGCCTGGTCGAGGTCCTCGTCGGCGGCGCGGAAGAAGAATTCGTTCGCTTCGGCGCCGGTGAGCAGGACGACGTGGCGTCCGGCGAGTTCGAACTGGCCGACGTCACCGCATTCCTCCCGCACCCGGCGCATCAGCGCGATCGGGTCGGTGCGGAATTCCTCCAGGTGGCCGTGTTCGTGTTCGCCTCCGGACACCCGCGGCGGTTTCACCGAAGTCATGTGGAAATCCTTTCCCAGATTACTGTCCAGGATCTATGGTAGACACCTGTCTGGACAGTACTACGGGCTATTGCGCGCAAGCAAGGCGTGCCACCTCTCTCCACCTCCCGGCGCGGCTGTCAGGATGCCATACTGTCTGGACACCTGTACGGAATTGTGTTCGGCCGAGAGAAGCGAGCGTGAACAGGTCCATGAGCGGAAACCAGACCCTGTGGGGACGCGGCGCCGTGGTCGTCGGCGCCACCAGCGGAATCGGCTACGCCGTCGCGCACGCCCTGGCCGGACACGGCGCCGGAGTGGTGGTCAACGGACGAAACACCCCCGCAGTCGAACGCACGGTCAACTCCCTGACCCTGGCCGGTCACCGCGCTATCGGCGTCGCCGGCAGCGCCGCCGACGAATCCACCGCCACCGAACTCGTCGACACCTGCGTGCGCACCTTCGGCGCTGTCGACGTGCTCGTCAACTGCGCCGGGATCGCCGAACCCGCCGGCTCGTCCATCCTCGACATCAGCACCCGCGACTGGCGGGCCCTGCTCGACTCCCACCTCACCACCACGTTCAACACCTGCCGTGCCGCCGCCCCGAAAATGGTCGCCCGGGGCCGCGGCAGCATCATCAACACCAGCTCCTTCGCCTACCTCGGCGACTACGGCGGCACCGGATACGCCGCCGGGAAGGGCGCGGTCAACTCCCTCACCCTCGCCATCGCCGCCGAACTGGCCGAACACAAGGTCCGCGCCAATATCGTCTGCCCCGGCGCCAAAACCCGGCTCTCCAGCGGTTTCGTCTACGAAGCCAAGATCATGGAGCTCTACCGCCGCGGCATGCTCGACGAGATCAGCAAGGACGCCGCCCTGGACGCCCCACCCGCCGACTACGTCGCCCAGCTGTACCTGTACCTCGCGGGTACGTCCGCCGAGCGGGTCACCGGCCAGATCTTCGTCGCCGCGGGCGGATTCGTCGGCCGCTACAACCGCCCGACCCCCGCCATCCTCGGCTTCCGTGACCACAACGACACCCCACCCTGGACCCAGGACGAACTGCACCGCATGATCGGCGGCCACGACGCCGGGGCCGGGCAGTGACCGAATTCCCCGAACTCGGCTGCTACGGCCTCGCCGGCCACGCCACCGACCCGCATATCCTGCTCGACGAAGCCCGCGCCGCCGAACGGCTCGGCCTCGGCGCCCTGTTCCTGTCCGAACGGTTCAACACCAAGGAAGCCTTCGCTCTCGCCGCCGCCGCGGGCGCGGTCACCACCGACCTCGGAATCTGCACCGCCGCCACCAACCACAACACCCGCCACCCCCTGATCACCGCCGCCGGCGCGGTCACCCTGCACCGACTCACCCGCGGCCGCTACAGTCTCGGCCTCGGTCGCGGATTCGGTGCACTCTTCGATGTCATCGGCCTACCCCGGATCACCTCCGCGCAACTCCACGACGCCACCGACCTCTACCGGCGCCTCTGGCGCGGCGACACCGTCGTCGGCCACGACGGGCCCGCCGGGAAATACCCGATCCTGCACCTGGACCCCACCTACGACGAAGCCATCCCGGTCACCCTCACCGCGATCGGCGCCAAAACCCTGCGCCTGGCCGGGCAGATCGCCGACGCCGTCGTCCTGCACACCTTCTTCACCGACGACACCACCGCACGCGCCGTCCGGACGATCCGCGCCGCCGCGGCGGACGCCGGCCGCGATCCGGCGGCCGTCCGCATCTGGTCGGTGCTGGCGGTGGTCGACGACACCCAGGGCGAATCGGCCCGGCTGCGCAAACTCGTCGGCCGCCTCGGCACCTACCTACAGGGCTACGGCGACATCCTGGTGCAGGTCAACGACTGGGACCCGCAGGTCCTCGCCGACTTCCGGGCACACCCCCTGGTCACCGGCGCCGGTGGTGCCCTCGACGCCGTAGCCGACGACACCACCCTCGCCGCAGTGGAGGAACTGCTCCCCGCGGAATGGACGGCCGCCTCCGCCACCGGTACCCCCGAACACTGCGCGGCCCGGATCGCCGACCAGTTCGCCGCCGGCGCCGACGGTGTGATCCTGCACGGCAACACTCCCGCAGAGCTCGTACCCGTTCTCGACGCGTGGCGGCGCCGCCGCGACCCCGGCCGGTTCGCCCAGCTGCCGGCCAACCCAGGCAGGAGTCGCCGATGACCAGCCCGACAGATATCGCCGGCCTCACCCCCCAATGGCTCACCGCCGCCCTCGGCCGCCCCGTCACCGCCGTGACCGCCGAAGCCGTCGGCACCGGACAGATCGGTACCGTGTACCGGCTGCGGCTCACCGGCGACGGGGTCCCACAACGACTCCTGGCGAAACTCCCCGCCGCCGACCCGGGCATCCGCGCCATGCTGGCCGGCGCCTACCGCCAGGAAGTCCGCTTCTACACCGAGATCGCCACCACGGTCGCCGTCCGTGCCCCGCGCTGCCACCACGCCGAGATACACGGCGACGGTGCCGAATTCGTACTCCTACTGGAAGACTTGGCGCCCGCCCGCCAAGGTGACCAGATCGGCGGCTGCTCCGTCGCCCACGCCCACCCGGCCGTGGCCAACCTGGCGGGCCTGCACGCCCCCCGCTGGTGTGACGATTCCCTGCTCGATATCGAGGGGTTCAGCCGCAACGGTCCGGAAGAAGCCGCGACGCTGCGCGAACTCTACGGCCCCACCACCGATATCTTCCTCGCCCGCCTCGGGGACCGTCTCACCGCCGAGGACCATGAAACCGTTCGGGCCTGCGGTGCGGTCATCGCCGACTGGCTGGTCGCCCGCCCCGAACGCTTCGGTCTCGTACACGGCGACTACCGCCTGGACAACCTGCTGTTCGACGCCGCCGACCCACCACAGGTGAGCGCCGTCGACTGGCAGACCGTCAACCTCGGCCTGCCTGCCCGCGATCTCGCCTATTTCATCACCACCGGCCTGGACCCGGAGCCCCGGCGGGCCGCCGAACAAGATCTGGTCGCCACCTACCACCGGCGGCTCACCAAACTCGGTGTCACCGGCTACACCGTCGAGGACTGCTGGCAGGACTACCGCTTCGCCGCCCTGCAGGGCCCGCTGGTCGCGGTGTTCGGCGCCGCCTATGGCACCCCCTCCGAGCGCGGCGACGCCATGTTCGCCGCCATGATCCGCCGCAGCTGCGCAGCCATCCGTGATCTGGACTCGCTCGCCCGGCACCCGGCACCGCTCCGGCGGCCCGTCACCGGGTAACCACAACCGCGCGACGTTCCTGCTGTCGCGGGTAGTCGGGCGCGGACCGCGGAACCCGGCAGCACCGGAGGTCTGTCCGGCCCCGACCGTGCCGAACTCCGCGCGGCGTCACCGGCTCCTGCGGCAGTCCGTGACTGCTTCGCCGCATAAGAAGAGATCACCGTGCTCGGCCCGATCGCCGACCACATGCGCGAGCAGTGACCGCGGGGCGGGCAATGGCAGCGGCTCGTGGGCCGGACGGATCGGGATCCCGGTACGTCTCGTCGGCGGGTGATGATCCGAGTGGGGGAGTAGAGCGCCGGATCCACCGAACGGTTCACTACACCTCACGGCCTGTGCGCACACCAGGAATAACCCCGGCGCCCCCGCCGTTCAGGTAGATGCAAACGCATAGAACATACGGTGGGAGTGACACACGATGCAGTTCGGAATCTTCTCGGTCAGCGATATCACCCGCGACCCGGTGACCGGCGTGACGCCCAGCGAGGCCGAACGGATCGACGCGATCGTGCAGATCGCGCGCAAGACCGAAGAGGTAGGCCTCGACGTCTTCGCCATCGGCGAGCACCACAACCCGCCGTTCTTCTCCTCCTCGCCGACCACCTTGCTCGGCCATATCGCGGCCACCACCGAGCGACTGATCCTCACCACGGCGACCACCCTGATCACCACCAACGACCCGGTGAAGATCGCCGAGGACTACGCCATGCTGCAACACCTGTCCAAGGGCCGCATGGACCTCATGCTCGGCCGCGGCAACACCGGACCCGTCTACCCCTGGTTCGGTAAGGACATCCGCGCGGGCCTGCCGCTGGCGCTGGAGAACTACAACCTCCTACACCGGCTGTGGCGCGAGGACGTTGTCGACTGGGAAGGCAACTACCGCACCCCGCTGCAGGGATTCACCGCCACCCCGCGACCGCTCGACGGTGTGCCGCCGTTCGTCTGGCACGGCTCCATCCGCACCCCGGAAATCGCCGAACAGGCCGCCTACTACGGCAACGGTTTCTTCGCCAACCACATCTTCTGGCCCACCGCGCACTCACTGCAGCTCATCGAGTTCTACCGGCAGCGTTTCGAACACTACGGTCACGGCACCAAGAAGCAGGCCATCGTCGGACTCGGCGGACAGGCCTATATCGCCAAGAAATCCCAGGACGCCTGGAACGAATTCCGCCCCTACTTCAACGAAGCCCCCGTCTACGGTCACGGCCCCTCCCTGGAGGACTTCGCCGAAATGACCCCGCTGTCGGTCGGCAGCCCGCAGGAGATCATCGACAAAACCCTCACCTTCCACGACACCTTCGGCGACTACCAGCGCCAGCTGTGGCTCATGGATCACGCCGGACTGCCCCTGAAAACCGTGCTGCACCAGCTCGACCTGCTCGGCGAGGAAGTCGTGCCGGTCCTGCGCAAGGAACTGGAAGCCCGCCGCGACCCCGAGTCGGCCCCGGCGCCCACCCATCGGGCCCGCGTCGCCGCCGAATACGGTGACGAGCCCGCCCGGCAGGCCCGCCCCAACGCCAACCAGGGCGACAACCTGGCCGGTGCCAGCCCCTACCAGGACACCGCGAAAACCCTGGCCGACAAGTGACCAGAACCAGCGGACGGCTCGCCAACGACGCCTGGGAAGCGGTACTCACCGCCCACGCGGTACTGATGAAACAGTTCGCGGCCCAGGACGTATGGCACGGACTCACCATGCGCGAGTACGACGTCCTCTACACGCTGTCCAAATGCCCCGAACCCATCCGCCCCGCCGAACTCAACCGGCACGTCCTGCTCACCCAACCGGCGCTGTCGCGGATGGTGGACCGGCTCGTCGACCGCGGCCTCGTGCAACGCACCCCCGACCCGCACGACGGCCGCGGGGTCCGGCTCTCGCTCACCGACGAGGGCCGGACCCGGCAACGCCGCATCGGCGGCCGCCACGCCGTCGGCGTCGCCCGCGCCCTCACCGACGCCCTCACCGACGACGAACTACGCACCCTCGAACAGATCTGCGGCAAACTCGCCGACACCACGCAAAGGAACGAGATATGAACACCACCAACGGCCAGGGCACGACCCCCTACCGGCTGGTCGTGGTCAGCGGCGGCACCAGCAACCCGTCCTCGACCCGCATGCTCGCCGACCGGGTCGCCGCCCGCGTCGGCACCCTCGCCCGCCACCGCGGCGCCACCGCCACCGTGCACGTCATCGACCTCCGCGAACTCGCCACCGAGATCACCACCGCGCTGGTCTCCCAGCTCATGGGCCCCAAGATGACCGCCGCCATCGAAGCCCTCGCCACCGCCGACGGCCTGATCGTCGCCGCCCCCGTCTACAAGGCCGCACCCAGCGGCCTGCTCACCTCCTTCTTCCACGTCCTCGACAACGACCTGCTCATCGCCAAACCGGTGATCCTGGCCGCCACCGCCGGCACCTCCCGGCACGCCCTGGTCGTCGACGAACAGATGCGCGCCCTATTCGCGTTCCTGCGCACCATGACCGTGCCCACTTCCCTGTTCGCCGCCTCCGAAGACTGGAGTGACACCGACCTCGACAAACGCATCGACCGCGCCGCCCTCGAATTGTTGCTGCTGATGGAGAGCGGTTTCGCGGACAAGGTCAAAGACGAATCGTGGAACAGCTACCAGCACAGCTTCGGCAGCGCCGGCGGCAGCGTTACCACCGTCGACCTCGACACCGACCTCATGAGGCTGGCAGCCGGGGGGAGTGCGGCCGTGAATACCCGCCCTTGACGGATGCGGCCTGTGGGGAGCGTGTTGTTGCTCCGCGTAGTGGATCGCCCGGCCGACCATCAGAGCCCGGAATCGGGTACCCGGTCGAGGAATCCGGCAATGAGCCGGGCGACCATGCGTCCTGCTCATCCCCGCCGCCGCTGGTGCTCGCCACAATGCTGCGAACCGAGTCCGGGTAGCCCGCTACTACGACCGCCACCACCCGGCGAAGCTCCCCGAGACCCGCGACGTCATCGGCTGAACCAGCGGCGCCCGCACGACGCACGTCACCACAGAGAACCCCCACTCGCGCGTGTTAGTTTGCTGCGGTGGCCGCACCCGCCGAAACCATCGACCAGGTCACGCGATATCTCGACCTCGCCGGTGTCTTCGCCTGCGCCATGCTCGGCGGCGCCGTATCCCGCACCGAAAAACTCGACCTGTTCGGGTTCCTCGTCGTCGGTATCGTCTCCGGCCTCGGCGGCGGCATCATCCGCGACACCCTGCTCCAGCAAGGCCCCCCGGTAGCGCTCACCGACTACGCGTACCTCCCCACCGCCGTGGCCGGCACCCTCATCTCGTTCCTCATCCACCTCAGCGAACACGCCTGGGACCGCCTCTTCACCGCCCTCGACGCCGCCGTCATCGGATTCTGGGCCGTCACCGGCGCACAGAAAACCCTCGCCGCCGGCCTCGGCTGGCTTCCCGCCGTACTGCTCGGCATCACCACCGCCGTCGGCGGCGGCGCCACCCGCGACGTCCTCCTACGCCGGGTCCCGGCCGTCTTCGGCGGCAACGGCCTCTACGCCACCGTCGCCGCCGTGGTCGCCGGCACCATGGTCGTCTGCACCTACCTCGGCGCACCCGCGATCGGCATCGTCGCCGGTATCGTCTTCTCCCTCGCGCTCCGCCTCGCCGCCGTCCGCTACGGCTGGGGCCTGCCCAACGGCCTGGACTGGCAGCCGCACACCCGCCTGGCGGCCGCCGTCCGCGGCGTCCGCACCACCCGCCGCGACCGCACCCGCGGCACCGGCACCGGGGACAGCAGCTGAAACCGACCCCGAGCAGAGAGGCACTACCGATGAATCGTGACGCCGCCACTGTTCTGACCGGCCTGGACGCCGCCCGCGACGAGATCGAGAACCACTACCGGGACCTGCACGCCCACCCCGAACTCGGCATGAGCGAACACCGTACCGCCGCCCTCGCCGCCACCGCGCTGCGTGACTACGGCTACGACATCACCACCGGCATCGCCGGCACCGGAGTCACCGGCGTCCTCCGCAACGGCCCCGGCCCCACCGTGCTACTGCGCGCCGATATGGACGCTCTCCCGGTGAAAGAAGCCACCGGCCTGCCCTACGCCTCCACCGCCACCGTCGACCGCGACGGCATCGCGCAACCGGTCATGCACGCATGCGGACACGACGTCCACGTCGCCTGCCTCCTCGGATCCGCCCGCCTCATGGCCGCGGCCCGGCACGCCTGGCACGGCACCATCATCGCGCTGTTCCAGCCCTCCGAAGAGAACGGCGACGGCGCCCGCGCAATGGTCGCCGACGGACTCACCGCAAAAATCCCCGCCCCCGACATCGTCCTCGGCCAGCACGTCCTGCCCTATCCCGCGGGCACCGTCGGCACCTGCCCCGGACCGTTCCTGTCCGCCGCCGACAGCCTGCGCGTCACCCTGCACGGCCGCGGCGCCCACGGCTCCCAACCCCAGGCCTCCGTCGACCCCGTCGTCATGGCGGCGATGTGCGTACTACGACTCCAGACAGTGGTATCCCGGGAGATCGCACCCACCACCCGCGCCGTCGTCACCGTCGGCAGTATCCACGCCGGCACCGGACCCAACCTCATCCCCGACGACGCCGTCCTCGAGATCAATGTCCGCACCTACGAGCCTGCGGTCCGCGAACACGTCCTCAACGCCATCGAACGGATCGTGCGCGCCGAGGCCACCGGTGCCGGCGCCCCCCACGAACCCGAATTCGAGCGGATCACGACCTTCCCGCCGACCGTCAACGACCCCGAAACCACCCGCCGCGTCGCCGCGGCCTTCGCCACCGCCTTCGGTGCCGCCGCCCACACCATCGAGCCGCAGACCGCCAGCGAGGACATCAGCGAGATACCCGCCGCCTTCGGCGTCCCGTTCACCTACTGGGGGCTCGGTGGCACCGACCCGGCCGTCTTCGCCCAAGCGGTCGAAAAAGGCACCCTCTTCCAGGACATTCCGGTCAACCACAGCTCCCGCTTCGCGCCCGTGCCGCAACCCACCCTCGACACCGGAGTCACCGCCCTCGTCGTCGCCGCGCTCGCCTGGCTCGGCACCGCCGACGACACCGGCAACCCACCACCGGGAACTGGGCAACCCGGGCACGATATGGGACGATCGGCCACGTGACCAGCAGACCCACCGCGGACCAACACCTCCGCGACCTCGCGCTGTTACGCCGCGTCCGCGACCGGATGGACCGCGAATACGCGCAACCACTCGACGTCGAGGCGCTCGCCCGCGGCGTCAACATGTCCGCCGGACACCTCAGCCGCCAGTTCCGCCTCGCCTACGGCGAATCACCCTACGGGTACCTGATGACCCGCCGCATCGAACGCGCGATGGCCCTGCTGCGCCGCGGCGACCTCACCGTCACCGAAGTCTGCTTCGCCGTCGGCTGCTCCTCACTGGGCACCTTCAGCACCCGCTTCACCGAACTCGTCGGTATACCCCCCAGCGCCTACCGGCGCCAACAAGCCGACGCCACCGAAGGCATCCCATCCTGCACCGCCAAACAGGTGACCAGACCGATCAGGAATCGAGAAGCTCCGGTAACCACCCCGCAGTTAGCGTGATCGGCATGGACATCACCATTCACGCCAGCTACCTGCCCCAGGACGATCCCGAAGCCGCCATCGGTTTCTACCGCGACACCCTCGGCTTCGAGATCCGCAACGACGTCGGCTACAACGGCCTGCGCTGGATCACCGTCGGCCCCGCCGGCCAGCCCGGAACCTCCATCGTCCTGCACCCGCCGGCCGCCGACCCCGGCATCACCGACGAGGAACGCAAAACCATCACCGAAATGATGGCCAAGGGCACCTACGCCGGAATCAACCTCGCCACCGAAGACCTCGACGGCACCTTCGAACGCCTCCAGGCCGGTGACGTCGAAGTGGTCCAGGAACCCACCGAACAGCCCTACGGCATCCGCGACTGCGCCGTCCGCGACCCCGCGGGCAATATGATCCGCATCCAGCAACTGCGCTGACCGGAGATCCACCCACCGATCCGGCACGCACACCGGCCCGCCCCACCGGACGGGCCGGCCGGTAACACTCGACCGCCCGGAACCGAACAGGCCGATGTCGACGACCGCGACCACCGCAGAGGGAGACAGATGACCACCGCCACGAAGACCGGTACGCGGGCGTCCGCGACACACGCCGCCGACAGCCACGACCTCATCCGGGTCCAGGGCGCACGCGTGAACAACCTCAAAGATGTCAGCGTGGAGATCCCGAAACGGCGGCTCACCGTATTCACCGGCGTCTCCGGCTCCGGCAAGAGCTCCCTGGTCTTCGCCACCATCGCCGCCGAATCCCAGCGGATGATCAACGAAACCTACAGCGCCTTCGTCCAAGGTTTCATGCCCACCCTGTCGCGCCCCGACGTCGACCTGCTCGAAGGCCTCACCACCGCCATCATCGTCGACCAGGAACGCATGGGCTCCAACCCCCGCTCCACCGTCGGCACCGCCACCGACGCCAATGCCATGCTGCGCATCCTGTTCAGCCGCCTCGGCGACCCGCATATCGGCTCACCCAACGCCTACTCCTTCAATATGCCGTCGGTAACCGCCAGCGGCGCCATCACCGTCCAGCGCGGCACCAAAACCGTCGCCGAGAAAGCCACCTTCAGCCGCCTCGGCGGCATGTGCCCCCGCTGCGAAGGCATGGGCTCGGTCACCGACTTCGACCTCACCGCCCTCTACGACGACAGCCTCTCCCTCAACGAAGGCGCCCTCACCATCCCCGGCTACAGCATGGACGGCTGGTACGGCCGCATCTTCCGCGGCTGCGGCTACTTCGACCCCGACAAGCCCATCAAGAAGTTCACCAAGAAACAACTGCACGACCTGCTCTACAAAGAGCCCACCAGAATCAAGGTCGAAGGCATCAACGTCACCTACGAAGGCCTCATCCCGCGTATCCAGAAGTCCTTCCTGTCCAAGGACGTCGACGCCATGCAACCCCACATCCGGGCCTTCGTCGAACGCGCCGTCACCTTCACCACCTGCCCCGAATGCGGCGGCACCCGCCTCACCAGGGAAGCCCTCGCCTCCAAGATCAACGGCAAGAACATCGCCGACCTGTGCGCCATGCAGATCAGCGACCTCGCCGAATGGGTCCGCGAACTCGACGAACCCTCGGTCGCCCCACTCCTCGAAGGCCTGCAGCACCTGCTCGACTCGTTCACCGATATCGGGCTCGGCTACCTCTCCCTGGAACGCCCCTCCGGCACCCTGTCCGGGGGAGAGGCCCAACGCACCAAAATGATCCGCCACCTCGGCTCCTCGCTCACCGACGTCACCTACGTCTTCGACGAACCCACCATCGGCCTGCACCCGCACGACATCCAGCGGATGAACGAGCTGCTGCGCCAACTCCGCGACAAGGGCAACACCGTCCTCGTCGTCGAACACAAACCCGAAGCCATCGAAATCGCCGACCACATCGTCGATATCGGTCCCCGCGCCGGCAGCGAGGGAGGCGAAATCGTCTTCGCAGGCACCGTCGACGGACTCCGCGCCAGCGACACCCTCACCGGCCGCCACCTCGACGACCGCGCCGCTCTCAAGAAATCCGTGCGCACTCCGTCGGGCGCCCTCGAAGTCCGCGGCGCCGACTCCCACAACCTGCGCAATATCGACGTCGACATCCCGCTCGGCGCCCTCGTCGTCGTCACCGGCGTCGCCGGCTCCGGCAAGAGCTCCCTCATCACCGGCTCGGTCTCCGGACGCGACGGCGTCGTCACCATCGACCAGGGCGCCATCCGCGGCTCCCGCCGCAGCAACCCGGCCACCTATACCGGACTCCTGGACCCCATCCGCAAAGCCTTCGCGAAAGCCAACGGCGTCAAACCCGCCCTGTTCAGCTCCAACTCCGAAGGCGCCTGCCCCACCTGCAACGGTGCCGGCGTGATCTACACCGACCTCGGTGTCATGGCCACCGTCGAATCCACCTGTGAGGAATGCGAAGGTAAACGCTTCCAGGCCGCGGTACTCGAATACACCCTCGGCGGCCGCAATATCGCCGAAGTACTCGACATGTCGGTCGCCGAAGCCGAAGAGTTCTTCGGCTCCGGCGACGCCCGCGTCCCCGCCGCCCACAAGATCCTCGACCGGCTCGCCGACGTCGGGCTCGGCTACCTGCGCCTCGGCCAGCAACTCACCACCCTCTCCGGCGGTGAACGGCAGCGCATCAAACTCGCCACCCAGATGGCGGAGAAAGGCGGGGTCTACATCCTCGACGAACCCACCACCGGCCTGCATCTCGCCGATGTCGAACAGCTGCTCGGACTCCTCGACCGGCTCGTCGACTCCGGGAAATCGGTGATCGTGATCGAACACCACCAGGCCGTGATGGCCCACGCCGACTGGATCATCGACCTCGGTCCCGGCGCCGGACACGACGGTGGCCGCATCGTCTTCGAAGGCACCCCCGCCGACCTGGTCGCCGCGCGCTCCACCCTCACCGGCGAACACCTCGCCGCCTACGTAGGCGCCTGACGCCGAGATCAGCGCACGAACGTACCGCACCTGTCGGAGTCGTAGAACTCCAGCCACAACCGGTCCCCGTCGAACCGGGCCTGCGAAATACTGCCCGGATTCGCGCTCTCACCCACCGGGGAGAAGACGAACGTGTCACCGTCGCGATGCCGCAACGGCATCGCGACGTGGCGCGGCCCCATCGTCAACAGCAGCGCGTCACCGTCCACCGCCACCGACGCCGGACCGAAATAGTCGTTGCCGTATTCACCCGCGTAATCCTCGAGCGGCCGGGCGGGCGCCGGATTCGGCGGCGGTGGGGCCCCGACCAGCTCACCGACCGGCGCATTCAACTGCTCGAACGCCTTCGAATACAGCTCCCACCAGTTCTGCCGCACCTCCCCGAACTGCACCAGATCGGCGAACTCGGCGTTCAATGTCTCCGGCACCCCGATCGGCGCGGCATTGGTCAGCGTCACGATCCCCACGTTCGCCGACGGAATCATTGTCATCGCGGTCGCCGCACCCTGATCGAACGCCCCCGAATGACTCAGTACCACCCGGCCCGCCGGCGAATTACCCACGTCGAAACCGAACCCGTACTGGCCCGCCCGGGCATCCGGCTCGGCCGGGGGCGCTGACACCGCCTGCGGTGTCAGCGCGGGCAGCAGCGCCTCGGGCGCCACCACCTGCGCGCCGCCGTGCTTGCCGTTCGCCAGCACCATCATCATCCACTGCGCCATGTCCGTCACCGACGAACTGACGCCTCCGGCGGGGGACTGGGCGTCCGGCTGCCGTCCCGGCTGCGCCGGCCGGTACTTACCGTCTACCAGCACATGCCCGGACGCGCGGTCGCCCGCGGCGACGAAATCGGCGTACCGGGAACTGGTCGACGACATACCCAGTGGGCGATAGATGGTCTGCTCCGACAGTGCAGACCACCGCTGCTTCGACGCATCGGCGACCGCGATCGCCGCCGCGGTGAGTCCGAAATTCGTGTACTCGTACGAATCCCGGAACGGCGCCAACGGCAGCATCCGCAAGCGCTGGAGAATCGTGGTCCGATCGAAACCCAGATCCTCGAGCTTGTCCCCGGCGTGTTCGGGGAGCCCCGAACGATGTGCGTACAGGTCGCCGATGGTCACATGGTCGCTCACATACGGGTCCTGCAGGATGAACCACGGCGCCGGTTCATGGATCGGCGTATCCCACTTCGCCACCCCTTCTTGCACCTGCCGTGCGACCACCGTGGCTCCCACCGGTTTGGACAGCGACGCCAACTGGAACACTGTCTCCGGGTTCACCGGCTGCCGCCCGTCGACGTCCCGGACCCCGAATCCCTTCTGGAACACCACCTCGCCGTCGTAGACGACGGCGACCGACATGCCCGGAATATCGGTGTCGCGCATCAACTCCTCGGCGCGATACTCGAGCGTGCCGAGAATATGGTCGACCCGTCCACGTGGTATGGCGACGCCGGCCGCCTGATCGGGCCGCGGACCAGACGGAGAGGTCGAGGGCGCGGCCGCCCCCGGTACCGGTGTCGGTTCCCGGTTCCCGCATCCCGATACCAGTCCCGCGGCGGTCACCACGGAGACACAGAGAACTACCAGCCGACGTCTGCGCATAGCTCGCCTCCGGGAGGTCGTCGCTGACACGAGCCCAGTCCGTCCCGAGCCTAACTCCCGCTCGCGTCGGCATCCGGTACGCGGCAGGCTGTGTTTCCGTCCGACCGCGGGGGAGAACGGGGGAGGGGGCCTCGACTCGGTGGCTGAGCCGGAAGCGAAGTGAATCCCATCGCCGGTATGTCCGCCGCCGTAGCATCGGACCGCTTCCGCGAAATCCTGGACTCGGCCCCATCCGCAGCGACCAGCCATAGAAGTTAAGAATAGCTGTACGTCGATATGCGCATCTACTAATAAATTTCAACCTTGGCATCGCACACTGGCCAACGGACCGTAAAAAGAACAAAGGAAGAGGCCTCATACAGCACCGCCTGTGCGCCCTCGGATACGAAGGAGGGGAGGGGGTGGTTCTTTCGCTGCGTCAACGGATTCGCCGAAATATCGAAGCGGATGGAAGGCCGTCGGCGGACCGGGCTTCGAACTCGAACGCGGATACAGAGCGGCTGCTCGGCCGCATGCTCCAGCAAAGGGATGACGATGTCGTCGCCGCTCACTTGTAGGCGGCGGCCGACAAGGCTCGTGCCCGGCGCCCATCGGGGCAGTATGGAAACTGGGGCGGGCTGTGTCGAATTACGTCACGTGACGAATTGCCGAATGGGGGATTCCTCTTCGCTGCGTAGTGACGGCACGGCGGACAGGAGAAATGCACTGCCACCGCCCGCGCATGCGAGACACCGCCGAACTTGCTCACGCCGCAGCCGTCGGCGGGCCGGGGGCTGCGAATCGTCACAGCGTTTCGATTGCGGGTCGCTACTCGCTACTCGGCGAACCCTCCCGGCCAGAAACGCCGATAATCTACATTATGTCAACTAGATGCCCGCGGTGCGGTACCTTCCCCTCCCTCGCCACCCCTGAGTGCACCGTCTGGCGGGTGCGCACCGATGAGTTCCGAGCTCGGGGCGGGTCAACCCGGGTATGAGGAGATTGGTCTATGGATTCAGTGTGTCTGTGGACGGCTATATCAACGACCGCGCCGGCAGCATCGACTGGACCGATCCGGATGAGGAACTGCACCAGTTCCACAATGACCGTTTCCGCGAGGTCGAGGTCTCGCTGCACGGCCGTCGACTGTATGAACTGATGGCCGAGTACTGGCCGCGCATACCCGGGGACGCGTCGCGTATCGAGCGCGAGTTCGCCGTGTTGTGGACGGAGAAACCGAAGGTGGTCTTCTCCCGGACCCTCACCGAGGTCCACTGGAACAGCACGCTGGTCAGTGAGAATGCGGTCGAGGAGGTCCGCAGGCTCAAGGCCGGAGGTGACGGCGTCATGGAGGTAGGTGGCGCGAGCCTGGCGGCCTCACTGATGCCACACGGGCTCATCGACGAGTATCAGTTGTTCCTGATGCCCGTGGTGCTCGGCGGTGGCACACCGATGTTCCCCGCACTCGCCGAGCGTCTCCGGCTCCGATTGACCGAGACGAGGCATTTCAACACCGCGGTGATGCTGCGCTACCTCGCCGAGTGAGCTCTGTTCGACCGCGGCTACCCCGGATGCGGTCGTCCCCCGGCGGTGAGCTCGGCGAATGCGCTGGGGAGGATACCCTTGTGGTGACGCACGAAGACCTCCGCGGGCCGAGGTGGGTGGGGTCCCTCGAATCCATATCCTCCGCGGAGGTCTTCGCTCAGCTCACCCGGCCGCGAGATCCCGGGCAACTACCGGGCGCACCCGATCCAGGTACGAAATCGGACGCACGGCGAGGCGGACGAGCGCGAGGGGGTTGTCGTCGCCTGCCGAGCGGTTGGCGCCCATCGCGCCACACGCCGAGCACCGATGGATGATCACCCACTCGCCGGTGCCGCGCACCGAGATGGAGATCGCGTCCATACGTGCTCCGCACGCCGCTGCGCGGTCGCCCGGGATCGCGCGGTCGACGTGCCTGCTGCACAGGCACGTCGGGCAGTGATTCCGGTGCGCGGTGCCCGGCGCCCGCACGGACACATCCGTACCGCAGCCCAGGCAGCGGAACGACGTCCCGCGTCGCGCTGGCCCGTCGCGGTGGGCCGGTTTGACCCGCTGCGGGCGTTCGCGGCCGGCGTTTCTGCGTGCCATCGCGCTCACCTCACCTGGAGTTGGGTGAGATGTTCGAGCGGGAAGGGTGGTTGTGCCAACGGTTTCACCGCGATGCGGATCAGCAGGAGTTGGTTGTCGTCCTCGGCTACCGGGGCTGCTTCGAGGTAGTTGCAGCCGGTGCAGCGTTGGATGAGCATCCAGTCACCGTCGCGCAGTACGGCCACCGCGATCGGATGTGTGCGCGCACGGCACTGTCCATGTGTGCCGGACAGGCAGTTGGGACAGTGCGAGCGTGGCTCGGCATCCGGTGCGGCTGCGGACACCACGAGTCCGCAGCGGATGCAGGTGAAGGTGGATAGGTGTGAAATCGGCGTGCCGCTGTGGGACACGGGAGTTCTCCTCTGTGAGATCGATTGGCGGCAATGGTGCCGAGTCCGATCGACCCCGCGGAAGACTCACACCGGACAGGGAATCCGATGTCGGTTACGGATCACCGATCCGAGCGGTTCGCGGGATCGCGAGGAAGCTCGGCGGCCGTCCGGGGCGTATTTGACATGGTCCACCACCTTCGAGGTCGGAGTTGCCGGCATCGGGCCGGATCTGCGTCACCATAGGCAGCACCGCCGAGGACGCGCAATCGAATTACTCCCCCGCGCCGGCATGCCGGCCACACGGCTGAACTCTTCCCGGGCCCGCTCCCGTGGTTGCCCGGCGGCGCACACCGCGTCGCTAGTGGCCCTCCCGGGGCCGTGCGGTGTTCGAACCCGGCTGCGTCCAGGGTGGCACGGACCGCGGCAGTGCCTGTGCGCATCGCACGTCTCCCCTGGCTTGTCGCGTGCCGGACGAAGCATCTAACGTTTGCCAGGAATTGGTAGAGACCAATTGGTTTCGGCAGTTACCTTGGGGGGGCCTCACAGGCCGAGGGGGAGAACGTGTGTCTCCGCCCGCCGGTTACCGGTCAGATCGGAGTTCGCATGAGCAATCACACCGACCCTATCGTCATCGATCCCGAGGGTTCCGATATCCAGGGTGAGATCGCCCGGATCCGAGCGCAGGGGCCGGTCACCAGAGTCGTGCTCCCGGGTGGAGTACCGGCGTGGTCGGTGACTGACGCGGCCGTCCTGAAGGCGGTGCTGTCCGGCTCCGAGGTTTCCAAGGACCCGCATCAGCACTGGCCGGCGTTCCGGAACGGGGAGATCGGTAACGACTTCCCTCTCTTCAACTGGGTGAACACGCGTTCGATGTTCACTTCCTACGGACCCGAACATCGTCGGCTTCGCAGTTTCGTGGCGCCGGCCTTCACCAACAGGCGCACCGCGGCGCTGGAGCCACGGATCCGGTCGATCGCCGATGAGCTGGTGGCAGCACTGGGCGACGCGCCGGAGGGCGACCCGGTGGATCTCCGCGAGTGTTTCGCCTACCCCCTACCGCTGCGTGTGATCAACGAGTTGATGGGAGTCCCCGAGCACCTGATCGGGCCGCTGCGGACCTGCGTGGACGGTATCTTCGACATCGCGTTGAGTGAGGAGGCCGCGGTAGCCAACTACGAGGAGATGATCGGGCTCCTGCAGAGCTTGGTCGAGTATCGGCGCGAGAACCCTGCCGACGACATGACCAGCACGCTGATCTGCCACGCCGATGATCCCGCGAAGGATTTCAGTGTCGAGGAACTTGTCGGGACACTCTATCTGACGATCAATGCCGGCCACGAGACAACGGTCGATCTCATCGACCAGGCGATATACCTGCTGCTCACCCACCCGGACCAGTTGGCCGCCGCGCTGGACGGGAGTCTGGGCTGGGCGGATGTGATCGAGGAGGTGCTGCGGTTGGAGCCGTCCATCGCGCACGCTCCGCTGCGGTACGCGGTGCGGGATCTCGTTTTGGGAGGTGTGGCTATCGCGGAAGGTGATCCGATTCTTTCCTGCCCGGCCGGAGCCAATCGGGATCCCGCGGTCTACGGCGCCAGTGCGGACGAGTTCGACCCGGCCCGGATCAACAAAGAGCATATGGCGTTCGGGTACGGTGCCCACCGGTGTCCGGGTGCGCCTTTGGCGCGGCTGGAGGCGCAGGTTGCCCTTCCGGCGCTTTTCCGGAGGTTTCCGCAGATGAAGCTCGCCGTCTCCCCCGAGGAACTCGGCACGGTGCCCGGTTTCATCGCCAACGGGCACGATCGTCTGCCGGTGTTCCTGAGATAGGCAGTGGTGGATTCCGGGAGGAATCGAGCTGGCGGCGGCGGGCGGGCGCAATGTTTCCGGTGACTGCCGTGGGTCTCCGGTCGCAGCACCGCCCGCGCCTCAGCTTTCAGCTTTCGGTGTTGTTCACCACTCCGTGGCGCCTTTTCGATATTTCGGTGGGGGTTGTGATTTCAGGCGCTCAGCGGAGGAGACGGGGGGAATACGACCGGCAGCGCTGTCAGTGCGCGGTGGAACGGGCCGGGACGCCATACGAGGCGTTCCTGGGGTACTTCCAGCTGCAATTCCGGAAGGGCGTCCAGCAGTTGGTCGATGATCTCCTGCGCGAGGAGAAGCGAGAACGGCCGGGCGTGGGCGGGGCAGGCGTGCGGGCCGGTGCTCCAGGCGAGGTTCCACCCGTTGTCGATGAATTCGCCGGTGTTCTTCTGGGGGTCGGTATTGCAGGCGGCCATGCTGATGATCACCGGTTGATTGGCGGGCAGGAATTGGCCCTCGACGTAGATGGGCTGGCGAGGGTAGGTGATGCAGTAGTTCGCCATCGGCGGGTCGGTGGCCAGCCGCTCCTCCAGCGCGGTTTTCGTGGTCAGGTGCCCGTCTCCGCCGTAGCTGGTGTACCGCTCGTCGGTGAGCATGAGTACGAGGGTGTTGGCGATCAGGTTGACGGGCGGCTCGACTCCGGCGGCGAACAGCAGGACGAGCTGGCTGACCACTTCTTCGTCGGTCAGGCCGGCGGGGTCCTGGATCATCTTGGTGGTGACGTCGTCGCCGGGGTGTGCGCGTTTGAGGAGTGTGAGTTCGAGCAGGGCTTGCCCGAAGGCCGCGTTGACCTGTGCGGTATCGATACTGTCGAACATCTGGGCGCTGGCCGCGGCGACCCGCTGGCCGATGTCTTCGGGACAGCCGAGGACCTGGCACAGGACCGAGAAGACCAGTGGAAGGGCGTACTGGTTCAGCACGTCGGCGCGGCCGGTTTCGCAGAAGGTGTTGATGAGCGGGAAGGCGGATCGTTCCACCATGGGGCGTACCGTGTTCAGGTCGATTCCCTGCTCCAGTGCTTCGACCACGTTTTTGCGGAGCCGCCGGTGCTGCTCACCGCTGGTGCGGATGGCGTTGGGCCGGTATTCGACCATCGGTTTGATGGGGCAGTTTTCGGGGATGTCGCGCTGCCAGATACTCGGGTCGGCGGGAAAGCGGTCGCCGTCGCTGAGTATGCCCTTGGCGGTGTCGTAGTTGATGACCAGGGTGGCGGGTACTCCGGGCCATATTTCGACCGGGACGAGCGCTCCGTAGGCTTCGCGCATCTGGCGGTAGGCCCGATGGGGGTCGGCGGCGAACTCTTCGCTGTAGATCGGGACCCGGGGGCCGTTCTCGATGCTGTAGATCGGGGTTCGAGTACCGTCCGCGATCGGTGAGCCGGTGACAGCACCCTGTCGGGTGTACTGCGGATACACGTAGATCTCCTTGATATCGGTTTGCGGAGGAATACTAACCGAGGTGCGGTCCGGGCGAGTGCTGCCAGGTGGTTATGTTGTTCTCCGCCAACGGATTTGTGGCTTTTGCGGGTAATCCGAACACATTTCGCGGGGTCGGTGTATCGGTCGATATCGTCCTTATTCGACCGATGACTGTGCCGACCGCGCTTCGGACACCGTCGCATTCGCCACATCGATGGAGTCGTGCGGGGTGCGACGAACGCCCCGGGCAGGGCATCCACCTGAGGTGCCCTGCCCGGGTGTGTGGGTCCGCAGGATCAGCGACGGGGCCGATCGTGGCAGCGCGAGTCCCAGGCGGCGGCCAGGTCGTCGGCCAGCACCGGGGCGCCGAGCATTTCGTCGTCGAATTCGAAAGCGGCCAGCAGGGCGGGGAGGTTGTCGGCGAGGTTGTCGATGGCCTCGTAGAGCAGTCCGCCGCGGAGTTGCTGTTTGACCGCTTTCACGGCGGCCACGTCGAGGAGGCCGTGGGTGAGGTACCACGACGCGTGCTTGTCGATCTGGTCGAGGGCGAAGACGTCGCGGACGGCGGCAATTTCGGGATGGCCGGCGTGTTCGTCGAGTACGCGCAAGGCCTGTTCGACGCAGTAGGCTTCCGCGAGTTCCAGGGCGTCCGGGATGACCTCCAGGCGGGCTTCGAGGGTCGGGTTGCTCAGGTGTGGTTGCGCTTCCTGGGCGATGGTGCGGGTCCGGGCGCTGAACAGGCGTGCGCGGTCTGCCGGGTCGGCGGGGTCGTGGAGGACGGGTTCGGGCGGCTGGGTGCCGGCGAATTGTTTAACCAGTACGCGACCGGCGACCGAGCCCATGACGGAGACGTCGCCTTCGCCGGTCATCGCGGCGTGACAGACTCCGAGGTAGCTGGCGACCCGGTTGGCGCTGAACATGCCCTGGGCGGCCATTTTCACGCGGCAGTCGGTGACGGTCTGCAGTGCGTGCCGTTGGATGAAATCCTTGGCCAGCATGACCGATACGACGGTGCCGCGGGCGGTGAGGTCGCTGCCCGCGAGTTGGGATTTCACGGCGTTGCCGTAGAGGGTGCGGGCGACGGTGCCGGCCAGGTCGGTGAGCAGTGTGTCACGGACGTGGGGGATGTCGAGCATGTACGGCTTGTCGGTCGGTGTCATGGGAACGACTCGCCTGCTCGCGTAGTTCAGGGCGATGTAGAGCGCGGCGCGGGCTTCGGCGTTCAGGCAGGAGGAGAGCGCCAGGCGTCCGACGGTGAGCTGGCTGATCGCGGAGGCGAATGCGCGTTTGCGGCTGGCTTCGTCGCGCCAGGTGAGTACGCCGTTGTCGTCGATGGTGGCGAGGTCGTTGCTGAGCCAGGCGTCGCGTTCGATCCGTAGGTTGTCGAAGCTGATGACGGAGTTGTCCATGATCACCAGTGGCTGGTGGTCGAGTTGGGTGATGGTCACTCCGGGGGCGGGGGCGCCGTCGGCGCCGCGCAGGCGTGCGGTGAACAGGTGGACGCCCTGGTCGACGCCGGCGGCGTCGATGAATCGGGCGCCGATGACGCAGACCCGGGCTACTTCGATCCCGACGCTGGGCATGAATTTGCGTGCTCTGGGGTCGGGGGTGTTGAGCACGAACCCGTCACCGTCCCAGGTGGCGGTGGTCCGCATGAACTGGATGTTGGAGCCGCATTCGTATTCGGTGAGCAGCATGACTCCGACGCTGGACGCGTCGTCGAGGTCGAGGAGGTAGGGTGCGGCGGAGTCGGAGTCGGTGAGGGTGGCGAGGCTGCCCGAGGCCAGGTTGTAGTGGCCGGAGATGAGTGGGATGAGGTCGGTCGCCAATACCGCGCATTGGTCGAACACGGCGAACAGTTTGGGTAGGTCGGTGGCGACGGCGCGGGTGCCGATCTGCCTGACGAGGTCGCCCAACTGGTCGTAGGCGTTGAGGCGCCGCTGCTCCTGGCTCTGCTGCTCGGTGACGGCGTAGTCCGGGTTGCTCAGGATTTTTTGCAGCTGCTGATGGAACTCCGGACTGCCGTGCCGAATGATATCGGCCAGCGAAGTCTGTTCCAGATACGCGTCGGTAGCCATAACCGCCTCCTACTAATTTCCGATCCCAGCGGTTCACTCGTTCACCGTTGGGCATACTGGGCCATCGCTACCGGGCACCGGCGCATGGCACCGGGCGGTTACCGCGTTGTCGCGCGGGCACCGCCGGGGGCGTCAGTGCTGGTGCCGGACGATCACCTGTCAAGAACTCGATGCACCACACACCTTTACGTGGAATTTTTTTTCCGCGGCCCGGCCGATGGGAGTCGTGTACCGCGCGCCGGTGTGGGCGGGGTGCGGTCCTCCGGTGCGTGGCGGGGATTGGCGTGTTGGTTCCGGCGGCCGCCACCGTCCCGCCGACGGTGGCGGGTGGGTCGGGCGGTCCGCCGGGATCGGCCGGGCTGTGGCGTGAGTGCGCCGCCGGGCCGATTTTGCGGTCGCTTCAGCTTGCGACATCATCGTTGCCGCAGAGTTGCCGTTGACCGACCGAGACACGGAAAGTATTGTGCCACAATCGTTCTTCGGTCTCATGGGGAAGATTCACAAGGATTGGTCTAGGCCGATGACCTGCCGTTCTGCGGACCACTGGCTGACCTGGCCGTATTCGGAGCCGGCGGCGCCTTTCCCCTGGCTGAAAATTCGCCGGAAAATTACCCTACGTAACGGTCGGTATTGTCTCCGGGCTCACCGGTCGAGCCGTTCGTCGAGGATTCGGGCGATCTGCTCCACCGCGGCCGGGTCGGTCATGGTGAGGTGGGCCGCATCGATATCGATATTCGCGAGCCGCCCGCCGACAAACGGCGCCCATCCCGCCCAGCCGGTGGCGTCGGGACGGCGGTCCACCGTTGCGGTGAAGTACAGCAGGTCACCGTCGAGAACCTGGGGACGCCAGATGCTCGCCGCCCGCATGGACTGGTTGTAGGCGTCGGTCATCCGCTGGATCATGCCGGCATCGACCGGGAACCCCTCGCCGAGATGCCGCCTGATGAGGTCGGCCGCCTCCTGCGGGGTCGCGTCCTGGTCCACGAAGTCGATTCCCAGGACCGGGCCGAGGTTGCTGATCAGTTCGCCGGCGGTGACCGTGACGACTTCCGCGGGCTCGATATTGGCAGCTTCGGCGTCCAGGAGCGCCAGCAGCGCCACCTCCTCCCCCGCCGCCCGCATCTCGACGGCGATCGCGTGCGCGATCTGACCGCCCAGCGACCAGCCGAGCAGATGGTAGGGGCCGTGCGGCTGGACGGTCCGGATCTCGGCGAAGTACCGGCGCGCCGTTTCCTCGATCGTGGCCGGCCCGGGGAGTTCGCCGCCGATCTGGGGTGCCTGGATGCCGTAGATCGGCCGGCCGGGCGCCAGGTACTCGGCGAACGGACGGTAGCTCCAGGCCAGACCCGAGGCGGGATGGACACAGAACAGTGGCGGCCGGTCACCGTCGGCGCGGATCGGCAGCAGGACCTCGAAACCGAAGGCGGCGGTCGCGTCGGCGTGGGTCAGGCCGGAGCGCATACCTGATTCGATGCGCCTGGCCAGATCGGCCGGACTCGGATCGGACAGGATCCAGCTGACGGGAACGTCATAGTCGAGTTCCTTCTTCAGCTCGCTGACCACCTGCACCGACCGTAGCGAGTTTCCGCCGAGGGCATAGAAATCGTCGTCCGCTCCGACACGGTCCACGCCGAGTACGTGCCCGTAGGCGCGGACCACTTCGCTTTCCAGCCAGGACGCCGGTTCCCGGTATTCACCGACCGCGAACTCCGGTTCGGGCAGACGCGCGCGGTCGAGTTTGCCCGAGGCGGTGAAGGGCACGGTGTCGAGCACCACGACGGTGCCGGGCACCATGTACCCGGGCAGTTCGGTGCCGGCGTGGGCGAGGACCGCGGCGGTGTCGAGGGTGGCGCCGGGCGTGGGGACGAGGTAGGCGACGAGCTGGTCCCCGGCCGCGGCGGTGTGCACCACCACGATCGCGCGGGCGACGCTGTCGTGTTCGGCGAGTACTGCTTCGATCTCGCCGAGTTCGATACGTAGGCCGCGCAGTTTCACCTGCGAGTCGGTGCGGCCGAGGTATTCCAGTTCCCCGTTGGGGAGGCGGCGCGCCAGGTCACCGGTGCGGTAGAGCCGTTCGCCCGGGGTGAAGGGGTCTGCGACGAACCGTTCCGCGGTGAGTCCGGGACGGTCCTGATAGCCGCGGGCGACCTGGTGACCGGCCAGGTACAGGTCCCCGGCCACTCCCGGCGGTGCGGGTTGCAGCCGGGGATCGAGGACGTAGGCGCGGACGTTCCAGACCGGTGTGCCCATGGGTACGTTGCCGTGGTCGGCGTCGGTGACCAGGTGTTCGGTGGCGTGCAGGGTGAATTCGGTGGGCCCGTACAGGTTGTGCAGTTCGGTGCCGGGCATCACTCGGCGGGCGGCGGATACGACATCCTGGCCGAATGCCTCGCCGCCGACGAGCAGCGCCCGTAGCGAAGTCAGCGATGCGGCGGGGGCGGTGCCGGCGAACGCCGCCAGCATGGAGGGCACGAAGGAGGTGAGCGTGACCCGGTGGGCGGCGATGGTGTCGGCGAGGTAGGCGGGGTCGGTGTGCCCGTACGGTTGCGCGATGATCATATGGGCGCCGGCCACCAGGGTGGCGAACAGCTCCCACACCGAGACGTCGAAGGTGGCGGGGGTCTTCTGTAGTACCACGTCGTCGGGTGTCAGGGAGTGGGCTCCGTTGATCCAGTGCAGCTGGTTGAGCACCGCGCGGTGCGATACCGCCACGCCTTTGGGTCGTCCGGTGGAGCCGGAGGTGAACAGGACGTAGGCGATATTCTCCGGCCGCAGCGGGGTGTGGCGTTCGCGGTCGGTGACGGGTCGGTCGTCGAAGCCGTCGAGGTCGAGGCCGTCGAGGGTGGACAGTACGACGACGGGTTTCGCGGTGGCCAGCATGTAGTCGATGCGTTCGGCGGGGTGGTCCGGGTCGAGCGGGACGTATCCGCCACCGGCGGCGTGGACCGCGTACATGGCGGTGACCTGGTCCAGTGAGCGCGGCATCCGCAGCGCCACCAGGGTCTCGGGGCCGACACCGCGAGCGATCAGCAGCCGGGCGAGGCGGTTGACCCGGGATGCGAACTGCGCGTAGGTGAGTGTCTCGTCGGCTGTGGTCACCGCGGGCAGGCCGGCGTGTCTGTGTACCGATGCGGTGAACACGGAAGGGAGTGTTTCGTCTCGCCCGAGGTGGTAGGCGGTGGTGTTGCACCAGATCAGTTCGGCGTCGCGTTCGGTGGGATCGAGCAGGTCGACGTCGTGGACGGGCCGGGTGGTGTCGGTGGCCATCGCGTCGAGGATGCGCAGCAGGCGGTCGACGATGGCGGTGGCGGTCGCTTTGTCGAACAGGTCGGTGGCGTAGGTGATTCCGCCGCTGATACCGGTCGGTGCGCCGGTGTCGTCATAGCTGTCGGAGACGGTGACCTGTAGATCGAACAGGGAGGTTCCGGTGTCGGCTTCGACAGCCGAGACCGACAGTCCGGGTAGTTCGAAGTCGGTGGTGGCGAGGTTCTGGAAGGCCAGCATCACCTGGAACAGCGGGTGGTGTGCGGGGGTGCGTACCGGGTTGAGTTCCTGGACGAGCCGTTCGAAGGGGACGTCGGCGTGCCCGAATGCGGCCAGGTCGGTGCCGCGGACATGTTCGAGCAGTTGGGTGAATGTCATTCCCGCGGTGAGCCGGGTGCGGAGTACGAGGGTGTTGACGAACATGCCGACGAGGTCGTCGAGTTCGGGTTCGCCGCGGCCCGCGTACGGGGTGCCGATCGCGATGTCGTCGGTGTGCGCGAGCCGGGCCAGGGTGGCGGCCAGCGCCGCGTGGAACACCATGAACAGGGTGGTGTTGTGGGCCCGGGCCACTCGTTCCAGTTTCGCGTGGAGTTCGGCGTCGAGTTCGATCGGCATATTGGCACCCGCGTAGGTCGGGGCGGGTGGGCGCGGCCGGTCGGTGGGTAGTTCCAGGAGGGCGGGCAGGTCGGCGAGCTGACCGGTCCAGTAGTCGATCTGGGCGCGCAGCAGCGAATCGGTGTCGTGCTCGGTGCCCAGTACGGTGTGCTGCCAGATCGCATAGTCGGCGTACTGCACGGCCAGCGGCGGCCAGGCGGGGGGTTCGTGGAGCAGGCGGGCCGAGTAGGCGGCCATCATGTCGCGGGCCAGCGGGCCCAGTGACGATCCGTCACCGGAGATATGGTGCAACACCACGGCCAGGATCCACTCGTCGTGGTCGAGTTCGTAGAGCCGCACCCGGAACGGTATCTCGGTGGTGAGGTCGAACACCGCGGAGACGAAGGTGGACAGCCGGTCCACCAGTTCGGATCGGTCGACGCGGGCGACGGCCATGGGCGGTACGGCGTCGGTGGCGGGCAGGACGACCTGCGCGGGTTCGCCGTCGTGGTGCGGGTAGACGGTGCGTAGCACTTCGTGACGGGTCATGACGTCGTCGATCGCGGCGTGCAGGGCGTCGAGGTCGAGTTGCCCGGTGAGCCGGATGACGATCGGGATGCTGTAGGCGGCGGAGTCGGGTTCGAACCGGTTCAGGAACCACATCCGTTGCTGTGCGTAGGACAGCGGGACGTGTTCGGGGCGGGGTTGGGCGGTGAGCGAGATACGGCCGGTGTCGGCGTGCGATTCGGCGCGCGCGGCGAGTTTCGCGACGGTGGGTGCTTCGAAGATCATCGCGACGGGCACGGACGCGTCGAGCGCGGCGCCGATGCGGGCGGCGACGCGGGTGGCGATCAGGCTGTTGCCGCCCAGTTCGAAGAAGTCGTCGTCGGCGCCGACCGGACCGTCGGTGCCGAGTACTTCCGCGTACACCCCGGCCACGATCTCCTCGACCGGTGAGGACGGTGCCCGGAACTGCCTGGCCTGCAGGACCGGCGCCGGGAGGGCTTTGCGGTCGAGTTTCCCGTTCGGTGACAGCGGTATCGCGTCGAGCACCATCACCGCGGCGGGCACCATATAGGAGGGCAGTGTCGCGGCGGTCGCGGTGACGAGTTCTTCGCTGGAGATTTTCGCGCCCGGCGCCGGCACCACATACGACACCAGCAGTACGGGTCCCGTACCGTCGCGGCGTGGCACGGTGACCGCGAACGATACGTCCGCGCGGGCGCTGAGGACGGCGTCGATTTCGCCGAGTTCCACCCGGAAGCCGCGGACCTTGATCTGGAAGTCGTTGCGGCCGACGAATTCGATGTCGTGGTCGGCGTTCCAGCGGACGACGTCGCCGGTGCGGTACATGCGTTGCCCGGGTTCGTCGTAGGGGCAGGCGACGAACCGGGCGGCGCTGGTCGCGGTCCTGTTCAGGTAGCCGCGGGCCAGGCCGGGGCCGGCCAGGTACAGCTCCGCGGGTACTCCGACCGGTACCGGTTGCAGCCGGGAGTCCAGGATGAGGGCTCGCATACCGGCGCGGGGGGCGCCGATCCGGACCCGGTCGCCGGGGAGCATATGGGGGGCGGCGGTGGCCACCACCGAGGTTTCGGTGGGCCCGTACAGGACCCGGAATTCGCGGGTGCCGGCGCGGTCGGTGCCGGCCCACCGGTTCACCAGGTCCGAGGGCACTTCCTCACCGCCGGACATGACAACCTGCAGGTCGTCGAGTCCGGCGGGGTCGACGGAGGCCAGCGCGACAGGTGTGACGAAGGCGTGGGTGATGTGCTGGGTGCGTAGCAGGTCGGCGAGTTCGCTGCCGCCGTACATTCCGGCCGGGGCCAGGACGAGGGTGGAGGCGCCGCCGGTCGCGAGCATGATCTCCAGTAGGGAGGCGTCGAAGGACGGGGAGGCGAAATGCAGTATGCGGGAGGTGTGGCCGGTGTGGTGGGCGCTGTGCTGGGCGGCGAGGAAGTCGGCGATGGCGCGGTGCTCGACGGCGACGCCCTTGGGTACGCCGGTGGAACCGGAGGTGAAGATGATGTAGGCGGTGTCGGTGGCCCGCAGTGGGGCGCGCCGGTCGTCGTCGGTGACGGGGCCGCCGGGCAGGGTGTCGATCCGCGCGGCGAGGGTGTCGTCGTCGAGGACGAGCCAGTTCACGGTGTCGGGGAGGTCGGGGCGCGCCGCGGTGACCGTGATGCCGAGTGCGGCGCCGGAGTCGGCCACCATCTGTTCGATGCGGTTCGCCGGGTAGCGGGGGTCGACGGGCACATAGGTGGCGCCGGATTTCACGACCGCCCACCACGTGATCACCGAGGCCACGGAGCGGGTGACGGCGACGAGGACGGGGCTCTCCGGTCCGGCGCCGTACCGGATGAGGGCGCGGGCCAGCCGGTTGGCTCGGATGTCGAGTTCGGTGTAGGTGAGTGCGGTGTCGCCGGCGACGAGGGCGACACCGTCGCCGTTGTCGCGGACGGCGGCGGCGAAGGCGTCCGGTAGCAGGGCGGGTGCGCCTTCCAGGCGCGGTCCGACGCGGGAGACGAGCGCGGTGTGTTCGTCGGTGTCCAGCCAGTCGAGATCGCCGACCGGTGTCGCCGGATCGTCGGCGACGGCTTCCAGGACCCGGATCAGTCGCTGGGCGAACCCGGCGACCGTCGGTTCGTCGAACAGGTCGCGGGCGAACATCAGCATGCCGGAGATGCCCTGCGCCGCGCCGCCTGTGCCGTAGTTGTCGGAGACGACGAGTTGCAGGTCGAACTGGCACATGCCGGTGTCGACGTCGGCGCGGGATACGGTGACGTCGGGCAGTACCACATCGACCGAGGACAGGTTCTGGAACGCCAGCGCGATCTGGAACAGGGGATGCCGGTCGGCGGTGCGTTCCGGTTTGAGTTCTTCCACGACCCGTTCGAACGGTACGTCGGCGTGTTCGAAGGCCTGCAGGTCGGTTTCTTTCGTGCGCGTCAGCAGGTCGGCGAAGGGTTCGCCGGGGTGGATGGGGGTGCGCAGGACGAGAGTGTTGACGAACATGCCGACGAGGTCGTCGAGTCCGGGTTCGCCGCGGCCGGCGACGGGTGTGCCGATGACCACGTCGTCGCTGCCGCTCAGGCGGCCCAGTACCGTCGCCAGGGCGGCGTGCAGGACCATGAACAGGGAGGTGCCGCGGGAGCGGGCCAGTTCGGCGAGTTTGCTGTGCAGGTCGGCGCCGATATCGAGTGGGACGCGGCCGCCGGCCAGGGACGCGACGGCCGGGCGGGGTCGGTCGGCCGGGAGGTCGAGCCGGTCGGGTGCACCGGCCAGTGTGGTGCGCCAGTACTCCAGTTGCGCCGACATGAGCGAGGCGGGGTCCTGTGCGGAGCCCAGGGTGCGGCGCTGCCAGAGCGCGAAGTCGGCGTACTGCACCGGTAGCGGTTCCCACAGCGGCGGATGCCCGGCGGTGCGGGCGGCGTAGGCGCGCATGACGTCGCGGGCCAGCGGACCCATGGACTGGCCGTCGCCCGCGATATGGTGCACCACCAGGACCAGCAGGTATTCGGTGGTATGACCGTCGGTGTCGAGGGCGAACAGTTCGACACGCATCGGCACCTGCACGGTGACGTCGAAGCCGCGGCGCATGAATTCGGCGACCACGTCGGGGATCACCGACGGTGCGACGTGTACGGGGTCCAGGGTGATCTCGGGTTCGTCGAGGATCACCTGTTCGGGTTCGCCGGCGGTCTCGGGGTAGATGGTGCGCAGCACTTCGTGGCGTCCGGCGACGTCGCGCAGTGCGGTGGCGAGGGCTTCGGTGTCCAGGTCGCCGGTCAGTCGCAGCATCACCGGGATGTTGTAGGCGGCGGAGTCGGGTTCGAACCGGTTCAGGAACCACATCCGCTGCTGTGCCAGCGACAGCGGGACGAGGTCGGGGCGCACTCCGGCGGTGAGAGGTACCCGGTCGCCGCCGGTGAGGGTTTCCGCGTGGGCGGCGAGACCGGCCACGGTGGGTGCGTCGAACATCGACCGCACCGGAACCCGCACGTTCAGCGTGGCTCCGACGCGCGCCACGACCAGCGACGCGCTGAGCGAGTCGCCGCCGAGTTCGAAGAAGTTGTCGTCGGCGCCCACCCGGGTGATGCCGAGTACATGGCGGAAGGCTTCGGCGACCACGGTTTCCACCGGTGTGGCCGGTGCCCGGTACTCGCGGGTGGCGAACACCGGGTCCGGGAGCCGGGTGCGGTCGAGTTTCCCACTGGAATTCAGTGGGAGTTCGTCGAGGACGAGGACCGCGGCGGGCACCATATAGGCGGGCAGGGCTTCGGTCAGGGCGGCGGTCAGTTCCGTGGCGGAGACGGTGTGGCCGGGAGCGGGCACCACATAGGACACCAGTACCGCCGGCCGGTCTTCGGCAATGCGCGGCACGGTCACCGCGAACGCCACATCCGGGCGCGCGCCGAGGACTGCGTCGACCTCGCCCAGTTCGACCCGGTTGCCGCGGACCTTGACCTGGAAGTCGTTGCGTCCCACGAATTCGAGTTCGTCGGTGTCGGTGCGGCGCACGATATCGCCGGTGCGGTACATGCGGTGACCGGGTTCGTCGAACGGGCAGGCCACGAAGCGGGAGGCGCTCAGTCCGGCGCGGCCGATGTAGGCGTCGGCCAGGCCGGCGCCGAACAGATACAGTTCGCCTGTGACCCCGGCCGGTACCGGCCGTAGCCAGGTGTCGAGGACCACGGCCGCGACGGGCCCGACCGGTCCGCCGATGGTGATCGGTTCGCCGGGTGTGAGCGCGGCGTTGGCGGTGGCCCAGATCGTGGTTTCGCTGGGACCGTAGAGGTTGACCATGGCGCGGTCGGGTGCCCACCGCTCGACCAGTTCGGGGCCGACCGGTTCCCCGGCGCTGGCGAGTACCCGCAGCTCGCCGAGGCCGTCGTGTGGGAGGGTCGCCAGCGCGGAGGGGGTCAGGAGGGTGTGGGTGATTTGTTCGCGCCGCATCAGGGCGGCCAGTTCCGGTCCGCCGTACACGTCCGGTGGGGCGATGACCAGCCGGCCGCCGGAGCCGTGCGCCATCAGCAGTTCGTATATCGAGGCGTCGAAGTTGGGTGAGGCGACCTGCAGGACGGTGGCGGCGGGGCCGACCCCGAGTATCCGGCGTTGCGCCGCGACCACGTCGCGGAGGGCGCGGTGGGCCACCAGGACCCCCTTGGGGGTTCCGGTGGACCCGGAGGTGTAGATGACGTACGCCGGATGCGCCGGGCGGATCGGGCCGCCGCGGTCGGTGTCGGTGACCGGCGCGGACTGTGCCGGATCGCTGTCGGTGGCCGCGGTTTCGGTGTCCACGATCAGCCAGTCGACATTGTCGGGCAGGCGTGGCCGGGACGCTGCGTCGGTGATGCCCAGGGCGGCGCCGGAGTCCGACAGCAGGAATTCGATCCGGTCGGCGGGCAGGTTCGGGTCCATCGGTAGGAACGCGGCGCCCGCTTTCGCGGCGGCCCACACGGTGACGATCGCGTCGAGGGACCGGGGTAGCGCGGCGGCGACCAGGGTGCCCGGGCGGCCGCCGCGGCGCAGCAGCAGCCGGGCGAGGTGGTTCGCGCGGGCGTCGAGCTGCCGGTAGGTCAGGGTGACCGGACCGGAGACGGCGGCGGTGGCGTCGGGGGCGGCGGCCACGGTGGTGGCGAGCAGGTCGCCGAGGGTGCTCCCGGGCAGGTGCCGGGTGCGGGGGGCGGGCAGGACCGGGTCCTGCCGGTCGGGCAGGGTGAGCTCGCCGAGCCGGGTGGCGGGGGCGTGGGCGATGCGGTGCAGCAGTTCCACGAAGCGGTCGAGAATGCTGTGTGCCTGCGCGGTGTCGAAGGCGTCGTCGAGGAACCGCAGGGTGATGTGCAGGCCCTGTGCGGTGTCGTGCTCGGCCTGTTGCGGGGCGACGACCAGGCTCAGCGGGTACGGGGTGGCGTCGACGCCGGTGATCTCGTTCACCCGCAGGCCCGCGGAGTCGACGAGCTGCTGCAGGGCCGGGCGGTCCACCGGGAACGATTGGAAGGCGATCGCGGTGTCGAACAGTTCGGTGGTGCCGGCGCTGCGATGGATATCGGGGAGCCCGACGTAGTGGTGGTCGAGCATGCGGGCGTGCTGGTCCTGCAGCTGTGACAGCAACTCTTGCAGGGAGTTCGCCGGGTCGAGCCGGACCCGGACCGGGATCGTGTTGAGGAACATGCCGAGTGTCTGGTCGACGCGGGGCAGTTCGGGTGGGCGTCCGGAGACCGCGGAACCGAAGATCACGTCGGTTTCGCCGGTGAGGGTGCGCAGGTTCAGTGCCCATGCGGCGGCGACGGCGGTGTTGACGGTGACGGCGGCGTCGGCGGCCACGGTGCGCAGGCGTGCGTAATGGTCGGCCGATAGTTCGGCGGTGACCTCGGCGGCGGTGGCGTCGGTCGGTCCGGTGCCGCGGGCGACGCGGGTGGGTGAATCCACGTCCGCGTAGGCCTGCGCCCAGGCGGCCTTGGAGGTGGTGAGGTCTTGGTGGGTGAGCCAGGCCAGGTAGTCGCGGTAGGAGGGGGCGGCGCCGGCGGCATCGATGTGTTCGGGGGCGCCGTAGTAGTCGAGTAGTTCTCTGAGCAGCAGCGGCATCGACCAGCCGTCCAGGATCACGTGGTGGTTGGTGATCAGCAGCCGGGCCGCACCGGATTCGGCGCGGATGAGGGTGAAGCGGATCAGCGGCGGGGCCGACAGGTCGAATCCGGCGGCCGCGTCGGCGCCGGCGATCCGGTTCCATTCGGCGGTGAGATCGTCGCCGCGGACCGCGAGATCGACCTCCTGGTACCGGACTTCGGCGTGGTCGAGCACGATCTGGCACGGTCCGGCCGCGGTTTCCACGAACGCGGCGCGCAGGATGTCGTGCCGGTCGATCACCGCCTGCGCGGCGTGCCGGAGGCCTTCACCGTCGACGCTGCCGGTGAAGCCGATCACCGTCTGCACGGTGTAGTTGTCGCCGGTGTCGGGATCGAAGGTCGAGTGGAAGTGGATTCCGGATTGCATGGGCGACAGCGGCCACACATCGGCCAGGGTGTCGTAGCGCTGTTCCAGATGCTCGATATCGGATTGTGTGAGGGTGACGAGCGGGAAGTCCGCCGGCCGGTAGGGGCGGTCCTCGATACGGTGCGCGCCGCGGGGTAGGTCCTCGGCGGTGGCGGCGTCGGTGTCGTGGCGGGCCAGCGCGGCGAGGGCGGCGACGGTTTTGCCTTCGAACACATCGCGGGGGGTGAGGGCCAGACCGGCCGCGCGTGCCAGCGCCACCAGCCGCATCGAGACGATGCTGTCGCCGCCGAGGGCGAAGAAGTTGCTGTCGGCGGAGACGGTGTCGAGGTGCAGGACTTCGGTGAACAGTTGCGCCACGACCCGTTCGGTGGGCGTGGACGGCGGCCGGCCGGGGGTTTCCTCGGCGCGGAACGCGTGTTCGCGTAGCGCCTTGCGGTCGATCTTGCCGACCGGGGTCAGGGGCATCGTGTCGAGTTCCACGATCGCGGCGGGGTTCATGTAGTGGGCGAGCGAGCCGGCGAGATCGTCACGTAGTGCCGTCATATCCAGGGTGGTTCCCGGGACGGGAACGACATAGGACACCAGGACCGGTTCTCCGGCCGGGCCGTCCTGCGCGACGGTGGCCGCCTGTGCCACGGCCGGGTGGCGGGTGAGGTGGGCGTCGACCTCACCCGGTTCGATACGCAGGCCGTGGATCTTGACCTGCTGGTCGCTGCGGCCCAGGTATTCCAGTTCCGGGCCGGTGCGGCCGCGCACCCAGCGCGCCTGGTCACCGGTGCGATACATGCGGGCGCCGTGGGGTGAGTGCGGGTCCGCGACGAACCGGGCGGCGGTAGTGGCCCGACGGTCGTAATAGCCGTGGGCCAGGCCGGGCCCGCCGAGATACAGTTCCCCGGCGACACCGGCCGGTACCGGCCGCAGCCACATATCGAGCACCGCGGCGGTCACACCGCGGATAGGAGCGCCGATGGTGACCGGTTCGCCGGGGCGCAGCTCCTCGGATCCGGTGGCCCAGATGGTGCATTCGGTCGGTCCGTAATGGTTCATGAGCCGGCGTCCGGGCGCCCACCGGTTCACCAGGTCGGCACCGGTGGCCTCGCCGACGACCGCGACCGTCTCCAGTGCGGGCAGCCCGGCGGCATCCATGGTGTCCAGTACCGACGGGGTGATGATGGCGTGGGTGACCCGTTCCGCGCGCAGCAGGTCTTCGAGATCGCTGCCGCCGTACACCTCCGGCGGCGCCACCAGCAGGCAGGCGCCGCTGCTGTGGGCCAGCAGCAGTTCCGAGACAGAGGCGTCGAAGCCCGGTGAGGCGACCTGCAACACCACCGAATCGGTGGTCGCGGCGAAGGACTCGGCTTGGGCGGCGACGACATCGGCCAGGCCCCGGTGGGCGATATGCACCGCTTTCGGTTTGCCGGTCGACCCGGAGGTGTAGATGAGGTAGGCGGCGTTGTCGGGTCGCAGATGTGCGGGGGTGACCGGTTCGGTGCCGGGATCGGCTGTGTGGTCGGCGATCAGCCAGTCCACTGTGTCCGGGAGATGCGGGACGACCGTGTCGACGGTGACGCCGAGCGCGCTACCGGAATCGGCGAGCAGTTCCGCGAGGCGTTCGGGCGGGTTGGCGGGGTCGAGGGGGACGAACGCGGCGCCGGTGCGGGCCACCGCCCAGATCGCGACGGCCAGTTCGGCGGAGCGTGGGAGCGCCAGGGCCACGAATTTTTGGGGGGCGGCGCCGCGTTCGATGAGCCGGCGGGCCAGGGCGTCGGCGCGCTGTTCCAGTTCGCGGTAGGTCAGGGTGGTGTCGCCGGAGCGGACGGCCGTCGCGTCCGGGTGGCGGCGGGCGGTGGCCGACAGGATGTCGTGCAGGGTGCGTTCGCCGGCCGGTGGCGCGCCGTGTACCGAAACCGGTTCCGCGCGTTCGGTGTCGCGGGCCGCGGACACGGCGGCGACCCGGCGACCCGGGTCGGTGACGAGCTGGGTCAGCAGCAGTTCGAAGCGTTCGAGCAGGGTGTCGGCGGTGTCGGTGTCGAAGCGGTCGGTGGCGAAACGCAACGTCACCGTGTAGGTGCTGTTCTCCTCGGTATTCGAGGCGTCCCGCGACGGTGGGGTCACCTGCAGGCTCAACGGGTACGGGGTGGCGTCGCGGGCGTCGATATCGATGAGCCGCAGTCCGGCGGCACCGAGATCACGTGCCAGTCCTTCGCGGTCCAGCGGATAGGACTCCAGCACGGTCACCGTGTCGAACATGTCGGCGATGCCGGTGGCGCGTTGGAGTTCGGCCAGGCCGATGTGCCGGTGTCCGAGCATCGATGCCTGTTCGGATTGGACGCGGGTGAGCAGGTCGGCGACGGTTTCGTGGGGGTCGGTGCGGACCCGCACCGGCAGGGTGTTGATGAACAGTCCCACCATGTACTCGACGCCCTGGATATGGGGCGGGCGTTCCGAAACCGTGTTGCCGAACACCACATCCGGGCGGCCGGTGAGGGTCGTGAGCAGTAGCGCCCACGCGACCTGGATGGCGGTGTTCGCGGTGACCCCGTGGGTGCGGCCGAGGTCGAGGACCGCGGCGGTGGTCGCGGCGTCGAGCGGGCGGCCGGTTTCGCCGCTGTCCGCGGCGATCGCGCGGTCGGAGCGGCCGGTGACGTGTGTGGGGCTTTCGACGCCGGCGAGCATCCGCTGCCACGCCTCGGTCGCCGCGTCGCTGTCCTGGCCGTGCAGCCACTGCAGATAGTCCCGGTAGGAACGCGGCGGGGCGAGTTCGGCCGTTTCGTCACCGGCGGCGTACAGCGCGAGCAGTTCGTGGATCAGCAGCGGCATCGACCAGCCGTCGAGCACGAGGTGATGGTTGGTGACCAGCAGCCGGTATTCGTCGGCGCCGGTGCGCACCAGATGGAACCGCAGCAGCGGCGGACGGGCCGGGTCGAACGGTGCTGTGGCCGCGGCCGCGAGTTCCTGGAAGGCGCGGTTGCGCGCCTCGGTGTCGGGGAGGTCGGCGAGATCGGTGTACTGCCAGTCGGCGCGGGTGTCGCCGAGTACGAGCTGGCGGGGTCCGCCGGCGCTTTCCACGAACGCGGTGCGCAGGCTGTCGTGGCGGTCGACGAGTGCCTGGGCGGCCCGCTGCATCCGGTCCGCGTCGACGTCCCCGGCGAAGGTGAGTGCCGCCTGCACCGTGTAGCCGTCGGTGGTGTCGCGGTCGTAGATGGCGTGGAACAGCAACCCGGCCTGCAGGGCGGTCAGCGGCCACACATCGGTCAGCGATGGATAGTCACGCAGCCAGTGGTCGATCTCGTCCTGTGCCACGGTGACCAGCGGGAAATCCGAGGGGGTGAAGCCGCCCGCGGATTCGGAGCGGATATGGCCGGCCAGGGCGCGCAGCGCCCGCACCCACAGGCCGGCGAGTTCGTCGACCTCCGCGGCGTCGAGCACTTGGGCGGCGAACTCCCAGGTCGCGTCCAGTTCGAGGCCGTCGGGTCCCGGTTCGGCGATCGCGTTGATATCGAGCAGCGCGGGCAGCGCCATCCGGGGATCGCTCGTCGCGGTCAACGAGGTGAACTCACGGGTGGGTGTCCACGCCCCCGAATGTTCGCGGACACCCACCCGCCCCAGATAGTTGAAACTGATCTGGGGGTCCGGTGAGCTCCCCAACTCGGTGCTGCCCTGCGGGTCGAGGCAGCGCAGCATGCCGTAGCCGATGCCGTTGTCGGGCACCGCTCGCAGCTGCTCTTTCACCTGCTCGACGGCGCGTCCCGCGGCCGCTCCACCGGCGAACGCCTCCTCCGGGTCGATATCGCGCAGTTCGAGCCGGATCGGGAACCGGGTGGTGAACCAGCCCACCGTGGCGCTGAGATCGGCGCCCGGGACCGCCTGCTCCTCGCGGCCGTGCCCTTCCAGCGAGATCAGTTCCGCGCCGGCGGCCATACCGCGGCGACGCCGCCACTCACCCAGCGCCAGTGCCAGTGCCGCCAGCAGCGGGTCGTTGGCGTTGCCGTGGTAGCGGGCCGGGACGGTGGTGAGTACCGCCTCGGTGATATCGGCGGGGATCCGGATCCGGACGCGGCCCGCTGTCGCCACGACGTCGCGTTGCGGGTCCAGGCGGCGTGGTCCGAGCAGCCGGTCTCCCAGTTCGTGGATACCGCGCCACAGGCCGAGTTCCGTCGCGCGCCGGGCGGGTGCCTGTTCGACCAGTCCGTGCGCCCAGCGTCGCACCGAGGTGCTGGGCGGCGGGAACTGTGGCTCGCCACCTTCGGTGACCTGCACCCAGGCCTGCGCGAGATCGGTGAGCAGAAGACGCCAGGACACCGCGTCGACGGCGAGATGGTGGATCACCAGCCACAGCAGATCGGGGCCGGTGGTGTCCTGCAGCCGGACGGCTTGCAGCAGAACCCCGTCGGCGGGGTCCAGCCGGTCCGCGGCCGCCTGCAGGTGGTTGTCGACCTCGGCGGCGTCGCGCCGGGTCAAGGTCACCGTGGTCAGTGCGGTGTCGGCGTCGACCGTCCCGCGGTCGAGGACGTCGACGAACCGGTCCACCGATTCGGCGCCGCGCAGGACGGCGCGCAGCATGTCGTGCCGGTCCAGCACGGCCTGCAGGGCCCGGACCAGGTGCGCGTGTTCGACGTGGTCCGGGAGCTGCACGAGGGTGGCCTGCGCGAACCGGTTGTAGTGGCCGCGGCCGAGCATGGCGTGCATGATCGGCGACAGCGGCATCGGCCCGACCCCGCCGCCGGGGAGTTCGGCCAGCCGGGGCGTGTCCCCGGCGTCGGTCGCCACGGCGGCCAGCCCGGCGACGGTTTTGGCATCGAACACATCCTGGGTGGAGAAGCTCAACCCGACCGCTTTGGCGCGCGCCACCAGCTGGATCGACAGGATGCTGTCGCCGCCGAGCGCGAAGAAGCTGTCGTCGGCGCCGGCCTGCGCGACCCCCAGAACCTCGGCGAACAGGCCGGCCACCAGGTTTTCCCGGGGTGTGGCCGGTGCCCGCCCGGCCGGGGCGGTCCCGAAATCGGGTTCGGGTAGTGCTTTGCGATCCAGTTTGCCGAACGCGTTCACCGGCAGGCTGTCCAGTGGCAGGATCACCGCGGGAACCATATGCGGGGGCAGGGTTTCGCGGGCGTAGCGCTGCAGTTCGACGGGGTCGATCCGGCGGCCGTGCACGGGAACGACATAGGTGGCGAGTACGGTCGCGTCGGCCTTGTTCCGCACCGGCACGGTGACCGACAGGTCCACGTCGGCGTGCCCGGTGAGCGCGGCGTCGATCTCACCCGGTTCGATCCGGTAGCCGCGGATCTTGACCTGGAAATCGCTGCGGCCCATCAGTTCCAGCGTCATCTCGTCGCCGGCGCCGGACCAGCGTGCGAGGTCGCCGGTGCGATACATGCGGTCCCCGGGGTCGCCGTAGGGGTCGGCGACGAAACGGGTCGCGGTTTCAGCGAAACGGTGACTGTAGCCGCGCGCCAGACCCGGCCCGGCCAGATACAGTTCGCCGGCGGTGCCTTTGGGGACCGGTTGCAGGGCGCGGTCGAGCACCATGGCGGCCACGCCACGGATAGGGCCGCCGACGGTGAGATCACGATCGGGTTCGATGGGTGCGCCGGCAGCGGTGATGGTGGTCTCGGTGGGACCGTATTCGTTGTACATCGACCAGGACCCGGTCCACCGTTCGATGACGTGCGGCGGGCACACGTCGCCGCCGACCACCACGACACGCAGATCGGTGAGCGGTGCGGGGTCGACGGTCGCCAGCACGGCGGGGGTCAGCGTCAGGTGGGTGACCCGTTGTTCGGCGAGCAGCCGGGTCAGCGGTTCACCGCCGATGACCTCCGGCGGCACGATCACCAGGGTGGCGCCGACGGCGAAGCAGGTGAGGAACTGTTCCTGCGAGGCATCGAAACTGGGTGACAGGGCGTAGGACACGCGCGCGGCCGCGTCGATACCGTAGGTGTCGGTGCGGTCGGCGATGAGGTTCGCCAGCCCGGTATGGGTGACCTGCACGCCTTTCGGGAGCCCGGTGGATCCGGAAGTGTAGGTGAGGTAGGCGAGGTCGGCGGGCCGCAGGGGGCGCATCCGGTCGGCGTCGGTGACCGGATCGGTCGGGTAGGACTCGGATTCCCGCTGGGCGGCGGGATCGTCGAGCACGACCGGGCGCACGTGCTGCGGCAGCCGTTCGGTGTGGTCGGCGACGGTGACCGCCACGGAGGTGCCGCTGTCGGTGACCATGTGCTCGATCCGGGCGGGCGGATACTCGGGGTCGATCTGCACGATGGCGGCACCTGTTTTGGCGACCGCCCAGGCCGCGACCACCGATTCCACCGAGCGCCGCAGCAGGATCGCGACCGCGGTCTCCGGCCCGGCGCCCAGCGCGATGAGATAGCGGGCCAGCCGGGAGGACCAGGTGTCCAGTTCGTCGTAGGCCACGGTGCGGCCGGGCGTGGAGATCGCACTACCGGAACCGTGACGGCGGGCGGTATCGGCCAGAATGTCGGGCAGCAGCCGGGTGCTGGTGCCGTGGGGTCCTCGCACGGGCAGCAGCGCGGCCCGCTCCCGTGCTTCGAGCAGCGGCAGCGCGCTGACGCTGTTCTCTGTTCCGCCGGCGAGGAACTCGTGCATGAACATGAGGAAACGCCGGTGGTGCCCGGCGAGTTCGGCGGCACTGTAGACGTTCGGGTTGCCCTGGAAATCGATATGGGTGCTGTCGCGGCCCGCACCCGGATAGATATTGACGAACAGGTCGGCGGTCGGGCCGGAGGTGAGCACGTGGAGACGGCCGATCGTTTCTCCCAGCACGATCTCGTTGTCCACCATCATGAGGTTCACGGCCGGACCGAACGAGGCCGCCTCGTCCCGGGAGATCCCCATATCGTGGAAGATGTCCTCCTGGCGGTAGCGTTGCCGGCGCAGCGCGCTGGTCAGTTCGCTTTGGGTGGCGTCGATCAGTTGTCCGACGGTGCGGTCGGCGATCTGCACGCGCAGCGGCACCACATTGGCGACCATGCCGCCCGAACGGCGCAGTACCGCCGAATGCCTGCCCGATACCGGCAGACTCAGCAGCACCTCCTCACTTCCGGTCATCCGGCCCAGGTAGGCGGCGAACGCGGCGACAACGATCGGAGTGACACTGGTGCCGCGCTCGGTGACCACACTGTCGAGCAGACGCGCGGTGTCCTCCGGCAGGGAAGCACTCACCAGTTCCGGGTGGATGGTGGGTTTGCTGACGCGTCCGGCCAGGCTGACCACGGGCGGGGCGCCCGCGAGGTGTTCGGTCCAGTACTTGCGGTCGTTGTCGAAACGTTGCGATCCCCGGTAGGCGATGTCCTGCTCGATGATTTCGCCCAGGTATTTCGCGGTGGCCGGGGGGGCGTCCACGCCCTGCACCCACGCGTTGTACAGCTCGGTGATGCGGTGCACCATCGTCACCGCGGCGAACCCGTCCAGGGCGATGTGGTGTGCGCGCTGATACCACAGGTAGTGGTTGTCGCCCACCTGGTACACGATGCACTTCATGAGGTAGTCGCCGAGCAGGTCCAGCGGTGCCGAATAGTCCTCGACCATGAGACGGTGTGCGGTCGCGACCGGATCGGTACGGCGGCGCAGGTCCACCACCGAGGCCGGGGATCCGGCGGTCTCGTCGATGTACTGGCACGGTTCGCCGTCGACCTCGATGAGATGGAGATGGCCGGGCCCGAATTCGCGGTCGGCGGCCTGGCAGGCCTCCAGGAGCAGGTCCGGTTGCAGTTCACCCACGATTTCGACGTATTGGGCCACCGAGATCGGTGACGAACCCGCGAGATGCTGTGCGAACCAGATCCCTCGCTGGGCGGCCGACAGACGGAGGACATCGTGGCGGGGCGGGCCGGTGAATGTGACGGCGCCCGGCCGCGCATCCGAACCGTTACCCGACTCCGTCCGGCCTGTTGTCGTGGACGAGCCGATCTCCGCTGAATCCGATCGGCCCCGGCCGTCTGTGTTGCGCTTGGACTGGGTCACCTGTCCTCCATTTTCCCGGCATCGGGGGGAAACCGGCCGATAGAGCCGGTTCACTGCTCCTGAAATGCGCAGGGGATTTCATTGGAACAGCAATTGATGTCGTCGAATCGAGATTTTTGCCCCTCGGCGATGACGGACGGCGGGCCCGTCGGGCACGAATTCGAAGCCGAAAAGAAATAAAGCGAGTCGATCTATACCCGGCGGTTACAAATATCCGGGCTCACCCACCGGTCGGACGTATCTACCGGAAATCCGCCGGAAAGCTCCGGGTATTGCGCCGTTCTTCGGCGGGCCGGGTGGCTGTGCAGCCGCCACCCGGCGGGCCCGCCGTCTTCGGAGTCCGCACTGTGTGTGCACGCATCGTTACCGTCCCGAAGTTGGGATACATGCAGGTCACGGAAGTGGCTCGGAGTCATGTCGGGGTCGCTGAGCAGGAAGCGAACATCGTCGGTATTCATCGGCTGCACCAAATCGCCTTCTGGCCGTGGCTTACCTTCGCGCCTGTTGTTCCGGTCGATTCTCCGCAACCCCGACAATCGGGAGAATCCTTTGTTGTGCCGATCTGCCCGCATTTGGGGCAATCGGACCGGCAGTCGTCGAAGTGGATTCTCGATAAT
This sequence comes from Nocardia sp. NPDC050193, assembly GCA_040674215.1. GTDB lineage: Bacteria > Actinomycetota > Actinomycetes > Mycobacteriales > Mycobacteriaceae > Nocardia. The sequence goes on along the minus strand of JBFARE010000013.1, from coordinate 47,322 downwards.
CTCGACGACCAGCTTCGGAACGCCATAATAAGCGAGTTCGAGTGAGGTCCGCAAACGCCGCTTCCGGAAGCCTTCGGAAGGCCGCTCTGAAGGGGCGCTACCGGAGAAACAGATACTTCGGCGTGCTAAGCGACCCCGGCGGGTGGCGCGGAACCGAGCGGGCCGTCCGAGGCGGCGGGACGCGGCCGGAGCGCCCTCGGGCCGGCCGGGGGTCAGGAGGGGGCGGAATGGCGCGGCGCCCGCGGGAGGGCGTGGGCGCCGGGCATGCGTGATCGCCGCACGCCCTCGGGTGGTGGCGCACAGGGTTCAGGCGGTGGGCCGGAGGCTCGACAGTACCCGGATGGCATCCGACAGCGGGATCATGCGCTCCGGCTGTTCGCTGGACAGGCCCAGTTCGATGTACTGGCGGATCAGCATCGACGGGGTGAGACAGTGCGCCGCGGCGACCTCGCGTATGCGCTCGCGCATATCCTGCGGGAGTTTGAGCGAGGTCGTGACCATCCCGCGTTCGACCTCGTCGGTGGCCGGCGGGAGCGGCGGCATCTGCGCGGTGTCGTCGAAGGCCAGCCCGTCGAGGAACTGTTCGGCTTCGGCGGCGCTGCGCGGGAAACCGGGGTCGTGTTCGTTATTCATCTCGGGTCGCCTCCCATGCGGTGAATTCGGCGAGCTGACGGTCCCCCATGGGCGCGGCCATGAGGATCTGCCACCGGTCGGGGTGCGAACGCGGTCGCAGGACCACCACCAGTGGCCGCCCGTCCTCGGTACGGCCCCATACGGTGAGCACCGCCAGTCCCTGAGCGGTGGTCGCCGGACGCGACCACCGCCGCGGCGAGTACAGCACCTCCACCACTTCCCAGGCCGCGACCTCGAAGTGCCGAAGGAACGGTTCGCTGGACGCGTGCCATTCGTACTCCACGACTGCCACGATAATACCTCGGTATTACCGCGGTGACGGCGCGATCCCGCCGGGCGGGGTGCCGCGCTCGGCGCCCGAGCGATCTCGCCGGTGGGCGTGGGCCGTCCGAGTGGCGTCAGCGCCAGTGGGCGGCGTCGGGAACCCCGGTGGTGAAGATGCTGTAGAAGAACTGGCCGGGGGCGAGTTCGTTCATATCGTGCCAGGCGCCGGCGGGGTCTCGCTGGTAGTAGTCCGCGACCCCGGTCCCGTTGTCGTAGCACACGATTCCGGTGCTTCCGAACGGGCTCCAGTACACCGCGGCGCCCGGCCTCGGGGCCTCCAGCGGGGTCCGGAACAGGTGGTCGCAGTGACTGATCTCGGGGTTGTAGTAGCTGGGTTGCGCGACCGCGGTCGCTGCCGTGCCGACGCACCCGAAGGCGGCCGTACCGATTGCGGCGATAACCCTGCGGCGGACCGTGGAACGCATATATCCTCCGGGCGGATCGGCGTTGTTGGCGAAGTGTGGGGGCATCGTATCCCGGGAGGCCCGGACGGACCCGGGATAGCCAGGTGCTCCCAAATCTTGATTCAAACTTATACTTGATTGATTCAAGAAAAACGGTAAGCTCCGAATCGTGACCACAACCGCGGAGTTCGAGAACATGTTGCGCGAGGCCGCGCTGCGTGTGACCGCACCGCGGCTGGCGGTGCTGAGCGCGGTGCACGAGAGCCCGCACTCCGATACCGACTCCATCATCGGCCGGGTGCGCGAATCCCTCGGGGCGGTGTCGCACCAGGCCGTGTACGACGTACTGCGCGCGCTCACCTCCGCCGGCCTGCTGCGCCGCATCCAGCCCACTGGCTCGGTGGCCCGGTACGAGACCCGGGTCGCCGACAACCACCACCATCTCGTGTGCCGCAGCTGCGGCGCGATCGCCGACGTCGACTGCGCCACCGGCGCCGCGCCGTGCCTGACCGCCGCCGACGACCACGGTTTCACCATCGAGGAAGCCGAGGTCATCTACTGGGGCCTGTGCCCCGACTGTTCCGTATCGCCCAGGCCCGAAATGACCCCTGTTTCACCGGAAGGAACGCAGTGTCCGACAGCACCACAGGCCAGTGCCCGTTCGCGGCCAAACACCCGACCACGGGTGCCGGCAACCGTGACTGGTGGCCCAACCAGCTCAACCTGAAGATCCTACGCAAGAACGCGCCCGCCTCGGATCCGATGGAACCCGACTTCGACTACGCCAGCGAGTTCGAGACCCTCGACCTGAACGAGGTCCGCCGCGATATCACCGAAGTCCTGACCAACTCACAGGACTGGTGGCCCGCCGACTTCGGTCACTACGGTCCCCTGATGGTCCGGATGGCCTGGCACAGCGCCGGCACCTACCGCACCATCGACGGCCGCGGCGGCGGTGGCGGCGGTATGCAGCGTTTCGCGCCGCTGAACAGCTGGCCCGACAACGGAAACCTGGACAAGGCCCGCCGGCTGCTGTGGCCGGTCAAGAAGAAGTACGGCAAGAAGCTGTCCTGGGCCGACCTCATGATCTTCGCCGGTAACGTCGCCCTGGAATCCATGGGATTCAAGACGTTCGGCTTCGCCGGCGGCCGCGCCGACCTGTGGGAACCGGACGAGGACGTCTACTGGGGCCCGGAATCGGTATGGCTCGAAGACGAGCGCTACACCGGTGACCGCGATCTGGAGAGCCCGCTGGGCGCGGTCCAGATGGGTCTGATCTATGTGAACCCCGAAGGCCCGAACGGCAATCCGGACCCGCTGGCCTCGGCCGTGGACATCAAGGAAACCTTCGGCCGGATGGCGATGGACCACGAGGAGACCGTCGCGCTGATCGCCGGCGGCCACACCTTCGGCAAAACCCACGGCGCGGGCGATGCCGCGCTGGTCGGCGCCGAACCCGAGGGCGGGCTCATCGAGCAGCAGGGTCTCGGCTGGAAGAGCACGCACGGCACCGGTAAGGCCGGTGACGCGATCACCAGTGGCCTGGAGGTCACCTGGACCACCAAGCCGACCCAGTGGACCAACGATTTCTTCGAGATCCTGTTCGGTTACGAATGGGAACTCACCAAGAGCCCGGCCGGCGCCAACCAGTGGGTGGCCAAGGACGCCGACGCCATCATCCCGGACGCGCATTCGGATGCCCGCAAGAAGCCGACGATGCTCACCACCGACCTCGCCTTGCGTTTCGATCCGGAGTTCGAGGTCATCTCACGTCGGTTCCTGGAGAATCCGGACCAGTTCGCGGACGCCTTCGCCCGCGCCTGGTACAAGCTGACCCACCGCGATATGGGCCCGATCGAACGGTATCTCGGCGCGGAGGTGCCCTCCGAAGTGCTGCTCTGGCAGGATCCGATCCCGGCCGTGGACTTCGAGGTGATCGACGAGGCCGATATCGCCGCGCTCAAGGAGCAGGTGCTGGCCGCGGGCCTGACCGTGCCGCAGCTGGTATCCACGGCGTGGGCGTCGGCGTCGACGTTCCGGTCGAGTGACAAGCGCGGCGGCGCCAACGGCGCCCGTATCCGGCTGGAACCGCAGAAGAGCTGGGATATCAACGAACCCGAGCAGCTGGCGACCGTACTGGGCGCGCTGGAGAAGATCCAGGAATCGTTCAACGCTGCCCAGACCGGCGGCAAGAAGGTATCGCTGGCCGACCTGATCGTGATCGCCGGCGCCGCCGGTGTCGAGCAGGCCGCGAAGGCGGCGGGCGTGCAGGTCACCGTGCCGGTGGCGCCCGGTCGTAACGACGCGCTGCAGGAGCAGACCGATGTCGATTCCTTCGGTGTGCTCGAACCGCGCGCCGACGGGTTCCGCAACTACATCGGCAAGGGCCACCGGCTGCCGTCGGAGCACCTGCTGATCGACCGCGCGAACCTGCTGAATCTGACCGCGCCGGAAATGACCGTGCTGGTCGGTGGTCTGCGCGTGCTGGGCGCGAACTACAAGCAGTCGCACCAGGGTGTGTTCACCGAGAACGTCGGGGCGCTGACCAACGACTTCTTCGTGAACCTGCTCGATATGGGTATCGAGTGGAAGTCCATCGACGACTCCCAGGAGACCTTCGAGGCCCGCGATACCGCGACCGGCGAGGTCAAGTGGACGGGTACACGCTACGACCTGCTGTTCGGCTCGAACTCCGAACTGCGTGCGGTGGCCGAGGTGTATGCGGCCGACGACGCGAAGGAGAAGTTCGTGCGCGATTTCGTCTCCGCCTGGAACAAGGTCATGAACGCGGATCGGTTCGACCTGGCCTGATCCGGCCGAGGTGGCCGTACTGCGGTAGCCGATCGCCCGGGAATCTTCGGATTCCCGGGCGATCGGCCGTTTCCGGGGTCACCGTCGCCAGAAGAAATGGTGGACGACCCCGCTGGGGCCGGGGATCTGCTCCAGATGGAATCGGTCGGTGAGTTCTTCGGGCCGCTCCCGGACGCGTTCACCCTCGCCGAGTTCGTTCGGCGCCACCGCGATGCGCCGGATGTCGATGAGTTCGGCGGCGAGGAATTCGCGCACCGTGGCCACCGTCGCCGCCGACGCGTACATTGTGGCTGTCGGCGGCGGTTCATGGACGAACTGCGCGATATCCACCTCCGGCGGCGACCGGCACCGGATCCCGGCGTGCTCGCCGAGCTGACCGCGTCGTATCTGCGGGCCGCCGAGAGTTCAGGGGCGCAGGAAAGTGAGGGCGACGGCCAGGACGGTGTCGGCGTATGCGGGGGTCAAGCCGCACAGCCCGAGTGACCACCGAGTCTGGACCGGGCCCAGCAGCAGGTCGATGGCGACCTCGATATCGAGATCGGACCGCAACTCCCCTGCCGCGATCGCGGTGGTCAGCCGGGTGGCGACGGCGGCACGCTGGGTAGCAGCAGTCGCTCCCGGTAGGTGGCGGCGAGTTCGGCGTCCTGCTGTATGAATGGGCGGACGCCGAACCGGCAGTGGCCGCCGCGGCCGTCTTGGAACTGGTGGGCCTGCCCGACCCGCCCCTGCGCGCGATCATCGGGTCGGGAGCCCCGCAGATGGTGGCCATGGCACTGGATCAGCGGCGCGTGGACTACAGCCGGGACCCCGAATCGGGACACTGCGCCCGCTGGCCCGCGCGGTCATGGCCCGCGGGGAGATCCCGTAGGTCCACTCCGATCGGAGTGGACCTACGGGACGAATCGAACGACTGAACCGTTTTGTCGCCGTTCGACAAACGCCCCCGGCGCACGCGACGATCACGGGCATGGCAGCGACGACACACCACTACGAATGCCGCACCGAGTGGACCGGGGCGGGTGAACACGGGACGGTGGACTACCGGTCCTACGACCGCGCCCACATCTCCCGGGCGCCGGGGCGCCCGGACCTGCCGGGGTCCGCCGACCCGGCCTTCCGCGGCGACGCGAGCCGCTGGAACCCGGAGCTGCTGTTACTCGCCTCGCTGAGCCAATGCCATCTGCTGTGGTACCTGCACCTCTGCGCGACCGGCGGGGTCACCGTGCTCGGTTACCGGGACGACGCGGTGGGGACCATGGCCGAGGACGGGGACGGCGGTGGTCGTTTCACCGGAGTGGAGTTGCGGCCGGTGGTCACCGTAGCGGACGCGGAGATGACCGACCGGGCGCGGGAACTGCACCGCGCCGCCCATGCGAAATGTTTCATCGCGGCGTCAGTGAACTTTCCGGTCACCCATTCACCGCGTATCGAGGTCGCCACCGGCTGATGCGGGGCGGTTCCCGTCCAGGTCCGCGGCCAGCTCGTCCATGACCTGCTGCCAGTGCGCCCGCTGCCGGTCACGCTGGGCGGCGCTCGACATCCGTTCCTGATGGAAACGTACGCGGGTCCGGTGCCCGGCCGCCGGTGTGAGGGTGACCTGCACGGTGGTCGGCCCGTAGGTGAGGCGGATGCGTTCACCGGGACGGTAGCCGCGTACTTCACCGGTCACCCCGGCGTCGGTGCGGTATCGCGCGCCGGGCGCGAAGGTGAGGTCGGCGCCGGGGCCCAGCCAGCGGGCCGTTCCCGCCGTGCCGGTGAGATGGTCCCAGACGATATGCGGCGGATGGGGCAGCGTGCGGGAGACGCCGATCTGCCAGCCCGCGTCCGCGGTGAGTCCGGTAGGCATGGTGGTCATCCTTCTTTCTCGGGGGTGCGGGCGCGGTGCGCGCGTACTTTGTTGCGATTGCCGCAGTGCTCCATCGAGCACCACCGTCGGCGGCCGGGCCGCGAGGTATCGACATAGATGAGCTGGCAGTCGGCGGCCGAGCAGGTCCGGATGCGGCCGGCGTGTGGCCCGGTGAGCAGGTCGATCGCGTCGCGGGCCACGGTGGACAGCAGTGCGCTGCCGGTGCCCGGGGTCCAGGCGCGGGTACCGGCGGCGGTGATCCGGGGGATCAGCGGTGCTGCGGCGGCGAAGTCGTTCAGCACATCCAGACCGCGGACGGTGGACGGCTCACCGTGGGAGCGGTCGCGGGTGATCTCGAAGAGGGTGTCGCGGAGCCGACGTGCGGCGGTGACCTCGGCCGCGGTGACGGTGAGCTCTGGAGTGGGGGTGAGCCGGGATCGCCCCGCCCAGGTGACGAGGTCGGCGGGGGTGTGCAGGATCTCGTAGACGCGGTACGGGCCGGGGCCGCCGGTGGGCAGCAGTTCCAGGCACAGCGCACCGGGATCGAAGTGGTAGTCGACGCCGGTGTGGGAACGCAGCGTCAGGCCGGGGCTTGCACCTGAAGTCACGTAACCACTATAACTGGTTACATGACTTTGGGTTGGAAACTCGTCATCGACAGCGCTGACGCACCCGCCATCGCCGACTTCTGGGCCGCTGCCCTGGAATACGAACCGGAAGACCAGAGCGCGCTGATCGACCAACTTCTCGCCGCCGGCCACCTCGACCCCGGCGCCGTCACCGAACACGGTGGCCGCAAGACCTTCCGCGGCCTGGCCGCGGTCCGCCACCCGGACGACCCGTTCGACCCCTTCACCGGCATCGGCCAGGGCCGCCGGCTGCTGTTCCAGGACGTCCCCGAAACCAAAGCCGGCAAGAACCGGCTGCACATCGATATCCACAGCACCCCGGGCGGACTCGACGAGCTGGTGGCCCGCCTCGAACAGCTCGGGGCGACCCGCGTCCGGGAAGTGGATCAGGGACCCGCCGGACACTGGTGGGTCATGCTGGATCCCGAAGGCAACGAATTCTGCGTCTCCTGACGCCGCCGGCCACTACCAGACCAGCGTGAAATCCGGGATACGCACCCGGCCGAAGAAGCGTTTGGCGATATCACTGCCGTCGCAGTTGTAACCGTTCATGATGTCGGCCAGTTCGGTCGCCAGCTCCTGCAACTGCGGGCTCACGCATTCGATACCGTCCTCGATCACCCACCCCCAATCCCGGGGCACATTGTCGATGGTGATATCGATGCACCCGTGGTGCGGCAGATCCACGGTGATCACGATCTGTACCGGCGCGTCACCGAGCGGATCCCGGACCGCGGGTTCACCGAACCGGGTCTGCGGAGCGAACATGATGCGGCCCAACGCGATATCGGCCCGGATCATCTCCGCCACCGACGGCAGATCGGCATGTTTACCGACTCGATGATGGCGATCACCGTAGGTGCGATCACCGGTCGCCGAATAGCCGGAGCGGTCCAGCATCCGGTCCAGCATGCGCTGCGCGGTCGCGCGCTCGTCGGCGCCGGTATTGGGGTGCTCGATGAGAGCCCGCAGGCGCATGATCCGATGGCTCGCAATGATCGCCATACCGGGAAGAGTATCGAAACCGGGGCCCTTCCGGCGTCTCAGTCGCGGGTGCGTCCCCCAGAACCTCCGGCACTCGCGATCACCGTCGTCAGATGCTCGTCCGGGGACGGCGAATCCGCGGCCGGGACGCGCACCGCCGCCGGTGAACGGACCGCGGTCCACACCTCCAGCACGCCGAAGACGGTAATACAGCACCCCGCGACCAGCGCCAGCGTCGCGATATCGTCGAACGGCGCGATCGCGACCACCAAACCCGCGGTGAGCGTCACCAGACCGAACACTTCCTGTTTTCCGCTGCCGGTGATCTCGTCGTCGTCCCACACCCCCGCCACCGCGTGCGCGATCCCCCGCACCGCCCACGCCAGCCCCAGCCACATGGCCAACAGCAGCGTCCAATCGCCCGCCCGGAAACACAGGGTCGCGGTCACCAGCGATGCCAACGCCGCCACCAGCAGCAGGACCCGCGGAAACCGGCCCAACCGGCTGCCGAACGCCACCGCGGCCAGGGTCACCGCGCTGCACAGCAGCGAGAACATGAACAGGTTGCCGACCGTGCCCAAGGATTTATCCGGCCAGATCACCGTGGCCATCCCGATCACCACCGAACAGACCCCCATCGCCAGCACCGTCTGGCGGACACCGCGACCGAACACCGGAGCGGCATCCGCTTCCTCGTAGGTCGACATAGCAAAATGATATGGGCAACGACCCCGGATTGCCGCACGGTTGCCGGGAGTGTCCGTTCAGTCCCCTGACATCACCGCGGCACAGCACCGCCGGCAACCCCCATTCAATCCCGTCATGGGAGTCGTGTGGGCGATGACACTGCCCGGCCTGGTGTGCCTGCTCGTCGCCGTATCGTTCGCCGAAGTGATCGTCAACCGCATGACCGGCGGCCGCATGACCGGCGGCCGATTCCTGCCCTGGACCCGGCGGCGCGGTTCCCGCACCGTGGCACCCACCGGCTCCATGCCCACACCGCACCCGGAATAGCCCGACCTCCCCGACGCTACCTGCACCGGCCCGCCGGACACACGGATCCGGAGCTACAGTCGCCCCAGCCCCACCACGCGACCCGTCAGGAGGCCGAGGTGACCGTTTCCGCGCTCGCATGGGCGTGCGCCCTCGCACTGATCGCGGGCCTGCTGCTGTTCGACTTCGTCTTCCACGTCCGCGCCGCGCACACACCGTCGATGGCCGAGGCCGCGATCTGGTCGGCCGCCTACGTGGGGATCGCCGTCTTGTTCGGGGCCGCCGTATGGGTGTTCGGCGGACCGACCATGGGCGTCGAATACTTCGCCGGATATCTCACCGAAAAAGCCCTCTCGGTGGACAACCTGTTCGTGTTCCTCATCATCTTGAGCACCTTCCGGGTGCCCGGCGCGGCACAGCAGAAAGTACTGCTGGCCGGGATTGTGTTCTCGCTGGTGGTCCGCACCGGATTCATCTTCGTCGGCGCCACCCTCATCCACCGTTTCGCCTGGGTGTTCTACATATTCGGCGTCGCGCTGCTGATCACCGCCGGGAACATGCTGAAACCGGAGAGCGAGGACAGCCACTCCGGGGACACGGTCGTCTTGCGCCTGGCCCGCCGACTCCTGCACACCACCGACAGCTACGACGGCGACAAACTGGTCACCGCCGTCGACGGCCGACGCCGGCTCACCCCGATGCTGCCGGCCATGGTCGCCATCGGCGGCACCGACGTCCTGTTCGCGCTGGACTCGATCCCCGCCATCTTCGGCCTCACCCAGAACGTTTTCCTCGTCTTCACCGCCACCGCGTTCTCGCTGCTCGGGCTGCGCCAACTGTTCTTCCTGCTCGAAGGACTACTGGACCGCCTGATCTACCTCGGCTTCGGCCTGGCCGCCATCCTCGCCTTCATCGGGGTCAAACTCGTCCTGCACGCGCTGCACCAGAACACTGTGCCGTTCATCAACCACGGTGACCCGGTGCCGGTCACCGAAATATCCACCGCCACCTCGCTGGGGGTGATCGCCGTCGTCCTTCTGGTGACCGTGGCGGCCTCGCTGCTCAGCCCGGCCGGACGTGCTCAGACCGCGGTCGCAGGCGCCCGCCGGCACGCCACCCGCTACCTCGATCTCGGCTACGAAGCCGATCAGACGCTGCGCGAACGCACCTACGCGAAGATGACCGCCGAAGAGAACACGATCGCCGCGCTGCCCCACAAATACACCCGGCGGATCCGGGAGGGCGAAGCCGAACTCATCGCGCTGCTCGAACGCGCGCATATCGTCCACGCCGATCGGGTAGCGCGCGCGGAAGCCGGTTTGCCGCTGCGTATGTGAGCAGGCAGAGCGGGCAGAGCGCTCCGCCCGCCCTCGGCTGTCCCGGTCGGACGGCCTCCGCGACGTTCAGCGCAGTTCCGACAGGACCACACTTCGCACGGTGCTGCCGTCGGGCGCGGTCCACGGCGCGACCACCTGCCCCGAACGCAGGACCGGCTCCGAGCGGCCCAGCACGCGATGCACCCGCAGTTGTCCGTCGGCGACGGTGATATCGGTGCCCACGGGATTCTCCGCGGCCGATATCGGCGCCGAGCCGGCCGCCGGGAGGTCGGCGGCGGCGACCAGCACACTCAGATCCGGGGTATCACTCTCCGTGCCGTGCTGGGCCCGCGCGCCGCCGGCCAGTAACGCCACCATCCGGTCGACGGCCACCGGGTCCCGGGGGCCGTCGTAGATCCAGCGGGTCCCCAGTACGCCGTGCTCGGCGGTACCGAGCAGCGCATCGGGGTCGGCGTCGAATTCCGCATCCCGATAGCTCAGGGGCACGAAATACGTGATCTGCTCGGCGCCCCCGGTATCGGTCACCACCAGGCAGTCGATACCCACCGCCCCGGCCGGGTCGTCGAGCCGGAACCCGCCCACTCGCTGTAGCTCCTCCGCTCTCCCCGGACCCGAATACCACGGGCGGCTCGGGAGCCAGCGGCCGAGCAACTCCAATTTCGACGGTGCCATGGTCGTGCGGTGGATGAGAGCCATACCGGAGATTGTGCTACGTCAGACGGCGTCGCCGGCGGATACCGGTGTGGCCGGCGGCCGGGTGCCGCGTTCGGCGAAGAGATCGTCGAGCTGACGTTCGGCGCGTTCGGCGCGGGCCAAGGTCTGGGTGCGGGCCTGCTCCAAGGCCTCCATCCGCTGCGCGGACTCCGCCCGTGCCTTCTCCAGCCGATCACTCGCCTCGGCGCGGGCGGCCGCGAGATCGGCCGCGGCGCTACGGCGCGCCTCGGCGAGTTCGGTGCGCAGGGTGTCGATGTCTCCGCGCAGCCGTTGCAGTTCGGACCGCATCTCCTGGGCGGTCTGGGCCCGTTCGGCGGCCGATTGTTCCGCACGTTCCAGGGCGCGTTCGATATCGGCGGCACGCTGGACCGCCAGATCACGTTCGGCGGCCGCGGCGGATTCACGCTGGGCGCATTCCCGTCGTATCCGCTCGATCTCGGTGTCGGCGGCGCGCTGAGCCCGCACTATCTCCTGGTCGCAATGGTCGCGGAGATGTTGCTGCTGCTGTTCGGATTCCGTACGGACAGCCCGGATCTCGTCCTCGGCCGCGCTGCGCGCCGCGAAGATATCGTCGGCGGCGCGGGCGGTGACTTTCTCGATTTCGCGTAGGGCCTCGTCGCGGTCCCGAACGGCGGCGGCGGCACGTGTATCCGCTTCGGCGATTCGGGCTTCCGCGTCCTCGGCTGCCCGTGCGGCGTCCTCGGCGGCTTCTTCGGCGCGTGTGCGGGCGTCGTAGGCCTCGCGTCGTGACTGTTCGGCTGCGGCGGCGGCCATATCGGCTTCGGCGATGCGGCGGGCGGCTTCGGCTTGTACCGCCTGGACCTGCGCCTCGGCTGCGGCCGGGTCGGCGAGGGTGTTCATTTCGGTGACCGCGGCGGAAAGGGTCGCGCCGAGTTGGTCGGCGAGGGTGCGGAATTGGGTGAGTAGTTCGTCGGCGCGGAGTCGCGCGGTGGTCACCGGACCCTTATTGGATGTCACAGTGACGTTTTCGGCGGGGGTCTCCCCTTCCTGCTGTAGACGCTGGCGTTCGCGCCATGCGCGCCAGCGGGTGTGGTCCGGGAGGTCGCAGTATTCCGAGGGTCGGCCGGGTCCGGTGGGCTTGGCGAGGGGGCGGGCGCAGCCGGGGTAGTTGCATACGGTGGGCACCGGAGAATCGTAGCGTTGTTTCGTTGGACGACTACGTATTTACACGAAACGGAATGAGGTGAGCCGTCGATGGGGTCTCGCAAGGCTCGGAAGTCCTAACCTCCGATAAGTGAACATTATCGGAGGTTAGGACGGTAGACTGCGACGAGACCATCCGCCGCCCACTATGTTTCGTTGTGTTGTCGCAAACCAAACGAAATACGTTACGTAATTATCGAGGGGATCACCATGACCGAATACGACACCGATCTCGCGCTACCCGATACCGTCCGCACCGAACTGCGGCGCGGGGTCACCAGCGTCCTCGTCGACACCGCCGCCCTGCGGCAGGTCCGGGAACGCTTCGACAGCGAACAGGCCACCGCGCTCGGCCGCTACCTCACCGCCTCCCAGTCCCCGAACACACTGCGCGCCTACCGCACCGACTGGATCGCCTGGGCCGCGTGGTGCGCCACCGAAAACCGGTGCGCACTCCCCGCCGATCCCCTCGATATCGCGGTCTATCTCGCCGCCGCCGCGGACGCCCGCACACCCGACGGACGCCACGCCTACGGTCCCGCCACCCTGGAACGCAAATCCGCCGCCATCGCCGCCGTGCACGCCGCCAACGGACTGGCCGCGCCCACCCGCAGCGATGTCGTCCGACTCACCCTGCGCGGTATCCGCCGCACCCGCCGCAGCCGACCCAACCGCAAACGACCGATCCTGCTGCACACCCTCGGCGAACTCCTCGACGGACTCCCCGAACCCGGCTGGCCCGGCGAACCCGCCCGCCGCCGGGACACACTGCTGCTGCTCCTCGGCTTCGCCGGCGCCCTACGCCGCAGCGAACTCGCCGGTCTACGACTCGCCGACATCCACTTCGGTACCGACCACGGCACCGGGGAACCGCTGCTGCTGGTCCACCTGCCCACCACCAAAACCGATCCCACCGGCATCACCGAACAACACGTCGCGCTCCCACGCGGCCGCCAGGCCCACACCTGTCCGGTCTGCGCATGCGCCGACTGGATGCGAATGCTGGCCGTACACACCGAGAACCCGGCGAACCTGCGTCCATGGGTCGAACAACTATCCGCCGCCGACCCGCGGATCCACCGCTGCCACGGCTACCGGCCCGATCCGCGGCTGCGGCCCGGCCAACCCCTGCTCCCCGCGATCAATCGGCACGGCGGGCTCGGCGCCACCGCGCTGTCCGGGCGAGCTGTCGCCGAGATCGTCAAACGCTACGCGGCACGCGCGGGCCTGGATCCCGCGCTGTTCTCCGGGCATTCGCTGCGCGCCGGGTTCGCCACCCAGGCCGCCCTCGGTGGCGCCGCCGACCGCGAGATCATGCGGCAAGGCCGCTGGAGCAACCCACGCACCGTACACCGCTACATCCGCACGGCCGACCCGCTCGCCGACAACGCGGTCACCAAACTCGGGCTCTGACAACGAGCCCGGTGGCGGCTCCGGTGACGGGAAGGTCTCGGTATGGCATCCACCGATGCCGCGGGTGCGCTTATCGGTCGGCGTCATGCGGGGGTCGCGTCCGATAACCGCGATATACCGTCCGAGCTGGGCTTTCCCCCCGAATTTTCGCCGAACGTGACCTCTGGTCCCGCGCCCGACTGTGCGAGGATATGAGCGCTCCACGAGTCAGTCCGTTTCAAACACCCCCTTTGGAAGGATGCTCAGATGGCGCAAGAAACCAGCACTGCCACCCGTTCCAGCAACGGAAGCAGTCAGCAGGAACTCCAGAGCCTGGACATGCTGCGCATGGGCCTGGATGAGATCCGGCAGGAATGCCAGAACGCGCGGCAGTACGCGCAGCAGGCACAGAACATCGCCCGGCAGGTACAGCAGCAGGCCCGCCAGGTCCAGCACCAGTCGCAGATCGCGCAGAACCAGGCCAACCAGGCCAACAACCAGGCGCAGCAGGCTCGCCAGCAGGCGATGCAGGCGCAGAACCAGGCGCAGCAGGCGCTGAGCGAGGCCGACCGGGCCCAGGCTCAGGCCCAGCAGGCCCAGAGCGAGGCCAACCAGGCCGCTCAGCGCTGTCAGTCGGCCCAGGACCAGTCGGACCAGGCCGCCCAGCTCGCGCAGCAGGCCGAGGATCAGTCCAGCCGCTCCCAGGATCGCGCCATGCAGTGGGAGCTGCAGTTCCACCAGGTTCGCCAGCAGATGCGCCAGTTCTAACAGAGCCGGCCTCCGGCCGGGCGAACGCCCGGTCACCGGAGCCGGCCGAGACGGGGTCCGGTGAACTGGCCAGTTCACCGGACCCCGTACTCGTTATGCGGCGGTGGAGCCGGGAGCGTAGCCGCATTGCGGGATCGCTGAAGTTCGGGCACGCCACCGCCTCGCTGCTGGTCGGCAGGCTGTCCGCCTCCGGGCGCCAGAACTCCCTCGCTACCGCGCTCGAGGAGTATGGGGTCCTGCGACGCACCGGCTACGCCGCCGCTACCTTGTCGGATCCCGGCTACCGGCGCAAGGTCTCCCGCCGGCTCAACAAGGGAGAATCCCTCCACGCTCTGCGGAGCGACCTGCTCTACGCGCACGAGGGCATGATCCGTGCCCGCCAGCTCGACGACCAAACCGAGCAAGCCTGGTGCCTGACCCTGGCCAGCAACGCCGTAATCGCGTGGACTACAGAGTATTACGGTCTCGCCGTCGAGCAGATGCGCCGAGCGGGCCGCCGGAACGATGACGATGTCCTGGCGCACATCAGCCCGGCGCACAGCGAGAACATCAACTTCTTCGGCGCGATCGAGGTCGACATCGATGCCGAACTCGCCCAGCTCGGACCGACCGGATACCGGCCGCTGCGGGTCCGCGACACTCTCTTCTGATCACTCCCGCGCGCGTCGCCCCCGACCGTCCGATAAGTAGCTGATTTCCGCACGTGGCATCGGGGATCGCACTGGCCCGTCACCGGTCGTCGGCGCGACGCAGGAGACCGCTGGCTACGAGCGTTAGCAGCCTGTGGCCGCGTTGCGCCGGGTCGGGTAGAGATTCGATCCCGAGGGCTATGCCGTTGGCGAGTTGCAGGAGGTCGTCGACGGTGAGGGTGGCAGCGACCGAGCCGTGTTGTCGGGCGCGGGTGAGCAGTTTCCGCGCTGCTTCGGTGATCATCGTGTGGGGCGAGAACTCCGGGGCGAGTTCGTACCCGACCAGTGCCGGTCCGAACCCTCGGACGTCAGCGGCGTGCGCCACGACCGCTCGCAGCCAGGTCACCAAGGCTGCGCCCGCATCCGGCGCGGCCAGCAGATCCTCGGCCCGAGTGCACAACACCTGAACGCGGTCACGCAGCACCGCTTCCAGTAGTCCTGCCCGGGTGGGGAAGTGCCGGTGCAGGGTGGCCGATCCGACCCCGGCTCGGCGGGCGATCTCCTCCAGGGATGCCTCAGCCCCGGACTCCGCGATCACAGCACTCGCCGCAGTTACCAATCGGTCGCGGTTGCGTCGCGCATCGGCCCTCCTTCGACCGGGTGAGCTGGGAGTATCTCCCATCTGTCCGGCGCCTCCTTGATAAATGGGGTGGGTCCTCCGTATCGTATCGCACAGTAAGTGGGGTGGTCACCCCACTTACTGTGCGAGTGCGCGAGACGAGGAGACGGAGAAAATGCAGATCGGATTGGCTGTCGGCGACGTGCGTGGTCCCGCGCCGTGGGACGCGGTCGTCGACCAGGTGCGGGCGGCAGCTGCAGCCGGATTCGCCACGGCGTGGTCGAGTCAGGCACTGGGTTGGGATGCCTTGACCGCGATCGGTTTGGCCGGCGCCGCGGCCCCCGACATCGCTGTCGGTACGGCCGTTGTCCCCGTTCCCCAGCGGCACCCGATGGTGCTGGCCGGGCAGGCACTGACGGTGCAGGCCGCGGTCAGCGGAAGACTGACTCTCGGTGTGGGCGCGGGGGTCGGCGCGATGGTGTCCGGAATGTTCGGACTGCCCACCGACCGGCCCGTGCAGCGCATGCGCGAATATCTCACAGTGCTCGGCCCACTGCTGCGTGGCGACAGTGTCGATCACCATGGGGAGACGCTCACCGCTACGGGGTCGGTAACGGTCAGCGGCAGCGTGCCCGCGCCATCGGTGCTCGTCGCGGCGATGGGTCCGCGCATGGTGCGACTCGCGGGAGAACTCTCCGACGGGGCAGTGACCTGGATGACCGGGCCGAAAACCCTCGGTGAGCACATCGTTCCCGCCATCACCAAGGCGGCGGCCGACGCCGGCAGACCAGCCCCACGCGTCGTCGCCGGACTGCCCGTCTGCGTCACCGACACACCCGACGAGGTCCGCGCCCGGATTGCTGAGCAGTTCGCGCCGGCCGGACAGGTGCCCGAATACCGCGCCACCCTCGACCGAGAAGGCGCCGCCGGGCCACAGGACATCGCGATCGTCGGCACCGAAACCGAAGTGACACAGACACTCACCCGACTCCACGACGCCGGTGTCACCGAATTCATGGCCGCGCCCTACGGAACCACCTATGAACAGAACCGCACCATCGGCCTGCTCGCCGAACTCACCCACCAAACCGGAAAGTGACCAGATGCCCGACATCACCACCGAGGACCGGTTTGCGATTTACAAAACGATCGCACTACACGGGCATCTGGTCGACGACCGCGAGTGGGATCGACTCGGCGAGGTATTCGCCCTCACCGAATACGGGTACGAGCGACGCGAACCACAGGGGTGGCACATCGGACATCGCAAAGCGGTGGCCTGTCCAGGCTCCTACATTGAATGAGATCTCCCCGATCAACGTCCGAAGATGCCGCATATCGCGCGGACGACAGCCCTGCCGTAAAGATCCGGATTACCTCGGATAACGGGCTGTTTCTGCGGCATCATCGAAATCCGGCCCGCGGCGATTACCGTCGCAGGGAACGACACGAAGCAGCCCCGTTATAGGGACAAAGCGGAGAGGTGGACCCGATGGCGGCGAGACCGTGACCCGGATCCACACCGCCGCGCCCCGCACCCTGCGCGGATCGGCCGAGGCATCGTCGCGCCGCCACGCCGGACGCGTATGCCGCGCGCCCGGTCTTCGGAAGAGCCGAGCAGGCGATCGGAGGCAACTTGGGGTTGACGACTCTCGGATTTCGAAATAGGCAATCGGAAGAATTCACAATTTCTAATTTGATAATCGTGGCGTGTCGCGACGCGGGGTGTGGATCGGGCGGTGCCGGTGCGGGAACCCAGTCGATGCCGCTGTCGAGTGACACCAAGGTCGCCTTGGTTGGCGCCGGCCCGCCACCTTCTCCGTGCGCCGGTCGGCGGTCTGGGGCGAGTCCTCGACCGCGATCGCCTCGGATTCCACGTATTTCGGGACATATGACCAGAACATCTTTACTGAGCATCACTCCCGCTACGGCCGCCGCGGCGTGCTGATCTACTGGAGTGTTGAGCGCAACGGATCGGTGGTCGTGCACCCCCAGCTGCTCAACTGCTCGGCCAGCGAGGTCCACGCGATGGTCGACGGCGCGATCCACCATGGCACCGAGATGGCCGACGAATCGTCGTACGTCGATAACAACGGCCAGTCCGAGATCGGGTTCGGGATCACGAAATTGCTGGGCTTCGACCTGCTGCCCAGCATCAAGCGGATCAACAAGGTGAAGCTGTACCGGCCCGCTGTTGGGGAACCGGACCTGTGGCCCGGACTGAAACCGGCGATGACCCGGCCGATCAACTGGACGAAGATCGCCGAGCAACGACCGCCTGGTGAAGTACGCGACCGCGATCCGTACCGGCACCGCCTCCACCGAGGCGATCCTGCGCCGGTTCATGAAGGCCAACTCCACGCACCCGACCTGCCAGGCGATGATCGAACTCGGCCGCGCGCAAAAGACCGTGCTTCTAGCCCGTTACCTGCGCTCCCGGGAGCTTCAACGGGAAATCAACAGCGGCCTGACCGTGGTCGAAGCTTGGAACGGCGCGAATTCGATCACCTTCTACGGCAAGAACTCCGAGATGGCCTCGAACCGCCGCGACGAGCAGCGAATGAGCGTACTGTGCCTGCGGATCCGCCAGGCCGCACTCGTCTACGTGAACGTGCTGATGATCCAGGACATCCGTGACGACCCCGACAGCCCGATCGAGCTGGGCACCGAGGACGAGCGCGGCCTGACCCCGCTGTTCTGGTCGCATGTGCTGCCCTACGGCGAGGTGAAGCTCAACATGAACAGCCGCCTGGTACTCGGCGGGTAGCCTGGCTGCCGAGTACCAGGCGGGGTGCTTCGGGACCCTGATGCGCCAGAGCTGGACGAGGATGAGGACGAACCGGTCGGCTCCAAGTGAGTCGGGGCCATCACTGTCTGCTTTCCCACCGGCGGTCGCCCGGCGTCACAGGAAGGCGCCGCCGGAGACCTCGATGCGCTGGGCGGTGACCCAGCGCAGGCCCGCGGAGGCCAGCGTGGCGATGGCGTCGCCGATCTCCTCAGGTTCGCCGACGCGACCGAGAGCGGTCTGTCCGGCCAGAACCTGGCGCATTCCGGCGTCGTCCCGCATCGCTCCGCCGTTGAAGTCGGTGGCGGTCGGCCCCGGGGCGATCGAGTTGACCCGGATGCCGCGAGGCCCCAGTTCTGCGGCGAGGGTGCGGCTCAGAGCTTCGACGGCGGCCTTCGAGGCAGAGTAGACCGAGGTGGCGGGGCTGGTGTGGCGGGTCAGTGACGTCGAGACGTTGATGACCTGGCCGCCCTGGGCCAGCAGCGGCACAAGCGACTGGATGAGGAAGAACGTGCCCCGGACGTTGGTGCCCATCACCTTGTCGAAGTCGTCGATCGTAACCGCCTCCAGCGGCCCGAAGACTCCCACTCCCGCGTTGTTGACCAGGATGTCGAGCCGCGAAGTACCCCAGCGCTCCAGCAGCGTGCCCAGTTCGGAGGTGAAGGACGCGAAGGAAGAGACGTCGCTGATGTCGAGCCGGAGAACAGCAGCCGTCCCACCCATGGCCTGCACTTGTTCCGCAGTCTCCTCGGCCCCGGCCGCATCGCCGCGGTGGGTGACCACGACCCGCACCCCGCGTGTGGCCAGGGCGATGGCCGCGCTGCGCCCGAGGCCACGATTCGCACCGGTCACCACAGCGATCTTGTCGATTGTCATGAACTTCCTTCCACGCGACAACCAGGATGCGCCCGCGTGCCACAGATCAGATGCGAGTCACTCGACTCGCCTTGTGGGTGCAGCGTAAGCGGGCTCCCGAGGCGAGTCAAGTGACTCGCCTCGGGACTACGGCATACTCTCCGTATGGCAGCAGAACTCAGCGCGCATCACCGCAGGCTCGCCCAGCAGAAGCGCGAGGCGATCACCTCCGCGGCCACAGAACTGTTCTTGGACCGCGGCTACGACGGCACCTCCCTCGCACGGATCGCCGAAGCAGCCGGGGTCTCGAAGTCCACCCTGTTCAAGCAGTTCCCCACCAAGGCGGCCCTCTTCGAGGCCATCGTCACCGAGTCCTGGCAGCGCGACGCCGGCGATACCACCGCGATGCCACAGGTGGGAGATCTGCGCTCCGGGCTGACAGCCATCGGCCACCGTTACGCCGAGCTGATCGGCCACCCCCGCATGACACGCCTGTTCCGGATCGTCATCGCCGAACTGCCCCGTTTCCCCGAGCTGGGACGAATGCAGTTCCAGCTCGGCAAACTGCCCTACTTCGCCTCCGTCCAGCACTACCTGGAATCCGAGCACGAGCCGGGCAACGCTGATGTGCCCGACGCCGAGAGCGCCGCAAACCAGTTCCTCGGCATGATCGCCAACTACGTCCTGTGGCCCCGCATGCTGCTGACCGACTGGAACCCCGCGACCTCCGACATCCACAACGCCGTCGAAGAGGCCGTCCAGACGATGCTCGCCAGATACACCCCCGACTCGAAGCCGGAACTTCAACAGCCGGAACTTCAACGCTGACGCGCAATGCAAAGACTGCGGCGGCTTCACTCGCGATACCCGTCGGGAAACGTTGGCGGTCTCAAAGGGGGTTCCGGTAGTAACCGCCGAAAAACCAACGGATATGGGGTCGCCGTAGTGTCGGCCGAATTTCGGGCGGATATGGCGTAACCCGCTGGTAGAGGGCGGGTTACGTGCGCTGGGTGCCGGTCAGGCCGGGGGTTGTTGGGTGAGGCGGTGACGTGCAGGCTGTAGCCCTGGCCTCGCCGTATCTGCCGGCCGTCGCGTAGGGCGTGGCGTTCGGTTTCGCCGAGGTCGGCGGTGGGGGCGGTGAGGTGGTGGGCGAGCTTGCCCGGCATCTCGAATCGGATCGGGTGGGGTTCGTCGATATCGGTGGGGGCGGGTTGTTCGGGCCGGTCGGGCAGCAGGTCGGCGAGTGCGGTGCGGATCGCGACGCGGCTGACTCGGTGTTGTCGGGCGAGGGCGGCGATGCTGGCGCCTTCTCGATATTGGCGGCGGACTTGTTCGAGGTCCCCGTTCGTGGCGACCTGCGGGCGGCGCCCCGATATCGCGCCGTTGGCGCGGGCGGCTGCCAGGCCCTCGCGGGTGAGTTCGTTTTGCAGGTCGCGCTGGAACTGGCCGACCGAGATGAGCACGTTGACCAGCATGGTGGTGGTCGCGTCGGCGGCGGCCAGGTCGGTGATGCCCGACAGCGCGCCGGAGAGCACCCGCAGTTTCACCTGGTGCCGCTGGCACCAGTCGCGCACGGCGAGGATGTCGGCGAGGTCGCGGCACAACCGATAGAGCTCGGACACGGTGAGCCGGTCGCCGGGGCGCGCGTATCGGGCGAGCTCGCGGAAGCCGTCGCGGTGCAGCGCGGGGATCTTGGATGAGGTGGCCGGATCGGCGAACAGTCGCACACCGTGCGCGCCGTCGACGAGACCGGCCTCGGCGAGCAGGTGGGTCTGGCGCACGGTGCTCTGCTCGTCGGTGGAGACCCGCGTGTAGACGAGTTCGGCCATGACCGCAGCGCCCCTTCTTTCGATCCGGTTGCTCTCCGTTCACCGTTCTATCTGTCGTCAAACCCTGTCGTCAATACGGAACGGACGGCAATGGATCGGGAGTGCTGTTTCCGCACGATCCACGCGGCCCGGGAGCCGCCCCCGATGGGTGTCGTCAAAGGACCATTTGACGACATTATCGCAGCACGGATGCCGGCTTGTTACGGCGGCGCTGTTCGGTGGCCAGCGCCATGGTGTGCTCTCCTGCATTGCGGTCCGCGGAAACGCGGCGGAGTTCAGGGCCAGTCGGCGGGCCGATGATCGGTTCTCTCTGCGTCGGCCGTCCACGAGGTCGTTATCGTGCCGGTCATGACCACGAATGACTGGTTGGCCGACACCCGAACCTCTTATGACACGGTCGCGGTCAGCTATGCCGACCAAGTACGCGGCGCCCTCGCCGGACACCAGTACCTTCGCGCGGCTCTGGCGTTGTTCGCCGACAGCGTGCGGGCCCCTGGCGGCGGGCCGGTCGCGGACGTCGGCTGCGGCCCCGGTGAAGTCACCGCCCACCTGCATGAGCTCGGTGTCGACGCCTTCGGTATCGACCTCTCCCCTGGGATGATCGACGTGGCCCGGCGCGACCACCCCGGCCTGCGGTTCGAGGTGGGCTCGATGACGGAACTGGACCTGCCCGTCACTTCGGTGGCCGGCCTGCTCGCCTGGCAGTCGTTGATCCACATCCCAGACGACGAGGTGCCGACCGTGTTCGGGCACTTCCACCGAGCATTGCGTCCCGGCGGACCGCTGCAGCTGCTGTTTCACGTCGGCGACGAGTCGCGGTTGAAGACCGACGGCTATGGCGGTCACCCGATGAAGGTCCATGTCCACCGCCGTCAGCCTGACCAGGTGGCATCCTGGCTGCGCGATGCCGGATTCGTGGTCGAGGCTCAGATGCTGCTCGACCCGGACGCGAAAGCTCAGCAAGCGATTCTTTTCGCACGCAGTAAGGGGTTCCGGTAGTAACCGCCGAAAAAACAACGGATATGAGTCTGGCCCAGATAACGGGGCCGCTTCGCGCATGGCTGGAGCGCTATAGCCCAAGGTCGGCAGTCACACTGCCCCGGATATCGGGCGGTTATCCCGGGTCCGCGTCGGCGATCAACCGAAGCCTCCTGACCGGGGGCTGTATCCAGTCGGGTGGCCCAGGGGAATCTCACCCCTGGGCTCCCACAGATCCGGGCGTAACAGTCTCCCGTTACCCGGCTCTTGTCATCCTGTTCGCCAGGCATGTGGTGTCCACTGCCAGTGTCGGAACATGGCAGGGTAGGCGCGGACCGCGCGTTTGTAGGCGCGGCGGGCCTTCTTCACCGGTTTCAGCCGCCGATATTTGCAGCGGATCCAACGCACCAGGTAGGAGTTGGCTCTGATCGCGAATACGGACACCGATATGTCGTGAATCTCGGCACCACCCAGCACGCGGCTGTGCGCGAATCTCGACACCACCGAGATGGCGTGGTTGTGTTCCAGCGGTACCCGGCTGACCTTCCGCAGCTGGTCAGCGCTGCGAGCTTTCCGAGCGGCGGGCTGGCCGCGGTGCTGTTGGCATTCGCGAACATCGAATCGAGCGGTGTCAAGATTCGCGCACATGGCGGTGTCGAGATTCGCGCCCAAAGCCATAGGAGTTGATGCGCGTCAGGAGGGGATGCAGCGCGGAGGGATAGAACGCTCCGTAATACCGCATCCAGCCGGTCACGACCGGGTTGATCGCTCTCGCCAGTTGGGCGAAGGTCGAGCCGGTCCGATGATGCAGCCGCCATGAGCGGACCACAGCACCGATCTTCTTCAGGGCTTCCTGGCTGATCGCGGGCTGGAACGACACGAAGGTGCCGCCGTTCCTGGTCCGCGCCGTGCGGGACCTGAACGTGAACCCCAGGAACGTGAACTGCGTGATGCCATAGTGCTGGTGTCTGTTCGCATCCCGGCAGTAGACGATCTTGGTCTTGTCCGGATGTAGAACAAGTCCGACATCCTCCATCCGTTCATGCAAGGCCGCCAGAACGTGACGGGCCTGCCGCTCGGTGGTGCAGTGCACAACCACGTCATCGGCGTAGCGTTCGAACTCGACCGCCGGGAATTCCCGGACCAGCCAAGCGTCGAACGCGTAGTGCAGGAACAGATTGGCCAGCACGTGGTGACACCGAGGACCCTTGGGGAGTACCTCGGGTTCGCTCCAGCAGGGTCCCGTCGGACTGCTGTATCGGTGCGCGAAGCCACCGGTTGACATACAGCACCACCCATGGTGCATCGGTATGCACCTCGACAGCCTTGACGATGAGGTCCCACCGGACGGAGTCGAAGAATTTCTGGACATCGAGATCGATCACCCAGTCTTTCTTCCAGCACCGTTCCCGGCATTTCCCCACCGCATCCAGGGCGGACTTCCCGGCCGATAGCCGTAGGAGTCGGGATGGAACACCGGATCCACCCGTTTCTCCAAATGCGCGGCCACCACCGTTTGCGCCACCCTGTCGCCGACACAAGGGATTCCGAGAGTCCTTATGCCGCCACCGTGCTGTTTCGGTATCTCCACCGCTCGAACCGGAGGCGGGAAGTAGCTTCCCGAGGACATCCTGTTCCAGATCTTGTAGAGGTTGTTCCTCAGATCCTTCTCGAAGTCCTCGATGGTCACCCCATCGACTCCCGGTCCGCCCTTGTTCTCCTTGACCTTCTCCCATGCCTCCCAGACCTCCCGCTTGGAGATCTCGAACGGCTTGCCTGTTGACTTCAGCTCACTCACGCGACTCCTCCCAGGGCATCGCCTGGTTGATCGAACAAGTACTAGCCACGGATGACCTGACCCCTTGGCTCCATTCCCACCGCGCCAGGCAGGAACTTCCCAGCTACTACGAGCCAGTCCGTCGGCACCGTCCCGCATCGGTACTCAGTCCCTCGCGGGTTCTCCGCTTGGGATGCTCCCTCTCTCCGACCGCGAATCATCTTCGCAGGCAGAGGTATCGGACCGGGCCTTCTCACGTTCCCCGCAAGAGCAGCAGATCAGGATCGCGCCGCCTTCACGCCGGACACCATCTGGCCAGTAAGCAGGTTCCCGCCAGACTCATCCCAAGGTCGGATAAAACCCAGGTTTCGATGTCGTCCTAAACATTTCGACGCTTCAACAGCGAACCCCCGCGAGGGCTTTCAGCGCAACGCCTTCCTGATCCCCACCTGACGCCTCCAACGGACGCCTTTTCCCTCATCGCTCACCACGACAGTCTTCAGCTAACGCAGCAGAGGGTGGTTTGGTGCCTCCCCCATGCAGGGCGACACCGGAGGGCCGAGAATCCTCCATCTCTCACGCAGCACCGCTTCAAGAAGCTCCTCCTACACCACCGGCTCCTCTCCACGTTCGTGACGCACTATCCGTTGGTTTTTCGGCGGCTACTACCGGAACCCCCAAAGGGTCAGCGCATCACCGCTGCTCAGATGTTCAGCATCATGCTGATGAACGTCCTGATCTCGGTCGGCCAATTCCAGCGCGACCTGCAAAACGAACTCACCCGCGAGGGCCTGGCCGCCACATGAGCCGGGTCGCGATCCGCACTGCCGTCGCCGACCGCAAAGCATTCCGGATCTACCGCGACCGACTGAATGCCGCGACCACCTGACCAACTCACGCGGGTCTGCCGGCGCCTACGACCTCTTCATGTACCTGGTGACGCGATCCTTACTGGCACCCCGAGACACCGGTCGTCTCCCCTGCCTACGAGCTGTGGCGCCTGGCCCGCCATGCTGGGGAAATCAGACCGTGACCGCGGGGAACGCCGTGATCAGACCACCGTCTACCAGCAGATCCTGACCGTTGATATAGGACGCCTCGTCCGACGCCAGAAAAGCGACCGCGGCGGCGATATCCGCCGGAGAACCCAACCGTGCCGCTGCCACCGACGAGATCGCGGCGGCCTGCGCCTCCGGAGACACCTCGGCCCGGTACGACGGAGTGTCGATATAGCCCGGGCTGATCGAATTGACCCGAATCCGGCGCGGGGCCGGCTCGGCGGCCAACGTCTGTGCCAGATTCCGGATCGGGGTGACGAGCCGCCACATCCCACGCCACGATCGCGCCCCAATCATGACTCACCAGATGGGGGCGCTCCAAGCATGCTGGCCAAAACCCACCCCGGCTGCTAGACACCTGTATGGATGATTGTCCGTGCAGCGGGCACCGAGACCGACGGAGGAAACACCCATGAGCACAGACCACGCCGTCGCGGTCGTCATCGGTGGCGCCTCCGGAATCGGCTGGGCCACCGCACAACTCCTGACCGAACGCGGCGACACCGTCATCAGCCGCGCCGCCGAACTCGGCGGCCGGGCCGGCGCCCAGCAGGTACAGGCCACCGACGAAAACAGCATGCGCACCCTCTTCGACACCGTCACCACACAACACGGCCCCCTCGACACCGTCGTCGACTGCGCCGGCATCTCCCGGCCCGGCACCCTCGCCGACCTCTCCCTCGACGACTGGAAAGCCACAGTCGACGTCTGCCTCACCGGAGCATTCCTCACCATCCGCGAAGCCGCCCGCACCCTGCGCGACAACGGATCAGTAGTACTCGTGGCCTCCCTCAACGGCCGCCAGCCCGGCATCGGGATGGGCGCCTACTGCTCCGCCAAAGCCGGCGTACTCATGCTCACCGAAGTCGCCGCCATGGAACTCGCACCGCGCGGTATCCGCGTCAACGCCGTCAACCCCGGATTCGTGCACACCCCGCTCACCCACGGCGCCACCCTCGTCCCCGGGCTCGTCGAGGAATACATCGACAACACCCCACTCGGACGAGCCGGCACACCCGGCGATATCGCGCAGACGATCGGGTTCCTCACCTCCGCCGCAACCGGCTGGATGACCGGCGCGGCCATCGACCTCGACGGCGGCGCCCACACCAAACGCTATCCGGACATCGTCGCACGCATCGCAGATATGGCAGGCGGCACCAACACGCCGTGACCGGCGAAAGTCATAGCGCGGCCCCCGCCGGCATCAGCGACTCCGCGGTACCGTGCAGCCGAGCCCCGCGAGCTCGGCTGCACCGGCCTCGGCGGAACTCCCACCCGCCAGCAGCAGCGTCCGCGCCCGCTGATATGGGCACTGCGCCGCCTCGAAAGCGGACGCCACCGCCGGCAACAACTCGGAATCGCCCTCCCACACCGCAGCGGCACGATCGACGATCGCACCCGCCACCGGATCACCGGCCACCACCGTCCGAGCCCGCACCAAAAGCTCCCGCGCCGACGGATCACCGGCCAGCACCGCCGACTCGGCACGCAACGCCACATACCAGTGCCGCCACACCCAGACGACCCGCTGATCCAACTCCTCCGGCTCGGCCACCAACGCCGACAACGCCTCGGCGGCCCGGCCCTCGTGCAGCAACACCACCGCATCGAACACCGCGCGGTAGGCAACCTGCTCCGCACGTGCCACCCCGAGATCGGCGACGACCGCCAGCCACTCGGCCCGCGCCGGACCGTCACCGCGCAAACCATGCACCATAGCCACCGCGGCCGCCGCCGGAGCGAGCGTCGGAGCATGCGCACGCCCGGAAAGCGCCCAGGCGTCGGCGAACCGGCCCGCCGACGCAAGCACATCATCCACCCGGCCCGCCAGGGCATCCACGACCAGCAACCGCGACGTCGCGAAATCACCCCGCTCCGCCAGCAACGGCAACTCACGCAACTGCTCACCCCACCGCCGGGCACCCACCAGATCACCCACACCGAGACAGGACTGCGCCGCCTCCGCCAGCGCGGTCACCCGCTCCAGCTCGCTCGCCGGCGACACCGGCACCCCCACCAGCAACTCCACCCGCTGTCTGGCCGTCGCGGCGGAAGCGAACGTATCACCGGCCCACAACTGCGCCGCCGCGAGCGCGTCCAGCGCCGCGCTCGCCACCAGCCGATCCCCGGTCCGCGATGCCAACTCGACCGCACGCTCGGCCGGGCCAAGCGCCCCCACCCCGTCCGCATCGGCCGGCACCCCGCATTCGGCCAATGCCAGCGCCGCTGCCGCGGTGGCGTCTCCACCGGCCAGTTCACGCGCCTGCGCCAGCAATACCGCGGCCGTCTCCGTCGGCGGCGACTCGGCGAACGTATCCGACATCCGGTAGACGGTGATCGCGGCCGTCGCCAGATCCGTCGCCGCCCCGGCCATGTCCCCGGCGTCCCGGGCGATCTCCGCAGCCGCCTGGGACAGGCGGAACATCTCCGCACCGTCCATCCGGCAACCGGCCGCCGCCGCAGCCGACCGCAACGCCGACACCGCCACCGCCGGATCGGCGGCGAGCGCGGCCGCCTGCTCGTAGCGGCGCTGGGCCTCACCGACAAGGTTCCGGGCGAAAGCCAGCTCGGCCAGCGACAACGCCAACTCGCACGCGAGTTCCCGATGCACGGGCTCCCGCTCCGCCCAGCCCAGCGCCGCACGCATATCATCGGCCACCGCATCGAAGCCGGCCCGCCACGCGCCCGTGGCATCGGGCAACCCCCGCGCCAGCACCGCACCGGTTTCCGTGCACCAGCGCAAATGCCGGGCCAGCACCTCGGTGTGCTCACCGGCCGCATCGAGCTGCTCCGTCTCGTACTGCCGGATCGTCGTCAGCACCCGATACCGAGTACCGGACCCGGACATGACAGCGGTCAGCAAACTCTGCTCGGTGAGTCGCGCCAGACCGTCCGCGACCGCCGCCGCCTCCAAGGGCCGATACCCGGCCACGGCACCGGCAGCGGCCGCGGTGAACGGCGCAACGAACACCGCTACCCGCCGGAGCAGGCAACGATCCGGCTCCTCCAGCAGCGCCTGACTCCAATCGAGCATCGCCCGCATCGACCGATGCCGATCGTCGGCCCGGCGACCCCCCACCAGCAGCCGCAGCGGATCGGCCAGACTCGCGGTGAGCCCATCCAGCCCGAGCGTGGGCAATCGCGCGGCCGCCAACTCGATCGCCAGCGCCGAACCGTCCAGTCGTCGGCAGATCTCGGTAACCCGCTCCAGCTGTTCCGGACCCACCGGCCAACCCAGCGCCGACGCCCGGTCCAGGAAGAGCGCCACCGCATCCGCCCCCGCCGCCACGGGCACGGTCACCTCACCGACCGACAACGGAGGAACCACATACACCTGCTCGAACGGCACCACCAGCCGAGCCCGGCTGGTAACCAGCACCGTCACGCCCGGACACCGGGCCAACAGCCGCTCGACGAACGGCGCCACGCCCTCCCGCAGATGCTCACAATTGTCGAGCACGAGCAACACTTCGCGATCGGCGAGCGCGGTGAGCACCGAATCATCGGCACTCCGGCCCTGCTGCTCACCCGACCCCAGCGCCCGCGCCACGGCCGCACCCGTCATCTCCGCATCGGTGACCGGGACGAGGTCGACGAACCACACACCATCGGCGAACTCACCCGCCAGGTCCGCGGCGACGGCCAGCGCCAACCTGGTTTTGCCGATACCACCGGGCCCCAGCGCGGTCACCTGACGGTTCGCCGTGACGGCCGCGCGCAGCACGGCGCGTTCCCCGGCACGGCCGATGAACGACGTCAACGGCGAAGGCAACGGCGCGGCGGTCTCGTTCGCGCGTCCGGCGGGCGCGAAATCGGCCAGGGCTCGCCGTCGGGGACGCCGACCTTGCGCAACAGTGAGGACACATGGGTTTCCACCGTCCGCACCGAGATGAACAACTGCGCGGCTATCTCGGCATTGCTGCGATGCTGCCCCACCAGGGCCAGGACTTCGGCCTCCCGGTCCGAGATCCCGCCGATGACCTTCTGCTTCGACACGCCACCCATCTTCGCGTACCCGCTCCGCACCGCTACGGGGGCACGTTACGTGCTCACTCCGTGGTGCGTTCCGTGGTCGGCACGGATGTGCCGACCACCGCCGGTCCATATCGTAATTGCCATGGACGCGCACCGAGCGGACCGGCCGGGAAATCGCCGGACGAGTGCCGGGACCGGCACCGCGCATGTGCGACCGTCCGGCCGACGTCCACCGATACCCACCCACGAGGAGTGACCATGAGCGCCGAATCCACCTTCGGGATCAAAACCGTCCTGCATCCCGTCTCCGATCTCGAGAAGGCCGAAGCGGTGTACACCGCGCTGCTCGGTATCCCGCCACAGACCAAGGGCACCTACTACATCGGCTTCGACACCCGTGGCCAGCACATCGGACTCGTGCCCGGTGGCGGGCCCCAGGGCATGACCGCCCCGGTGGCGTACTGGCACGTACCCGATATCGAGACCGAACTCGCCGCGGTCATTGCCGCGGGCGCCACAGTGCGCGAACCCATTCGTGATGTCGGCGCGGGCCGTCTCGTCGCCACCGTCACCGATATCGACGGCAATGTGCTCGGCCTGATCCAGGACCACTGACCCACCGCCGACCACCCGTATTCACCGACTCCACCCACCTCACCCGAGATATTCACGGAGGAAACCGCAATGACCACACAAAACAAGACCACCCGCACCGCCACGAAGAACACCGCCACCGTCGCGTTCTCCGCCGAGGAGCAGGCCGCGATGAAGGAGCACGCGCAAGAGCTGAAGACCGCGGCACGGCGCGGTTCCCGCGCCACCAAGACCGACGGCGAGAGCGATGTGCTCGCCAAGATCGCGGAGATGTCGGAGGACGACCGCGCCCTGGCCGAGCGGATCCATGCCCTCGTCAAGGCCAGCGCACCGACGCTGTCCCCGAAGCTGTGGTACGGCATGCCGGCCTACGCCAAGGACGGCAAGGTCGTCTGCTTCTTCCAGAGCGCAGCCAAGTTCAAGGCGCGTTACGCCACTCTCGGTTTCAACGACTCGGCCGATCTCGACGACGGGACCCTCTGGCCGACTGCCTTCGCGCTGACAAAACTGACCCCGGCCGACGAGAGCCGACTCGGGGAACTGCTCGCCAAATCGGTCGGCTGAACTCTGTGTGGCCTGCTTCACGGCGTGACAGCAGGCCACACAGGTGATGTGAGTCCGCTTCCCTGTGGCTTTTTGTGGTTGGTTCGGGGTTTGAGGTGGGCGGCTGAACGAATGCTATTCATATTTAGATGCACATATCTACGTAGCATCATTCAGTTACTCTGCTCCGCTGCAGTCGGGCTGCTCTGGTAACTCTCCTCCAGGCCGCACTATCGGCCGCTGTCGATGCGTTGGGGCGCAACCGAATTGCGCGTAGCACCAGTCCCCTGCTCCGCCGGCGGCGGCCGGGCCATTGCGCGCATCGACCAGTCCCCCGCGGCCGAGGAGTAGTGGCGCCTCAACGCGATTCCCCACACGCAACTCCGACACGACGGGCGACCCGTCGGATGGTCGTCGAGCCGGGCGGGCCTACGCACTCTTCTTCCGGGCGTCGTACGCCCGGCGCGCCTCCTCGACCTTGTCCAGGTTGACCGACCACTCGGCCAGGGTCGCGAACAGTGGCGCCAAGCTCCGGCCCAGTTCACTGATCTCGTACTCGACCCGCGGCGGCACACCGGCATAGTAGGTGCGCACCACCAGGCCGTCACGCTCGAGCTGACGCAGCCGCTGGGTCATCACCTTCGGCGTGATCGTAGTGATCCGCCGCTCGAGTTCCACGAATCGCTGCCGGCCGAATTCGTTGAGCGTCCAGAGAATCGGCGTGGTCCACCGACTGAAGACGATGTCCACCACGGGGGCTATCGGGCAGGCGAGTTCAGGATCCACCTCATGTGTGCTCTCGATCACAATAGCCACACTTTCCTCTAGGTACCTACTAGCAACAAGAAAGTACCGTCGGATCGTCCGAAAGGCCAGTCGAGAACGGGAGTGACGAGATGATCGTGGTTACAGGAGCGACAGGGAATGTCGGCCGACCCCTGGTGGAGGCCTTGGCCGCAGCCGGAGAACAGGTCACCGCCGTCTCACGGAAGGGAGCGGAAGTACCGGCCGGAGTCCACTTCCGGCAGGCGGATCTGATCACCCCAGAGAGCATCGAGGATACGTTGCGGGGGGCGGAGTCACTGTTCCTGCTTACTGCGGCGGACTTCCTGGCCGCCGGCGATATCGACGCCGTCGTCGAAGTGGTACGCCGAGCCGGGGTGCGGCGAGTGGTACTGCTGTCATCGCAGGGCGTCGGCAACCGACGCCACTCCCCTCACCTGGAGCACGCGATCCGGCAGTCGGGCCTGGAGTGGACGGTGCTGCGGCCGGGGAACTTCGACTCCAATGCGCTGCAGTGGGCACACAGCGTCCATACCCGCCGGGAGGTCGCCGCTCCCTTCGGCGATATCGGCCTGCCGGCCGTCGATCCGGCCGATATCGCCGCAGTCGCCGCCCTCTCCCTCCGTGAACCGGGACACGGGGGTAACACCTATACGCTCACCGGACCCATGGCGATCACACCCCGGCAGCAGACCGAGACGATCGCGAACCTACTGGGCGAACCGGTGCGGTTCACCGAATTGAGCCGGAGCCAAGCGCGCGATCAGATGGTGCGGTACATGCCCGAGCCGGTCGTCGAAGCGACGCTCGGCGTACTGGGCGCACCCGCGGAAGCCGAACAGCGGGTCAGCCCTGATATCGAGCGGCTGCTGGGCCGGCCACCACGCACCTTCGCCGACTGGGCGGAACGCAATATCGCGGTGTTCCGGTAAAGCCGCAAGAAGAGAGGAGACCGGAGAGAGTGCGGGGTCGCGGATCTACCGCGACCCCGCATTTCACGGGGCTTCCGGTAGTACCAGAGGCGGCGAAGCCGGCACCGCGCTCGCCGGGCTCGAACAAGCCGGAGCCCTGACCTCTCCGCCCGGTCCACGCCCCCTACGCCTGGCCGCCTCGCCTACGCCCTGCAATGAGTGATGAGCGGCAGCGGGTCACGGAACGGAGCCCACGACCGCAGGGGCCACTTCATCTCTTGGGAAATCCCGGACGAATGGGTCAGCGATCTACGCCGCACCTTCCGTGGACGGCGCTGACCGCGCGGCTACCGGGATCCGCCGGCTCGGCGGAAGCGCACGCCATCGGCCATGTCACCAGCCGCAGACAAGCGCTTTATGCAGTTAGAGACCGTGCCCCTCCTGCCGTTTCGCCCGGTATGAGGTAGCGGTACAGCGATCGCATTACATGCTTTGATGCGCATATCTAAATATCGCCAACTATTGCCTTTGCATGCGGTGGGCGGTGCGACGAAGCATCCGCGGACACTATTCAATTCCGGCAGCTCGAGTGCGCCATCGAGACCCGATCCGTTCGGTGACCACAGGCACACGCCTGCCGGGAGACGCACGGACCCGGCCACCTCGCACTCCCCCATTGCCTCCGGCCGAGGCCCCTGCGGCGGAAACGAACGGATCGGCTCGGATCCGGTGCCGCGCCGCTACTCTGGTGCGAACGCCGCGAGGCCAACAGAGGACAGGAGACCGATCCGATGGGTCCGGTGAACCGTCGCCGATTTCTGACCACCAGCGCGGTTGCCGCCGGCGCTGTCGTCCTGGGAGCATCGCCGGCCGGTGCGCGGCCCGCTCCCCCGGTCGAGGTCGCGCCGCTGGGTGCCGACTTTCTGTGGGGAGTGGCCTCCTCGGGATTCCAGTCCGAAGGGCATGCGCCGGACAGCAACTGGACCCGCTATATCGCGGCCGGGAAAACCGAGGACCCGTATCGCGACTCGGTCGATTTCTACTCACGCTACCGGTCCGATATCGCCCTGGCCGAACAACTCGGGGTGCGCGCCTACCGGATCGGCATCGAATGGGCCCGGGTACAACCGCGCCCGGGCGAATGGGACGAGGACGGTTTCCGGTTCTACGACGACGTCGTCCAGGCCATCCGCGCGGCGGGTATGCGCCCCATGCTCACCCTCGACCATTGGGTCTATCCGGGCTGGCAGGTCGACCGAGGTGGATGGCGGCGTGGCGGAATGGTCGAGGACTGGCTCGCCAACGCCCGCCGGGTCGTCGACCGGTACGCCCGGTACGAACCGCTGTGGATCACCTTCAACGAACCCGCCGCATACCTCATGAACGAGGTACGCCACGGCGGGATCGATGTCATGGATATCCCGGCGATGCAGGACCGGCTGGCCAACGCCCACAATGCGATCTACGACCACATCCACCGAGTGCAGCCGGGGGCGATGGTGAGCAGCAATGTCGCCTTTATCCCCACCGCCGAAGACGCCGTGAACGGCGCGTTCGTCGACCGGGTCGGCCCGAAACTGGATTACATCGGGATCGACTACTATTACGGGTTCTCCCCCGCCGACATCCTCGCCCGGGTACCCGACCCCGGGAAATTATGGACACTGTCGCTGCAATCGGAGGGTATCTACTACGCGCTCGACCACTATGCGCGGCGTTTTCCGGGCACACCCCTCTACATCGTGGAGAACGGGATGCCGACCGAGAACGGGCGGCCGCGTGCGGACGGCTACACCCGCGCCGACCTCCTGCGCGACACCGTGTACTGGATACAGCGCGCGGTGGCCGATGGCATGAACGTCATGGGATATAACTACTGGAGCCTCACCGACAACTACGAATGGGGTTCCTACACACCGCGTTTCGGGCTGTACACCGTCGACGTGCTCGGCGATCCCGGCCTCACCCGCCGGCCCACCGACGCCGTAGCAGCCTATACGGCCATCACCCGGCGTGGCGGAGTCCCCGGCGATTACCGGCCGAGCCGGGCACCGGCCACCTGTTCGATCGTGGACGGACTCACCAGCTGCACCGATCAGGTCACCGTACCGCGCTGATCCGCATAGGTGACCGTTCGGCGCGGGCCACTGCGATGCCGCGCCGGGCCGGTCGTGCGAGACTGGCCGGGTGAACGGGGAGAAGGAAGTCCGCGCCGATCGTACTCGCTCCGCCAGCGCCACGCGGCCGCCCGATCGGGGGGACGTCTTCGGTTCCGGCGTGTTGTGGCTCGCAAAATGGGCGGTATGCGTCGTCGCCATCGCGGCCGGCGCCTGGGTCCTGGGCTTCCTGGCGGCCCGGCTCTGGGTGGTCCTGCTGCCGGTGCTGCTCGCGATCGTGGTCTCCACGGTGCTCTGGCCACCCACCCGCCTGCTGGTGAAGGCCGGGTTGCCGCCGGCCGCGGCGGCCTCGCTCACGCTCATCGGCTTCATCGGCGTGCTGGCGGGTGGGATCGCGTTGATCGTGCCCTCGGTGGTGGATCAGGTGCCCGAGCTCTCCGACAAGGCCACCACGGGTATCAACACGGTCCGGGACTGGTTGCAGGGCCCACCGCTGAATATCCAGGACGAACAGCTGAACTCGGCCGTCGACGCGGTGGTATCGCGGGTGCAGTCCAGTGCCGAACAGATCGCCTCCGGCGTCTTCACCGGAGTCAGCACCGCCACCTCCGTCCTGGTCACCATATTCCTGGTGCTGATCCTCAGCTTCTTCTTCGTCAAGGACGGGCCGAAATTCGTCCCGTGGATGCACAAGTTCACCGGCGGCCGCAGCGGCCGGCATTTCGAGGAAGTACTGGTGCGGGTCTGGGATGTACTCGGCGGATTCATCCGCACCCAGGCATTGGTCAGCTTCATCGACGCGTTCTTCATCGGGCTCGGACTGGTCCTGCTCGGCGTGCCGCTGTGGGGTGTGCTCACCGCACTGACATTCCTCGGCGGCTTCATCCCCATGGTGGGCGCGTTCGTCGCCGGTGCGCTGGCGGTGCTCGTGGCGCTGGTCGGCAAAGGATTCACCACCGCGCTGATCGTGCTCATCATCATCATCGCGGTCCAGCAGCTCGAGGGCAATGTGCTGCAACCGGTACTGCAGAGCCGCACCATGAAACTGCATGCGGTCGTGGTGCTGCTGGCAGTCACCGGGGGCGGCACCCTGTACGGCATCACGGGAGCGTTCCTGGCGGTGCCGGTGGTCGCCGTGGTGGCGGTCGTGGTCCGCTACATCAGCGAACAGATCGATGTAGCCGTAGCCGAAGCCGATCCGGCCGGGGAAGCGACGGCGGATCCGGCGACGCCCGCGGTGGATACCGAAAAATCCGCCGAACCCGGCCGGTAATGCCGGGGTCCGCCGACCCCCGGACCCGGTTCACGCCACGCCCAGCAGGGTTTCCAGGCCGGCGATATGGGTTTCGAAAACCTGGGCGCGATCGGTGAAAGTGCCCGCACCGTACATATCGAAGACATCGAAGCTCACGGCACCGAACAGCGCGCACCAGACGGTGAGTCCGCGTGCGAGCACCCAGTCCGGCACATCCAACCCGAATTCGGCCCGGATCCGGACGAAATCATCGGCGAGCGGCCCGGCGGGCGGCGGCCCGTCCGCCGCCGGGGGCACGAGCAGTCCGCGGCGATGGGCCGCGGCGAAAATACCCATCAATGTCACGATCACTCGGGTGCCCGGGGTGACCGTACGATCGGCCGGGGCGGCGTATCCAGGTACCGGAGTACCGAACAGGAGGCCATACCAGGCGGGCTCGGTGAGCGCCCAGGCGCGGACCGTACGCGCGGTGACCCGGAACTGTTCGATCGGATCAGCGGGTGCGGCGGCGAGCGCCGCGTCCACGGCATCACCCAGCGCGTCGTATCCGTCGACCACCAGCAGGGTCAGCAATTCGTCCCGGCTGCGGACATAGCGATAAACCGCGGAGGAGACCACTCCCAGGTCGCGGGCCACCGCGCGTAACGACAGGGCGGCAGCGCCGTCGGTGGCAAGATGTTCGCGCGCGATCCGCTTGATATCGATCATCGTCTGGGCCCGGGCCCGGGCACGGGGGGTGGTCATAGGACCACCCTGACCAATTCTGAGAGCACTGTCAACAGTAGTGAGCATCGCTCCACATCGGCTGTGTTAATGTTACCGCAAGTCACCGCTGACCATCCGAACCCAAGGAGAAGTCCCATGTCCGAGGCGGCCACGGATTTCGATGTCCTCATCGCCGGCTCCGGGTTCGGTGGCAGCGTCACCGCCCTGCGGCTGATCGAGAAGGGCTATACCGTCGGCGTCCTGGAAGCCGGCCGCCGCTACGCCGACGACGAACTCCCCAAGACCAGCTGGGATCTGCGCAAATTCCTGTGGGCGCCGAAACTCGGCTGCTACGGCATCCAGCGCATCCATCCCCTGCGCAATGTGCTCATCCTCGGCGGCGCCGGGGTCGGCGGCGGATCGCTCAACTACGCCAATACCCTCTACGTCCCGCCGGAGCCGTTCTTCCAGGACCCGCAGTGGCGCGATATCACCGACTGGCGCGGCGAACTCACGCCCTACTACGAGCAGGCGAAACGCATGCTCGGCGTGGTGCAGAACCCGCATATGACACCGGCCGACGCAGTCTTCAAACAGGTCGCCGAGGATATGGGTGTCGGCGACACCTTCGTCCGGACCCCGGTCGGCGTGTTCTTCGGTGAACCCGGCGAAACCGTGGACGACCCCTACTTCGGTGGTGTCGGCCCGGCCCGCACCGGTTGCCTGGAGTGCGGCGACTGCATGGTCGGATGCAAGTTCGGCGCGAAGAACACCCTCGTCAAAAACTATCTGTACCTGGCCGAACACGCCGGCGCGCAGGTGGTGCCGATGACGACGGTGACCGAACTGCGGCCGCAACCCGACGGCAGCTGGGTGGTATCGGCGCAGCGCACCGGCGCCTGGGTGCGCAAACAGCGCACCACCTACACCGCCCGCCAGGTCGTGGTCGCCGCGGGCACACTCGGCACCCAGCGCCTGCTGCACGACATGCGGGACCGGCGAGTGCTCCCGGAACTATCCGACCGGCTCGGCCTGCTCACCCGCACCAACTCCGAATCGATCGTCGGCGCCGCCACCAAGAAGCTCGCGCCGGGCCAGGACTTCACCCGGGGCGTCGCGATCACCTCGTCGATCCACCCCACCCCCGACACCCATATCGAGCCGGTGCGATACGGCCGGGGTTCCAATGCGATGGGGCTACTACAGACGCTGATGGTCGACGGCGGCGGCCGCATTCCACGCTGGCTACGGTTCCTGGGTACCGCGCTGCGTCACCCCCTGCTGCTGCTCAGCTTCCTGAGCGTCCGCAACTGGAGCGAACGGACCATCATCTCGCTGGTGATGCAGCATCTGGACAACTCCATCACCACCTACACCACCCGCGGGTTCTTCGGCCGCAAGCTGACCAGCAAGCAGGGGCACGGCGAGCCGAACCCGACCTGGATCCCGGCGGGTAACGAGGCCACCCGCCGGGTCGCCGAACGGATCGGCGGGACCGCGGGCGGCACCTGGGGCGAAGTGTTCAATATCCCGCTCACCGCGCATTTTCTCGGAGGGGCCGCGATCGGCGCCGACCGCGAGACCGGGGTGATCGACGCCTACCACCGGGTCTTCGGCTACCCGACCCTGAGTGTGGTGGACGGCGCCGCCGTGTCGGCGAACCTGGGTGTCAATCCGTCCCTGACCATCACCGCGCAGGCCGAGCGCGCCGCCGCGTACTGGCCCAACAAGGGCGAACAGGACCCCCGGCCGCCGCAGGACGCGCCATACCGCCGGATCGCCCCGGTGGCACCGAAATCCCCGGTGGTCCCCGAATCGGCCCCGGGCGCGCTGCGGTTGCCGATCACGCCGGTGACCGACCCGGCCGCGAGCTGAACCGGCGGCCTCAGCCCTTGAAGTAGACCAGCTGATGGCTGGTCGCCAGCAGGGTGCCATCGTGACCCCACAGGTGCGCGATCTGGTCGAAGTGGCCGTGTCCGAAGCGGTTGGCGCGGGCACGGCCCAGCAGGTATTCGGTGCCCTGGGCGGCCAGTTCTTCGGCGGTCGCGTGGAAGTACACGGTGAGCGAGATCGTGCCGGCCGGTAGATAGCGCCCGCGCCGCAGGAACACCCGGGGATAGAACGCGTCCGACATGGCGGTCAGCGAGGCGAAGTCCACCGGGCGGGCCGGGGTGTCGCGTAGCCACAGGGTGCTCGCCGAATCCGGGTTCTCCGGAATCTCGGCGGTGGGCTCGACATCGGGAATGGCGCCGGCGATGAACCGCAGATCGTAGTTGCGGCCCCAGGCGATGAAATCCGGGAAGATCTGTGGCACCACATCCTCGGCGTCCGGGCCCGGCACCGACGGCATGCTCAGCTCGAGATCCGACCAGGTGTCGCGACGGATGCCGAATACCGCGGTCGCGGTGGTGGTGACCCTGCCGTCCTGGGTCAGTTCGAGCTGCCAGTGCTGGTTCGTGCGATTGGTACGGACCGGCCGCGCGGTGATCTCGAAGGGCCCGTCGGCGATCGGTCCCGCGTAGTTCACCGTCAGCGACAGCGGATCACCGACCCGTTCGGGATGCCGTTCGACCGCACGCAACAGCGCCGCCGCAGTGACGCCGCCGAACGGCCCGACCATATTGGCGTAGTCGGGGCAGGTACGACCGGCCAGCCGGTGCGCGTCGGTGTATTCCACGGCGATGGCCGTATCGAAGGGATGGGTCGGCGCGTCGATCCCGGTCACGAATCCTCCAGAAAATTGTGCCGCTGATACGGCGAGACGATTATAAGTATGACAACATACATAGTTATCACGGGCAAGAGGGAGCAGCGCATGCCACGACCGAAGGATCCGGCCGGCCCCCGGGCAGCCATGATCGACAGCGCCATATCGCTGATCCGGCGGCGCGGCGTCGCGGCCGTCTCGTTCAGCGATGTACTCCAGGCCAGCGGCGCACCGCGCGGATCGGTCTACCACCATTTCCCCGGCGGCCGGGCACAGCTGATGACGGAGGCCACCGAGGCCGCGAGCAGCCGGGTGACCGCAGGAGTCGGCAAAGCGCTGGCCGCGCCGCAGACCTCGGCCGCCCTGCGTGCACTCGCCGATATGCTGGCCCGCGGGCTGGACAAACACGACTACGCGCTGGGGTGCCCGATCGCCGCCGCCGCACTCGGCAACGAACCCGGCGCCATCGCCGCCGCCGGAGCGGCATTCGAGACCTTGCGCGAACTCGTCGCCGCCAAACTCGTCGAGGACGGGGCCCGGCCGCAGCGGGCCCGATCCATCGCGCTACTGGTGATCAGCGCGCTGGAAGGCGCGCTGATCGTCGCCCGCACCGAACGCGGACCGGCCGCTCTGGACACGGTGGTCGAGGAATTGAGCGAGATCTGCCGGGCCGCGGTCGACGACCGGTAACACGCTCACTCCACCGCGCGGGTCTTGATGGCGTCGCGCGAGATGAACACATCGTATTCGCCGGGGGTCGCGATCACCGCGTTGCCGTAGGCCGACCGGACGAACGGCGAGGTGAACCAGCGGTTCTCACTCATATCCTCGAAGAAGTCGCGATCCCCGCCGTTGAGGAAGATGTGGTTCTGCCGGGTGGCCACCCCGTCGAGCCGCTGCCCGTACAGGCGCGACACCTTGTACCCGGAATGGAAACCCAGGGCATTGACCCACGGTTCCAGTTCCACCAACTGCGCCTGCAGGACCCACATATCGCCCTCGACCCGGTGCGTACTGCGCTCGCTGGTGCCACCGTCGGTATCGAACAGCGTCAGCTGTACCTCGAGTTGATGCTCCGCGCCGGAAACCGGTGCCACCACCACGTGCGCTGCCCGCACCTCCCCCGTCAGACCCAGGTAGGTCTGGACGAGTGTGGCGATCCACAGCACCAGCGCCGCGGCGACCAGAAGTAGCGCGCCCCCGGCGCCGCGGACGATCAGGGCCCGCGGTCCCCTCTTGCGCAATGCGAACAACGCCGAAACCAGCAGCGCCACACCGAGGATGATCGCGAGGATCGAACCGGCCTGCAGCACCCCGAAATCCACCGGGTAACTCATGGGCCGGTTATACCCCGGTGGCGGGCGAAGTCACCCGCGAACGAGCTTTTCCGATCGATTCCTGCACCGCGACGAAGACGCCGCGCATCCGGCTGCACTCTCGTATGTTTGCGGGTACACGAGATCGAGAGGTGCGAAGGTGACAGAAGTCAGTGCGGACTATGTGATCGTCGGGTCGGGATCGGCCGGAGCCGTGCTCGCGAACCGGCTCAGCGCGGATCCGGGCCGGTCGGTGATCCTGCTCGAGGCGGGCCCGGCCGACAAAGACAAGTTCATCCACATACCGGCCGCCTTCGCCAAACTCTTCCGTACCCCTTACGACTGGGACTACCTCACCGAACCCCAGCTCCAGCTCGACGATCGGCAGATCTACTGGCCCCGCGGAAAAAACCTTCGGCGGTTCGTCCTCACTCAACGCCCAGATGTGGGTGCGCGGCTTCCGCGCCGACTACGAGGAGTGGTCGGTCGCCGGGGGTCCGGAATGGGGCTTCGACCGGGCGGTCGAGCAGTTCCGTTCGATCGAGAACGTCGAGGGCGCGACCGCCCCCGACCACGGCACCGGCGGACCCCTGCACATCTCCCGCCAACGCAGCCCGCGCCCGTCGACCGCCGCCTATCTGCGGGCCGTGGCCGAACGTGGTTTCCCCGTGGAGCAACCGAACCTGCCCGAACCGCAGGGGTTCACCCAGACCATGGTGACCCAGCACAAGGGACGGCGCTGGAGCACCGCCGACGCGTATCTGCGACCGGCGCTGAAGCGGCGCAATCTCGAGGTGTACCCGGAGGCGACCGCCACCCGGGTGTTGTTCGACGGGGACCGCGCCGTTGGTGTCGAGTACTCGCGTGGCGGCCGGATCGAGACGGTGACGGCCCGTACCGAGGTCGTACTCTGCGGCGGCGCGATCAACAGCCCACAGCTGCTCATGCTTTCCGGAATCGGCGACCGCGCCGAACTCGAACGCCACGGAATCCCGGTCCGCCACCACGCACCCGAGGTCGGCGCCAACCTGCAGGATCATCTCGTCACCGGACTCGGTTACGGAGTGGACACCGACTCCCTGTTCGACGCCGAGAAACCGGCCCAGCTCCTCAACTACCTGCTACGCCACCGCGGCATGCTCACCTCGAACGTCGGTGAGGCGTACGGATTCGTCCGCAGCCGCCCCGAGCTGGAACACCCCGACCTCGAACTGGTCTACGCACCCGCGCCCTTCTACCACGAGGGCCTGATCGAGCCGACCGCCCACGGTGTCATCCTGGCAACCGTCCTGGTGCGCCCACGCAGTCGCGGCACGATCACCCTGGCCTCCGGCGATCCGCTGGCCAAACCGATGATCGATCCGAAATACCTCTCCGACGAACAGGGCATCGACCGGGCCGCGTTGATGACCGGCCTGCGGTACTGCGCCGAAATCGCCGAGACCGCCGCCATGCGGGAGGTACTCGGTCCCCTCTGCTACCCGCCGGACGCACCCGCCGACGGAGCGTCGGAAGCCACGCACGCGCTGGCGCTCAACGGCTATTCGCATACCCTTTACCATCCGGCCGGCACCTGCCGGATGGGCTCGGACGACAACAGTGTGGTGGACCCGCAACTGCGGGTGCGCGGTGTGCGGGGCCTGCGGGTCGCCGACGCCTCGATAATGCCGGTGCTGGTACGTGGGCACACCCACGCGCCCAGTATGTTCATCGGGGCCCAGGCGGCCGACTTCCTCACCCGCGCATAGACCGTGGTGCCACCGGCCCGGACGCGGTACGGGGCCGGTGGCAACCGGATCGGCCGAGCCCACCGGGCGACCTGAGCGGTGGCCACCCGGTGGGCGTACTGCCGCCGCGCACGGACGAAGGGACACGGGCCGTGAGGCGGACAACCCGTGCGAATCCGCGGCGGCCGTGTGTGCTCGAGTCGACCGGTGGAGTCGGGCCGGCCGGACACCGAGCACACCCGTCTACGCGCCGGTCACAGTGCGGCGCAATCCTGTTCGGTCGCCGCCACGGCGGGCTCTGCCGGGCGCCGGTAGCGGCGAGTCCGCAGACGAGCATCGGGGGCTCCAGCGATACCGTCGACGGCACCTGGGCCGGATTCGGTTCTGTCATCGGAAGCCTTCCTGGAGAACATCACCGGCCGATCCACCCGGCGCGGTGTCGTTTTCCCGGCAGGCGAATTACACGGCAGCACGGACACCGTATCGGGCAGATCACGAGTTCTGCGGTAATGCCAGCGCGGCCCGCAGGGTCGGCCAGCTGCGATGCAGTTGCACTTCGAAATCCGGCCAGGAATGCATTCCCGCAGGCAGATAATCCACCACCGCAGGAATGCCGAGTTGGGCGAGACGGCCGGCGAATCGTTGTGTGCACAGGTGGGCACCCGATTCCAGCAGCGATCCGCCGCCGAGCAGGACCGCCAGAATTTCCGGGCTGTCACCGATCGACATCAGTGCCGCGTTGCTGGGGGAACCGTTGGCCGCCGACACGTAGATCCGGGTGCCCCGCAATTTGTCGGCGCCCAGCAGACTGTCGTGGGCGAGCCATTCCGGCGACATGGGCGGGCCGAACAGGTTCTCCGGATTACCGCCGCGCGAGGCCACCGTCATGGTCGTCACCGCGCGGCCGAGCTGGTCGGAGGTGGAATAGCAACCGCTCATTCCGGCGACACCCCGGTAGAAACCCTGATGCCGCTGGGTCAGCATCATCGCCGCCTGCGCGCCCATGGACACCCCGGCGATCGCCCGGGTCCCGGTGGAACCCAGATACTTTTCGACAATGGGTGGCAGTTCCTCGGTGAGGAAGGTCTCCCAGCGGTTCAGGCC
The DNA here is from genome assembly GCA_040674215.1 of Nocardia sp. NPDC050193. GTDB lineage: Bacteria > Actinomycetota > Actinomycetes > Mycobacteriales > Mycobacteriaceae > Nocardia. The sequence continues at coordinate 5,053 of JBFARE010000013.1, read as the reverse complement.
CAGCGCGGCGTCCACCCGGATCCAGTCGGCGTACATACTGGCCGTACCACCGGTGGTCAGCACCACGTCGACCGGTTTGTCGGCGAAGAATTCGGCCGCGCCGCCCTTGGTCAGCCAGCCCGAGGTGGGGCCGCCGTCCACACCGTCGAGCAGATACAGCGTGGGCCGGGGCGCCGGACCGGAGCCGATCAGGGTGTCGATTGCAATCTCACGGCCCATGGCGGCCGAACGGATGTGCAACCGGATCCGCTGATCGTCGAGTACCTGGACGCGGAGCAACCGGCCGCCGGACTCCCGCGCGCTCGTGGCGGCCGGTGCGGCCGGCGCCGAAGGCGGCGGATCTCCCACGGGGTCCGCGACGGCCGGTGCCATCGCGGTGGCGACCGCGCCCAGGACGGCCAGGGCAGCCAGAATCGACACGCGTGATCTCATCTCGTACCTCGCAGTAACGCTCGCAGACCCGGTTCACCCATCACGCGGCTCCCGGTGCGCCCGGACGAGCGCGCGAACCAGTCGCCACGACAGGACGGGGCAGCCGGTGCACGCGCATCGCGTCCGCCACTGCGTCGTCTTGTTCGGTGGTCGCGTCGTCGGTTATCCGGTACAGACCGGGGGGTTGCCCACCGGCACGAAGCCGGTCCAGTACGTCGTGGGTGCGGCCGGCCAGCTCCGGCACCTCCGCGGCGGTACCCGCGGCGACTGTCGCCGTCGGCCGCACCTCCGCGGCCTCGGCCACCAACTGCAGCACCTCGGCGCTCATCAGCCCCGCTGCGGTGCGGGCACCCGGGCCGGACCGCTCCGTTTCCAGCGGGATCAGCACAGTTCCGCCGTCGGCACACAACAGCGACAGCGACCGCGACCCCAGCGGAGTGCCCAGCGCGGCCTGCACCCGGCGCAGTTTCCGGCGTGCCGCAGACACCGCCTCCGGGCCGCCTGCCCGCTCCTCGGCGTGCGGCGGGAGCGCCAGCGCCACCACCTGATAGGCCGGCGCCACCCGGAACCCGGACCGTTTCGCCAATGCGTCCACTCCGTGCCCGCTCAGCAGGGCGGCCACCATGGTCTGTGCAGAGGTCTGGTGTTCGCGCGCAACGACCCGGTGCTCGTCCAGATACGCCGCCGCGGCGGCGGTGGTCACCACCTCCACCACCCGGACCAGCAACCGGGCCCCGTCCACCATCGCCTCGGCCCGCAGGGCCGCGTCGGCGATCCGTCCCGCCAGGAATTCCACAGCGTCCCGGGCATATTCGTGGCAGGCGGTGAGCACCGTTTCCAGTGCCACCCCCTCCTGCGCCCAGCGCACCGCCGCGGTCACGACCGCCGGTGGCGCGGCGGCGGGAGCGGCGGGTTCGGGTGCGAGAACTTCGGCGATATCGGCGAGGCACCGCCGCACCGTCGTGCCCACATCCGCGGTTCCGCAGAATCGATCGGGGCGCCGCAGATGCGCCACGAGTTCGGTTTCCAGGTCCGTGCTCCCGGAATCGGCTCTACTGCCCACCATAACTACCGGACAGTAACCTCTTTCGCGGCCGGTAGATACGATCTACCAGCACTCCGGAGAGTTCATCAGTGAGTGGACCCGCGGTTTGGGTTCGATCACAAGACGGTAACGAGTTTTCCCCTGAGAGTTCGACACTCGAGCAACTCGGCTCGCCGGCCGGCGAGCCCAGGCCGTGCCCGCGGGGCGGTCAGCGACCGGCACCACCCTGTTCCCGGCGGGCCGGCTGATCCATGATCCGTGGTTGGCGGCGGCGCAGCGCCGTCAACAGGCCGGGTGTGTATTCCGGCGGCGCCGCGTGCACCGACAATTGATTGGCGACCGCGCGGTAGGCGTCCAGGTCCGCCTGCTTGTCGAGATAGAGAGCGCCCGTGAGCTGCTGTAGATAGACGATATCGGGTAGGTCCGCCTCGGCGAACCGGAGATAGGTGAACGCGCCGTCGGCCAGCGCCGGACCGCCCACATGATCGGCCAGGATCTGGACCGTGATGTGCGGCTGCCGGGCCGCGGCCAGCATCCGGTCGATCTGCGCCCCCCATATCCTCGAACCACCGATCCGGCGGGTGAGAGCGGCCTCCTCCACGATCAGCCATAGATGCGGCGGATGTGGGCGGTCGAGAATGTGCTGGCGGCGCATCCGCAGCGCCACCCGGCGTTCGATCGCATCCTCGGGCTCTCCCGGATGCGCCAGCGTCAGCAGGGCGCGCGCGTAGTCCGCGGTCTGTAGTAGCTCCGGCACGGTTCGCGGTTCGTAGCAGCGGATCACCTGGGCGGCCTGTTCGAGACCCAGATACATATCGAACCATTTCGGCAGCCAGTCGTTGTCCCGGTGCCACCACCCGGAGGTATTGGCCTGCCGCGCGAGTTCCTGGAACGCGTCGAGTTCCTCGGTATCGGTGACCCCGTACAGAGCGAGCAGATCCACCAGATCGCGTTCACGGATACTGGTGCGTCCGAGCTCGAGCCGGCTGATCTTCGAATCCGAACCACGGATATGGTCACCGGCCTGTTCCCGGGAGAATCCACTGGCCTCGCGCAGCCGCCGTAACCGGCCACCGAGCACCATCCGCAGCACTGTCGGCCCGCCGTCGGCCGCGGCTCGCGCGGTGAACCCCGGGCCGGCCGAGGTCTCCGCCTCCAACGCCGATCGCATTCCAGAAGCACCCATTATTCGAGTTTCGCATGGGAGCGGTGCCGGGGACCAAACGAAACACTCGTGGCGTGAACGACATTCGCCGGAGGTGGGGCGTGTGATCACACCCGCCGGGCCGCTCGCTGCGACGCGGTTCATTACCCACGACCCGGCGCCGCAGGAGGGGATACGCACCGGTGTGAACCGCCCCGAGCCTCTTCCGCGGCGTGCTGTGAATTCCCCAGACCCCCTCCCGGAACATGTTCTCAGCAATGGTGCGAACTTACTGTGGCACACAACGGCCCCGTCGGGGACGCCTGGAAGGAGACGCGGATCTTGGACGCCACGACACCGGCCACTGCCGAACGCGACGACATCTCCCGCGACCATCTCACCCGCCGGGTCACCGTCTATTTCGACGACACCGCCGCGGGCAGCGCCCTCGTCCTGGAGTACGCGGCGACCAATGCCGAAGCCTGGGAATTCACTTCCGCCGCATGGCATGCGGGCCTCACGGTGACAGTGGACAACAAGATCAGGCCCGGTCTGCGCCGGCTGCCCTGTCACAGCCTGTGGCGCTGAGCGCCGCCGGCGCGCGCCACACACCGGCAGATCCGCACCGCAGCGGCGCGACCCTCTAGGCTCGGATGCAGCCGGCGCGACGGGCGGGCCGGCTCCGAGGCGCAGGAGCGAGTATGCCGATCGAATCCGCGGTCCGCGCGGCCGGCGTATCGGCGATTCTCTCGGCGCTGGTCACCACCGGGTGCACGAGCTCGACCTCCGGTATCGCGTCCGACAGTCCGCCCGCGGCCACCACGACGACCACGGTCCCGGCTACGGCTCCGGCGACCACCACGACCCACTCCCCGCGCCCGACTCCCACGGTGGATCCGTACGCCGGGCAACCCCTGGTCGGCCACCTGGAATGGACCGAGAACGCCGACGGCCCACGACTGATGGTGTACCCGACCCGGGCGGGTCGTGACACCACCTATCCCGGATCCGACCTCCGCGCCTGGCAGGAGATCCGTACCGCCGATCCGGCCGCCGACACCCCGGGCATGTGGGACCAGTTCCGCTGCCACTGGGAGTGGGCACGTCTCATCGCCCCGGACAAACCCACCTGGAATCTCGAACCCTGGCGGCCGCCGGTGGGCTACGACGCGACCGTCGATGCCGCCTGCAATCCCGGCGGCCCCGAACGCTGACCATGAAAGGACCCCCGTATGCGCATCGTCATCGCCGGCGGACACGGCAAGATCGCTCTACTGCTCGCCGAAGTCCTCACCGGCCGGGGCCATAGCGTCATCGCGTTGATCCGCAACGCTGCCCATGCACCGGAGGTGTACGCGACCGGCGCCGAATCCGTGGTCCTGGATCTGGAGCAGGCGGTGGTGACCGACCTGGCCGCGACCGTCCAGGGTGCGGACGCGGTGGTTTTCGCGGCCGGCGCCGGGCCGGGCAGCGGGGTGGCCCGCAAATACACCGTCGACCGCGACGGTTCGGTCCTGCTGGCCGAGGCCTCCGAACGGGTGGGCACTCGTCGTTTCCTGCAGATCTCGGCCATGGGCGCGGGCTTGGCTCCGGCCGCCGGCACCGACGAAGTATGGGCCGCCTATATCGACGCCAAAACCCAGGCCGAGGACGATCTGCGCGGTCGCGACCTCGACTGGACAATCGTGCGGCCCGGCCGCCTGCTCGACTCTCCCGGCACCGGTTCGGTCACCCTGGCGCCGCCGCGGCTCGACCGGGGGGATATCCCGCGCGCGGATGTGGCCGCGGTATCCGCCGCGCTCCTGGAAGCCGACCATACCGCCGGTCTCACGCTGGATCTGGTTACCGGCAACACGCCGATCGAGGCCGCGATCGCCGCCTTGGCACCCTGATTCCGATATCGAAAACCATTCGTACACAATGAATCGATCGTGCAGATGTACTTGCATTTGAAAGCACCAGCAACCTAGACTCTTCCCACACCGCTATACAGGGGAGAACAAGGGGAGGCCGCGTGAGTGAGCCGACGACACCATTCGCCAGTGGTTTACTGCCGCACCTGCGGGAGAGTCCGGCGGATCCGATCCGATTCGCAACTACTCCAGCACAATTCGATCCCGCCCCGATCGGCAAGCCGGCGAACGGTATTGATATGACAACTTTCGGTCTTCACAGCGGCCACTCGCTCAGTGATTCGACACGTGAAACCGCCGTGGAATTCGTTATCGACGCAATCGAATCCACCGGTGCGGCGACTCGGGACGATTTCGATATCGACCAGATCGTCACCACTGCCCACGCTTTGGCGGACGACTGGGACTTCCGGTCGTTGCGGCCGGATACATTCTGGCGCGTCGCGTCGACCTTCATCCGGGCGGCCTTTTCGAGGATGGTGATGTCGTCGAATCCGTGCCGGCGCAGCTCGATCGCCA
>JBFARE010000012.1:0-185331 GCA_040674215.1 Nocardia sp. NPDC050193 | reverse complement strand
CTTGTACGGCTTGAGCTTCCCGGTCTTGCTGTCCATGACGCCGTAGGCGTCCTGCCAGCCGCCACCTTTGCCGATCTTCAGATCGCACGTCTTCGGGTCCAGGGTGACCTCGCCGGCGGCATCGCGCAGCATCATCACCTCGCGGGTGGTGCATTTGAGATATTGGGCGAATTCCGGGCCGAAGCCGTGTTCGGGCTCGTTGTTGTCCCAGTGCGGGAACTTCTCCCGGCTGTACCCGGCCATCCCGACCTCGGCCTTCACTGGCAGCTTGTCGAGCGCGGACCGTATTTCGGCGGCGGTACCGGCGACCGATTTCGCGGCGCCGGCGGGGGGATCGGTCGGGCTGGGACTACAGCCCTGCAGGAGAAAGCCCGCGATCAGGGCGATTGCGATGAGTACGGGGACGACCAGGGCGGCGAACTTGCGGGCCGGGGCGGGCAGGGCAGAAAGCAGCGAGTTCATCGCCGGACCTCCGCGAATCGATGGGCGAGGGGCGTGCTGCCCGCTTCGTTTTCATTTGCTGTGCGTTTCAACGAGATTCCTTGCCGAGGTACCGGGATGTGCCGAGCGTCAAGCTACCGGCCGGTCAGCTAACCGAAAGCTACTGTCCGGTGTGAGGTTCGGCATACCTGGGCGGGAGTACCCGATGGGCGAGCGGCGTATTCCTCTTCCGGCCGAATGGGCACCACCCCCGAGTCGCCGTGCCGGCGCCGACTCGGGGGTGGGCGTGTCACGAGCGAGAGCGCTGAATCCGGTGCGGGTCGCGGGCCGGTTGTCCGGACCGGCGATCACGACGCACCGCGGGGCTTGATGAGGGGGAGACCCGAGGTCTTTCCGCACCGGCACGCTCGCCGTGACGTTCTGGGGCCGGATGCGCTCCGGCCGGTTCTCGATATGAAGCTGTAGCTGTCCGGCAGTCGGCCGGTATTGCGGCTCCGGGTGTACGCCGATCCGCCGTCAGGTGAAAAGCATAGGGAATTCCCATGATTGGGAGCCGACTGGGTGGTAGCGGTGAGCTGCGGCGTCATTCCACGACGTCGGCGTCCTCGTCGTCGGCGCGGATCTGGGCGGTCGGCGGGACACCGGTGTCCAGGAAATGGATCAACCGCTCGATACGCTCGGTGTGGTCCAGGGTCCGGGTCAGCTTGTGACCGACGAGGGCCAGCGTGATCGTGGTTTCGGTGTCGGCGCCCCCGGTCGAGGCGAGCGCGTTGTGCAGTTTCTGGTTCAGCGTCTGCATGGTGTCCACGCCGGTGTCGTCGGCGGGGGTGTGCCGGCCGCGGGTGACGGCGCGCTGGGCCCGGGCAGTGCATTCGGCGGCAAGGCCGGCCATATGCGCCAGCACGTCGAGAATCGGTGGTGGGGCGATGGGGTCCGGATGGGTTCGGTACACCTGATCGGCCACCCGGCTGAACAGCCGGCCGATCCGGGACAATTCACCGGCGATCTGGATCGCGGTCACCACATGGCGCAGATCGCGTGCGACCGGTGCCTGTAGCGCCAGGAGTACGACGGTGCGCGCCTCGCACGCGCCGTACATCGTCTGGAGTCGTTCGTCGAGGGCGAAGACCTCGTAGGTCGCGGCGAGGTCGGCCCCGACGACGGCATCGGTCACACGTTCGGCCGCTTCGTGGGTGATACGGCACATCTGTGTCAGATCCGCGGTCAACGCGACGAGCTCGTTGGTGAACTGAGTTCGCACGGGGGAATTGTCGCCCATGGCGCGCGCTCCGGTCGAATGAACCGAGGATTCGTTCGGCCGGTTGTGCGGCGGGCTGGTCGCGGGCGCCGGTGTTACCGTCGCCACATGACCGATATGCGGGGTATCAAACATCGCATTGCCACCACTTTTCAGCGGTATGTGGCCAATCCGCTGAACCGGAAGCGGTCGGCGCAGCAGTTACTGGAGACCACGGGACGGGTCAGTGGAGTACCCCGGGTCGTGCCGGTCGGCGGCCGGCGGACCGGAAACGAGTTCTGGTTCGTCTCCGAGTTCGGTGACCGCTCGGATTATGTACGCAATATCCGCGCGGACAACCGAGTCCGGGTGCGATTGCACGGCGAATGGCTGCCCGGCACCGCGCACCCGCTGCCCGACGACGACCCGGTGCGCAGGTTGGCTTCGCTACCGCGTGGCAACAGTGCCGTGGTGCGGGTCATGGGTACGGATCTGCTGACGATTCGCGTCGATTTGGACGACTGAGGATATTCGCGATTTCTTGTGCAAATCGCACGGGCGTATTCAGTGAAACGCGTTCTAATTCTGTGTAAATATTCTGGTGACGGATCGCATCGTGTCGAAAAATTGATGCGCAAGGCCGCTGTGCCGTGTCCACTGTCACACGGTCGCGGATTTGTCCGTCACCTTGCGTAACGATTACCTTCCTCTCCGTTGGCATCGATGCCGGACCGGAGAGATCACACGCATGAATTTCGCAACAATCCGTCCCGCGAGAGCGGTAGCCGGAACTCGGCCATGAACTCCGAGCGCCAGACCGCGGCGATCGATTCCGTGGCCCCATCCGATTCCGCGGGACTCTCGCGAAAACCCTCTGCGCGAGAAATCGTCCAGCAGAATTTCTCGGGCACCATTGTGTCCTCGCTGCGCACCTTCGGCCGCGCGGTCGGTATGGCCCGGGAATCGGTCACGGGCGCGGCGTCGGATGTGGTGCGCGGCCGGTTCCAGTGGCAGGAGATGCTGATCCAGGCGTGGCGGCTGGTCACGGTCACCGCCTTCCCGGCGATCCTGATGGCGATCCCGTTCGGGGTGATCGTCTCGGTGCAGGTCGGCAATCTCATCCACAACATCGGCGCCGATTCGCTGCTCGGCGCTACCGGCGGCCTCGGCGTCATCAAACAGGGCGCGCCCATGGCCACCGGATTCCTGCTCGGTGGCGCCGGGGCAGCGGCCATCGCGGCCGACCTCGGCGCGCGGACGATCCGCGAGGAGATCGACGCCCTGCACACCATGGGTATCAGCCCGGTGCACCGGCTGGTGATCCCCCGGATGGTGGCGATGCTGCTGGTGGCACCCCTGCTCAATATTCTGGTGATCTTCGTGGGTGTGATCGCCGGATACCTGGTCGCGATCGGCGGGCAGGGTGTGACGCCCGGCTCCTACTGGGCGACATTCGGTTCCTTCACCACCGCCGCCGACGTATGGGTCTCGCTGCTCAAGGCACTCATCTTCGGCTTCCTGGTGGTGATCATCGCCTGCCAGCGCGGTCTGGAGGCCAAGGGCGGGCCGCGTGGTGTCGCCGACGCGGTGAACGCCGCGGTGGTGCTGTCGGTGGTGTCGATCGTCATCGTGAACCTGGCCATGACCCAGGTGACCGCCATGTTCCTGCCGACCAGGCTGGCGTGATGGCCGCGACCTCCTACGCCCCGAAGGGGCTCGGCTTCCTGGCGCGGTACTTCCGGCGCGGCAGCCGGATCCTGGGTGCGGTCGATTCCCTCGGCTTCGTGGTGGTGTTCTGCTGGCAGGTGCTGTCCTCGATCCCGCTGGCGCTGAAGCGCTACCGGGGCGAAACCTTGCGTGTCATCACCAATATGACCTGGGGTCGCGGTTCGGTGATCGTCGGCGGCGGGACCGTGCCCATGATGATCGTGCTGGGTCTGGTGATCGGCGCGTCGATCGGCGTGGAATCGTTCGCCACCCTGGACATGCTGGGCATGGGCCCGGTGACCGGTATCGTCTCGGCATTCGCGACCACGCGTGAGCTGGCCCCCATCGCCGCCGCGGTGGGGTTCGCCGCGCAGGCCGGCTGCCGGATCACCGCGGAAATCGGTTCCATGCGGATCTCCGAGGAGATCGACGCCATCGAGGCACTGGGTCTGCGGTCGGTACCGTTCGTGGTGACCACCCGGGTCATCGCCGGGGCCATCGCCATCGTGCCGACCTTCCTGATCGCGCTGATCGGTTCGTATTTCGCCTGCCGCGGCCTGATAACCCTGGTGCACGGTCAGTCCGCCGGAGTCTACGACCACTATTTCTTCCAGTTCATCGCCGGATTCGACATCGTCGCGGCGACGGTGAAGGTCGCCGTCTTCGGCACCGTGGTGATCTGTGTGCACAGCTATTACGGCTTCTTCGCCACCGGCGGCCCCGAAGGCGTCGGTATCGCCTCGGGCCGGGCCGTGCGTGCCAGTTTCGTCGCCATCATCGCCCTCGACATGGTGCTGACCCTCCTGCTGTGGGGATTCGACTCGGCGATCAGCTTCACGGGATAGGGACAGATGCCGAAGTACGGAATGCCCGGGGTCGCCGCCGATCCGCGTAGTGCGCGGCGGGTCGGCGCGGCCGTGGTCGCGATTGTGGTGGTGCTCGCCCTGGCCGGTTACGGGTACCGGGTGCTGACCGCGGACGACGGATTGCGGATCGCGTTGCGGACCGAACAGGTCGGGGACGGTGTCGTGGCCGGCACGCTGGTGCGGATCGACGGTGTCCAGGTCGGTTCGGTCACCGATACAGCGTCCGCCGGGCGGGGCACCCAGGAGATCGGGTTGCGGCTGGACCGCGACCGCCTGCACGGTATCGACGACAGCATGCTGGTCGACTACGCGCCCGCCAACCTGTTCGGTATCAGCGAGATCGAACTGCGGCCGGGCACGGGTGGCGCGCCGCTGGAATCCGGCGCGGTGGTCGATCTGACCGGACGCCGGGCCGCCGATGTGTACGACGCGACCATGGGCGCGCTACTGCGCAGCCTCTCGCAGACCGGTGACACGGTGTTCACGCCCGATATGGCTATGGTGATCTCGCAGGCGGCCGCCGATGTGAAGGCGTTCACGCCGCTGGCCGAGGCGCTGATCACCGCGGGTCGGGTGATCGCCGACCATCAGTCCATGCCGGCGAACGAACTGGTCGGGCGGCTGGGTCCGGCATTCGAGGGCGGCGGCCAGTTCGCCGGCGCCACCATCGAGGTGCTCGACCAGATCGTCGATATCGATGTGCTGCGTACCGACCGCGCCGACTACGACGCGGGCGTGAAGGCGCTCACCGGCGATATCCTGCCGAGCCTGGCCGCCGCCGCGCACAGCGCCGGGCAGCTGTCCGGATACACCGACGCGCTCGCGCCGACCCTGAACCTGCTGGCGCTGGCCGTGCCGGACCCGCAGCAGTCTGCCGCCGACCTGCGCACCTTGCTCAGCCGCCTAGGGCTCGCGTTCAAGGAAGGACCCGACGGGCGGCCGGTGCTCGATCTGGATGTGGAGCTGGGAGGTGCGCGATGACCGCACGCCGCGCCGCCTGGCGGCTGGCCCTGTTCGCCGGGGTGATGGGCGTGGTGCTGGCGCTGGTGATCGGCGCCATCGAACGACCCGTGGACGGCGAGACCGAAACCCATCACGCGCTGTTCACCGATGCCAACGGCCTGAAGACCGGTGACGACGTCCGGATGTTCGGGGTGCAGGTCGGCAAGGTGGAGGCCGTGACGCTGGCGGGCGACCGGGCGAAGGTGCGCCTGACCGTCACCACCGACACCCCGGTCTACGACAACAGCACCCTGGCCATCCGATACCAGAACCTCACCGGCCAGCGCTATATCGACCTGCAACAGCAGCCCAACGCCGGCACCCGGCTCGCCGCCGGATCGACCATCGGGCCGGAACAGACCATCCCGTCGTTCGATGTGACCAGCCTGTTCAACGGTTTGCAGCCGGTGCTGGCGACCCTGTCGCCGGAGGCCCTCAACCAACTGACCGAGAGCCTGCTCGCGGTGATCGAGGGCGACGGCGCGGGGATCGGACCCGCCCTGGACGCCATCGGCACACTGAGCGAATACGTGGGCGACCGGCAGCAGGTGATCGGCACCCTGGTCCGGAACATGTCGGATCTGTCCGACCGGGTGGGTGGCCGGCTCTACCATCTGGTTCCGCTGCTGGCCCGGCTCACCGATATCTTCCAGGCCCTCCAGCGCAATGTCGGCGGGCTCGCCGATTTCGCGATGAGCGCGCCCTCGGTGCTCGAACCGGTGGACCGCCTGCTGGCTGCGGCCGGATTGAGCCCGGAGATGGGCCCCGATATCGACGCCATGATCCGCGGCCTGTTCCCCGACCCGCAGCAGGCCGTCGATGTCTTCGGCCGCCTGCCCGGGTTGCTGGCCGCGGTGGACACCTCCTTCCCTCGTACGCCGGCGGGGTTCCGGCCGGAGTGCAGTAAGGGCACGGCCGAGGTACCGGCTCCGGTGCGGGTGCTGATCGGCGGACAGCGGGTGGCGATATGCAACGGGTGAAACTCGGGACGTGGACGGCGGCACTGGGCCGCTGGTTCGACCGCGACCAGCCGATCACCGACGAACCGGCGAAACTGCGCAAACAGCTGCGGCTGGGCGTGCTCGGCGTGTGCGCGGTGGCGGTGCTGGCGGTGGCCGTCGGGGCTTTGTACATGGTGCCGCTGGGGAAGCGGACCTACACCGCCGAACTCGGCGAGGCGCAATCGGTGAAACCCGGTGACGATATCCGCCTGGCCGGGGTGCCGGTGGGCGAGGTGAAATCCCTGGAGTTGCGACCGGACCGGGTGCTCATGCGGTTCACCGTCGACCGGGATGTGTTCGTGGGCGACCGGAGTTCCCTCGACATCCGGATGCTGACCCTGGTCGGCGGCCACTACGTGGCGCTGTTCCCGGCGGGCAGCGAGGAACTGGGTGACCAGCCGATTCCCGCCGACCGAGTCCGCCTGCCCTACAGCCTGATGGAAACCTTCCAGGACGCCACCACGCCGCTGCGGGAAACCGACGGCGACACCCTGCGCCGCAATCTCGCCGCGCTCGACACCTCTATCGACGCCGCGCCCGAATCGTTGCGCAGCGTGCTGGACACGGTCGGCAGTTATCTGGATGCCATCGAACGCCAGCGCACCCAGGTGTCGAACGCCATCGCGACCGCGGACGAGTACGTCACCATGTACGACGGCGCGAAAACCGATCTGGGCCGGCTGATGGACAACGTCAATCTCATGGAAACGGTCCTGCTGGACAAACGTGCCGAACTGCGGCAGGCACTGGCGCTGCTGAGTTCGGTGGTGCAGCGTGTGAGCGCGCTGGCGCCGGCCTGGGACGACACCCTGCGGCCGAAGGTCCGGCAGCTGGCCGACGCCCTGCCCCGATTGCAGGAGTACGGCAACCAGTTGGAGCCGATGATCGCCTCGGCGCAGAGCCTGGGCACGAAGCTACGCGAGCTGGCCGGTCCGGACGGCGGGGTGCGCATCGATCGGTCGGGGACCACGGTGACCGCTCCGGAACCGGACCTCGGTGCGCTCCTCTGCGTCCCGCTGCCCGGGAAGGTGTGCTGATGGTGCGGAAAGTGCTCGGATCGCCGGCGCTCATGTCGATCGCCGGGGCGGTGGTGCTGGTGCTGGCGGTGACCGCGGCCTATGTGATCGCATTCGAACCGCTGAAGCAGACCCGTGCGTACTGCGCGCTCATGCCGGACAGTATCGGCCTCTACCCGGGCAACCAGGTTTCGATGCGGGGTATCGCAGTCGGCACGGTGACCGGTATCGCCCCGGAGGGCGCGAAGGTGCGCGTGGATTTCGAGGTCGACGCCGACCATCCGCTCTACGCCGACTCCGGCGCCACCACGGTGTCCAACACCGTCGTCGCCGACCGCGAGTTGGCGGTGTTGTCGAGCGGGCAGACCACCGAGGAATGGGATCCCGGGCAGTGTGTGACCAAAACGCTCACCCCGAAGAGCCTGACCCAGACCGTCACCGCGCTCGCGGAACTGTCCGACCAGATCGGCGGTACCGAAACGCGGCCCAACGCGCTGGCCGGTGGGCTGGACGCGCTCGATACGGCCTCGGCCGGCACCGGACCCCAGATCAATCATCTGATCGATCAGCTGGGCCGGGTCCTGGAATCACCGGACGCCGATATCGCCCACCTGGCGGGTATCTTCGACGCCTACGCGTCGGTGTCCAACAAGGTGGCCGAGCACTGGGGAGATCTGAAACTGATGCTCACCCGGCTGGCCCCGACACTGAACCAGGCGCATACCGAACTGCTCACCCCCGGTATCGCGCTGTTCGACGGGTTGGGCGAAATCCTGCCGGTGCTCAACGATCTCACCGTGATCCTGAGCGACCCGCTCATGGCTTCGCTGGACGGCCTGGTGCCGCTGGTGAAGCTGCTGCGCGCGAATGTCGGGTCGCTCGGCGATATCGTGCGCACCACGCCGGTGCTGGTCTCGGCGTTCCGGACGATCACCGATCCGGCGACCGGCGCGCCCGGACTCACCTATGCGCCGCCGCGGGTGGCCGTCCCGCAGGCGAACGCCGAGCAGGTGTGCGCGGCGGTGAACGCGGTCTCGCCCGGCCGCTGCGCCGGTGCGGCCGGCGGCATGGTCGATCTGGACCTCACGCGGCTGGTGCTGGGATCGGTGGGTGCTCGATGACCGCGCGGATCACGGTGGACTTCACCCGCCTGCGACGTGGACTGGCCGCGTTCGGCCTGGCGGCGGCGCTGGGCGTGTCGGGCTGTGCGTTCGACCCCTCCGATATTCCGGTGCCCGGCGCCACGGTCGCGGGGGACAGCTACCGGTTGCGAATCGAGTTCACCAATGTGCTGAACCTGCCCGCGCGGGCCAAGGTGATCGCCAACGGAGCCCAGGTGGGCAATGTGGACAAGGTCGAGGTGATACCCGGTGACGCGGCGGGTCCGGGATACGTGGCCGTCGATATCGAGGTCGAGGATTCGGTCGAGCTACCGGCCACCACCATCGCCGAGCTCCGGCAGAACACCGTGCTCGGCGATATCCATATCGCGCTGACCACCCCGCCCGACGGCTACGACACCCTGCTGCGCCCCGGCGACACCATCACCCGCGACCACACCCGGCCGCCGGTGCAGCTCGAGGACACCATGGCCGCCATCGCGTTCTTCGTGAACAGTGGGTCGGTGGGGCAATTGCAGGACATCGTGAACCGCGTCAATTCGGTACTGCCCCAAGATCCGGCGGAGACGAAGCGGATCGCGCAAGTGCTCGCGACCGATGCGGTGGATCTGGCGGCGAATCTGGACCAGGTGGACCTGCTGCTGTACGGCGTCGCGTCGAATGCCGAGGTGATGCACGGGATCCAGGACGAGCTGGACAATATCCTGCGCCCGGAGTCGGTCCGGCAGATGAGCGCCGCCACCGAATCCATCGCCGGAGTGACCGAGATCTTCGGCGGACTGGGCCCGGTGGGCGGATCCCTGACCTGGCTGGCGCCTATCGCGCAGTCCGGCGGCGCGGCCGCGGCGGCACTGGTGCCGCTGGTGACCGGTGGACCGCTGGACCTGCGGCAGCCCTCGAACCTGAACCTGCTGGTCGCGCTGTTGCGGGACCGGGTCGTCCCGTTCGTGGAGAACGGCCCGCAGGTGAACCTGCGGTCCGTGCGTGCCGGCGATATGTCCACCGACGACCAGGTGAACCGGATCATCGAAACCCTGCGCATGATCGGAGCCGTGCGATGAAGATCGGGCCACTGGCCTCGCTGGGCGGTATCGCGGCCATCACCGTGCTCGGCGCGAGCTACCTGACCTTCGGGGTGGTGCGCGCGGACCCGTTCACCGAGTACCTGAACGCCTCGCTGGTCCTCGACGATTCCGGCGGGCTCGGCGTGGGTTCACCTGTCCTGCTCACCGGTATCGAGGTCGGCCGGGTGACCTTCGTGGACCGCGTCGCCGACGGAGTGGAAGTCGGTTTCCGGGTGGATGATTCGCATCGCCTGCCCACCGACAGCGTCGTCACCGTCGAACACCTGTCGGCGCTCGGGGAACCCTATGTGCAGTTCGCGCCCAGGACCGGGACGGGTCCGTACCTGCGCGACGGGCAACGGCTGGAATCGGAGGACGTGCACAGCCCGCTGTCGATCCCGGAGGCCGCGCGGATGGTCACCCGGACCATGAACCAGCTCGACCCGGCGACCATGGGATCGCTGGTACGGACCCTGCACGATGCCCTGCACGGCACCGACGCGGTGCTGCCCGAACTCACCCGCGCCGCCGACCTGCTGGCGGCGACGATCATGTCCCGGGAACCGCGTATCGCCGAACTGCTCGACAATTTCGAGACCGCCGCCGCCGACAGCGACTGGGCCGGTCCGGCCACCTCCGCGGCGGCCACCGAATTCACCCGGTTCGCCCAAGTACTCGACGATTTCGTCGAAGCGGTGGGCCGGTTCACCGGCGCCGAGGACTCACCGGAGATGTATCTGCGCGACGACGGCCTCGTCCCGCTGCTTCAGCGCCTGCGCGAGTTCCTCGACGAGGCCGGCCCCGAACTGGCGGCCCTGCAACCCGGGCTCGTGCCACTCACCGACGCGCTGAACGGCGCCGCGCCGCAGCTCGATATCGGTAGTCTGATCGGCCAGGCGCTACAGAGCACCACCGACGATTCGGTGCGGCTGCGAGTAGGTGTGAAGTAACCGGACCGGTGGGTTCAAAGCTGGTCCGGGCCGTCGCTGTTCGCGCGGTCGAGGATCGCCTGGGCCTGGTTGTCGACATCGCCGAGGGCCGAGATCAGGTCCAGCGCCCCGAGTTCGAAAGGTGTTTCCTCGGCCATCTGCCGTAATTCGGCCAGGACGGAATCGATATCGTCCTCGGGCGGGCGGCGGCGTCTCGGATCCGGGGCGTCGATCGGCTGCCAGGCGATGGCCTGCTGCCACCACGGATCACCGGTCGCCCAGGCCCAGATCGTCTTGCGCACCAGGGTGGCGTCGTCGGTGTAGAGCTGGAAGAACGCGTCGAGATCGCGATGCTCGAGCTCGAATATCTCCTCCGGTAATCGGCGCGCCCGGATATGGCACATGGGGGCGCGGATCACCTTCAGTGCCGGGTCGCGCGGATCCGGCGGAGTCTCCAGCATCTCGTCGAGGATGCTTTCGGTGAGGTAGGGCAACCGGAAATCGCCCGCGGTCACCGGGACCCGGGCGGCTCCCCGCGGATTGTAGAAGCGGCGGGTGGCGACATCGAGCACGGCCAGATCGCGGTCGGCGGTGAGGGCCAGCAGCGCGCGCAGACAGTCGAAACGATCATCGACGGTGGCCTCCAGCAGTGCCCCGCGGGCGTCCGGGCGCCGGTGCACCCGCAATCCGGTGCCGGAGCGGTGGATCAGCGTGCACACGACGCCCACCGTTTGCGGCGGCGGGGTCGGCTCGGGTGCGCCGGCCAGGGATCGATAACGCTCGTAAGCCTGTGCGGCCGATTCGATCCCGGCCGCGGGCAATACGGCGAAAAGAGAACTCACCCGCCAAGTACAGCAAAATATGCGAATCGGCGCTGGTTCACTTGACAGAAATATCGCTCCGGCAACAGAATTCGCGGCAGCTCAGATACCGGTGACGTCCGCGAGCTGGCCGATCCCGTAGGTGACCGCCATCGCCAGCGCGCCACCGATCACCACCCGGGCCATGGCCCGGGGCCGGCTGCTGCCACCGAGCCCGGCACTGATCGAACCGGTGAGGGCCAGCGCCAGCAGTACCGCGACCATGGTGACCGGTATCCGCGCCGACTCCGGCGGGAGCAGGATCGCCAGCAGCGGCAGCAGTGCGCCGATGGTGAACGAGACGGCCGAGGACAGTGCCGCGTGCCACGGAATGGTCAGCTCGTCGGGGTTCAGACCCAGCTCGGCTTCGGCGTGCGCGGCGAATACGTCGTAGGCGGTGAGCTCCTCGGCCACCTTCCGCGCGGTTTCCGCGGACAACCCCTTGGCGTGATAGATGGCGGTCAGTTCGTCGAGTTCGTCGGCCGGATCCTGTTCCAGCTCCCGGCTCTCCTGCTCCAGCAGTGCCTTCTCCGTATCGCGCTGGGTGCTCACCGAGACGTACTCGCCGACCGCCATGGAAATGGCACCCGCGCTGATGCCCGCGATACCCGCGGTGAGAATCGCGTCGGTATTCGACGACGCGGCCGCGACCCCCACCACGAGCCCCGCGGTGGAGACGATCCCGTCGTTGGCGCCCAGCACTCCGGCCCGCAGCCAATTGAGTTTCGCCGCCAGTCCGGTCTGCGGGAGGTACTGGTCCTCCGCTGCCTCGGTCATAGCCGCACACTATGCGAATATGCGCAGGTGAGGACAGGCTGCGTGGCCGTGTCGAGCGCGCACGGACTAGTTGGGCACCGCGTACACGTATAGCAAACCGACCGTGACCAGGCCCATCAGCGGGGTCAGCACCCAGGTCTCCACCTTGTTCCCGGTCCGGGAGATGATCGGCACCGCCAGCCGGTGCTTCAGCGGCCACAGCAGCGGGCACCCCCGGTCGGTGAGGCAGTCGCCGACGATATGGATAAGTGTTCCCAGGCCGATCGCGAACGGTAGCCAGTAGGGCGCGTCCGGTAGCCAGCGGTCCATCAGCACGGTGCCCCCGCCGGCCAGTAGTACGCACATACCGTAGGCGCGCAGTGAATCGCCCTTCGGCGTCAGGTGCAGTGCCCGCACTCCGAAGGCGAGCATCACGAAGATCATGCTCAGGGTGAAGTACCGGCCGAGATGGTGTACTCCGGCCCAGGTCGCCCAACCGGCGAGCAGGATGAACAGCAACCCGTGCGTTCCCTTGCGGTGCCCGCCGGCTACCACCGAAACGCCCTTCGCGAGCGCGTTGCTCACCGGCCCGAGTGATTGGGCGATGGTGCCGTTCGGATGATCGATATCGGGCAGCAATGCCGCGCCCGCCGTGATCAGGGCTCCCAGAACGAGTTCGAGCGCGCTGATCTCCACCGGCCCCCGCACCACCTCCATCACGGGAGTCGGGACGATGGTGGCGGCGGTGACGAACGCGAGCGCGCCGCTGGTGGCGTGGGAATGGCCGAGCACTAACTCTCCCGATATCTGAAAAGCGAACGAACGGTAGCGTTCAAGTTAGCAATCGATTCCGACACGCCCGACCCCGCGCGGAGCGCGGACGACTCTCCGGCGCGGAACACGCCGCCTCGACCGGATTTCCGGTGAAAGATCCGATGATCGTCTGTACTGCCGCGCCCGGAGGTGCGATGCTGTCGCGGAAGGAAACGTCGCGGGGGCGATCCGTTCCGCCAAAGGGGGGCGTAGAAATGTGTGACTTCCACCCGGTTCTCCATCGGGCGCCGGGATACGAACCGCCGGTACGCCGGTCGTGTGCGCGAGCCGGTACCCCTCCGGGGGTCGACCGGGTGTGTGTCGAAGGCCCAGCCGTGCGACATCAACCGTGGGCGGCCGCTGCCGAGGCAGCGGTTCCCTCACCGGCGTCCCCCGGAGAAGCGGTCGCCGAGCCCACCGGCGGCCGGCTCGGGACAGCGCTCGATGCGGAACCGGCCCCGAAACCCCTCCCCATGGATACGGGGGTCGAAGACCGTGCTACGCACCGGGAGTCGCTCGCCCGAGGCTGTGCGACCCGTCCGGACCGAAAGTCGCTCCGGCGCAATCACAGTGCCCCCGCGGGTATCCGGCGTGCCCAAGGGGCGGACCACGACCCGTCCCGCAATCCCGAACCCGCCGGTGCCCGGGCCTTCGCCACGACCTCGGTCCGGATCCTGCTCGAGGTACTCGACCGCCGGCGCCCGGTCGCGCAGCTCACCGCACTGTGCGCACCCGGGCTGGTCAGTGCGATCGGCTCTCTGGTGGCGGGCGATCATGCCCCCGGCCGGGCCCTCGGGTCGGCGGTGCCCGGCACTGTGCGATTGTTCCAGGTGCAGGAGCGGGCGGCGGAGATGGTGGCCACCTACCAGCGCGGTCCGCGCCGCCTGGTCCTCGCCGGGCGTATCGAGCGCGGACGTACGACGCCCTGGAAGGTGACCGCGCTGCGTATCTTGTGAAACCCGCCGTGACCTGCATAAAGGCCTACTGAACCCGGTGCGGGGCCCGTTCGGGTGCATGACCGCGCGCCGGGTGGCCCCTTCCCGCGCCCGAAGTCCTCACTCCGGGGTGGCTACGGCCGATCGAAAGCCGGATGCGCTGTCCAGACGTTTCGGGCAGGGTGGACCGGATGACGGCACGGAGTGTCAGTGAGTTGATCCATATCGTGGCCGAGGGCGGCCGGGTGAAGTACCTGCCGTTCTGGGGCCATCATCCCGGTAGCGACGGGTCGGTCGGTGCCGGTTGCCTCAGCCAGTGGTGGCCGGCGGAATTCACGGTCGACGGAAAGGTCTTTCCGACGGCCGAGCATTACATGATGTGGCGCAAGGCGATGCTTTTCGACGACGGGTCGATCGCCGCGCAGGTGCTGGCGGCGGGCAGCCCTGGAGCGGCGAAGGCGTTGGGGCGGCGGATCGGCGGTTTCGACGAGGAGCTGTGGGACCTGCATCGCTTCGGTATCGTCGTCGCGGGCAATATCGCGAAGTTCGGTCAGCACGAGGAGTTGCGGCGCTTCCTGCTGGATACCGGGGACCGCGTGCTGGTCGAGGCCAGTCCGGTGGACCGGATCTGGGGTATCGGGCTGGCGGCGGACGACCCGGGCGCGGCGGACCCTACGGGGTGGAAAGGGCTGAATCTGCTCGGTTTCGCTCTCATGGAGACACGATCGGCCTTGCGCGGATAGCCGCCCGGCAACTGGTCGAACGAGAGATTCGAGCCGGGCCCGGGCCGGTGTGCGCGATGTGCCGAAGTCTTCCGATGCCGCGCAGGTGCGCGATGCGCTCGGCGAAGCCGGGCGTATCGACGCGGCTCAGGGGCGGTGGGCTCGGATATCGACCGGGCGACCGTCCGGGTCCTGGGCCGTCATCGTCCACTGGGTGGGGAGGGTCTCGATCGGCCCGGCCGGGAGGCCGGCACCCATGATCCGTTCGCGGACTTCGCACAGCTGGGCGTAGGTCGCCAGGCGCAGGCCCCAGCCGGCCCGGCCGAGCGGGTCGAGATCTGTGGTGGGAACGACGGTCGTGGTCTCGACGATCGCCAGGTGGTCGGCGCCTCCGACGTCCAGGACCGCGATACGCGGGTCGGTACCCGAGGCGGGACGCTCGAAGGACAACCGTGCCCCGAGTACTCCGGTGTAGTACGCCACGAGCTGGTCCAGGTCCGTCGTGGACAGCGTCAGATGGTTGATCCCGAGGAGTTCCGGCATGATCATCCGAGCGTAGAGCCCTGTCCGGCGCGCGTCCAGGGTGCGTTGCGGCGGGGCGGTGTGCGGGGGCGTTGCTGGGCGCCCGCTTTGTCCGATCCGGTGTGCCTTACGCTGCTCTTCCAAATGGCACGCGGAGCGGAGGGTGCATGGTCAGCGGAAACGAGTTGGTCGGTCGTCGACGGGATGCCTCGGCCACGCGGGCCGCGATTTTGGCGGCAGCGCAGGAATTGTTCGCCGAACGGGGGTACGAGCGCGCCACCGTACGCGATATCGCCACCCGTGCCGGGGTCAATCAGGCGTTGCTCTTCCGGTATTTCGGGAACAAGGACGAACTCTTCCGGGCGACGATGACCGATCGTGGGCGTTCTGTGCTCGACGCCGGGCCGGTGAACGCATTGCTGTCGCGGTTGCTGGAGCGCGCGCTGGAGCCGAGCGAAACGGTCTCGCCCGGTAATTGGTTACAGGCCGCCTTGCGCTCCAGCGGGCACGAAGAAGGCGCGTCGGTGATCCGTCGCGAGTTGGGGGAGGAGTACATCCGGGCGCTGTCGACGCTCACCGACGGCGGCGATGGGGAGTTGCGTGCGGATCTGCTGCTGGCCTGGTTGCTGGGGATCGGGCTGGTTCGTTCCGTACTGCACCGGGAGCCGCTGCACAGTGCGGACCCGGCGCAGGTCGCCGGTCATGTGCTGCGGGCGGCGGAGGTGCTTCTGGAGCGCAACGACGCGAGATTCCCTCCGGCGTAACGCTGTTAGTCGTTGACGCCGCCTCCCCAATACCCTTACCCTGCCTAAGTAAGCAGCCGCTTACAATTCTGAGCCGCCGGGCGTCGGGAAAGGGAGACCGTATGACCGTGAACGCCGAGGTACGCCAGTACCCCTTCGGAGAACCGGTGCGCCTGGATATGGACCCGCTGTTCACAAAACTGCGCCGTGAAGAGCCGGTCTGCCGCGTCGAGCTGCCCTACGGCGGCGAAGGCTGGCTGGTCACCCGATACGAGGACGTCAGACTCGTCCTCGCCGACCCCCGGTTCAGCCGCGCCGCGACCGTGGGCCGGGAGGATCTGCCGCGGGCCACGCCCGCACCGGTCCGCCCCGATTCGCTGCTGAGCATGGATCCGCCCGAGCACAGCCGGTTACGGAAACTGGTGGCGAAGGCGTTCACCGGCCGCCGGGTCGCCGAACTGCGCCCGCGCACACGCGAGATAGTCGACGAGAAACTCACCGCTGTCGAACACGCCGGTGCGCCTGCGGATCTGGTGGAGGGTTTCGCGCTGCCGTTACCGGTCACCGTGATCTGCGAGATGCTCGGGGTGCCGCCGCGGGACCAGCACCGGTTTCGCGATTTCTCCGACGCGATCCTGTCCACCACCGCCTACACCCGGGAACAGATCGAGAGTGCCCGCGATTCGCTGGAGACCTACCTCGCCGAGGTGGTCGCCGAGCGCCGGCAGCGCCCCACCGACGATCTGCTCGGCGCGCTGGTCGCCGCCCGCGACGACGAAGACCGCCTCAGCGAACGGGAACTGGTGAACCTCGGTGTCGGGTTGCTCATCGCGGGCCACGAGACCACCGCCAATCAGATCGCCAACTTCACCTATGTGCTGCTCACCCAGCGCGAATACTGGGAGCTGCTGCGCGCGGAGCCCGAGCTGATCCCGGGTGCGGTGGAGGAACTGCTGCGCTACGTGCAGCTCGGCGCCGGTGCCGGCCAGCCCCGGGTGGCCACCGAGGACGTAGTACTCAGCGGCGTGACCGTACGGGCCGGGGACTCGGTTTTCGTGAACACCCAGGCCGCCAACCGCGACGAGAACGTTTTCGACGATCCCGAGTCCCTGGACCTCACCCGGCAGCGCAATCCACACGTGGCCTTCGGCTACGGCGCCCACCACTGCCTGGGCGCACAACTGGCGCGCGTCGAACTCCAGGTCGCATTGGAGGCGCTGCTGGAACGTTTCCCGTCGTTGCGGCTGTCGCTGCCGCTCGACGAGATCCCGTGGAAGTCGGGTCTGCTGGTACGCGGTCCGAAGCAGCTTCTCGTGGAGTGGTGACGCCCGCTCAGAACAGCCGGCCGGCGGCGAAACCGGCCAGCAGAACAGTGAAGCCGCCGATCTCGCCGACGATCAATGCCACCAGCACGAAGCGGAACGACGGCGGCGGGTTGTGCATCTGGTTCGTGGTGTCGCGCAGGATGCCGTGCCTGACATAGTTCGCGATGGTGATCACGAACATCAGCACCAGGAGCCCGGCGGCGGTCGCGTCGACCGGCGCCGGCCACGCCGAGAACTCGACGAAGAGCGCGATCATGGCGGTCGCGAACGAGTACAGCAGGGCGGACCGGTGGGCGATGTCCACGTATGGGTGTGCCACACCGTCGGGCGAACCGACCATGGCCTGCCATTTCCAGACTCCGAGACCGAGTGCCGTCAAGAACAGCAGGCCCGCGGCGAACAGCACCAGCGCGGTGGGAGCACCCATGTCGTGACACCTTCCATGATCATGTCGTGATGAGGTGAAGTATGTCCGTACCGGCCGCCGCGCGCGACCGATGTGAAGTCCCGATGTTTCGCGACGGATGGGGTCAGGTAGTCCAGCCGCGTTCGTTGCGTCGCCGGTAGTAGTCGTCGTCCGCGTCGGTCGCGTCCCAGGCCGGATCGCGGCGCACGCCGGATGGCGAGGCCGCCGTCGGCCGGACGATCGCGACGGCCTGCTGGAGACGCAGCGTGACCTCCTCGGGCGGGCCCGGGGCGAGAGTGAATTCCTCTTTCGTATGGTTGCTCAGGAGATAGCGGCCGTCCTGCGGTAGATAGTCCATCCAGTGGAAACCGTGCGGGTTGCCGGTGGGCCGGGAGTCGATCGCCGGGCCCGCGAAGACCCCGATCTCGCCGATACCCGACCGCGGGCGCCGGATGATCCGGTTGATCTCCTCGGTCCGCGACATCCGGGTGGGATGGCGGGAGTACTCGATCTTTCCGATATCGGCGCGCACACCGTGGACCGTGGGGTACCTCCCGGCGGCACAGCGCGGCAGGTACGCGACGATGCGGGCCGCCAGCTGCCGCTCGGGCACAGTGTGCAGCAGGACATCGCCGCCGTATTCCTTTGTCGGGCCGGGCGCCTGGACAGCGAGCGTGGCGGACTGCCCGCGCACACCCGCGTGCATGCGCACCACCCGTTCGAAGCCGCGGTCGTAGATGCCGTGGACCTCGATGCGAACCTGGGGTTCCAGCAGAGTTTCCAGAGCACGGAACAACCGTTCGTCCGCCAGGTCCGCCAGCCGCCGAGCCGCCGCCAGCCGGACCTGCTCGTATTCCTCCAGCGTCGGCGGCGTCTCGGTGGGACCGAGCGGCAGTACGCGGATCGGGTAGGGCAACCGGTCCCGGCCGAACGCCCGGACCGCCTGCGCGAACATCTCCCCGTCCAGACGCCACTGTGCGTCGTTCACCCGCCGATCACTCCGCCCGGCGGCAACGCCGGCGGCTGGGTGCCGAGCAGTTCACTACCCCGGTCGTACACCAGATAGTCCGGAGTTTTGTGCTCATCGTCCTCGTCACCCTTGCTGCCGCGCGCCCCCGGCGACATCATGCCCGGCATACCGCTGCGTCCGGCACGAGTGGACGCCGCGGTCGAAGCCGCCGGACTCCCGGTCGTGGTCTTCGGCGCGCCCTGCACGGTCTGCCCAGGTACGAACGGTGTGGCGGTCTGCGGTGTGCCGGAGGGAGTCCCGGACGGCGAACCCGACGGGCTGCCCGGCGTGGTCGTGGTCGGGCTTCCGGTGGTCAGTGCCGGGGAGGTCGGCGTCTCCGCTGTCGTCGACTGCGGGCTCGTGCTCTGCGGCTCGGTGGCCTGCGGATTTTCTGGCTCGGCCGACGGGGCCTGGGTGCCGTCCTCGGTCTGCGTGCCGTCGTCGGTGGGCGTGTCCTGCGGCTGCGTGGTCGGCCCCGCCGTCGGTGACGGCCCGCCGGCCGGTTGCCCGGGCTGCCCGGGCGGGTTGCTGCCGTCGTCGACGGTTTTCTTCGGCTCGGGCAGCACCGGGGTTTTGCTGTCCACATCGGTGGCACCGGGTTCGTAGTAGGTGGTCATCACCCAGCGGGCGGTTTCTTGGGCTTCGTCGGCGCGGTATTGCGGGCTCTTGAAGGTGTCGCCGAAAGGCAGGGCGTTGATGACCTTGTCGCCGAGAGTCACGGAGTCGGGTTTCCCGACAGACGCCTTGGCCTGTGCGAGATGGCCTTCCATCAGGTCGAGACCGTGGGCCAGCATCTGGAAGCTCGCGGCCAAGGAGTTGAACGAGGAGCTGAACTCACGCACACCGTCCACGGCGGCCGTGCCGGACTGGCCGTTCCAGCCGGCTTCCAGGTCGGCGTTGACACCGTCGAGAAACGCCCTATTGGCGGCGCGTGCTCGGTCCGTCAGGTTTCGCCAGGTCGTCGCGAAGTCGTTGATCATGGCGGAATCGACGGTGCTCAGTGCATCCCAGATCTGCTGATGGGTCATGGCAGGGAAGCCATCCTTCTCGAGGATGGCTGCAGGTGCGAACTGCCCGCCGAATTCGCTGACCAGACCGGACCACTCCCCGCCGAAGGCCGCACGGTCTTGATTCCAGGTGTTGTTTTGATCCTCGGCGCGGTGCGTGTCATCCGACTTGTTCTTCGAAGCCTCCTCCGAGCCATTGATGATCGGGTTCAGCCACTGCGACATCGTCACCATGACTATGCTCCTGCGTTACCCAGCGCGTTGGAAGTAGACGAGTCGGTTTCCTGAATCCGGCCTGCAGACAGTTCGAACGTCTCTTTCATGAGGGTGACGATATCGATCGCTGTCTTCAGGCGGTTGGACGCAGAATCCGAATCTTCCACGGCCTTTGCCGCGAACTTCGCCTGCAGGGCTGCGGCGGATTTCAGTGTTCCGAAGCCGGAGACGGCGGCCAAGTGGCCTGATGTATTGAGCATATCTTCGAGCTCATCGAGAAAGGTATCGCAACGTGCCTTCAACTTGTCGACGATAGCGGCGTCCATCCGTATTTCACCGTTCTCGGCCTGTACTTTCAAACCCTGCCACTGCTGCAGCATCGCCACTTGGGTGGTGTCTTGCGCTGGCTCAGCCATGGTGTCTTCCCCCCTTCATGGGCTTTCGGCGAGGCCGGACTTGCCGAATCGTGCAAATGCTAGTCAGGTAGGAAAGGTTCCAGCTTCTGTGCATGCTGCACGGCCAGCTCGCACGGCGGGGACTCTGGTAGCGAGTCGCGTCGGCTGTACTGCCAATCGACATCCACGAACAGCGAGCCGCTTGCCATCGGTAGACTCACGTAGCACTGGCGGATCGGTTGGTCCCCGTTGTCAGGGTAGAAGGTAAGCCCCGATCGATCGTTGATCCGTCGCGGAGTGACACCGGTAACTTGGCTGTTGTCATACCACTCGTCCTGAGCGAGCACCATTGATCCGACACCGATGTGAAACGGGCCGTCGAGTGAATCCCAAGCACAGACCCGAAAGAATGCACGATCGCTCGGTGCGTTGACGGCCGTGTTCTTCTGCGCGGGATCCGCCCCGGCGGCTCTCAACGCATCATCCGGCAGTTGCGAGCACGGATTCCATTCCACAGAGGCCTCCCGGCCGGTCGTGGATTCTCCCTTCGTCTCCGGCTGCCCTTCGACGGTGGTCCCACACCCGGCCGCCAGCGACGTCGCCAGGATGGCGAGCAGCGCACGAGCCGCGATCCCCGCCGAGCGTCTCTTCGCGGTGCGCATGCCCCTCCTGCAACAACGTGTGAGCCTTCCACACGGACCCGAACTCACCATACCGGGTCGCCGTCCCATCCGGCACCGTAAGCATGGTGGGTAAGTGGTCGGCGACGGCGGCTTCCCGGTGTGTCCTCGGCGGAGTGGTTGATGTCGTGCCACTATTCGGTAGCCGGGGTGGTCACGGGCAGTACCCCGTCCCTGCGGTGAGCGACCGGGCCCACCGTGGTCAAGTCCCGGGGCGTGGTGTAGAAGAGGTGGTCACCGCTGATCCGTTGGTGGTCAGGCGGTAAGGGCTGCGGGTGTGGTTTCCTCCTGTTCGGCGGGGTCGGTGGTGGCGCGTGATCGGGCCAGGACGTCGAGTCCGAGGTAGCGGCGGCCCTCGATCCATTCGTCGTGTTGCTCGGCGAGCACGGCGCCGACGAGGCGGATGATGGCGGTGCGGTCAGGGAAGGTCCCGACGACATCGGTGCGGCGCCGGATTTCCTTGTTCAACCGTTCCTGGGGATTGTTGGACCAGATTTGGCGCCAGATCTGTTTGGGGAAGGCGGTGAACGCCAGCAGGTCGGCGCGGGCTGTGTCGAGGTGCTCGGCGACCTTCGGGAGTTTCTCGGTCAGGGCATCGAGCATCCGATCGTATTGAGCATGAACGGATTCGGCATCGGCTTGGTCGAACACCGAGTGCAGCAGGGTCCGCACCCACGGCCATGAGCTCTTCGGGCAGATACTCATGAGGTTGACGGTGTAGTGGGTGCGGCAGCGTTGCCAGGCGGCGCCGGGCAGGGTCGCGCCGATCGCGGCCACGAGCCCGGCATGCGCGTCGCTGGTGACGAGCTGGACGCCGGTCAGGCCGCGGGCCACGAGGTCGCGGAAGAACGCCAGCCAGCCGGCACCGTCTTCACCCGAGGTGACCTGGACCCCGAGGATTTCGCGGTAGCCATCAGCGTTGACACCGGTCGCGACCAGGCAGTGAACGTTGACCACACGCCCGTTCTCCCGGACTTTCAGCACCAGGGCATCAGCAGCGACGAACGTGTAGGGGCCTTGGTCGAGCGGGCGGGTGCGGAACGCTTCGACCTGGGCGTCGAGGTCGCGGGCCATCACCGAGACCTGCGATTTCGACAGGCTGGTGATGCCGAGGGACTCGACGAGTTTCTCCATCCGCCGCGTCGAGACCCCGAGCAGATAGCAGGTCGCCACCACCGAGGTCAGGGCCCGCTCGGCGCGTTTGCGCCGCTCCAGCAACCAGTCGGGAAAGTAGCTGCCGGACCGCAGTTTCGGCACCGCGACATCGATCGTTCCGACGCGGGTATCGAAGTCGCGGTGGCGGTAGCCGTTAGGGCTGTTGACGCGTTCCGGGCTGCGTTCGCCGTAATCGGCGCCGCATATCGCGTCGGCTTCCGCGCTCATCATCGTGTGCATGAACGAGGCGAGCATCTGACGCAGCAGATCCGGGCTCGCTGCGGCGAGTTGATCAGCGAACGGGGCATTCGGGTCGATACGCTGGACATCGGTCATCGCGTGAACATCTCCTTCGAAGGCTTGGTCGTCTTGAAGGATCACGCGGTGACCACCTACTTTCCGGCTACGACACGCTCAGACTCGGTCTGGCGTCCGGGTCGTACACCACACTGCCGGACGCAACCCCCACCGTTCCACACGCTGGTAATGAGGCAGACTACGCGCGCACGGGAGTGCTCATCCCCGTAGTCCGGATAAGAATGCCGCCCATGCGTGTGGCGCAAAGGTCAGCGTCGGTCCGTCGGCACTTTTGGAGTCCCGGACCCCGACGCGCCCGCTATCGAGCCAAGCCACCTCTACGCATTCTCCATGCGTACCACTGTGAGACGACTTGAACCATTCGGTGCCGGATAAGTCGTCACCACTCACCGTTCGTATCTCCTTGCCACCTGCCGCAGCAGGTCTCTGGACGCCTGCGCAGGTAGTGCGGCGTTCTGGAGGGACTGGTGGATGTCGCGGTAGAGGTTCACATCCGCAGCGTCCTCGAAAAACATTGTCCCTATCGTAGTTTCGGTATGGACAACCGGTGGCTCGGCGCCGAATTCTCGGCTGCTGGCCGGGAAATCGAGGATGATGTAGGGCAGCACGGGGTTCCAGTCTCCGGGGAACCCGGCGATGAACGGAAGGATCCGTACCGTGATGTTTGCGCGGGTGCTCATATCGGCGATGTGACGGCATTGCGCGGCCATTACCGAAGGTGAGCCCACCGCAGTGTGGAGCGCCCCCTCATGGACGATGAATTCGGCTGTTGTCGGATTGCGCTGCCTAGTCAGCATCGCGGTCCGCCGCAACCGCAGCTCCACGCGTCGCTCAGGATCCTCGAGCTTATCGGCCGGTGTGTTCGGATGCGTTCGCTCGACAGCTCTGGCGTATTCGGCGATCTGTAGAAGACCGGGGACCATCAGCGGCTGATAGATGCGCAGCTGATCGGCTCCTGCCTCCAGTCCTAGGTACGTGTCGAACCCTGGCTTGACCAGAAGCCGTGCGTGTTGCCACCAAGATCTGGCCGAGGTCTGTTCGGCGAGTGCCTTCAGTGCCTCGATCCGACCTTCGTCGAGTTCATACAACCTCCCGAACCCCTCCACATCCCGCAATCGGACCTTTTCGTTGTGCCCCTTCTCCAATCGGATGAGCGCCGTCTTGCTCATCTCCATTTCCCGGGCCGCTTGTTCGAGGGTGAACCCCACCCCCTCGCGCGCTTCCCGCAGGGCGCGACCCAGTTGCCGGCGCGGCAGTGTCGAACCGGGTTGATCGTGTGTCGGCATTGTTCCCCTTCCCCAGATCGGTCCGTAACGGCCCAGGTGGCGGTCCGTTCCGGACGACGCCGCTCGGTCGACCGGACTGTTGTCTGGATGTACGGATGAGCTGAATTCTGCTGTGTCGCTGAGCCGTACGGATGCGGCGTGCGGGCAGCAACATAACCACATGGCCGAGCAACACGGAAGCCCGCTGACCAGGGCAGGACGACAGGATCACGACGAGTCCGCGCACGGCGCGAAACGCGCGCGGGCGCAGTCGGAGATGAGGCCCGAGCGGCGCCCGGCGCTGATCGGTGTGCCGCGGGTCGTGCGCTGTACCGAGTTCGACGGCCGGCGGGTGGTGTGGTGGCTGGACCGGGATTGTGTGCGGATCGTCGAGGTGCGTGATGCTTCCGGTAGCCGGATGCCGGTTACGGGGGCACCGGATCTTGCGGAGATGCGGGAGCGCCGCCCCGAGCTGGCGGCGCTGTGGGACGCGGTCCGGCACCATCTGTGGTCCCGGCTCGCCGGGGCGGTCCACGAATGACCTTGATCCGCTATCCCGACTCGGAGTCGGTCGACGAGATCACCGCCCGTTACCTGCTGTCGCTACCGACCGCGTTGATGCCGATGCTGTACGGGTTCCGCTTCGACGGCCACGCCATCGACGCAGAATGCGCCGCGCTGGATCTCGCCGGTGAACGGGGCGAGGGCGAGGCCAATCCGATCCATCAGCGCGCGGCGGATCTGCGTCGGCTGCTGGGGCCGGGCATGTTCGGGTTCGGTCTGGTATTCGTCGTATTCGCCGATCAGCTCACCGATCGGCCGGAGAACCGGCACATTCCCGAGCAGGTTCGTGCCGCGGCCGGACAACTACCCGGCGCCGACGACCTCATCGTGGCCGCGATCGCGGACGCGCGGGGCCGGCAGTGGTGGGCCGTGGTCGGGCGGCACCTGAGGGAACTGGGCCCGGTGCGTATCCACCTGCCCGCGACCATGCCGGATCGGTGGCGCATCACCGCGGGTCTGGACGTCTCGCTGTGGACCGCGGCGTTGGCGCTGGACGAGGCCAACCATTCACACCTGTTGCGACTGCGGGCCGCGTCGGAACGGTGAGTGTGGATCGCGGTCAGGCTTCGCTGGGCTGGACGATGACGAAACCTTCACCGTCGAGCCGCAGTTGGAACGCCTCCCCGGAGCCGCCGCGCACCATCGATCCGAACGACTGCGACCGGTTGAGCGAGGTCTGCAGGTGCGCGCTCCAGCCGACCACGGCGTCGGTGTCGACGAAAACCGGGGCCTGCGGATGCACCGGAATGATGATCGGCGTTCCCGCGCAGACCAGTCCGAGCCGCCCCTGCCCGGAGAACACACAGTTGAAAAGCCCGCCGCCGGCCATCCCGACGCCCTGCACCATGCGGATGTCGTAGTGCAGACTCGAATCGAACACCAGGACATTGCGGCCGTTGAGGGTGAGCGCGTCGCCGGGGGCCAGGTCGACGGTGAAGCAGTTGCGGTCGAAATGCGCGAACCATGCCTCGCCGTGCCCGCGGACCGTCATCAGCGGCACACCTTCACCGGTGAGCGCGCGCTGCAGGAACTTCCCGACGCCCTGGCCCTTCTTCTCGAAGCGCAGATCACCGCGGAAGGCGATCATCGAGCCCTGCCGGGCGAGGCACTCACCGTTCACCGCGTATTTCAGGGATTTGGCGCTCTGCGCCGTCAGGCCGGGGGCGGTGGCGGGTTGCGCCGTGTTCTCGGCGGCGAACAATTCACTCTGCATGATGCGATCCTCTCCTGGCACCCACGGACGGTCGCCAGCCTATTGGACATATTCCGCCGAACCGATGGCATCGCTCGTCCCCGGCTGTCGACGGAGCATCGCACCACATCGACGGCTCCGTTCTTCTCCAGGGTCACCCGGCACGGTCCCGGATGTAGCCTCCGGTCCGTCCGCCGGATCTGAAAATTCTGGGAATCGGGGAACCGGACCGCATTCGACGACGTCGGATATGGGTGATGGAACTGGTGTCTAGGCGGAGGGGTGGGACGATGCGCCGCTCGCGGATCGAGTGGGGGACCGGGCGTCACTCCATGCCGGAAACGTCGTTCACCTCGGCGGAAGCGCGCTGATGGGTATCGAGATCCCGGAATCGCTGCAATGGGTGGCGAAGTATGTGGTGGGGGCCGGCGACTGGCCGGAGGGCGACGAGACCGCGATGCGCCGGGTCGAGTCGGCGTGGACGAAGCTCGCCACCGACCTGCGTGATGTGGACGCGGACGCCAACTACGCGATCGATCAGGTGCTGGCCTCCATCGAGGGTGATACCGCCCAGGCCATCGCGGACCGTTGGACCCGGCTGGGCCACGGGCAGGGGGCTTTCGACGGCCTGATCGCCCATATCGAAACCCTCGCCGACGAGATCGGCGACGGCGCGGCCGATATCGAACAGACCAAACTGGTGATTCTGGCGAGTCTGGCGATATTCGCGGTCGAGATGGCCGTGGCCCTGGCCGCCGCGTCCACCGGTATCGGCGCACCGGCGGCGGCCGCGGAGGCAGCCACCGCGCAGGTCGCGACCCGAATCGCAATCCGCACGGCGATAAAACAGCTGGTACAGCGCATCCTGTCGAAGGCCGCCCTGAAAGCGGCCGCCCGTGCGGCGGTGCGCGGGGCCTGGGAGGCGGCGCTGGAGGAGACAGCGCTCGATCTGGGTACCAAGGCATTGCAGGTGGCCACCGGCCGCCGCGACGAGATCACCACCGAGGACCTGACCGAGGCCGGAAAGAACGCGCTGACCGCCGCGGCCGGCGGCGCCGTCACCGGCGCGATGGGCCCCGACGGATTGACCAGCAGAAATGTCACCGGCGGCCCGGAGGGCGGGAACCCGCTTGCCAACGCTGCCAAGGACGCGGCCAAGGAGACGGTGGCAGGTGCCGCGGGAGAGGTGGCCGGGGAGGCCACGGACGCGGCACTCAACAACCGGGAATTCAGCTGGGGGAACGCACTGGCCCCGGAGAACCTCTCCTCGGCCGCCGCCGGGGGGTTGCAGCGGGGTACGGAGACGTTGGGGGAGAGTAATTCCGGCGACGGCCCGACCACCACCGGGGAGAACAGCGAGAGCGGCGGTGACGAGAGCACGCCGAACGAGACATCGAACGCCGGCGATCAGCAGAACGGCGAAGCACCCGGCAGCCGAGCGGATGCCGGCGATCGGGGAGGCGCGACCACACCACAGAATTCGAACCAGGCGGCCCGGCCGGCGGGCACGGAATCGCCCCCGACTCCGGACACCTCTACCCAGACCTCATCGTCGAACCAACAGTCACCCGGGCAGCCCGCGGAAACCGGTTCGCAGCCCGCCGGACAGCAGACGCCGCCACAACCCGGTCCGGAGTCGACCACCGGTTCTCGGCCGGAGGCATCGCCGACCGCGTCCGAGTCGCCGCAATCCACCGAATCCGGTCCCGCCGCCCCCGATACAGCTCAGCCTGCGCATACGGATGTCGGAACTCCGGAGACGCAGCGACCACCAACAGACACCCCGCAGACGCAGCAGCCCTCGGCGGACACCCCGAACACCCAGCAGGTGCAGCCGACCGATTCCGGTCGGCCGGAGTCGCCGAATCCCTTCCCGGACAACGAAGCACAAACCGAGGCCGGCGATTCGCCACCCGACTCCCAGCGTGCACCGGAAGCCACGCAGACACCGGGGGCGGACGACGAGCCCACCGCGTCCGATCCGGCCCCCGTGGCGGACGCGGAGCCACCAGCGCAGACCTCCGGTCTCAACCTGGGCCCCGAGACCGCCGCGGCACCGGACGCCGGTGCATCCTCGCCCGCCGCGCCCGAAACGACCACCACTGCCTCGGCCGCTACCGCGACACCGACTGTTCAGCCCACTCCGGTCACGTCGGCGGTCACTCCGTCCAGCGCCCCTGCCGACGCGGCCCGCGCCACCACGACACCGGACACATCGGCCACCCCGCCGGGCGCTACACCCGCCGGTTCGCCTCGAAATCGGGCGCAGTCTTCGGCTTCCCGAGACCGGGCCGCCGACCCCGGACCGGACAACGGTTCGCGCCACGACAGTCCTGCCGACCCGTCCGGGCCGACCTCCGAGAGCGCACCGAATACACCGGGTGACTCCTACAATCTCTTCGACCCCGCCAATCACGCCCGGTTCTTGGCCGACTTCGCTCGGCCGCCCATCCCTGATAGGCCCTTGCCGGCGACCGACCGGCTCGCTCTCACCGGCACCCGTCCCGGACGGGATGACGATCCATCGAACGGAGCGGACCCCTCCCATAGGGACGCACCCACCGAGGTGCATTCGGCTGAGATCGATGCGGGGACTCCGCCACGGACGACCGACGACAATCCGTCCGGCCCCGCGACAGAGACGGCCGGGACAGACCGGTCATCCCCGCCCTCGTCGAACCGCCCGCCGGATCCGATCTGGAACTCGCCCGAATCGCACCCGACGAGCACAGAACCCGGCGGTCGGCCACAGCCGACTCCACCGGCCGACCCTGCGGGTTCCGGCCCGCGACCTTCCAGCCCCTCGCAAACCCGGCCCACCGACCCGTCAGCTCCCGGTCCGCACCGGAACGTACCGCCGCGCACGCCGGACATGTCCGACCCCGGACGCTCATGGTGGCGGCCCGAACAGCGTCGGCCCGATCGTTCGGACAGCGATATTCACGCGGCTCGAGCCGCACGCGAATTCCATCGCAACCAGCCTCCGCTGGGGAACCTGGTGACCCCCGTGCAGAGCAGCCGGAACCCGCACGGACGTCCGGCATACCGCACAACCCGGCATCGCCTGCCGAACGGTGAGATATTGCATGTGCTCACTGTGCGAGTTCATCCAACGCTCGGTCCCGATGTCACTCCGGCCGATATCAACCGGCTCATCGCAACCACCGAGCGCAGCATCGACCGCGACCTGAATACCGCACCGCAACTCGCGAGCGGTGACCGGGTCCTGGTAGATGTCGTATTCACGCCGAATCCCTACGACGCCGATGTACACATCAGCACCTCACAGGGGCGGCCGCCGGGCACCAACACCTGGTCGGTCGAGTCCACGCCCGAAATGATCACCAACAGCATCCGGCAGCAACTCGGACTGGATCCGGTTCGGCAGGGCAGCGATCCGACGCTGACCCCCGACGATCTCCGGGTACTCAGCAATGACATCGCGCGTGCGAACACTGCCCCGCGGTTTTCGAATCCGTCGGACGCGCGTGTGGAGGGCCGGGGAAGGCTTCGCCCCGTCGAAAACCCCGCATACCAGCGCATGGTCGAAGATTCGCTCCGTGACGGGAACAGATTTATCGTAGGGGCCGACCCGCGATATCACCCGTACGGCCAACTGGTCAACGACGGTGGTCCGGGAGTTGCCGGCCGCAGTAACAATTGCCTCGACTGCTCCCTGTCGGCGTTGTCGTCGTTCTACGGTGAACCTCAGGTCTCGGCGCCACGCTGGCGGGATCGCCAAGGACTCTTCCGCCTCGATCGAGTATCGGGAGAGGTCGGCGGCGTTGAACGGGCGGCTGCCTGGCTCGGTGGCCCACTGCGGTCCTACGACCCGAATATGCCGGTACCGCAACAGTTTCACGCGCTGCACAACCATATCGCCGCTCTGGGTCCTGGCTCATCGGCCCTGGTAGTGAACAGCTGGGCGCAGGGCGGCAGCCACGCCACCGTGATCGTCTACCCCTATGGTGCGAGTGGACCCGTCTGGTGGGATCCCCAATCGGGGCAGACATCCGCGTTCCCGCCTCCCGCCATGGTGGCGAACTCGAATGCGCTCCTCTCCACCCCTGTACCCCCTCGACAAGG
Source organism: Nocardia sp. NPDC050193 (assembly GCA_040674215.1). Taxonomy (GTDB): domain Bacteria; phylum Actinomycetota; class Actinomycetes; order Mycobacteriales; family Mycobacteriaceae; genus Nocardia. The sequence goes on along the minus strand of JBFARE010000012.1, from coordinate 155,978 downwards.
AGTGAACAATGCACCCGGAGCCCCCGTTCCACACCAGCAACCAAGTGGTCCAGTACCTGAGGGAGCCGTTCGGCCCGGAGGCACAGTTCAGCCTTCTGGAGACGGAGTTCGGGTGGGTGTGCCGTCCGATCCTGACCCAGCAGGAGATAGCGGCCGGCATGGGCCTGGGCCTGGGGAATTACGTGGTGAACAAACAGACCGGGGTGATCACCGAACATCGCAGCCTGCCCCCGGAACTGATCGGCCAGGAGTACGACCAGGCGATCCGGTCGGGCCAACCGGTTCAGGGCGCCCGGGTATATCCCCCGACCTGGAACGTGCAGATCCGGGCGACCCGGGAAACCCCGACCGATATCGAATACCGAGTACAAGCACAGTCGCTGACCAACCCGCCGGCGGAACCCCCGATCGATCACCTGCTGCTGATCAACAAGCAAACGTTCCACATGGTGACCAACGTGCAGGTGATCCACCCGGCGTGCAGCGAAGCGGCGGCCTGGGCGGAGGACCGGAGCCAGGAGACCGGGACCTGGCCGCAGGCCGGGACATTCCAGTTCTAGATCGAGAGCTGAATTCGAGTCCAACGGAGACCGATCGCGTATTTGCTGCCGCGAACTCGCCGACAAATCGACAAGCCAGCGCAGCCGCTACAGCTGCCCTTGAAAGCATCACGGACGCGCAGAATGACCACGAAGGAGCGCGACAAACAGGTGACGAGGTGCCCGTTGGCCAGGATGCATCGATCAGAGAGCCTGCGGAGGCCCTGCCTGAGGCTGCGCGCCAGGTTGCGGTCGATGATCCCCGCATTCGCGATTTGCTGGACATGCAGCGGGCGGTACGCCGGGCGGCTTCAATAGGTTGGCGCACCATGGGCGGGGCGTTGCAGTTCGAAATCGGCGATATCACGGGTGCGTTTGCTGGTTTCAGTGGGGAAAGAGATGTGACAGCGAACGTTCCGAGGGGGGTCGAGGTACCGCCGGTGGCACCCCCGGCCGAGGGAAACGCTATTGTTCCTTCGGTGGCGCCGGAGGGAGGGCTCAGGAGCAATGACGCTGAGAATAATATGTTGGAGCATCTACATTCTTTGATCCAACAGTCTATTGGTTCCGGCTCGGTTCGCGCGGAGGATATAAGAGGGAACGTGCGGCTGTTCTCGGAGCAGCAACCTTGCCCGTCTTGTTCTAGGACGATTGGCAGGTTCCGTGAGATCTACCGGGGTATTACAATTGAAGTCTTCTATGTGACTCCCTACCCGCCAGTGCGCCGTGACCGGCCCACACTGTAGGGGGAAATCGAGTGAAAGGGTCCTGAATGACTTTCATTACCGACTTGGTCGGTGACCTTGTGCAACGAGGCTTGGTGGACAGAAACGATATTCGACCCTGTTCGGAAGACGAGATATCCGCGCTGATGGCCGCTCAAGGTGTCACCGATATTCCAGTGTCGTACCGCGAGTTTATGTCCTACGCCGGACGTAACCCGTACTGGCTTTCCAGGATGGGTGAGTGGGATTATGAATGGCTCATCGAAGCCAAGCAAATCGCGCGCGAGATAGTTGTAGAAGATTATGGTCGCGACTTCGCGCCATACGAAGATTCATTCGTGTTTCATACCCATCAGGGCTATATTTTCTTCTACTTCCGCGGTGAGGATTTGAAAGAGTTTGATCCGAAGTTCTGGATCTACTACGGTAAGCGGCCGGTCAGTGTGAGCGAGAAGACGTTCAACGAATGGATTTCAGAGTTAGCCGACTATCTTCCGGATGAGCTCGAAAATCGTCGTAGGTATGGTATGTGAGCAAAGGGATGAACCGCCCGGTGAATGAACGGTTGTACGAAACCACCCCGCTACGGCCCGAGTTCCACGGTGAGCACCTCCCGGGGAACCCGCAGTGGGGTGACAGGTTCGTCAGATACCTGAGTCCGGCGGAACGCGACCCCTACCGTCTGTTCGCCAACAACGGCCTGCTCTACACCGTCGAGCAGCAGCCGCTGGATACGACACACACCCGCACGCTGTGGACCCCGCAGGGTGGTCGCGCCATCTTCGTGATGGACGAGCAGGGACGCTATATGCGTGCCCGCACCACCTGCTCGGCGAGTTCCACCATTCCAGCCTGCTCGCCGGGAGTCCGGTCGCGGGTGCCGGGGAGATCGGTGCGGTGGGCGGGCGTGTCGTGCTCGTGTCCGATCACAGCACTCATTACGTGCCCGCGCGACGGTTCGCCCGGCAGGTCGTGGACAGTCCGGCGCGGCAGGGGCTGGCCGTCGATCGGCTGCGGGTCGAGTACCACAGCCCGCCCGATACGGCGCCGGGCTGATCCCGGGCGTCGGCGGCACCCGCCCGTGCTGCGCGCGGGTCCGTTAGATTGGCGGATCGGGTGGACCCCACCCGGTTGGCCACGGATCGTCGAGGATAGGTGTCGTATGACCAAGACCGCGCTGGTGACCGGAGCGTCCTCGGGTATCGGCCGGGCGACTGCCGCGCTGCTGGTGCGGCGGGGGTACCGGGTGATCGGGACCAGCCGGAATCCGGAGTCGATGGCGGACTCGGCGCGGGTGGCGCGGGTGGAGTATCGCGCGCTCGATCTGACCGATCGGGCGGGGATCGAGCGGTTCGGCGCCGATCTGGGGCCGGTGGATGTGCTGGTCAACAATGCGGGGGAGAGCCAGTCGGGTCCGCTCGAGGAACTGCCCGTCGAGGCGATCGAGCGGTTGTTCCAGTTGAATGTTTTCGGGGCTGTCCGGCTGGCGCAGCTGGTGCTGCCGGGGATGCGGGAACGGGGTTACGGGCGGATCGTCATGGTGGGATCGATGCTGGCGAGTTTCCCGCTGGCGTATCGGTCGTCGTATGTGGCGGCGAAGGCGGCGATCAAGGGATTTGCGGACGCGGCGCGGCTGGAGACGGCGCCGTTCGGGGTGTGGATCAGCACCGTGGAACCGGGATCCATCGCCACTGGAATCGGGGAGCGGCGTACGAAGTACATCGCACCGGAATCGGAGTACGCGGCGGATTTCGACACGATGATCACGCATCTGGATCGCAACGAGCGGGCGGGGATATCACCGGAGCAGGTGGCCGAGACGATTCTGCGGGCGATCGAGGCGGATAAGCCGAAACCGCTGTACGCGAGGGGGAGTCGCGCGCCGATCGTCTTCCTGCTGCGGCGGTTGGCGCCCGGGTCGGTGATCGAGAAGATTGTCGCGGGGATGCACGGGCTGAAGCGTTGAGGCTCTATGTCGGGTGCGCCATGTGGACGCATACCGCCTGGCCGGTGCGCGGTGACAAACTGCGCGGCTATGCGCGGTGGTGCAATGCGGTGGAGGGGAATACGACGTTCTACGCGGTTCCGGCCCGGCGGACCGTGGAGAACTGGGCGAATCAGACCGATCCCGATTTCCGGTTCGTGGTCAAACTGCCGAAAACCCTCACCCATGAGCGCCGCCTGTCCGGGGTGGACGCCGAGTTGCGGCAGTTCCTGGACACGATGGAACCGCTCGGGTCCCGGATGCATGCGCTGTGGGTGCAGCTACCGTCCTCGTTCGGGCCCGGCGACCTGGGTGCGCTGGCGATGTTCTTCCGTGGGCTGCCCGCGGCGCTGCCCCTCGCGGTGGAGGTGCGGCATCCGGAATTCTTCACCGACGAGGCTGCCGCCGGGCAACTGGAGCGGGTGCTGGGCCGGGTCGACGCCGAATGGGTACCGTTCGACACAACCGTGCTGTTCGCCGCGCCCGCCGCGAGTCCCGCCGAATTCGAGGCCCGCTCCAAGAAACCCCGGCTACCGCGCCGGATGAAGGCGCTGACGGGCGCGCCGATCGTCCGGTACCACGGTCGCGACGACCACGCGGTCACGGTCGCGGGCTGGCGGCACTGGGTCGAGCAGACGGCGGAATGGCTGCGCGAGGGGCGATCGCCCACGGTCTTCCTGCACACCCCGGACAATGCTTCGTCCCGGGACCTCGCGCGCCGGTTCCACGACGAGGTCCGTGCCCTGGTACCCGAAGTCGAGCTCTTGCCGGACCCGGCGGACGCCGAACCCATGACACTGTTCTGAGTTGCGGCCCGCCCGGCCGTCACGCGGTTCCGGTAGTAATCTCGCGAAAACAACGAACTTGCCCTGACCAGCGGTGATGGCAGAGTTTGGAGTGCCGGCCCGATGAGTGGCGTGACTGCTATGCCCGTGACGCGGTGTCGGCCATGTTCCGCGCGAACCGGTCGAACTTCGTCGTGGTCAGGACGGTTGGATCGGCGAGGAGTCGTAGGGCGGATTCGGAGGGTGAGCCTGGTTCGGCGTTGAACACGGCCACACGTTGTCCCTCGTCGCTCGGGAGGGTCATGAACTCGGTCATGAGTGCCATGGTGCCCACGGTGGGGTGGTGATAGGTACGGGTGGTACCGCCGCAATCTCCCACCGTGTGTGCGGTCCACAGTTTCGCGAATTCGGCGCTTCCGAGGGTTAGTTGGCCGATCAGATTGCTCAGAGCGGGGGCGCCGGGGTGCTGTCCGGCGATGAGCCGCAGGTCGGCGACGGTGGAACGGGCCTTGCGGGGCCAGTCGTCATAGAGTTCACGCGTGTGGGGGTCGAGGAACATCATGGCAGCGATGTTGGGGCGGTCGTAGGGGCGGTTCGGCGCGTCGAAGTCGAGGTGGCCGGCCAGTAAAGCGTGTGCCATCGGGTTCCATGCAAGAACGTCGAGGAAACGTCCCATGACCAGGGCGGGCACGTCCCCGAAGGACTCGATCATGAGCTGTACTCCTGGCCGCACCTGCTCGGGCTTGACGGTCCGGCGTCGAGTTTTCGGTTTCGGTCGAGCCAGGGAGTACAGGTGCGCGCGCTCGGCCTCGTCCAACCGCAGGCCGCGGGCGACAGCATCGAGCACGGCGTCCGAGGCATTGGGGCTCTGTCCCTGTTCGAGACGGGTGTAGTAGCCAGCGCTCACCCCGGCCAGCTGGGCAAGTTCCTCTCGTCGCAGGCCAGGCACCCGTCGCCGTCCGCCGTAGGCGGGAAGCCCGGCCTCGTCCGGCTGGAGCCGTGCCCGCCGCGATCGTAGGAACTCACCCAGCTCGGTGTTTGTGCTCATGCGTTCCAGTGTCGCCGATCAACGGGCGCCGAACCTGTACCTGGCAGATATACCCACCACAGGTGTACATCCGACAGGGATCTGGGTCCACGATGCCAATCGCGGCAGGCTGGTCTCCGACAGACCGAATACGACCTGGATCAGACGAAATGGACACGCGATGAAGATTCTTGTGATCGGTGCGACGGGGACGATCGGCAGCGCTGTCGCCGATGCCTTGGCGGTGCGCCATGAGGTTGTGCGTGCCTCACGCCGCGGACCGGTGCGGGTGGATATGGAAGATACGGCGACGATCGACGCCTTGTTCGCGGAAGTGGGAGAAGTGGACGCGGTGGTGTGCTGTGCCGCGAGTGGCGGCTTGACACCACTGGATGCCCTGTCGGACAGAGAATTCTGGAGCGGTCTCGACGGAAAATTGGTGGGCCAGGTGGACTTGGTCCGGCGAGCGCTCGCTCACGTGCGGGACGGCGGATCGGTGACGCTCACCAGCGGCCGGTTCGCCGAGCCCGTCCGGGGAAGTTCGCTCGGCTATCTGGTCAATGCGGGCCTGGAGGCGTTCGTGCACGCTGCGGCGACCGAGATGCCGCGTGGCGTCCGTCTGAATACGGTCAGCCCCGGTTGGGTGCGCGAAACGCTGCTCGGCCTGGGCATGGATCCGGATAACGGCGCCCCGGTCACCGATGTCGCCCAGGTATACCTGGACGCCGTGGAAGGCACCGCACACGGTCGTACGCTCTCGACGAGCATGCCGTGACCGCGGTCGCGCACCTCCCGCTGCCACCAGCAGTGTCCGCACATGTGCCGACCAGAACCCGTACGCGCCGGTGGCGAACCGGGCGCCACCGCTCTCCGCGCCCAATATGAGATCGGCGTGCGCATCGAGCAGTTGGATCATGGCCGCGTAGAAGGAGGCAGCCGGTCCGCCGGTGGTGCGCCGGGACCCAATGGTGGTGCCCCGCCGAGCAACTGGTCCTGGAGCTCTCTTTCGTGGTCGTCCAGCAGGGCCATCGCGATGGCGCCGATATCCGGATAGCGGCGATACAGCGTGCCGCGCCCCACGCCGGCCGCCTTCGCCCTGTCGTCCATGGTTACCGCGCGTGGATCGCGACGGGCGAACAGTTCGGCTGCCGCGGCGAGGATTCTCGCCGGGTTGCGCGCTGCGTCCGCTCGTTCGCCACCACCGGGTGCCGGTGCTGTGAGCAGATCGACGGGAATTCCCATCCCAGCATCCTGCGAGGGCGATCGGCCGCTGCCGTCTCGCCCGACAGAAGTGAATACGAGTTCTAAGATATTTGCCGTATTCACGCCGAATTTTATCCGTTTTTGTGAGCGGTGATTCACGCTCCGTGATAGAACTTCGGCAATCTGAAAGGCGGATAGGTATGAAGGCGACTGCCAAGCAACGTGCCGCGCTCGGGACGATCTGCGATACGTTCGTGCCGGGGGACGGTCTCACGTTGCCGTCGGCGACCGAAATCGGTGCCGTGGACACCGTATTCGAATTGCTGGGGCGCAATCCTCGGGAGGCCGAGGGCAAGCAACTTGCGACGCTGCTGGATGTATGGGATTCCCCCGTGACCGGTCTGCTCACCGGGCGGGGGCCACGGCGATTCTCGAAGCTGTCGCAGGAGCAGCGGGAGCGGGCGCTGCTGCGGCTCGGTGACTCCCGGATCGGCGCGGTCCGCGCGGTTTTCCAGGCGCTGAAACAGGCGTCGCTGCTCGCCTACAACGTCACGCCGGGACCCACCGGGTTCCATCCGCTGTGGAAGGAGATCGGCTACCCGGGCCCGCCCGGACCGCTGCCGACCGCGCCGCAACCCGCGCTGGCGCCGCAGCGGATCACCGAACCCGGCACGCTCACCTGCGATGTGGTGATCGTCGGCTCCGGTGCGGGCGGGGGGACGGCGGCCGCCGTCCTCGCCGAGGCGGGACTCGATGTGATCGTCGTCGAACGCGGCGGCTACTACGACGACCAGGATTTCGGCGCCGGCGAACTCGCGGGCCTGCAGCAGCTGTACGCGCCGGGACCGTCGGCGTCGGCCGAAGGGCAGATCACGCTGGTCGCGGGGACATGCCTGGGCGGCGGAACCGTCGTCAACTGGAGTACCTCGCTGCCGACACCGGACAGTGTGCGCGAGGAGTGGGCCGGGGTCGGCGCGAAGCAGTTCGGCGAGGCCGAGTTCAGCGAATCGCTGGACGCGGTGGTGCGCCGGCTCGGGGTGAACGAACGCCGCTCGATCCTCTCGGCGCGCGACGGGGTGCTGGAACGCGGCGCCGGGGCGCTGGGCTGGGCGGTGGACTCGCTGCCGCGCAATGTGACCGACGCATGCGATGCCGGAGTGGAATGCGGCCGGTGCGGTAACGGCTGCCGGGTGGGGGCCAAACAGTCGGTCACCAAGACATGGCTGGCCGATGCCGCCGCGCGGGGTGCGCGGTTGATCGTGGACGCCGATGTGCGGCGGATCGAGGTCCGCGACGGTAAGGCCGAATCGGTGTCGGCGCGCACCGCGGCGGGTGTGGAATTCGAGATCCGGGCCCGGGCCGTGGTGGTCGCGGCGGGCGCGATCCAGACCCCGGCGCTGCTGAAGCGCTCGGGGCTGGCGAACAAGAACATCGGCCGTTATCTGCGGCTGCATCCGGCCGCGGCGGTGTTCGGGGTGTTCGACGAGGAGATCCGGCCGTGGGAAGGAGGATTGCAGACCCGAATCTGCCGTCGCCACGCGGATCTCGACGGCAATGGATACGGCGTCATCTACGAGACCGGGCCGCTGCATCCGGGCCTGTCGACCGGGTTCATGAGCTGGCGCGGCGCCGCGAACCATCGCACCAATATGCTCGACTTCGGCCGGTCGAACGCGATCGGCATCATCACCCGCGATCGTGATTGCGGGGAGGTGAAGGTGGGCCGCGACGGGCATCCGACCGTCGACTACCGCATCTCCGACTACGACGCCGGGCACCTGCACACCGGGATCGAGGGCGCGGCGAGCATTCTCGAAGCCGCCGGGGCGCGGCGCATCTTCTCCGGGCACCAGGCCGGGATCTCCTACGAACCAGGTGTCCGGGGGTCACACTCGGAGTTCTCCGCCGCCTGCCGCGCCGCGGGCTACGGGCCCGGACAGTGTGCGCTCGGTGCCCTGCACATCATGGGCTCGGCGCGAATGGGCGGTTCGCCGGAGCTCTCGGCGACCGACCCGGACGGCGCCACCTGGGATGTGAAGAACATCGTCGTCGCTGACGCGTCCTGCTTCCCGACCTCGTCCGGGGTCAACCCGATGGTGTCGATCGAGGCGATCGCCCATATGAACGCGAAACGGCTGGCCGCCCGGCTGACCTGACCGGTTCGGCTCAGCCGCCGCGCAGACTGTTCGCGATGGTCCGCAGCAGGCCGAGATCGGCGTTGTCGCCGGTCTCGGCCGGGGCGCGGACCAGCAGGCGTCCGTCGTCGACGAGATCACCGATGAGAACCTTGGTCAGTGCGAGCGGAACGTGCAATTGTGCCGACACCTCCGCCACCGACTGCGCGACCCGGCACAGCCGGACGATCTCGACGTATTCCGGTTCGGTACGCCGCGAGGCCAGCCCGGGCGAGGCGTCGACCACCATGGTGTCCAGGGTGAGGTCGTTGCGGGAGGCTCGGCCGCGGCCCCGGGTCACCGCGTAGAGGCGTACGACGGGCCCGGCGTCCTCCTCGTCCCAGTCGTCGTGCGGGCCGCTCACGGCTGCGGCGCGCCGTTCGGTTGCGGGCGCGAGTCGACGGCCAGATGGCTGCCGACCCGCTGGACGGTTCGGTTCATCTCGAACGCGACCATGCCCATATTCGCGGATTCGGTGGCCAGTAGCGCCAGGCACGCATTGGCGCCCGCGGCGGTGATGAACAGGACCGCGCGGTCGAGTTCGACGACGGTCTGGCAGACGCCGCCGGCCTTGAAATGGCTGCCGGCGCTGCGGGCCAGGCTGTGGAAGGCCGAGGCCATCGCGGCAAACCGCTCGGCTTCGGTCTGATCCAGTCCCGCCGAGCGGCCCATCAGCAGTCCGTCGGTGGACAGCAGGACCGCGGACTCGGCGTCCGGCAACCCGCTCACCAGTTCTTCCAGCAGCCAGCTCAGGTCAGTGCGCGGAGGTGTTGTCATCGTCGCCTTCCTGTCGGGGCCGATCGGCCGCGGTCGGATCGGGACGCGGTTGGCGTCCGGACCGGGTGCCGCCTTCGATGGCGGCCATCAGATTGCGAGCTTGCTCCGGTGTGCGCGCCCGCGGGGTCTCGTCGGTGACCGGTGCCTCGGTGGCTTCCGATTCGGCCTGCTGCCGACGTCGGCGCGGGAGCGCGGGGCGGGTGCCGTCACCGGGTGCGGTGGCGACCGGCGGCGCGGAGGTGGCCTGCGGCTGCGGGGCAGCGCCGGAACCGGTCGCGGTGCCGGGGGCAGGGGCAGCGGTCGCGGCGGCGTAGGCGGGCTCGGCGGGTGGTTCGGTGACGTCCGCGGTCTCGATGAGCGCGGCCGGGATCACCACCACGGCCTTGATCCCACCGTAGACCGAATCCGCCAGGCGCACCGTCACACCGTGACGGGCCGCCAGCGTGGCCACCACGAACAGGCCGAGCCGGGTCTCCCCGGTGAGCGCGGCCACGCCGAAATCCGGTGGTTCGGCGAGCAGTTCGTTGCGCTCGGTGATCTCATCCGCCGACATACCCAGACCGCGGTCGGCGACCTCGACCGCCACGCCGCGACCGACGACGGCGGCCGATACCTCGACGCGGGATTCCGGCGGTGAGAAGGTCGTGGCGTTCTCCATCAGCTCGGCGAGCAGGTGGATGAGGTCGGCGGTGGCCGGTCCGGTGATCTTCAGGTCGGGTATCCGGCCGGTGTGGATCCGGGTGTAGTCCTGGCTCTCCGCCGCGGCGCCTCGGATCAGGTCCCACAGCGGAACCGGTTTGCGCCAGCGGCGTCCCGGCTGCTCGCCGCCGAGCACGATGAGGTTCTCGGCGTGCCGGCGGGCGCGGGTGGCCAGATGGTCGAGTTCGAAGAGGAGTTCGAGCTGGTCGGCGTTCTCCTCTTGACGTTCGGCCTTGTCCAGCAGAGCGAGCTGGCGGTGTACGGCCAGCTGGTTGCGGTGGGCGATATTGAGGAAGACCGTGCGGAACCCCGCGCGGGTCTTGGACTCTGCCACCGCGGCCGAAACCGCCGCGACCTGCGCGCGGTTGAACGCGTCGGCCACTTCGCCGAGTTCGTCGGTACCGAAGTCCAGGTGTGCCACCTCCGCGGCGGTATCGATCTCGGCTCCGTCGTCGAGGCGGCGCATGAGATCGGGCAGACCGACGTCCGCCAGTTCCAGGGTATCGTCGCGCAGGCGGCGCATCCGCGCGATGAACCGGTTCGCACCGATGAGCGCGGCCAGCAGCGCCACCGCCGTCACAACCAGCACCGCGATACCGCCGATCAGCGAGATCCCGGCGGTATCGGTGCCCTCGGACCGGGCGATGGCATGGGCGTCGCGACTCTGGTTCTCCCACAGGCTCAACAGGGCCGCGCTCACCCGCACCGAGGCATCCTGCCACGCGGGCACCGTCATCGGCAGCGGAGCGGGTTCGGTTTCCGTGGACTGCTCGGAGTCGTAGCCGGAATCGGCGGTGTCCGAGGCGGCGTCACCGGCGGGAACGGCTCCGCGCAGGATGAGTGCGTCCTGCATGGCGGTCACCTGCTGCCAGTCCGGGGAATCCGTGATGGCCCGCAGCTGGGCGAGCCGCGAGCCGGTCAGTACCGTGGCGGAATAGGCCACCTGCGCGCGTACTTCGCCGGCGTAGCGGGTGAACTCGAGCAATTCCTCTGTGGTGAGCTCGCCGCGGGTGAGGGCGACGGCACCGAGGGTGTCGGCCTGGGAGAGTGCCTCGGCGGCACGCAGCGGCTCGACGCCGTAGCCGAGGGCGATACCGAGTTTGGCGTCTGGCGCCACCCGGGCCGCGACCATCGACGCCTTGGGGATCGTGCCGATCACGGTGCTGAAGAAATCGAACGCCTCGGCGGGCGGCATCGCACGCGAGTCGATCGCGGTGCGCACCCCGGGGACCCGGTTGTAGAGCGGGCGGAAGGTCTCGAGTTCGGCGGCCGATCCGTCGGGGTTCAGGCGCTGAGCCGCCTCGCCTTTGGCGATCACCGCGGCGAGGGCGGTATCGGAGCGCTGCCGCGCATCCACCAGTCTGTTCGCCGCGTCCGGATCGCCCGCCAGATACAGCAGGGACAGCCGCCGCTCCTCTTCGAAGGTCTGCACCATCGAGATCACGGGGGTGGTGGTGCCGCTGATCAGATTGGCCCAGATCGTCGCGGTGACGCTGGATTTGACCAGATAACCGGCGGCACCGACGCCGACGACGACCAGGGTGACGCTGGTGATCAGCACGATCGACAGGAGGCGGGCGCGGATACCCAGCCGGCCGCGAGTCGCGTCTGCGCCGGAACGGAACGCCCGCACCAGTGATTCGGGCAGATGCCGCCGAACAGCCACGATAGATCAACCCGTTCCGGGCGTGCGCCGGTGCGACACCGCGGTGACCGGCGCGTCACCCAATGTTCTCGGCATTGCCATTCTCCGGCAATGCATCAGCTCTCGTCGGAGACCATAGCGAAAGATGGGCGCCTACCGGAGACCGGTCTCACCGAGCGGGGCACGGGGTATCGGTGTGAGCGCGGCTACACAAGCCGCCGGAATGTTGAAGGGTGATCGTTCGAAACCTGGGATGCCAGGTCGGGGCGGTGGCAATCGTGGTAGCCGGTTTCAGCCACCCCGCAGACTGTTCGCGATGGTCCGCAGCAGACCGAGATCGGGCGCGCTGTCGGTGGTCTCGGCGGGAGCCCGCACGGCCAGCCGGCCGTCGTCGATCAGATCGCCGACGAGCACTTTGGTCATGGCCAGCGGAATACGCAATTGCGCCGAGACCTCCGCCACCGATTGCGGTATCCGGCAGAACCGGACGATATCGACGTATTCCGGATCGGTCCGCCGTGGCGCGAAACCGGCTCCGACGTCGACCACAATGGTGTCGAGGGTGAGTTCGCTGCGCGCGGTGCGACCCCGGCCGCCGGTCATCGCATAGAGACGTGCGACCGGACCGGCTTCCTCTTCCTCCCAGGGTTCGCGCGGGCCGCTCACGGCTGTCTCGCCCCGTTCGGCCGCGGACGGGAGTCGACGGCCAGATGGCTGCCGACCCGCTGGACGGTTCGGTTCATCTCGAACGCGACCATGCCCATATTCGCGGATTCGGTGGCCAGCAGCGCGAGGCAGGCGTTACCGCCGGCCGCGGTGATGAACAGGACCGCGCGGTCGAGTTCGACGACGGTCTGGCAGACGCCGCCGGCCTTGAAATGGCTGCCGGCGCTGCGGGCCAGGCTGTGGAAGGCCGAGGCCATCGCGGCAAACCGTTCGGCCTCGGTACGGTCCAGACCCGACGAATGGCCCATCAGCAGTCCGTCGGTGGACAGCAGGACCGCCGATTCGGCGTCCGGCAACCCGCTCACCAGTTCTTCCAGCAGCCAGCTCAGGTCAGTGCGCGGGGGAGTGGTCATCGTTGCCCTCTTCTGGAGTGTGATCGGTTGTGGACGAGTCGGTATCGGGGCGGCGTCCGGACCGGGAACCGCTCTCGATGGCGGCCATCAGGTTCCGGGCCTGCTCGGGAGTGCGGGTGCGCGGCATATCGACGACCGGGATGACGCCCGTATCCGCATCGGCGGACTGCCGCTGCCGGCGCGGCAGGGCCGGGCGAGCGCCTTCGTCCGGGCGGGGCTGCGAGATCACAGTCATCGGTTGCGAATCGACGGGCCGGTGCGGTGCGGGGGCGGCGGCCGCTGCGGCGGACCCGTTGGCGGAGGTAGCGGCCGCGGGTTCGAGGGCCGGATGGCCGGGCCGGGCCGGTCCGCCGGATTCGGTGAGTGCGGTCGGGATCAGCGCGATCGCCTTGATACCGCCGTACACCGAATCGGTCAGTCGCACCGTGACACCGTGGCGGGCTGCCAGGGTGGCCACCACGAAGAGGCCGAGCCGGGTATCGCCGGTCAGCGCCGCCACGCCGAAATCCGGCGGTTCGGCCAGCAGTTCGTTGCGCTCGGCGATCTCCTCCGCGGTCATTCCCAGTCCCTGATCGGAGACCTCGACTGCGACCCCGCGGCCGACAACCGACGCCGAGACCTCGACCTGGGACTCTGGCGGCGAGAACGCCGTGGCATTGTCCATCAGCTCCGCGAGCAGATGGATCAGGTCGGCCACGGCTTTACCGGCGATCAGCACATCGGGTACGCGGCCGGTGTGGATCCGGGTGTAGTCCAGGCTCTCCGCGACCGCGCCGCGGATGAGCTCCCACAGCGGAACCGGGTTGCGCCAGCGGCGGCCCGACTGTTCACCGCCGAGCACGATGAGGTTCTCGGCGTGCCGGCGGGCGCGGGTGGCCAGATGGTCCAGCTGGAACAGTAGTTCGAGCTGGTCGGCGTTCTCCTCCTGACGTTCGGCCTTGTCCAGCAGGGCGAGCTGGCGGTGTACGGCCAGCTGGTTGCGGTGGGCGATATTGAGGAACACGGTATGGAAACCGGCCCGGGTCTTGGATTCGGCCACCGCCGCGGAAACCGCCGCGACCTGTGCACGGTTGAACGCGTCGGCCACTTCGCCGAGTTCGTCGGTACCGAAGTCCAGGCGCGCGACCTCGGCGGCCGAATCGATGTTCTCGCCGCGGTCGAGCCGGTCCATGATGTCGGGCAGCCGCTGGTCGGCGAGTTCCAGGGTGTCGTCGCGCAGGCGGCGCATCCGCGCGATGAACCGGTTGGCCAGCACGAGCGCGGCGAGGAACGCCAGCGCTGTGATGCCCAGGACCGCGGCCCCGCCGGCCAGCGATCGGTTGGCGGTGTCGGCACCCTGGGCGCGGCCGATGGCATGGGCGTCGGCGCTCTGCCCCTCCCACAGCTTCAGCAGGGCGGCCACGACCTCGCCGGAAACCCGCTGCCAGTCGGCGACGGTCAACGGCAGGGCCGGGGTGTCGGACTCGGTGGACTCGTCGGTGGTGCTGTAGCCGGAGCCGGTGCGGGTGCCGGTGCGCCCGGTCGTGGAGTCCGCGGTCTCCGAGTCCTCGGCCGAGACCGCCCCGCGCAGCATGACGGCGTCCTGGACGGCGATCAGCTGCTGCCAGGCCGGTGAAGCGGTGAGGGCCTGCAACTGGGCCAGCCGGTCGCCTTTGAGCACCGTGGCGGAATACGCGACCTCACCGCGGAATTCACCGACATGCCGGTTGAACTCCACCAGCTGTGCGTCGGTGAGTTCACCGAGAGTGACCGCGACGGCGCCGAGGGTGTCGGCCTTCGACAAAGCCTCGGCCGCCCGCAGCGGTTCGACACCGTAGTTGAGTGCGAGACCGACACCGGCGTCGGGCGCGACCCGGGCCGCCAGCACCGACGCCCCGACGATGGTGTCGATCACCGAGCTGAAGAAGCCGAACGCCTCCTCCCGCGGGATCGCGCGCGCGTCGATGGCCGCGCGCAGGTTCGGCACGGCCTCGAAAAGTTTGCGGTAGCCCTCGATCTGGCCGGCCGACCCGTCGGGATCGAGCCGCTGGGCGGCGTCGCCCTTCGCGGTGACCTCGGCCAGGGCGATATCGGAGCGTTTCCGTGCGTCCGCGAGCGCCGGCGCGGCCCCGGGATCGCCCGCCAGATACAGCAGCGACAGGCGCCGTTCCTCTTCGAGACCCTGCACCATCAGAATGGCGGGGGTGGTGGTGCTACTGGCCAGATCGGCCCATTCCTGCGCCTGCCGACCGGATTTCACCAGATAGCCCGCGGCGATGATGGCGACCGTGAGCAGCGTGATGCTGGTGATGAGCACTATGGCCAGCAGACGGACCCGAATGCCGACGCGGCCGCGCGTTCGACTCGGTCGGGAACGGGAAGTCGATGCGAACTCGGGGACAGGCAGCCGCTTGGACACAGTAGATCAACTCGTTCCCGGGCATGCGCGAACAGCATCATCGCCGTCGGCTCACCGCCCAACTATCCCGGCACTGCGGTCTCCCGGCAATGCGTCGTACTCCGGTACCAGACATTAGCGAAAGCAATACGTTTCAGTCTCGAAAACTACTACTCTCACCAGGCATTCTTTTCGGGTATCGAAGCCGGGACGTTACGGTTTATTCGGGAATTGCCCGTGCTCGGTTGCCGCTGACCGCCGTAGCCGCGTGTTTCGCGCCCGCGGACCGGAAACACAGCACCCGTTCGCCGTATCCGGCCAGCGGCTGTGCCTCGGCGGCCTGCCGGATACCACTGGCCGGGAGTTCGGTGAGTTTGGCGAACATGGTGGCATTTCCGAACGCAGAACGGATCTGGGTCTCCGAAGCGTAATCCGCGCCATAGTCGGCGAGTTTGCCGAAATCCAACGGTGCCAGCGGAGTATCGAGGGCGACCGGTTCGGCGGGCCGGCCGAGCGCCGCGTACTGGGTGGCCGACCCCTGCTCGTACCAGCACAACTCGTAGGCCAGATTCTCGGTGCTCGTCACACTCATCACCGGCCACTGCTGGGAAAGGGCCAGCGCCAGCGGATTCTTCGCCACCGGCGTGAGCTCCCATTTGAGGCTCTTCACCGCGATCCAGCTGCCCGACATACGCTCGATCAGGACGATGTCCTCGCCGATTTCGGTGGTGGCGTTCAGCTGTGGATCCCTGGTGCCCCAGTGCACTTTGTCCACGCCGTAGGCGGTATTGATATCCACCGGTTCGGCGCCGGCCGCCGTGAACGCGGCCACGATCGCATCGCGCACCTGTTCCAGCGCATCCGGTGCCGAACACAGCACGCTCAACGCGCCGAACGAGGACCCGATCTCCACCGGTTTGGCCGGCTGGTCCGGCATCGCGCCGGCCACCAGCGGTTTCAGCCCGACAAGCGCGAGCTGCCAGTTGATCTCCTCGATCGTGGCCAGATCCCCCGCGCTTTGGTACAGGATCTGCTGCTGGGTCAGGTAACCGGCGCGTTCGAGGGTGCGGCATTCCAGCTTGCGCAGGGCGGCCTGCGTTTTCGCGGTGAAACCGATCTCCTCGATCTTCAGGTTCCGCAGCTGCGACGCCATGGCCGCGGTGGTGAGCGCGGTATAGCGTTCGCGGTACATGGCCACCGCCTGCTTACGCTGCCGGCCCACCATCAGGGTGCGCAGCAGGGTGTTCAGGGTGGCGAGGTATTTACGGGACTGTTCCGGGTCGGCCTCGAACAGGGTGGCGCGAATGCGGACCGCCTCGTCGGTGGCCATCACGGCCGCGCCCGGATCCAGCCGGCACAGCCACACACCGCATTTCGACAGGCCGTCCGCGCAGACCCCGGCGGCGTTCGGATATTCGTGCGCCACCCGGGTGTAGGCGTTGCAGGCGTCGCGAATGGTGGCGGTCGCCAGTTCCCGATGGCCGATGGCGCGGGCGGCCTGTTCCAGCAGCCGCAACGTGTCCTGGACCTGGTTGGCGAAAACCGCGGACACATGACCGGAGGTGAACCAGCGCAGCCGGATCATCACCGCTTCCTGCGCGGGCTCCAGCGCGCCGGCCACCCGGTTGCGCACCGAGCCGTCGGTCTGGGTGGCCAGATAGGCCGAGGCGAGCTCACACAGCGTGGTGGCAAGCTGGAGTTCTGCCTCCGGTGTTCGGTCCCGCGCCGCGAGCCGGTCCGCGGCCACCCGGCCCTCGATGGCGATCAGGTCCATCGCGATCTCAATTCCCGCATCACCTTCCGCGCACGGTCGTCGAGCGGCCGTAGTCCGAGCAGTCCTGGAAAGTCTGCCACAGGTGCCGCAGAGATAGCAGGGCTACCGGGCGGTTGCCCTCACCAGGGGCGGAGACGGGCCCGGCGGTGCGGGCCGCCGGTCAATCCGCCGGGACGGTGCTCGCGCCGATTCCCAGGTAGAACAGCGTGAACAGGAACAGGAACCAGCCCGTCCCCTGCCAGATGGGCCAGGGGCCGCCGCGCCGCCAGACCCGGATGGTCTCCACGAAGGCACCGATACCGCCCGCGAGCAGAACCAGACCCGGGCCGAAGAGCACAGCGGTCTGAGCGGCGGTATCGCACAGCAGCGCGTCGGCGTCGCGGCACCGCCCGGTCGCCGCCCAGATGGCGGTGGCCGCGCAGACCAGTGCCGCGACCCCGAGCACGACGAGCGCGTAGCGCACGGCCCGCCGGAAGTTTCCGTCGTCGGACCAGCGTTTCTCCGCATCGTTGCTCATCGCTCAACCCTCCTGCCCGCCGTATTTCCAGGTGGCAGCAACACAAACATTCCCGGGTCAACGCGTGCCGGCAACCGTCCACAGACCGGCAAGCGCTCCACGGTGCCGGCCCGAACGGCTTCGAACCTCGAGTGCGCACCGGTCGGCGCGTGCCGTGAGCCTGCCCGAGGAACCCACTTTGCGTCACCTCAGGAGGGCCGGCATTCGTGGTCGGGGCCCGCCCCCGATTCTGGACCGACGGAGCGAAGGAGCGCAGCGACTGAGCGGAGGAGGGAAGAATCGGGGTTACAGGGCCCCGACCCGCGCGCCGCAGGCGCGCAAATCAAACACGGAGTTTGCCCTTGACGAGCTTGCCCGTCGGCGTGCGCGGTAGTTCGTCGGCGAAGTCGATACTGCGCGGCACCTTGTAGTGGGCGATGCGCTCGCGCAGGTAGTCGCGCAGTTCCGCGGCGAGTTCCGGACCGCGGGTGGCGCCGGGCGCCGGTTGGACCACGGCCTTCACCGATTCGCCCATCTCCTCGTCGGGGATTCCGATGACCGCGACGTCGAGCACCGCGGGATGTAGGGCGAGCGCGTCCTCGATTTCCTGCGGGTAGATGTTCACCCCGCCGGAGATGATCATGAACGCCTTGCGGTCGGTGAGGAACAGGAAGCCGTCGGCGTCGACGTAACCGATATCGCCGGTGGTGGTCCAGGTGGGATGATCCGGGTGGATCGCCGCCTCGGTTTTCGCCGGGTCGTTGTGATAGGCGAAGGGCAGTTCGTCGCGTTCGAAATAGATCGTGCCGATCTCGCCGGTCGGCAGTTCCGCGCCGTCGTCGCCGCAGACCCGGATCGAGCCCATACCGGCCGGGCCCACCGAACCCGGTTTGCGCAGCCACTGCTCGCTGTCGATGAAGGTGGCGCCGTTGGCCTCGGTCGAGGCGTAGT
Source organism: Nocardia sp. NPDC050193 (assembly GCA_040674215.1). Classification (GTDB taxonomy): domain Bacteria; phylum Actinomycetota; class Actinomycetes; order Mycobacteriales; family Mycobacteriaceae; genus Nocardia. Next base: position 137,743 of record JBFARE010000012.1, on the reverse strand, counting down.
ACTCGTAGAGCACCGGACCCCACCATTCGATCATCGCGCGCTTCACGTCGACGGCGCAGGGCGCGGCGGCGTGCACGGCGACCTCGAGGCTGGAGAGGTCATAACGGGAACGGACGGCCTCGTCGAGTTTCAGCATCCGGACGAACATGGTGGGCACCCACTGGCTGTGCGTGACGCGGTAGCGTTCGATCGCGGCGAGGGCCTGTTCGGCGTCGAACCGCTCCATCACGACCAGGGTGCCGCCGAGCGCCTGGACGACGCCGCCGAACCGTAGCGGTGCGGCGTGGTAGAGCGGGGCGGGCGACAGGTACACCGATTCGGTGTCGAAACCGTAGAGCGGGCCGAAGACGGCGGTGTACGGGTCGCCGGGCGGATCACCGACCTGCTGGTCCGACAGGGGCTGTTTGATGCCCTTGGGCCGCCCGGTGGTGCCGGAGGAGTAGAGCATATCGGCGCCGCGCGGCTGGTCGGGCAGCGGTTGCGGGCGCTGGGCGGCCAGGGCGTCCTCGTAGCCCTCGTAGCCCTCGACCGGCCCGCCGAAGGCCAGCCGGATCTCCACCGCGGGTGTGTGCTCGACGATCGCCTCGGCCGCTTCGCGCAGACCGGCGGACGCGATCAGCGCCTTCGCGCCGCAGTCGTTGACGATATAACCGATCTCGGCCGGCGACAGATGCCGGTTCACGGCAGTGATGTAAAGCCCCGATCGCAGAGCCGCCCAGTATGCCTCGTAGACCTTCGGGTCGTTACCGGAGAGCAACGCGAGATGATCGCCGCGGCGCAATCCGGCGGCGTGCAGATGCCGGGCGAGCCGGACGGAGTTGTCCTCGAGCTCCCGATAGGTCAGCGTCTCGCCGGTCTCGGCGACGATAACGGCTGGCTTATCCGGGAAACTATCGACATGCGCGCCGGGATACATAGTGCTCCTCTACGGAACGAAGCGATCGGAGGACGACCGCGGGGCCGAGCCGGACCCGCGACGCGTGCAGCGTCACCGGCCCCCGCCGGGCAATCGCCCGGCGATCGCGACGATAGCGGAAAGTGAACAGCGATTCGTCGGTTTTCCGGAACTGGCGAGCCCGGCCGGTGTTTCGGGTCCGGTTCCTCCTCGGACCCCCGCCGGTTCGTTCAGGAAGGCGGTGGCGAGGTGGTTGAACAACTCGGCGCGCTCCCACTGCACCCAGTGGCCGGTGGCCGCCGGGAGCAGCACATCACAGGCGGGCATCCGATCTGCCAGCAGGCGCGCGCCGGCCGGCCGGTTCACCCGGTCCCGGGCACCCCAGATCACCAGCGTGCGGTGCTCGACGCGGCGCAGGCGCGGGTCGCGGGTGAGGTCCATCCGGACGAGGGTCCGGAGGGCGCCGGTGCCGGAGGGGCGGCGCAGCGGCGGGTTCGCGACGACCTCGGGATCGAGACTGGCCCGGTAGCGGCCGTCGATCATGGCGTCGGTGATCGCACTGCCGTCGTGAACCAGGTATTCGCGCAGGAAGGTGGCCAGCTTCTCCCGGCTCGGGCCCGTCCCGCCGTAGTAGGCCAGCAGCGCCCGCAACCCGGCGGTCGGCAGGGCCCGGGTGGTGCCGATACCGCCCGGCGCGAGCAGGACCAGCCGACCGGCGCGTTCGGGGCGGTCCATCGCCAGCCGCAGCGCCGCCGCACCACCGTAGGAATTGCCGATCAGGTGGGCGCTCGGGAGTTCGAGAGCATCCAGCAGATCGGCGATCGAGGCGGCGAGGTCGCCGAAGGGGTCGGAGTGGTCGATCTGTTTGGCCGACCGCCCGTACCCCGGCATATCCGGCACGATCACCCGGAAGTGGCGGGACAGTTCCTCCACATTGCGCGAATACGCCGCCAGGCCGGAGGCACCGGGGCCACCGCCGTGCAGCAGCACCACGGCCGGGCCGGTGCCGTGCTCGGTGTAGAAGATGTCACGGTCACCGGCGCGTACCGTCCGTCCGCTGTCGCTCGCTGTCATCGGTCGGTCTCCTCGTCCGCGCCACCACCGGGCCACGCTACGGAACCGGTCCGGCGAGCCCTCGGGCAGATCGGCCGTCCGGTGCGCTGATCTCGCGGACCTCGCGCAAATGCTGTTCCATCGCGGCCGGCCACCGCCCGATAGATCAGCTCGTGACCCTGGACCGAGATCCGGCGGCCGAGCGCGGTGCGGTGGGAGAGCGCCCGGGTGCGCTGGGTCCATTCGGTGGTCATCGTGCACAGCGTGACCCGCAGCGGGTTCTGTGCCGCGTGCGCGGGCAGGGTGTGGAACTCGATATCCAGCCGCATCGATTCCTCGGGCGCCAGGGTCTCGCGCGAACGAACCAGCACCCCGTCGAGGGAGATCGGATTCGACTCCACGGCCCGCAGCGCGGCGAGTTCGGCGATCCGCGGCTCCACCAGATCGCGCAGTTCGGTGGCATAACCGAGTTCGACATCGAGTTCGGCCAGGTCCTCATACAACCGGGAGGCCGCCCCGCGCGATCTATCCGCACGCCTGGTCGGTATGAGCCGGTGAACTCGACGCCCTGCGGCCCTGCCTGGCGAAACTGGTCCCGATATTGCAGCGGGCCCAGGTCGACTACGTCGTGAATCCTGAACCGGTGAATCAGGCGCTGTTGCGGATCGCCGACACCATCCCCGACGGGCCGCCGCAGGTAACGTGGACTCGGTGAAGGTGCAGGTGGCCGAGAAATTCGTCGGCAACGGCCCGGACAGTACCCTCGGCGACTTCGACGAGACGCGGGTGAGCCGAGTGATCGCCGCCGTGACCCCCATCCTGCGCAAACGGGGCGACACCATCGCCGACGGACTCACCGCCGCGGACCTGCTGACCAATGAATTCGTAGATCCCGCCATCGGTCTACCGGCGGTGGCCACACCCTGAATCCGGAGCACAGTGCCGGACAAGGATCGGTTCAGTCGACCGGGGGCGGATACAACCACGTCAATGCCGCGAGGCTCTTGTCGAGATATTTGTTTCGCCCGTGCTCGATCCCGTAGGCCATATCCTCCAATACGCTGCATTTGGCATAGAAGGCGGCACGCGCTCGGATTGCCCGAATATCGTGGGCATCGGCCCGGTAATTGTCCAATGCTGTGTCCAGGGCGGCCGGGCCGAGGTCGCGGTAGACGAGGCCGAAATCATAGGCCGGGTCGACAATCGCGGCATCGCTCCAATCGATGACGCCGGTAACCGATCCCGAGATCGGTTCGACGAGAACGTGCTCGATCCCGAGATCGTTGTGGGAGAACACCAGGCCGTAGTGGTCCGGCGGGGGCGTTGTTCCGAGAAACGCCTCCACCGCCGCGCGGTGCCCGCGGGGAACCGCGTCGGCGACTGTCCGGTAGGTCTCCGTGGCCTCCGCGAGCCACAAGAGTTTCGGCTCGTCGTCGGTGTCCACCAGCTCGGCCATCCGGTCGACAGGGGCGGTATGCAGTGCGGTGAGGAATCGACCGAGCTCCGCGGCGATCGGCCGTGTATGGGCCGATCGCTGTGCCGCGGACAGATCGATCAGCGGTCGGCCGGGGAGTGCGAAGTACGCCAGGCAGCCCTGCTCGGGCACCCGGAAACACGGCTCGGGCACCGGCAGCGGCGAGATATCCGCGACAGTGGCCAGCAGCGTGGCTTCCTCGGTCACCCGCCCGGCTCGGCTCTCGGGATCGGGTTCCTTGGTGAAACGCACGATCAACTCGCCGTTGACCTCGTAGGCGAGATTGTCCTCCCCCGCGCCGAGCAGTGTCACCGTGTCGATCCGATAGTCGGGCAGTTGCCCGGCCACGATGTCGCGGACGTCTATGGCACGGTCGCCGTCGCGAAAACCCATGCCACGACTCTAGAACCCCTGCGTCTGTGTCAGAAGCCGTCGTCGACCAGCGGTTCGTCCGCGCGCCGGAGACCGGCCCGGATCTCGTGCACCGACGCACCGGGCGGGAAACGGCGCCCGCCGTGGGCTTCTCCGGGTCCGCACGCATCGTTGCCCGCCACGGCGATATCGGGACCCGCGCCCAATACCAGCTCGACCTCGAAATCCCCCGGCGCGGTGCCACAACGGGCGATCAGCCGGTACGCCTCGCTCCGGATGGCGGACTCCTCGTCCACGATCTTCCGGACACCGAACGCAGGCGCGGAGATGAGCCACCGGTCCCCGTATCTGCTCACCTTCACCTCGAATCGCATGCTCACCCCTTGGTCGTATGGCCCGCCCGCACAACTGGTTCCCGGCACGGTTATCGGACGCGACGGTTGAATCGACGTTAAGGAGTACAGACCGAACATGGCGAGCAGTGAGCACAAGTTTGCACAACTACGTTGCGCTGTTTTCCCGCTCTCAGCGGAAAAGTGCATCATGTACGAAGTACGGGAAAACTCGTGCTAACCATCGAACAGGGGTTGAAGTATGCGTCTGCGGTTTCTCGGTAAGGGGGGCTCGGATCTCGGTGGATGCCCCAGTCTGTACACGACCGATCAGGGAAGCTATCTGGTGCAGGGATGGGAGACGGACAGACCGGCCACCGTCGAGATCCCCCATCTACTGCTCGGTTACACCGAACCCGACACCTTCATCGGCGCGCCCATGCAGGATACCGGCCGGGGAACGTTCACCCTCGCCGGGCGTCCGGTCGCCGAGCGTGAGATCTTGGAGCAACTCGATCTGGCACCCGACGAGGTCGCGATCGAAGTCCCGAAGACCAGAAGGACGTTCTACGGTGCGCTATCTTCCGCATGAGCCGCCGGACTGGGCCGCGCTCTTCCGCGAATGCGTTTCCGAGGCCTTCCATCTCGAGGTCCGCGACGTTTATGTCGTCCCGGCCGAAACCGCCCGGCTCGGTCGCTTCCTGGACGGCCGGCCCGCGCTACCGGACGATCAGAAGAATCGATGGAACACGCTGATCCGGGAGACCACCGGCCGGGGTGTCACGGTGCGACGGGTCCGCGTGGTGTCGGTGCCGCACAGCGACTACCACCGCTGGTTGCTCTCGGTAACCGCCACCAATACCGACGCGGGCGAGGATATCCGGTACGTCCCGCGGCATCTGGCCGGGGACGTGCCCTCGGACGACTGGTGGTTGATCGATGACGATCGCGTCGTCTACAACCTGGTCGACGAGCACGGCAAACCCGCCGGTCTCGCGATGACGACCGACCGGGGAATCATCCAGTACGCCCGGTGCGTGAAGCACCGGCTCTGGGACATGGCAACGCCCTACACGGAATATGTCGACAGATGAACGAAGTGCACGACGCGCGAGAAGCTCTCGGGGCACGGCTGCGGGAGCTGCGGCGCCGGGCCGGCCTCACCAACCGCAGACTCGCACAACTCTGTGACTGGCACGAATCCAAGGTGAGCAAGATCGAGTTCGCCCGGATCAGACCCTCCGACGACGATATCCGCGCCTACTGCCGCCACTGCGGCGCCGAGGACCAGCTACCGGACCTGCTGGCCACCTCGAACACCATCGAGGTCGCCTACCTCGAATGGCGCAAGATCCTCGGTACCGGCCTCGGCCGCCGGCAGCAGAAATCGCTGAAATTGGAGGCGTCGGCCACCCATATCCGCGATTTCCAGCCGCAGATCGTGCCCGGCCTGCTCCAGACAGCGGAGTACGCGGCCGCCAAACTGCGCCGCGGTATCGAATTCCACCGCATCCCCGACGATGTCGAGAACGCCGTATCGAAGCGGATGGAACGGCAACGCATCCTGTACCAGCGCGGCCATCTGTTCCACTTCCTCATCGCCGAGCAGGCCCTCTACACCACGGTCGGTGACGATGCGGTGATGACCGGCCAGCTCGACCGGCTGTCTTCCCTGATCGGCATGCCTCGGGTGACCATCGGGATCGTTCCGTTCACCGCCGAAGCACTGGTGGTATCGACGAATTTCGCCATGTTCGACAACCGGCTGGTCATGGTCGAGGGGACCGCCGCCGAACTCACCATCACCCAGCCGCGCGAGATCGATGTGTACGGTCGGGCGTTCGATGCCCTGGCCGGGCAGTCGGTGACGGGGGAGGGGGCGCGGGGGCTGATCCACAAGGCCCAGCGCGGGCGCACCGCGAACACCGGGACAGCCGGCCGCTCGTGACCCGCCCGCGCGGCCCGGCTACCGCGTTCAGCCGTGCGGTGCGTGGCGCCGGAGGAAGTCGTCGACCATGGCGTTCACCGCATCCGGTACTTCGAGAGCCACCAGGTGGGCGGCGTCCCCCAGGAACGACAGCTCCGCACCGGGAATGGCGCGCGCCATCTCTTCGACCTCCGCGGGCGGGAAGGTCGAATCCTGCCGGCCGCCGATGACCAGGGTTGGTGTGCGGATGGCGGCGGCGAGTTCGCGCTGGTCCGGACGGCGGACGACCACACTGCGCACCGCGTGCGCCGCCGACCCGATATCGTTGGCGCGTACCGTGCGCCGCACCTGCTCGACCACCTCCGGCCGGGTCCGCATCGTCTCCGGTCCCAGGAACGCGGAGAGCGCGGCAGGCACGAGCGGCCCCCGGAATCCACCCAGAACGCGCGCGAGTGCGAGCAGGGTGCCGTATTCGAGACGCTGCCGCGTCCCGGCCGGTGAGGCGGTGCCGTTCATCAGGACCGCGGTCAGGACTCGCTCGGGATAGAGCGCGCTGAAAGTGGTGCCGATCATGGCGCCCCAGGAGTTTCCCACGATATGCGCGCGGTCGATCTCGAGTGTGTCGAGGATCTGGAGCAGGGCTTGCGCGCATTCACCGAAGGTGAACGGCCGGTCCAGCGGGGTGCTCGCACCGTGACCCGGCGGGTCGATGGCGACGGTGGTGAACCGCCTGGAGAAATACGCGACCTGTCCGGCCCAGAGCATGTGGTCCATCAGCAGGCTCGGCCACAGCAGCATCGCCGGGCCGGTGCCGGTGATCCGGACGCGGAGCGCGCCCAACCCGGTGGGAATATCCCGGTCCACCCCGCTCAATTCGATTCTCCCGTCCCGCTGGGCAGCTGATACGGCATCCGTTCGTCGACCATCCGGAGATACTGTCCGCTCGGGAGGCAGCAGCGGCCGCTCTCGATATCGTGCACCAGATCGCGGTAGATGAGCTGCAACTCCGCGAGGCGCGTCCATTCGAAGTGCATGAGCTCGCCGGCCGGGTCATCGTGCCGCAGCAGATGGAACGCGCGAGCTGCGCCGGCCGCGATCACATCGATGACTTCACCGAGGGTGCGTTCGTGGACGCGGATACCCGCGGTCGGCGCGGGCAGATGTCGCGAACTCCAGGCGTCGATCTCGGCGATCAGCGTGCGTCGCCGTGACTGCAGCCGGATTCCGGCGAGCCCCGCTTCGAGCCGATAGGACTCCGACAGCGCCGACGCGAGACCGCACACCGGCCCCTCGGCGCGCCGACCGCCGACCGCGTACAGCAACTCGGTGGCCGTGGGCAGGCATGATGCGCCCGCGCCGGGCTGTGGCCGCCGCACGGTCACACCCTCCCCGGGGTGGTGGGTGGCGGGCGTCGCACGGTGGTCCGGGAACTCTCTACGCAGCCGTGGACCGACGAGCATCCATATCCGGGCGCGCGATACAGCTGAACGTGCATTCGTGAGTCGTACTTTCGCGAGGGATTCGGTGTGGAGTGAACCGGCGGGGGTTCGAGGGAGATCCGCCGGCCGGTTGGGTTTCACCGGCGTCGCGTCTCTCCACCACACAGCATCTCGAACTCCCATCGGTGCCGGAATCCCAGTGGTAGCACACGAACGAAGAAGCGCGTCGCGTACTCGATCGGATCTGGCACTGTCATCGTAAGGCGGGCCGGCGGCATCGCCTATGGGCCGCCGTCATGAAACATCGGCGTGCTCTCGTGCTGTGCGCACAAACGCGATCGGGCCCACTGTCCGGCCGGGCCGGACTCGGCGCCCGCGCGCGGAAAAATAGCGTATGACCATTCTTTTATTGGCCGCCGTTCACGGGAAAGGGGGTAGGCAGTACGAGCCGAGATCGGCGCCGGAACGCCGCCGGACCCAGTGCGCCAACTGTCCGCGGATCTCCAGATGTGCCGCGTGCCCGGTGCCGGAGAGGACCCGCCACTCGATACCGAGGGCCGCGCCCAGGTCACGGACGGATCGGTGCCGGGCCGGCGACGGGTACTGGCCGACGGTCAGCGTGATCCGGTCCGCCGACCGGCCCACCGGGCCGGGTTCGAACGCGCGGAACACGGCGAGTTCTCCGGCGACGGTGTCGCGGGAGGCTCTCGTGAGTTCCGGTGACCAGTTCGGACCGTAGAGGGCGGCGCCGAATCCGGCCACTCCCTGCCGCCGGAACGCCTGGGCCACCTCGTCGAGCAGGCCCGGCGCCAGCGATCCGGCCGCCGGTTCGTGTAGCAGCGCCCCGGCGAATTCGACACCACGGGCGGCCAGCTCCAGACCCAGGGTCGCGCCGTCCGCGGGGGCGGGTTGGCGCACGCTATCGGGGGTGGGCCCGGTCCACCGTGCGGCCGGACGAGGTGTCGCGCAACGTCGCCGGCGAACTGATCACCTGGTCCGTGGAGGCCGGAACCGCGCGGCACCCGCCGTGGTTTGTCCGAGCGTGAGCATCGCCTCGGCGACCTCGCCAACCGCCGCATCGGGGATCGCAGTGGCGGCCTCCTCGAGGATGAGCAGCCGCGCCCCGGGGATCTCGCGCGCGATCGCCTCGCCGCTGCCGACAGGGAAGAACCGGTCGCGGCGGCCGTGGACAACGAGTGTGGGGACCTCGATCTCGGGCAGGCGCTCGCGCCAGCGGGGTGTGCAGTCGAGCCTGGAAAACACCATGCCCATCTGGTTGGCCATCTGAACCGGGGGTGTGGTGCCGGGTGTGCGGTCCCAGATACGTGCAGCGAGTGTGCGCGCGGTGCCGGGGTCGTCGCCGCGGATCTCCGCACCGGCGGCGGCGAATTCCGCAACCGCCTCGCGGTCGGCCCAGTCGGGCATCGGACGCGCGAAAAGCCTGCTCATCGTCGCCTGATCGTGGTCGGGGAGGTCCTCGTCGGGCGGACCAGGGGCGACCGCGCGGGTGCCTACGAGGGTGAGCGCCGAGAACGCGCCCGGATGGTCGAGCACGGCCACCTGGGCGACCATCCCGCCGACGCCGATCCCCGCGAGGTGCGCAGACCCCCCGCCGAGCGAGTCGGCAAGTGCCGCCGCGTCGGCCGCGAGGTCGCGCAGGGTGTAGGCGGGTGCTTCCGGGGCCGTCGTTGTCGACTCCCCGCTGTCGCGCAGGTCGTAGCGCACCACATGGTGCCCGCCGGCGGCGAGGCGCTCGCAGAGCGCGTCGGGCCAGGAGAGCATCGTCGTCCCGCCCGCGAGCAGAACGAGTGGCGCGCCGCTGTCACCGAACGACTCGATGCCCAAGACGATCTCATCGATATCGACAGTGGTCATCGGATCACCGGAAGATGTCGTAGGCCGGGTGCGGCACGGTCGATGTCGAGTCGCTCGCGCGCGGCGGTGACGACGTCGGGCAGCTCGGTGGTGACCGGCGTCCCGACGCTGGTTGTATGCAGCGACGGTGGCGGCGAATCCGTCCCGATGACGAACGCGCTGTCAGCGATGGTTCGGGTCATAAAAGGGCAGACCCGGTCCGCTTCCCGAATTCATCGCCCACGCGTGAAAAGTGTGGCGAATCGGCACCCGGCCGCACGACACGCGGCGGCACACCGACCGCGGGGTGGATTGCCCCGAAGACCCCAGCGGTTCATATGCCCAGCCCAGCAGTCGGCCGTCCAGGAAATCGACGGCCGGAATGCCAGTGCGGAGTCCGCCGGTCAGCGGCCGGTGCGGGCTCACCACATCGGACCGGCCGACCGGAACTCGGCCATGGACATACCGCGGCGCCGCCGGACGAGGTTGCGCAGCGTACCGCCGTTCAGATAGCCGACCTTCGCCGCCACCGTGTCCACCGTCAGCGGCGTCGTGCGCAATAGGTGCGCGGCGCGCTCGAGCCGGATATCGTCCACGAAATCGCGTGGTGATCTGCCCAGTTCGGCCTGGGTGGCGCGTTGCAGGCTGCGTTCGGTGACGCCGAGTTCGGCGGCGGCCCGAGAGATCCGGAAACCTTCGCCGATGTGTTCACGGACCCATCTCTCGAAACCGGAGGTGAGCGAGTTCCCGGCGGCGACCACCTCGGGGACGGCGAAGTTCGCCTGGGTCCGGCGGTTCCCGTCGGCCAGGTACCGGCCGGTGAGGTCGGCGAGCGCAGGACTGCGCGCGTGCACGAAGGACAGCGCCAGATCCAGATGTGACAGCGACGCGAACTGATCGCCTTCGACGGCGCGTTCCACGGGTTCCACGGTCTCGCGGTCGACACCTGGCTCGAGTCCGGCGAACGGCTCACCACCTTCTTGGAGAGCGGCGACCGGTTCGTCGTCGACCACGGCAGTCCACCGCCGCTGCACGATGTGATCCGCGCCGGACCACCGGCCCGGGCGGGAAGTGCTCCCTCGCCGGGCCGGTCGAGGTGGACGAATGTGGGTCGGCCACCTGCTCGTCCGGTCGGAAGGGAGCGGCGGCGGTGCGGCCGCGCGACTGTCCGGCGGGTGCCGGGCGATCAGCGGGACGCCGTCGCGCCCTCCGGATGCACCGGATGTTTCCCTTCCGCGAACTCCTCCACGATCTTCGCGCAGAACGCGGGCAGATCGCCGGGATTGCGGCTGGACACCAATCCGCGGTCGTTCACCACTTCCTCGTCGACGACATTGCCGCCGGCATTGCGGATATCGGTCCGGACACTCGGATACGACGTGAGCGTGCGGCCCCGCACCACATCGGCCTCCACCAGCGTCCACGGGCCGTGGCAGATGACGCCGACCGGTTTACCGGTGGCGAAGAAATCCCGGACGAAGGCCACCGCCGACTCGTCCTGGCGGAGTTTGTCGGGGTTGGTGGTGCCGCCCGGCAGGATCAGCGCGTCGAATTCGTCGGGGCTGCATTCGCCGACGACCCGGTCCACGGCGAAGGTGTCGCCCTTCTCCACATCGTGGTTCATGGCCTGGATCTGTCCGGGTTTCAGCGACAGCAGCGCGGTGCTCGCGCCGGCGTCCTCGACCGCGGATCGTGGCTGCACGAGCTCCACCTGCTCCACTCCGTCGGCGGCGAGAACAGCGACTCGTCGCCCTGTCAGATTGTGCCGGCCCATGCCTGCTCCTTCCCTCTACGCGGTTGCGGTCTGCCCCGCGACCTACCCGGGCCCATGGCGGTGAAACGTGGCGCCCATCCCGTCCAGTGGCATCGAGCACACCCGGGCCGGTCGCTGATTCGACCGCGGGCGACCGGGTAGTCGGCCGAGGTCCGGCGAACGAGAAGAAAGGCATTCGACGATGAACGTCCCCATCAAGAGCACCCTCGACCCGGAACAGCAGCACCTCACCGGTGAGGCCTTGCGCGCCACTGTCGTCGACCTCATCGATTTGTCGCTGATCGCCAAGCAGGCCCACTGGAACGTCCTGGGCCGTAACTTCCGCTCCGTCCACCTCGCCCTTGACGAGCTGGTGACCGCGGCCCGGGAGTTCACCGACGACGCCGCCGAACGCGCGACCTCCATCGGGGTCAGCCCGGACGGCCGTGCCGCGACCGTCGCCAAGGAGGCCGGTGGTCTCGAGTTCCCCGACGGCTGGCAGCAGGACACCGATGTCATCGATGCCATTGTCAAGAACCTCAGCAAGGTGATCGGCCGCCTGCGGGAGCGCATCGATGCCACCGAGAAGGCGGATCCGGTGACCCAGGATCTGTTCATCGCGATCGCGGCCCGGCTCGAACAGTTGCACTGGATGTGGCAGGCCCAGGTCTCCTCCGCCTGATACGTCGTACCGCGCTCTCGCGCCCGGCGGGCACCGTGCCGAGTCCGGCGGGGGTACGAGGGTCAAGTGCGCGTGGTTCCGGGTTTCCGGATCGCTCTACGGCCTGAGTACCGGCCCGAACGGTGGTTCATCATGGTGGGCCGCGGGCGCCCTCGGCCGGTACCTCGACGGCGGGATCCAGACATTCCCGCTCCAGATAACCCACGGGATCGTGCCGGAACCCGGCGAGGCCACGTGGTCAACCGAATGCTGCGGTGACCGGAGGCGCGATCATCGAGACCGAACTGCCCGGCGCCGAGCTGCACGGGGTGACAGTCGGGCCGATTGCGCTGTGGGGCGGTCAGGGGGATCGGGCAGCCTCGAGGGCATCGCGGTTCGGCGGTCGGCGAGAGGCACGTCCTGTCCATATAGCGGCGACCTGGCGATGTTCCCCGTAGTGGGGAACATCGCCGGACCGCCTAAACTTGACCGCCTGCATTCGGAGTCGATACCGCTGAGAAGAGCGGCTGCGGGAAGGTGGGGCGAGGTAAATCGGTGGGATAGCGCAACTCGATCGGCTGCGGACTCCTCTCGAGGGCTCCGGGCTGGGGAGTTCTTTTCTCGCCGGCCCTCTTACGTGGTCGTCTGATCCTCGCTGCCGCGAGTTGTAGCGCGGAGGCCCGACGCGTGAGTGTTCCGATCCCCAGCGAAGTCATATTCCTATTGAACGCCCTGGGTCTTCCGTATCCGGATATCGATGCAGACCAGGTTCGCGAACTGGGTGGATACGTCCGTGATTTCGCCGTAGACGTGCGCGAGTCCCATGACGCGGCAACGGGCGCGATGAACGATATGGGTACGGTCTACTCTGGACGCTCCTACGAGGCGTTGCTCGCACGGTGGGCCACGATGAGCAGCGATCGTGTCGAGAAGATCTGTGCCGCCTGCGAGGTGGTCTCCTCGGCGCTCGATGTCGCGGCGGACGTGATCGAAGCGATCCAGGCGGCGGTGCTGGTCGAACTGGTGGCTCTGGCCGCGAGCTATACCGCGCTGTTCTTCGTGCCGGGCGGCGCGGTCACCGGTGTTGTCGTGCGTGAGGTGGCCAAACGACTACTCAAATCCATGCAGGATGTGCTCATCGGATATCTCGCGGCCGAGGTCCTCGGAAAAGCGATCGAACCGCTCCAAGATGAGATCGAACGGCTGGTCAATGGGACCTTGTACGACAAGACAAGCGACCTTTTGCGCGTTCCGGACCCTGCGCCCAGTTTCTTCGTGGACCCGGACCAGGTGCGCCGCTACGCGGACGTGGTGGATCACCATGCCGATGCGATGCAGTCCCATTCCCAGAAATTTCTCGAGAAGGCCGGCGGTCTCACCTTCAGGACGCCGGGTCACGCACTTCCGGAGACCGATTGGTCGGAGTATCCGGGTTCGTCTTTCGAAGTGCCGCCCGGTTCCCGCGAACATCCCGTGCAGTCGCCCGACGGTGGGCAAGGCTCGTCGGTGGTCCCGGAACAACCGACCACCACCCCGGGGCAATCCGAAAGCGCTGCGCCCCGCGATATCGGCTCGCCCCCCAGCGAATCCCGCGATGCTCGACCTCCCAACGTGCCGACTGCTTCCGGCTCGGACCCGTCGGCTGCTTCCGGCGCGGACCCGTCGACTGCTTCCGGTGCCAACCCGTCGACCGGGACTCCCTCCGAGGTCGGTGCTCCCGCCGGGCAGGCCGCCGGAGGTTCCGCGGCAGAAGGTTCATCTGGCATCGAGACCGATGGGGCGGATGGGAACCGTGCCGCAGTTTCGCCGGGGTCGTCCTCGGACGCGGGGGTGGGCCTCAGCGGGCAGCCGGTCGAGGCGGCGCCTATAGCCGGTGCGACGGGTGGAATCGCGAATACGATGTCGCCGGGACTGGCGGCCGCGAGTGGACGGCAGGATGTGCAAGCGTCGGCTGCCGCAGGTCCGTCTTCCACACAGTCCGCCTCCTCCGCGTCGACCGCGGCCTCGGGCAAGACGCAGGGCGGCGCGAGCGATCGTGCCCCGTCTCGGCCCGCCGCGAGTGCTCAGCAGCCATCCGGCCGCCCCGGAACCCGGACGCCGTGGTCGCGTCCGGGCCGTGGTCGGCCGCGTGCGACACCTGTTGCGGCCGAGTCCGGCTCGAATGTGCCCGGTGTCTCCGTAGTCGGGACCGGCGACAATGGTCAGCAGACCGCGAGTCCCGTGGAACCCCCCGCGCAGGGCGCACCAGGCTCAGCTTCGCGAGTGTTCGTCCCGAGTACTTCTTTGCCCCCGCCGGTGGTACCGAACGATCCGCCAACTGCCGAATCGAATGAGAAGGACGCCGAATCGGTCCGGACGCAGGACGCCGAACCGGATACGCGAGCCCGGTCCGTCAATCCCTGATCGCCGCTGTCCGGTTCGCATGCAAGCCGTTGTTTCCGGTGTGCCGTAGAACGGCGGACCGGGGGCCGGGGTCTGTCCGCACGAATGATCGGCACCGAGGCCGGACTGCGCCACCCACGCGGCACTCCTGATTCCCACTGCTGGGGAGTGGTAGAGGATGGATCTGCCTTGGAGGCAATGTGTCGATTCCCGCCGGTCGTCGGACGGGGTGACGGCAGGGCCCTTCCCCGCGGAGCGAGTCGTGCGAGTGAGAGTTGCTGGTTGAGCCGTGAAAAAAAACCCTGCAAAGGAAATCCTCGAGAAGTTGATGGAACTCCTCGGGCGGTTGGGGCCGGGTCTGCGCAGAAATGCTCAGGACCACGGGTCCAACCGGGCCCGGCAGGGCGCGGACAACGCGAGCGGAGCCGATAACGAGAGCAGTCGTGGATTCGACGGAGACCGTAATCAGGAACCGCAGAGCAACACCTCCGCCAAGTACCGCGAACCGGACGAATGGGAACGATTCGATGGGTTGTGGGGCCACGCCAACAACACCTCGAGCAACCCTTTCGAAGCAGCTGCGGCCCGGAGGCGGCTCGACAGGTTGAGGAACCAGGATCCGGAGGAGTACGAACGGTGGCGGGAGAACCGAGGGCATCCCGCCGATGGCGATTCCCCGAGCGAACCCAGCGGTGGTGCCCAAGGCGAATCCGGACGTGATACCCCCAGCACATCCAATGGTGGAGGGCTTGCTCCGCGTCCCCGTACCGGTGAGGGTGACGGTGGGGGCCGGGAAGTCGGAAGGCACAACGGTGACGACCCTGGTGACCGCAGAGGTGGCGACGACGAGAAAAGCGGTCGGGGTCGGCGTATCGGCCTCACCGTAGCCGGTCTCGGTGCGGGTGCGGCAATGGCGGTGGGGCTCTCCGGTGACTCCGGGCCGGACAGCGATTCGAGTGGGGAATCGGGCGATGGCCACGAGAACGGTCCGGGTGACGGTTCCGGCGACGAGGACAAGGACGGCTCGGGTGACGAGGACAAGGACGGCTCGGGTGACGAGGACAAGGACGGCTCGGGTGACGAGGACAAGGACGGTTCCGGTGACGAGGACAAGGACGGCTCGGGTGACGAGGACAAGGACGGCTCGGGCGACGAGGACGGGGGCGGATCCGGCGACGAGGACGGTCGCGGATCCGGTGGCGGGTCGGGCGACGGTGGCGGATCCGGTGGCGGGTCGGGCGACGGTGGCGGATCCGGTGGCGGGTCGGGTGGTGACCAGGATGGCGATTCGGGCGGCAGCTCCGACGAGGACTCCGGCAGTGACATAGACGACATCTTCGACGGGAATCCGGGCGGTGACGAGGACGACTCCGATCAGGGAGGTTCGGGCGGCGGCCAGGGCGGTAACCACGGCGGCGGCACCGGCGGGGGTGCGGGTGGCGCTACCGGTGGCAGCGCCGGCAGCGGTATGCAGTCCATGATGGGAGCCGTGATGGCTGCGGCGGCCATGTCGGCCATGACCGCCGCTAATGCCGACGCCAAGGACGACAAAGACGATAAAGACGACAAAGACAAGGACTCCGAGGATCCGCCGCCTTCCGCGCCGGCGCCCAATGCCGGCCCACCGCCCAGCGCCCAGCCTGCTCCGGGTGAGACTCCCGCGGACGGTGCTTCTCCTGCCGAAGGCGGACCTGCTCCGGAGGAGGGTGCGGCCCCCGGCGAGGGCGGGCCTGCTGAGGAGGGTGCGCCTCCTGCCGGGGGTGAGCCTCCTGCCGAGGGCGGACCTGCTCCGGAGGAGGGTGCGGCCCCCGCCGAAGGCGGACCCACTCCGGAAGAGGGTGAGCCCCCCGCCGAGGGCGGGCCTGCTGAGGAGGGTACGCCTCCTGCCGGAGGTGAGCCTCCCGCGGAAGAACCGGCCGCGGAAGAGCCCGGCCCGGGCCTCGGACTGTAGACGGATACCGGCGGGCCATATCCCGCCGGTATCTCCATCACCGGCTGACGAGCGCGAACCTGTGCGGCCGGGGCAGAAACTCCGCTCGTCATCTCGATCGATGTGCGACGGATCCGGGCGGGACATCACAGAGGGCTACCTCTGTAGCGTTTCCGGCCCGGCCGGGAACGCGGGGGCGGGGCCAGCGGCACAACGCCGGGAGAACAGCCCCGGCGCGACCCGGAACCGGCCGATCGCCCGATCGGTCCGGGCCGGCTCAGTCGGCTACCGCGGACCCGCGACCTCGTGCAGTCGTCCGTCGGCCAGCCGCAGCCAGCGCTGCACTCCGATCTCGGCCAGGAACCGCTCGTCGTGGCTGACAACCACGAACGCGCCCCGGTAGGCGTCGAGCGCGCTTTCCAGCTGCCCGACGCTGACCAGATCGAGATTGTTGGTCGGTTCGTCCAGGAGCAGCAGCTGCGGTGCCGGCTCCGCGAACAGCACGCAGGCCAGGGTGGCGCGCAACCGCTCACCGCCGGACAGCGCACCCACCGGCAGCTCGACCCGGGCACCACGGAACAGGAACCGCGCCAGCAGGTTCAGCCGCTGCGGCGTGGGCAGGTTCGGCGCGAACGCGGCCAGGTTCTCGGCGACGGTGCGATCGAGGTCGAGCAGGTCCAGCCGCTGCGACAAATAGGCGACCCGGCCCTCGGCCCGGGCGACCGAACCGCTTTCCGGCGTCAGATCACCGTGCACGATCCGCAGCAGCGTGGATTTGCCGGCGCCGTTCGGCCCGGTCAGCGCGATCCGCTCGGGCCCGCGGATGGTCAGATCCGCGCCGTCACCGGCGAAGACCTCCTGTTCGCCGAAGCGGTAGCCGATCCCTTCCCCGGCGAACACGGTGTGCCCGGCCGGGACATCGGTGTCCGGTAGTTGCAGGGTGATGCGCTGCTCCGGACGCAGCGCACGCTCGGCCAGGTCGAGCCGGTTCTTCGCGGCGTCGACCCGGGCGGCATGGGTTTCGTTCGCCCGCCCGGCCGATTCCTGGGCATTGCGTTTCATGGTGCCGGCGAAGATCTTCGGCAGCCCCGCGTTACCCAGATTCCGGGCCGCGTTGCTCGCCCGCCGGGCGGCGCGCTCCCGCGCCTGCTGGAGTTCCCGCTTCTCCCGTTTGACCTCCTGTTCGGCATTGCGGATGTTCTTTTCCGCGACCTCGCGCTCGGCGCGGATCGACTCTTCGTACTCGGTGAAATTGCCGCCGTAGAAGCGGATCTCCCCGGCGTGCAGTTCGGCGATCCGGTCCATCCGGTCCAGCAGGGGCCGGTCGTGGCTCACCAGGAGCAGACAGCCTTTCCAATCGGCCAGCAGATCGTAGAGCCGATGCCGGGCTTCCAGATCCAGGTTGTTGGTCGGCTCGTCGAGCAGCAGCACATCGGGTCGTCGCAGCAGCTGGGCCGCCAGACCCAGCGACACCACCTGACCGCCGCTGAGGGTGCGTAACCGCCGGTTCAGTGCCAGCTCGCCCAAGCCGAGGCGCTCCAGCTGGGCCCGGGTGCGTTCCTCGATATCCCAGTCGGCGCCGATGGTGGTGAAATGCTCTTCGGCGGTGTCACCGGACTCGACGGCGTTCAGCGCGGCCAGGATCGGCGCGATGCCCAGGGTTTCGGCGACCGTCATCTCGCCGGTGAGCGGCAGCGTCTGCGGCAGGTAACCGAGTACGCCGTCGACGGATACACCGCCGGCACCGGGCTTCAGCTCACCCGCGAGCAAACGGAGCAGCGTGCTCTTACCCGCACCGTTGGGTGCCACCAGACCGGTGCGGCCGCCGGGGACGCTGAAGGACAGATCGGCGAACACCGCGGTGTCGTCCGGCCAGGAGAACGACAGGTTCGAACAGACGATGAAAGATTCGGACATCTAGGAGAGACCTCGGTTGTCGTTCGGGCGCGTCACGCTGCCCCGAAGAAGGAAAAGTGAACGACGAAGCGGCCACTACAGCGGCGCCGTTTGCGCCCTACTGGTGGCCGTCAGAGCCGGGTGGCTCCGGAGATATCGAGTTCACCAACCATGATCGATCTCTCTGCGGTCGAGGATTTCCTGTTCACGATAGCAGTCCGCGCGCCCGGCGGCCGGTAGGCCCGGCGCTGTGTTCGGCCCGCTGGGACGCGGATGATATAGAACCGGCTCACGCGTGTGGCGCCGGTGCGGGAGGAGGCTGGATCACGCCGGGGGCGGGAGGCGCGCTGCACTGTGTTCCACAGCGCTGCTCACCCGGCGCGGTCCCGCCCTGGTACTCGCAACCGGCGGTTTGGCAGTTGGGGTCGCGGGTGTTCGGATCCATCGCCACGGGCTCGGAGTAGTTCGACCACGCGAAGGCGTCGGAATTCGAGATCGCGGAGCAGGAGGTCGTCGTGCCGTCGGCGAGTTGTTCGACCTCGCCGGGTCCCGCGCAGTAACCGTGCAGTCCCACCTGTGGGTTCGGGCCGTCGGTGACCTGGGAGGCCGGCGCCCCCGGGGCAGCGGTCGCCGGAGCGGCGACTGCGAAGAAGAGGGCGACGGCCCCGACAGTCGCACCGAGAAGTCGGGGGCTCCGGCCACGCGCTCGTGGACTCATGGTTCGCTTCCGTTCTTTCGCCTCTCCCGCTCGAGCGATCTATTCGATCGTATCCATCACCGCAGGTGGGCGGCAATGGCAGCGGTGGGCGGCGCGGGGCCGGGGCGACGCGGTGGAGCCGGAATCGTGCTGCGACCGTAATCCGGCCGGCACCCGGGCGGCCGTACGTGCCGGGGTAATGGCCCTACCCACCGCCCGCGAGGCGGATGCGGTGGCCGGCCGGCGCCGTGGACCACCGGCCGTGGCCCGCGACGCGTGCCGAGATCTCGATTCGGGCACAGAGCCGGGGCCCGGGAACCAACTCCGTCTGGCCGCGGCCGAGTGCCGCCCCATCGGCCCGACGCCGGGAGCCGACCGCCGTCGGGCCCGGCGAAGACCTCAGCTGCCGCGGCCGGCCGACCCGGATGTCCGGGAGGCGGGTTCCGCCACGTCACCGCCGGAAGTCATGGGTTCGGCCGTGCCGGAGTGGTCGGTCCCGGCCCGGCCGAGACGGGCCAGAGCCACGGCGGACAGGGCTCCGATCAGGAACAGGCCGATCCAGATCAGCACTTCGGCATCCGCGGCCCGGGCGGCGCCGAATACGGCTCCGGTGGCGAGATTGCCGACCAAAATGCCGATACCGACCACACTGTTGTAGAAGCCGTAATAGGTGCCCACCAGGCGGTCTCCGGCCAACGTGACGACCGTGTCCATCTCGAACGGGAACACCGCGGCGGTCCCGACGGCCAGTAGTGCCGCCGAGATCAGCAGAGCGGCCACCGCGGCCCAGGTGCCGAACAGTGCCGGGACGGGCACCAGGGCCAGCGGTAGGAAGGCGCCGGCCAGGATCGTCATTCCCGCGACCAGGGCGCGTCCGGTGCCCCAGCGTGCCCGGAACCAGGCGGTGATCCGCAATTGACCGGCCACCGCGATCACCCCGGAGATCACGAACAGCGCGGACACCAGCACCTGCGCGCCGTTTCCGGCGATCATCTCCGCCTGCAGTGGGAGCGCTAGATACATCTGGAAAGACAGGATGTAGGAGCAGATCATCGCCACCGAGAACGCCACGAACCGCCGATTGCGCACCACACCCGCCCACGCCGTCCGCACCGGAACCCGGGCGTGGGCGGGGAGCTCGGGTCCGGCGGGCAGCGCCAGCGACTGGGCCACGGTCAGCCCGGCGAACACCAGGGCGGCCGCGGCCGCCACCACCCGGAAATCGAGTGTCAGCAGCGCGACTCCGACCAGCGGGCCCGCGAGGATTCCGGCCTGGTAGAAGATATTGAACAGCGCGAAGGCCTCCACCCGGCGCGACCCGGATCCGGCCGCGAGGTAGGCGCGGACCGCCGGATTGAACAGCGCGCCGGCGAATCCCGTGGCGGCCGAGGCGATCAGCAGTGTGGGCAGGCCGGTGGCGAACACCAGGAGTGCGAAACCGCCCGTGCGCAACAGGCATCCGGCCACGATCAGGGGTTTGTAACCCAGCCGGTCGGCCAGGGTTCCGCCGATCAGGAACATGCCCTGCTGGGAGAAATTGCGGACCCCCAGTACGAGTCCCACCGCCCACGCGGCGAGTCCGAGGGGACCGGCCAGATATCCGGCCAGGAACGGCATCAGCATGTAGAAGCCGAGGTTGATACCGAATTGATTGATCATCAGCAGCCGCACCGGGGTGTCGAAGCTGCGGAAGGTGGCGAGCGTGTTCATCGGCGGGCTCCTTCGAATGCGGTGCGCCCACGGGGATCCACCACGGTCGCGCAGCGGGTCCAGGACCGGAACTCCGCCTCGAACGGGGAGGACACCGTGGCGGGCCCGGCCGGCGGCGCCGCGCCGAGCAGACCGTGTGCGCGGCAGTACTGGTCGCTGAAGACGGTGTCGAAATAGCGTTGTGGGCCGTCGGGGAAGATCGCGGCGACCTGGACGTCCGCATCGAACTGTCCGGCCGCCCAGCCCGCGACCAGGGCCACCGCGCCGACACTCCACCCGCCGGTGGCGTGGTGGGTGGTGGCCAGGGTCCGGCAGGCCCATACCGCTTCGGCCGGGGCGACCCAGTGGACCTCGTCGAACGCGGCGTAGTCGACGTTGGCGGGATAGATACTGGAGCCGAGCCCGCGCATGAGCCGCGGTCCCGCCGGTTGGCCGAAGATAGTGGAGGACACGGTGTCGACGCCGATGAGTTTCAGGTTCGGGTCGAACCGGCGCAGCACCCGGGCCACCCCCGCGGAATGACCGCCGGTGCCCACCGCGCACACGAGTACGTCCACGCCGCCCAGTTGTTCGATCAGTTCCACACCCAGTGACTCGTACCCGGCCACATTGTCGGGATTGTTGTACTGGTCCGGGCACCAGGCCGACGGCTCCGCGGCCAGTATCCGCGCCACTCGCTCGCGGCGGGCCTGCTGCCAGCCGCCGGCCGGGCCCGGTGCGGGCACCATATCGACGGTGGCGCCGTAGGCGGTCAGCAACCGTTCCACGATCGGCTCCAGACCGGGATCGGTGACCAGCGTGACCGGGTGGTGGTAGGCCACTCCGGCCAGGGCCAGACCCAGCCCCAGGGTGCCGCTGGTGGACTCCACGATACGGGCACCCGGCAGGAGGTCACCGCGCTCCCGGGCGCGCCGCACCATGTGCAGGGCCGGCCGGTCCTTCATCCCGCCCGGGTTGCTGCCCTCGAGTTTGGCCCAGAATCCGTGCCCGGCAGGCGCCAGTGGGGCGCCCACCCACAGCACCGGCGTGTTCCCGACGAGGGCGGGAGGTGTCAGGGCGGTGCCGGGCGTCGAAACGACTCCGGCGGCGGTCGGCTCCGCCGGCTCGGGCAGGACCACGTTGTTCATGACTGTCGCTTTCTGTATCGGGTCCCCGCGGACCCGGAGGCTGATGGTCGGCAGCGGACTCCGGCCGGCCCATGGGGGACCGGCCGGGCGCGGGCCGGTCAGCGCCGGGCGATACAGAAGCGGGTGAGGATCTCGCGACCACCGGCGGCGAGTGCACCGGCCGGAGGTCCCCGGATCCAGCGTCCGGCGGTGGGCGCGAGGGAGCGCGCGACCGGCGTGGTGAGCGTCAGTGTCACCAGGAGAACGAGGGCGAACGGATCGGGGACCCGCGCGGGTAGCACCACCTGGGATACGCAGTGGACCGCGTGGGCCGTGCAGTGGCTTCCGGCCGGGTCGCCGGTGCGGTCGTGGTGACCGGCCGCGGTCACGGCCTCGTGGGCTCGGGCGTGCGCTGTCGCCGCGGGGACGAGATCGCAGTGCAGCAGGGGTGACAGCAACGCCAGCGCCGCGAGAATGGTCATAATCGTCGCCCCGCGCGGCCGCTCGTCGTACCGGGACGCCACAGTGGCCGTGCGTGTCGTGATCGTCATCGGCCCACCTCTCTTCCCGAGCGTCGCGTCACCACCGGCCCCGCGCCGGTCGTCGCTACTCTACCCCCGTTGGGTACCTCGGCCCGAGGGCGCGGCGGCCGGTCGGTGACCGGATACGTGTCGCGACAATACATCTGGGAACCGGGGAACCGGGGAACCGGGGAACCGGGGAACCGGGGAACCGGGGAACCGGGGAACCGGGGCGGGTAGCAGTGGACAGGATCGCACATCCGGGCCGGGCGACGGGCGGCCCGGATGTGCGACCAGTCGGGTGCGGTGCCGTCCGGCGCCACAGGTCACCGTGTATGCGCGCACGTCGTACCGGCATATACCCGGCGGGTAGGCTGAGGGGGTCGGGGGCTTCCGCACGAGACCGTCGGTGGTCTCGTCGCCACCCGGCGAATGGATGGGGCCGCCGCCCGGTCCCGGTCAGGAGCGTCGCAATGACGCCACAACAGGAGCGGATTCGGCTGGGCCGATCCGCACGTCCCTCTCTTTGCCGCGGCGCGCCGCCGGTGTCGCAGCCCGGGCCTCGCCCCGCGGCGGTGGCCTGGTGCCCCCACATAGTTGATCTGATCGGCGGACGTTCGGTTCGTTCGGAGGATTACCGGCATCTGTCCGCCGACGTGCTCTGCGTCCCGGGACCGGACCGGAGCCCGCTCGTTCTCCTGGTGATCCCTTCGGGTACCACCCAGACCACCGCCGCTCGGGCGCTGCTGTCCGCGGCATCCCGACCGGGAAATGAATTCACCGCCGACGAACTGGTGGCAGCCGGCACCCGGCACAAGCTCGATCGCAGCCAGAACGAGATCGCGCTGCGCCGCTGGGACGACGAAGGCGGCCGCGGCGCGCCAGTGGCTACGGGCACCGACCACCTTCGATCTCGTGTGGGATCCTCGATTCCGGTGGGTGGCCGGTCATGACACAGAACTCGCCGCAGGGCAGGGGCGATGCCGCCGCCGACCGCGGCCTGGGGCGATTCCGGGCCACTGCCGGTGGGGGACAACCGTTCGACACGCCGACCCGCACACCGCGACTGCTGCTGCGCGACCGCGCCGAGCGCTCCGAGGGAATGGACGGCGCCTGGTGGCCCAGAACCGACAACCTCACCACCGAACTGCACGACCTGGTTACTGCGCTCACCACGCGACTGGGCGCGACCACCCGGATCACCTTCGACTGGAATTCACTGAGCCTGACCCAACGAGCCATCGACGCTCCCGACGGCATCGAGGTTTCCGGTCCGCTTCCCGACCAGCCGTCCCGGGTGATGTACGTGTTCGGTCCGCGTGATCAGCGGCTACGACTGCTGGTGATCGACCCTGCCACCGACACCGCCCGTGCGGAGGCGCAGATGCACAAGGCTGTAGGCGCCATCGCCGACCCTCCGAGACCATGAACCGGCGTACTTTCTCTTGCGTGACGATGATGCGGCGAAGGAGACGAATTTCGTGCCGCCCGCCGGATCGAAGCGGGTCGGAATCACCGAACGGCCGGCCCGCTACCGCTACCGGCCTGGATGCCCGTGAGCGGCGCCGCCATCGCTTTCATACCTCAGAGCCACCACCGCCATCCTGTGCAGGGTCCGGGCCGTGGCGGGCCTCTGCCCGAGCGTCGCCGGCGCAGCGGGTGTCCAGATTTCGGACCCGATACGACCGAACCGGTCGCCGAGTCTCCGGTGGCGGTGTGCGCGATGTCCACGGCGAAGACGCCTTCCGGTAGTCCTGACCGATACTCGCCGCGGCCTGGGGATTCCTGGGAAGAAGGGCGCCAGGTCGCGCTGCACCACCCCTGGCCGGATCCGCGGTCATCACGGTCACGGCGAGCATCGGGTTTCGGCGTCGATGGGCGGCGGCGTTACCGGCCCTGGACGTGGCGCCCGTCCAGTGTCTACGGTGTAGATCTACATAACGGTTTCCGGAGAATGGAGCGCCTTCGTGATTGCCGAACCCTCGGGCAGCCGCAGGAAAGCCGGGGCCGGTCGTCGAGACAGCCCGGTGACCCGGGCGGCTGTACTGGATGCGGCTCTCGTGATCGTCGACCGCGACGGGGTCGACGGGTTGTCGATGCGGCGTCTGGCCGAGGCGATGGGGCGTGATCCGATGGTGATCTACCGGCACGTACCGAACAAGGCGGCTGTGCTCGACGGTGTCGCGGAAGTGGTGTTCGCCGAACTGTCGGTCGATGCCACGGCCTCCGATTGGGTCGCCGAAGTGCGTCGCGTGGCCCGGGAGTTCCGGCAAGTGGCGTTGGCGCATCCGCGGGTGGTGCCGCTGCTGGTGACCCGGCCGCTGGCTACCCCGCTCGGGCAGCGGCTGCCGGCGGTGGTGCGGCCGCTGGAGGACATGCTCTCGCTGCTCACCCGTGTCGGTTACACCGTGGTCGACGCGTTGCACATCTATCGGGCGCTCTTCGGGTTCCTCTACGGACACGTCCTCAACGAATTGCAGGAGATCGTGGAACGCCCGGAGGAGACCGATGACCTGCTTCGGCTGGGTTTGTATCGGCTGCCGATCGGGGAATTCCCGCTAGTCCGGGGCTTGGCGCCGGTGCTGGCGGCCTATGACGGCGCCGTGGAACTCGAGCGTGGATTGGACATCCTGCTGGCCGGGCTCGCGGCGACGATGCCCGGGCCCCACCCTGCGGCACCGCGGCCGGGTGACGCCGTCCTGCCGGGTCCGGGCGATGCGCCCGCGCCCAGGTGACGGGTCACCCCGGGTACTTCTGGCGGGGTGTACCAGGGCGGATAGTGGTGGTGAGGCCGGCCAGCAGGATGTCCAGGCCGCGTTCCAGTTCGGTGACACCGTCGTAGGCGGCCAGCTGTGATGCGAGTCCGCGCAGCAGCGGGAATTCGCCGATCGGTAGATGGTGCAGGCCGAGCCGGAGCAGGTCCGTGGTTTCTTCCGGCCGGTCGACGATCTCCTGCAATTCGTCGAGGACGTGTCCGTAGAGGAACCCGAAGAGCGCCCGATAGATGCGCAGGGCGTCGCTTCCGCTGAAATCGGCTCGCGTGAGCAGGTCGAGCACGTCCTCCAGCGGGCGCAGGGTGCCCGGCGGCCGTAGGCCCAGTGGCGTGGTCAGCGAACGGGTGACCAACAGCGGCACCGCATGCGGGTGCGCCACCGCCAGTCTGCGGAAATCCCGGGCGACCAGGCGTAGCTGGTGTCGCCAGTCGGGGTCGGTGGAGTCGACGGTCAGTTGCTCGAGCACGAACTCGGTGACGCCGTCGAGAAGTGCGGCCTTGTTGGCGGCGTGCCGGTAGAGCGCGGTCGGGTCGTGGCCGAGCCGATTGCTCAGGCGTCGCATCGACAACCGGTCGATGCTGTCGCGGTCGATGATCTCGAGAGCGGCGGCCAGGATGACCGGGCGGGTCAGTGGATGGGTACCGCGAGTCCCGGTGTGATCATCCGGGCGGTCCCGCGCGTCCGACGGCCCGGCTCTCGTCTCCTTCATCGCACACACCGCCCGTTCATCTTCTGTTGATACAACGTTATTCTACATCGTAGACAGACGGTGTGGGCACGTCTAGTCTGAGGATATAGCCGGGTTCATGCGTCGACGGGTTGGATGAACCCGACCGCCGCGGCCCGGTACGAATCCGCAGACGGGACCATTTCGACGGCCACGACAAGCAAGATCACCCACCGAGTTCCGATAGCGCAGGCGAACACGTTCGAGCGCCTACCCACTCCGTGCGTGGGCGGGCAAGGCGCCCGGCGTCGGCTCGGCTACGACGCAACAACCGGCGATCGAGGGCATGAACAATGGCAATTACCGAAGTCGGTGTCTACGCGCACCTCGGTCCTGGCGATATCGAAGCGCTCGGCCGCGAACTCGACACGATTCGACGCGACATCGTGGCACAGCGAGGCGCACGGGATGCGGACTACATCCGCCGCAGCATCGCCCTACAACGAGGGCTGGACGCGACCTCTCGTGTGATCATCGCCCTGATCCGGGGCGCAAAGGGCTGGGTGCTGGGAACCGCCGGACTGGCGGTGGCCAAGAGCATCGAGAACATGGAACTCGGGCACAATATCTGCCACGGCCAATGGGATTGGATGAACGATCCGGAAATACATTCCGGCACTTGGGAATGGGATATGGCGGGGTTGTCCTCACAATGGCGCTACGCCCACAACTTCGGCCATCACGTGTACACGAACGTGCTCGGTATGGACGACGATATCGGCTTCGGCGTGATGCGGGTGACCCGAGACCAGCCGTGGCGGCCCCGGTTGTTGTTGCAGCCGTTGCAGAATCTCGTGCTGGCGGCGATGTTCGAGTGGGGTATCGCCCTGCACGATCTGTACTCCGAACGTGATCGTGTCGGCACACCTGGGGGAAAGACCGCGGAGACCAGAGCGTTCGTGAAGAAGATCGGCAGACAGGTCGCCAAGGATTATCTGCTTCTCCCGGCGCTGAGCGGCCGGCGGTGGCGTCGGACCCTCGCTGCCAACGCGGCAGCCAACCTAGCGCGCAATCTGTGGGCGTATGTCGTGATCTTCTGCGGCCACTTTCCCGACGGCGCGGAGAAATTCGAACCCGCCGTGGTCGAGTCCGAGACGAAGGGTGAGTGGTATCTGCGGCAGATGCTCGGTACCGCCAACTTCGACGCCGGGCCGATGCTCGCGTTCCTCAGCGGGAACCTCTGTTATCAGATCGAACACCATCTCTTCCCGGACCTGCCCAGCAACCGCTACGCGGAGATCAGTCACCGGGTCCGGGCGCTGTGCGATGAATACGACCTCCCGTACACCACGGGCCCGCTGCTGCGCCAATACCTACTCACCCTGCGCACTATCCACAAACTCGCTGTGCCGGACAGCTTGCTGACCGCAACCAGTGACGATGCGCCCGAGACGGCCTCGGAGAAGCGATTCCAGGGCGACGACGAACGCGGGAACGGCCGGCCCGGCGACGGCGAACTCGGCTCGTTGGGCCGGCGCGGCCTGCGCTCGGCACTGCGCGCGTTGGCGGCGCAGTCGAGGCCGGCCGGACGAAGAAAGGCGCAAAGGTGCAGATTCGAACCGGTGGACCTCCCGGAACCTGTGGCCCATGGTGTTC
Organism: Nocardia sp. NPDC050193; assembly: GCA_040674215.1. GTDB lineage: Bacteria > Actinomycetota > Actinomycetes > Mycobacteriales > Mycobacteriaceae > Nocardia. Next base: position 110,644 of record JBFARE010000012.1, on the reverse strand, counting down.
ATCGCGTAGCGATATGAGGCAGTGCGCATGAATACGATCACCGTTTCCTACGACCATCTGTACCGGCTCAGTGACGAGTGCGGGATCTTCGAGCACGCGAGACTCGCCGAGCCCCTCGTCGAATACGGTTACTGCGTCGACGATGTCGCCCGCGCGCTCGTCGTCGCCGTTCGCGAAGCCGAGCCGTCCCAACAATTGCTCGACCTCACCCGGGTGTACTTCTACTTCGTGGTCGATGCGCTCACCCCGGACGGACGGTGTCACAATCGGCGCGGATCGGATCGGCACTGGCAGGACGAACCGAGCCTCGACGACCACTGGGGCCGCGCGTTGTGGGCCCTGGGCACGGTTGTTGCGCACCGGCCCGATCTGGCACGGACCGCGCTGGCGCGTTTCACGGCCGCTGCTCGGCAGCGGCCCCGGTCGGCTCGTGCGATGGCGTTCGGCGCACTGGGCGCGGCCGAGGTTCTGCGCGTCGACCCGGTGAACCGCTGTGCCCGTGACTACTTGGACGATACGGCGACCCTGATCGGTGCGCCGACCCGCAGGTTCGACTGGCGGTGGCCCGAGCCGCGGCTGGAGTACGCCAACGCCGTACTGGCAGAGGCGTTGCTCGCGGTCGGCTCGATACCCGGCAAAGAACGTATACAGGCGGACGGATTGGCGATGTTGCGGTGGTTGCTCGAGACGGAGACGGCCGGTGATCATCTCTCCGTGACTCCGGTCGACGGTTGGGCGGCCGGGGAACCTCGGCCCGGCTTCGATCAGCAGCCCGTCGAGGTCGCGTGCCTGGCCGATGCCTGCGCCCGTGCCTACGACGCCACGGGCGACCGGCGCTGGAAGGACACCGTCCTGCTGTGCGCGGCGTGGTTTCGTGGCGCGAACGATATCGGCACTCCATTGCTCGATCCGGAGACCAACGGCTGCTCCGACGGACTGGAGCGCACGGGCCGCAACGAAAACCAGGGCGCCGAAGCAACACTTGCGCTGCTGTCCACTCAGCAGCAGGCGCGGCGGTTGGCTCGAGAGCCATCGTAGCCGATGAGCGGACCGGCATATCGCTCGCCCGTCGATCCGAAGCCTCGGACGCGCGCCGGTCGCGAACCGGATCATCATGGCAGGCCGCAGCACGGCCGCGATAGGAGTGTCGATCATGACGTCACAACCGAACGCGTTCGATGCTCGCCGGCAGGAGTGGTCGACCCGCCGCGTACGGTTGGAGTTGGGCGCCGCGGACGAGATGGCCGACGGCGTCTGGTGGCCATACAGCCGCGACCTCGTCACGGAGCTCGCGGGTCTGTTCGCGGCGCTGCAGCCCGGATTCGGTCCGGTCCGGCGCGTGATCTATCACCTCGACGAATGGTCCACCGCACCAGGTGAGCTGGAAAGCGGCGGCCGATGTGTCCGGCTCGACGGTTACCGGCGCCGGCGGGCGCGCACTCTCGATATCGTCGGGGCCGACGCTACGTTGACCCTCCGGCTCATCACTCCGGTCGCCGCCACGAGCGCGGGCCGGCTGCTCCGGGACTCCGAAACCGGGGCCGGACCCGATATCGAGGCGTGGCTCAGAGGCCGCCGGCAAGCCGCACCACGCCGAGGTTCGTGAGCTGTACCGACTCCGCGGCGGCACGACGTGCCGGGCGTCGGCGTCGGTGTGCGTCCGGGCCGCGGCCCGAGCGCCGCGTCGCGCAGACCGGCGGCGTGTGCACCGCCTTCTGTCCGCGGGCGCCCGGATAGGCATGGGCCCGCCGCCGGATGTTCCTATCGTAGACCTACACTGTTGACATCAAGTCGAAGGCGGACTGTACTGGAGGTACCCAACAGATCCGAGGGATCGTCATGATCGTCATCATCGGACTCGTCATCCTCGTCGCCGCTGTACTCGTCGGTGTCGCCGGAGTGTTCGCCAACAGCGGTTCCGCACACACACTGACCGACGACTTCGCGGTGTTCGGCTACCACGTCACCGGCTCCACCGGGGTGTTGTTCCTCTACGGCATAGTGGTCGGTGGTATCGGAATCGCGGGCCTGGCACTGCTGCTGGCCGGGGCTCGCCGTAGCGCCCGCCGTGGAAGTGCCGCCCGCCGCGAGCTCAAAGCAGCGCGCCGCGACTACTCTGCCGCCGAGGCGCGCCCGTCGCAGCCGATCGGCGCGGAGCGGGAAGCCCCCACCTACTACACCCACACCGGTACCACCGATATCGCCGACCAGGGGCCTGGCAACACCGCCGCGCCGTACCCCGGCGATCGGCCCGCACCCCGTCGCCGCGGTGTGAGCCGGATATTCGGTGGAGCCGGCGCTCGATAGGGGCGCTGCTCCGGCGTCGAAGACGAGGGCCGGGGCCGATCGGCCCCCCGTCGTATCGAGATCTCACGAACATCCGAGGTCGGGCACCCCGTGTGCGCTTCCGCGGAGCCTTACCCACCACCGATGAACAGGGGCCACCACGCGGCCCCGGTCAGGAGCGTCGTGATGACGCCACGACACGAGCAGATCCGGCTGGATCGCTCTCCCCGGTTCTCCCTCCGCAATGGCCCGTCGCCGGCGTCGTGGCGGCTGCCGACGCCGCGAGCGCCGCGACCCGGGGCAGTGCACGGTGCCTGGTGGCCGCGTACCGACGATCTGGTCGCCGAACTGGCCACCCTCGACTTCGAGGCGCTACAACCCGGGCGAGCACGCCCGGTCGATCGCGTCATGTACAACGTCGACGATTGGCGGCCCGCGCCGGAGCGGACAGCCCTCGGCGGGCGTTCGGTTCGTCTGGACGGTTACCGGCATCTACCCGCCCATACCCTCTGTATCCTCGGCCTGGACCGCACCCGCCTCGTGTTGCTGGTGATTCCCGCGCGCACCGAGGCCGCGAACGCGCGGGCGCTGCTCTGCGCCGCATCCCGCCCCGGCAACGAACTCACAGCCAGCGAACTGGTGACGGCCGCCGACCGGCAAAGCCTCGAATACGCGCAGAACGCGGACGCATTGTGCCGCTGGGACGACGAAGGTGGTCGTGCCCCGGTTCCGGCCGAAACCTATTTCCGGGCGGGACCGGGGCACTCGATATGACACCGGACCCGCGGCGCGCAAGGTGCCACCGGGGTGCCGGTCCCGAAGGGGATGTGCCCATCCGTGACCCTGTGGTACCGATGGGCACGAACGCGTGTTCGATTGTGGGCCCGCAGCTGCTTGCGTACGAATTCCCGTCCTGAAATGACGGGAATTCGTACCGAAGGCGTGCGCGAGGGGGACTCGAATCCCTCAGTGCGGCAAATCCACCGATTCGGTGTGTTCGATCACATCTGACGGTAGACGATGTTGATCGAGAGGATCAAGCGCTGGTTTGCGGTGGCGCAGTCGAACGGGACGTCGGTGCCGGGCAGCGGGATGCCGTGCGTGGTGCGCCTCAGTCGCGTTGGTAGGCATTGAGGAGAAAGAGCCAGATCTCGCTGACGGTCGGGAAACAAGCAACCGCGTGCCTGAGACGCCCGAGCGGGACTTGGCCTGCGACCGCGACGGTTGCGGAGTGCAGGAGCTCACTCACCCCCGGGCCGACGAAGGTCATCCCGAGTAGTGTCTCCCGGTCGAGATCGACGACCATCCGGGCGTGGCCCCGATAGTTGTCGGCGTAGAGGTCAGCGCCTTGGGCAGCGTTGAAGTCTATGTCGACGGTCTTGATGCGGTGGCCGGCCAGGATCGCCTGTTGGGCGGTCAAGCCCACCCCGGCCACCTCGGGGTCGGTGAAGAAGACTTGGGGGACGGCGTACTGGTCGGCTGTAGTGGCATGGTCACCCCAGGGGGCGTTGTCCAGCGGGAGGCCGGCGGCGCGGACGCCGATGGCGTCGCCCGCGGTCCGGGCCTGGTATTTGCCCTGGTGTGTGAGCAGGGCGCGGTGGTTGACATCGCCGAGGGCGTAGAGCCACTCACCGTCGACGCCGCGGACCAGGCAGGTGGTGTCCACGTCCAGCCAGGAGCCGGGGGTGAGGCCGACAGTTTCCAGACCGATGTCGTCGGTACCGGGGGCACGGCCGGTGGCGAACATGACCTCGTTGGTCTCCACCTCGCTGCCGTCGTCGAGGGTGAGGGTGACGGGTCCTGTGGCGTCCGGGCGGTGCAGAGAGGTCACATATCGGCCGATCCGCACGTCGGCGCCGGAGCGGGTGAGGCTGTCGGCGAGCAACTCGCCCGCGAAGGGTTCCATGCGCGGCAGGAGGCGACGGGCGAGCAGTGTCACCTGTGAGCCGAGCCCCTGCCAGAGAGTGGCCATCTCGGCGCCGACCCCGCCGCCGCCGACAATGGCGAGCCGGCCGGGCACGGTGCTGGAGTCGGTGCCCTGCCGATTGGTCCAGGGCCGGGCCTGCTGGATGCCCGGAAGGTCGGGCATGGCCGGACGGCTGCCGGTGGCGACGGCCACCGCATGTCGGGCGGTCAGGGTGTAGCCGTCGCCACCGTCACCGGTGACGGTGACGCGGCGGGGACCGTTGAGGCGGCCGTGTCCGCGGAAGAGGTCGGCTCCGATGGACTTGACCCACTGGGCTTGACCGGCGTCGTCCCAGTCGGTGACGTAGTGATCGCGGCGGGCGAAAACCCGAGCGTTATCGAGCGGGCCGGTGACGGCCTGCCGGGCGCCGTCCACGCGGCGGGCATCGGCTACCGCGACCACCGGCCGTAGTAGCGCCTTGCTGGGGACACAGGCCCAGTAAGAGCATTCGCCGCCGACGAGTTCGCGTTCCACGACGGCCACGGTGAGGCCGGCCGCGCGGGCGCGGTCGGTGACATTCTGGCCGACCGGACCGGCGCCCAATACGACTACGTCGTAGGTGGCGGTTGCCTGGCTCTCATGTGTTTCGGTCATTGTTTCCTCGCATTACGATCGGTGCTGATCATGGGCCGTGCGTGATAGGCCGGCACACTCCGGCGGCCAATGGCCGATTCCGGGAGAACCCGGGTGCTGCCGTCCGGGGCACAGAAGCCGGCGACGCTGGTGTGGTCATGGCGTGGGGCTCACATATCCAGGACGATGTCGGTATCGGGCCGGGAGCAGCAGATGAGCAGTTCGCCCTCAGGCGGGGGTTCCAGTGGTTCGGGGCTGTAGGTGACAGCGCCGGACAAGAGAGCAGTGGTGCATGTGTGGCATACGCCGGTGCGGCAACTCCAGCGGGCAGGGACGTCGCAGGCGTCGGCGAGTTCCAGTAGGCTGCGCTTGCTCTCGGGGAAGGGCACCGAGATACCGCTGCGGGCGAAGGTTACGAGTGGGCCGGTGCCAGGAGGTCCCGAGGGCTGGTGAGGCGGTAGACCGGCCTGGTCGGTGAGGCCCGGGTTGATCGCGGGCAGGGTCCCGAACAGCTCGGTGTGGATGTGGGCCGGGTCGATGCCGGCGGTAGTGAGAGCATGCCGGATATCCGTCATGAAGGAGGCGGGGCCGCAGACGTAGGCGGTCCCGGAGGGCGGGATGGACAGCGCGATGAGCTTGTCCTCGGTGAGGCGCCCACAGGCAGCGTGGGCGCAGCGATGGTCCTCGGGGGTCGCGGCGCTGTAGAACCTGTGCTCGTAGGTATGCGGCAGCGAGGTGAGCAGGGTGTGCGCTTCGGCTGCCAGCCGGGGTTCTCGTGGCCGGCGGGCACTGTGGATCCACCAGATCTCGCGGTCGCTGCCCTGGGCGGCAAGCTCGTGCAGCATGGACAGCACCGGAGTGAGGCCGATACCGGCGGAGATGAGCAGAACCGGGCCGGTGCCTTCGTCGAGCACGAAGTCGCCGCGGGGCGCGGCGGTGTCCAGAACATCACCCGGCCGCACCTTCGTGGTCAGGTAACTGCTTACGGTGCCGTGCGGCTCCCGTTTGACACTGATCCGGTAACCGCCGGCATCGGGCGTCGAGGACAGTGAGTAGCTGCGCACCGGGGCGGGCCGGCCGGTGCCGAAGATCCGCAGCGTCAGGTACTGGCCCGCGCGGGCAGCCGGGAGCGGGGTTCCGTCGGGGGTGGTCAGGTGGATCGAGGTGACCGTCGCGCTTTCGGGGACGACCTCGGCCACCCGCAGTGCGCGGAAACCGCCCCAGGCCGGGCCGCTGGTGGCAGCGCCTGCAGTGTCGGCAGCCGTGAGCAGCTCACGGAACGAGCCCTGCCACCCCGGGCTCAGAGCAGGGATGTTCAGGGCGAGGCGCAGTTTGGCAGGATCACGTTCGGGAAGGTAGAGCAGTGCGTCGGTGTCGGCCACGCTCAGCGCGCCGGGCCCGGTCCCGGTCCGGATGATCCGGTCGCCTGCCTGGATATGTCCTTCCCGGATGACGCGCATGTAGAAGCCGGGCCGGTGGTGGCCGACCAGCAGCGCGGGCAGTTCGGGTTCGCCGAGGCGCAGGCCGAGGCGATAGCAGGTGACCCGTGGCTGGGTGACTTCGAACTCGGCCTCGCCGATGCGATATCTGTCGCCGATGCAGACCTCGTCGTCAGCGAGGCCGTCGACGGTGAGGTTCTCCCCGAACCGGCCGTAACCGAGGTCGTCGCGTCCGAGGTGCTGCTGCCAATGCCGGATGGACTGGGTCTGATATACCAGCACGGCCCGTTGTTCGCCGCCGTGGCCGATGGTGTCGCCCTGGCCGTCGCCGTCGATGTTGAGCCGGCGGACCATTACAGCGCCGGGCACGGGGTATTTCCACACGCCGGTGTAGACGGTCCGGCCCTGCCAGGAGACATTCTTCGGCATGCCGACGTTCACCGACAGCAAGGACGGCATCGGTTGCTCCCTTGTCCTGTAGTTGCGATCCCGACGGGCCTGTTCACTGCTGCCGGGCGGCAATCGGTTCATCGGGCGTGAGATTGCGGTCTACTCCGTGCGAGATCACGTTCTGGCCGGGTTCCAGCCGCAGTCGGGTGCCGTCGAGGTGCACCTCGACCTTGTCCGGCTCGAACGACACCATCCCGGAGATTGGCCGTACTTCGGCCCAGGCGTCCTCGTACGACCATGCCGCGTGGTGGGCGCCGGCGATGTTGTAGTAGCCGGCGAGGCCCTTGTACGGGCAGAATGTCCGGCCCTCGACCGGGGTCAGCGCAGATTCGTCGACGTCGGCGCGCGGCACGTACCAGCGGGGCGCGAACCCCGACTCGTACAGGGCCAGCGGGCGGGTGCTGTCGGCCACGACCTGGTCATTGCTGCGGACGACCAGGTGGCGGCTGGTGTGGCGGATATCGATGCGGTGGTAGCTGTCGGCGGCATGGCCGACGATCCGCTCGTCCTCCTCGTAGAAGGAATCCATCGCCCGCCACGCAAAGGCGACCCGGCCCGACAGATCCCCGGCGTAATCGGGTAGGCCGGTGTGCTGCCACGCCGCGCGCTGTTTGCTCTGCGTTCCGGCGCGGACGGTGTACCAGGACGTCGGCCCGAGATCGTGGTGCCGGGTGGTGTGCTCGCTTGGCTGCAGTGCGCCGGCGGTGGTGTCGTCGAGCGGGAAGTAGGCGACCGGATAACGGCCGGGCTCGTGCAGCAGCACGACGTCTTCGCTGTCGGCGATCCACGCGTCAGCGAACCGGACCCGCATACGCCGGCGCAGTGGTTCGGCGAACAACATCCTGTCCGGCAGCGGATCGGGGACGAGGAACCGGCCGACCGCTGCAGGAGCGAGAGGTCCTTGCTGCCAGGAGAGGCCCATCGTTTCGTTCCTTTCGGCTCGGCGGGGATGTCAGGTGGGGCCGGTCATGGCAGTGCCCTTCCGAGGAAGCCGCGGATACAGCCGGCGGCCGCGTCGAGATGGCTTTCGAGCAGGAAGTGGCCGCCGTCGAACAGGCAGATCTCGGCGCCGGGTGCGTCCTCGGCAAAGGCGAGCGCGCCCTCGGGCCGGAAGATTTCGTCGTTACGGCCCCACACGGCCAGCAGCGGCACCCGGCTGTCACGTAGGTAGGCGTGCAGCTTCGGATACAGCAGGAGGTTGCCGGCATAGTCGGCGAACAGCCGCAACTGCACCAGGTCGTTCCCGGGCCGGGACAGCAGGGCGAAGTCGTGGTACCAGGTATCGGGGCTGACCAGGCTCTCATCCGGGACGCCGTGCAGGTACTGCCACCGGGTGACGTCCAGGGTCAGCGCTTGGCGGACCGCCGCCTCGGCCTGCGGGCCCTGGTCCTGCCAGTATGCCCGTAGCGGCTGCCAGAATTCCTGGGCGAGCCCCACCTCGTAGCCGTTTCCGCTCTGGCTGATGATCGCCGTGATCGCGGTCGGGTCCGCCAAGGCGAGCCGCCAGCCCACGGGTGCGCCGTAGTCCTGGACATAGAGGGCGAACCGGCTGATCCCGAGCTGACCCAGCAGGTCCCGCGTCAGGTCTGCCAGGGCGTCGAAGGTGTAGTCGAATTCATCCGTGGCCGGTGCGTCGGACAGGCCGAAGCCCAGGTGATCCGGGGCGATCACGTGATACCGGTCGGCCAGCAGCGGGATCAGGTTGCGGAACATGAACGAGCTGGTGGGAAAGCCGTGCAGTAATACCACGGTGGGCGCACCGGGTGGCCCTGCTTCCCGATAGAACAGCCGCTGTCCCCGGACGGTGGCATAACGGTGGTGAATTGTCGGCATATCGGCTCCGTTCACGATTGGTTCCAGGCCGTTTTTCATGTCTGGGTTCGAGCATGCGGCGGTCGGGGTAGCGGGCGCATCCGCCAATGGCTGGTCATCGACGCCGGTTCGCGGGCTGAAGGGGATAACGTGGCGCTGTGGGCGTGTCCGCGGATCTGCCGGAATGGCGACGCGCGGCGGAGCTGACGGGCCGTCGTGGCGAATGCGGGGTGCTCGACCGGCTGATCGGGGCCGTCCGGGCCGGGGAAAGCCGCGCCTTGCTGGTTCATGGCGAACCGGGAGTGGGTAAGACGGCCCTACTGGAGTACGTGGCCGTAACGGCGCTGGGCTGCCGTGTCGTGCGCGCAGTGGGAGTCGAGTCGGAGGTAGAGCTTGCGTTCGCGGGGTTGCATCAGCTGTGTGCGCCACACCTGAACCGGCTCCAGCACCTGCCTGTGCCGCAGCGTGATGCGCTGAGGATCGCGTTCGGCATGAGTACCGGGCCGGCGCCGGACCGGTTCCTGGTCGGTTTGGCTGTGCTCGGGTTGCTGTCCGAGGTTGCGGAACGGCGACCGCTGATATGTCTGATCGATGACCAGCAGTGGCTCGACCGCGCCTCGGCACAGGTTCTTGCGTTCGTCGCACGCCGCCTGGGGACGGAATCGATCGGCTTGGTCTTCGCGGCCCGCGGCGTAAGCCACGACCTGGCGGGAGTGCCGGAGCTTCCGGTCGGGGGGCTGCGCGACGCGGACGCGCGGGCATTGCTCGACGCGGTGCTGACCGGGCCGATCGATATGCGCGTGCGGGACCAGATCGTCTTCGAGACCCGGGGCAACCCGCTGGCATTGCTGGAGCTGCCGCGGGGGTTGACGCCGTCGGAGCTGGCCGGCGGGTTCGGGTTCCCCAGCCGGGTAGCGCTCTCGGGCAGCATCGAAGAGAAGTTCGTCCGGCAAATCGGGGCCCTACCCGAACAGACCCGGCTGCTGCTGCAGATCGCGGCGGCCGACCCATCCGGCGACCCGGCCCTGGTGTGGCGAGCAGCTGCCCGGTCCGGGGTCGGTGCCGAGGCAATGGGACCCGCGGTCGACGTCGGCCTGGCCGAGTTCGGCACCCGGGTACGGTTCCGCCATCCGCTGGCCCGCTCGGCGGCCTACCGATCAGCGTCGGCTCCCGACAGACAGCGGGTTCATCGGGCCCTGGCCGAGGCCACCGATCAGCAGCTCGACCCCGACCGGCGCGCCTGGCACCAGGCCCAAGCCGCCCCGGGGCCCGATGAATACGTCGCCGCCGAGCTCGAGCGCTCGGCGGGGCGAGCTCGAGGCCGCGGCGGCCTGGCCGCGGCAGCCGCATTCCTGGAACGAGCGGCCATGCTCACGCTCGACCCGGCGCGACGGGCCGGACGGGCGCTGGCGGCCGCGCAGTCCACGATCCAGGTGGGCGCCCTCGACGTGGCGTGGGACCTGTTGACAATGGCCGAATCCGGGAAGCTCAGCGACCTGCAGCAAGCAAACGTCGACGTTGTGCGCGCTCAGCTCGCCTTCATCACCAGCCGGGGAGGTGAAGCCCCCACACTGCTGCTGAAGGCAGCCACGCGGCTCGCGTCGATCGATGCGGATCTTTCTCGCGCAACCTACCTGGACGCACTGGTTGCCGCGATCTTTGCCGGCCCCCTGGCCGGCCCGGGCGGCACGGTCCTCGATGTGGCTGCCGCGGCCGGCGCGGCACCGGTGCCGACGTGTGCGCCTCGCGCCGCCGACCTCCTTCTCGACGGCACGGTCGCGGGCCTCCACGTGGGTTACGCGGCAGGAGTCCCGCTCCTGCGCAGGGCCCTGGCCCACTTCAGTGAGGATATGTCCGCCGAAGAGGAGCTGCGCTGGATGTATTTGGCCTGCATCACGGCTATGCGACTTTGGGATGACGATCGCTGGGACGCGCTCTCGGCCCGCTACGTCCGGCTCGCACGCGAGGCCGGCGCCCTCAGTGAGCTTCCGCTCGCCCTCACCGCACGCGCCTACCTGCTGTTGTTCACCGGTGACCTGACCGCTGCCGCGTCCCTGACCGACGAACTGGAGGCGGTCACCGAAGCAACGGGGATCGGTCTTGCGTCCTACGGTGCCATGGGCCTGGCCGCGCTGCGCGGTGACGAGGCCGGGGCAGCCGTCCTGATCGACGCCACCATAAAAGACGTGACCAGGCGCGGGGAGGGAATCGGGCTCATTTTCGCCGAGTGGGCGAACGCCGCGCTCAACAACGGCCTCGGCCACTACGACAAGGCCGTGGCCGCAGCCCGGCGCGCCACCGCTGACGACACGGATCTCGCTTCGCTGTGCTGGTCTCTGGTCGAGCTGATCGAGGCCGCGGCGCGCTGCGGCATGACCGAGACCGCGAGCCGGGCGTTCGGCCGCCTCACCGAGATGGTCGGTGCCGGCGCCACCGACTGGGTGTTGGGGGCCCAGGCACGGTCGCGGGCGCTGCTGAGCGAGGGCGAAACAGCCGAGCGCCTCTACCGCGAGGCAATCGCCCATTTCGACAGGACCCGGCTCCGCGTCGACCTGGCCCGCGCCCATCTGCTGTACGGGGAATGGCTGCGCCGGGAACGGCGCCGCAGTGATGCTCGCGAGCAGCTGCGCACAGCCCACGGCATGCTGGAGGCGATGGGCTGTGCGGCGTTCGCCGAGCGCGCCGGCCGCGAACTGCGAGTCGCCGGCGGAACCGCCCATAAGCCCACGTCTGCGGCCGAGCATGAGGCATTGACCGCCCAGGAGGCCCAGATCGCTCGGATGGCCCGCGATGGATTGTCGAATCCGGAGATCGGTACTCGCCTGTTCCTCAGTGCGCGCACCGTCCAGTACCACTTACGCAAGGTTTTCACCAAGCTCGATATCACCTCGCGCAACCAACTCGACCGCGTGCTGCCCGACACGGCAACTACCAGCGATCGAACCTTGGCGGCAGACCCACATCGACGACTACGCCGCCGGTGACGACTACGGCAACCCGGCCCAGCAGGCGGTCCCCCCTGACAGCGCAGGACCTCCTCGAGGTATGCGGGTATCGCTTCGGGATCGGTGCGCAACCGCTCGGCCGATGCGGGATCGCGTAGCAGCTCCAGTACCGAGTTGCCGATGAGATCGACGGTGGTCTCATGCCCGGCTATCAGCAGCAGGAGCAGCATGGCGATGAGTTCGTGCTCGTCCAGGCGGTCTTCGTAGTTTTTCGCGATGATCAGCTGGGAGAGTAGGTCGTCGGTGCGTTCGGCGATCAACTTCGTCAGGTAGGCGACGAAGCTGACCCCGGCGCTGGTCCCTCCGGGCAGAACTGCCACGAGTCCTTGCAGGTGGGTGCGCATTTCCCAGGTCGCCTCCGTGTGTTCGAGTGCGCTCGAACACACGGCACGCACATGCGGCAAATCTGCCGTGAATCTGTGCGCGAGGGGGGACTCGAATCCCTCAGTGCGGCAGATTTACCGATTCGGTGTGTTCGATCACATCGAACGGTAGACGATATTGATCGAGAGGATCAAGCGCTGGTTTGCGGGGTCACGGTGGTTGTAGATCCTGGTGGTGGTTCTGTCGACCACTTCTGGCCCGTGGTGACCAGTGCAGTGGTGGTTGTCTGTGTTCACGGCGGGGCCGGGCACGGTGGAAGTAGCGGGGCGGTCGCAGGTTCGTGCCCTGGGCAGGAAACACAAAACATGGGCAACTGCAAAACGCCTGGTCATCGCAGATTTCTATCCGATCTGACTCCCACGGGCCGCCGGTATGGCCAGGTTCCGGCATGCCGGAACCTGGGAGTTTTTCCCCGTCAACTGGTAGAAGACGTGGATTTTGCGTTGGCTGAGCGGGGTTCAGCAGGTAGCTGAACCCCGGACCCGATGAGTTACGTCGCTGTGGAGCGGTGACCCGGTCAGGCGGAGTCGGGCCAGGTCAGACTGCGGCTGGGCGTTGCTCAGGGTGATTCCGCTAAAATCTCGACAGCACCAAGCCGGGTGGCGTGGTCGCAAGGCCGCACTGATTCTGGTCACATCAGTTCGGGCTGCTGCCGGTGAGTCTTGCCGTGTGCGGAAGTCGAGCGCGGCGCAGCTTGTAGGCGGCAAATGCTTGTCGGCCGCGGATTGTCAGGTCAGTCTGGTCGACGGTGGTTGGGTCGTCGAACCCGCTCAGATCCAATTCATCGTCGGGAACAACCTTCGAGAAGATGTCGTCGTGGAAACTATCCAGGATAGGCGTTCCCGTGCCGAGCGAACGCTGAACACTGACAAACCGCGCGGCGATGTCCTGCTGGGAAATTCCGCTGCTGCGTAGATTTGCACGGAGTTGCGCCCACATTGTGTCATCCATGACTCGGGCGAACGAGAGCAGCTGTTCCTCGGGCGGCGCGGATGGTGTGCGCAGGTCATGCAGACATGCTTGCAGGACGCAATCGCGGATACCGCGGACGGCGACGGATAGTCGATCATCGGAGGTTGCCTCCGCAACACGGACATGAACCAGTATCGGTGCGGTGTAAAAGAGGCCAAACTCGGCGCAGTAGTCGCTGAGGATGCGGACAGCTTCCTCGTCCGAGGGGGCGGTCGCTGCCGCATGGATGAGAACCTCGAAGATCACCGTGCCCCAGCCGTAGTAGAGGTCCACCGGATGCAGGTCGGTCAACGGTCGTGTGACCCAGTGGGAGGCTACCGCGCTGGTGGCGGACGGGGAACCTTCGACAACATCGAGATTGTTGTACATCTTGGTCATCAGCTTGCGCCGTTGAGGACTGCTCTCGACGATGTGTCTGCCGATGATCGAGGACTCGCCGAGTTCCCCGTGCCGGACAAGCTGTCGGAACGCGTCGCGGACTTCGGCGTCGCTCAGATCGTCTTCGGGTATCGCGAACTGGAAATAGCGGGCAAAGTAGTCTTCATCGCCGATCCGGCAGGAGGCGGCTCTTTCTGTCCATACCGCGCCTTGGGTGTGCGGCAGGCGCGGGAAAAGGGCGACCAGCATCCGGTAAACCGCGGTCACGGTCTCACTGGTGGCACCGGAAGCCACCGTAGAACGAACGCGGCCGAGCCACTCATCAGCTGCGCCCGTGGTGCGGTTGTTGAGGGAAAGCAGCGCAGATCGCCACGTCGGAATCTGGTCGTAGAGGTCGGGGTAGTTCAAACGGATGTAGGTGAGGACCGCCGCGTCGAACAGATCGATCTCGTCGGGGCCGACCATCGAGCACAGCACATCGGTCTGGAGACAGAGCTGTTTGATGCTGCGCAGGGTCAACGCGTCCGGGTCTGGCAGGACATCGATCAACCGCTCCACCGCGTACTTGGTGGAGAGCGCGTCGAGGTCCAGCCCGAGGTTCCTTGCAACGGTCAAGAGCCCGTCGTGCAGTTCGTTCTCGATGTGGACCCGTTGGATCGGAGGAAGAACGAACGGGTACTGGACAATCTTCTCGAGGTAGCGGTGCGCACGGTCCCGGTTGTCTCGAGCTAGATCCGAGGATATAAGCAGGTCCAGCACCGTGGTCTTGTCGTAGGCGAGCAGGTAGTGCACGTTCGGGAAGCGCCCGAGCAGTCGTACCGCCTTCATGACAGCCAAGAGTTCGTCGGTGTGTAGGCGATCGAGGTCGTCCACAACGACGAGCACCCTTGTGCCGGCCTTCTGGATGGCCTTGGAAATCTTGTCGAACGTGACCTGGAACGGGTCCTCGGACAGGTTGAATGTGCCGAGCTGATCGGCCAGCGCGTCCGTCCCCGCCTGCAGGGCGGCTTCGATGCCGCCGGGCGCGATCTTGTCTATGAGTGCAGCCATCAGCTTCTTGCCGACTGCTGTCGCAACTGGCGCCGTGGCCTTCAGCAGATCCCGTGCTTCAGTCGCCTGGTCTGGAAGGGCAGCCGCGATAGCGGTGTAGAACTCGGTGATGAGCGAATCGATGTCCGATGCAGCCCATGGTGTGAAGTGTGCAACCGACCAGCCAGGGTCGGTGTCGGCTTCGGCTGAGACGTTCTCCAGCGCTTCGCCGATCATGCTCAGCATCGAGGTCTTGCCGCTTCCCCAGGGTCCGGCGAGGCCGAACACGACACTCGGTCCGGCGCCTGTTCTCGCGATACGCTGCGCGATCCGAGTCGCGACTACGGCCCGCGATAGGCGATCATGGCTCATGGTGTCGATCGCTGCGTCGCTGCCGTTTTCAGGCCCAAGTCGCTCGTGGCTCATAGGCCAATGATCGTACTGGTCGATGCCGGGCTGCTGCGCCGATCGTCTGCGTCGCGGACGATCCGGCGATACATCGTGAGGTTTACAAATCGAACTCGACTACCTACCTGAGCATTGTGGCCTGCGAGCGGCCTTAACAGCCCGGCTGATCGAGCACCCACCAGGTTTAGGCTGGTGGGGTGGAAGGTGAACCCGATACGGATCGGCGGTCGTCGCGGCCGGTCGGGTTCTGTCCTGGTTGCGGGAAGCGCTTATCCAGTCGGCGGCGTGCGGATGCGAGGTATTGCTCCGCGACGTGTCGCTCGCGCTGTTGGCGGTGGCATCAGCAACGCACGCGGCGGATCGGGTCCCTGCGAGACAAGTCTGCTCGTCGGCGCTGTCGGGAATGCCCGACCACCTGGGTTGTGGGTATCGACCACCGCGCGGATGCCATCTACTGCTCGCACCGTTGCCGAACTCGTGCGTGGCGGCGCGACCATAGCCGTTACGGGCATCCGACACCGTGACATGTTGCCGTAACGGCTATAGTTAGCCCATAGAATAGCTGTCTACCTGCATAAATAGTCGGTCTATAGGGGTTGTCAAAGTCTCGCCGCAAGGCGCAGAATCGTTCCGTGCGCCCCCGATCCGTTCAGTAACCGACACGCACCGGCGCGTCCGGCGATACAAGATCTGGGAACGGATCTGGACGAGCGTCAGGAGTCCGTGATGGCAGACATGATCGGCGCCGTGACGAGGAAGCAATATGACCGGCTGGTGAAAGAGGGTCTCGATCTCGTCGCGCAGCAAACGTATAGCCAGTTCAAACTCGGTGAGAACGCGCTCAAGATCGAACCGATGAGTGCTCGGTCGGGCGGCCGGGTGGCCCCCGGAGACGAGATCGCGACCGTCGCGTGGGGCATCCGAATGTACGCCGAGGATGTCGGGATACCGGAAGCGACTCTCGCTGACTACCGCTGGGTCGCATCACGGTGGCCGCGAAAATATCGGGTTGCCGGCGTCTCCTACTACATCCACAAGATCCTCGCCGGTGTCGGCGACCCCGACGATCCCGCAGAACGTCACGACCTACTGCTCGACCCCCCACTGCTTGAACGCACCGGAGAGTACCGGTGGACGGTCGACTCCGCGGCCCGCTACGTCGGATGGCGCCCTTCACATGCGGTGAGCGAGCAAGAACGGATCGACCGTATTCACGATCTTGCCAAGGACGACCAGGTAGCGACGCGGGTCATCACCGACTTCCTGCGCCGTCCCACTGTGGCCTACGAGGCAATGGAAGACCAGACCGCCCGCCACGCCGTCAATGCAGCCCAGATCGACCGATCATCAGCGGAGCTGGGGAAAGCGCGCGACCGAACGCCCGAAATCCGGCGAATCGAGCACTCGGCGGACTATGTCGACCTCGTCAGCGCATGCCAGCTGTTCGTCTCGTCCGCTTCGCGTATCGTCCCGAAACTGCGCGGTAACGACTTCACCGAGGAAGAACGCCGCCGTATTCACAACAACACGGCCCGGGTTCGCGCCACCGCGGAATGGATCGAAAGCGCAGCAGACACTGGGAACGTCGGCATGGACGATGAGCTGGCCCAACTCTTGAGAGGTGAATGACATGCCTCGCGGAGTCCCTCGCCACGTCAAAGGCGAACGTGTGCGGATGTCACTGATCGAAGCGCGTCCCAACGGACTGTCCACCAAACACCTCGCCGACGTCTCCGGACTTTCCCTCAGTCAGGTCCGATCCGGGCTGGCCGAAGTCCGGGAAGAGTCCGCCCTCGCCAACAGTGAGCCCCTCACATGGTCACGAAATGCCGGCTACCAGCTCTCCGAGTCACCGACAGTCTGGCGCGACTGCGAGCACGACGTGACCACCTCGCTGCACAAAAGGCTGATCCGCTTCATGAAGGGGACCGTCCTTCCCCACGCGCAACGCCTGCCGGAAGACCCCCGGATCAAGTTCGTCGTCGCACAGCTCAACGCCGCCGCGGCCTCGCTCCAGATGGTCATCAGCGATGAACAAGCAGTCTCGCGCCATCAGGCGGAAGTAGAAGCCGTGCAGCAATGATCGTACTGGACAGGTTTATGCATGGTGTGTGACTGCACCACTATCGATGACGTAGCTTCAAAAACCACGCGAACGTCGCTGCAGATTCCGGCGACTTCGTGGGGACAACCCTGATGGGTCAGGTGGCGCGACGATGGCTGGTCGCGCTGTCAGCTTCAGAGCTTCCTGGATATCCTCCTCGGTGAGCCGCCACGTTCGGCCGATCTTGTGTCCAGGTAGCTTGCGTGACCGCAGCTGCTGCAGATACCAGTCGGTGGACTGACCGAGGCGCTCGGCGCCAGCGGAAACCGGCATCGTAGTGGCCGCAGGGGCGGCACTTGGCGCGGTCGCTGGAACGTCGCTGTTTCGGTCTGCCGTATCACTCACGATAAGCGCCTGCCTCAACGTATCTCGTCATTGAAGGGGGTGAAGGCCGTCCGAAGGGGTGCGGCCGGCGATCGTGGGTGCCCGACCAGCCGTGAGGGCGCTCAAGGCGAAATGCGCGTGAAGCTCGCTCGCAGCTTGCCGTATCGGGAACTCCTGCGGCCCGCAACATCCGGGATTGCCCTGGCCGGTGTCATCCTTCGGAAGTAGCCCACGATCACCGTACAGTGCGGCTACGGTGGTCGAAGCCGTTACGCGGGAACAAGTCCTGTCCGGGGGAGAACCTCATGAATGTCGGTGCCGAGTGGATCTATCGACTCCGTGACTATGCCGTGTCCGAGCGCGTCCGGATCCTGTCGATCGAGCAGCGGAAGACCACCATCCGTGTCGACGTCGAGTTCCTCGATGGCGACAAGCGCGGTACCCGCCAGAACATTCCCGGCAAACGGCTCCGTGCACCTTGGGCCGAAGTCGAACGATACGACCGGCGGATGGCCGACTGGGAACGTCTCGAGTTCGACGATTGCCAGATCGATAGCGTCGAGGAACACGCCATCGCGATCGCTTTCGACAGGCTGATTCCCGAGGACGTTGTTTCGTTTGAGGGCCACCATGTCAGGGATGCCCTCATCGTGCATGATCGTGCCATCCTCGAATCAGTCATCGGGATTCCGCTCACCGAGATCACCGATGTCGTCGAGTCGTTCGAACTTGACGGTTCGCTGGTGCTTTCACCCGCTGGCGGACCTCTCATCGCCGAACTGATCTGCCGCAGGAACCCGATGCCGATCCTCGACGAGATCCTCAAAGAGGAGGCGGAAGTCCGCGAGAAGTGCCTGCGAGGCAGCACACGCGTATCTCCCGACACGAACAAGAAATGGGTCGCCAGCCCCGAAACCGAGTACTTGCTCTACCGCCGACACCAACGTCCGCTGCACGAACTCCTCCGCCAGTGGTGCGGCTATCGGGCAGTGACGTTCCAGGAGCGATTACTCGCCGCCGAAGCTGAGGTACGCCGCCTCGACATCCTCACGGCCCAACTCATCGACACCCTCAAAGACCTTAAACCGGACCTGGCTCGCGAGAGGGAAGTCGAACACAACACAGAACGTGTTCTGCCGGACAGTATTCGGCCTGTAATCGATCGTCCGCTCGAACCTTGGGAGATCCCGGTCCGTCAGATCAGAGCACGGCTCCGCAGGTGGCGTTAGCCTCAAGCAGGAGCACGTCTACTCGCCGGTGTATTGGTCTGTGTCTAATTGTTACGGATGGCTTGGCTGTGACGAGGGATGATTCGTTCGGCTGTGAGTTTGTTGCGGCGCAGAGCGTCGGCGACCGCAGCTGAGTCGGCCCAGGAATTGGCGGCAGCAAGTTCGTCGGCGAAGTGCTGTACATCAGCGCGGAGTGTGTCGAGGTCGGTTTTGGTGATGACCCGGGTACCTGGTCGAAGTACTGCTTGCGGGTGGAGTTCTGCGCCGGGATGCACGATGACCGGAACGCGGGTCGTAATATGTGGGTTGTGGTTTACATCCCATTCCAGCGAGTGGAGGAGTTGTTCGGCCTCAGACTTAACGATGCGCGTGTCGTCGCGGGTGACCTCGGTCTTGAGTTCGATCACAGCGTTGGTATCCGGCGTCAATCCCCACAGATTGTCTGGACCGCCGTCGCCGTCTTCTTTCTCGGGGCGAGTGGAGGCGAAGCCCAAGTGTAGCCCTAGCAGACGTAGTTGTTCTTCGGCGCGGTCGGCAGTCTCGGGCATGCCCCAGACGATGTTGTCGAACAGGCTGCCGACCGAAAGACGAAGCGCTGTTGGGTCTTCGTATGTACGCGCGAGGTACCGCGTTGCGGTTTCAGCTTGATGCTGAGGTCCCTTGACGGGGCGTATGGGAGGTGATATATCCGGCTTGAGCACCGCACTGTTTCGTTCGCGCGCCCCGGCCAGTGTCTTCTGCGCGCCGAAGGGGTCGATGAGTTGCTGGTAGCTGGCGAGTTCTTCCATATACCAGCCTTTCTCAAGGTCGCCCTCAAGGGTGTCTATTCCGCTGCGGAGCTCTTCAACGGCTGCGCTACTGTTGCCGGCTACGAATTTGTCGAAGGCGCGGCGGCGCGAGGCCGCGATCTCGGCGACGGCTCCGGTGCGCGCGTACTCGACGTCGGCCACAGCTGCCCTGCTTGGGATAATCCAGTCGTCTTCGCGTTCGAGGAAGATGTCGAGGACGTTTCGGATTTCGCCGAGGCCCTCGCCATCGATCTGATCAGCGACCTGTTGACTCAATTCGATCTGGGCGTGAGTGGCGGGCGAGTAGAATCTGCGTTGCTTGGGATCTCGTAGCGTCAATGCCGCGTCTCGTGTCATCAACAGAACCGCGCAGTAGTCCTCGACATCGCGGATTCCACGACCCATTCCCTGCTCGATTCGTTGCACAGTACGTGCAGCAAATGTGGTGGAGCCTGTGAGCGCAGCCGATTCCCTCTGCTCGCTCGGTGCCAGCGGTGTCGGGACGCCGTCGATCACCAGTAGTCGGCATGCGGTGTCGGGTAGATCAACACCGTCGTATTTGTTGATGAGCACGACGACTCCTACGTGTTCGCCGTCAGTGAGTCGCTGGATCACCGGGCGCATCGACTTTACGTTGACGATCTCGTCCGCGTACGGTCGCCACGTGTCCGCGGCGAACTTTCCGGGGACCAGCACGACTACGTTGATGGGCTCGGCTTCGAGGGTTTGATCTCCGTTTCGATCGCCGTCGGAGAACTGGCGCACCATCTCACGAATCGCTGTCTCTGACAGGCCCGGATTGATCGACAGTGGTGCGAGGATGATTCGATCGCCCAGGTCCGAGGCGCGGTCGGGGGTGATCGGCGTTCGAACTCCCTCGGGACGTGCACCCAGCTCGGTGACCAAAATACCTTCGTCGGCGAGCGTGGCGGTCAGGTATACGCGCCGCCGCGCCTGGGCGAAGGCTGGAATCATGCCGATCTGAGGGCATGGCGTCTTGATCTCTACCACGCGATTGGTGAAGGTTATGACAGCGAGGTTGAGATGGTCGGCCACGAGTGGCCAGGCGAAGAAGAACGACTTGATATCGCTGTCGTCGCCGTACTGCCGAAGTATTTGCAGCGCCTCTTGGGCGCGGTCGGCGGTAGCTTTCGGGGGGACGCGCAGCGGTCGACCACGCTCTCCCTCGGCAAGGTCGGCATATGCCTTGGGGCTCTGGCGTTCTAGGTCGGCGGCGAACAGCTTGAGCAGCTTGTCATACCCAGGCGAGTCGGCCGGCAGCGTGGCACAGAACTGGTTATGCGCCGACGCCAGCGCAGCATGCGCGTCATCGACAATCACGACACCGAGTTCGGTCACACGCTTGTGTCCCAGAACGCCGAAAGTGCTGCGCCCATTGACCAGCTTGTCGAAAGTCGCTACGAGGATCGATCGACCAGAGAGGAACACCTCGTCGCGAGCATCCTCGGTCACGGCGATACCGACATCGGCGGCGGCATCCACCACTTGCTGAATGAGGTAGGTGTCAGGGACCAGATAGACCACCGGTCCGACACCCTCATTGATACTCGACTGGCCGATGAGAAGACCAACCAGGGTTTTCCCACCACCGGTGTTCTGCTTGATCACCAGATCCGACTGCTTGTCGCGCCGGGTGTACCACTGCTTGAGGACCTCGCCCTGTTCTGGACGCAACCTCGGCCACGGCTTGTCCGGCAACGCGGCGAATATGTCGCGCGGATTGATCAGACGTGACCCGCCGCCGGGGTTGATCCGCTTCAAATCGAGCGGCACAGGCCCACCCCTTTCCTACTCGGTCCTCTTCTCCGTCATCGGAAGGTTACGTCGCCTGTGCACGCTCCGCCTCCGATTTGCCGCTGCGCCAAAGGACACCGGCTTTCGTCATGAGGGCGACACACAACCGGAGACGGACCGTTTGGACCTAAGAGAGTTGCCTCCACACCGTCGCCGCTGTCCCCGGGGCCTCTACACGCATGGGCCAGATAGCCCACGCCTACATCGCGCCCGTGAGTAGCAGCCCACCAGGAAACACCCAACGCTGGTCACCCCCGGTGACGGCGCCCTGCACATCATCTCCGAAGCGCCGGGTCCGCGGAGCCGCTGTTCGAGATTCGCGCCTGTCGGCCAGCGCAGCGTGCGTGAACTGGACCACTGCTCACGCTGATGGACCAGGACAGCTTCCTGGTCCATAGAGCGACAATCTGACCGCCCGGTTCCGCTGAGCTGCTGGCACAGCCCGTTCAGTTACAACTGGCGCGCATAGTGCCTTGAGGTCGGCCTCGTTGAGCTACGCTCGGCGATTCTCATCAGGTCCGCGGATCGGACTACCGCGCACGGGACATAAACGTTGACCGGTCGTCGACCATTTCCGATGTTGCGGCATGATGTTCCAATGCAGCGCGACGTACTGACCTTGGCTGAACGGAACCGCGTGGCCGCTCTTTCGGGGCTTGACTCGAAGAGTCAGGACGCGCTGGGGCAATTCTTTACACCCAAACAGGCCGCGATTCTGATCGCCAGCATGCCCCGGCTTCCCGCAACGGGCCGCCTCCGAGTCCTCGATCCAGGAGCTGGCTCGGGCATGCTTACCGCGGCATTGGTGGCCCGGGTTCTCACCGAACGACAGGATCTGTCTGTTCACGTTGTTGCAGTCGAGTGCGACCCAGCCGTTCTCCCATTTCTGAGGGATACGCTGGCAGCCTGCACTGATGCGGCGCCGGATCGAGTCAGCACAGAACTGGTCGCCACCGACTATATTGCCGGATCCACCGGGCTCGATGCCGACGAGCGCCTGACCGGCTTCGATATCGTCATTCAGAACCCGCCCTACGCGAAGCTTGCGGTTTCCTCGTCGGCACGCGCAGCGGTTCGGAGTACGGGTGTGGACGCTCCGAATCTGTATGCAGCATTCCTTGCGCTGGGGACATCGGCCCTAAACGTCGATGGCCAGCTGGTTGCAATCACCCCCAGGTCGTTTTGTAACGGACCGTATTTCGGCGATTTCCGTAGTTATCTGTTAGATCAGATTGCGCTCGACCGAGTCCATGTATTTGATTCGCGCTCGACCGTTTTCGCCGACACAGGTGTCCTGCAGGAGAACGTCATCTTCTGCGGAAGAAAAGGCGGCAGTCCGGGCATCGTGACGTTGTCCAGCAGCGATGGCCACCACGACGAGATCGCCAGCCGCCAGGTTCCGTTCTCGGATGTTGTCCATCCCGATGATGCCCATCGATTCATCCGGATCGCAGCCAACGAGGACGATACTGCCGTCGCCGAGCGGATGCTTTCGCTTCCGCAAACCTTGGCAACGCTCGGAATGGCCGCCTCGACCGGGCGTGTAGTCGACTTCCGCTCGAAGGAATGCCTGTTGTCCGAGGAGGCTCCTTCCGCGGTGCCCCTGATCTACCCTGGGAACATTCGCAATGGGCTGGTCACCTGGCCACGGGAGATCCGGAAGCCGCAATGGTTCCGGCCAGCGACGGAGAAGGACGCCAACTTCCTACTCCCGGAAGGCTGGTACTGCGTCGTGAAGCGCTTCTCCTCTAAGGAAGAACGCCGGCGCATCGTCGCGGCCGTGTGGTCCCCAAAGCAGGTGCCGGGCCCTGTAGCGTTCGAGAACCACATCAACGTGATTCACGATGGCGGGGCAGGTCTGAACCGCGACATCGCTTACGGTCTGTCCCTGTGGCTCAACTCGACGTTGGTGGACAAGTTCTTCCGGACCTTCTCCGGCCACACCCAGGTGAACGCGACGGACCTCAGGACTCTGCGGTTCCCGGCCGTGGAGTCGCTGCGTGATTTGGGTTCGATTGCGCCGCATCACCTTCCGGAACAAGACGCGATTGACTCTCTCGTGGAGAAGGTGCTCGATGTGGTAGACAAGGCTGCGTGAAGGGCGCTACCGAAAGAATCGATGAAGCGAAAGCCTTGCTGGAGGCCCTCGGCATGGACGCCGAGCGCTCCAACGAGCGCTCCGCGCTGACTCTGCTTGCACTCCTTCGGCTGCGCCCGACCGACCCATGGCACACGGCGACAAACCCCATGCTCGGCACTCGGGCGATCATGGACTGGATGCGGGACGAGTACGGAAAGGCCTACGCGCCGAACTCGCGGGAAACTGTGCGACGTTTCACGCTCCACCAGTTCGCTGAGGCGTTGCTGGTGCAGCAGAACCCCGACAAGCCGGACCGGCCAACGAATTCGCCGAAGTGGAACTATCAGGTAATTCCAGCAGTGCTGGAGGTCGTGCACAGCTTCGGTACTCCTGCGTTCGACACGGTGGTGGCAGATTATCTCGCAACTGCGCCAGGGCTGAAGCACCTGTACGCTGCTGCCCGCGAGATGAACCGGATCCCCGTGGTCAGCACTGACGGTAAAGAATTCACCTTGTCTCCCGGCGGGCAGAACCCGCTCATTAAACAAATGGTGGAGGAGTTCTGCGCACGATTTACGCCTGGGGCTGAGACGCTATACGTCGGCGATGCCCACGACAAGCTTGTAGTGTTCGAAAAGGACCGTTTCGCACAACTCGGCGTAGTGTTCAACACCCGTGGAAAGATGCCCGACCTGGTCGTCTACATGGCGGACAAGAACTGGCTAGTGCTAATGGAGGCCGCTAATTCGCATGGTCCAGTGGATTCCAAGAGGCGCGCCGAGCTGGCGACAGTGTTCAAGTCTGCGAAGCCTGGATTGGTTTATGTTTCGTGCTTCCCCGACCGCAAGAAAATGCGGGAGTACCTTCATCAGATCGCTTGGGAAACCGAAGTTTGGTGCGCGGATGAGCCAACCCATCTCATGCATTTCAACGGTGAACGATTCCTTGGCCCTTACGAATCTTAAAGGCGATAGCTGTGGCGTATATCCGAGGTAAAGTTCGGGATGAATTTATCGAGGTGGCGCAGCAAATACGCGCTAAGCGAGATGAGCAGTATGGAAACCTGTACAAGGTGGCGGATACAGATCTGCGGTGGGTCGGCGAGGTCGGAGAGCTCTGCTTCAATGGTTGGGCCGAAAGCAAAACGTCCCTGCCGGTGGTCTGGATCAAGGAGAATGCGGCAGGAGCGGCGGACTTCCTGATCGGAGGAACGCCGGTAGGGTTGAAGACGGTGAAACGGAGAGTGCCTCCGAATAATCGGTACACCGCACAGATTACCGCAAAGCACGCCACTGAGCCGGTTGATTACTATTTCTTCGCATGCTATATGCACGAAGTGCAGGAGATGTACCTTCTCGGGGGAATATCTCGAGAGGAGTTCTTACGTAAGGCCCGCTATTACCGAGGTGGAGAGCAGGTGCATGCCCATTACAGGGTGCGAGAAGGGCATGAAATCTACAATATCGAGATCGGAAAACTGACTCCGCCGTTGCCATGGCTGCAGTCTCTGTCAGAATCCGCAGGCACGTTCAGGAGGCCCTCCGAACCTGGCACAGAGAAGTAGCCTCCACAATTGACAAGTTTCGGTCGAACCCCCTGCTTATGCCCCTGATCTGCGGCGACCGTCGTATGTACGTTGTTTAAACTGGCCAGGATGTCGGCATCCGGGTCGATCGGTGGCGGTGGTGGCGCTTCGGCTGGCGCGGCACCAAGCGGGGCCAAGTAGCGAATCCGCGGTGGAGATGCCCAGTCATTGGATAGGGTGCTTTGGGTGTTCAGCGTGGAGATGAGCCGCCGCTTCGAAGTGAGGCAGGGACTGTCTTCGCCGGTGCGGCAAGCTCAGGCACTCGCGCCGACCACCGAGGTTTCGGTCACGATACGGGTGGGTTTCTCGTTCGCCGACGACCAGCTCGACGCCGACGGCCGGTTCGTCGAGACCGATCTGCTCGACGAGTACGCGACCCGCTTGTCGGCGGCCGTCTGGACCGAGTTATTCGAGCACAGGCCGACTTTTGAGCGCGTTACGCAGGTCCTGTACCGGGAGTTGATGCAGCGGATCCCGCAACTGGCCTACGTGACCCTGGTCAACGACACGGCAGGCATGACCACCACCTACCAGGGTGGGGCGGACTCTGGGGGTAAGGGAGTGCTGGTGGTGATCCGCGGGAATTCTGCGTCGGGAAAGTCCTCGACTGCCGTGGCGGTTCAGCGGCGTTTCGACCATAGCCGCTGTGCAGTAGTTTCTCAGGACACGGTGCGGCGCAACATGCTCCGGGAGTTCGATGAGGCCGGGGCGTTCAACATCGATCTTGTCGAGCAGATCGCCAGGTCGTGTCTGGCTCGGGGGATGGTGGTGATCGTGGAGGGCATTCTCGATGCCAATCGTTACGGGCCCATGCTGGAGCGGCTCCTAACTTCGGTGGACCGGGCCCTGTTGTACAGTTTCGATCTCACGTTCGCTGAAACCCTGGTCCGGCACGCCGGGCGGCCTCAAGCCGCGTCGATTCCACCGGAGCAGATGGCTGGCTGGTATCACGGGTGGCAGCCGCTGCCATTCGCAGACGAGACCCGTATCGACGCCACCCGGGCCCTTGATGCCGTAGTCGAGCGGATCTGCCGCGACATCGAGCACGAATTGGCAGGCGGCGGCCAACCCGAAGGATCTGCCATCGGCTTCGACCTTCCATGCCCAGAGACGAAATTCGATGGTGAGGTCGGTCTGTACGCTGCACGATGATCCGATGACCGAGATCGAAGCTCCGGTGTCCCGGATCCGGTGGAACGGTGTGCCGGTGGCGGTGCGCGCAGAGATCGAGGACCGCTTGGGTGCACGAGTGCGTTCGGCATCGACCCAACCGGGAGGATTCAGTCGGGGAATGGCTTCCCGGTTGGTCTTGGTCGACGGCCGCACCGTGTTCGCCAAAGCACTCCCCACCGAAGAAAGGTTCGTTCACCGATACCGCGTCGAGGCCGACACCACCACGCAATTGCCCCCGCAGATCCCGACCCCGCCGCTCCAGTTCACCCTGGAGACCGCTGGGTGGCGCGTGCTGGTATTCGACGACATCGCAGGCCGGCATCCCTGCTTCGATCAGCCGGCGGAACTTACAGCGGTCCTCGCTGTGATCGAGGACCTGGCACGGACGCTGACCCCGAACCCTCTGGCAGGGGCCCCGACCCTGGCCGCTGAGTACCGCCCGAAGCTCTCGGGCTGGCGTGCGATCGCCGAGGAGGGCCCGCCCGACGACATGGACGGTTGGGCGCGCCGGAATCTGGATCGGCTGGCAGTCCTCGAAACGCGATGGGAGGCTGCCGCGGTGGGGGAGACGCTGCTGCATACCGATCTCCGCGCGGACAATATGCTGCTGCGCCCGGACGGCACGGTCATGGTGGTCGACTGGTCTTGGCCGTGTGTGGGCGCAGCGTGGGTAGATCTGGTGTTCCTGGCCCCCACATTGACCCAACACGGGGTCGACCCCGAACCGATTCTGGCGTCGCATCCCGTTACTCGCGATATCGATCGCGCTGCGATCACCGCCGTGGTGTGCGCGCTGGCCGGATATTGGACTCGGGAGAGCCACCGGCCGGCCGGGTCACAGTCGCCGGCTCTGCACCGACATCGAATCGAAGCCAGCTGCGCGACGATCGCGTGGTTACGGAGACGGGTCGGCTGGAGATAGCCACTGCGAGAACCCCCGGGTCGGCCCCGGGAGGCTGCTGCTCGCCGTGTGGAGTGCCGGCGCATGACTGTCCGGAGACTAGTGGTGGTGGAGAGTATTGGCGTGTCGACGAAGCCGACCGCGCATGCCGGTTTCAGAGCATTGTCCGGGTTTGGGGATGATCGTCCTCATGACCGAGTGGCAACTGCACGTATCCCTGACTGAGCTGCGTAGATCCATCGACCTGCTCATGAATCATGTTGCGGCGGGCACTGATGGCGACACCCTACATCTGGATCAAGACTATTTCTGGTCCATTGGAGAGGATGAGTTGTACGAGGTCTACAACACTCCGTCCGACCTGACGCTGGGCCAACTCTCGTGGTCGTGGGAACATCTCACGGATCTGCTGTCTGATCCGGGTCGAGCCATCGGATACCACCTGGTATGGCTCTCCGAGGTGCTGCGGGCAATTGGCCACAAGATCCACTGACCGCCCGCTGCGCCCGACCACCGTTCACCGGCCGTGGTGTGCGGAATGCTCACAGTTATCGGAGGCTGGAGGGGTAAGTCGTATTCACCGGCGCCTTTCGCCTGGCTGCGGGCTTGCTGTGGCAGGGTGGAAATCGAATTCACCATGGTCGGCGCCTGCCCGGAAGGCGGTCCATTCGCCGTCGTCGTAGCGGATCGTGGTGCCTGTGGTTCGGCAGTGCACGATCGTGTCGGAGCCGTCCGGGGTCACAGTGACGGTTCCATTTCCATCGGGGGTGCCGGTTCGAGCTACTGTCAAGAATTGGTGCCAGGCAGTGAGGTCGAAGGTGATCGTTCCGGCGTCGGGGTGTTTGCTGTGTCGCATGTAGATCTGGTTGTCGCTGGGGGTGACCTGGACGCAGTTTTCGCCGTTGCCGCTGAAGCTGGAGGTGCGCCAGCCGTGGGAGGGTGCCACCTCGACGCAGTTCTCGCCGTTGCCGCTGAAGCTGGATTTCCGCCATTCGAGGCGGTTGGCGGTGATCACCGTGACTCCTACTCTGCAAGTTCCCTGATTCGGCGGCTGATCGCTTCGGCGGTGTCGGTGGTGGACAGCGCTGCCGAGCGAAGCCGGTCTGCAGCCATTTTATACAGGGCGACTTGGTCCTGTTGCTGCACGTAGAGCGCCCCTGCGGGGTATTCGATGTAGCCGATTGATTGCGCGTCGTCGAAGTGCAGGAGCATGAAGTCGCCGTCGAGCCCGTCGTGAACGGTGACGGCCAAGGGCATGATGTGTATCTCGACGTTGTCGAGTTCCATCAGCGCCAGCAGGTGCTTGAGCTGTGCCCGCATGACGGTGGGTCCGCCGACGAGTCGGTCCAGCACGACCTCCTCGATCACGGCACAATATTTCAGCGGGTTGCTGGTGCCGGTGAGTCGCTGGCGGGCCATGCGGGCCTGAACTACTTGGGGCGCGTCGATGGGCGGGACCCGCAGATGGTTGTTCAGCAGGGCGGTGGCGTATTCGGGGGTCTGGAGCTGGCCCGGGAGTAAGACCGGTTCGTAGGTGAAGACCGCACTCGCCAGCCCTTCCAGCCCGACGAAGATGCGGAACCAGTTCGGGAACGCATCCTCGAATCCCGCCCACCAGGTCGCCTGATCGGCTTGGCCTGCCAGTGAGGCGATGCGCTCCACGTGGGCGTCGTCGACGCCGTAGTACTTCAACAGCACGGTCACTTCCGCGGGCTGTTGTTGGTTTCTTCCGGTCTCCAGATAGTTGATCTTGGTCTGGGTGCACCCCAGTCGGTCCGCTGCCTCGCGTTGAGAGCGGCCGGCCCGTTCGCGGGCGTCGCGCAACTCGCGGCCGATGAGAAACCGCAGCGCATTGGGGTCTCTGCGGTCGATCTCCGTATGCCGGTCGGTCATGTGGGCTCCATCTCGACGACGTGCGGTAACACCCTAGCCCGCCTACCGGCAGGTATCGCGCAAGGTATTGAAATTGGTATATATACCGGCTATCTTACCGTCATGCTGTGGTTCAGCTAACACATCCATACCAACTCTCCGGTGTGTGAGCCGGGGGAGCAGGGGTGATACGCCATGGAACTGTTGACGGCAGTACGCGTTGATGTGGTGCGGGCGGTGGCGCCATGACCGCGACGTTCGGATTTATCCAGACTCAGGTAACGGGCAGCTCGCCGCGCACGACCGCCGAGCGGTTGCAGGCATCGGCCCGCACCTACGGGGCACCTGTCCTGGAGCACACCTTCGTCCAACCCCGATCACCGGTCGATGACCTGTGGGCCCTGGTGCAGGCGTGCGACCAGGAATCGGGCGGACAGGTGCTCGAGCGGTTGCGGCAACTCGCCCGGCGTCACGGCATCGACCTCCAGCGGCTGTTGGACAGCGCGCCACCGACCCCGGCGCTGTGGACGATGTTGGACAGATTGGCCAGTGCGGAATCCGGCTACCTTCTCGTGCCTTCCCCGCAGCATTTCGACCACCTCGGTGTCCCCAGAACGACGCTGCTGCGACTGATCGCCCGTGTGGCGCCACAGGTACGGGTCGTGTTCCTCGACTCCCACTCCGATCGCGAGCAACGCGGGGTGATCGCCCGAGTCGACGTACCCGCCGCCGAGCTGGCGGTGGAGATCGTGGACCTGACCGTGCGCGAGCGACTGGCGCGCGCCGGACTCGGACACGTCGTTGCGTCTGTCCTCGGGGTGCTGCACGAACTGGTCGGCGACGCGATCCGGGCTACTACCGCATCCGTAGGCGACCTGGGCCGGATACACGTAAAGGTGTTACGTCCAGCCGGGACTCCGACTGTATCGGTGCAGTTCTTCGAAACCCGAGATCACGCTGACGAACCAGTCAGCGAGACGGTATGGAGGATGTGCAACCCGACCGCAGGAGGCCACGTGCGCCGCCTTCGCAGAGCGGAGGGCGGCACGGTGACACTGTGCGAACTGCCCTTGCAGATGCCCTACCCGGACCCACCTGTTTCGGGTGTGGGCGAACCGGGGCATCAGCACGCGGTGGCCGAGACGAGACCTTCCAGATCGGGATGGACACGGCCGTTGACTGGTGAGCGGTGATCACGATGACGCCACGTGGTGTGACTTTCCCGGTAGGCGACGCCGGTCGGCAAGGACCGCTCCCATCAGCTGAAGCGCTGTTGTGCGCGATCCAAGGCCACCTCGACCTCGGCGACGAGGCTTCTCCCCTCCGGCGGGCTCGGAAACTGGGGCTGCTCTATCGGAAACTAGTGGCAGACCCGCGCCACGGACTAGAGATCAACACACAGGTCGGCGCGGCGATCGCCGATATCGATGCCAAGATTTGTGGGCAGCTACCTCGGCCACGGCCCGGGGCGCCACGTGGAACGGACTCGATCGGTGGCGTCATCGCCCGCGTCGCAGAGGCATGGGCATGCGCCAACTGGGCGCTCCACGAATGCGACGACCCGCTGCAATGGCATCGAGCCTGGGACCACCTCGCCGAAATACACCAAGCCTACGAGGATCTGACGCAGCTGATCATGGATCGCCGGATCATATTGCCGAAATCGTGGCCAGGAATTACCTGGTCACACTGCCCCCGCGCAGGCGACCCGAGCCCCTTCCGAACCCACAAAGGCGCGTAAACGCGCTGCCCTCATTGCTCGCCGCCTCCTCGCCCAGACCGGAGCCAGCACCCCCTATCTCATCCCCCCGCAACTGCCAGAGAGGTATGACATGAACGCGAAAACTGACGCCCCCAACGACCTGCTCCAAGAACACCTGGCGCACTACCAACGTCAATGCGGACTTGCCGCGACCCTCGACGCCAACCGGAGAATCATCGTGCGGGCCGAGGACGCCGGGAATGTCCGCATGCCACAACAACTCGGCGAACGCGTCCACGCCGCGCTCCGAGTACGCAGTCTGGCCACTCCCATCATCGTCAACCAGCGCGGCTACTGGACCTTCCTGACCCAGAGCACACCACCCAACGGCCAAGCACAGCTGTTCGACCCGCTGTTCCTGCATCGCGCCAAACGCAGCGTCCGCGGTTGCACAACCACCCTTCCTGGCCCCGACGACAGCATGCGTGCCTGGCTCGTCGAACCCGTACACATCTCACGGCTGCCACTCGAAGCCGTCGCTGAAATCACCCTCGAAATCGCTGGGACCACGCCACCCGTACGGATATAGGACGCCGACACCGGCTTACTCGAAGATTCGTGACCTAGCAGGAGGCATGAGGTGAGCGTTGCGGGAACCCGCATGCAGGATCTGAAATCGAGGCCAGGGGCACGGCTGATACTCATCCAGCATGGAGAAGCAATCTGCACCGTTCGTGGTCTCGTCGCCGGTGAGCATCAGTGTCGGGGACTGACAGCCCAGGGGCACCGGCAAGCCGCTGCCGTCGCCCTCCGCCTCGCCGACGAGCAGCATGCACACCAGGTCTGCGCGGTTTACGCGACGTCGACGGCGCGCGCCGTGCAAACGGCCCGACCGATCGCCGACGCCTTGAACGCGCCACTGATCACGGAACTGCCGAACATCGATTTCGGAGACGCCGAAGGCAAGACCTGGGCCAGCGTCCTCGCCGCATTCGACCCACCGTTGGCACTCACGCCAAACCTGCCCATGGCGCCCGGCGCAGAGCCCTGGTCAGCATGGGTAGCACGCGTCGGAGAACACACCGACGCCCTTGCCGAACGCCATCTCGGTGAAACAGTCGCCCTCGTATGTCACTGGGAAACCATCGTCGCCATTGAGCAGCACCTCCAACGCGGATCGGCGACCCTGGAACACGCGACGATGACCGTGAACCACACATCCATTACCCAGTGGGAGCGCCGCCCACTGGGCGACCCCGCGCACCGGCGCTGGCGGTGGGTGCGCCACTGCCATAACGACATCCTGCACCGTGCTCTGGACACCGCCCCGGGTAAGGTAAGGGTGCCGCGGCTCTCGCGACGCTTCTGACGGCTGGGTTATCCGACTGCGGTCAGCAACCGGCCGTCCGTAAGTCGTCGGAATCGACAGTTCAGCGGCGTCGGTATGGCAGTCCGGCGCGACTAGTGCCCGTTGGCAGGAAGCCTGGCAGCTGCGTATTCACCTAAATTGAGGCCGGTAGACGCCGGACCGTCGGTTGTGGCCTGGGATGGTTGGTAGCGTGGGCAGCGCAAGTCATAAGCTGTCGGGCGTGACTACTCGGGATTCCGCACAGAATATGTCGCTTCCGACCCAGTTCGATCCTTCCGAGGTAGAAGGTCCGCTGTACGAGCGGTGGGTAGAACGCGGCTACTTCGACGCGGACGCCTCCAGCGACCGGCCGCCGTTCGTGGTGGTACTGCCGCCTCCGAACGTAACCGGCAGCCTGCACATCGGCCATGCCTTCGAACACACCTTGATCGACGCGCTGACCCGCCGCAAGCGGATGCAGGGCTTCGAGGTGCTGTGGCAGCCGGGCTTGGATCACGCCGGCATCGCCACGCAGAACGTGGTCGAGCGCGAACTCGCCAAAGAAGGAAAATCGCGCCATGACCTGGGCCGGGAAGCGTTTGTGCAGGCGGTATGGGAGTGGAAGGCGCGGTCCGGGGGAGCGATCACCGGGCAGATGCGCCGTCTCGGCGATGGTGTGGCGTGGTCACGGGAACGCTTCACCCTCGACGAGGGCCTGTCTCAAGCGGTGCAGACCATATTCAAACGCTTGTTCGACGACGGCCTGATCTACCGGGCCGAACGGATCATCAACTGGTGCCCGCGGTGTATGACCGCGATCTCCGATATCGAGGTCGACCACAAAGAGGTCGACGGTGAACTGGTGTCGATCCGGTACGGCGACGGCGACGACCAGATTGTGGTGGCCACGACCCGGGCAGAGACGATGCTCGGCGATACAGCAGTGGCTGTGCACCCCGACGACGAGCGCTACGCCCACCTGGTCGGCCGCGAAATCGAGTTGCCGCTGACCGGCCGCCGCATCCCAGTGGTGGCCGACGAGCACGTCGACCCAGAATTCGGGACCGGTGCGGTGAAGGTCACCCCTGCGCACGATCCCAACGACTTCGAGATCGGCCAGCGCCACGATCTCCCGGCGCTGACCATCATGGACGAGCGCGCCATCATCACCGCGCACGGCCCATTCCAAGGGCTCGATCGGCTCGAAGCGCGCAGCGCGGTCGTGGCCGCGCTACGCGCGGACGGCCGGATCGTCGCCGAGAAGCGGCCTTACCCGCACGCGGTCGGGCATTGCTCCCGGTGCGGGACGGTGATCGAGCCCCGGCTGTCGATGCAGTGGTGGGTGAACGTCGGCCCCCTGGCCAAGGCCGCCGGCGATGTGGTCCGCGATGGCCAGGTGGGAATCCACCCGCCGGAGCTGGCATCGCGGTATTTCGACTGGGTCGACAACCTGCGTGACTGGAACATCTCGCGACAGCTGTGGTGGGGGCACCGGATCCCGATCTGGTACGGCCCGGACGGCGAAATGAAATGCGTCGGCCCGGACGAGTCCGCCCCGGAAGGCTGGGTGCAGGACTCCGATGTACTCGATACCTGGTTCTCCTCGGCGTTGTGGCCGTTCTCCACGATGGGCTGGCCGGACAAGACCCCCGACCTGGCGAAGTTCTACCCGAACCAGGTGCTGTTCACCGGCTATGACCTGCTGTTCTTCTGGATCGCCCGGATGATGATGTTCGGCACCTATGCCATGGACGGCCAACCCCCGTTCAACACGATCGCGTTGCACGGCATGGTGCGGGACCAGCACGGAAAGAAAATGTCGAAGTCGTTCGGCAACGTGGTCGACCCGCTGGTGTGGATGGACAAATATGGCTCGGACGCCGTGCGTGCGGCGTTGGCGGCGGGCGCGAACCCGGGCACCGACGTGCCGATCGGCGAAGACAACGTCACCGCCACCGGCCGTAACTTCATTACCAAGGTCTGGAACGCGACCCGGTTCGCACTGATGAACGGCGCGACCACCGCGGGGCCGCTGCCTGCGGCGGACCGGCTCGGCCTGGCCGATCGGTGGGTGCTGTCGCGGCTGAACGCGACGATCGCGGCGACCGACGCCCTGTTCGAGGACTATCAGTTCGCCAAGCTCACCGATGGGCTGTATCACTTCGCGTGGGACGAGGTATTCGACTGGTATATCGAGCTGTCGAAGGTGGCCTTCGCTGCCGGGGGCGAGCAGGCCGAAGTGTCGCAGCGGGTGCTGGGCGAGGTACTGGACGGGCTGCTGCGCCTGCTGCACCCGATCGTGCCGTTCGTGACCGAGGTGTTGTGGACGGAGCTGACCGGCGGCGAGTCGGTGGTCATCGCGCCGTGGCCGGTCGACAGCGGATTCCGCGACGAGAAGGCCGAGTCGGACTTCGCCGGCCTACAGGCCACCATCACCGAGGTACGCCGGTTTCGCTCCGAACAGGGCGTGCAGCCGAACCAACGCGTCCCGGCGACGCTCGATTTCACCACCGAGCCTGTACTCGCGGCGCACGAGCCTGTGATCCGGCACCTGCTGCGTCTGGACGAACCCGGAGACGGGTTCGCTGCGACGGCGTCGTTGGCGGTGGGTAAAGCGGTTGTAGCGGTGGATCTTTCGGGTACGCTCGATGTTTCCGCGGAGCGCAAGCGGCTGAACAAGGACCTTGCCGGCGCACTGAAGGAACTGGACAACGCGGCCCGCAAGCTGGGCAATGCCGAGTTCATGGCAAAGGCGCCGGCAAAGGTCATCGACGGCATCCGTGCCCGACAAGCCACCGCTGACGCA
This sequence comes from Nocardia sp. NPDC050193, assembly GCA_040674215.1. Classification (GTDB taxonomy): domain Bacteria; phylum Actinomycetota; class Actinomycetes; order Mycobacteriales; family Mycobacteriaceae; genus Nocardia. The sequence goes on along the minus strand of JBFARE010000012.1, from coordinate 76,215 downwards.
GACCGCGAGCGGCTGGAGAAACAACTGAACGCACTGCCGCCCGAGTAAGACGGGTTGCCCGGGGCTCGGGAGTGCACGACGCACAAGGGGGCCCCAGGGTGTCCGCACAACTGGTCGTCGTTGGATTCGACGAGATCGTTGCCCGCAAGTATCTGCCGTGCATCGTCGACGCGATCGATTCAGGGCGATTATGCTCCTACTCGATCATCGACCTGGCATCCGAACGCAGACAGATCGAAGCCCGACTTCGCGAAGTCCCGGTCGCCCCGAAACACGTGCACTACATGCCCGACCCAAGCCCGGATCACGTCGTGCCCGCCGCCCGAATCAGGGAGGCATTCGCTCACGTCACCGAACCCTCGACACCGGTCCGGGCCTACATCGCCACCGAGGTCAAAGCCCATGAACCCTACCTGCGGTATTGCGTCGAGAATGGGATCGACTCCCTGGTAGAAAAGCCCGTGATCGCCCCACTGCACGCAGGGCGGTTCGCGCCAACACAGATCACTCCGATAATGACCGAACTGATCGACACGGCCCGCCGTGAACCCGGCGCGCGGCATTCGGTGATGACATTGTCGCGGTATCACCGCATCTACAACGACCTTGTGTTGGCTGGCCTCACCGACCGGGTGCGCGCTAGGCAGGCGCCCGTCACTTCGCTGCATCTGCGGTGCGCAGGCGGGGTGTGGAACCGCCAGGACGAATACGAGACTCGGGAGGACCACCCGTACAAATTCGGATACGGCATGATGCTGCACGGCGCCTACCATTACGTCGACCTCGCGGTGCAGGCACTGCTCTTGAATCGGATCGCGCTTCCGGACAACCGTTTCAGATTCGAAGTAAGCGCGTTCGCAGCGACCCCGGCAGACCAGCATCCGAGAATTCCCCAACCTGCCGCAGCGCAACTCGCCGACAACATCGACCGCTGGCCCGACCAGCAAGCATCCACACATTTCGGGGAAACCGACGTCACCGCGATGTTCCGACTCATCGACGCCGACTCCCGTAGGACATTGACCATCGGGACACTGGCCTTCGAACAGACCACCCCATCGGTCCGGAACTGGATCGAATTCCCCGACGGCACCTACAACAAGAACGGCCGAACATCGGCAGTGGACTTCGAAGTAGGGCTATCAACCCTGTACAGCACACACGTGCACTGCTACGACCTCCCCCACGGTGACCCGGACAAAATCGACGCCTACGCCCGCATCACAACCCGGGCCAACGCGGCCCTGCTCGCCGACGAATCCTACGTGACCACCGAAGAATACGACGGGCTGTTCCACTCCGACAGCAACCGTGCCCTAATGACGCACTGGTTACACGGCATCGAAACCCGCAGCCTGCTCGCCGATCATCTCCTGCCCATGCGCGTGACCGAGGCCATCCTGACGGCAGCGGCAACGCCGGGAGCGACCGCAACGATCGACGATTTCTGAAACGACCGGAGACCGCCGCATGACCGCATATCGCCCCCGGGAATCACTCCTGGACTTCTACACCCACGCGCTGGCCGCCCGCGAGAACACCTGCGAAGACCTCCAGGCGCCCATAGCGTCGGAATTCGCGCAGCTGATCGGTGCGTTACCACTGACAGGCCGGGACAGGACAGCCCTCGATATCGGGTACGGCGCCGGCGCCTACTCGATCGCCATGGCCCAGGAGGGATATCGAGTCCACGCGGTCGACCAGGTTCCAGCCGACCTGCTTACCGCCACTCTCCCCGACACCGACTGGGCCACCCGCATCCACGTGGTGGAAGCCCGAATCGAGGACTACACGATCCCGGCGCCCTTGGGCCTGCTGGTCGCAAAGGACGTCCTGCACTACCTCACCCCCCAGGACGTGCAAGGTGTAGTCGGTGCGGGCATCCAGGCATCCGTCCCGGGCAGCTGCCATTACCTACACGTCTTCACCGATATCCGCCGCACCAGCCGGAATGGCGACATCGTGCACATCGATGGCGAACTCGGTTGGACAGCACAAGAACTCGCCGCCACCTGTACACGCCTCTACCGAGGCTGGTCACTGGACTGCGCCCGCGGTGAGTACGTCGAACGTGACCGCCACACTGGCCGTCCACACTTCGAAGCCACTCGCGTCACCCTGATCGCTCGAAGGCCCCAACGATGACCGAATCGCACGGGATCACGGTCGTCATCCCCTGCTATAACACCGGCGACTACCTTCGGGAAGCGGTGGACTCGGTCCTGGCCCAGGCCACCGGGTTAGACGTCGAAGTGGTCCTCGTCGACGACCACTCCGATGACCCGACCACCCGTGCCGCACTCACCGAGACCGCGTCGCACGATACCGTGCGACTGCTACGACTGCCGGAACGCTCTGGGGTGCAGCTTGCCCGCACCGCCGGAGTTCGAGCGGCGCGGTACGCCTACGTGCTTCCGCTCGACAGCGACGACCGGCTGGCTACCTCGCCCGAGCTGCTGCGTGAGGGGACCTACCTCGATCGCGCGGTCGCGATCCTCGCCTCCGATCCCGAGGTGGCCTTCGTCCACACACTGACGCAGATGTTCGGCGACTGCGACGGGCTCACGATATCGGCCTACCCATGTCGGGAAGACCTCGTGATCCGTAAACACCACGTGCCCACCACCATTGTCTACCGACGGGCCGACGGCCTCGCCGCCGAACTGTATGACCCGGCGATCCGGAAATGGCAGGACTGGGCATTCGCGGTCGCGCTCCTTGCTACACGACACGAACATGGGCAGCACAACCGGATCGGATTCGTCGACGGCCCCTACGTGCAGTACCGCATCCACGCCCACGCCGACCGCATCTCGACCAGCAATGTATCCGAGCTCGACATGACCCGACTCGTAGTCGCCTCACACCTGCACTACTTTCGACACTACTATGGCGATCGCAGCGCCGAAGACATCGCCCAGCAGGTGAACGACTCCAAGCCTTCGCGTCTAGTCGACCTCTTGCACATGGCCAACCACAGCCTCGACCAAGCCCTGACTGTCGCTCGCCATCGCAGCGCAGAACTCACGAGCGCGCTACACGATCTCGGCATTCCATGAACCACAGTTCGACGAAGGACCCATCCACAATGGCCGCAAGCGAATCACTGCTCTCGTCCGCTGAGCATCACCAAAAGGTGGTGGTCATGGGCGTGGGATATGTCGGTTTGAGTGTGTGCCAGGCAGCTGTCCGGGCCCGACACCAGGTGACCGGACTCGATATCGACCCCGCGCGAGTGGAGGCGATCAAGAACGGTACGCCACCACCCGACAGCCTCACCGCCACCGAACTTACCGAACTGCTCGACCAAGGATTTACTACCACCACCGATCCTGAATCACTGACCGCCGCCGATACCGTCGTGATCTGCGTGCCGACACCACTACGCGCCGGCCTACCCGACCTATCCGCGGTAGAAACTGCGGCTCGCACGCTGCGAGACCGCCTTCGACCAGGCATGCTTGTTGTCCTCGAATCAACCAGCCACCCAGGAACCACCGACAACGTCCTGGCCCCGATCCTGGCCGAATCCGGATTAGTCATCGGGGCAGATATCGCCCTGGCCTACTCACCCGAACGCATCCAACCCGGAAACGCCCAGTTCAACATCCACAACACCCCGAAAATCGTCGGCGGCCTCACACCGAACTGCACCGAACGAGCGACCGCCTTCTACCGCACACTCGTGGACACCGTCGTAGTCGCGCAGGGGCCGCGCGAAGCTGAGATGGCAAAGCTACTCGAAAATATATACCTGAATGTCAATATCGCCCTTGTCAATGAAATCGCCACCATCTGCGGTGAATTGGAGATCGATGTCTGGGACGTCATCCGATGCGCAGGCACCAAACCTTACGACTTTCAAACGTTCACCCCGGGGCCAGGGGTGGGCGGGCACTGCATCCCGATCGACCCGGTATACCTGACAACACTGGTGCGTACCGAACTCGGGCGCCCCGCGCGGCTGATCGAAACCGCCCACGAAATCAACCAACGGATGCCGAACTACGTCGTACAGCAGACGCTTATGGCCCTCAATTCACACGGGATCGCGGCAAGCAGAGCCCGAATCGTCCTAGTCGGCATTACCTACAAACCTGACGCCACTGACCTCCGCGAAACGCCCGCCCGCCCAATCGCTCAAATGCTCCGCAACGCTGGTGCCGACGTTTTCTACAGCGACCCACACGTCTCAACTTGGACTGTCGATGACGTTCCGGTTCCGTCAGCGGACCTCGCACAGCGCTACGACCTCGCCGTTTTCCTTCAGCACCACCATGTTGCTGATACAGAATCGATTCTTTCGGCATGCTCGAATGTGCTCGATACGCGCGGCAAGCTCGCCGCTACCACCATCCCCGTGCGCGCGCTACATTGGCGATGACGGTGACTGTGTAATCCGCGCGCAGGGTGTCTTATCGCTTTCCGGGGCGCCGTGGAGGTCGTCTTCTCTGGCTGATTTCAGGCCCTTTCGATCTCGCTCACCTGCAGACAGCGCTCGTATGGGACGCGGGTGGTCCGGCCTCGCTGAATCGGCACCGAAAGCACGTGAGGTCGCCGCCCGCAGCCAACGTGTCACTATCATCAACCGGGAAATCAGCGACCTGAAGGGCCGTGTCGCAGCCGACGCCGGGGCTCGAATCTCTCCCTCACACTCCTCAGCACAGAGCGCTGGGGTGCCGATTCGCGGACCCGTGGCCGGGATTGCGGCGTTGCGCGCGCTGACCCACCAATCCGGACTCGGCCACCAACCAGTCGGCGATCTGCGGCAGGCCCTCTCTCGCTCCGCTGCGGGGCGAGTTCCAACCTCGACCGTGGTGTGCCACACGAGAAGATCGACGTCTGATGCATGGCGCAGGGGCCTCGCTGCGCTATGCGCTTGTCCAGCGTGCACGTGTTGTGGGGTTCTGCAGGCTTCGCAGTCGGGTTGTGAGCTCGGCGTGTGCACGGGCATCGCCGCGTTGTGTGCGGCGGATGTAGCTGGTGAGGGTATGTAGATCGCGCATACGGACCAGCGCATCGAAGAGCGGTTCGCCGCGGGGGTCGTGACCGTAGGTGCGCAGGAAGGCGTCGATGTCGGCTTCCCGGATGCCGAATCTTCTGGCTTGCACGGTGTTGGCGAGGTCCAGCTCGCGCGGAGCGATTGAGGTTTCGTCCCAGTCGCCGAGGAGTACCGTGTCGCCGGCCCAGAGGGTGTTGCCGGTGTAGGCGTCGCCGTGGACCATGCCTCGGCCCAAGACTGTAGGCAGGTCTCGATACTCGGCGATCAGTTGCTCAGCCTGCTCACTCAACCAGCGCAGATCTGCCGCGGACAGCACCTTTGGCGTGATGTCTGCGGTGGCGAGGATGCTGACGAGCCCAAGCAGCGGCTGGTAATCGGGTAGTGGAAAGTGCGGTGCGGGCAGGGCGTGGAGGTGTGCCAGGATCTCGCCGAGGTGCTGTGACGAGGGTCGGTCGGTTCGGTGCTGGGGGTAATAAATCCAGAAGGTGACCGTCGAACCGGCGACATCGATCGCGTGGTCGAGCGCGGGTTCGGTGACCGGCAGGCCGTGATCGGCAAGCCAGCGGGTAATGGTGAGTGAGGCTTTCGCACGGAGTCCGGCGTGGTCGTTGCCGTTGATCCGGGCCACGACGCCGGTCGACGGTAGTAGGTAGACGGTGTTGCTGTGGGCGTGCAGCAGTTCGGCGTCCTCGGCACGGAATCCGGCCAGCTGGCACGCTGTGGACAGGATGTCGCGGGTAGGCGTCATCCCATGTGCCTGGACGAGGTGAGCATGCTGATCTCCTCGCTGAGTTCGATGATGATCGGGTCGTTGGCATACTGGGTGCTCGACAGAGCGGTGTCAACCGCGCGCAGGCCGTCAGCGATGGGCTGAATGCGCTGCTCGCTGGGCAGCCGGAGTGCGGGTGTCAGGATCTCTTTGGCGCCGTCGAGTTCGCCCGAGTGGATGCGGCTGATCGCGACGTCGGCGCGGGCGAGTGCTTCGTCACCGTAGGAGCGTTCGGATGCGGGCCCCGTCTCGTAGGTAGAGATCGCTTCCAGCGCCCACCGTTGGGCGTGATCATGTTCGCCGAGCAGCCGGTGAGTGGATCCAAGGTAGTAGGCCATTTTGCTGATTGGAAACCGTAACGCTCCGCCGAGCATGGTGAGCTCGTCGTGGGCGGCGGCTTCAGCGGCTTCGATACTTCGTGTGATGGCATCGTGGGCTGCGTCCGCGCGGCCGACTCGGGCCGCGCAGCGGGCTTCGATCGCGGCCAGTCGTACCTGTTGTTCGCCGATCGGTGCGATCGATGCGGCCTCGGCCGCGAGTTCCATGGCTTCGGCCGGCCGGTTGTTCCATTCCCAGATCAGTGCACGGGTGCCTCCGGCCCACGCTTGCAGCCCAGGGTGCCCGAGCTTGACTGCGATCGATTCTGCGGCGCGAGCGTGGCGCTCGGCGGCGCGGGGATGGCCAAGGTTTTCGGTCACGTGCGCGAGGAGGTCGATTGTTATGCCAGCCAAGAGCGCCAATTCGCGGGCGTGTGCCGGTGCTGGACCCATTTGCAGGGTCGCGCGGATCTCACCGCGCAGTACCCGTAGTCGCTCAATCAGAGGAAGCGGTGCGGCACAAACGAACTGGCGGCCGATGGCCGCGAGCTCATCGGTGACCTGAGCGCTGTCAAGCTGTCCGCTGTCCGCAGTTATCCATACGGCGAAATCGGCCGATTCCCTCGCCGTCACTTCCAGACCATTATCGCCAGCGTGGGAGCTTGTGCGCTCGGCCAGGCGAACCAGGCTGCCACCGGCATCGAGAGCAGCGTCGATGCGAGCAGCGATATCCATTGTCGGCCTGCGGTTGCCGCGTTCGATCCGGCTCAACGCGCTTCGATCGTAGCTGATCACACGTGCTAAATCATCGGCGGTAAGGCCACGTTCGGCCCTCTTCCGTTTCATGGCTGGACCGAATTCACCGCTCACGAGTACCCCTCTGCCGCCTATCGCGCCGGGCCGCTTCGGGGCCAAAATGTTGGCCCTCGAATGGCCCCGGCAACCCCTGGTCAAGAAAGTCCCTGACCCGTCAGCATCGTAGCTATCACCCGGTCGGGGTGCTGGATCCCACGAATACTCGGCGAGCGGCGGTATCCAGTGGCGGTGCGCCCCGCTCCCCTCAGTCCGCTCGCGACCACCGCACGAAGCAACACCGCTATCGACCGGGTGCCGACAGATCGGGAGGTCAAGCAAAGCCCATCGTGTGACCAGTGAGACCACACGGAGCCGATGTCGCAACGAGTAGCGCGCGCCATGAGCATCGTCGCTTCGGATGGGTGTTCCCGGGTTGCGGTACAGGAGTCGATGCGTCGGAACGAGAGGACGGACAGTGACCAATCACGTTGTTGGAGTGAGAGCGTCAACCGCCAAGAGGCCGCCACCTCCAGGGCGAGTCGTTAGTGCGAATTATACGAAATTCAGTAGTGCGGACAGCGATGTTCGACAGGTTTCATCACCTACGGCTCTATCCGATCCAACCCGGATGGACTGTGCTGAGTACGCCCCCAACGCGACGTCCACCGCACCCGTGTTCGGCGCCGAATTCTACTCAACCCAGCGATCACCCAATGCCAGGAAGGAGACGAAGGACTTGCATCCACCACCGGCGACCGAATTGTGCGCCCCGGTCGGTGTGGATACCACTCGGCCCAGCATCGCCCGGGTCTATGACTACAGCCTGGGCGGTAGGGACAATTATGCTGTCGATCGCGCAGCGTTCGAGAGGGTTCTCAAAGTTGCGTCTGCCCAGCGCGAGGTGTCGCTGGCGAATCGGCGGTGGCTGTACCGGGTGGTCCGGTATCTCGCGGGCCAGGCCGGGATCGATCAGTTTCTCGATATCGGTGCGGGACTGCCGACGGTAGGCAATATCCATGAGGTCGCGCAGCTAGAGAACCCGCACGCCGCGGTCGTGTATGTCGATAACGACCCGTTGTGTGTCGTGCATGGGCGTGTCCTGCTCGAACAGAACGATCGCACTCATTACCTGCCCGGCGACTTCCTGGAAGCGGGCAAGCTGCTGGAGAATCACAGCGTCCGGCAGTATTTCGATCCGGACCGGCCTATCGCGGTGCTTGCGGGTGCGGTGCTGCACCACCTCGGAGACGACATCGCGCCGGCTCTGGCGATGCGCGCGCTCGTTGATCGACTGCCGACCGGGTCCTATGTAGCGATCACCCATTTCTACGACCCAGGCCCAGGGGATCTTAAGGGCCACAAGCTGGCCCGGAAACTCGAACAGGCGTTCGTCGAGGGCGTGGGTTCGGGCTGGTACCGCACCGACGAGGAGATCCTCGACTTCTTCGGCGGCCTCGAGGTGCTGCCGCCCGGACTGGTCGACCTTGATGACTGGTGGCCGGATGGACCGACGAGCCGGTCGGGTGAGCCGGGGGAGCAGCCGGTGGCGCGCACGATGCGCGGGGCGGTCGGGTACAAGCGTCCCCCGCTGCTGTGGTTTCCCGGGGGCTGAGCACGGGGTCTTCCGCTCGGAGAAAAAGATTCTATGAACAGGGGAGTTGTTGTGACGAGGTCTATCGACCATCGGGTCGATCAGCCGGTGGTGCAGGGGTCGCCGGTCGAGACGGGCACCCGGACAGTGCCGTTGTATACCGCTGAGTTCGCTGCGGATCCGGCCCGGTTCTTCCGGGAGTGGCGGGCGGAGTTCGGGTCTCTGGTGCCGGTCGAGCTGGCTCCCGGTGTGCCGGCGACGTTGGTGATGGGGCATGAGGACGCCTTGCACGTCCTCCAGAGCCCGGAGAGGTTCCCGGCCACGCCTGCGGAGTGGCAGAAGAATGTGCCTGCCGGGTGCCCGGTCCGGCCCTTGCTGGCGGCGGCTCCGAGTCCCGCGCGGACTTCTGGCGTGGAGCATGCCCGGCTTCGGGGTGCGCATATGGCGGCGCTTGGCCGGGTGGATCAGCACATGGTGCAGGCGGAGGTGGAACGGGACGCGGTCTCGCTGATCAACGCGTTCTGGCATCGCGGTGAGGCGGAGCTGCGAGGACAGTTCGTTACCCCGTTGGTCCTGGCCGCGGTCAACCGGCTGGTTGGTCTGCCGGAGGGAATGGCGGACGCGGTGGCTCGAGCTGCCCCAGCGCTGGCCGAGGCGGGGGATGCGGCTGCGGCTGAAGCCGGGCGTCGAACGCTGGAATCGGTGTTGGGCGAGGCAGTGCTGTGGAAGACCACTGCCCCGGGCGCAGATGTGGTGTCGTGGTTGCTGGCCGACGAGGACTCGCGATTATTGGAGGCTGAGGTCGTTGCGCAGCTCGTGCTGATCTATGGGATGGCGGTCGAGCCGACCATCGGGTTGATCACGAATGTGGTGGCGTCGATGCTGACCGACGATCGGATGGAGCCCGCGCTGGGCGGCAGCTTGTCCACGCGGGATGTCGTGGATGCGGTGTTGTTCGACAATCCGCCGTTGGCGCAATGGTGTGTGCGATACCCGCAGATCCCGCAGCTGATCGGCAATGTGTGGCTGCCCGCGCACCGACCGGTCGTGATCGGGCTCGGAGCCTCTCACCGCGACCCGGCCATCGCCCGCGGTGATCGGCGAGGCAACCGGTCGCATGTCGCGTTCGGTGCCGGGGCACATGCCTGCCCGGCCAGCGATCTCACACGATTGGTCGCCACTGTCGCGATCGATCAGCTCATGGACGCGGTGCCGGATATGAGGCTGGCCGGTGAGTTGGTGTGGCGACCGAGCCCGTTTCATCGGTCGCCGGCCGCGGTGCCGGTGAGGTTCGAACCTGTCCGGTCGCTGCCGTCCTGATCTTCCTGCCCCGCGGTTTTGCTTTCGTCTTGATGCGCGTTTTGTGAGGACACCGAATAATCATGGTCACCCAGCAGTCCCTGGCCGGCAGCCGTTCGATCGAAAGCCTCGGCCCGAGGACCAAGCTCTACACTCCCGCCTTCGCTATTGCCCCGTACGCCGCCTACGAGCGCATGCGCCGAGGTGGACGAACGCTGGCTCCGGTCGAACTCGCCCCGAATGTTCCCGCCACGCTGGTTATCGGCTACCACACAGCGGTGCGGATCCTGAACGATCCCGACCGGTTTCCGGCCGATCCACGGGTGTGGGAGAAATCGCTTCCCGATGATCATCCGTTGCTGCCGATGCTGGGAGGGCGTCCCAATGCGCTGCGGACCGCGGGCAAGGAGCATGCGTTTCACCGGGAGGCGCTGCAGGCCGCGTTGTCGGTAGTGGATCTGCACGCGGTGCGGGAACGCACGATCCGGGTCGCGGCCTCACTGATCAACCAGTTCTGCCAGGCCGGCGAGGTCGAACTGATCGAGCACTACATCACCCCGCTGGTGTTCACCGTGCTCAACGAGACCGTCGGCTGCCCACCGCGGCTCGGCGAACGGTTGCGGGTGGCGATCGCGGCGATGTTCGAAGGCGTCGATACCGAGCACGTGAACACCGAGGTAGCGACAGCGTTGTTCGAGTTGATCGAACTCAAACGCCGCACTCCCGCAGCTGATATCGCGTCCTGGCTGGTGCACAGGTGTCCGAACCTGTCCGATGAGCAGCGGATGAATCAGCTGGTCACGATCTACTCAGCGGGGATCGAGCCGGTGCGCAACCTGATCGCGAACACGATCCGGCGGATGCTGACCGCTGTCCGTTACCGCCACGACAACACCTTGTTCACGCCCCCGGTGCGTGATGCGGTCGAAGAAACACTGGCCGACGACCCACCGATGGCCAACCTCTGCAACTCCTACCCGCGCCAACCGGTGCTGGTGGATCGGGTGTGGCTTCCGGCGGACCAGCCGGTGCTGGTGAGCATGGCCGCCTGCAACACCGACCCCGCGATCGTCGGGTCCCAGGGCTGGACCGACAACCGCTCTCACCTGGCCTACGGCAGCGGCCCGCATGCCTGCCCGGATATGGCGCGAGACATGTCGAAACAGATCGCGATCGAGGCCATCGGCCACTTCTTCGACGCCCTCCCCGAGAGCGAGCTCGGCGTCGACCAGGTGAGGTGGCGAACTGGCCCTTTTCACCGGGCCCCCGCGGCAGTACCCGTCACATTCCCACCGACACGACCGTTGATCATCCCACCGGCACTGGCCCAGCGATGACACCTGGGCGCTCGGTCGTCGGCCGCCCCGCCGTTATCTCCGGATCCTGCACTACGGAAGCGAGTGACACCATGACCACCACCACTACCGATCTCATCACTCCTGTCGGCTATCGCGGTGAAGATCCGACTGTCGCCGGGCTGCGCGGGGCGCTGTTCGGTGAGCATCTCGGCACGCACCGCGCCGCGACGGACATCATGCTTGGGCTCGCCGACGTCGCTCCCGGCGGCGACGTCACCTACACCGAAGAGACTCAGATCGGGCCGGCACTGCTGCCGAGGCTGATCACCGATCTCGGGCTCCCGACGCGCAAGATCGCCCAGGACGTGCACCTGCGGGGCGCGATCTGCGATAGCGCCGCAGTCGCCGCGACACACGTATTGACTGTGCTCAACGGGCATTTCGCGTTGACTACCCGTGCGCTCCTGGAGCTGGGTAACAACAGTGACTATGTGCAGCAGTGCCTGGCAGACCTGGACAACGGCAAGACGCTGGGCGTGTTCGCGCACACCGAACTCGGCGGCACCAACGGCGGCGCTGATCTCCAGGTGATCGCGGTCCGCGATCACACAGCGGCCGGGTATCGCCTCTACAGCACCAATATCGAGGCGGTCAAAGCGATGGCCAACCTCGCCGATGCCGACGTGCCGGCCGTCGCCGTATTCACCGCCCGCCTGATGGAAGGCGGGCAGGACAAGGGGGTGCTGGCGTTCGCGTCACGATTCCGGACCACCGAGAACGGTCTGGCCGAGGGCGTGGAAATCCACACGGTGTCCCCGAAACTCGGGTCGGCGATGCCGCATGCGTTGATCAAGCTGAACGGGCTGCTGGTCCCCGAGGACGGGGTCCTGTGCGGGGACTGGGGCGGTTTCGACGACACCGGGGCGTTTGTCTCCTCGGTCCCGGTACGTGAACGGTTCCATCGAACGGTCGGGCTGCTGCTTCACGGGCGCCTCGATCTGGGTATCGCGATGAACCGCAGCGCCGGAGCCGGGGCAGCAGCTGCGGTCGGGTTCACGGCTCAACGCCCCCACGGCGATAGTGATGCCCTGCAACGCGATATCGTCACCGCCCTCGCCGACACCTATGCGTGTGGCGTGCTGGGGCGGATGGTGCGCGATATGGCGGCCGGACCCGATACCCAGCCGCCACTGGGCCTGTGGGTGATGGTGCTCAAACCCCTGTTGACCACCCTCGCTCAGGACGCGCTGATCGTGTGCCGCGAGAGGTTGGCCTCGCAAGGGATTCTGCGCTGCAACTACCTTCCGGATGCGATCGCCAACGTCTTCGGCGGGAAAACCGCCGAAGGCGACACCCGCGCTCTCCAGGTCACTGCAGGGCGGTACGCGAAAACCCTGTGCCTTCTCACACTTCCCGGGACACCGGCAGAGAAGCCGTGGTGGCTCACGATGATCACGGACCGTGAGGACCACCTCGCCTCCGATCTCTACCTCGCGACGGGCCTCGACCGCGACGAGTACGAGCCCGACGGGGACGCGATGGGTCTGGACTGCGCCCGCGCCGATATGGCCCACACCACCGGGATACGCCTGGCGGTGACCGCTGCGCTCATCGCCGCCGATCAAGCCACCGACTCCCACGCGGCCACGGTGGCGTACTCGGTGGCCGCGGTGGTCGCATTGGGTTACCTGGCCCCGCTCGGGACGTGGTTCCAGCGGCGGGGGTTTCAATCCGATCAATGCGCGGCCGATATCGAAACCGACCTCCTGCACCACCGCCGCATCCTCGTCGACAACCTCGTCACGATGGCCGCAGCCTTCGATGTCCCGCAGCTGCCCGGGGCACCGGTTTTCGCCCCGGACTACCAGCAGTCCTGGAGTGAACTCACCGGTTGGGGCCCCGACAGCTTTGTCCAGCCGCAATGACCTCCGGGCTGCGGTGGGGGGTCGGTGAGGACCGGGATCGGTGGTCGCGCCGGCACGCTGACTGCGCCAGCGACGCCGAGTTCGCCTCGCTGGGCGAAGCGATGTTCGTCCGTACCGCACACGGCGGTCACGGACCCGAGTGTCTGCAATCCCTGAGCGCCGACGCCTATCTCGGCGGTCGCGCCAACCGTGACGAGTACGAATAAGCCCCTCTCGACGTGAGGATCTTCCATGCGATACCCGGAGCACGGCACGCACCGAGCCCGATTCCCCATCACGCGACTCCGGAACCCGAACCGGTGGCCCGGCCCGCGTGCCGTGGTAGCCATGCCCTCGCCCGGAGTCGGCGATCGGCGCCGGTGATGGGCGGTAATAACCGGAAACGCCCCCACGCCCGCCCCGGCCGCCGCTCCCGCCGCCGCAACAGTGGTCGTAGCACCGGTGATCGGGAGCGGTCGGTGCCGCGGTATCCCGAGGACTCGCTGATCGAGGTGCTGCTGTTGTGCATGATCGGCCGCCGGGCGAAGGTCGAAACCAGTAAGCAGGCCGGACCGGGTGTGGCGCAGGTGTGGGGGTTCGGCTGTGTCGATGAAGCTACCGCGCACAACCACGGGTGTATGCCGTTCACGACAGCGGAACTCGCGGTCGGTGGCGCGGTGCTGGAGTATGCGTTCGGCTTGCAGGAGCAGATTTCAGGGCTCTGGGGATACGGGCTGGGCTACCTCGGACCGATCCGCTCCCGGCTCGCAGGTGCCCCGATGGCCGGTGACGCGCGCCGGGCCCTCGCCGAGGGCCGGATCGCTAAAGGCCGGGTCGCGGAGCTGGAGTTCTCGGCGGTGATCTACGACGCCCGCGGCCGGATGCACACTGCCACCCTTCCCTTGCTCACCCCGACCAGCACCCCGGCGTTCACTCACACCGATATCGCGGCGAAGACAGACGAGTTCGTGGACGCTTTCCACGCCGACGGTATCGATACCGATCTCTGGTTCGCCGCCCTGACTCTTGATATCTGGCGTAACGAACGACTGCTGCACCGCCTGCTACCCGGACTGTCCGCCCTCAACCCGGCTGGTCTCTCCGATGACAGCGGGTGAACCGCCCACCCTCCGCCGCCTCGCTCGCAGCAGCGCGCTCGGGAAGCACGGGAAGCCTGTTCGGCGGTGATCCTGGGATCGCTTGCCATGCATCAACTTCTCCACCACACCCGCCCACACCGGCCCGAACCCGCCTCGGCCGTCGCCGAGCGCGCGGTGCGGGCCCGCCCTCAGCCCACTCCACGACCCCTCACCGAGACCTTTCCCCCTGTCGAGGACCCACCGTGATTTCCTTGCACCACATCAGAGTTGCGCTGGCAACTATTGCTGCAGTGTCCGCGCTCGTTGCCCTGGCCTGCGCTACTTCCCTACACCAGCCCGAGACCGGGCAGGCGCTGCGACTCACTCATCACACCGAAACGCTCGCCACCCCCGGATGCCAAGAAGCCCGAACCCCAGGACGGGTTTCGGGAACCGGTCCCGGTGGCACCGTGGACGGATCCGATGCGATTCTGGCGTTCCATCGCGCGTTCTATGTCCTGCGGTCCGGGACCGCGACACGCGAAGTGGTGGCCGTTGACGCTCAGGTGTCTTTGGCAGCCGATATCCAGGCTGGGATCGACTCGCTACCGGCGGGTACCCGCTACTGCGTTCAGGTGACCCCCGGCCCGGCGGCCACCGATGGTGTGCAGCGCTGGAATGTCGAACTGGCCCAGCAGGTTTCGGGCGGACCCGAGATCACCTACCGGCAGGCCGTCACCACCCGCGTCGAGACCGGCCGCACCCTGATCACCGCGATCACCGCGGCCTGACACCCGCACTCATCGAAAGGGAAAACCACCGCTATGCCGTCTGCTGCTATCTCTCCGCCCGGCCCGGAGTTCCTGTCCTGGGACGAGCACACCCTGCCCGCACTGCAACACCGCACCCAGCGCGTTGAAGCCGACACCGTGCGCTTGCGGGGTTTCGACCCCGAACTGGTCCCGGGGCAACTGCAAACGCGTGAGTACGCTACTGCGGTCCTGCGCGTCTGCCAGAACCTCAGTGGCCGGCCGGTCGAGGAACGCGAACTCGAGGAGGCGGTCGCGGCGCGGATGGCCCGGCAGGCCGACTGGCGGGCCGGATCAGGCGAGGCGCATTTCTTGCTTGCCGAACAGGCGCTCTACACCACCGTCGGCGGCCCTGCGGTGATGGTGTCCCAGTTGGAAGTGCTGCTGGAGACCCTGACATTGCCTGGCTCGTTCGAGATCGGTGTCATCGAACGCACGGCGCGGTTCGTTGCCCCGACCACGAACTTCCTGTTCTACAACGAAACGAAAGCAACGGTGGAAACCCTGACCGGCCAGGTCACCGTCACCGACCCGCAGGGCTTGGCCGGCTACGAAGCCGCGTTCGAGCGACTGGCTACCCAAGCTGTCACCGGCGACGCAGCATCCGACGTGATCAGCACCGCACTCGGCTACCACCGCTGGGCGGCGACCTGTGACGAATGAGGATCCCACCACCGACGCCGGGGTACGACTGCTGCGGGGATATGAGCCCTACCTGATCCCGGCACAGCTGCAAACCCTCGACTACACCACCGCAGTCCTGCGCGCCCGCCACGCCTTGGGCAGCCGCTCGGTCGACGACCGCGACCTCGATGGCGCGGTATCGGCGCGGAGGGCCCAGCACGCCGACTGGCGCCCACGCGGCGGCGAGGCACACCTGCTGATATCCGAGCAGGCCCTCTACACCACCGTCGGGAACCGACACGTAATGGTCGCCCAGCTGGAGATATTGCAGGAGGTGTTGGAGGAGCCCGATCCGATCGAGGTGTTCATCCTGCCCCTCCACGCCCAGTTCGTGGGCCCGGCCACCAACTTTCTGTTCTACGACGAATCACACGTCACGGTCGAAACCGCAACCTGCCAGGTCACCATCACCGACCCGCAGGCTCTGGCCTGCTACGAGACGCTGTTCGAACAGTTGACCGCGCAGTCGAGCAGCTACCACGGCGGGTTGAAATTGGTCACCACCGCACTGCGCCACCACCTGCGATCGGATGATTCGCGGTGAAAGACCCTGTGACAGCGGCTGAGCACAAGGTCCTCGGGCCCGAGGTCCAGGAGCTGTCCGCGATGGTGATCTGCACCGATATCGTTCTATATCCGATTTCCTGTTGTTGCACCAGATGCTTCCTGTGGTGGTTCGGTGAACACAGCCAGTGGAGGGATGTCTGTTGAGATCCGCCGATTCGACGACCGTTTCCGCCTCCTGTGTGTTCACTCACTGTTCGCTTGCCTCGCTACATAGATAGCGGTCAATATCGATTCATGTCTAAGTCGCAGATTTCGGTGATGCCGGTAGAAGCATGTACTCCGGCACCGCGCGTGCGTGAACCCTTGTCGGCGGAGGCCGCGGTGGAGTTGGCGGCGGTGTTCAAGGCGCTCTCGGACCCGGTCCGGCTACGGCTGCTCAGCTCCATCGCCTCCCGATCCGGGATGGAAGCCTGCGTGTGCGATCTGTCCGAGGGCATCGACCTCACCCAGCCGACCATCTCCCACCATCTGAAGGTACTGCGCTCGGCCGGGCTGCTGGCCAGCGAACGTCGTGCCTCATGGGTTTACTACCGGGTCCTTCCGGAGGCAGTGCAGCGGGTCTCCGATGCGCTGTTGCTGGAAAGCGGCGAAGCTGCCGAGGTGAGTGCATGAGCAGCACCGGAACCGCCGCCGAGCAGGGGGTGGTGGGCAAGCTGTCGACTCTCGACCGGTTCCTGCCGGTGTGGATCGGGGTCGCGATGGCGGCCGGGCTGGCGCTGGGCCGGCTGATCCCGGGGCTCGGTGACGCGCTGGCGGCGGTGGAGATCGACGGGATCTCGCTGCCGATCGCGATCGGGCTGTTGATCATGATGTATCCCGTTTTGGCGAAGGTCCGCTACGACCGGCTCGACACCGTCACCGGCGACCGCCGCCTCCTGCTCGGCTCTCTCGTCCTGAACTGGGTGCTCGGCCCGGCGCTGATGTTCGCCCTGGCCTGGCTGCTGCTGCCGGACCTGCCCGAGTACCGCACCGGGTTGATCATCGTCGGCCTCGCGCGCTGCATCGCGATGGTGATCATCTGGAACGACCTCGCCTGCGGCGATCGGGAAGCCGCGGCGGTGCTGGTCGCGTTGAACTCGATCTTCCAGGTCATCATGTTCGCCGTCCTGGGCTGGTTCTACCTCTCGGTTCTCCCGGGATGGCTGGGCCTGGAACAGACCACGATCGAAGCCTCCCCGTGGCAGATCGCGAAATCGGTGCTGATCTTCCTCGGCATCCCGCTGCTCGCCGGGTATCTGACCCGCCGGTTCGGGGAACGCGCCAAGGGCCGCGACTGGTACGAATCGAGGTTGATTCCGCGGATCGGGCCGTGGGCGCTCTACGGGCTGCTGTTCACCATCGTCGTGTTGTTCGCCCTGCAAGGCGAACGCATCACCTCCCAGCCCCTGGACGTCGTCCGGATCGCGGTGCCGCTGCTGGCGTATTTCGCGATCATGTGGGGCGGCGGCTATCTCCTCGGCGCGGTGATGGGTCTCGGTTACGAGCGCACGACCACGCTGGCGTTCACCGCGGCGGGCAACAACTTCGAACTCGCCATCGCGGTCGCGATCGCCACTTACGGCGCCACCTCCGGTCAAGCCCTCGCGGGGGTGGTGGGCCCGTTGATCGAGGTGCCGGTGCTGGTCGGCCTCGTCTATGTGTCGCTGGCGCTGCGTAACCGCTTCCGCCACACCACGGCACCGGTCGAGGTGGGTTCCCGGTGAGCACTCCGTCGGTGTTGTTCGTGTGTGTCCGCAACAGCGGCAAATCCCAGATGGCCGCCGCTCTCATGCGCCGGGCCGCCGGGAGCCGGGTTGCGGTGTATTCCGCCGGCACCGACCCGGGCTCAGGGTTGAACGCGTTGTCGGTGCAGGTCCTGGCCGAGGTCGGCGCCGATATCGCCGGTGAGACACCGAAACCGGTCGACCCGCACCTCCTCGACACCGTGGACATGGTGGTCGTCCTCGGTCGTGAAGCCCGCCTTGGCCCCACCCCGGGTGTCGTGGTCAGAACCTGGGACACCGATGAGCCCTCGCTGCGCGGTATCGAGGGGATCGAGCGGATGCGGCTGGTCCGCGACGATATCGCCGCCCGCGTCGAAGCTTTGTTACCCGATTTGCTGTCTGCTGCCCATCCGTAACCGAACCCCTCCTTTCCCTCGAGCATCGGATCTGTGATGACCGAATCCCCGATTCCCGTGACCGCGTTGCGCGCGGACCTGTCCATCGACCAGCATGTGGCGTTGAAAACCGCGGCGACCCGGTTGCAGCGTGAGTTCGACGGCACCTTCGGTGTGGAGACCATCGAAGCGTTCCTGCACTCTTCCTACGAGCAGTTCGCCGGCCGTGCCACCGTCGTGAACTTCCTCCCCTTGTTGGCGGAGCGGTTCGCCCGTCAACGGTTGCAGGCGTTGGCGAAGGTGGAGGGCAAAAACCTCACCGGTACGCCGACGGTGCTGTTTTTGTGCACCCACAACGCCGGGCGCTCCCAGATGGCTTTGGGCCTGTTCACCCACCTCGCCGGCGACCGAGCCGTCGCCTGGTCCGGTGGCAGCGAACCCGGTGACGAGGTCAACCCGGCGGCGGTGGCGGTGATGGCCGAGATCGGCATCGACATCGCGACCAAGTATCCGAAGCCGTGGACCGAGGAGATCCTGAAAGCCGCCGACGTCATCGTCACCATGGGCTGCGGGGATGCTTGCCCCGTGTTCCCGGGCCGCCGGTATGAGGACTGGGACCTCCCCGATCCCGCCGGGCAAACCCCGGAGGTCGTGCGCGGAATCCGCGACGACATCGAGGCCCGGGTCCGGGCCCTGCTGGCCGAACTCGACATCCCCACCATCTGAAAGAGGCATCACCGTGAGCACACCGAGTGTGTTGTTCGTCTGCGTCCACAACGCCGGACGTTCCCAGATGGCCGCCGGATTCCTCCGCGATCTCGCCGACGGCGCGATCGAGGTCCTTTCCGCCGGCAGCGTGCCCGCCGAGGCGGTCAACCCGGTCGCTGTCGAGGCGATGGCCGAGGTCGGTATCGACATCACCGGCCAGACCCCGAAGATCCTCACTCCCGACGCGGTGGAGTCCTCGACCGTCGTGATCACGATGGGCTGCGGGGATGCCTGTCCGGTGTTTCCCGGGATCGCCTACCGGGACTGGGATCTGCCCGACCCCGCCGGGCAGGGCATCGAGGTCGTACGCCCGATCCGCGACGAAATCCGGTCCCGGGTGCAGGCGTTGATCGCCGAGCTGGCGCCCGCGCACACCTGACCACGGCCTTCGGGGAAACGTGATGAGCGGTTACGCGCCCGGCCCGCCGCAACAGCCGCACCGGGGCTGGGTGCGTGAGCTGGTCGCCTCCACTGTCGTGACCGGCGTGCTGTTCTCGGCCCAGGCCGCCGCCCACGTCGGTCTCGGAGAGGGCCCAATCACCGCGGTGGCCTCCACCGTTGTGGTGGTCGCCGTGCTGGCGGTGTGTGCCGGGCTCACCCGCGACCGGCGGCTGACCGTCAACCCGCTGGTCCTGATCGCCGAAGCGCTACGCGAACACCGCACCCCGACCTCGTCGACCGGCACCGCGGCCCGGGTATCCGCCCAGATAGGCGGCGCTCTCGCCGCGGCGGCGGTCCTGGCCGCAGTGTGTGCTCTGGCCAGGGTCCCGACCCCGACCACCGCGGCGCCCGACGAGATCGGGGTGCTGGCCGAGATCACCGCAGCCGCCGCCACCGTGGTGGTATTCACCTGCGCTGCGAGCCGGCCTGGCCTACTGGCGGGCCCGGGTTACCTCGCCGCCGCAGCCGCCGCGATATTCGGCGTGGCCGGTGCAGGGTTCGCCGGTAACCCCGCCCTCACCGCCGCCGCGGTCCTGCACGGCCTCGACCCCGCCGCCGCGTTAGCGACCGCTGTGCTGCAGTTCGGGGGCTGTCTCATCGGCTACGGGATACTCACCGCCCGCCAGCCCGCAAACCGGTGAGCTACCGGCCGCAAACGCAGGGCAGCCGGTAGCTCACCGGTTCATCGAGCCCGGTCGACCGGCCGCGGCGCCGCGGCGGCCGGGGCCAGGCGCCGGGCCAGCCAAGCCGCGTCCCGGCCCACCCCTCGCAGGGATGCCGAGGAGGGGGTGCGCTGCCACTCCAGGCCCAGATACCCCAAACCCGGGTGGGTGGTAGAGATCCCGCGCCGATGCCGCGGCGCCCCGGTTTCGGTGAGCGCGCCGAGCGCGGCCAGATACGGTAGATGCGGCCGGTACCCCGTCGCGAAGACGACCACGTCAACCGGGGTGTGGGAGCCGTCAGGCCACACCACACCGTCGGCGTCGAACCCGGTGAACATCGCCCGCCGCACCGGTCTCCCGGCCTCCACGGCAGCCCGATAGCGGCCGTGGTCGAGCACCGGCTGCGTCGGCGGATCGGTCACGAACCGAGCCAACGGCGCGGCATCGAACCCGGTGACGGTGAACCAGAAATGCACATCCCGGCCCAGCGGACGCTGCGGAACAAACTTCACCGGCACCCTACTCGCGAGCACCACCTCCGCCTGGTCGGCGATTTCGGCGGCGATCTGCACCGCCGAATTCCCCGCACCCACCACGATCACCCGCTGCCCAGCGAACTCGTCCGGGCACCGGTAATCGCCGGCGTGCACAATCGTCCCAACGAACTGCTCCTGACCTGGCAACACCGGGATTACTGGGGACCCGAACGATCCGGTCGCCGCGATCACCCGCGGCGCACTGAACACCGCACCGGTGCCAGTGGTGACGGTGAATCCGTCTTCCCCGGCGGTGACCGTCTGCACCGGGGTGCCGATATGGAGATCGGCGTCCAGGCCAGCGGCGTAGTCGCGCAGGTAGTCCACGACCTCGTCGCGGTGCGGATACCGATCCGGGTCCCCGGGGAACCGGCGTCCGGGCAGACCACTGTAGGCGGCCGGGGAGAACAGGGTCAGGCTGTCGTAGTAGCGCGGCCACGACCCCACCGCCTCCGGACCAGCTTCCAGCACCGCGGTCCGCAAACCGGATGCGGTGAGGTGGTGGGCGCCGGCCAGCCCGGACTGGCCGCCACCGATGACCAATGCGTCGTATTCGTGTGTCACAAGGCTTCTTTCTCCGAACGGATACCGGTCATGGCTGCGGTCAGCGCTGCCGCCACGGCGATACCGGCGAGGACGAGATAGGCGTGGGCGTAGCTGCCGGTCCACGCCGACAACACGGTCCCCGCCCAGGGCGCGAGGGCGGACACGATCACCACGGGCGCGGAAAGCAGGCCGTTGAGGCGCCCGTAATGGGTGGCGCCCCACCGGTCGGTGACCGCAGTGGCCTGGATCAGGGTGAAGATCCCGCGCACCAACCCCGCGCCGATCGCTACCGCGATCAGCACGATCACTCCGGACACCAGCCCGAGTAGTGCGGTGGACGCAGCGAGTGCGGCGATCACCGCGACCGTGCGGGCGGTGACTCCGGTGTGGCGGGCCAGCAGCGGATACCCGACACGTCCCAGCACCTGCCCGGCGCCACCGAGCCCGAGCGCCCACGCGGCCAGAGCGGTTGAGAGACCTTGTTCCTGCATCAACGCGACCAGGTTGAAGATCCCGGCGAAGCTCGCGAACGCCGCCAGACACAACGTGATCACCAGCGCGGCGAACCGCGGACTGCGTGCGATCCCGGAATGATTCGCGTGCGCCGCGGTTTGCGGGGCCGGGGGATCGGGCCACCCGACTCGCAATCCGATCCAGTGCGCGGGCACCGTGAGCACCGCCAGCGTGACCGCGAGCACGAGATAGGTGGTGCGCCAGCCGGTGTGGGCGTCCAAGGTCGCGGTGACCGGCGCGAACACCGTCGAGGCGAGGCCGCCGGCGAGGGTGAGGATCATCAACCCGCGTACCCGGTCGGTGCCCCACCAGCGGGTCAACGCCGCGAACGCCGGCGGATACAACACCGCCCCCATCGCCACCCCAGCGGCCAACCACCCCATATAGAACAGCGGCAGGTTCGGGGCCGCCGCAATCACCGCCAGCGAGACCACGCCGAGCAGGGACCCGGCGGTCATGATCCGCCGCGGGCCCGTCCGATCCAACACCGCACCGACCGGGATCCCGGTGAGCGCGGTGGCGAGCTGGCCGAGGGAGAACGCCGCAGTGATCGCAGGCGCCGACCACCCGGTATCACCGGTGATCGACACCGACAACACAGGAAACGCGTAGTAGAGAATCCCCCAACTCGATATCTGGGTCACACACAGCACCGCCAGCACCCGGCGACGCCCCGCCCGCGACAGCCCAGCTCCCGCCGCGGGCGCGGTCTCCACACCGATCACGAAACCCGGAACCTCACCCAGCGGAAGCGGCGGTGGCCGGTGCGCAGCACGCCACCCCGGACCCCGAACCCGCCTCGGCCTCGGATTCTGCGTCGGAGACCTGGTCGCGGCTGCCGGTGCCGCAGCACGCCGACACCGCCTCCGCATCGTCCTTACCGGCGAACTTCGGTTCGGTGCCGAAGTGCTCGGTATCGGCCAGCACGGTATAGACCTCCCACCGCTCCTTGCTCGGCCCGGTCACCCACACCTTGTCCTGGGTGGCGAAACAACACGTCGTCGCGATCTGCTCCTCGGTGAACAGACCTGCCTCCGAGAGGCGGGCGATCTCGGCGTGGACCTTCTCCGAGGAATCCACCTCCACCCCGAGATGGTTGATGCTGCCGCCCTGACCGGGGTTCTCGATCAATACGAGTTTCAGTGGCGGGTTCTCGACCGCGAAGTTCGCATACCCGGGCTTGCGTTTGGCCGGGCCGGTCCCGAACAGCGTCGAGTAGAAGCCGACCGCCTGATCCAGATCGTCGACGTTGAGTGCGAGCTGAACACGTGACATCATCACCACCACCTGTAAGACATATATCGAAGTACTGACAGCGGCCAGTCTGCCACCATTTCGACATAAGTCAATATCTCCCGGTAGGATGGTGCACATGCCCAAAGCGCTGCCCGTCATCGACATGAGCTCCCCTGTCTGCTGCCCGCCAGTGGCCGCGGGGCCGGTCGACGACGAAGCAGCACTGCACGTCGCCCTGCGCCTGAAAGCCCTCGCCGACCCGGTCCGGGTGAAACTCATGTCACTGCTGCTGGCCAGCCCGGACACCGGCCGCAACGGCGGCGAACTCGCCGACGCGGTCGGGTTATCCGAATCGACGGTCAGCCACCACCTCGGCCAACTCCGCAAAGCCGGGCTGGTGAACTCCGAACGCCGTGGCATGAACGTCGTCCACCGCGTTCACCGGGACGCCCTCGCCGCCCTGTGCGTCGTCCTCGACCCCAACTGCTGCCGCTGACAACGGCGAACAGCCACAGTCGATCGAGGTGAAGACAAGGTCGGTGTCGTCCTCTACGCACCATGTCGACCGATGAATTCACCTGGGCATCAACCAGTCACCCTCAAACCAGCCACAGGAGGGAATCGTGCACGATCGAAACCCCTGCCCTTCCCCGGGAAGCCCACCGGCCGATTCGACATCCGGAAGGTACAGCGCAACGGCCGGAAGGTACCCGAGGCCCCGCCCGCCGTTCAGAAGCGTTCGGGCCAAGAGACGCCGCAGCGGGTACACGCACCGGCACGGCCAGCACACAGAGTTCGCCGGCCAACCACCTTTGAGCCCATTCACACCCACGCAGGACTGTTGCATGGTCACATGTCCGTAAGACAGGACCTCGCCTGCATGTATTGACTTCGAACCACGCAGTGCCACAACAGTTCTAACTGGCGATAGAAATGCCGGGTACGACCCGGACGACGCTGTGTCGCTGGCTCTGGCGGCGGACACCGTCGAGGACCTGACCGTGATCACCAGCGACGAGACTGGCGGTCGGCGTGCGCGGTGGGCTCGTGGTTACCTTGACGCGCTCGGCCGGAGTGATGTCGAGGTCGCGGCCGGACCCGATATCGGAGAGGCGCGGCGGTTCCTCATGGACGATCTGATCTCCGAGGTGCCGGCACAGTCCACCGATGTGGTGGGAGCTGTCACCCGAGCATGTGAGCGCAGCAGCGGGTCGATCGTGTGGGTCGGGCAAGGGCCCATGACCACCTGGCTACCATGGCAAACGCGAAACCGTCTCTGATCGACCGGTTCCTGGTCACCCAGCAGGGCGGTTGGCTCGACCACTATCGGGACAGGACACGGGCCTCCCACAACTTCCGGTTGGATCCCGCAGCGGCAGGGCTCGCCCTCCGCGTGGTGACCCGGCCGCGGTTGCTGTTGTCGGACTTCACCGGCGTCGACGACATCACCATCACGCCCGATTCCGAGCTGTATCGGATGCTCACCACCCCAGAGGCACCCGAATGGGCGCGCTGGCTGGCAGTGAACCTGGCGCGTTGGTTCGACCTCGGTAAACCCTCCCGGATGCACGATCCGCTGGCGCTATCGGCCGCACGCGGCCTTCGGTTCGTGCGGTTCAAGGACTGCCGGGTCAGGATCGAATCCGATGCCCGCCTCTACCGTGATCCCGGCGGGCGACAGCTCGAAGTCGCTACCGATGTGGCATATCGGCCGTTCATGGCCTGGTTGACCTATATGCTGCGCGAGCAGCTGAATACCGACGCGACCGATCCCCGATCGAGTGAGGATGGGGCGGCCCGGACACGGAAACCGTTCAGCGCCAACCAGCGGCGCATATTGGAAGCCATGTCCGACGGGGGACACCATCGCACTCAGGAACTCTACGAGCGACTCGGGTTGCCGCGGCTGAGCAGCGCGGCCCGGACCGTGAACTGGTTCGCTCGCCACGGCTATATCCAACGCGCCGACAACGACGACGACGCAGTGGCCTGGCTTCTGACAGCGAAAGGCTCGGAAGCGGCAGCCAGCCTCGATCACGGCTACGAACTGGGCTACGACGGCCTACCCGTGTAATCGCACCCGCTATGGGTCTCGGCGTGGCGACCCGTCGGACACAGGGGACGCTCACAGACCAGCCCCCTCGCCGAGACCGAGCCTGGTTCGTCACGTCTAGGCCGAAGCTGAGCCGATGGCGGCAGTACAGATGTCCGAGAATCTCGACAATCCACACCGGTCCCCAGACGTCATGGCTGGGCACTCGGTTGATCCTCTCAGCAGGCGATCGCGGGTGTGTTGTAGAGGCCGTGGGTGATGAGGATGTCGGGGCGTGCGCCGTATTCGTCGACTTCGAAGCTGAGGGACAGGTGTTTGTTGGTGCCAGGTATTCGAATATCGGTCGGTGCCGGGCGGGACCAGCGATAGGTGACTTGCATCGGGGTGCAGTCCCAGACGCGGCGGAAATCGGGGTGTGTTCGTAGTGTCCGGAACAGCGTTCGTGCTCGGGGCAGGTCGCGGTATCGGCCCAATGCTGCCCGGACGAGGGTGACGATGTAGCGGAGTTCGTCTTCCCAGTCCTCCATGGTGTCGCGGCCGGCGGGCGAGAGTATCCACAGAAGGATGTTGTCGTCGGCCTCGGCGAGGCCGGGCATCATGCGGTGGAACAGGCGGTTTCCGTGCAGGACGGTCTGGAGGGGGTCGAAGTAGGCGGCCAGGACGTCCTGGGAGTTGAGGTGATCGAGGTGGTGTCGGACGCCGATTTCAATGAGGTGGCGGCGTAACTCGGCAGCCGACGGGAGATCAGCGGACGGTTGACACAGGTCGTAGAGGTGTTGTCGCTGCGCGGTGTCGAGGTCGAAGGAGTCGACCAGTTTGGCGAAGACGCGGGAGCTGGGGATGGTCCGTTTCCGGATGATCTGGTGGAGGTAGGAGCCGCTGATCCCGGCTTCGTGGGCGGCGGATTCACGGGAGAGATGATGCTTGTGCCGTAGGTATTCGACCGAGTCGTGGAAGTCGGGCATGCCGGTGAGCACGGGGAGCTTGGCCATCACCGCGCTCGTCTCCGCGGTAGTAGGGGGGTGATGGCGGCCGGGCATACAGGACGGGGGGCCAGGGCGGGGCGAGGATGGTCGAGCCGGGCGAACGTGCTGTCCATTCGTGTACTCCTGTCGGTCGGTCCCGCGGGTGGGTGCGAGCGGGTGGGGCTGGGGTGTGGATCTGTCAGTGCGGTGGGCCGTCGCGGTAGGCGAGGAAGAAGTGGAGATCGGGGGATCCTTGCGCGCCGAGGTGGATTCGCGCAGTGCACGGCGCGCCGGTGGCGGGGTCGTGCACAAGGATGGGTTGCTCGGCTCGGAAGCCGTAAGCGACCGAGAGGCTGGTGTCCCAGATCTGGGTGAAGGAGGCCGCGCCACGAAGCTGCTGGTAGAGGGCGAATGCGCCTGGGGTTGCGCGATGGCGGGCGAATGCGCCGCGCAGCGAGGCGACCAGGTGGGCCGCGGCGCAGTCCCACTGAAGGAGGAAGGTTTCAGCGGTGGGAGCCGAGGAGCCGGGGTGGAAGAACCACAACGCGAGGTTGTCACGGTAGTGCTCGACGTCGGGCAGCTCGGCTCGGAAACGGTCGTTGGCCAGGACGATGTTCCACAGGGGGTCGAGGTAGGCGCCGGCGAGGTCGCGGTGGTCGAGGTAGGTCAGTTTCGCGCGATGCTCGGGAAAACCTGCGCGGGCGCGTAATTCGGGCACCGGTGGCAGCGGCATCGGTGGTTGGGCGAGGTCTCGGGTGTGGCGCTGTTGCGCGGGATCGAGGTCGTAGGCGGCGATCAGATGGTCCAGCACCGCCGGCGAGCACGCGACGGTGCCGTACTCGATCTTCTTGAGCAGCTCGGTACTGACGTGGAGAAGCCCGGCGGCACGCGACCGGGTGAGGCGACGTTGCTCGCGGACCCGGCGCACCCAACCGCCGAAGTCAGGCAACTCCGATTCGGCACGGCCAAGGCGTGCCGCACGACCAGGGCGCCGTCGCCGATCGCGGGCCGGGTTCGTTGTCTGGTTCACGTCAAGCCCCTCCTACTACAGTCTTCCGTAGAACCTTCACTGTGAGATACCTTGAAGGGTTAACTCCCCCGAGTTGATCTCGTTCTTACCAGAAAAATAAAGACTCGGCCAACACCATTCGCTGTGAAGTGGCTGACGAATAGCTGAAGCCCTCGGCATCGCCCGAGTGCAGCATTCTCCGTGTCTTCCGTCAATCGGGACAGGCGCCGCAGAATTCCTCAACTGACACTTCCGTTACCCCTTTCTCCTATATGCGCAGGCCACCGTCTGCGCCGGTAGGGGTAAGGGTTTTGACAGCAGAATCATTACCAGTCGAAAGGCTGGCGCAGCAGGGTTTTCCGGGGCTGTGATGGAGGGGTATCGCACCTCCTCGGAAAGGGAAACCTGTGGATCTCTACTCGATTCTGACGCTGCTCGACGCTGGCGTGTCGCTGGCCTCGCATCTGCTGACATTCGGCACGCAGGCGTTCGGTCTGGCGTTGCCGTTCCTGTGACAGTCCGGCCCATTTCCCTCTAATTGAGGTAAATAGGAGACCGGTGCTCCCGGCTGCGGTCCGCAGCCGGGAGCTGCGGGAATTGACCGCACTCATGCGTAATTCCCGATCATTTCTGACTTTCTTTCTCCTTCGATCGGAAGGGTTATTTGTCGTGCCCGAAATAGGGAATACATCCTCGGTTACCCCCACGCTGCCGGGGTCGGGTTGCCAGACCGAGGGCCGCCGCGCCCGCCTGCCGTATGGCGGGCGGATGCTGTGGGGTGGCCGCCTGGTCGCTGTCGGTGCGGTGCCGGTGCTGATGCTGCTGGCCGCCCAGCACGCGAGTGCGGTGACGCTGGACACGATCGCCGACCAGCCAGGGGTCACCGCACCGGCCCAGCCCGGAACCCAGGCTCCCGCACCGCCTCCCGCCCCGCCCGCGCCGGCGGTGTATCCGGAACAGCCGCCCGAGGTCCGCAATGGTCCGTCTTCGCGACCCGCGCCTTCGCCCGCTCCCGTCCCGCCGGTGAATGTGGTCGAGTTACATGCTCCGGTGCCGGTCGAACCGGTGGCGCCGATCGAGCCACCGGCGGACATGATCCGGATCGGCCAAGCCGAGTTCGCCGAACCTGCGTGGCTGCCGCCGGAAGTCGGCGACACGATCAACGCCACCAGCGCCGGGCTCGAGGCCCAGGCCGCGACCTTCCTGGACTCGGTCGGTATCCCGGCCGGGCGTTCGGATCGCGTCGCGGGAGCCACGATCGCTGGTGCCGGAGTCGGCGCGATCGGCGGCGGCGCTGTGGCTGGAGTCCCGGCCGCGGCAGCTGGTGCGGTCGTGGGTGGTTTGATCGGCGGCACCATCGGCGGTATCGCCGGGGCCGCCCTGGGCACGGTGGTGGCCGTGCCGTTCATCGGCACGGTCACCACCGGCGTGGCGGGTACCGCACTGGGTGCCGCGGCCGGTGCGGCCGTGGGCGCGGTGGTCGCCGGTGTACCTGCCGCAGCGGCCGGTGCATTCGTCGGCGGCACCGTGGGCGCGGGATTCGGCGCGGGCGTGGGAGTGGGGCAGCCGTGACCCGGCGATCTCTCCTCGCCGGGGCCCTCGTTGGGGCGGTCGCCGGTGTCCTGTGCGTACCAGGTTCGAGTGCAGCGCAACTACCCGTAGCCGGCCAGGGGTGCCCGGTGTTGTGGGTGCTCGGTGTGCAGGGCACCGGCGAGTCCTCGCCCGACGCCTCCGAGACCGCCGACACCGGAATGCTCGGCCACCTGCTCGGCCCGGTAGTGGCCGCCGCACCGGACCTGGTGGCACGCACCTACATCCCGTATCCCGCCGCATTCGGAGGAGCAGTCGGCACCGGCGGCGGCACCGACCCCTACACCCAATCGGTGGGCGCGGGCCTGGACGCCCTCACCGATACCGCCGGGCAGATCGCCACGGCTTGCCCCGGTACCGCCCTGGCCGCCGTCGGATATTCTCAAGGCGCCCAGGTGGTCTCGCAATTCGCGCGAACAGTCGGAGCAGGGCAGGGACCGGTGGCGGCCGATCGGGTCGCGGGAGTCGCCCTGTACTCCGACCCCGAACGCGCCCCCGGTTCGCCGGTGATCCCCGGGCGTCCCGGTCAACTGGCACCTGACCCGGCTCCTGGCACCACGGGTGCGGCGGTGTCGCAGGTGGCGTTCAGTCCAGCGCCCGCTCCCGGTGGAGGGGTCGCGGCCACCTCCGGTGTCGACTACGGGGCACTGACCGGTCGCGTCGCCGACATCTGCGTCGACGGTGACCTGAGCTGCTCGGCCCCCGACCGCGCCGCCCTGTTGCAGGTAGCCGCGCAGATCGCGGCCCAAGCCGACCTGCGCGACCCCATCGCCGCGCTCGGCTCGATCCAGTCGCTGCTGTCCGGAGTACTCGGTGACACCTGGACCACCGTCGTGAACAACGACCTCCACGTCGGTCCCCGCTCCGTGGACTACGTGCCCGCCGCAACTTTGGCCCAGCGCCTCACCGACGCCGCCGACCCCCGCACGCCGCCTCCCGGACCCGACGAGGCCGCTACTGCGGCGGGCCGGTGGGCGCAGATCACCACGGTGGTGGCCGCGGATCCGTTCGCCCAGTTGCCGCGCCTCGCCGCGCAGTTGTCGGCGGCGTTCGGGCAGCTGGTCACCGACAATGCCGACCTTCTCGACCCCTGGGTGTGGCTTCGCTACACCGATATCCCCGCCCGCCACACCGGCTACGCCGCCGCCGGGCTGCTGGCCACCGGTGCGGCGTGGATGACCGCCCTCGCCCACGACCTCTCTGGGAGACACCCGTGAACATCATCGACTTCTATCAGACACCGAACCTGCGCGAAGGGCTGCGGCCCGGCGATCTCATGCGCACCCGCCCGGTCTTCACACCGCAACTCGACGGAGCCGCCGACGCATGGCAGATCGTCTACGTCTCCAGCAATTCCCGCTCCCAGCTCATCGCTGCCTCCGCGATCGTGCTGATCCCCGACACCGCACCGAAGCCCGGCGAGACCGCGATCCTGATGTACTGCCCGCCCTTCCACGGCCTCGGTGGGGCGTGTGCGCCCTCCCAACTCCTGGCGACCGGAAGCGAACCCGACACCGCCCCCATCGAGGCCGCCCTGAAACGGGGGTGGGCGGTGGCCATCGCCGATGGCCACGGTCTCGGCATCGGCCCCGGCCCTCACACTTTCCTAGCCGCCCGCACCGGGGCCCGGCTCGTGCTCGATCTCGCCCGCGCCGTCTACCGGGGCGCGAACCTGGAACTGCCCGTCGCCCCGGTGGTGGTCTGGGGATACGCCGACGGCGGACGCGTCGCCGCCGCGGCCGGGGAACTGGCACCGTGGTACGCCCCCGAAGTGGACCTGCGCGGTGTCGCCGCCGGCGCGGTCGCCTCCGACCTCGCCGCCGTAGCCCCGGGGATCAGCCGGGGCGCGACCGCCGGACTCGGCCTGGCAGCGCTGATCGGGCTGGCCCGCGCCTACGACCAGCTCCCCCTACGCCACGTGCTCACCGAGGACGGCGGGATCGCCGCCGCCGAAGCACAGCACCTCACCGGTGTCCAGCTGCTGCAGCAGTTCTCCCATCCGCTGGCGCACTGGTGCCGACGCCCCGATCCCTGGAACGATCCCTGGTGGCGGCGCGTGCTCGCCCTGGAAACCCTCGCCCACGTCAACTCCGCGGTGCCGCTGCACCTGTATCACGGCGAACTCGACACCCTCGTACCCGTGCACGCCGGCCGGCGCACACTCATGGCCTACCGCCAACGCGGCACCACGGTGACCTGGCGCGAGTACGACGCCGACCACCGCGCCACCGCACAGCAGGCCATCAACCATGTCCTCGCCCGGCTCACCGACCACATCACGGCCCGGCCGGCAACCGCACCCCTGCAGGTACAGACCGAGGACGAGCACACGAGCCGCCCCTGACCCCTCCGGGGGACCCTGCCCGCACCTCTGCTCTTCCCCCTGCCGGGTGCGGGCAGGCCCCCGGAGCATCCCCCAACCCTGATCAACCCACTGGCGAGGCGAGGTGAATGAGGTACACCGATCCACCACCCGATGACGACTGGGCCTGGTCGGACGAGCCACGGTCCACCTCCACGCGGCACACCGTGCCCGGCGCGGACCCGGATTCCGGCCCGGACTTCGACCCGGGGCCCGAATCGGGCGTGGAGGGGCGTTGGATGGCCGCGCTACCGGAGACTGGCGACACCGGCGGCACGGGTGACTACCGGTCACGGTGGTCGCTGGTGCGGAATCGGCTACCGGCCGGGGGGTGGGCGATGCTGGCCGCTGTTGTCGCGATCCTGATCGCCGTGGTGGCATTGTCGGCCGATCCCGGTGACACGGGCAAGGAAGCGGTCACCACGGCGTCGCCGAGCGCGGCACCTGCGCCGGAGGATGCGTGTACCGGGTTGTCGGGCACGGTGGTCACCGATCGTGCCGGGGACCCGGCCACGGTGCCCGGCGTGATCGCCTCGTTCCAGGCTGCCTACTACCTGAGCCGCGATGCCAGGGCCGCGATGGGGTTGCTGGCGCCCGAGTCCGGGATCGCCTTCGACGGGCTCGCCGCGGGGATCGTGTCGATCCCGCGCGGCACCACGCATTGTGTGGTGATCACCCCGATCTCGGCGACCACCGCGAACGTGCACATCGTCGAGTTGCGCACCGACGGGCAACGCATCGACTACCTCCAGGTCGTCAACACCCGCCCCGGCGAGGGTGATGCCCTGCTGATCACCAATATCCAGAGGCAAGGATGACGACCGCGGCGACCGGTGTGGCAGCGTGAACGCCCCAGCCGCGCCCCCGGGGTCCGGGAAGCCGTTACTGATTGCCCTCGCGGGCCTGGGCCCGCGTGTCGGGACCACCACAACCACCCTGGCCCTGGCTCAAACATGGCCGGGTTCGGAGCCG
The DNA here is from genome assembly GCA_040674215.1 of Nocardia sp. NPDC050193. Lineage (GTDB taxonomy): Bacteria > Actinomycetota > Actinomycetes > Mycobacteriales > Mycobacteriaceae > Nocardia. The sequence continues at coordinate 44,350 of JBFARE010000012.1, read as the reverse complement.
ACGCTGATCGTGGAAGCCGACCCCGCAGGCGGGCAGCTCGCCGACATGGTGGGCGCTGATCCGTATCTGGGGCTGGCGAGCCTGGCCCGCACGGTCGCCATCGACGGAGTGGTCGACGCGGACCGGCTGACCGAGCATGTGCAATTCCTTCCCGGCGGGGTGGCGTTGCTGGCTGCCCCACCAGGACCCGGGACCGCTGACCCGGTGTCGGCCGCTTCGCTGCTGACCGGTGCCCACTCGCACTGGCGCCCCGCTCTGGGAGCGACAGTGTTTGCCGACTGTGGTTGTCCCGAACCGGATTCGGACCTGGCCGCGGTCCTCGCCGCCGCCGACGCGTGCCTGGTCGTCCTACGGGCCGATCATCGAGATCCGGAAGTAGCGGCCCGGCGCATCCGCGCACTCACTCGCCACAGCCCACGGCGGGCCGTGGTGCTCATCGGCGCAGGCGCCAGAAGTGAGTTCGCCCAAGCCCTGGCCCTACCCCTGCCGGGAACCGTGCCCCATGCCCGCGCCGAGGCCGAGGCACTACTGCACGGCACGACCCGCCGCCGCCCCCATCTACTCCCCGCCGCACGCAATATCGCGGCGGCCGTGCACTACCACCTCCACCCACCGGCCTCACACACCAGACCGGACCAACCCCCCGCACGCCCGCCGGCCCGCCGGTCTCGCCACCCCCACACTCCCGTGCCGACGATCTATCGGCTCGACCTACCGCCCTCGCCCCTCACGGGCCCGTCCGCGCCAGGACAGCCGCCGACGCGGCGTCCCGGAGAACTCACCGTTCCACCCGACTCCGACCACGCCCAGCGGCCCGCAGACGCCGGCCAACCCGCCGAGCTACGGCCCGCTACCGAATCCGCGGTCCTCACGCGCGCCGATCCGCCACACCCGACCGCCCTGTCGCCGGGCCTGACGGTCCGGATCTTCGGACAGACCCAGATCCTCTGGCGTGCACCCGGCTCCGACCAGGAGCTGGATGTCACCAGCCGGTTACAGCCCCGCAGCCGCGAGGCTCTCGCCGTGCTCGCCCTGCACCCGGGCGGGGTGAACCGGTCGAGTTTGGTCGAAATGCTCTGGGGCCAGCATCGACCGGAGCGGGCCACCGCCGCGCTCACCAACACCCTGAGCCGACTACGCACCGCAGTCACCGCAGCCACCGGCGGCCAGGTCACCGGATTACTCATCGACGACCGGCTGCACTGCCGCCTGTCCGAGACCGCTCTCACCATCGACTACTGGGAATTCAACGCCGCCGTCGCCGCCCGCCGCCGCGCCGGTAACGACGAAGACCAGGCCACCGCCTGCCGACGGATCACCGATCTCGCGACCACCGACCTGGCACCCGACCTCACCGGTGCCTGGGTCGAACCACTGCGCGAATCCGCGCGCCGCGACGCCCTCAACGCCCTGAGCTGGCTGGCCACCCGTAACGCCGAAAACGACCCCCGCGCCACCCTCGGGCTGCTCGAAGAATCCGCGAACAGCGACCCCTACAACGAAACCGTCTGGCAAGACATTCTCCGCCTCCACGCCCGCCTCGGCGAGTATTCCGCACTCACACGCACATACTCACTCATGACTCGAAAGCTCGCCGAGATAGGTCAGACTCCGAATCAGGAAACACGTCAACTCCTCGACCGCTTGCGACAGCCCGAGAAATAGATAAGCACTCTCTCGGTCACCCGGGGTCTAGCTGTATCGAGAATTGCCGACACTATTCTGTGTAGTTAATGCAATCGACTAGGCGAACAATTCTGATAAAGTAAACGACAGCAAATGTATGAAATGCTCGATGGGTTATCGCAATTCATGAAATCAGCGAAGGTGTGACCCTGTTGGAGATTTGCAAAAATTGCCAATAGTGTGCGTTAGTTGATGCGTATTTCGTTGTGTGCTGGGGGTGGTGGATGCGTGATGTGTTCGGTGCCACCCTCGGTGCCCTGTTCCCTGATGTGATCAAAACACATCACCCTGAATCAGTAAATCCCCAGGTAGTAGCGGGTGTATCCGCCCGGATGTCATCCAGGATTGTCTATACACAAAGCTGTATAGACATGCTCCAGCGGACCTGTTCGTCCGCTGACGTTCAGTGGTTCCCTGTCGGTCATCACGTCTCACCTATTGTCCCCCTTATCTTCATTCCTCTTCCGCTCTTCATTATTCTTTCCGAATTGGATCGGTTATAAGTTGCGGGCCACGGCACGGCCGGCCTCGGGTCTGCGCGCATTTCTTTCCTGCCTTGCGCGGCCGAATTCGCGCGATCGAGGCGGAATTCCGTAATTATTTCTGCCTTTTCGGGTTGAGAGCACGCTGTGGATCGAGCTAGCGTCGAGCCGTTCCCGGAATTCGCCGGGAAATCAACGGAAATCCCATTGGTGGCCTCGCTACACGTATGTCACGATCCGCGTATCAATGCGTGAAATGGGATGGAACTTTCAGGAGATGAAATGGCAAACAACGCCACCCCGGCCCCCGCAACCGGTACTCGTTTGGGCAATGGGGAATTGCGGCGCATGGTCGCCGGTGCGCTGGTAGACGCTGCGGGCGATGAGCAGTCACCCCGTGAGATCGCGAAAACCCTCGGACGTTCCTCCGGGGCTGTTGGTAACGCGCTCGAGGCCCTGACCGCCGCCGGGCACGCCGACCGCACCTCGGCCTCACCCCGCCGCTACCGCGCCAACCCGAACACCGCCGCCGCTGCCACCCCGGCCCCCACCGCCACACCGACCGCACCCGCCCCGGCCACCGGTGGATCCGCCACCCCGGGCACCGGCAAGGCACCCAAAGCCAAAACACCCAAAACATCCAAAGCCCCGGCGCGGACCGGGAACACGGTGGCCCGCCCGAACGGGCAGACCTACCACATGCGCAAACTCGCCGGGCGCACCGATGTCGAGGTGTTGCAGACCATGCGCACCGCCGAGGTCCCCGTCCTGCTCTACGGGCCCCCCGGAACCGGCAAAACCTCATTGATCGAGGCCGCCTACGGGGACCTGCTGACCGTGCAGGGCGACGGGGACACCACGGTCGCCGATTTCGTGGGCGAGTACACCCAGAACCCCGACGGCACCTTCGTTTTCGTGCACGGCCCGCTGGTCCGGGCCATGTGCGAGGGCCGGGTGCTGTTCATCGACGACGCGACCCTCATCCCGCCGACCGTGCTGTCGGTGGTGTATCCCGCAATGGACGGCCGCCGCGAGATCGTGATCAAAGCCCACGGCGGCGAGGTCATCACAGCCGAGCCCGGGTTCTTCGTGGTAGCCGGACACAACCCCGGCGTGCACGGCGCGATCTTGTCCGATGCCCTGGCCTCGCGGTTCGCGTTCCAGGTGCAGGTCGGCTCCGACTACGACCTCGCCGCCCAGCTCGGGGTGGAACGCCGCGCGGTGAAAGTGGCCCGCGAGCTGGCAAACCGGCAGGCCAAAGGCGAGATCGGGTGGGCACCGCAGCTGCGTGAGCTGCTGGCGTACCGCAAGATCGCCGCCGCCACCGACACCGCCACCGCTGCCGCCAATTTGGTCGGTGCCGCACCCGAGGACGACCGCGACATCGTGGCCGCCGTGGTGAAAACCGTGTACGGCACCCGCCACGCCCCGCTGGCACTCGGCCCCCGCATCTGACACCCGCCACCCGCCCCACCCACGAAAGGCACTACCCGCCATGACCGGCCACGTGATCACCGCCCCGGCCCCCACCGCACCCACTGTTCCTGCTGCCCCGGCAACCACCCCCGCTGCCCCGGGAACTACCCCCGTACCCGCCCCGGCCTCTGTGCCTGTCACCGGCGGGTGGGCCACGCTCTCGGCCGCGATGACCGCCGAGGCCCCGCCGATCGCCGACCGTGCCGACCTGACCGTGTCCATCGCCCCCGGCGCGGCGTTCGGGAATCCAGCGGTGTTCGTCCCGAGCCGCGCGGCCATCGAGATCGACGGCACCCGCCTCTTCATCGACCCCGCCACCGCCCGCCCCGAACGCAACAGCGACCGCAACCGCTACCCGGCGGTGTGGGGTGCGTTTGTGCACGAGTGCGCCCACGCCAAACACACGAGCTGGAGCCCGCCACCGGTGGCGCACCCGGAGGTGGTCGAGGCGGCGATGCTGCTCGAGGAGTCCCGGATCGAGGCCGCCCAGATACGCCGCCGCCCCGATGACCGGCATTGGTTGCGTGCCAGCGCCACCGAGATCGTGATCGGCGACAACGGCGGCGCGCTCGCCGCCGCCCAGATCCCGCCCACCCCCTACAACGCGGCCCGCAACGCCGCCCTCATCCTGGCCCGCCACGACGGCGGCATCCTCGACGCCGCCGAATGCGCGCCCGCCGCCACCGCGATCGAGGCCATCCTCGGCACCGACACCCTCGACAAACTCCGCGCGATCTGGCGCGAGGCCCACACCACGGCCGACACCGACACCGCCGCCATGCTCGAGCTCGGGCAACGCTGGCTCGATATCGTCGGCCCCGACCCCCACACCGACCCCGACCCGGCCTCCCCGCTGGGGGCAGCGATCGGCGACACCGTGACCAACATCGGCAACGCGGTCGCCGACTCGCCGGTGGAACCCGACCCCGCCGAGATCGCCGCCGCCGCCCGGGACGCCGCGCAACGCGCCGCCAACGCCGCTGCCTCGCAAGCGGGGAAGGTTTTCGGCGACGGGTCGGGCCGGGGCCGCACCGAGAGCAGGCAACAGACCCGCGCCGCCCGCCCGCAAGAGCACACCGCCGCCCGGGTGCTGGCCCGCGCCCTCAACACCGCCGCCACCCGGGAACGCACGACGGTGCGCACGACCTCGGCGCTGCCGCCGGGCCGGTTGCGGATGCGCGGCGCGCTGGCACGGGAGGCACAACGCGCCGCCGGGGCCATCCCCACCGCCGAACCGTTCACCCGCACCACCCGCAAAACCGTTCCGCTGCCACCGCTGCGGATCGGTATCGCCTGTGACGTGTCCTCCTCGATGGGCGACTACGCCGCCCCAGTGGCCTCGGCCGCGTGGATCATCGCCCGCGCCGCCGAGCTGGCCACCATGCCCGCCAACACCGCGACCGTGACCTTCGGGGCCTCGGTCAAACCGATCACCTACCCCGGCACCGCCCCCGCCCGGGTCACCGAATTCAGTTGCCCCGATTACCTCCACGTCATCGACACCGCTGTCGAGGCCCTCGACGGTGCCCTCGACCTGGCCCGGCCCGGCGCGACCCGGCTGTTGGTGATCATCTCCGACGGCCACTACAGCGGCCCCAACCGCTACCGCGCCCAACAGCGGGTCGACGCGCTGCGCGCGACGGGGTGCGCGGTGCTGTGGCTCGCACCGGCCGACAGCGACCCGGACCCGCTGACCGGGGTGAACGTGCACATGGTCACCGACCCGGCCACTACCGCCGCCGCCATCGGCCGCGCCGCCACCACCGCCGTACGCAACGCCTGATCCGCACCGCCTCTCCGGGGGCGCGGCACCCCACCGCGCCCCCGGGAGTGCGCAACCCCAGCCAACGAACCGCGCTCACTAGAACAGGAGAAACCGAATGACCAGCAACACCCCCGAAAACCTGGACACCGACCACACCACCGAGGTGCTGCACCAACAGCAATACGAAACCGCCGACCGCGCCGCCGATCTCGCCCGCCGGTTGGGAGCCATGGCCGCCGCCCTACGCGACGGCGACCTCCCCGACACCACCGAGCCGGTGGAGTTCGGTGCCCGTGACGTGGACTCCGCACTCACCGACCTCACCGACCTGCGTGCCGACGCCGCCGCGACCGGTCTCATAGCCACCGTCGACGCCCGGCTCTGGCCTCTCACCCCGGCGGCGGTGGACCCGGACCAGGCACTCGCCCGGTTCCGCGACTTGCAGTACCTCATCCACGAGGAGCGCAACGCCTACACCACCCGCCCGGACGGGACCGAGGACCCGAGTGCCTGTGCCGCCCACCATGACCGGCTCGAAGCGCTGTGCGCCGAGGCCGCCGACACCATGGCCACCCTCGACGCCCACCTGTCCACCGGCGGACGGCTGCCCGCCATATGGGGCGACGCGCACGCGTGACACCAGCGACCGGCCCCGGTATCGGACACCAACCCCTGTCCCGCACCGGGGCCACCCCGCCCACCACCACACCCAAAGGAGAGCACGACAATGAACCACCCCGACTCCACACCCACCAACCTCCACACACCCCAACCCGCAAGTGACGCCGCCGACGCGGCGCGGGCCCGGCTGGCCACCGCGCTCGCACTGCCATTCGGACCGGTACGCGAACAGCGCATCACCGAAGCCGTCTTGGACCTGATCGCCGCCGAGATCAGCGACCGCAACCCGGCCATCGTCACAGTGTTCTTGGACTGGGAACCCTATGGCGGACTCGGCGTCTCGGGTTTCCGCGACCGTCAGGGCAACCCGGTCACCGATCACGACCTCGCCCTCGATATCACCGGCTACGCCAGCGATATCCGTGCCACCGCCGATACCGCCCTCACCTCATCGCTACCCCACGAGCCCGGTCTCTTCCGTCTCGACCTCACCGCATCCGCAACATCGGCGACCAGTGCCCTCGGCCTCGTCGCGGCACATACGCTGCGGGCGGGGCAGCGACTCGACCACGGCAAACGGGTATACGCGGTCACCGAGCGCGAGGACCACCTCGATATCGCCTTCGCCGACGGCACCTGGTGGTGCGATGTCCCCGCCCAGCACCCGATCACCCTGTGGGACGGGAACCCGAGCACCCGCCGCTACCCGTTCGCGTTCCTGGCCGCCGACGAATACCGGATCCACCGGCGCCAAACAGACCACGACCGATGAACCGGTTTGGGGGCGCTTGTGGACGGCGACCGGTAGCCCCGTAACGCCTCTCACGCCAGTGTTGGGGCCGCCCTGCCAGGGGCGGCCCCAACACTGGCGGTCACCGCACGTTCAGTCGTCGTCATCCTCGTTGCGGTCGGCGGCGGCCCCGGCGCGGTCGGCGAAACCCGACGTTGCGGGCGTTATCTAGGGTTGTCAAGCGATTCGCGCTGGCCGGACTCATTGGCTGGTGTGAGGCATGTGAGTTATGTTGGCCGGTAGTCGATTCGGAATAGGCTTAGGGACGACGATGCAGTTTGTTGCGTGCGGATTCGTCATCAGCGTCAGCGATGATCATCCTGTCCTCGGGTGTGTTTCATACATTCGGAAGCCGACCGCGACTGCTGCGGTGGCGCTGATGGCGGCGGCGGCCCAGACTGCGGCGTGTAGTCCCATGAGGTCGGCGGCGATTCCGCCGAGGATCGCGCCGACGGCGTAGCCGAGGTCGCGCCACACTCGGTATACGCCGACCGCGCGGCCTCGCCAGGCCGGATGGGCGACGTCGCCGATGACGGCGAGCAGGGTGGGGTAGACCATGGCGGTGCCGAGCCCGAGCAGCACGGTCCCGGCCGCCCATCCGGCGAACCCGGTGGAGTAGGCGATGACCGCGAGCGCGGCGGCTTGTAGTGCCATACCGGTGGTGATGAGGTGTTTTCGTCCGATGCGGTCCGAGAGTGCGCCGGTGACCAACTGGCCGGCTCCCCAGACGCCGGGGTAGAGGGCGAACAGGAGCCCGATCTGGGCAACGGTGAGGTCGGCGGTGGCGAACAGTAGTGGGAACAGGCCCCAGGACAGGCCGAAGTTGAGGTTGTTGACCAGTCCGGCGTGGCTGGCCGAGGAAAGTGCGGGTTCTTTCAGGCTGGTCTGCGCGGCGATCTCGCGGTCGGTGAGATCAGCGTGCAGATGGTCGGGGAGTCCGTCGGCCCGCGGTGTATGGCCGGCGGCTTCGAGGCGGGCGTGGTCACGGGTCTCGCGGACGAAGAACCCGGAAAGCAGTAGGGCCAGTGCGACGTAGGCGAGGCCGAGCAGGAACGGTGCGGGACGCAGGCCGTAGTGTTCGGCGAGATATCCGGCCAGCAGGGAGCTGACGGCGACGGCGCCGTAGCCGGCGGCCTCGTTCAACCCCATGGCTAGGCCGCGGCGGGCCGGGCCGACGAGGTCGATTTTCATGACCACGGTGGTCGACCAGGTCAAGCCCTGATTGATACCGAGCAGGACGTTGGCGGCGATGACCCAGCCCCAGCTGGGGGCGGCGATCAGCATCAGCGGCACCGGTAGGGCGAACAGCCAGCCGATGAGCAGGACGGGTTTGCGGCCGTAGCGGTCGGAGAAGGTGCCGGCGAAGTAGTTCGCGATCGCTTTGGTGACGCCGAAGGCGGCGACGTAGGTGAAGATGTAGGTGTAGCCGGTGAGCCCGAAGTCGGATTCGGCGAGCAGCGGCAGCACGGTTTGTTCTTGGCCGACCATCCCCCCGACCAGCGCGTTGACCGTGACGAGCAGGGTGAACTGGGCGGCGTTCTCCCGCAGACCCAGCACCGGGTGCCGGGTTCTGGTGCCCAGGGTCATGATTCGGCCGTCATGTTCTGCCCGGTGGCGCGGGCGTAGTCGGCGGGGCCTCCGGCGAGGACGCGGATGTCGGTGTGGCCGGCAGCTTCCAGGAGGCTCGCGGCGCTCATGGCGCGTTCGCCGTGGCCGCACATCAGCAGCACCGGGCCTGCGGGTATCCGGTCGGTGTCGGTGGTGAGGGTGGCGAGTTCGATGTGGTGGGCGCCGGGGACGTGTCCGGCGGTGAATTCGGGGCGTTGCCGGATGTCGAGCACGGTCACTGGTGTCGCGGCCGCGGAGTTGGCGTCGGCCAAGGTGGTGGCGGAGGTGGGGCCGGTCCAGGTCTTCATCCCGCCGTCGAGTTCGCCGGTGAGGGCGTCGAAGCCGACTTTGGCGGCTTCCCAGACGATGTCGTCTGGGTCCTGGGCGGGGTCGCGGATGATGATCACCGGCCGGTTCGGGTCGACGAGCCAGCCTAGCCAGGTGGCGAATACCGGGCGCAGCGTGATCGAGACCGCGCCGGGGATATGGGCGGTGGCGTAGTCGGCGGCGGCGCGTACATCGACGACCTGGGCGCCGTCGGCGAGGAGATCGGCGACTTCGGTCGCGGTCAACGGTGGCAGAGGCGGGGTGTCGCCGAGGACGGCGGGTCCTTTGTGGTTGATTTCGCCGAGGCGCAGGAAGTAGTCGGGGAAGGTCCCCAGCGAGGCCAGCAGCGCGTCGACGAACGCGTCTTCCCCGTCGACCTGCAAGAGCGGGTTGGTGGCTCGTTCCTGTCCGATGGTGCTCACTCGTTCGGTGCCGGTGGCCGTGGAGCAGAACGATCCGGCGCCGTGTGTGGGCCAGACCGGGGTGTCGTCGGGCAGCTGCATCAGCTTCTGTATCGAGTGGTATTGGGCGCGGGCCAGTGGCACGGTCTGCTCCGGTGAGACCAGATCCGTGCGGCCGGCGGTGCCGACCATCAGCGAGCCTCCGGTGAACACTCCCAGCAGTCGATCCCCCTCGTAGAGCAGATAGGACAGATGTTCTGGGGAATGCCCGGGTGTGAACAAAGCTTCGAGGGTGAACGGCCCGAGCTCGATCCGGTCGGCGTCGGCGAGGGCGGTGACGCCGAAGCCGCGGGGCCCGACCTCGGGTGCCAGCACGGTGGCGCCGTCGATCGCGGCGAGTTCGCGGGCGCCGGAGATGAAGTCGGCATGCAGGTGGGTCTCCACGGCGTAGGCGATCCGCAGCCCGCGGCGGGCGGCTTCGGCGCGGACTTCGCGCAGGTCGCGTTCGGGGTCGAGCACCATCGCCCGCCCGTCGCCCAGATCCAGCAGGTAGGTGGAGTTGCCCAGTCCTTCGTCGATGACGGGGATCAGGGTGAGTTCGGTCGGCATGCGGCGCTCCTGCGGTTCGGTGGGTCGCCCCCACAAGGCTTAATTCCAATAAACCATGGAATAACATAGAATAGTATTCCAAGGAAGCCTGAAACGGCAAGGTGCACGTCTCACGCACGGAAGGTGGCAGGCATGCTCGACTGCTGGCTACGCTTTTCCATAGATGATCGGAGGATGTGATGGTGGAGGGGAAGCCGGCCACGAAGACCGCGCTGTACGAGGCGTTCGCTGCCAGCGGTAAAGCGTTGTCCAGCGGCAAGCGCCTGGAGCTGCTGGATTTGCTGGCCCAAGGTGAGCGGACTGTGGAGGCCTTGGCCAAGGCGGCGGGGTTGAACCTGACGACCGCTTCGGCGCATCTGCAGACCCTGAAGCAGGCCGGGTTCGTCGCCACCCGCCGCGACGGGGTCCGGATCCACTACCGCCTCGCCGGCCCCGATGTCGCGGCGCTGCTGGTGTTGCTGCGTAAGGTCGCCGAAACCCACCAGGCCGCTGTGGCCCCGGCCCGCGACGCCTACCTCGGGCCGGCCGCCGGAGCCGAGCTGACCCGGGACGAGCTGCTCGCGCGCAGCGCTGCCGGTGAAGTCGTCGTGCTGGATGTTCGGCCGGTCGAGGAATACGCCGCCGGCCACATTCCCGGCGCGGTGAGCATCCCCGTGGCGCAGCTGGCCGAACGGATCGCCGAGCTACCGGTCGACACCGACATCGTGGTCTACTGCCGCGGCGAGTACTGCGCACTGGCCTACGACGCCGTCCGACTCCTGCACGACTACGGACGCCGTGGTATCCGCCTGCACGACGGCATGCTCGAATGGCGCCTGGCCGAACTGCCCGTGGACACCGCGGACCTGGATCTCGTATAAACCCGCCCCCGCATCTGAGGTGGCGGCGTCTTCCGAGTGATCGATCCGGGCCCGGCCCGTTGAGGAAACGAGCAGTATGAGCACCACCACCGTCTCCGACCGGTTGCCGGACCCTGTTCGCGCGCAACGCCGCACCCTCGCGGTCCTCGTGGCCGCGCAGATCCTGTCCGGGGCAGGGCTGGCTGCCGGGATCACCGTCGGTGCCCTGCTGGCCCAGGACATGCTCGGCTCCACCGGCCTGGCCGGGCTGCCCAGCGCACTGTTCACCATCGGCTCCGCAGCCGCAGCAGCCGCGGTCGGCCGGATCTCCGACCGCGTCGGCCGACGCGCCGGCTTGGCCCTCGGCTACGCCACCGGCGCGGCGGGAAGCCTGGGGGTTGTCGCGGCCGCGGTCGCCGACAATGTGGCGCTGCTGTTCGCGGCGTTTCTGGTCTACGGGGCAGGGACGGCCACCAGTCTGCAAGCCCGTTATGCGGGCGCCGACCTCGCCCGGCCCGCTCACCGCGCCCGCGCGATCAGCACTGTCCTGGTCGCCACCACCATCGGTGCCGTCGCGGGACCCAACCTGGTCACCCTGACCTCCTACCTCGCCGAGACCTGGGGCATCCCGCCACTGTCGGGACCATTCGTCCTCTCGGGGCTGGCCTACGCGCTGGCCGGACTCGTGCTCTGGGCGCTGCTGCGACCCGACCCACTGCTGTTGGCGCGGCTCACCGCCACTGGAGACGACTCCACCGGCCCCGCCGATGCCGCTCCTGCGGGCCCGGCCCGGACGTGGACTACGCCGGTCGTGCTGGGTGCGACGGTGATGGTGCTGACCCAGCTGGTGATGGTGGCGATCATGACGATGACTCCGATCCACATGCAGCACCACGGCCACAGTGTCGGCGCCGCCGGATTCGTGATCGCCGTCCACGTCGCGGGCATGTACCTGCCCTCGCTGCTGTCCGGGGCACTGGTCGACCGGTTCGGCGCCGGAACGGTCGGGGTCGCCGCCGCTGTCACTCTGGTGGCCGCCGGGGCCGCGGCCGCGCTTGCCCCCGCCTCCTCGATGGCCGCGCTGGCCGTCGCGCTCGGACTACTCGGACTGGGCTGGAACCTCGGCCTGATCTCCGGCACCACCATGCTCACCGACGCGGTACCACTGGCCACCCGCGCCCGCACCCAGGGCACCGTCGACCTGTGCATCGCCGTCGCCGGAGCCGGCGGCGGGCTCGGATCCGGCATGATGGTCACCGCCACCAGCTATCCCGGGCTCGCACTCCTCGGCGGAGCCATCGCCCTGGCGATCGTGCCCGCGCTCGCCTTGGCCGCCCGCCGTCACACCGCCCGTGCGGCAGCGGTTCCGTAGCATTCGCCGGGAAATCGAGCGAATAGGCGTAGCCGGCTGGTAAGGGCCAGTTTTCGTGTTCGCGGTACGGATGTGGCTGGTCGACGCATCGGTTTATTCGGGTGTCGTGACGTGCTGGTTTCCGGAAGGTCCCGCATCGGTCGTAGTGGGACAGAAACGATCGTTTCCGACCCGAAGCCGATCGCGACCGGCCCGGCTGTGGGCGGGTGTGGGGTCACTCGTGGGCGGGTTCGCCGGTGACGACGTGGTCGGCGTGGTTCAGGCCTTCACGGACCAGGCGCACCAGGTGGCCGTCGCGGATGCGGTAGATCACCCGGCGCCCGACCTTGCGGGTGTCGACCAAGCCGGTGAAGCGAAGCTTGGCCAGATGCTGACTGACCGCAGTGCGCGATACTCCACACGCTTCGGTCAGGGTGGTGACGTCAGCTTCGGCGCCGGCGAGGATCGCCAGGATATGCAGCCGGGTCGGGTCGGCGAGCATCCGGAAGGTGCTCGTCGCGGCATCCAGACGCGGCCGATCGGGTGTTACGGGGTGAACGAGGCTCGGCTGCGGTAACGGTGTCGCGCCGGTCGCATCTGCCATGATCGCCACCGCCTTCTACGTCATTCGTTCCTGCTCGACGTCCCCAGCTCGCCCGGACGCAGGGGCCGGGTTGTAGCTGCGAGTGTAGCGATCGGAGGGGCCAAGCACCGCGGGAGTCGCCGGGTTCCGAACCGCACCTACACTCCATTAAGTGCGCACCCAAGCACCTATCATTGTTGGGTGACCTCTCCCGGCTCCGCGCGCCCCGATTCGGCGATGACATTGTTGGCTCACCGCGACTACCGGCACCTGTTCGGTGCGCAGCTGGTGGCGTTGTTCGGCAACGGCCTGACCACTGTCGCCCTGGGGCTTCTGGCGTATCAGCTGGCGGGCCCGCGGGCGGGCGCGGTGCTGGGGACCGCGTTGACGATCAAGATGGTCGCCTACGTGCTCATCGCACCGCTCGCCGGCGCCTGGGCCGACCGCGTGCCCCGGCGGCTGACGCTGGTGGGACTGGATGTGGTGCGTACGTCGACCGTCCTGGTGCTGCCATTTGTCGACCAGGTCTGGCAGGTCTATGTGCTGGTCGCGGTCCTGCAATCGGCGTCGGCGGCGTTCACCCCAACCTTCCAGGCGGTACTGCCCGACATCCTGCCCGACGAACGCGACTACACCCGCGCGCTGTCGTATTCCCAGCTGGCCTCCAGCCTGGAATCGCTGCTGAGCCCGCTGCTGGCTGCGGTGCTGATCGGGTTCGTGTCGTTCCATTGGTTGTTCACCGGCACCGCAGCGGGATTTCTTGTGTCCTCGGTGCTGGTGGTGTCGAGCCGGATCCCGGATGCCGTACACCGCGCCGGGAATATCGCCGTGGCCGATCGGATCCTGTCCGGGGTGCGGATCTTCGCTGCCACTCCCCGGTTGCGCGGGTTGATGGGTTTGAATCTCGTTGTGGCGACTGTCGGTTCGATCGTCATGGTCAACACCGTCAATCTCGTCGCGCAGACCTTGGAACGCCCCGAATCCGACGTGGCGTTGCTGCTGGCCGCCAACGGACTCGGGGTGATCATCGTGGCCCTGTCGGTGCCGCGGCTGCTGGAACGAACTGCCGAACGTTCCCTCATGCTCACCGGAGCCGGGGGGCTGCTCACCGCAATCACTACCGCCCTCGCGGTGTCGACCGCTCACAGCGGAGGCTGGCGATGGCCGGTGCTGTTCGGCATCTGGGCGCTGATCGGCGCGGGCACCGGGCTGATTCTCACCCCTGCCGGGCGAATACTGCGCCGCTCCAGCAGCATCGAGGACCGGCCTGCTCTGTTCGCAGCCCAATTCTCCCTGTCACACGCCTGCTGGCTACTGGTCTACCCAATCACCGGCTGGCTGGCCACCACCAGCGGATTCACCACCACCTGGACCGTCCTGGCCGGCATGGCCGCCCTCGGTGCGGCCACCGCGATCGTGTCCTGGCCACGCCGCGACACCGAAGCGATCACCCACATCCACGAGCCCGGCACCGACCCCGCCCACCTCACCGACGCTCGCCCGCTCCCCGGTGGCGGCCATGTTCACACCCACCCCGTCGTCATCGACACCCGCCACCGCTACTGGCCCAAATCCGGCCAGCTCATCAACACCACGGACCGGTTCTGAACCTGCACCACCGCCTGCTACCTCGCTCAGAACACAGCATGTCACGCACCCGCAAGGACGAGACCCGGCGGGCCGGGGCCGGCCGAGCTCGGCATCGTTACCGACCTCGATCGCACCGAATAAGTCGATGCTCTTGCTCTGCGTGGGCGGGTCCGGCACCCTCGTCGTCGATGCGGCGCCCGCCCGGCAAATCGGCTCCGACCGCGAGCCTGTAACACTCAGTCGTCCCGGCGATCACGGCGTTGGTGGTCAGCGTTGCTGACCGAGCTGGGCGTGCGCCGGCTACCCGGTGCTTCACCCACGCCGTCGGACTTGCATCCTGTACCTGGGTACAGGTTTACCGTGGCGGTATGACGATCGATCTGGGCTCTGATGGCTGGGTGACCGACGCCTGCACCCTGCCCACCGTGGAGCAGCCTATCCGGGTGGCCGAATTCGACGACTTCTTCGTCTCCTCGGTGCGCGCTAGCTCGCGGCCTGTGCCTACACAGCTGGATCTGGTGCTGGCCGACGGTGCCGAACCGGCGGGGCGGGATCTGGCGGCACGGGAGACGGACTGCTGCTCGTTCTTCTCCTTCACCTTCGACAGCGCAGAGACCGGCCCGGTGATGCACGTGGCCGTACTGTCGGCCTACACCGAGGTGCTCGATGCCTTCGAGCGACGGGTCCACGCGCGGGTGCGTTCGTGAGCGCGGGCCTGCGCAGTGGGCAGGTCGCCGCGGCTGCCCGGGTGAACGTGCAGACACTGCGCTATTACGAGCGCCGAGGGCTGGTGGCCGAACCCGGTCGTTCCCTGGGCGGTCACCGGCTGTATCCGCAACAGACGGTGACGCTGCTGCGAATCATCAAGGCGGCCCAACGGCTCGGCTTCACCCTCGACGAGGTCGCCGACCTGCTCGAAACCACCCAACTGCGCGGCCACCGCCGCACTGATGCCGGCCTGCGCGCCCGCGCCCGCGCCAAACTCGGTGAGATCGACGCCAAGCTTGCCGAACTCACCGCCGTGCGCGACACCTTGGTCGCGGCGCTGGCCGCCGGATGCGACGACCTGCTGGTGTGCAGCGAAAACCCGTGCTGTCCCATCCCTTTCACCGACGGACCGGCGCCGGCCGGCGCCGTCGGAGAGCATGGTGACTGCTGAGAAGACCACCTGGCGAGGGTGGGCGCGGATCGGGCCCGGGGCATTGATCTGCCTCGGCTGCTGTCCGCCTCCGCTGCTGGTCGCCGCCGGTTTCGGCTCCGGCGGCATACTGGCAGCGCGGAAAACGATCCATCGCCGCTATCACGATCCCGACGACGACGCGAGCCTAGCCGACCTCGCCGAGGAATACAGCGTCTGTCGTCAGCACCACCTGCCGACCACTGACGGCCGCCGCCGCTGAGGTGACCGCGGCGAGTGCGTTGTCGAGCCCGGACCGGTCCTTGCGGGTGGTGCCCGAGGATCCCTTGTCGATGAAGATCCGATAGTCGGATTGTCCCGAATAGCGGGGGTTGACCGGGACGCGCGTGGGAGCGTGGTCGCGCCCGCACACTCTCTGTGTGTGGGGTGGTGTGACGATGAGGAACAAGGTGGGTCGGTGGAGACCGCGCGGCCGTGGGCAATTGCTTAGGTCGCCGAGTGGCTGGGCGTTTCGTGTGGGTGTTACCGGGTGGTGGTGAGGAGGATGTCGCAGTGGGCTTTGCGGGCGAGCTCGGTCGGCAGGGTGGCCAGCAGCCGGGCCAGTAGTGGTGACCGGTGGGGGTTGGCGGTGACGATGAGGTCGGCGGTGGTGGTGGCCAGGTGTAGCAGTGCGGGCAGGGTGGGTTCGAGCAGGATGTGGGTTTCGATGTCGGTGGCGCCGTGGTCGAGGGCGTGCTGGTGGGCGATGCGCAGGATGGTGTCGGTGGGGGTGCTGCCGCGCAGTAGGTAGGCGTCGTGTCCGAGCCGGTCGAGGTCGGTGCCGAGTGCGCGTTCGTCGATGTCGTGGCGGGCGCTGATGATCAGTAGCCGGGCGTGGGTGGCGTGGGCCAGTTCGGCGGCGTGGTCGACCACGCGGTAGGAGCGGTCGGATCCGTCGGTGTCGACGATGATCGTGCGGTAGGCCGTCATGACGGGCCTCTTTCACGAGAAGGGGTGTCTCAGGGGGATGGGGTGGCCGCGAGCGGGCGTGGTGCGCGGGCGCGGCGGGTGGTGGGACCGGGAGCGAGTAGAGCCAGCACGATCGCTGCGGCGGCGGTGAGGGCGGCCAGCGCGAGCGCGGCCTGGCCGCTGCCGTGCACGAACGCGGCCTTGGCGAACTCGGCCAGCGGCCGGGCCACCGGCCCGGCCTGGTCGGCGACCTGCAGGGCGGCGGCCAGGGAATCGGCGACCGGGCCGCGGGCGGGCTCGGGCAGCTGGGGCAGGGCGGGCTGGACGCGGTGGGAATAGCCGGCGGCGAGGACGCTGCCGGCGACGGCGATCCCGATCGCGGCGCCGATCTCGCGGGCGGCGTCGTTGACCGCGGCGGCGACCCCGTGCTTGGCCTCGGGGGTGTCGGCGACGATGGCGTAGGTCGCCGGGGCGGTGCACAATCCCAGGCCCGCACTCATGATCAGCAGCGGCCACAGCAGATCGAGGTAGTGCGCGGCGAGGGTCAACCGGCTCACCAGCACCAATCCGGCGGCGATGGTGAGCAGGCCGGTCACGGTCATCACCCGCAACCCGACCCGGCTCGACAGCCACGGCGCGATCACCGAGATCACGACCAGGGGCACCACCATCGGCGCCAACCCCAGCGCCGCGGCCAGCGGCCCGTAGCCGAGGATCAGTTGCAGGTACTGCACCAGCAGCAGGAACACCCCGAAGGTGACCAGGAACTGGATGGTCACCGACAGTGAGCCGGCACCGAAACCGCGGTGGGCGAAGAGCCGCACATCGAGCAGCGGTGCCGCGGAGCGCAGCTCTATGGCCACGAACGCCGCCGTCGCGAGGACACCGGCCCCGGCGGTGGCGGCGACGAGCGGGTCGGCCCAGCCGCGCGTGGGGACCTCGACCGCGGCGAACACGATCGCCGCGACCGCGACGGCCACCGCTACCGCGCCCGCCCAGTCCACCGGCGGATGCTCACGCTGGCGGGACTCGGCGATGGTGCACGCCAACCCCGCCAGTACCACCCCGGCCGCGGTCAACCCGACGAACACCGAGGGCCACGACCACCGCTCGAGCAGCAGCCCGGCACCGAGGATGCCCAGCACCGCCCCGGATCCGGCGACCCCGGCCCACACCCCTACCGCCCGGCCGCGATGAGCGGGGGCGAACCCCGCGGTCAGGATCGAGAGCGTCGAGGGCATCACCAGCGCCGCGCCCACCCCGGCCAGCGCGCGCGCCGCGATCAGCCACACCGGGCCGGTCAGTGTCAGCGGCAGCGCCGACGCGACCGCGAACACCGCCAGCCCCGCCACCAGCACCCCGCGACGCCCGTAGCGGTCACCGACGGCTCCGGCGGGCAGCACCAGGCACGCCAGCACCAGCGTGTAGCCGTCGACGATCCAGGTCAGCTGGGCTTGCGTCGCCCCGGTCTCGACCGCGATCTGCGGCAACGCCGAATACAACGCCGCCATCGCCGCGACCACCAGCGCCACCGCCAGGCACGACACCGTCAGCATCCACCACTGGGCCCTGGTCCACCGGGCCGTCTCGATGGTGTCGGTTCCGGGTGTGTTCACCGCACCTCCCGAATTGAAGACCGATAGTCTCTGTGTGAGACCATTAGTATCATAGCGGTGGGGTGTGGGATAGAGTTCACGCAGACCCAGGGCTGAACGACACGAATCGCAAGGAGCGCGCGTCCATGACCGAGCCGGACCCCGCCGCGACCACCCCGCTCACCGCGGACGAACAGGCCGATCCGCGGCTGGCACGCTCACGCAACCGGTTGCTCGACGCGGCCACTCATCTGCTGGCCACCGGCGGTGTCGAGGCGGTCACCGTCGAGGCGGTCACCCGCGTATCGAAGGTCGCGCGCGCCACCCTCTACCGCCACTTCGGCAGCACCACCCAACTGCTCGCGGCGACCTTCGAACGGCTGCTCCCGCACCTCGACACCCCCACCGGCACCGCACCCGTGCGCGAGCGGCTCATCGCGCTGCTCACCACCCAGGCCGACCTCATCGAACAGGCCCCGATACAGATGACCACCCTGGCCTGGCTGGCAATGGGATCCATCGGCGACGACCACACCGGCCCCGGCCGCCGCCACACCGACCCGGCCGCGGTCACCTCGCTGCGCGCCCGCGTCATCGAGCAATACCGCCAACCGTTCGACCACGTCCTGACCGGCCCTGAGGCCCGCGCCGTGCTCGGCGAACTCGACACCACCTTCGCCCTCATCGAACTCCTGGGCCCGATCGTCTTCGCCCGCCTCACCGGACTGCGCACCATCGACCACGACGACTGCGCCCGACTCGTCGACAACTTCCTCACCACCCACCGAACAGCCACGGCGTCCACCCCGACCGACGCCGGCACCCCGTAACCACAAGACCCGGGCTGCACGGTCAGAACAAGGTGTCGCGCACGCGCAGCGGCCGATATCCGGTCGGCCCGAGCGCGGCGAGCTCGGCGTCGATATCGACCTCGATCACGCCGAAGAAGTTGATGTTCTCACTGTGGGCCGGGCTGATGTGGGCCAGCACCTCGTCGTCGATGCGACGGCCTTGACGGCGCATCTGCTCGACCGCGAGCCCGAAATATTCTGTCGTCCAGGCGATCACCGCGTTCGTGGCCAGGGTCAGGCACCATGCCTGTTCGGTCTGGGCTTGCAGATGCCGCGCCCGGAACGCACCCTCGTGGGCGTAGATGAGGCCGCGTTTGAGCGCGTGGATGGACTCGCCCTTGTTGAGCTGGCGCGAGATCCTGCGCCGATAGTCCGGGTCCGACAGATACCGGGCCGCGTAGACCGTGCGGCGCATCGCACCGTACTCCTTCAGCGCCGCGGCGAGCGCGTTCTGCCGACCCGACGCCGACAGCTTGCCCACCAGCAGCGACGCGGTGGCGTGCCCGAACTTCAACGACCCGGCCAGCCGCACCAGGTCATCGTAGTGCTCGGCGATCAGATCCAGATTCAGCTTGCGTGTCAGCAACGGCCCCGCGTGCGGAAACCGCGTTTCGTCCTCCGCGCGCGAACCGGGCCGGTAGAGGGTGATCTTGCCCAGGTCCCGGATGCGCGGGGACAGCTGCATCCCGAGGAGATCGAACAGCGCGAAGTTCACCAGGGTGACCCCGTGAGTATCTGTCGCGTGCTCGGTGATCGGCAGATCTGTTGCGTTGCCCAGGATTTCATCGAGCACGTAATGCGCTTCCCGGCGGGTGGTGACGATGATCTTGGTGCCGTAGGTGGTGTGCTGATCGGTGACGTGGGTGTAGGTCGATAATCCCTGGTCGGCGAAGAATTGTGGCACTGTGCGGGCCGCGCTCGCCCCCGCCTCCTCGATGGCCGCGCTGGCCGTCGCGCTCGGACTACTCGGACTGGGCTGGAACCTCGGCCTGATCTCCGGCACCACCATGCTCACCGACGCGGTACCCCTGGCCACCCGCGCCCGCACCCAGGGCACCGTCGACCTGTGCATCGCCGTCGCCGGAGCCGGCGGCGGGCTCGGATCCGGCATGATGGTCACTGCCACCAGCTATCCCGGGCTCGCGCTCCTCGGCGGAGCCATCGCCCTGGCGATCGTGCCCGCGCTCGCCTTGGCCGCCCACCGCCACGCTGCCGTGCGGTAGCCGACCGCACCAGCGCCGGGCAGTCCACGCTCGGCAAATTCACCGGGTGCGCTTGCGTCGCAACCGTATCCATGCCCGGAGCGCCCGTGGTGCCATCGCGCCGATCAGTAGGGCAACCAAGGGCAGTGCCACATCCACCCACGGGTCGCGGATCGGCCGATACACCGCCGTCCCGTCGCGTAACTCGATATAACCCAGCGGCCGGACCTCGGCCCCGCCGCCACCGGCACCGACCTTGTCCGCCCCCGACTCACCACCGGTACCGCCACCGAACCCGAACCTGGTCCGCGCCACCGGCACGATCGTCACCCCCTCGGCCGATATCGGCTCCCCGAACGCCCGCCCCACCGACGCCTTCCCGCCGAGCTGCTCGGCCAACCGCTCCAGCAGCCGCGCCGCCACCGTCGCCTGCCCACCGATCCCGCCGGTGAGCTCGGGGCTCGTCGATTCCTCGCTCATGGTCTGTCCTTCCTGTTCGGCACAGCAGTCCCCAGCGCGTGCGCGCCGGCGGGAAACGGGAAACGCATCGGCGGGAAAGAGAATCGCTCGATATCGGTGATCTCGAACCCCGCCGCGGCGAGTGCGCCTGGGTGATCGCGGCCGGTATGACAGCCGCCATTGAGCACCGGCCACACGGTTGCGTCCAGCAGCCGCTGAACCCGCTGCATCCCCGGTGAGGGGGAGCGGCCATGCTCGAAGAACCGCACCCGCCCGCCCGGGGCCAGCACCCGCCGCGTCTCGTTCAGTGCCACCGCCGGATCGGCCACCGAACACAACGTCAAACACCACACCACCGCATCGACACTGCCGTCGGCGACCGGAAGCGCTTCCGCAGCACCGTCGATCACCTCCACCGGCACCTCCAAATCCTCAGCTACGGCCTGCGCCTGCGCCCGCAACCCCGGGTCCGGCTCGACAGCGATCACACGATCGACTTCCCGCGGGATATGGGCGAAGTTCGCGCCGTAACCTGCGCCGACTTCGAGCACGCTCCCGGACAATCCCGACCACAGCCGACGCCGATACTCGGCCACCCCGGCCCGCTCCAGCGCTGGACCCGCCAGTCCGGCATAGACGCGCGCGAAAATCGGGCGCTCCCTCGTTACCCGTGGCATCCACGCTCACCTTCCGCCCGTCCGACCTGTTCGCCCCGCCGCGCGCTACCCTCAACAGAAAGGGAGGTGACAACATAGTGAGCTCACTACACGATATCGCGAACAGTGGCGATACCGCCAGAGCTGCCACCGACCGGGTCTTCGAGCTCGCCGAAGTACTCGGCGCGATGATGCAGCGCGGCATGGCCGAACGCGGCCTCACCCCCGCCCGCGCCCGCCTGCTGTGGGCGCTACACCACACCGGACCCGTCACCCAACGCACGCTCGCCGACCTGCTTCAGGTCACCCCTCGCACCGTCACCGGCCTGCTCGACGGACTCGGCGCCGACGGCTACATCCAGCGCGAACCCCACCCCACCGACCGTCGAGCGCTGCTGGTCACTCTCACCACCCGCGGCCGGGCATTCACCGACGCCCTGCGTGGAGGTCGCGACAGTATGGCGCAGGCTTTGTTCGATGACATGCCCGCCGAAGAACTCCGCACCTTCGTGTCCGTCCTGGACACGGTCGTCGCGACCCTGCGAGACAACAGCACGCGGACCACGGTTTCTCCAGGTGATTAAAGGCGGGGCGGCTGGTTCTCCTCGCGGATCATCCGCCGCAGGCTCTTGCGGGCTGCCGCGAGATCATCGCTGGCCTCGGCGAGTTGATCCTGGAGACCGGCGTTGCCTCGCTGCGCACGCGCCAGGTGTTCTGTCAGCGCCTTGTTCTGCTCCGTAAGTTCTTCGACCCGCGTGATCAGGTCGGCCGACGCGAGCTGATCGAGTTGCTGACCGAGCTGGCGCCGGACAGTGGCGTTGAGCTGGTCACGTTCGGTTCGAAGGCGGGCGATCTCGGCGCGTGCCACCGCGAGGTCGGTCTTGAGCCCGAGGGGAGCATCAGATCGTCCGGATTCGCGATCATGGCGGGGCTGGGCTTGTTGCCGTCGAGCATGTTCGATGTGTTCGCGGACACCTGGAGCGTAAACCAGCCAGTTCGAGACACCGGCGGCCCGAGCAACGCCGGTGAAAGTGATCAGGTGATCGTGGACGGCCATCTCAGCCGGTCGCGCTACTCGGACGGAGCTCGACCTCGCGAACGGCGGTCTTCGCGCCGGCCTGTTTCGGTGCGACTCATGCCGGCGACCTCGCCCCGAGTGAGTCCTGTGGCCTCGTCGGAGAGCGCAGTCAGAGAATCGGATTCCTCTCGGGCCAAGGGCATTCCGGATTCGGTCGAGAGGAATTCGGGTCGCGGATTTTTCTTTCACGGTCCGCTTGACAGCGACCCGGGTATCGAGCGTCCATAGGAGCGGCAACGACACCGAACCCGCCGGGTTCGGGTGTGGTTGCCGTCCCGGCCGGGACATGACCCACATCCACCCGAACCACATCGTTGGAGGGAATCGTCATGTCCACACGTAAGAAGAACACCACCGCGCGCCCGACGCCGGGCGTGCCCGACCACACCCCTGACACCGCCGCTGCCGCCCAGGACAGTGGATCGGGTGCCACCAGTGCGCCTGTGTTGCGCAACGACAGCGACGCGGCGCTGTGGGCCGCGCTGGGCGCTTACCCCGGTTTCACCACTGCCGAACTAGCGGGGGCAGCCGGGATCGGCGTATCGACCGCCCGGCGCGTGCTGTCGGCATGGGAAACCGCCGGGGCCGCCCGTTCCCACAGCAACCCCGAATCGCCCCGCGCGGCCAAAACATGGACCACAGCCGAACCCGCCGCCGCGCCCGAACCGGCAGTGCCCGAACCGGTTGTTGCACAACAGATCGCGCCCGCCGAGATGGACACGACAAACGCCGATTCCTGCGCGCCCGATGCCCCCGCGCCCGCCGATCCCGGGCAGGCAGCCATGGCTATAGCGGGCCCTACGGGCGATGGTGACGCCGACCTAGTCCCGGCCACCCCGGACGGGGGCGATGATGCGGCAGCGGCGCAGCCTGAGTCAGGACAGCGGTTGCGTTCGGGTGCGTTGCGGGGGCAGGTCGAGGATTTCCTGCGTGATCACCCGGATGCGGATTTCAGCCCGCACCAGATCGGCAAGGCCCTCAACCGTTCCAGCGGGGCGGTCCACAACGCGCTGGTCACCCTCTCCAAGGGCGGCACCGCTCACCAGACCAGCACGGCCCCCAAACGGTTCGCTCTCGCTTCCGCCGAGACACCCTACCGCTCCGGGGATCCAGGGCACCAACCCCAGACACCTGCGAACTGACGACCCCGAATTTTTGGAGCATTTCTGATGGATATCAGTGTTCTCGTCGCGCGTCTGGATGAGTCCTACACCGTTTTCGGTACCGGCGAATTCGTTCGCCGGGTCAGGGAGGTCGCTTTCCGGGTGACATCGGCCGATGAGTGCGGCCACGGTGACGGCCGGATCTGTACAGAGTGCGCGCCGTCGTGGCAGATGGACTACGAATTCGACGAGCCGTTCCCCTTCGAGCGCGTGCGGCCGATAACCGTCGCGGATCTGATCGCG
Organism: Nocardia sp. NPDC050193; assembly: GCA_040674215.1. Taxonomy (GTDB): domain Bacteria; phylum Actinomycetota; class Actinomycetes; order Mycobacteriales; family Mycobacteriaceae; genus Nocardia. The sequence continues at coordinate 20,889 of JBFARE010000012.1, read as the reverse complement.
CTGGGACGGGTGAAGGTGGGCGATCGAATCGCCAGCCCTGAATTCGACGCTACGGCGGTGATCACCGCCTGCGGTGGATTGATGCTGCCCGACGGCCGCGTCTTCAACAATCCTTCCGCCGCCGCCCGCGCCGCCCGAGCTTCCTCCTGACATGCGTGGCGGTGCCGGGTTCCCCGAGGGGCCTATCCCCGGGGAGCCCAGCACCGCACTCCAATTTATCTCGTCTGAAAGGTTTCCCCGATCATGTACAACGTCTCTGTTCCGGCCGAGGTCGCAGCGGCCCTGCACCGCGTGTTCGCCTGCTCCCCGCACGCCGCCGACAGCCTGGAACTGTGGCTGGCCGTCACCGCCGAGGCCGCCCGCCACCTGACCGCGCCGCCCGAATCGGCTGGCCCGGCCACCTGGTTGCCGGTGTTCGTCTCCTACCGCCGCATCCGCACCGAAGCCGAATACCACGTCGCGACCGCCGCTGTGCGGATCACTACGGGGCCGCTGGCCGGGATCACCTACACCGACCCCGACAGCGCCGCCCGCGCGGTCGCTACCGTGGCCCCGCTCCCGGCCCCCGACAACGCCGGGGACGGGGAGGGGGACGATGCGGTCGAGATGCTGGGCCTGGTGCCGACATGGCGGTTGCCGGTCACCGCTGACCCGGCCGCGCAGACACCGCCTGCGGTATCGCCGCTGATCTCCTAGCCCACCTACATTTCGAAACGGCCGGTGGGGCCGAGCATCTGCTCGGCCCCACCGGCCGTTTCGTCGTCTGGATGGCGGTGCGTGGGTCTAGGTTGTGGCGTCGATCATCTGCGTGAGCCAGTTCGTCAGCAGCACGGCAGCGGCAGCGTCGTGGCCGGTGGATAGGTCCGTGTCGCCGTCCTGGTGGGCAGGATCGCTCGTGCCCGTGCCCGTGCCCGTGGTGACGGTGTAGGTCTGGGCGAGCGACGGGAACTGTGTGCCGCCGGTGAACGCTGCGGCGGTAGCGGCGAGCAGGTCGGCGGCGATCGGGGCCAGCCCCGACAGCGCCAGCACGGCGCCGATAGGGTCCCCGGCGATCAGTATCTCGGCCGCGTTCCAGGCGATCTCCTGGGCACGGCCGACGTTGGTGGCGATGCGGGTGATATCGAGACCGGCGAGGACCCCGACGACCTCGGAGGCGATTGCGGCTACGCCGGTGCTGTCCAGTGGCGCGGCCAGTGCCAGAGCGTGAGACACCAGCCGCAGGTCGATACCGGCGGCCATCGCAACCAGCGGGGCGAACCGATTGTTCAGATCCCCGGCGACCCGGTGCAGCCCAGGAACATCACCTCTACCAAGCAGGGCGGGTAGTTCAGCGAGGTCGGCGACAATGGCGGGCACGTTCGCGGCGAACATGGCCAGCCCGTTCACCACGGTAACCACCTGTGCGAGGACTTGAGAGACGGTCAGCTCTCCCGTCGAAGACCAGGTCGTGGCTGGAGCTGTCGTGGTGGGGTCCTGTCCCGGGGGCGCGGTGAAGGCGCGAATGACCGCGTCGAGCGCGGGTGATTCTTGAGAAAAGGGCGAGCAGTAGGGGTCTTTCTCGGGGCACAGGGTGCGGGTCCGGTCGGTGAGTTCACCGAAGTCCTGCGGGCGAGGGCCCGCGACCCCCGGGCCGGCAACGGAGCCGCCCAACTGGGGTGTGCTCGGGTCGCGGTGAGGGTCGGAGACGAGCCCTACTGCCACCACCTGTGAGGGCGACAGCGGGCCGTGGTTGTTCCCGATTGCCGCGGCGAGGTTACCGACGATTGCGGCGCCTTCGGCATTGCCGGCCAGGACTACTCGTGTCCCCGAGCACAATGCCGACAGCGCCGCGGCGAGAGCTTGCTCGCCGGTGGCTTCGGTGGTGCGGGGGAGGGTCTGGACGTCGATGTCGCTGCCGTAGCGGGTCGCCAGTGACTCGGAGACCGTGGTGAGCACGCCTACCGCCGCTGCCGGATCGGTTGGCGGGGATGTTTCGAACGTGCCTGGTACCAGCAGCGCGGTCCAGCGTGGGCAGTCCGCGGCGGCGGGTCCGGGTGGCGGGTCCGCGGTGGCGGCACCGGCCCCGCAGGCCGTGGTGGCGGCGATGGCGGCACACAGTGCGGCGTGGGCGGCGCGGCGGCGGGTGCGGACGGGCCGGTAGGTGTGGAGGGTGCGCATGGCGGATCTCCTTAACGGGTGGCGGGGTTGGTGACGGTCGAGTCGGCTTAAGCCACGGCGAGTTCGAAGGGGGAGTGGTGCACGGGTAGCGAGTTCCGTTGCGCTGGGTCAGGGCGCGGCGCGGGAGTCGGCGTGGGTGGGTGAGCCGCTGGCCGGGCGGATCGCCGTGTAGTAGTCGGGCCACCGGTAGGGCGAGATCTGGACGGGCTGATCGAAGGTGGGTGCGTGGATCATTTGCCCGTCTCCGAGGTAGATGCCGACGTGGTGGACGTCGGCGGCGGTGCCATAGAAGAGGAGGTCACCGGGCGCGAGTTCGCCCTCGGGGACGGTGGTACCGGTGTGGACTTGGTCGTAGGTGGTACGGGGAAGGGAGATTCCGGCCGACCGGTAGGCGGCTTGGGTGAGTCCGGAACAGTCCCAGCCGCCGTTGACGTCGGGCCCGTTGCCGCCCCACACATACGGTTTGCCGAGTTGAGCGCAAGCAAAGGCAATCACCTGCGCGGCAGCACGGTTCGTGGCTACCCGAGGATGGCAGTCGCCGCCAGGGGTGTCGGGGGCGCGGTAGCGGGCGGCTTGGTCGAGAACCTGGTCGACGTACCAGTCTGCGTGGTTGTAGGCGAAGATCGCCGCGCGCAGGTCGCCGGGTGCGCCGGAGTCGCACAGGTAGAACGCGGCGGCGTGGATGGCGTCGGAGGGGTTGTAGCGCGACGGCGGACTCGCGCCACCGGCGGGAAGAGGATGCCGTGTGGTGACCGACTCGAACGTTGCGGCCAGGAACTGCATCGGCCCGCCGGCACCGGAGGAGTTCTCGCCCGAGGTCACTCCGGGAAGAGGTGAGCGGCCGTGGTCTGTTTCGATCTTGCCGATCGCGGCGAGTACCGACCAGTCCAGTCCGGGGCAGTTCCCAGCGGCGGCCTGATACAGCACCAGCATCTCGGCGGGGATGTCCTGGCGGGCTTCGGGACTCGGGGGCGCGCCGGTGCCCGTCGAGGCTCCCGGGGCAGGGGTGGACAGTGACTGGTCGAACACGGCGACCGTGGTGACCACGGCCGCGATCACGACCACGAGGAATATGACCGCTGCGCATCCCGCGCCGAGTGTCTTGACCAGCATCGGCGTCTCATCGGTATTCGGCGGTCGGCGGGCGCGGCGGGGGTGGGGCGAGAGTGACGTGTCCGTTGTGGGGTGCCCACGTCTCGTCGGTGACGACATCGACTCCGGGCGGGGTGCGGTGGGGCCAGAGGGCGGCGAGTTCGTGCAGGCGCAGACGGTTTCCGCTGGCAGTGTCGAGGGGCAGCCAGGCCCGGTCGGCGGGGCTCGGGTCAGGGCGGCCGGTCAGGAGTTGCGCGGCGGCGGTGGCGACCGGCACCGCTTCGGGGTCGGGGAGGCGCTCCCAGGTCTGGCGCAGGACGTGGCGGGCGCTGGCCTCGCGCAGCGTGGTCGGGACCCAGATAAGGATCGGGGTGATGACCCCGGTGGTGCGTGCCAATTCGCTGTAGCCGTGCAGTTTGCCCGTGACCCGGGTCAGCGCGGTGGAGCCCAGGTCGTATTCGAGGAAGAAGTCGAGCACGGTGTCGGCGTGGGTGTAGCGGCCGAAGGCGTCGGGGCGGGCTAGGTCCCCCCAGAGCCGCTGGCAGCGGGTTTCTGACCACCACGCCTCCACGCCGCCGCTGGGCGTGTGTGCGGTGAGAGTGGTGAACCAGGTGTTTACGCCGAGGGTGTGGGTCAGGTGCAGGCTGTGGGCGATGGCGAGGGTGCGTTGATGGTTGTAGCCGAGGTCGCGTACGCGGACGCCGGCTTCGGCGGCGAGCACCGCGGCGCCGGCCGGGGCCAGCACCCAGTGCACCGGTGCGCTGCCGCGAGTGCGTAAGGGCCGGAACCGATCCACAGCCCCGTAGCGATGTAACCGGGTGAGGCGACGCAGCGCCGTATTGGGGTGGGGAAAAGCCAGCGCGGTGAGCTGGTTGGTGGTCAAGACGCGGTGCTCGTGCAGCATCCGCAGGATCCAGCGGTCACGCTCGGTCAGCCGTGTGACCAGCGCGACTGTGTCGCCAGGTGTGGGCAGGGCGGGCCGTGGGGCACGTGAATCGGCTTGCCGAGCGGGTCGGGCGATCATGGGCGGGAACCTTTCTCTGGCCTGCCGGTTGAGGGCTTCGCCTGCGAGAGCCGAGGCTCGATCCGGGCCGGTGTCGCGCCGCCCGCGAGGGCTGCTGAGTTGGACGCGGCGGACCCAGCTGGTGCGGTGAGACGAGCGCGAGCGGCGGCGGCGATCTCGCGGGCACGGCCCGGGATCGGCGGGTCCAGTGGGCGGGTGGTCAGGGTGAACGGTCGGGCGTTGCGTCCGTCGACCAGCAGCCTCGCCGCGGCGTGGAAGGCATCGAGGTGGGACAGGTCGTGCTCGGACAGCCAGGGCTCGGTGTGGCGGGCGAGGTCGCGGGCGTCGTCGGGACTGACGGCGAACACGATCTTGTTGCGGGCATTGGCCGAGATTCCGTCGCGGAGTTCGCGGGAGAGCTGACTCAAGTTCTGATGCGCCAACAGCAGCGACAAGCGCAGTCCGCGAGCTTCGGCGAGCATGTCCTCGATCGGAGTCGAGAGGTTGAGGAAGTTCTGTGCCTCGTCGAGCACGAGCGCGGCGTCGGGGCGGTCGGCGGAGGGAACACGGGCGCGGGCGGTGACGGCCTGCCAGGTGCGGGCCACGAGCAGGGACCCGACCAGGCGGCTGGTCTCCTCCCCGAGTGAACCTTTCGGCAACCGGGCCAGGCAGATCCCGCCCTCATCGAGGATGTCGGCGAACTCGACCGTGGACGGCCCACCCGCGATGGCGGCGCGGACGAACGGCCGCAACAGGAACGCGCGCAGCTTGTTCAACAAGGGACCGGTGAGTTGGGCGCGGCCGGTGTCGGACAGTTGTTCGTAGCTATCCCAGAACCCACGCAGGACGGGATCTTTGGTGGTGCGGGTGACCCGGGCCCGGAAGGCAGGCTCGGTGAGCAGGCGGGGCAGATCGGCCAGGGTGGCGGTGCCGGGTTGGGCGCACAGGGTCAGCAGGCTGGCGCGCATGATGTCGTCGGTGCGTGGCCCCCACCATTGGTGGAAGATCCGGTGGAACACGGTGACGAGGTTGTCGACCGCCAGATCCATACCCGCCCGCCCGATCCGCCCGATATCGAGAGGGTTTACGCACGGTGGTGGGGCGGCGGAGTCGGCGTCGAAGAGCACCACCCGCTCGCCCATGCGCGCCGGCAACCGGGACAACACATCGGTGACGAGGTCGCCTTTGGGGTCGACGACGATCACCCCGCGCCCGGCGTCGGCGTCATCGAGGATCGTGCGCGCCAGCAGAGTCGATTTACCGACACCGGTCGGCCCGAGGATATGCAGGTGGTGGCGGGCGTCGGAGATCTTGACTGCGACCGGACGCCGCGTGCCGGTATCAGCCAGGCCGAGCGGTTTCGTGTGCTCCCCGCCGACCGGGATCTCCGGGGCGGGCGACAGGGCGCGGGCTCCGGCGCGTTGCAGGCCGGGCAGCCCGGTCTCGGTGGGCAGATGCGCGATCGTCGCCAGCTCCGGTACCGACAACACGTCCCCGCGTCCCAGCCGCCTCTGCCGGATCAACGTCGCCACCCGGAGGCGGCGACGCCGCCGGTAGTAGTTGTGATCGGTGCACGCCCCGAACACTGTGGCCAGGGCGTCGGCGCGACCGCGCGCCACCGCGCGCGCCTGTGCTCTCGGGTTCGTGTCGTCGGGGTCCTTGGAGACCGGGATCGAGGCGGCGTAGCGCACGATCGTCTCCCAGTGCGCGCCACGGGCCTTGGTCGCCGCGGCGCGGGCGGCGGCGCTGTACTCCATTACCGCCTGCCGGTCGCTGCCCCGACGCTCGTTGAGAAACCCGGCCCGGGTCGGACGTGTGGCGCTTGTGCCGGGGGTGAGCAGATTCAACGCCTCGCGCAGCAGCCCGGCCACGATCCCTGTGGGGGCATTGGTGGTTGCTGCGGTGCGCAGGGCGCGGGCGACGCGGCGGCCGGTGACCGGGCGGGCCAGGATCTGCACGCAGGTGGCTTGGCCGGGTGCGAGGTCGTCGGCGGCGGTGATCAGGTTACGTACGAGATCACCGGCGTGGTCGGTGCTCAACGGCAGGCCCTCCCGCCGTCCCAGCCGTAGCTCGCCTCCGGTCACGATCTGCTCCACGCCGTTCACCGGGGCCGGTAGCGGGGGCCGGGCGGGTTCGCCGGTGTCGGTGTGCGCGCCGGGCCAGGCCGAGGCGATCGCGCGTTCGATGAGCCCGGGTGGGATCGCGCCGGGCACCCAGAGCCGGATCGCGGCCCCCTCGTCGGGGGTCACGGTGTATTCGAACCCGAGATGCGGTTGTCCCAGCAGCAGCCGCGCCCAGGCCGGACGCAGTTGGCCGATCAAATGGGCCCAGAAGGTGAGCGCGCCTTTGGCGTCGACCTCGGGTGGAGTGAGCACGGTGACCTGGCGAGCACGTGCACCCAGCCGGCGCCGGCGCCACCGCCCCAGAACTCCCACTGCGGCGAGCACGCCCAGCACGCTCAATATTGAGACGGCCCCAGCCTTCGATCCGAGGCCCTGTTCGACCACCTCGGCCAGATCACGCAGTGCCGTGCCGGGCGCGAGTAGCACCCGGCCCAGCCACCCCTGCTCAGGGCTCGCGATGGTGGCACTCACGCCGCCACCGACCCCGGATCGGCATTACCGCTCGTCCCCGGGGCCCGGGTAGTACCGTAGAGGAATCGTGCACGCGCCCTGCGGTGTTCGGCCGGGGTGGCAGCGGCCTCCGGTTTACGCAGGACCACGACATCCTCGTGCGCTATGAGGTGGATCGGCAGCCCGGCGGCGCGTTGTTTGACGACGAAATCCCTTTGGAAGAAGCTGCTGCGCGCGACGAGTTCACCGTCGGACAGCCGTCCCAGCAGCGCGACGCACCGTTCGACTGGGACCAGCCCGGCCAGCTCACCGCAGGTGAACAAATGGGTGGGCAGGTTCACCAATTCCGCGTGCTGGCGCCAGGGCCGGGCGGTGACCACGACATGCCCGCCCGGTGCGAGGTACTCGGCGGCACCGGCGAGGATTTTCGTGAATCCGGACAGCAGCCGGCCGATCCCGACGTTGGCCAAATTGCCGCGGTCGAGCACCGCACCGTAACGGTGATTCGATTTGACCACCGGGGCTTTGCCGTTGGCGCGGACGTGGCCGTGCAGGGAGTCACCGTAGGGAGGGGAGGTGATCACCAGATCCACCTGCCCCCGCAACTCCTGCGGTATCAGTGCGGTGAGTTTGCGGGCATCGCCGTGGTAGACCTCGGCATCGAGAGCGATCCCCGCCTCGCGAACCAGACCGATATTGGTGCGCGCCAGCTGCGCCCATCGGGCCTCGTACTCCACACCCACCGCACGACGGCCCAGGTGCAGAGATTCAACGAGGGTGGTGCCGATCCCGCACATCGGGTCCAGGACGAGCCCGCCGGGACGGGTGTAGGTCTGGACGGCGTGTTGCACGATCGCGGGGAACATCTTCGCCGGGTGCGCAGTGCTGTCGGGGTGATAACGCCCCCGCCGCTGCGCGGCGGAAGCGTTCTGAGCCGTCGCCCACACCGACACCGGCACATCGACGGAGCTGGCGGGTGCGGTGGTGGCATGGGCGCAGGCGGGGGTGGTGGGTTCCGGAGTCATCAAAAGTCCTTCACTGATCGAGCGGTCTACGAGACGTCGAGGGCAGGGGTCAGCCGTGCTCGGGCTGGAGGAAAACGAGCACATCCGCATGGGCCACGCTGTGCCGCGGAACCCCGGACCCTTCCCCTTCGGCGGGCGCGGGGGCGGTGATGGTGTCGCCGGTGACCGGGGCGGCGATGATGTGCTGGAGGTAGAGCAGATCGGCGGCCTGCGCGGCAGCCACGACCGAACCGGCCGGGTCCAGCAGGATCCCGGAAGGGCTGTGGCGGCAGCGGCTGAGAACAACCAGCAAACCACCCATCGCCATCACTTCGGTGGCGAGCGCGGTGACGTGTTCGGCGGCTCGGATTGGGTCGAAGTGGTCGGCCAGCAGGCTGGCGATAACCAGATCCACCGGTTCACCGGGATCGCGCGGGTGGGTGGGGACATCGAGGCCGTCGCGGTCCAGATCGCGGATCGCGGCGAGGGCGTGGGCGGTGTCGGGCTCGATCATCCTCAGCGTGCCCCGGCCGGTCGGGGCCGGCCAGCCGATCAACATCACTCGCGAGCGCGGCCTGGAGAACTCCCGGATCGTGTGGGCCAGGATCGGCTCGGGCCAGCGGTCGTCGGGATCGAGGGCCTCGGTACCGACCGCCCACAGGGTTGAGGGGACACGCACTGCGGGTGCCGGGGTAGAGGAGCGGGATCGGCGAGAACTAGCGGTCATAACGACTCCTGACGAGAGAGCGGTGTGTACTCGCTTACTTCCGCCGAAAACCCGATTTTTGGACAACGCTCATCGAATAAGCCTTGAGAATTTCCCGAATGGCGCGAACTGGCAAGGCTTTCTGTTCAGGGGCACCACAACTTTTTTCGAGAATTTTTTCAGCGGTTTGCCGAGGTGGGCGGGTGCGACATCCGCGCCACACCCAAACCGCATCCAAACCACATCCGCGCATACACAAGACCTGGTAGAGGCATCTACTGCGAGTGGTTGAAGGCCGGGAGCTGACCGGTCGCCGAATGTTCGCCAGACCGGCCCGGATAGGTCTTGGGGGTGGTTTGGGTGTGTTTCAGGTGCGGTTTGGATGTGGTTTGGATGCGTTTCGGATAGAGGTCGCTGGTGTCGTTGTGAGGTCGGAATTTTTTCCACCGAGCAGGGAGTTTCAGGTGACGAATTCGGAATTCGTGAAATATGCGGGATCGGGTGGTTCGCCGCTCGCGGTGGTGCGGTCGGGTTTCGACCGGATCACCGGTCAGCGGTTGCCCACCGATCCGCGGCCGGTGCCGAGTCCGGCGGCGGTCGCGGGCCCTGCCGAGTCGTGGGGTGGGTTGCGTGAGCGGTTGTGGGATCCTGCGGTGCCGATCGCCGAGATCGATGCGATCTGGGTGTGGCTGATCGAACGTGCACGCACCCGCGGCGAGGACGCGATGCTGGTGTGCGCGGGCCTGGCGGTGCCGATGCTGGCCAGGGCGGCGGGCGAGTACGCCGCGGTGGGCAGTGGCCATCGCCACGATGTCGAGTCGGAGGTGCTGACGGGATTCCTTGCCTCCCTCGGTCGTGTCGCAGTGGATCGGCCGGGGGTGTGGCATCGGTTGCGGTGGGTGGCCTACCGGGCCACACGACAGGCAGCGAATCAGCAGCAATCAGGGGCGATGTCGGCGGGCGACATCGACGGCGACCTCGGTCCGCTCGTGACGCAGGCACGGTCGACCATCGCCGAACCCGGCCATCCCGAGCAGGTACTCGCCCACGCCGTGACCGTCGGGGTCCTCACCGAGGACGCGGCGGAAATCATCGCGGTCTCACGGTGGGAAGGCCGGTCGCTGACAGTGATCGCCGCCGAACGCGGCCAGTCGCTGTGGAAGCTTCACAAGCAACGCCGTCGCGCCGAACACCGGCTGGCGGCCTGGCTCACCGAACGAGCCCTGGACCTGGATGTGGGCAACACCAGCATCGTCGAAGCGCAGGCAGTGACCGCCCTTGCACCGGCCGCGCGCACCAGGTCCACGCCGCGGCGAGGCCGCCGACCGAAACAGGACACCCCTGCACCGGCCCCCTCGGGCACCGAGCACGGGCAGGTGGCCGCATGAACGCGAACCGAGGACACCTCAGTGAGGCGCCACCGGCACCGGGCCGACCGTCGGCGCTGCGGCGGTGGGCCACGATCCTCGCGGCGGTCTGCACCACCGTGGCGTTGCTGGTGCTGACGGCCGGGTCGGCATCGGCCGCGCCATCGCAGACCGTGGTGTTGGCGGTGGCCTCGTCGCTGGATGAGGTGATCGACAACGCCCGCAACTGGGTGATGGGGATTCTCGCCGGGCTGGCGACGCTGTGCCTGACCGTGGCCGGTGCGCGCTATCTGCTCGGTGGCGGTGATCCCGCCGAGACCGAGAAGGCAAAGACCGCCTTCCGGGCCGCCTGTCTCGGTTATGCGCTGGCAGTGCTGGCACCGGTCATCGTCGCTGTTCTCAAGTCCATCGTCGGAGGCTGACGTGATCGCCTCGCACGCCAACGGCTCCACCGTCGTTTCCGCAGGACGACCGCAACCGGCCCATATCGTCATAGCAGCAGTGGCGGTGTTGATCGCGGTACTTGTCGGCGTCACCGGTGCGGGTGATGCCGCAGCCCAGCCCGCGCCGCCGACCGTGCCGGTGACACCGACACCGGCCACACCCGCCCCATCGATACCCGTGCCGCCGAGTACGACCCCGCCGTCGAGGTGGGTGACCCCACCCTCCACCACCGCCCCGGGCCCGGTCTCGCCCGTACCGACCGAGCCGGGTGCGCCGTCCCCGGTTCCGGAGGATTCGTCGGGGCCGGCCGAGTGCGGGGTCACCGACATCAACGGGTGTGTGGAGAACGCGATCGACGGGTTCTTCCAGCGGATCGTCGAGTCCGCGCTCAACCCGCTGCTCGACCTGTTGTCGAAAACGCTGCTCACCACTCCCGAACCCGGGGAGATACCGCAGATCGGGGTGCTGTGGGAGCAATCGTGGCAGATCGTCACCACCCTGTACGTACTCGTCGTGATGGCGGCCGGGGTGCTGCTGATGATGCGCGAGTCCCTGCAGACCCAATGGTCGATCCGCGAACTCGCACCCCGGCTGGTGGTCGGGTTCGTTGCCGGTGCGTTGAGCATGACGATCGCCACGGCCGCGATCGGTTTCGCCAACGCCCTCGCCCACGCCGTCGCCGGAGGCGGCGTCGACTCCGGCTCGGCCGCCGATGCGCTGATCGAACTCGCGGTCACGAGCGACCAGAGCCGGGGCTTTGCGCTGCTGCTGTACCTGGCGTTGGTGGTGATGCTGCTCGTACTGCTCATCAGCTACGTCGTGCGAGTCACCATCACGATCCTGCTGGTCGTGGCCGCACCCTTGGCGTTGATGTGTCACGCGCTGCCCGGCATCGACGGGGTGGCCCGCTGGTGGTGGCGCAGTTTCGCTGCGTGCCTGGGGATCCAGGTCGTGCAATCTCTGACGCTGGTGACGGTCCTGCGGGTGCTGCTCACCCCGGGCGGATGGCATCTGTTCGGCCCGGACGCCAACGAGATCGTGAACATGATCGTCGCTTTGGGGTTGATGTTCGTGTTGATCAAGACCCCGTTCTGGCTGCTGTCGGTGCTCAAAATCGGGCAAGGTCGTTCGTTCGCCGGGTCGATCGTGCGCGGCTTCATCGCCTACAAAACCCTCGGCCTGCTCAAAGGCGCCACCGCGAGCAGCGCACGGACCGCCACCACCGCGACACCTGCCGGGCCAGCGACCCGGCCCCCGCCGCGAATGCCGCGCACCCTCGCGGGTGGCTCCGGGCCTGCCGATCCGTATGCGCGGGTGCGCGCTACCCGTGACGGGCAGCTGATGCTGCCTCTGGAAGGAGTACGCCGAGTCGCCCGGCAACCGAGCCCGGTTCCCGCCGATTCGGCCAACTCCACTCAGCCGCGTCCGTCCAGGGCTCGGCGTGGTCGCCAGCTCGCGTTCGACTTCACCCCGCCCGACCCCTACCGGGGCATCCGCGCCGGAGCCGGGGGACAACTACCCTTGCCGATCCCGGTGCGCCGGGTCAGGCCCACGCCACCGGCACCGGTGCCACCACCGCAGCGGACCACCCGGGGTGGGCAGTCCCGACAACTCGCCTTCGACTTCTCCGACCCCGTCCCGGCCGACCCCTACGCCGGTCTGCGGCCGACCCGTAGCGGTCAGTACCCGCTGCCGTTCCCGGTGACCCGGGTCAAACCCGCACCGCCGCCACCGAACCCACCACAACCACCCGCACCCGCGCGTCCGGCGGGGCGTCAGCTGCATCTGCCGATGCCCGACCTGCCCGTGCGCCGCCGCGCGCCGCGCGCTCCCCGAGGAGGAACACGTCGATGAGCACGATCGTGCGTATCCCCGCCGATGTCGACCGCAGCGATAGGCTGCTCGGCCCGTTCGCCGCCCGCCAGCTCGCCATCCTCGCCGTCACCGCACTAGTGCTGTACTCGGCGTGGATCGCGACCCGGGCCGTCCTCGCACCTGTGGTGTTCCTGGCCGCTGCTACTCCGCTCGCGGTCGTGGTCACCGTCGCCATCTCGACTCGCCGCGACGGGCTGTCGGCCGATCTGCTGCTGGTCGCCGCGGTCCGGCACCGCCTCTCCTCCCGCCACCTCGTGACCGGCGCCGAGACCACCGCACTTGCGGCGCCGAGGTGGATCACCGACCGCGCCACGCGATCCCGCCCCTGTCCGCCGCGCCCGGCAGCACTATCGACTCAGGAGCAGCGGCTACCGGAGTCGGTGACCCCCGGCAGTACTGGTGTCGGGGTGGTCGATCTCGGGGCCGATGGGCTGGCTGTCGTCGCGGTCGCGGGCACCTTGAATCTGTCGTTGCGGACCTCGGCCGAGCAGGACAGCCTCGTCGGGCAGCTCGCGGGCTGGCTGCACACCCTGCGCCAGCCCGTCCAGATCCTCATCCGCTCGGCCCGCCTGGACCTGACCGCCCACCTCAACGGACTGCAAGCCGCCACCCGCGACATGTCGCCGGAGCTGGCCGCCGCCGCAGCCGATCACGCCGCGCACCTGAACGACCTCGCCGCGGGGGAGTACCTGGCCCGCAGACAGGTACTGCTCGTCTGGCGCGAACCGCTCGACCACCCCGCCACCACCTCGCCGCGGGCCAGCCTGTTCAGGCGAAACCGGACTCGGCGTGCCGTGTCGGCCGCCGTGCGTCGTGGCGCGGAGTCGCGGCTGCTGCGTCGGCTCAACGAAGCCGCCGACGTCTTGTCCCCGCTGGGCGTGACCGTCACCGCCCTCGACGACCTCCAGGCCAGCGCGGTCTTGCGCAGTTGCTGCAATCCCGAGGGCCTCGTCTCCGCCACGGCCGCCGTCTCGTCCGCGACGGCCGTGGTCACCGCCGCCGGATCGGGCGAGGCCGGGGTGCCGGACCCGTTCGCCGGGCCGGAGGCGGCCGGGTTCGCGCCCGAGTCGTTGACGATCGGGACCCGGCACCTCGAGATCGGCGGCGACTGGGCCGCCACCCTCGCGGTCACCGGATACCCCAGGGAAGTCGCAGCCGGCTGGCTCGCGCCGCTACTGACCCATCCCGGGCGCATCGAGGTCGCCGTGCACATCGACCCCGTCGACCCAGTTACCGCCGCGTCCGGGCTGCGTCGCCAGCTCGCGCGCCTGGAGTCCTCCCGCATGCACGACGCAGGCCGGGGCCGCCTGTCGGATCCGCAGGTCGATGTCGCGGTCGAAGACGCCGCCGAGCTGTCGGCGCGCGTGGCACGTGCAGAAGCACGGTTGTTCCGGGTGGGGATCTACCTCACCGTCCACGCCGACACCGAGGCCGAACTCGCCGACGAACTCGCCGCGGTCCGCGCGCTGGCGGCGAGCCTGCTCGTGGACACCTGCACGCTGGCCTACCGCGCCGCCCAAGCGTGGACCACCACGCTGCCCCTGGGCCTGGACCTGATCCGAGTGCGGCGCACCTTCGACACCACCGCCCTCGCCGCTGCGTTCCCCTTCGATTCCCCACAACTGCCCGCCGCCGACCCGGCGCAGGCCGAACGACCCCAGGGTGTGTTCTACGGCCGCGACGCCGCCTCGGGACTGCTGTTCGTGGACCGGTTCGCCCCCGAGGCCCACAACCACAACCTGGTTGTACTGGGCCGCAGCGGCGCAGGCAAATCGTATCTGGTCAAGACCGAGATCCTGCGTTCGCTGTATCGCGGGATCGAACAAATCGTCATCGACCCCGAAGACGAATACCGCCGCCTCGCCCACGCGGTCGGCGGCACCCACCTGCGCCTCGGCGCGGAAGGGCAGCGACTCAACCCTTTCGACCTGGGAATCTACACCCGTCCCGATGGCAGCCGCAGCGCCCCCGCCGATGCTCTCACCCGCCGCAAACTGTTCCTGCACACCCTCATCACGGTCCTGCTCGGCAACCAAAACCCCGCACAGCGAGCCGCCCTCGACACCGCCCTGACAGCGACCTACGCCGATGCCGGAATCACCGACGACCCCGCCACCTGGACTCACCCCGCTCCGAGGCTGGGCGACCTACGTGAACACCTGGCCCGGCTTGCGACACCCGCAGCCGGCGAGATCGCCGACGGACTCGCGCCTTACGTTGCCGCCGGCGCCTACGCGGGCCTGCTCGACGGACCCACCACCACCGGCCCCGGGGGCGGGCTGGTGGTGTTTTCACTGCGGGAGCTTCCCGAGGAGCTCAAGACCATCGGCACCCTGCTGGTCCTGGATGCGACCTGGCGACAAGTCTCCAACCCGGCCGACCGGCGACCGCGGATGATCACCGTGGATGAAGCATGGCTGCTCATGCGCCAACCCGCCGGAGCCCAGTTCCTATTCAAGGCGGCGAAGAGCTTCCGCAAACACTGGGCGGGATTGACCGTCGCCACCCAGGACAGCGCCGATGTCCTGTCCACCGAACTCGGCCGCGCGATTGTCTCCAACGCCGCCACCCAGATCCTGCTCCGCCAAGCGCCTCAAGCCATCGACGAAGTCGCCGCGGCATTCCGCCTCTCCGACGGCGAACAACAGTTCTTGCTCTCCGCCGCACGCGGCAGCGGACTACTCGCCGTCGGCGGCACCGACCGCGCAGTGTTCGCATCGCTGGCCTCACTCACCGAGAACGCTCTGATCACCACAGATCCCAGCGAACTCGTCACCGTCGAAAACGACGGCGACATCGATCTCGATTTCAGTGCGCTGCCCTCACACCCACGCATTGGAGGTGAATCATGACGCATCCGTCGCGAGAGACGGCCGCCGCGCTTCCACTGCCTCAATTCAACGATGAGCGCGATCCGGCTGCTGACGCCCCTCACGTTGCAGTATCGACACTTGACTACTCTGGCAAGGTCTCAGACCGGTCAGCGCTCCGACATCTCGGCTGGTGTTACGGGCAAGACATCGCTCTGGTCATTGCCGAGGGAGTCGTCAAAATAACCGAAAAAAGGGGCGGCGGACATGCCATTACAGCGCACGGCTACCTACGACTTCCTGCGGAAATCCGAACCTGTGCGCGGATCAACCGCCACGACCGCATCCTCCTGATCGCAATCCGCGAGTCCCAAGCCCTTCTGATCTACCCGCCATTGCAGGCGGCTGCAGCCTTAAGGTCTTTCACTCCATCTGTCTGGCAGCAGCGATGACGGCCAGCGAGATCGAAGCGGCACGGCTACTGCTCGATAGACTCGGGCTTCGCGCGGAAGACCTCCTCGGCGACACCGGAGCTCAGGATCGTCCTACTTCAACATTCGCGGACTACATCCAACGCCTTCAATCGGCCTGTCCTCCGGGGACGTTGCGCACCTACGGGCCCTATTGGCGTCGCATCGCAAAAGCTTGGGGAGATCGGCCGATTGCTGAGCCTTCGCCTCTCGAGATCAGAGAAATGATCGAACATTGCAAACGCGATGCAATCGTCCGGCGGAACTCCCGAGGAGGTCGCTCGGCCGCAGAGCATATGGTCGGCGCGCTCCGTGCGCTCTTCCGGCAAGCCGAGGCCGATGGCTACTTCACCGCAACTGATAACCCTGCCAACCGGATCGCAAAGCCCCGCCGACTTCCGAGTAGTCGCCACGCGCTTTCCGATAGTCTTCTGGCCGACATCACCCGAGTCATCACTACCACGGGTAACGATCCCGACCTTGACACCCTGATTCTTCGATTGCACATCGAAACCGCATGCCGTCGAGGCGGTGCGCTTGCGCTGCGGCCGTGCGACCTCGACACGACGCAATGCCTCATCAGGCTCCGAGAAAAAGGAGACACGGTTCGCTGGCAACCCGTCACTCCATCGCTGATGCAAGCGCTGATTCGCCATTGTGAGCGCGGGTTCGCGCCCGACGAGCAACTTTTGCGGTACCGAAATCGAAAGCCCATTACAGGGCGCCGCTACGACTACATATGGACGAGAGTCGCAAAGCACTTACCTTCGGCAGCAACCCAGCAAATCACCGCTCATTGGCTTCGTCACACCACTCTCACCTGGGTCGAACGCCATCGCGGATACGCGGTCGCACGAGCTTTCGCCGGGCATAACGACGGTGGTGCAGGCAACGCTGGCGTGACACTGACCTATGTCCGTGCATCGCTATACGAGGTAGCTGAGGCGCTCACCGCGATGACCGGTGAACCGCACCCGCTGGTAGACGAAAGTGATTCGGGAACGAGTCGCCCTTTGGCTGCGTGAGTAGCGGGGGCTTAGCCGAGCTCGGGACCGCAACGTGCTGTCACCCCTGCGACGTCGGCATAAGGGACTGGAGGATGTAGTAGTCGGCTGGTGCGGCTGCGCCGTGGCCAGGGGCGGTTATCAACTCCCGCGGCGTGCGACTGATCCGACAATGGGCGCGCGAGTGTGCGAATGATGCAGGAAGTTCCGGGGCTGGCGGTCCGCGTTACGGTGCGGATCGGAGGTAGCCGGAACTCCCTGCATATCTGTGTACGCGTACTCGGCACCTCAGGTTGTTGCTGGAGTGTCAGAGCATGACCGTTCCCGCCGGTTGGCTGGCGATGTCAGTTGCCAGGGGGTGTGGCTCGGCAGTCAGGACAGACAGCGCTGCTGCTACCTCATGGAGATTGGCCTTGACGTAGGTGGCGGTGGTACCGCCGGTTTTGCTCGAGTGCCCGGCGTATTCCCGGGCGACGGCGTAGCTGAATGTACGCTCGACCCAAGTGAGAGTGGTATGCCGCAGCCAGTGTGTTGTGACGCCTTGGGTTGCAACCCAAGGGATCTCGAGACCGATTCGGTGCCAGAGATGGTCGTAGCGTCGATGGGTGATGGGCTTGCCGCTGCGGTATCGCAGAAGTTGCCCGGATTGAGGACTGCGGCGTTCGCTGCCATGGGCGACCAGATGGCTCATCAAAGTCGGAGAGACCGGCTGCCAGCGATCGGTTCCGTCCTTCTCGCGGAGGTAGACCAGACACTGTGAGGTGTCGAGGTCGTGGGGGCGTAGCGAGAGGGCTCCGCTTCGACGACACGCCGTCTCGAGGTGAAGACGCAGAATCAGAGAGTCCAGGTCGGGATCGTTACCGGTGGTGGCCGTGACTTGGCAGATCTCGGTGAGCTGGTCGGCCGGGATCGCATAGCGGTGGGATTTCCGGCGTGCGGGAAATGCGAGTTGCCGGGCGGGATTGTCGCTGCGACGGATCCATCCTCTGTCTTCGGCGTACCGGTATACACAGCGGACGGTGGAGATGAAGTGTTCGACGGCGCTGGTGCCTCCGCGAGATGCCCGATTAGTGCGGGCGGTGGTGCGGATCGTGTGTGCCATCGCCTCCAGATCGGGTTTGGTAACCCCGTCCAATCTGAGGTGGCCCCACTCCTGTTCGAGTCGGTTCAAGTGGGTGCCATAGGTACGTCGCGTGCCAGCTTCGAGCGTCGCGCGAACGGCCGGGACAATCTCAGCGAACGTCGGCACAGATGCGGCGGGAGTCACCAGGTCTGCAGGCGACAGGCCCATCTGAGTGAGCAGCAGGCGCGCGGCGGCAACCGTGTCGCTCGCAGCGGCACCTGTATTCGGAACAATCATGGGTCACCGGTCCAGCAGGGAAAGTTGGGCGGCCAGGACCCTGCCCGCAGTGGATGGCGGATAAATCAGGAGTTGATCGCGACTGCGGCGTCCGGCAAGCAGGACACGCTGGCCGATGAGAAGGCCGACTCGGCGTCGTTGCCTAAAAGGGATCCGGAAATAGTGGTCAGCGGTGACCTGGACCGAACCGTCGGCGGTCTTGCCGACGACCAGGAGATCATCCATGGGCTGTATCTCCAGGCGCGTTCCCGGCAGCCAGTCGAGTGCGGTCAGCACGTATCGGTCTAAGACTCTGCCGGCCTCGCCGACCGTTGATATGCCGTACAGGACGTCGGCGTGGGAAGTCGGCGCTGGTCCCGGCGCCTTCGGCAGTGGGCCGCGAATCAGCTGTTCCAGTGGCGCCTGCGGGGGAATCAGCGGCGGGATCACCGTCGACCCCGATCGTGCCCCGTGGACGGCCCGGCAGGGTGGGGGATGGTCGATCCTGGCAGATCTGCCAAGAGTTGTTGCAGGTGGATGCGCATTTCCCAGGTCACCTCCGTGTGTTCGAGTGCGCTCGAACACACGGCACGCAAATGCGTCAAATCTGACGTGAATCTGTGCGCGAGGGGGGACTTGAACCCCCACGTCCGTGGACACCAGAACCTAAATCTGGCGCGTCTGCCAATTTCGCCACTCGCGCTTGGTGGTACGACCGTCCAAACTCTACCGGTCCGTCGGCGGATCGCGAAGACGCGGGTCGGTGTTTTGTACTCGCCGGTAACCCCACCTGGGATTATAACGATTCGGTAACCGGCAATATGAGGAGTACTCACGTTTCGCGGGGGTAAGGACCGGCCCTCACCAGCGGGTTCAAATATGAGGGAGGTTCATGTTTCCGTCGATTCTGGTACATGGGTGCACGAATACTCGCCGGTAGCCGACGCACGGGCAGGCAAACGTGAGGATTCCCTCATGATTTTGTGCCATTCTCGCTGAGAGCAGGCCGATGGGCGTGGACCGCCCGCGCGCGGACTGGGAGCCGGGGAAGTCTCCGAAGACATGTCGCCACGAGAGAAAGTCGAAGCGTCTTGACGATCAACGAGAGCACTGCGTCCGGGGCCGGACACCGGGTGGACGCCGCCGCAGGCAGGACCGTGACCGAGACGAATCGCACGCCGTTGCTGGACCGATTGCGTGAAGGAACCCCGTACGCGCTCGCCTTCGGTGGGCAGGGCGCCAGCTGGCTGGGCGAACTGGCCGAGATCGGCCGCGACGCCGCCCTGGAACCCGAACTCACCGCACTGGTCAACGAGGCGGCCGCGCTGCTGGGCCCCGTCGCGGACCAGTTGCTGGTGGTGCGCCCGGTGGGATTCGACCCCGTCGCCTGGATGTTGGAGGACGACCTCGCCGACGAGGAGACCGACACCTCGGACGCGCCGCCGGAGCGGGTGCTGCGTTCGGCCGCGGTATCGATGCCGGGTGTACTGCTTACCCAGCTCGCCGCGCTGCGGGCCCTGCGACTGCAGGGACTGGACCCGGCCGAGATCGCACCCGTCGCCGTGGTCGGCCACTCGCAGGGGCTGCTGGCGGCCGCCGCGGTGCGGGCCGCCGGGGAGCGGGACGCGGAGATCCTCGCCATCGCCCAGCTGGTCGGCGCGGCAGCCGGACTGGTCGCGCGGCGGCGCGGCCTGATGCCGGTGGGTGAGCGGTCCTCGATGGTCGCGGTATCCAATGTCGACCCCGACGAACTGCGGGCAGTACTCGCCGAGGTCTCCGCGGGTGTGGACCCGATGGCGGCCGCGGTGCTGTCGATCCGGAACGGCCGGCGCCGCGTGGTGCTGTCCGGGACCCCCGATCAGCTGCGCCGGGTGCAGCAGCGCTGCGAGCAGCTGCATGCCGAACAGGACCGTGAGCGGTCGGCCAAACAGCGCGGCGGCGCCGTGTTCGCGCCGGTCTTCGAGGACCTCGACGTCGATGTCGCGTTCCACCATCCGGCCCTCGCCGACACCGTCGAACTGGTCGCCGGATGGGCCGGGCAGTGCGGACTCGATACCGACCTCGCCGGCGAGCTGGCCCGCGACATCCTGGTCGAGCCGGTCGACTGGGTCGCGACCGTGGACCAAGTAGTCGGCACCGGCGCCGAATGGATTCTGGACCTCGGCCCCGGCGACCTGCTCTCCCGCGTCAGCGGCAATTCGCTCAAGGGCAGCGGCGTCGGCATGATCGCCGCGGCCACCCGGGCCGGCCAGCGCAACCTGCTGACCCCGGGCGCCACGCCCGAGGTCGCACAACCGTGGACCGCGTTCGCGCCCCGCCCGGTGCGGCTGCCGAACGGGCGCATCGTGGTGGAGACCGCGTTCACCAAGCTCACCGGGCGCTCGCCCATCCTGCTCGCGGGGATGACCCCGACGACCGTGGACGCGAAGATCGTCGCGGCCGCGGCCAATGCCGGGCACTGGGCCGAACTTGCCGGCGGCGGCCAGGTGACCGAACAGATCTTCGCCGAGCGGGTGACCGAGCTGCAGGAACTGCTGCACCCGGGCCGGCAGGTGCAGTTCAACTCGCTGTTCCTGGACCCTTACCTGTGGAAGCTGCAGCTCGGCGGTAAACGGCTGGTTCAGCGGTCCCGCGCGGCGGGCGCTCCGTTCGACGGTGTGATCGTGACCGCCGGTATCCCGGAGCTCGAGGAAGCCGTCGCGCTGATCGAAGAACTGACCGAGGCCGGGATCAGCCATGTCGCCTTCAAACCGGGCACGGTCGCGCAGATCCGCGCGGTGCTCCGGATCGCGGACGCGGTGCCGGACTACCCGGTGATCATGCACATCGAGGGCGGTAAGGCCGGTGGGCACCACTCCTGGGAGGATCTCGACGATCTCCTCCTGGAAACCTACGCCGAACTGCGCGCCCACGGAAATATCGTGGTCTGCGTCGGTGGCGGCATCGGGACCCCGGAGCGGGCCACCGAATACCTGACCGGTGCCTGGTCGGCGCCGCACGGTTACCCGGCCATGCCGCTGGACGGTGTGCTGGTGGGTACCGCGG
>JBFARE010000011.1:0-185823 GCA_040674215.1 Nocardia sp. NPDC050193 | reverse complement strand
CCGTCTGCACCGGTCACCCAGGTCATCTCGATGAGCCGGCCCGGTTCCAGGCGGAGAAAGCGGCCGTAATGTGGCCGGTCCTTCCCCTCCTCCCGCCCTCGATCAGCACACCTTCCTGGCCGTTGCGGCACAACCAGGTCGGCGGGATCTCGGCATCATCGGCGAACGGAACATCGAATTCTTCACCATTGTCGGTCCGGTACCGGGCGATCCGGCGGGGAGCCAGATCATGGTCGCGGTCGGTTTCGTAGCTCACCGCTCCGAGCCGGCTGCCCCGGAGTACGCGATCTGCCATCTGTACAGGTCCTCTCTGTGTTGTCGGCGCGTTGCCGCGCGCGGGTCCGCGGTGCCCTGCCGCGGGGCTCCGGAACACCGGAGCGGAAACACCGACGGTGTATCCGCTGCGGGGCACCGGAACCCGCGCCGGGGTGCGAACCGATGGGTCGACCCCTTGTTGTCTTGCTACCGCGACCTGGTGGGTCGCGTTCGCCGGCCGTTGTCGCCCGCCGACCGTTCGGGTCACGTACGCGGGCCGTTGGCTGTGCCACGAATGGGGGATTCGTGCCGGTCCAGGCCGTGCGCCCTGTTCATGTCAACGTTCGTCAGGGTCTTTCCGTTCCCGAGCCTTGTAATTGTACGGGTTCGGCGAAAGGGCCCCGCGCGGTGTGCGGTGTGTGCCGCTGCGAGAGTTCCTATTAGGGTGTCGGGTCATGTCGCGCCGGTTGGAGTCGTGCCTGTGGTGTGGTCGGGAAATAGTGGATTCGGAAGCGGGGCGGCGGCGCCGCTACTGCCGGCAGTCTTGCCGCCAGCGCGCCTATGAGCACCGCAACAATGTGAAGGGCACTGGGATCCCCGCCGATTCGGTGGTGCTCAGTGCCGCCGAGGCCACTGCCCTGGCCGACCGGTGGTTCGCCGCGCGCTGCGCGGCCGAGGATGTGGCGACAGCGGTCGACGAGGGCGCCGACCGGGCGGAGCTCGCCCGGCTCAGCGCGGTTCTGGTCGAACTCGCCCGAGACGCCGAACGGTTGCGCTGACCTGCGCCGAATCGTGCTGTGCGCGCGGCGGCGAGATCGTTTCGCCGCCGACCCCCGGGGTGGACCCGACGCTGACCGCGGCGAGGGACGCCACCAGGACGCCGAGGCCGAGCAGGGCGAGCAGGGTGGCGGTGTCCGGGTGTACCAGCGGCTGTCCGCGCATCGCCTGCCAGAACGTGATCGCCTGCAGACCGCCCCAGCCCAGGATCACCACCCCGATCAATCTGCTGCGGGCCCGGGCCGGGCGCAGCCGGGGGTAGTGCCGCGCGCACCAGGCGAGGAGTACCACCGCGGCCAGTACCACCTGGATTCCGTGCAATCCGACGAAATGCGGAATGCGCAGATCACCGCCCAGGGTGCTCCAGTGGGTGATCGGCATACCCGCGATCGCGTCCGGTGCGCCGACGGCCTCCCGGGTCGCGGCGTCGACAACGGTGTGCCCGGCGGCCAGTTCGACGAGCCGGCCGTCCGCGGTGCGGGTGACCTGTGTCCCGGTGAAACCCATGAGGTATCCCAGCGCCATCGAGACCACCGCCATCGCCAGCCCGCCGCGAATCGCCCACACCGTGGGCCGATCCGCGCCCGGACGTATCGAAACGATCACGGCGATCAGCAGATTCGCGAAAAAGAGACCCGGGACACCCGAAGCGAAGATCAGCTGCCCGATTTCGTTGACCGGGTCGGTTTCGGTGTTGAAATGGCTGAAGGTGCCACGCGCGGCCTGGACCACGATGAATCCCACGTCCACGACCGCGGTGACGGAGAACACGACACCCAGCCACCAGGTCACCCGGCTGCCGCGGTGGGGTAGTGACAGCAACCAGGCCAGGGTCAGCGAGTACAGCATGAACGCCAGCCCGAATTTGACCGGTTTGAGCCAGACCGATTCGCCGAGCAGGACGCGGTCGTCGACGACCATCGCGATCAGGCCCGTAAACACCAGACCGGCCATTGCCGCGGAGCTGAGCAGCAAAGGCCGGTGCAGGCGTCCGATCACCCGACGTGGATCGGAGGTCGTGGGGCGCCCGGGAGCCGGGACGCCGGGGAGCAGTGTGGACATGAACCGACGGTAGGAACGGGGATCCGGCCGCCTCGTCCCGCTACGGAACTGTGTGCGGCCGGTACTCCGGTATGCCGGGAGCCGTCGGATCGGCCGGGGGTAAGGGTCAGCCGGGGTTGTTCAGGACGAGGCCGCGCCCGGCGAGATAGGGCAGGGGGTCGACCGGGCCGATACCGGGCTGGTGGACCTCGTAGTGCAGGTGCGGGCCGGTGGACTGGCCGCGGCTGCCGACGGTGGCGATCACGTCACCCGCCTGCACCTGCTGGCCGACCGAGACGAGAATGTCCTGCATATGGCCGTACACGCCGACGCTGCCGTCGTCCTGCTGGATGCGGACCCACAGGCCGAAGCCGGTGGCCGGGCCGGCCTCGATCACGACACCGTCGGTGACCGACCGGATCGGTGAACCCATGTTCGCGGCGAAGTCGATGCCGTTGTGGTTGGTGCCCCAGCGTGCCCCGAAGCCCGAGGACACGACGCCGTCGGCCGGTTGTACCGTGGTGGGCCGCGGTGGCTCGAAGAACGGGAAGGACACCGGAGCGGGCTGATTGTCGCCGGCGGCCTGATGCGGGGCCCACGCGGCGGGGTCGTGCGAGACCGCGGGCCGCTCGGCGGGTGCGCGGTCGGCCGGCGCCTCCGAGGTGGCGGCCACCGGGGTGATCTGTTCGTTACCGGAATCGGCTCCCGCGGCGAAGAGCGCGAAACCGGCGCAGAGGGCTGTCGAGGTGGCGACAACCTGTGTCGTGATGGGGCGACGGCCGATCGACGACACCGTGAGCTTACGGAAAGGTAACGGAAGGGTCACGGGCATGGTTACAAGCTAGGGGACCGACACGCCGAGTCAGCAATTGTGTGGCAACAGTCACGAGATCATATAAGACCAGGTCGTGTATTACCGTCCGATAACGAAACCGGAAATATCGCCCGCCGAGCTGCGCAACTGAGACATTGATCTAGTTTGACCGAAGTGTGCCAGAAGATCGACACTGTTTCAGTGGTCGCTAACAGAGTTGCGCCGCTGATCGCCCTGGCAGACCCCACCAGGCGCGCGATATTCGAAGCGCTGCCCGCCGGGCCGCGCTCGGTGGGGGAGCTCGCCGCCCAGGTCGGGATCACCAGCTCGGCGGTATCGCAGCATCTGCGGGTACTGCGCGATGCGCGGCTGGTCATGATGCGTCCGATGGGCAACCGCCGCCTCTACTCACTGGACCCGCGCGGCCTCAGCGACGCCCGCGACTACCTGGAACAGTTCTGGCAGAGCGCCCTGGCCGCTTACGCCGCCGCGCTCAGCGAG
The DNA here is from genome assembly GCA_040674215.1 of Nocardia sp. NPDC050193. GTDB lineage: Bacteria > Actinomycetota > Actinomycetes > Mycobacteriales > Mycobacteriaceae > Nocardia. The sequence goes on along the minus strand of JBFARE010000011.1, from coordinate 182,435 downwards.
GCTGCGAACAGGGACGACCGCTGACGCCCGCCCTCAGCCGACCTGGCGGTACGCCGTGCTGCCGGTCACGCTCGCCTCGCTGCGGCGTTTGCTCAGCTGCCGGTCGAGAGCGGCGATCACCTCGGTCGAGCCGATCTGTAGCAGGCCCGGATCGGTGGTGGTGGCATGACGGTCGCCGATACGCCCGGCCCACAGCACCTCGTGCCGGGTCAGCAGGTGACGCGGGGGACCGCCCTGATCCGGGGCCGTAGGGCCGAACAGTTGCACGGTGCGGGTGCCGAAGGCGGTGGCGAGATGGGCGACACCGGTGTCCCCGCACAGGACCACGGAGGCCTCGGCCACCGTCGCCGACAATTCGATCAGGTTCTGTTTACCGGCCAGCACCCGCTGGCCGGACAATCCGGCCCGGGCCGCGATCCCCAGCGCGTTCTCCCGGTCGTTCTCGTCGCCGGTCAGTACCACCTCGTGGCCGAGCACCAGCAGATGCCGGATCACCGCGGCGAATCGGTCCGCGGGCCAGCGCCGGGCCGCCGCGCCCGCGCCGATATGGACGACCACGCTGTCGCGATGGCTGGTGGTGGCCACCGGCGGCACCAGGCCCAGATTGCGCCGGTCCGCACCGATGCCGTCGAATTCGAGCAGATGACACCAGCGGTCGATCGGATGGTGGTCGGGCTGCCAATCGGGCCCCGGTATCTCCGGGAACGCCGGATCCCTGTAGGTGAGAATACGTTCGGCCCCGGTCTTGCCGAGCGGCACGATCGGGGCGGCGCCGGCGCCGTGCAGATTCACCGCCAGTTTCGGTGGCGGCCCGTCCCAGCGCAGGCCCTGCGGATCGGCGATCGGCACGAACTCGTCCACGCAGGCGATCACATCGACGATGGGACGCAGGCGGTGCGGTGCGGCCAGCACCAGATGATCGGTGCGGCGGGCCCGGCGCAGTGCACGCAATGCCGGAACAGCGGTGAGTAGATCACCGAGACCGCGTGCCTGAAGCACGAGAACTACCGACACCCGACTCTCCTAGCCACCTGTTGCCCGTTGTGCCGCCCCCTCTCGAACCGACCTGGCAAGGGGCGGACCACGACGAGAGCATTTCCTTGGATGACTACCACCTGGTACCCGGCGGCAAACGTTGGCCGGTGGCGGCCTGGATCACACGCCGCGCATGCGCCCGGCGTGGTCGTACCGACCGCTATCTGCCGGGACGGGGAGCGCGGAACGAGACGATGGTCACCCGCGGGGCGCTTGGGTAATGTGACCGGTGTTCGCAGGGAAGTCCGGTGCGAATCCGGCGCTGTCCCGCAACTGTGTGGCTCGTGTGCGGGCCGCAGCCAGATACCTGCGGATGAACCACAAACGGTCATGATCACGTGGGTATGGTCGATGCGCCGAACGAGCCGCTCGAGCGCGGTCCGTTTCGCATGTCTTCGTCGCGTGACACTGCCTGACGCGACGGGAGTCGGATATGCGTTGTGCACCACGGGGGTCGAGCCGCCGCACGTTTCTGGCCGGCAGTGTGCTGGCCGCGGGGGCGCTGGCTCTCGGCTGCGGCCGCGGCTCCTCCGCCGGTACCGATACGTTCACCGCCGCCTTCCAGGGCTCCGGCGCCGGGGAAGGGATCGACCCCGGGGTGAACACCCTCTTCATCGACGAAGCCCGGATGAAGGCCGTCTACGACGGCCTGTTCGAGGTGGACGGCTCCATGACACCGATTCCGCGGCTGGCCGAATCGGCCGAACCGAACGCCGAGGGCACCCGGTGGCGGATCGCGCTGCGGGACGCGGCCTGGCACGACGGGAAGAAGTTCACCGCACGCGATGTCCTGTACACCTTTGCACGGGTGCTCGGGCCCGCGGCGCGGCGCCCGTTCATCGCGGCATCCTCCTGGGACCAGGTGGACCTGGCCGGCAGTCGCGCCATCGACGACCGCACCGTCGAAATCGTGCTGAAGCGGCCCTCGTTCGAGTTCCTCATCGCACTGTCGGTGTACGGAACCAAGATCGTGCCGGACGGTGCCGCCGATTCCACCCGCCCGGTGGGCACCGGACCCTTCGTCTTCGACTCCTTCGAGGCGGGCCGGCAGTTCACCGCGCACCGTAACGAGAACTACTGGGACGGTGCGCCCGCCATCGGCCGGTTGCGCATCGTGAGTGCGGAGGCGGATGCCCGGGTGAACGCGGTCCGCGGCGGCGAGATCGACTACGCCGACAACCTGACGCCGTCGGCCGCGCGGACCCTGGAGGGACGCCCCGGCGTCACGCTCGTCTCCACCCCTGGAAGTGGGATCCATTTCTTCGCCATGAAGACCGACCGGCCGCCGTTCGACAACCCGGATGTCCGGCGCGCCGTCATGCGGATGGTCGACCGGGCAGAACTGGTGAAGGTGGCGTTCGAAGGCCAGGGTGAGGTCGGCAACGATGTCTTCGGGAAGGGCTACCAGTACTACGCCGATCTGCCGCAGCACGAGTACGATCCCGACGAGGCCGGCCGCCTGCTGCGCCGAGCCGGGGTGCGGGAGTTGAGTTTCGATCTGTTCACCGCCCCGGTCGCCTACGGGTTCGTCGAGGCCGCCCGGCTGTTCGCCGACCAGGCCGCCGCATGCGGAGTCCGGGTGAACGTGGTGCTGGGCTCCAAGGACAGCTACTACACCGACGCGCTGCGGACGGGACATCTCACGATGGGGCAGTCGGGACCGCTACCGATCCCCAATCATTTCGCCTCCCGGCTGCTCACCACCTCGCCGCAGAACCGCACCAAATGGTCCGATCCGCAGTTCGACGGGCTCTACGCGACCGCGCAGGCCACCCCGGATCCGGACCGCCGCGCGGCGCTCTACCGCAGCATGCACGAAATATTGCACGACCGAGGGGGTTTTGTGTTCTTCGGCACCACGCACTGGAACAGTGCCGCCGGTGACCGGTTCCAGCAGCTTCCGGCCGCCGTCCCCAATTCGCACGACTGGGCGCGTTTCGACGCGGTCTCGGCCCGATGACCGCCGCGCGGCCGGTCCCGGCCCGGGCACGATACCGGGTCGACCGCTGGGATCGCCGGCAGGTGTACTGCATGCCCGACCGGGAAGCCCGTCGCGCTGCCGGTTTCGCCGCGGCCGGGACGGTCCGGCAGCACGGCGACGACCGCGTCGTGGTCGGGATCCGGTAGCGGCCGATGGCCGGGAATTCACGGCCGCTGCCGCGACTGCTGCTGCGCCGGGCGGGGTTGGGCGCCGGGCAGTTGCTGGTCCTGCTGGTCCTGGTGTTCGTATTGTCGCTGCTGCTGCCGGGCGATGCCGCCGATATCCAGAACAACACCATCCTGAGCGAGGCCCAGCAGCAGACCGCCCGGCAGCTGCTCGGCCTCGACGTCGCACCGGTGACCCGGTTCCTCGAGTGGCTCGGCGCCGCGGTGCGCGGGGATTTCGGCACCTCCTATGCCGGCGGGGAACCGGTCGGCGCCGTGATCGCGGGCCCGTTCCTGCTCACCGCGCTGCTCGCCGGGTCGGCGTTGGTTCTACTGGTGCCCCTCGCGGTGATCGCCGGTTTCGCGGCGGGAACACGCCCCGGTTCGGCGCGGGACCGCCTGATCACCGCGATCAGTATCGGATTCGATTCGATCCCCGATTTCGTCCTCGCGGTCCTGCTGGTGACCTTTCTGTCGATCCGCCTCGACCTGCTGCCCGCGACCTTCCTCGGTGTCGATCCGGCGGCGCTGCTGGACCGGCCCGAATATCTGGTGCTCCCACTGATCGTCACCGTCGCCCGGGTGGCGGCCCCGCTGGTGCGGCTGGTGCGGGCCGGCGTCATCGATGTGCTGGACCGGCCGTATATCGCCGCGGCCCGCCGCGCGGGGGTGGGACGGGTATCGCTGCTGGCCCGGCATATCGCACCCAACGCACTCGCCCCGGCGATGCAGGAATTCGGCCGCACCGGCGACGGGCTGCTGTCGGGAGTGCTCATCGTCGAGGCGGTTTTCGCGGTGCCGGGTATCGCGTCGGAACTGATCGGCGCCATCGGTAACCGGGACGATCCGGTGATTCTGGCGATCGTCGCGGTCACCGGCACATTCGCGGTCGTGGTGAACACGGTGATCGATATGGCGGGGTACCGGATGAACCCGCGGATGGCGGCGGAGCAGCGCGGATGAGTGTCCGGCGAGGGTTGTACTCGGCGCTGATCGCGGTACCGCTGGTATTCGTGCTCGCCGGACCCGTGCTCGCGCGCGCCGCGCCGGCCGAACGCGCGACACCGTTCGGTCCGTCCGAATGGTCGCCGCTGGGCACCGACCGGCTCGGGCGCGATGTCCTGGCAGCCGCGCTCACCGGCGGGCAGACCTTCCTGCTGACCGGATTGTCGACCGTCCTCGGGGCATACGCGGTGGGCTTCCTGATCGGGATGGCGGCGGCCTCCGCGCCGCGGGTCTGGCTCGACGATCTGCTGATGCGCCCGATCGATGTGCTGCTCTGTATTCCGTCGCTGCTGATCATCATGGTCGCGGCACTGCGTGGTCGCGGGTCGGCGGTGGTGATCGCCTGCGCGATAGGGCTGGCGCTGGTGGCACCGATCGCGCGTTTCGTCCGGGCGGCGGCAGCCGGTGTGGTGCACGGACCGGTGATGGACGCGCTGCGGATGCAGGGCCGGAGCCGGTCGTTCCGGTACGGGAGTTATGCGGCGCGGGAGATCGCCCGGCCGCTCGCGGCCGATTTCGGGGTCCGCTTCACTGCCGCCGTCTATTTCCTCGCCTCTGCCAATTTCCTCGGGCTCGGATTCGACACCACCTCCACCGATTGGGCGGTATCGGTCGCGGCGAACAAGGACGCGCTGCTGATCGCGCCGTGGTCGGTGGTCCTGCCCGGGACATTGATCGTGCTGCTGGTGGTGGGCACCAATCTCCTGGTCGACGATCTGCTCGGTGATCCGCGTGCCGCCGCGGCGGGAGGTCTGCGTCGGGTCGGTGGTCATGGCTGACCGGCCACTGATCTCGGTACGCGGGCTGGGTGCCCGGGCCGGCGGGGCGGTGATCCTGCGTGATATCGGATTCGATATCGCGGCCGGGCAGATCGTGGCGCTGTTCGGGCCGTCGGGCGCGGGGAAGACGACCCTCGCGACCGCCCTGGCCGATGCGGTCGGACCCGGGATCGAGTTGGCCGGTGCGGTGCGCCGCGCCCCGGGAGTCCGGGTCGGGTACCTGCCGCAGCACGCGGCGTCCACGCTCAACCCGGCGCGCCGGATCGGTGCGGCCCTGGGCGAACTGGCCGGGCTACAGCACCGGCGCGCGGGCGGCGGCCGGTTACGCGCGTCGCGGCGGCGGATGCGGATCGCCCGGCTGCTGGACGCCGCGGCCTTCGACCTCGACGACCGCGAACTCGACCGGGCGCTACGGAAATATCCGTTCGAGTTCTCCGGCGGCGAGCGGGTACGGCTGGCGCTGGCCCAGGTGCTGGCCGGCCGCCCCGATGTGCTCGTGGTCGACGAACCGACCGCCGGACTGGATCCGCTCGCCCGGGCCGCCTTGCTCACCGGATTGAGGACCGCGCGCGCGGCCGGTACTGCGGTGGTGCTGATCACCCACGATTCGTTCGCCGTCGAACGGCTCGCCGACCGTGTCCTGTTCGTACGCGCCGGGCGGCTCACCGCGGACGGTGCGATCCCAACGGATCCGTATACCCCGCCGGTGGCGGCCGCTCGCCCGCCCGCCGAGCCGGCCGTGCGGGTGCACGGCCTGACGGTGGGCCGCCGCGGCCGACCGGTTCTCGACCGCGTGGACCTGGACCTGCACTCCGGCGAACATTTCGGGCTGGTCGGGCTGTCGGGTGCGGGTAAGACCACGCTGGCCCGTTGTATCGCCGGGCTCACCCGCCCGGACGCCGGGGAGATCGTGGCGTGGGGGGAACGGCTGCCGGTGTTGCGGTGCAGGTCGCGCCGGCAGCTCGCCCGGATCCAATATGTGTGGCAGGAGTCGGCGGCCTCCTTCGACACCCGCCGCAGCGTCCTGGACCAGGTCGCCGCCACGGGAACCGGACTGTGCGGGATGACCCGGACGGCCGCCCGGTCCGCCGCACTGGATCTGCTCACGGAGTTCGGTCTCGAGGAGGCACAGGCCGGACGTACGCCCGCCGGACTCTCCGGTGGGCAACTGCAGCGGGCCGCGCTGGCCCGGGCGCTGCTGGCCGGCCCGCGGTTACTGCTGTGCGACGAAGTGACCACCGCGCTCGACGAACCCACCGCCCGGCGCGTCCTGGACCGGCTGGACGACTACCGCGCCCACAGCGGTGCGACGGTGGTGTCCATCAGTCATGATCTGCGCGGCCGGCTGGCGCGCTGTGACCGCGTGGCGGTGCTGGACGGCGCGCGCATCGCCGAACTAGGCACCCCCGCACAGTTGTTCGCAGGCCCGCGCACGGAGATTCTGTTCCGGTTGTTGCGGGCCGATGGTGTCGATCCCGGGCGTCCCGGGTCTCAGCATCAGCTCGCGCGCAATCGGTGACGTGCGGCCACCGGCCGCCGAGACTCGTCGCTGTGACATCTAACCCGCAGCATGCGCGCAACCGCGCCGGCGCGTCCACGTCCGGCCGGTACCGGCCCGTACCGCCGAGGAGGCGACCGTGACTCGTGAACTTCATCTGGCAGGCTTTCTGATCGCCTCGCACGTCACCCATTCGCATGCGGCGTGGCGCCACCCCGCCTCGGAAACCGATTATCTGGGGCCCGGCTACTACCGGCGGGTGGCGCACCGGGGTGAGGCCGACGGTTCTGTCCTCTCCGTACCCCAGGCGCCGGGTACCTTCCACGATTTCGTCGATTTCGTGGTCCCCGAACTCCAGCGGCGCGGCCTGTTCCGCACCGAGTACACCGGGACCACGCTGCGCGACCATCTGGGCCTGGGACCGGCCTCACTCACTCCGGTCGTACGTCCGGCCACCGTCGCCGGCTGAGGCCGGCCCGCCGGGACCCGGTGTGGCCGGGTGCCGTGCGGCTCGGTCCGCCGCCGGAGAGATGTTGGTAAGCAACAGGTCCCGGGCCTGCGGGCCACCGTCGAGTGCCCGTGTGACGCGGCGGGTGATCCGCCAGCCGTGCGGAGTGCGGGTGAGCCGGAAACTGTTCGCCCCCGCCCGCCACACCCGGTAGCCGTCGTCGTACCGGCGCACCAGCAGTGACTCGCAGACCGCCGTGGCCGTATCGCCGTCGACGACAACCCGGGCCGGTCCGAGGAAATGCGCACAGCCCGCGTCGATCAGGGAATGGTGCGCCGCCGATTCGACCATCGCGTGGATATCCGCCCGACCGCGCATCGACCAGCCCTCGACCTCGTATTCACCGTCCTCGGTCCACAGGTTCGCCGCCTCCGGGGCGGCCCCGGCATCGACGAACGGGCCGTAGGAGGCGAGCAGCCGGGTGATCGTCACCTCGTCCTCGAGCCGGCGCACCCGTGCTTCCAGGCGTGCGAACCGTTCCTCGTCCATGGCTTTCCTTTCCATCGCGTGCGTCAGAGCGGGCCGGCCACCGCGCGTAGCGCCGCGAGCTGCTCGCAGTAGTGGTCGATATCGGTGGCCCGCAGGGCGCAGCAGGCCACGGTGGCGCCGATATCGCGCAGCCGGGTCAGCCGCCGCCGGGTATCGGCGGGATCGGCGAGCGGATCCAGAGCCCGGCCCGGGCTCAGGACCACCTCGAAACCGGGCGGCGGGGGCACCGCGGCCAGGTGCGCCGCCAGCGTGTCCGAGGACAGGCCGAACGGCACCCAGCCCACGCCCAGGGCCACGGCCCGGCGCAGCGAGCGCCGGGTGCGGCCGCCGACCCACAGCGGTGCCGTGGTCGAGGTGGCGGGCGGATCGACGACGAACTCGCCGACCGCCCGCCGCCCCCACGCGGCCCGCAACTGCTCGAGAGCGCGGTCCGCGGCGGCGCCGCGATCCGGCCATTCGGCATCGAGCAAGGCGAATTCGGCTTCCAGGGAGCCGACACCGACGCCGAGCACCACCCGGCCGCCACTGAGCCGATCGAGGGTGCCGTAACGCTTGGCCAGCGCCAGGGGATGGTGGTACCCCAGCACCACGACCGAGGTCGCCAAGCGGATCCGGCTGGTCTGCGCCGCCAGATAGGACAGCGTCGCCAGCGGATCCCAGTAGGTCGAACCGCGGGTCGCGGCATCGGCCGCGGGGACCGCGATGTGCTCGGAGCAGGTCAGGTGATCGAAGCCGAGTTCGTCGGCGAGTTCGGCGATCCGGACGAGTTCGGCGGTGCCGCCGCCGGACTCCCAGGGTGAGGCCGTACCGGGCACCTGGACCACGATCGGGGTGGACAGCCCGACTCTCACCGCGGCGGGTCTTCGGCCGCGCCGATGAGCCGGCGCATCATCCGGTCCGCGCCCAGCACGGCCGCCGCGCGATCGGGGTCGCTGCGCCGGGCCGCGAGCCGCTCATGGGCGCCGATGACGTGGACCGGGCCCCGGCCCAGTGCCGCGAGACCCTCCGTCGCGACCTCGTCGGGTTCGGAGACCGGCATTCCAGGGATGTCGAAGTCCAGCCCCACCCGCTGCATCGCCGGGGTGCGGGTGACGCCGAGGACGAGTTCGAGGACGTCCACGCCATGGTCGCGCAGTTCGAGCCAGAGACCTTCGGCGAAGATCCGGCCGAATGCCTTCACTCCGCCGTAGACCGTATGCCGCCGCGATCCCAGATAGCCGGCCAGCGAACCCACCAGCAGGATTCCGCCGCGCCGCCGGTCGCGCATCGCGGCCCCGAATCCGGCGATCAGGGCCAGCGGGGTGGTGATGTTGAGTTCGACGACGCGCTGGAAGGCCGCGGGATCACCGTCGAGGAACTCGGCGCTGTGGGTGTTGGCGCCGGCATTGTGGACCAGCAATCCGACCTCGACATCGGAGACCGCGTCGAGTACCGCCGCCGTGGCCTCCGGGTGGGTGAGGTCGGCGGCCAGGGTGCGGACCGTTACGCCCAGGGCCCGGCATTCCGCGGCGGTTTCTTCGAGCGGACCGGCGCGCCGGGCCACCAATAGCAGGTGGATACCGGATTCCGCGAGTTGCCGGGCGAACGATCGGCCCACGCCTTCGGAACCGCCGGTGATCACGGCCCACGGGCCGTAGCGCCCGGGATCGACAGGGGTCATAGCTGGGTCTCCGTTCGGGATTCGGGATCGGACCACACCCAGTTCTACAACCGGCGGCGGGGAAATACTAGAGTGAATTCTAGTTTTTCGAACGGAGGTATCCAGTGCCGCGGATCGCCGAACCCCGGGAGCCGGGCCGGCCGACCACCACACTCCAGCGCGAGCGCCGGCGTGCCATCCTGCGTGCCGCCGCCCGGCTCGGTGCCGAGCAAGGGCTCGAACACGTCCAGATGTCCGATATCGCGGCGGCGGCCGGGGTAGCGCTGGGGACGCTGTACCGCTACTACCCGTCCAAACATCATCTCTACTCGGGCGTCCTCGAATCGGCCGTGGCGGACCTGCCCGTGCCGGAGGCGGTCCCGGGCGATCCGGTGGGTGCCGTGGCCGATCTGCTCGAATCGGCGGTGACCGGGCTGCTCCGGCGCCCCCTGCTCGGCCGCGCCATGCTGGTCTCGGCGAATGCCGTGCGCTCGGTCGGGCCCGTGGCGGTCGACACCACGCTGCGCGACCGGATCCTCACCGCTGCCGGTATCGGCCGGCCGGACGAGGCGGACCAGCAGCTGGCCCGGCTCGCCGAACAGTGTGCCTACGGCATCCTGACCTGGGCCACGGCGGGGCAATTGAGTGCCGAACAGGCGGTGGCCGATATGCGCCGGGCCGCCACGCTGCTGCTCGAGCCCTGGGCATCCCGCGGCCCCGCCGGCTAGCCGCCGCGGTCGCCGCCCGGTGCCGCGGCCGGGGGCGCCGGGACCGGTCCGGCCGGTGCCCGGCGCCGCTCCCAGGCGGTGGCCAGCCCGATCGCCAGGCCGACGTACACCCAGCCCAGCAGCACATCGATCACATAGTGCTCGCCCCCGTAGACCAGGGTGAAACCCATCGCTACCGGGAAGGCGGCCAACGGGACCCGCCACCACCACTGCCGGGCCGCCGGCCACAGCGCGATCGCGACCAGCAGTGCGAAGCCCGCATGCAGCGACGGGATCGCGGCGACGGGATTACTGTGCGCGGCCAGCCAGTCCGCGCCGATATCGACCGAGTACAGCCGGAACCCGAAACCGGTGCTCCGGTGGATCTCGGCCGGAATCACTCCGGCGCGGGCGGCGTACCAGGGCGGCGCGGCGGGCAACAGCACATAGGTCACCAGGCCGAGATAGGACAGCAGCAGGATCCGTCGCATATATTTCGACCAGCGCTCCCGCGACAGGACATAGAGGATCGCCGCGATCAGCCAGGGCACCAGGAAATGGCTGGTGTACACGAGGCCGGTGAGTACGGTCCACCAGGGTGGTCCGCCCGCTCCGTCCAACTGCTCCTGTAACCACACCGTGGGCACGGTCCCGCCGAACAGGGCGCGTTCCACCACGACCGGTTCGTGGACCCGCAGCGGCATCCCGAGGGTGTTGGCGATACCGCGGGTGTGGTCGTAGACGACCAGCGCGGCGATCAGCGGAACCCAGTCGACGAGAATGCGTACCTGGTCCCGCCACGGACGGTCCGGTGCGAATGCCGCGATTCCCACGACGATCCACAGTGCCTGATAGATCCGCTGGGTCGGCGGGCCGAAGAGCACGGTGACGGCGAGCAGGGCGAGCAGATACGCCGACCACACCCCACTGCGCAGCAGCCTGCGATGCCGTTGCGCGGCCGGTACCTCCGTGGCGGGCGCACCCATTCCCACAGTTTTCATCAACCGCCCGTAGTCGCCGCCGCGACCTGCGGAAACGACGCGTGATCGAGACCGCCGCCGCATCGGACCGCTCAGTGCGGCGTGACGCCCCCCGATAGGCCGCCGGGTGCGAGGCGGGCAACCGGTCGCGTCCGGTGGCCTTCCGGCGCGATGTCTCCTGATATCCGGTCGGACTTATGTCCGCCACGCACCGCGGAACACCCGTCGAACCACCCTGGTCGCAACCCGCTCGCCCGTCGCGGCGGCAGCGCTTTCCCTGCGCGAACACAGCGACTCCTGCTGGGATCTCGCCTCGGAGCAGGAGCACCGGTGGTATCTGGATGTGGTGGGTACCGGTGACGCCGTCCGGCTGCTCGCGTTCTTCGATTCCAGGGCGACACCGCATCCGCCGGCGTCGATCTCCAGTCGTCGGCACTCGGGGGAGTCCTGGCCATATCCGGAGCCGGACCTACGTCTACGCCGCCGGAGGGGAAACGTCCTCGCCGTTCACCGGCTACGCAGGCCTCGGCCGGGACCCCGGGTGGACCACGGACGCGCTGGCGGGTGGGCACAAGCTGATGCGGGACGATCCCGAGGGCCTGCTGGAGATCCTGCGTGGCACGTTCGAGACGCACTGACCTTCCTCGTGTGCACCGGCCCGGGTCGTACTCGCGCGGCTAGGCTCGGGCGGTATGAGCCTGGGCGAGGTGGCCGCCGACCTGTACGGGCTGGCGCCCGCGGAGTTCGTCGCCGCGCGCGACGCCCGCGCCGGTGCGGCGAAGAAATCCGGGGATCGGGAACTGGCGGCGGCGATCACGGCCCTGCGCAAGCCCACCGTCGCGGCGTGGGCGGTGAACACACTGGTGCGTGCGGCACCTCGTGAGGTGGACGCCCTGCTGCGGCTCGGTGCCGAGCTGCGGACGGCGCAGCGGCAATTGTCGGGTGCCCGGCTGCGTGAACTGACCCGGCAGCGCCGGCAGGTGGTGGACGCCTTGGCCGAAAGGGCGGGCCGGGTGGCCGCCGGTCAGGGCCGGCCCGTTTCCGAGCCGGTACTACGTCAGGTGAGCGAGACACTGACGGCCGCCCTGGCCGATTCCGATATCGCCGAGCAGGTCCGCGCCGGCACCCTGGCCACCGCGCAGAGCTATGCGGGCTTCGGTCCGGTGGAGCCGGATCTGTCCGTGGTCCGCGACAAGCCGAAGGCCACCGGTACCGAGACACGACGGAAGAAGGCCGCCGAACCCACCGAGGCCGAACCCGCCCGTGCCGTGCGCGCCGAGGCGGACCGGCAGCGCGCGCAGGAAGAACTCCGCGCCGCGGAAACCGCTGCGCGCGAAGCTCTCACCGCCGCCGAGAAGGACGCACAGGGCGCGGCCGAGCACCTCGCGGCCACCACCGCGCGGCTGACCGAACTCCGCGACGAACTCGCCGCGGCGCAAGACCGGCACCGGTTCGCCCGCAATGCCGAACGCGCCGCCCGGGAGGCGGTCCGGGCGGCGACGGTCGAACTGGAACGGGCCCGGCGGCGCCGCCGCTGATCCGGCGCCCCGGGGTCGGAGTCGTGTGCGTCGCAGTGGGCCTCGATCATGGTCACCGAGGAAAGGGGCGTTGGCGGGCTGCACCCGGCGGCGGCGGGGTTTGGACCACTGTCCGGTTCGAATCGGCTGGTCAGAGGGTATGCCGAACGGCGACTTCACGATCGTGCGCGACCCGAACACCCAGCGCGCCCGCAATTTCCGGCATCGGCATCGGCGCGTCGGCGGGGGCACCGCGGGCCCTTCGGCTCTAATGGTCCGCGCTCGATCGGTTTCCGTGTGTGATGTCCTCCCGTTCAGGAAGGTTCTCGTATGCGTCGTTTCGTGATGGCTCTGGGTTCGGCCGCGCTGGCAGTAGCGGTGACATCGGCAGTGGACAGTAACGCGCACGCCGCGAGCGGGCAGGTCGCACTACGGTGGATCGCCGACGGGAGCCGGGTGGAGAAGATCATCGACAATCCCAGCGGCTGTATCGATCTCAGCGCGGTCGGGGTCGTCGGCCGGGCGTCGGTGCGCAACCTCACCGACCGGAAGGTCAAACTCTGGAACGGCATCGGCTGCCGCGGCACCTACGGTGGTGGTATCGAACGCGGCGAGCACAACGGCCGGTGGGGCTTCCCCGACTGGAGTATCTACATCTCGTCCTGACCCGTGCGGCGTCCGGCGAACTTCCCGTGAGCGGAGCCGTTTTCGGGGTATCCGGCACACGAGACCCACTGGAGGTGTTGTGTGAAGGCCGAAGACGAGGGCAGCGCGCCCGGCTCGGTGAGCCCGTTCAATCCGGCGGACCCGCTCGACCCGGCGAGCCCGGTGAATCCCGCGAATCCGGTGGAGCCCGGGGATGCGATCAACCCGGCGGGCACGCTGATGCCGGTGGTACCGATTGCCGACGAACAGCCGATGCGCACCTGGCTGTGGCCCACGCTGCTCATCTTCGGCCTGGTGGTCGGGGGCGCGCTACTGGTGATGATCCTTGTGAGCACCGCCGATTTCGGTGAGCAGCCGGCCCAGGTGACTCCTACGCCCGCGGAGTGCCAGACCTTCTGCACGACCACTGTCACGCCACCGGCGCGATAACGACCGGCGGGGACACCCGCACCGGGTGTCCCCGCCGGTATGCCGGTACGGCTACTGCGCGCCCTGCTGCCCGGTGTCCGGGTCCTCGGCGCTGCGTAGTGCGGTTTCCAGTTCCCGGCGCAGCCGCGCCGCGGTGGCTTCGTCGCCCGCGTCCTCGGCCGTGGTGATGTCCTGGTTCAGCTGAGCGATGGTGTCCTGAATGGTCATCGGTCCTCCGTTCTCTCGCCTGGGCGATCGCGCCGCACGACTGTCTGCCGGCTACGGCGCCCGTCCTGGTGACGCATGACCGTTTTCGTCCGTCCGAAACATCGCCCCGGCCCCGGCCGCCACCGCCGTCGGCCGATTCACACTCGCGTGATTTTCAGATCACGTTTCGATCACCACATGGCCGGGGTACCCCTCGTCCAACGAGGTTTGGAAAAGCCCGAGGAGCGTCCGGTGAACGAAACGACCGAAGCCATGTCCGACCAGCCCGCCGGAGATCGTGCGTCACGTACTACCCATGTGCCCGGCCCCGGCGACAGCTACGACAATATCGAACCGCTGTTCGCCGAACTGGCGGCGCTCGCACCCGAGGATCCGCGCCGGCGGGCGCTACGCGAGCAGATCGTGCACCGCTGCCTGCCGCTGGCCGAACATATCGCGCGCCGTTTCTCCGGGCGCGGCGAGGCGTTCGACGATCTGCTCCAGATCGCGCGGCTCGGTCTGGTGCAGGCGGTGGACCGCTTCGACGGGTCGCGGGGCAGCTCGTTCCTGTCCTTCGCCATCCCGACCATCATGGGCGAGGTGCGTCGCCACTTCCGCGATCACACCTGGGCCGTGCGGGTGCCGCGCGGCACCAAGGAACTGCATCTGCGGATCGGCCCGGCCACCGAGACGCTGTACCAGCGACTGGGCCGGATGCCCACCGCGCGGGAGATCGCCGTGGAACTCGACGCCGATCTCACCGACGTCACCCGGGCGCTCATCGCCGGTAACGCGCACACCAGCAGCTCCCTCGACGCGTCCGGCGACGACCAGGACGACGATGTCTCGCCGCCTGCGGTCCTGGCCCGGCTCGGCGGGGAGGACCCCTGCTACCGGCTGCTCGAGGACGCGATGACACTGCGCCCGCTGATCGCGGAACTGCCACAGCGGGAACGGCAGATCCTGGTCTGGCGGTACTTCGCGAACATGACCCAGGTGCAGATCGCCGAACGGCTCGATATCTCGCAGATGCAGGTGTCGCGGATTCTCGCCAAAACGCTGCGAAGCCTGCGCGAACAGGCGATGGCCGAACCCGGCGCGGCCGATTCCGTCACCACGGCCGCCTGATTCCGGGCACCGCGTCCGGCCCGGGCGCACCTTCGGCGCCGGCTGCCGCCCCGGCGGGAATTCGGATCGGCCCGAGCGGGATCAGCGACCGCGGCCGCGCGAGTGGCTACCGTGCTCGGCGTGGACCTGAACGGAAAACGGGCGATCGTCACCGGCGGTAGCCAGGGTATCGGGCTGGCCGTCGCGCGCGGGCTGGCCACCGAGGGCGTGGACGTGGTGCTCGCGGCCCGCTCGGCCGAACCACTCGAGGCCGCGGCCGCCGCCTTGGTCGCGGATACGGGCCGGCGTGTGATCGCCGTGCCCACCGATACCGGCGACGACGATCAGGTCCGGGAACTGGTGCGGCGCACGGTCGCCGAACTCGGCGGGGTGGACATCCTGGTGAACGCCGCCGCCACCCCGTGGAGCGCGGGGCTCCGACCGGCCTGGCCGACACCGGCGACGAGACCGTGCGCCGGGAGGTCGAGATCAAGGTTCTCGGCTATCTGCGCACTGCTCGTGCTGTGGCGCCGTACCTGGTCGCGGTGCCGGTAAAGGTCGGGGCTGACGAAATCTGGGCCACCGGCAGCGTGTACCGGTTTCGTTCCTTCCGGTTCTTCGCCGCCTGCCGCCGGTGTGAGTGCGTCCGCCGGCCGCACGGTTCGGATCGGCTTCGTCGGATGCGACGGCCCTCCAAGCGCGGGAAGGCGCTAGAACTGAGATCACTATGAGATTTCTCAGCCGGCAGGAGTTCTGGATATGGTTTCGACAGGAAAGCTGGCGGTCGTACTTGTGGCCACCGCCCTCTCCGTTCCGGCGCTCGCCGGCGCCGCGTGGAGCGAACCGCATACGGCAGTGAACCGGCACGAGGGTGTGGCCGGCTGTATCCGGTGGTGGTGGACCGACAGCGAGATGCCGGCAAGCACCACAACCATCCATTGGCGCAATCATTGCCCGGGCGAGGTGAAGCTGATGGTTTCGTGGCGGAACCATCGGACGAATATGAACCCGGATAATGTGCTCTACGGCATTCCGGGCGGTGGTGAAGGCTCTGACACGTGGGCGGGCATCCCGGTTTCTTTCAAGCAATTGTGAGGCATTCCAGCTGTCGCGCATTGTCCGATC
Organism: Nocardia sp. NPDC050193; assembly: GCA_040674215.1. Lineage (GTDB taxonomy): Bacteria > Actinomycetota > Actinomycetes > Mycobacteriales > Mycobacteriaceae > Nocardia. The sequence continues at coordinate 166,620 of JBFARE010000011.1, read as the reverse complement.
GAGGAAAGGCGGCGGCGGGCCGACTAACCCGTCCGCGGCAGCGACGCGGTCGTGGGTCGACCTGCCCGGAACCCACCGCATCCGAAACTCTCCGGCTGCATCGGCCGGCGAGAGTGTCACCGCGGCCGGTGACCTGCCGCCGGCGCTGGGGAGGGGATTCGCGCGGCCGTGATCATTTCGTGCAGACCGGCCTCTACCGGACGGGGTTCGAGGCCGAAGCCGGCGGTGGCCGCGGAGGAATCGAGTACGAATGGCTTGCGGAGCTGGTATTGGATCTCGATCATCTCCCGCGCGGTGGGGTCGGCGAGCCCGGCCAGGCGTAGCAGGAACCCGGGCACGGTGCGTATCTGTGCGGGTGGTGCCCCGGCCAATTCCGCGGCGCGCCGGGCGAGCGCTCGGATGGATAGCGGTGCGGCGGTGGGGACATGCCATGGCCGGCCCCACGCCTTCTCTTCTGTGGCCACCGTCGCGAGCAGGTTCGCCACATCCGCTACCTGAGTCCAGCTGTGCGGAGCATCGAGGTCGGCCGGTATCGAGGCTGTACGCCCCGCGAGAACTTTCGGCAACACCAGGACGCTGAACGGTGAGGTGGTGCCCGCGCCGAGATAGTCGGAGCCGCGCACCTCGGTTGTCCGGATTCGACCGGCTTCGTGCGCCGCGAGCGCGGCGGACCACAGGTCCGCGCGCACTCTGCCCTTGATCGATGTCGGTCGAAGGGGGAGGTCCTCGGTCATCGGAGTGTCCACCGGGCCGTAGCCGTAGAGGTTGCCGGTGCTCACCAGTACCGCACCGGTGATCTCCGCGGCCCTTATCGTGGCGGCGCCCAGCGGCGGCCAGTCGGTCGCCCACCGGTGGTATGCCGGTCCCGCGCAGTTGTACAGCGCTGTCGCGCCGCGTGCATGCTCGGCCAGTGTCGCCGCGTCGGTGGCATCCGCTGCGATCAGCCGGATCCCGTCCTGCGACGGGCCGCTGCCCCTGCGGGTGATGACACGAACCTGCTCGCCCCGGTCGGCGAGTAGTCGGGCGAGGGCGGAGCCGACGGGCCCGCCTCCGATGATGATGTGAAGTGACACGGTGTAGCACCTTCCACTGAGAGAACTCTGTTCTCGAATGAGTTCACCGTATACGCGAGGGCCGCACGGGTCAAGAACATCGTTCTTGCTTAGAATTGCCGTTCTCGCGTATGTCATACTGGTGCCATGTCCGCTCCCTCCTTGCGCGCCCGGGTGCGCGCGGAAATGATCCAGGAGATCAAGGCCGTAGCGCGTACTCATTTCGCGCGTGAAGGGGCGAATCTTTCCCTGCGGGGCGTGGCGCGGGATATGGGAATCGTCGCCTCGGCGCTGTACCGCTATTTCCCGAATCGCGACGCCCTGCTGACCGCCCTGATCACCGACGCCTACGAAGACCTGGGTGCGGCCGCGGCCGCAGCCGACGCCGGGCTCCCGCGGGGACAACTGCGGCAGCGGTGGCTGGCGGTGTGTCGAGCCGTTCGTGAGTGGGCACTGGCACATCAGGCCGAATACGGCCTGCTCTACGGCAATCCGATCCCTGGTTATCAAGCACCCGAGGAAACAGTGGAATCGGCCGCGCGGGTGGTGCTGCTGCTCGTCGAGATCGTCGTCGAGGACACACAGCGTCTGGCACCGATACCGGAGGATATCCCCGAAACGGTCCGCAGCGATCTGCGCCGCCTCATCGCACAGCGCCCCGCCGCGATATCGGAGGCCCGGCTGGACCGAATACTGGCTGCCTGGACTCAACTGTTCGGATTGATCGGCTTCGAGGTCTTCGGTCGGCTCCACACTGTCATCGAGAACCCGGCCCCGTATTTCGACCACCAGATGGCTCTCATGGCCGATATGGCGGGCCTACCGCGCTGACCACGCCGCCCGATGATCCCGCGGTGTCGTTGCAGACCGTTGTCGGCGCAGCGCCCGCAGGATCACCGGGGTAACGCGAATGGATTCGACCACAGCGGAGGAGGGGCGCCGCGCCGCTGTCGGTACCAGGTCACCCGACGGATCGGCCGCGTCGAGAACACGCGACAGTTGAATAAGCGTCTCGCCGGTATCAACCCCGGAAACGCCGCCAGTACTCGTGCCGGATCGCGTCCCACAGGAGCGACAGTTCCGGGAACCGCTCACGCATATCGGCGAGGTCGGGCGGATGCGCGGGCGGGAACGGGGCGCTGACCGAGGTGGTTAACGTACTGCGTAGTGCGACTATTCGGATCGAGTGGCCGTCGATCCGCCATATCGCTTGCCAGCCGCCGGTTTCGGTGAGACGTTCCCCGCTATCGGCGCCCTGCCGGGGATCGCGGTACAGCAAAGCCGGCGTGTGGCCCAGCGGAGGGGCCGGAAGCTCGTTGCCGTGCTCCGGCCGGGTCGATCTCCAGTACATTCATGTCTCCTTCCACCGGTACCGCCGTAGATCGATCCGCCCCGATATCGCCGTGACCCCTTCCGCGCGAAGCCGGGACAGTTGCCGCTCTGCCAGGTGTGGTGCGCAGGTTCCGTCCGCGCGCAACACCCGTTGCCAGGGCAGATCGGCGCCGTCGGTGGCGAGAATCCGGCCGACGATCCGCGCCGACGCGACCCCGGCGCGTGCGGCGACATCCCCGTAGGTGAGCACGCGGCCGGTGGGAATATCGGCGATCACCTCCCGCACGCGTTCGTTGACCTCGTCGTTCACCGCACTCCGTTACCGGCCGGCACCGCGAAGCTCGGCCGCAGGCCCGAGCGCCACCACCGCACCCAGACCGACGGAGTCATGAGAACCGCCCATATGAGCCGCGAGGGGTCGAAATACGCTGTCCGTCGCACTATTCGCCCGGCGCTGTCGACCTCGATGCTGTCCACGGCGTCGATAACCACGGTGTGTCCCCCGATGGCCGCGCTGAGCTGATGCTCGATGTAGAGCCGGCTCGCCGTGCCGGACCAGGAGAGTACGTCACTGCGCAGGTCGGCGGCGAAGGTCTGGAGAGCCTCCACATGTGCCCACCACTGCCGTTTGCCGTGACAGGTCGGAATCATCGGCTGCACGAGTACGACATCGTCTGCCATGAGGTCGTCGAGTGCGCGGCTATCGATATCGTCCCAGCCCGCGGCGAACGCCTCGACGATCCGCTCGTGTACGGGATCTCGCTCGGTGGTCACAACGCCCCCAGCTGGAGCATGACATCGGCGATATCGAGATAGGTCTCTTTGTGGTGTACGAGGCCCATTCGGAAGGTGAGGATGTCGAGCCCGGCGAAGGACACCGGGGTGCCGTTGGGCTCGATGACCATTTTTCCGAAGGGAATAGGTGCGGCCGGCGTCGCGGTCACCCGGTAGCGCTGTGTCAGAAACCCCGGACCGTATCGCGTGGTCTCGGTATCGAAATGGATATCGGGCCAGGTCGACAGCAGACCGGCGAAGGCGCCGCGTACCTGATCGTGTCCCACCATGAGGGGCGCGTCGAGCAATTGGAGACGGAAGGTGGAATCCGCGGTGTGCAGTGCCATGATGGCGCGCAGGTCGTGCGAATTCCACGCGGCACCGTATTCCGCGGCGAGTACGCTCTCATCGAAGATGTCGACTGTCATCGGTGTCCTTCCAAGGCGCCGGCCCGCGCCGGCCCAGTGCACTCGTCCGTGCGGTTTCCGGAGCCGGGGTCTGTACGACGTCCATGCGCCCGGCGCCGAATATCCGCAGTGGCAGCCGCGCGCCGACCCGGCCCCGCGCGTCTACTTCGCGGACCGAACATCCGGCTCGGGACAGCCTCTCGGCCGCGGCAAGCCCGACTGTTCCCGCGCCCACGACAACGGCAGCGCACTCCACGCACTCCTCCTGGTCGGTCGCGACAACTCGAATGGCTACGGCGGGTCGATGCCCCCACACCGGCGTATGGAGACTTATTGCAATGCATACAAGAAGTGTCGGAGTACGGTAACAGTTGCCACAATCTTTTTGCAACGATTACAAGAAGGGGTTATGGATCCACGGAAGCAGCGCACCGTCGACGCCCTGCTGCGCGCCGCCGAGGAGGTGTTCGCCGCCCAGGAGGCCGAACTCGTGACGGTCGAGGAGATCGCCGCCCGCGCGGGTGTCGCGGTCGGCTCGATCTACAACCACTTCGGCTCCAAGTCGGGCCTGCACGCGGCTGTCGTCGAACGGGCCCTCGCCGTCGATCGCACCTATATGGACCGCGCCTACACCCCCGAACGCGACCCGGTCGAACAGCTCTACTCGGCCGCGGAGGAATACTTCGAGTTCTATCTGGCTCATCCGGAGTACTTCCGGATGCTCGCGTTCCCGGCCACTCCCGGTCGCTACGCCGCCGGGAAGGATATGGCGCAACGGCTGGCCGAATCGGTGAACGAACAGAACCGGCGTCTGGTCGAGGCCTTGCGCGGCGCAATGGCCGCGGGCACCCTTCGGGAAGTGGATCCGGAGGCGGTGGCCACCGTGCTGTGGGCGTCTTGGAACGGCATCATCAGTCTCGGCTGGCGCCCCGACGACCTGCACTGCTCCGCCCCCGAACTCCGCGAGCTGCTGCACACCGCCACCGACGTCATCGCGCTGGGTTTGCTCACCGACCAGGGCAGAAGTTCTGGGCCGGCAGCCGTGGTCCGGTAGCCGCCCGGACCGTCGGCCTGGGCGGGTGGTGGGTCGGCCGTGGTGCTCAGATATCGCGCGGACACGTCTCTGCCCGAAAATGCATATCAGGCGGAGTCGTAACCGAGCGCGTTCCAGGCCCTTTCGCTCGACTTCCGAAAATATTCGGCATACGTCGTGGTACTTTTGCTGGAACCTGGTGTATCGCTCATGACCAGCGAGGAAAACTTCGTCACCGCTTGCTCCTCGTCGATTTTTCCGGAGAGATATCTGTCGCCGATTTTAATGTACTCATCACTGTGCACGCCTCCCGCGAAACCGATGTCCAATCCACTGTTGTCCAAAATTCGTTTTCGTTCTATCAATTGGAGGAGGATGGCGGTTCCTTCGCCGCGCAACAGTGCTTTCACCTTGAATTCTACCCATTCATCTCTGTTGAGCGACGGGTCTGATCGCAAATCAGTTCTGGGATCGGGTCGATTGGCATGGTCGAGTTCGTGGATCAAAGATGAGGCCGCGCGTTGCGGGTTCATCTTCAAATTGCCGTCGAGATTGATCGTCTTCATACCATGACTCGCCCACGTGCCGCTACCCGGATCGCCATACCGAATCCGCCACCCTTTTCGCTGTATATCTTGCACCAGTGCTGTGATATTCGGCGATCCGGCCAAGATGTCATCGACATCCAGGCCCGGACCGAATACTGGTCCCAACCCGGTTTTCGGAGTTGAGTGATAACCGCGCTCTCGCAGTCGAGCGAACGATTCGTCGAATGTGAGCAGTCGCGAGCCATCGTGGTCCATCCGCGGTAGGAGCGCAGGAACTTCTCGCACCTCTGCGCCGACGGATCGGTATGTGCCGCGCATCGTTGCGCCTATTTTCGAAGTAAGGTCACTGAGCAGGTGGGTGGCGCCTCGGATGGTTTGCTTCAGCCGAATCATGGGTTGTGCTGTCCGTGCTCTCGATGGGTTTCGTGGACCGCGACGGACAGAAGCAACCCCGAGAGCGCGCCGAATTCCAGGATCACCAGCCTGCTCCCGGCGGATTCCTGGAAGGATAGGGCGCCTTCCGGGGGGATGTGCGGGTTCACATCGAAGAATTCGAGTGAGAGTTCGAAACAGCTGGACAGGTCGGCGATCGCGAGGTGAGTATTCGATGCGACCTCCATGGCGACGAGGGCGCCGGGTGAACGCGTGGGGGCGGCATGTTCGCGAAACATAAGGGTCGAGAACGGTCCACGCCGGATGTGCGCCTCGAACTCGTGAACATTCGGGTCGGGGGAGGCGATCTCGATCAATTGTGCCGAGCAGGACTCGGCGACTTTCGCGCGGGTAAATGTTCCCGGCACAGCCAGGAGCCGATCGACGATCCCGCGAATCTCGCGCGTGAGATCCTGCATCAGAGGGGTCTCCACCCGGTTGTATGCGACCGTGTTCCCTTGGTGCGCGGAATGGCTGCAAGTAACGAAGTCAGCGGAATTGTTCTCGGTAGGCGCACGTGAAGGGCTCGGACTATTTCTCTCTGTCGAACGCGCCTGCCGGTGAGTCGGCCACCGGACACTCCTCGACCTACTTCTGCTTGTCGATCACGCCACTTGCTCGGTCACCTGCTTTCTCGGGGTCACCGGCGTAGCCGGCGCCGCGCCGGGTTCGGCCGCGAGGCGTTGCCGACAGTGATGAAGAAGAGCAGCAGGCCCACGGTCGGCAGGATGTGACCGAGGCCGGAGAGGAGGGCGGGTGCCGCCGTGCCGGGCCGGCCGGGAATGGTGATCGCGTGGTCTCACGCCGGAGCATCGTTTTCTCGTGAAGGGGAAAGTCCTTCACGATCGCGATCGATCGGGGTGTTGTTCGGACAGTGATCACCTTCCGGTCGGCGATCATGCCGGCCGGAGAATGCGCATCATGGGTCCGCAACGCGGTCATCTGCCTCCTTGTCACCGGCGGCTCCTCGAACGGCGCGTGAGTAGAACGGTCACCGGCACACCTTCGCCCGCGCAGCGGGAACCGATCAAGGAGAGATCACGCAACTACACATAAGCCCGGCTTATCGCAGCAGGCCCGATGACGGAGGCCCGCTCACGCGAACGAATCCGGGCACACGGATCGGCCGATCGGTCCGACCAGCAGCCTCCGGATGTGGTGTAGGCACCCCCGGACGGCGTCGGTTGGGCTTCTGTCCGGCCGGCGCGCTACCGCCTCGCCGAGCCCAGACGCGCGCACCGTAACGCCGCGTCCTGCCCGCCGGTCCGCCGGGCCCGGTCTCCCACTGACGACAGTGGTCCGGGCACCGGGGCCGTCCTGATATACACGGCATATGCCGGCGAACACACACTCCGAGTCCGACGCCTTCGACGATCTGGTGGCCGCCGCCGACGCGCCCGTGTACATCGTCACCCTGGCCGCGGGCGGTGAACGGTCCGGGTGCCTGGTCGGATTCGCGTCCCAGGTAGGAATCGACCCCGCCCGTTTCCTGGTCTGCCTGTCGAAGACCAATCACACTTTCCGGGTCGCGCCGGGCGCGGAGTTCGCCGCCGTGCACCTCGTCGGTATGCACGACATGGAACTCGCCGCGTTGTTCGGGACGCAGACCGGCGACGAGATCGACAAATTCGCTCGCTGCCGCTGGCGCTCCGGCCCACACGGGGTCCCGATCCTGCTCGATGCCGTGGCGTGGTTCTGCGGCCGCATCCTCGACCGGCACGACTTCGGTGATCATATCGGCCTCGTGCTGGCACCCGAGGACGCTGCGACTCCGTCCGCCGCTCCGGCCGTGCTGCGCCTCCACGATGTCGCCGAGCTGCGGCCCGGCCATCCGGCCTGAACCCGGTCACGTCGGAGGTCGCCGGTGGTGATCCAGTGGTTCACGGCCGCGACTGTCGCGGGTGCGCCGGGGTGCCGGGTCAGGTTGTGGGTGACCTCGGGGCCAGGGCGTCGGGGATCGGCGGTGCCGCCGTCGTCCGCCGTGATCGACGCGGCGTCGCGGCAGCCGACCGTGAGGTTGCGGAAGATATCGTCCTCGGCGTCCGTCACCATCAGACCCGAGGCGGTGATCGCGCGGCTCGTATCGACGGGTGCGGGGCTCGGCAGTGTGGTCATGGGTTCGGCGAACGCCCTCCGGCAGACGCCGGGGTGCACCGTGAGCGGTGCGGGCACCGGATCAGCCGCCCGCGAATGTCTTCCGGTACGCCGAGGGCGACATTCCCAGACCGCGCCGCATATGGTGCCGGAGGTTGTCCGGCGAACCGAGCCCGGACCGCTGCGCGACCTCGTCCACCGGGATATCCGCCGACTCCAGCAGTTCCCGCGCCAGATCGATCCGGCGGTCGCGTAGCCAGGCACCCGGGGACAGCCCGGTCTCGGCCCGGAACCGGCGACTGAAGGTACGCGGACTCATGCGCGCGTGCGCGGCGAGGACCGCGACGCTGAGCGGCTGGGCCAGCCGGGTCAGCGCCCATGCCCGGGTCGCGGCGGTGCTGAGGTCGTCGGGTCCGGGCACCTGATGTTCGATGAACTGGGCCTGCCCGCCCTCGCGCCAGGGCGGTACGACGCAGTATCGGGCGGCCCGGTTGGCCACGGTGGCGCCGTGGTCGCGGCGGATGATGTGCAGGCACAGATCGATTCCGGCGGCCAGGCCCGCCGAACTGAGCACCGCGCCCTCGTCCACGAACAGCACGGTCTCGTCGAGTTCGACCGCCGGGAACAGCCGGCGGAAATCGTCGGCGTAGCGCCAGTGGGTGGTGGCGCGGCGACCGTCGAAAACGCCCGCGGCGGCCAGTACGAAAGCGCCCGTGCAGATGGATACCATCCGGGCCCCGGCGGGCACGGTGGCCAGTGCCGCGGCGAGGGTGGTGCCGAGTTCGCCACCGGAGCGGGCGACGCGGTGCTTGGTGCCCGGCAGGATCACCGTATCCGCGGTGGCGAGCGCTTCCGGCCCGGCGGCGGCGACCATCGAATATCCCGCCGTGGCGGGTACGGGCCCGGCGTCGAGGGAGCACGTCACGACTCGGTAGAGCGGGTTCCCGTCGTCATCGGTGGCCTCGCCGAACACCAGCGACGGGATGGTCGCGTCGAAACCGACCACCGGATCGAGCAACAGCACGGCGACGGTATGCGGCTGCCGGGGAGAAACGCCGTTGGCATGATCTTCACGCATATTGACGATACTGCCACTGGTGCCACGGGGGCGCCTACCGGAAGCTGATCATCGTGATGACGAAGATCGATCCCGGCGGCGCGGTCGCGCGTGCCGGGCAGCGGCGGCCGCGACCGCATTTCGCCTGGATCGTCGCGGGCGTCAGTTTCGTGGCGATCCTCGGCGCCGCCGGGTTCCGGGCGGTACCGAGTGTGATGATGACGCCGCTGCACGAGGAATTCGGCTGGTCGCATGCCACGATCGGCGCCGCGATGTCGGTGAACATGGTGCTGTTCGGCGTCACCGCGCCGTTCGCCGCCGCACTCATGGACCGGTTCGGCGTGCGCCCGATTCTCACCGGTGCGCTGCTGCTGATCGCCGCCGGGACCGGCGTGGGCACCGTCATGACCGCGAGCTGGCAGCTGGTGCTGCTGTGGGGTGTGCTGGTGGGGCTCGGTACCGGATCCCTCTCGATGGGTTTCGTCGCCACCGTCTCCACCCGGTGGTTCGTGGCCCGCCGCGGGCTGGTCACCGGGGTGCTCACCGCGGCGAGCGCGACGGGCCAGCTCGTATTCCTGCCCGTGGTCGCGGGAGCCACCGAGGCGTTCGGATGGCGCTGGGCCTCGATCATCGTGACCCTCGCGGCGCTGGCGGTGATCCCGCCGGTCGTGCTGTTCATCCGGGACCGTCCCAGCGATATGGGCCTCACCGCCTACGGCGGCGAATCCGAGACCCCGCCGCTGCCCGACGGGACCTTCAGGGCGGCGCCGGCCGGGCTGGCGCAGGGCGCCCGGGTGCCCGTGTTCTGGCTTCTCGCGGGGAGTTTCGCCATCTGCGGGATGACGACGAACGGATTGATCGGCACGCATTTCATACCCGCCGCGCACGATCACGGTATGCCGGTCACCGTCGCCGCGTCGCTCCTGGCCGCCATCGGCATTTTCGATATCGCGGGCACGGTCTTCTCCGGCTGGCTCACCGATCGCGTGGAGCCCCGCGTGCTGCTGGCGATCTACTATCTCGGCCGCGGGACGTCACTGCTCCTGCTGCCGGCGCTGCTCTCGCCGAGTGCCGAGCCGAGCACCTGGGTCTTCATCATCTTCTACGGTCTCGACTGGGTCGCCACCGTGCCCCCGACGATCGCGATCTGTCGCAGCTGGTTCGGTGCCTCGACCCCGGTGGTGTTCGGCTGGGTGTTCGCCGCGCATCAGCTCGGTGCCGCGGTGGCCGCGTTCGGCGCGGGATATGTTCGCGACACCCAGGGTTCCTACGATCTCGCCTTCTTCGTCGCCGCGGGGTTGTGTGTGGTGGCAGCACTTCTCTGTGGTGCCGCACGGCGGCCGCGGGACGGCGCGGCGGCGGTGACGGCAGAACCGGCGGCCGGGCGGGCCTGACCGGAGCGCCGGAGGGCGGGGCTGTTCGGTCCGCCGGGGTGGAGGTCGTTCGCCGACTGTTACCGCGATGAGTCGTTACCGGAGTTTGCGCGCCGTGTCCCGGGGAAAGTGTCCGAGGACGCGGGCCGACCGTGCCCGCACCGACGCCGGGAGAGGCCATGGACTACCGCGCCCTTGCCTTCGCCGCACTCGTCACCTCTTGTGCTCTCGGCCCGCCTGTCGCGCAGGCGGCGCCGGTACCGGACCTGGTTCCGCCCGCCGCCGCGGGCGAGCCCGCGCCGCGTACGACCCTCTCGATCCGCTCGCTCACCGGCCTGCACTGGGGCACCGCCGACGAACATCAGGTGCGCAGTGCGCTGTCGCTGGCCAAGCTCTACCTCACCGATTACGCACTGCGCCACGGCGACGGTTCGGCCGGCGATCTCGCCCACGGTGAGCGGATGATCCGGTATTCCGACGATGCGGCCGCCGACGCGGTGGCGGCGAAATATCCCCAGGCCATCGCGAGCGTCGCCGCGGAATACGGGCTGGCGGAGACCCGGCCGGGCGCGAACTGGGGAAGTGCCACCACCAGCACCGCCGACGTGGCCGATTTCCTCGACGCCAAACTGCGCACCGATCCCGCCTCCCCGATCCTGTCCTGGATGGCCACCGCCGCACCCCGCGCCGCCGACGGCACCGAGCAGAACTGGGGGACGGCCGCGCTACCCGGTGTCCAGGGCACCAAATGGGGATGGTCGGATGTCCCGCCAGAGGAGGTCGCCTCGGCGTCGTTCGGGCCGGGTTTCACAGTGGCCGCACATACCCGCGGCGGTCCCGCGGATCAGACGGCCGACATACTCGGGGCACTGGCGACAGCACTCCCCGGGCGCGGCGGCCCTACCGCGCCTACCGCACCCGCAGACACCTCCGGCTCCACTCCCGCTCCGGCAGGCGCATGGTCCGGGTGACCACCTCCGTGCCCGATAGGCCTCGGCGAATCGTTTCGCCGCGGTATCAGACCGAACGGCCCCGCGGCGGCGCGGGGGTCGGGCAGAGCCGCAGCGCGAACAACATATCGGTATTGCGCGCAGGCTCCGGCGAGTCGGCCCCCCGCAGCAACCCGGCCGCGCGGATCCAGCTGTGGTGCCAGTGATGGAGGTCAGGCATCGTCACCGCACACCGCGCGGCGGTCTGGCGCAGGCGGCGACCGGCCCCGCCGATGCCGCCGGCGAACAGCTTCGGCGCGGGCTCGGGGCGGGCTTGCTGGTACGCGCAAGCCTCGTGCAGTAGCGTCCGCACCGGGCTCGGTAGAACCCATACGTACAGGTCGGCGGCCTGCATGTAGCCGATCGGCCCGGTGAAGACGAGCCCGTCTCGGGTGAGTCCCGTACACGGCACCGAGCCGAGTTCCACCGTGGTGGCGCCGGTACACAACACCGTGGCGAGGGCCGCCGCATCGACCGGGTTCGTGGTGCGCTCCCGGATCTGGTCGATGGTGCTGTCCTCGACGCGCACCGTGGTCAACCCGGGACCCACCGAATAGTTGAGGTCGGGCGGCAGTTCCAACCGCATACCGTGCAACAGGAAACCCGCCTGCGCCCCGCGCAGCCGGGCCACGGTGTGTCCACGGCCCGGGCTGCCGCAGGCGAGTTCGCCGAGAAACCGGTACAGCCCGAGAATTTCGCGCCGGTCGCCGGGGTGGTTCGCTTCGGGGAACCCGGGCCGGGCGCCCGAGAGCGAGTGCTCCCAGAGATATCCGGCGGTCCCGGGACCACCGAACGGTACGGCGGCGGCGCCGTCCGCGTGGTGCGCGCACGGACGGCCGGTGCGCGCGGTGAGCCAGCGGCAGGCCGCGTCGATACCCTCGGTGTACACCGCGTCGAGCCGGGCGAATTCCGGGGCGGTCAACTCGCGATGGGCGTCGGCGCGAAATGTGGTGACATCGCTGTCCGGTATCCGGGGCAGTTCGTCGTCACCGGTGGTCAGTACGACGTCGGCGATGCGGTCCCGGTGTTCGCTGTCACGGTAACCCATTACGCGGGTGGCGGCTTCCGGTACCGCCGTCGGCGTGACCGGAGTACGCCGCGCTCTGTGGACTGTCAGCCACTGCTGTAGTTGCCCTTCCGTCAGACCCAGCTCGCGCGCTGCGGACCGCACGTTTTCGACGGACAGTTCCTCGTTCTCGTCGAGCTGGACCAGCCGGTCCAGTGTGGACGGACGCAGCGTGGCGCCGCTGGTCTCGGTCACGGTGACAACCTCCTGGGCACTGACCCGGACGATATTTCCTTTTCTCCTCCGGTACAGAACATTCGATCACTTTCCGGACTACGAGAGGAGACGAACAACGAGAACTTAACCACCGTTGACAGAGAAGGCGCATTTCCGAAATTTGCGGAATGTTGGCAGTTCGGCGCCCGGAAATCGCGGAAAATTCCAGTTCACCTGCGCAAGTGCTGGAACCGATGGGGACGGGTCCGGCCCGTACGCGGTAAGAACGTGGTGGCCGCCCGATTGCTGATATTCGGAATCGTCACGGCAGGGTGTCCGGGGTCTCTCCGCGGACGTTCCCGTGCCCGGAGCCGGACGGCCGTCACCGGCCCGGTCGTCCACCCGCTTCGAGCGCGCCGCCGGCGGCCCGCCATTCGACCAGGCCGCCTGACATGTTCTTGGCTTCGAAGCCGTAGTCGACGAGTAGGTTCGCGGCGCCGTAGGACCGTAGGCCGCCGGTGCAGAAGGTGATCAGTAGCCGATCGTCGGGCAGTTGTTCGCATCCTGTCGTCAACTGTTCGAGCGGTAGGTGGACCGCGCCGGGAATGTGGGTGCGATTCCATTCGAACGTCCGGCGCACATCCACGATGAGTGCTCCGTCGCGGACGGCGTCGATCGCCTCTCGAGCCGACAGCGAGGGTGCGCGGTACAGGTAGTGGCGGATGCTCATCGGTCCTCTTTCGTCGGATGGTCGGCCCGGTGACCTTGTCGCAGGTTCGGGGCCGGGTCAGGGGGCGCCGGGGCGCACGATCATGAGCACCACGACGATGAGCCACAGCACGTTGTAGCCACCGGCGAGCATGCCGAGAGTGCGCAGTCGCCGCCCGTCGTCGGGCGTCGCGAGGGCCTGACGCTGCATCGGGTGGATCATCGTGATGACGACGGCCGCGGCGCACGCGGTGAGAACGATCGCCACGGTGATCCAGATCTCGCCCAGGCGGTTCTGGAGGGTCGCGAGGACGATGCCGACCGCGGGCACGGCCAGGCCGAGTCGGGCGTAGGTGCCGGTGATCCGGTGCAGGACAGCGGCGACGGCGTGATGACGTTCCGTCGCCGCGTCGACGGTTCCGGACACCGGCGCGTAGCGGGGAAACAGACTGGTGGCCACGGCCGAGCCCCCGATGAAAACGATCGCGGACAGGACATGGACCGACAGCAGCAGGTTGTGCACGAACAGCTCCCTCTGGGCCTTCAGATGAGCTGAAGCTTAACAGTTCCTTCAGTATGGTTGAAGGCCGGTGCACACGATGACGACGCCGCACACCTCCCGCCCGAGCTACCCGCCGGTGGGTAACTCGCCGCTGCGGCAGAGGTAGGAAGCGATTTCGGTGAGCTTGGTATTGCTGTGCTGACTGGCACGCACCAGCAGGGCGAACGCCTGCTCGGCGGTCAGCTTGTACCGCTCCATGAGGATGCCCTTGGCCTGGCCGATCAGGTCGCGGGTGTCGATGGCGTGCTTCAACTGCGAAACCTGCTGCGCCGTGGCCATCGCCACGCCGGCATGGGCGGCGAAGAGCCGTCCCACGCGTTCGGAATCGGCGGCGAAGGCGCGGGGCATGCGCGCGTACAGATTGAGCGCGCCGAGATCGTCGCCCAGCACATAGAGCTGGAACGAGAGCATACTGCCGATGCCGAGATCGGCGGCGCGCGCGGCGAATCGCGGCCACCGGGCCTCATTGCCCGTATCGGGGAGCACCACGGTGTGACGTTCGTACAGCGCGTCCAGACAGGGACCCTGCTCCAACTCGATCTGGGCGCGGTCGACCTCCTCGACCAGGGCCGCCGATACGATCGGCGTCTCCATCGTCCGCCGCCGCGCGATCACCGAGATACCCGCGTACGCCGCGCCCGGCACGGTATCCACCGCGGTATCGACAATGCCCTGCAGGGTGGCCGTCATATCCGCCCGGGACTCCAGGTACCGGGCCAGATCACCCAACCGCTCGGCCAGTTCCGCCGGTATCCGGGACCGCTCGGCGGTTTCCGCCGCGCCGTCGCCGGATCCTGCACTGGTCGCCATGGTCGGGAGCACCTTCCGCAGCAGGTGCCGGCCGGGTCCTCGGCCGGCCGGCGTCGCCGCGTGCGCTCGCTGCGGGCCACGCCCGTCTTCCACCCTACGTCGCGGGGTAACCGGTGCGGCGGTGCTCGCCCGGTGGGGTGCCGGGTACCGGCCGAAGCGGGCTGTGGATTACCGGTGGCGTGGCATGGCCGAACCGATCACGGCGTCCGGGATCCCGGCCGTGTGTCCGGGAACGATTTCACCGGCGAGATAGGCGGGCCGGTCGATTCCCGGTTCGTCCCAGGTGATGAGCGGGGCTCGAAACCGGCCCGGTCCGACCGCCGCGGTCTTCGGTCGCAGCACGGTCACCGCCGCGACGACGGTGGAGCGGATGGGCAGACTTTCGGTACGGGGGTCGGTGCCGGCGAGACGTACGAGGCTCGGGTTACCGGTCACCAGGCATATCTCCACACCGTCGCGGTGGTAGGCCGCCGCGTCCGCCGCCAGCACCTCCAGCGTGCGCAACGACAGGAAACCGAGCCTGGTGGCATCGATGATCAGCGCACCACACCCGGTGGTGGCGCTGTCGGCCGCTTCGCGCACCTTCTGCCGCCACAGGGGGAGGGTGAACGCGTCCGCTTCGCCGCGGACGGCAAGGACGACGATCTCGCCGCGCCGGAGAGTCCGGAAGGTCAACTGGTCGGCGGGCGTTCTGGACGGTCGCGGTGACGCGGGGAAAGAAGGTACAGCGGAATAACTGGATGGCTTCATGAAAGACCTGGATCAGTCGAGATGCGCTAGGGCATCGTGGCCGGGCCGACCCTGGAGTCTCAAGGCGAACGTGAACCCGTCACCCCCACCTTACGCGCCCGGGTCGCCACCGGGCGTGATCGAGTCACGGGCACCGATCCGATGCGAGTTTGCGCAGAGCAAGTGTGTTTGTCCGGACCCGCCCCGGGTAGGCGGCCCGGTGACGGCAATCTGCCGTCACCGGCAACAAAGGGTCAGGAGGTACGGAGACATGCCGATCGATCAGGAAACCGGCCAGGTCACCGGGACCAAGGACAAGGACTACGACCTGCTCTGGTTCGCCGAGGCCTCGCTGAGCAACGCCCTGCGTATGGAGGTCTACAGCCAGGACGCCGAGCGGGCCGGTGATACCGAGCTCGCCGAATTCTTCCGGCGGGCCCAGGGCGAGAGTCGTAAGGGTGCCGAGCAGGCCAAAGCGTTGCTCGCCCGCCGTCTGAGCTGATCGTCTCGGCGGCGGTGTACCGGGTGCCGGCCGGGCCGTCGGGCCGGCACCGAGTTCGCGGCTGCGGCGAGAGCGAATCGCCGTGCCGACAAGAGTTTCCGAGCAAGGGAGAACACTATGAGCCAGATCAGTCCTGTGCAGGTGCAGAAGTATCTCTCCGGTGTCGACTACCCCTGTGACCGCGAGGGTCTCGTTTCCACGGCGAAGAAGAACGGTGCCGACGCGGATGTGCTCGACGTCCTCGGAGGTCTACCGGATCGGTCGTTCGACGGACCGGATGCGGTGAGCAAAGCGATCTTCTGAGCACCGGACCGTAACCGGGTCGGGTGCGTGCCGACGGGACGCCCCGGGCGTTCCGCTCGGCACAGAACCGCTCGTCCGGATCGAGTGGCCGGTCGCCGGGCAGCTGTTCGGTATTCATCCGTTGCAGGTCCACCGATTACTCGACCGCGGCGTCCTTCCCGGTCGACGGCCGCCGGATCGACCCGGTGGGCCTCGACGGCAACGGCCCGGAACCCACCGCGTTCGAGGCAAGTGCGTGTCATCCGCGACCGGGTCGCGTCGAACTCGGCGGTGCCGTGCGTGGCCTCGCCGATCAGTACATAGCGGGCCGGCCCACGAAATCGAGCAATTCCTCCTCGGCCGACCCTCCGCCGGGTAACGGTACGGCCGCGGACCGGACCACCGCCTCCGCGGTGGTCTCGGTATCGTCGCCTACCGGGCCCGGTACCGGCAAACCGGCGAGGGCACGCCGAGTCGGCCGCCGACACCGGCGCGGTCAGTGCGTGCCGGTACCGATACCCATGACCGCGAAGCCGGTTTCGTGAAGGACGTTGCGGTCCAGCAGGTTGCGGCTGTCCACGATGATCGCGCGGTCGGTCCGGGCCTTCAACCGCGACCAGTCGAGAGCGCGGAATTCGGGCCATTCGGTGAGGAGTACGAGCGCGGCCGCGCCCACCGCGATCAGGTACGGGTCGTCCACCACCTGTACCGGGGCGAGTCCGGGGGTACCGGCGGGTACGCACGGGTCGTAGGCGGTTACGGTGGCGCCGTGCCGGCACAGCTGGTGCGCCACCGCGACCGCCGGCGACTCACGCAGGTCTCCGGTCCCGGCCTTGAACGCCAGTCCCAGCACGCCGATACGGGCGCCGGCCAGCGAACCATCGACCGAGCCGGTGACTGCGCGCCGCACCTTACGCAGCACCATGGCGTGCTGGCGGTCGTTGGCGCGCACGGCATCGCGCAGAATGGCGAAGTCCACGCCCGCCGATTCGGCGGCGCGCAGTAGCGCGTGGGTGTCCTTCGGTAGGCAGGAACCGCCCCAGCCGGGCCCGGGCGCGAGGAAATCCGGCCCGATCCGGTCGTCCATGCCCATCGCGCCGGTCACCTCGGTGATATCGGCGCCCACCCGTTCGCACAACTCGGCCAGCGTGTTCACGAACGACAGTTTCACCGCCAGGAAAGCGTTGCTGGCGTATTTGGCGAGTTCCGCGCCGGCGGTATCGCAGCGCAGGACCGCCGCACCTGTTCCCGCGTAGAGTTCTTCGACTCGGTCGGCGGATTCCGCGTCCTGCTCCGCGGCGCCGATGACCACGCGGTCGGGCCGCAGGAAATCCTGGACCGCCCGGCCTTCCCGGAGGAATTCGGGATTGCTCACCACCGCCGCTCCGGCGCCGACACGGCGGGCGGCGAGCCGGGCCGCCGTCCCCACCGGCACAGTGGACTTGGTGACGAGGGTGCAGTCCGGCCGCAGGACGGTGAACAGCGTGTCGAGAGCGGTATCGAGCACACCCAGATCGGCCGCCCCGCCATCACCCTTGGGGGTGGGCAGGCACAGCAGGACCATCTCGGCCTCGGCCAGCGATCCCGGGTCGGTGGTGAAGACCAGCCGGTCGTCGTCGAGTCCTGCCCGGACCAGTTCCGGCAGTCCCGGCTCCACGATCGACACCCGGCCCGCGCGCAGTTCCTCGATCTTGGTCTCGTCGTTGTCCAGGCAGATCACGTGGTGGCCCAGGTGGGCCAGGCAGGCGGCGCTGGTAAGTCCCACATATCCGGCGCCGACCACACCGACACGACTACCCATGGCGGGCTCCCTTTCGGATCACCTCGGCCGCGGCGCCGAGTACGCGGTCGGGTCGCACCATGAGCAACCCGGTATCCGGACGGTCGCCGTGCGGATCGCCGAGACGCCCCGCCCACAGCGCGATATGACGCTCGGCGGTGGGCGGCGGACCCCAGGCACCCGGTGAGGTGGGACCGAACAGCAGTACCGAGGGCGTACCGAACGCGGTCGCGAGATGCCCGACACCGGTATCGCCGCAGACGACCAGCGCCGCGCCCGCGACCAGGGCGGCCAGCGCCGCCGGATCGGTACGACCCGCGTACACCGCGGAGTCCGGGAGCCCGGCCCGGCGCGCGACCGCCTGCGCCAGCGGCACCTCCTCGCGGGAACCGGTGACCACCACCAGGTGGCCATCGGCGGCGAGTTCACGGGCCACACGCGCGAAACGTTCGGGTGGCCAGCGCCGGGCGGGATAGGCCGCGCCGGGGTGGATCACGACCGCGTGCGGCACGGGCGTGGGTACCGGCGGCGGGCGCAACCCGAGTGCGGTGGGATCGGCGCGGATGCCCGCGTACTCCAGCAGCCGGCACCAGCGGTCGACCTCGTGCAGGTCGGTACGCCAGGCCGGCCCGGGCCGGTCCGGGAAATCGGGATGACGGTGGGTCAGCAGCGCGCCCGGTTCGGTGGCCGCCAGGTCACGGATGCTCTCCGGGCCCCGGCCGTGCAGGTTGACCGCCAGACGCGGCGGTTCGGATGGGCGGCGCAGCGCCCCCAGCCCGGGCGTCGGCAGCAGCTCGTCCACCGCCTCGATGAGGTCGACCAGTCCACGCAGCGGTTCCGGCGCGGCCAGCACCAGGTGGTCGTCCGGGCAGGCGGCCCGCAGCGCCCGGAGTGCGGGCACCGCGGTCAGCAGATCGCCCAGGCCGAGCGCGCGCAGTACGAGAATCGTGCCGCTCAGGGCCACGACCCCTCTTCCGAGGCGCAGACCACGAGTTCGCGGACCTCACATCCGGGCGGCTGGCCCAGCGCGAACAACACCGTGTTCGCGACATCGGCCGGCCGGTTCAGTTTCGCGTCCGGTGGCGGCTTGTACTTCTCGGCGCGCCCGTCGAAGAACGCCGTGTGCATCCCGCCGGGGACGAGCAGGGTGACCCCGACCTCCGCCGCGGTTTCGGCGGCGAGCGCCCGGGTGAAGCCGATGACGCCGAATTTCGAGGCGCAGTAGGCGGTCGCGTCACTCGCGGCGCGGAGCCCGAGCGTGGAGGCGCAGGTGACCACCGTGCCCCGGTACTGCCGCAGCGTCGGCAGCGCCGCACGGACCACGGCCACCGTGCCCAGTAGATTCACCTGGACCACTCGTTCCCAATCCTTGGCGGGTACCTGGTCGAGCGGCCCGCAGGCGTCGGTCCCAGCGGCGGTGAAAACACCGTCGATCCGGCCGTCGGCGATATCGATGAGCTCGCGCACGGCATTGTCGGCCGCGGCGGTGTCGGCGAGGTCGGCTCGGACGAAATCGACGGTGATCTCGGGCTGGTCCCGATCGATCACCAGGGGACGGCCCCCGTGTTCGAGCACCGCGGCGGTGACCGCGGCGCCGAGACCGGAAGCGCCGCCGGTGATCAGGATGTTTCCAGGGTTTCGCATCGCACTCCTTCGCGCTCGGGTCAGCCGCGGGACCGGGTGACCAGCTGAGTTGTCGAATATCCGCGGACCGTGGGGATCAGCGCTATCTCGCCGCCGTGCCGGCGGACGACGCCGGCCTCGGGTAGATCCCCTTCGGCGTAGTCACCGCCCTTGACCCAGACATCGGGGCGCAGGCGCTCCAGCAGGGCGGCCGGGGAGGGTTCGTCGAAGATCGTGACAGCGTCGACCGAGGCCAGTTCGGCGAGCAGCCGGGCCCGGTCGCGTTCGGCGACGATCGGCCGGCTCGGCCCCTTCAACCGCCGTACCGAATCGTCGGAGTTGAGGCAGACGATCAGCGCGTCGCCCATGGCGCGGGCCTGGCGCAGCAGGCTGATATGGCCGGGATGCAGCAGATCGAAACAGCCACCGGTGGCGACGAGCCGTCCACCACGCGCCCGGACATCCGCCGCCACCTCGAACGCCGATCCGGAGCTTTCGGCGTGGGCGGTGCTCGTGGATTCGGGTGCGTCGTCGCTGCGTGACAGCGCGGCCGCGCCACCGCCGGCGACGAACCCGGCCGCGATGCCCACGGCCCGGTCCACCGCCTCGGCCACCGTCGATCCGTCCAGCAGGGCCGCCGCCGCGGCCGAGGCGAACCGATCGCCCGCACCGCAGGTGTCGTGGGTGGCGGCGCCGAGCCGGATCTCGCCGGGCACCGGCACCGTGGCCAGCCGCTTACCGTTTGCCAGGACGGCCCCGGCGGAGCCGAGTGTGACGGCCACCGAATCGGCGGTCCACTCGTCCCGGAGTACCTTCGCGAGTTCGTCCGGCTCCGCGTACCCGGGCGCGAACTGCCGCGCCTCGCTCATATTCGGCGAGACGAGCGCGGCACCCGGGATCGGTGCCGGCCCGCGCGGATGCGGATCCCACACCACGGGCACCGACGGCGCGAGTTCGGTGAGCAGCCGCCGGATCCGGGGATGCGCGGCCACACCACGTCCGTAGTCGGCGACCAGGATCGCCCCGGCCGCGCGCAGCGCGCGCACGACCGCGGGGCCGAGCGGGCCGGCCTCCGCGGTGCCGTCGCCAGTGTCCAGCCGGACCAGCGACTGGCCGCCCGCGCGAACCCGGGTCTTGCGTACCGTTTCGCCGCGCAGCGCCATCGGCACCACCTCGACCTCCGGGTCGAGCAGCCGCCGCAGGCTGCGACCGCCGTCGTCGTCGGCGGTCGCGGTGACCAGCACGACCTCGGCCACCGACCGCGCCGCCAGGATCGCGGCCAGTCCGGCACCACCCGGGCGCAGCCGCCTGCTCCGGACGTCGACCACGGGGACCGGCGCCTCGGGGCACAACCGGGTCGCGTCGCCTTCGATATCGACGTCGAGCAGGCTGTCACCGAGGACGATCAGCGGTTTCACGCCGGAATTCCCAGTGCCTCGTCGAGCGCCGCGCACAGGGTGTGCACCAGGGCGAGATGCACTTCCTGCACGGTGGCGGTGCTCGGTGCCTCCACGGCGACGGCGCGATCGCACAGGGCCGCCAGGGGATTCGGTGCCGGCCCGGTCATGGCCCAGGTCGTGACACCGAGATCGTGCGCCGCCTTCGCGGCGGCCACCACATTCTGACTGGTGCCGCTGGTGGACAGCAGAACGAGGATATCGCCGGGCCGACCGTGGGCGCGGACCTGCCGGGCGAACAGTTCGTGCCCTCCGTAATCGTTGATGATCGCGGTCCCCGCGGAGGTGTCGGCATGCAGCGCGATCGCCGACAGCGGGCGTCGCTCGTTGCGGAAACGGCCGACCAGTTCCCCGGTCAGATGCTGGGCCTCGGCCGCGCTGCCGCCGTTACCGCAGGCGAGCAACCGGCCGCCGTTGCGGAACACGGTGGCCAGTTCGCGCCCCCACCCATGGATTTCCGGCGCGTACGAACTGGTGCGCTGCAGTGCCTTGCACAGAGCCGCGAAATGCTCCTCCATCACGACACACCTCCTGTCTGCAGACCGGCGCCGCACCCGCCTGCGCTGAGTTCTTTCGCCGCCAGGACGACCTCGTCCGGGGAAATCGACTCGAGGCACGGATGTCCGGCGATCGGGCATTCCCGCGCTCTGCTGTCCCGGCACGGTGCGTCCTGGTCGCCGAGCACCGCCACCGGCACCCCGTAGGGCGCCCACCGGGCCGCGGGGACCACCGGCGCGAACAGGGCGACGACCGGCGTCCCCACGGCCGCGGCCAGATGGGCCGGCCCGGTGTTGGGCGCCACCACGACGCTCGCGCCCCGCAGTACCGCGGCGAGTTCGGGCAGGGTGGTCGCCCCGCCGAGATCGACGGCTCGGCCGCCGGCCACCTGTCCGGTGAGCGACCGCTCGGCGGCGGCGCCGGTGACGACCACCCGGTACCCGGCACTCGCCAGCGCGGTGACCACGGCCGCCGACCGCGCCGGCGACAGCTGGCGGGCCGGTACCGACGCGGCGGGGTGCACGACGATATATCCGGGCTCGCCGGTGAGATGGCCGACCTCCGGGAGTGGACCGCGCACCGCCAATCGGCCGTCGTCGCCCGGCGGCAGCCCGAACCCGGCCGCGGTGGCCAGCGAGAGCGCGCGTTCGGCCTCGGGCGGGTCGCCGGTGACACGATGCCGCAGATCCAGCAGCGAACCCGGATAGTCCTCGGAGATCGCGCCGATCCACCCGACCCCGGCCATCCGCAGCACCAGCGCGAGGGGCAGCGGCGACTGATGGAACGAGGTGAGGATGAGCGCCCGGTCCAGTTCCAGTTCGCGTAATCGCGTGACGAAGGCGTCGATATCCGGGGCGGTCACCGCGGGCGGGTCCGGGTCGATCCAGGGCGCGCACCAGGTCAGTACCCGGTCCACTCCGGGCAACAGTTCGGCGCCCGCGCGACCCCGCGGCCCGGCCAGCAGCGTCACCGATTCGGCGTGCGCCGCGACCGCGCGGATACTGGGACCCGCCAGCAGGACATCGCCGACGTTGTCCATCCGCGCCACCAGGACCCGGCCCGTCACAGCGGACCCGCCATCGCCATCCGGATCGCTTTGGTGAGGTCCGGCGCGACCATCGCCGCGATTCGCGCGTGGCGTATCTCCTCGGGGCGGGTCCGCGCCGTGGGTACGAGGACGGCCCGGGCGCCCGCCGACAGCGCGGCGGCCACGTCGGCGCCGGTATCGCCGATCAGTACGCAGCGGTCGATATCGACGCCGAGTTCGGCCGCGGCGCGCCGCACCATACCGGGCGCGGGTTTGCGGCATACGCAGCCGTCGTCCTCGCCGTGTACACAGATCTGCCAGGTCCCGAACGGTCCGAGCAGCTCCTCCACCCGGTCGTTGACTGCGGCCAGCTGCCCCGGAGTGATCAGTCCGCGGGCGACACCGGACTGATTGCTGACGACACCCAGCTGGATTCCGGCCGCCCGCACCAGGCGCAGCGCGTCGGCGGCCCCCGGCACCGGCCGCACTCCGGCCGGGTCGGCGAGGTAGGGGATATCGATGATCAGCGTGTCGTCGCGATCGAACAGCAGCGCGTGCGGGGCGGGATGGGTCGCGCGGCGGTGGCGCAGTTCGCCACGCAGCCGGTGCCAGCACGCGGCCGGAGGAATGAGCGCGCTGGTGACCGCCATCCGTCCGATCTCGCGCGGAGTCCGCGGACCGGGCACGATACGCCGCAGTGCGAACTCGCCGGTGAGCGCCGCCCACACCGCGGCGCAGGCGAGCGCAGCGCGAGACCGGCCCGCCACGCCGAACGCCAGGCCCGCCGCGCCCGCCGCCGTGCTGAGCGCGTGCCGGGGGAGCAGTCCGTGCCGTTCGCCGATCCGCCGCCGCCAGTGCGCGCCGTATTTGCGGCGCATCAGCGCGTTGTCGGCGTTGCCCCGTTGGGCCCGCACACTGGCGAGTGTTCCGGAGGCGCGGACCGGGTGAACGGTGACCCGCTGCCCGGACGCGATGGTGTAACCGGCAAGACAGACGCGTAGTGCCAGATCGGCATCCTCGCGGTAGGCGCGGGGGAATCGCTCGTCGAATCCGCCCACCGCGAGCAGCGCGGACCGGCGGTAGGCCATATCCGCGGTGATCCAGCGCGCGGTGGCCAGTCCGGCGGTGCCGCGTTCGTCGTCGGTCGGCCGTCGGTGTGCCGGAAGCGGAACCTCGATGCGCGCGGTACAGGCGGCGGTGTCCGCGGGGAGCCCGCGCAGGTCTGCGGCCAGGCGGTCCGGCCAATCGGGGGCGACGAGTACATCGTCGTCGAGGAAGGCGATCCAGGTTCCTGTGGCGTGCCGCCAGCCGGCATTTCGCGCGGCGGCCGGTCCGCGGCCACCCGAGCGGACGACCTGTACCGGTGCGCTGCTGTAGCGCAGCGGGAGTTCGCCGCCACCGCGCCGATCGTCCACCACGATGATCTCCCGGGGACGGGGTCCCGTCGCGGTCTCCAGCGCGTCCAGCAGCAGCCGGAGACTGTCGCGCCCCGTGGTCGGGACGACGATGCTGTAGTCGAGGCGGTTCACCGGCGACGCACCAGGAACGGACCGATGGCGAGTACATCGATCGGGGCGGAACCGAAACATTCGAGCGCGTCGCGCGGTGAGTCCACCATCGGCCGGCCCGCGGTGTTCAGGCTGGTGTTGACGACGACCGGTACTCCGGTGCGGCGGTCGAATTCGGTGAGCATGCGCGCCGTCAGGGGATCGTCCGCCGGATCGACGGTCTGCACCCGCGCTGTGCCGTCCACATGGGTCACCGCCGGGATCCGGTCCTGCCAGTCCGGCGCCACATCGTGCACAAAAAGCATGTACGGGCTGGGCAAGGGGCCGCGGCCGAAGATCTCGGCCGCCCGGTCGGCCCGCACCATGGGCGCGACCGGCCGGAACTGTTCCCGGCCCTTGACATCGTTGAGGCGTTCCAGATTGGCGGCCCGGCCGGGATGCGCGAGCAGTGACCGATGCCCGAGGGCGCGCGGACCGTATTCGGCCCGGCCCTGGAACCAGGCGACCACCTGATCGGCCGCGAGTGCCGCCGCGACCTCGGCCGCCACATCGGCCGGTCTGCTGTACCGGAGGTCCGCCGTCCGAAGTACGGCCTCCACTTCCGCGTCGGTCCACTCGCGGCCCAGGTCGGCGCGGAGCATCGGTGCGGCCCGCTCCCCGAATTCGGCCGCCAATTGCAGGGCGGCGCCCAGCGCGGTACCCGCGTCACCCGAAGCGGGCTGCACCCAGATCCGTTCGAACGGCCCCTCGGCGTGCAGCCGGGTGTTGGCGACGCAGTTGAGCGCGATACCGCCCGCCAGCGTGAGATCCTGCTGCCCTGTCTGCCGGTGCAGCCACCCGGTCAGCTCCAGCAGTACCTCCTCGAGCCGCCGCTGCGCACTGGCGGTGAGATCGGCGTGGTCGGGGCCGAGCGCACCGCCGGTCACCGCTGGGGCGTACCGCGCCCAAACCACCGGTTCGGTCCGGAAACCGCCGTCGCCGGTGGTGTACACGAGTTCCCGGAATTCGTCGAGGAAGCGCGGCGTGCCGAAGGAGGCCAGTGCCATCACCTTGTACTCGTCACTGGAGCGGGCGAAACCCAGATGTTCGGTGAGGTCCTCGTACATCAGGCCGAGTGAATGCGGGAGCCGCTGGGCGGCGAGTTCGACGAATTTCCCGTCCCGGTACTCCCCGGCGAGATAGGAGCTGCTCTCGCCGCGTCCGTCGGCCACCAGTACCGCGGTATCGCCGAGCGGCGCCGCGAGCGCCGCGGAAGCGGCATGGGCGATATGGTGCCGGACGAAGCGCACGATCGAGGGGTCGAGGCCGGGGAGCGCGGCGCGCAGGAACGCCGGCGCCCGGCGCGCGTAGTCGGTACGGAGTTCCTCGCTCGACGGGTCGAGTCCGCCGAGCGAATGATCCACGAGCGCGGGGTCGTAGGAATAGCCCACCGCGTCGAGTTGATCGGGTCGCAGGCCCGCGCGCTCGAGGCACCAGGCGGCGGCCTGTTCGGGCATCTCCCAGGCCGCGAACGGCACCGGTCGCTTACCGTGCTTGCGGCGGGTGAACCGCTCCTCCTCCGCGGCGGCGACGATCTCACCGTCCACGACGAGCGCGGCAGCGGGATCGTGGAATATCGCGTTCACACCGAGAATGCGCACCGGGCGCCGCCTTTCCTCTGGGGATACGGGCTCGTACCGCGAGATCGTCTACGCGCTACCCGTGGAGTGCACCGCCAAACCGGTCTGCCGTTTCGTTACCGGGCGCGGCGGCCCGCCCGCCGGCGCCGGCCGCTCCGCGAACCAGTCGATCGTGCGGCGCAGTCCCTCGGTCCGGTCGACCGTGGGTTGCCAGCCGAGTGCGTGCCGGGCCAGCGTGATATCCGGGCAGCGGCGCTGTGGGTCGTCGATCGCGCCGTCGACGTATGCGAGAGCGGACCGGCTCCCGGCCGCCGCGCGGATCTCCTCGGCCAGCGACCGTACCGAGAGTTCGCCGGGGTTGCCGATATTGACCGGTCCGGGATGATCGGTGCGTGCCAGGGCCAGCAGTCCGCGCACCGTGTCCTCGACGTAGCACAGCGACCGGGTCTGCTCCCCGGTGCCGGCCACGGTCAGCGGGGCGCCGGCCAGTGCCTGGGCGATGAAGGTGGGCACCATCCGGCCGTCGTCGGCACGCATCCGGGGACCGTAGGTGTTGAAGATCCGGGCGATTCCGGTGTCGACGCCGCGCTCCCGCCGGTATGCCATGGTCAATGCCTCGGCATACCGTTTCGCCTCGTCGTAGACGCTGCGCGGCCCGACCGGATTGACATGGCCCCAGTAGCCCTCGGGCTGTGGGTGAACCCCCGGATCTCCGTACACCTCGCTGGTGGAAGCGAGGACGAACCGGGCGCCGGTGCGTTCGGCCAGGTCGAGGGCGTTCGCGGTACCGAGCGAACCGGCTCGTAACGTTTCGATCGGGAGGCGCAGATAGTCCGGTGGCGAGGCGGCCGACGCGAGATGGAAGACGACGTCGAACCAGCCGAGGCCGGAGAACGATTCGGTTACATCGTGCTGCATGATCGCGAAACCGGGACGGTCCACCAGTCCGGCGATATTGTCCGGGGTGGACGTGGCGAAGTTGTCGAGCGCGACCACGGACGCGCCCGTGTCGAGTATCCGCTCGCACAGGTGCGAGCCGACGAAACCGGCACCGCCGGTCACCAGCGCCCGCTGGAGCCGGCCGTTCGCCCGCCCGTTCGGAGTAGGTGCCGGATCCCGCGCGGAGGTCGTCACCGGGCCTCCTCCCGCCCGGTTTCGGTGCGTACGGCCGCGGCGGCCACCCGGCGGTACGCCCGCAGGGTCTCCGCGGTGATCCGCTCCCACGAATAGCGCGCCCGGACCCGTTCGCGCCCGGCGCGACCGAAATCCGCTCTGGTCCGTGGCTCGTCGAGCAGGCCGCCGACCGCGTCGGCCAGTTCGCCGGGTTCCCGTGGTGTCACCAGCCTGCCGGTGACACCGTCGACGACGGTATCGGTGAGCCCGCCGACCGCGGCGGCCACCACGGGCACCCCGCAGGCCATCGCTTCCAGCGGGGTGATGCCGAAGGGTTCGTACCACGGGGTGCACACGGCCACATCCGCGGACCTCAGCAGTGGCGCCATCTCCGTCCGCGGTACCTGGCCCAGCAGATGCACCCGGTCGGCCACCCCGAGTTCGCCGGCCAGCGCCGAGAGCCGTCGCGCTTCGGGGTCGTCGGCGAGTCGCCCGTCGTCGGGGCCGCCGACCAGCACGAGTTCGGTATCGCGTAGCTGTGCCACCGCGGTGATCGCGATATCGAAACCTTTGCGCGGCACCAGCCTGCCCACGCTGACGATCCGGTGCCTGGACGACCGGGCGGCGCGGGGACCATCCGGGGTGAACCGATCCGGGTCCACGCCGCACGGGATCACCGAGGTGCGGGCCCGCGGCAGTCCCATCCGGACCAGTTCGAACACCTCGTCGGTGCAGGTGGCGATGACGCGGTCGGCCCGGTCGGCGATACCCTGTTCCAGCTCTACCCGCGCCGGCGGACTGGTGTCGGCGGCGCCCTGGTATCGGCGTTTGACCACGCCGAGCGCGTGGAAGGTCTGTAGCATCGGAATGCCCAGCGCGGGTGCGGCCGCGAGCGTCGCGAGACCGGACATCCAGAAGTGGGCGTGCGCCACATCGGGCGCCTCCCGCTGCCAGTCCTGCCGGAGGAACTCCCCGAATTCGGCCATGAACGGGAGCAGTTCGTCTTTCGGCAATACTTTCGACGGGCCGGCCGGCACGCGGGTCACCCGATACCCGTGTTCGGTCCGCACGGTGGTGGGGGCGGCGGCGTCTTCGCGCCGGGTGTAGACGGTGACATCGTGTCCGCGCCGGGACATCCCGGCGGCGAGTTCGGCGACATGGACATTCTGGCCACCGGCGTCTACGCCGCCGAGCGCCGCCAGCGGGCTGGCGTGTTCGGATACCATCGCGATCTTCATGGTTGGCGCCCCTTTCCGATCCCTATGCGGTGATCTCGGCGAGCAGACCGTCCCAGCGGCGCAGGAAGGTATCGAGACCGTAGTGCTCCAGTGCGTACTGCCGTCCAGATTTCCCGGCGAGCACCGCGAGATCGGGTTCGTGGAGGTATTCGTGGAACCGCGCGGTGAGTACCGCGATATCGGTGGACAGCGCTCCCGCCTCCGGGGGGATCGCGCGGACTGCTTCGGTGGTCGCCAACGCGACCACCGGCATCCCCAGCTGCATGGCTTCGAGCAGGGACAGACCGAGGGAAGTCCACCGCGCGGTGTGCAGATAGACGCGCCGCCGCGCCATCTCCTCGTGCAGGGCGGCCTGGCCGAGATCGGCGATACCCCGCACCGGGTGCGCGGTGGGGCTTTCCGTGGTGAATTCGGTGGCGCCGATACCGTAGAGATCGACCGGGCCGGCCCTGGCGAAGGCCGGCAGCAGATCGGTTCCGGTGATCCGCCCGCGCCGGAGCGGTTCGTTGATCAGCGCGACACCGCGCGGGATCTCGCCGGTATAGCGTGCGCCCGGATCGATGATGCCGTGCGGGACGACCCGCGTGGGCGCCCGGCCGCTGTCCCACATCAGATCATTGAAGTGGGTGACGTGCACCAGCGGGATATCGGCGCGATCGGCCAGGGGATGCCGGGTGGTGGCCGCATGCGGGCGCGGCGTGTTGTGCTCGACGTACACCGCCGGGATATCGACACCCGGGCGACGGCCGAGCCGGCGTTCGACCAGATCGATTTCCTCGGGGCGCTGTAGCACCACCACATCGGGTTCGGTCTCGCGCAAATCCCCGGCCGGAACCTCTCGGGTGGAAGGCCACTCGCGTCCGCACCGGCCCCGGCCCCACGGCCCACCGCCCTCCACCACCGGTAGCAGATAGCGATGTCTTCCCCGGACGAACGAGCTGGTCCAGGAGCCGTGCACGTGCCAGAGCAGTATGTCGAGCCGGTTCGCCGTCTCCGCCATGCGCTAGCCCTTACCTGTTCGAGCCGGTTCAAACACGAGCGCGGGTAAAGCGGTGATCCACCGGGCGGCTCGGCGTGGCGACTCGCCGAGCCGGGTTTGAACTGCCGGTGCCTGGCAAAGCACGCCGGTATGAGCCGATCGAGCACAGTCACAGAACCCACGCGGTCGCCGGTGACCGAGACGATCGAAATCCGCGATCCCGCTACCGGCGCCACTGTCGGCACGGTGCCCGTCACCGGCGCCGCCGAACTCGACCGGCGGGTCGCCTCGGCCCGCCGGGCCCAACCCGGATGGGCGCGTACCCCGGTCACCGAACGTGCCGCCGCCTTACGGGCGGGCGCCGAGCTGCTGCGCGAATACCTCGCGGAACTCGCTGCGACCGCCGAGGCCGAAACCGGTCGTCCACGCGCCGAGGGTGCCGAGGGCATCGCGGCCGGCGCCGCGACCCTGGAGCAGTACGCCGAGCTGGGCCCGGTGCATCGCGGAAAGAGCTTGCAGGGTGATATCGCCGCGACCGACTTCATGGTGTGGGAGCCGCGCGGCGTCGTGGTCGCGCTGACGCCGTGGAACGATCCGGTCGCGGTGTCGTGCGGACTGATCGGCGCCGCCCTGGTCACCGGCAATTCGGTGGTGTACAAGCCGAGCGAACGGGCGCCGCACACCGGTGCGCTGGTGGGCGAACTGCTCGCCCGCGTGCTGCCCGGCGGCGTGCTGGAAACGGTGCAGGGTGGCGGTGCCGTCGGTGCCGCGCTGGCCGCCCGGGCCGATGTGGATGTCGTGGCGCATGTCGGCAGTACCGCCGCCGGACGGTCGATCGCGCGCAGTACGGCCGCGACCGGAGCGAAAGCGTTGCTGGAGAACGGCGGCAACGACGCCCTGGTGGTCGATGCCGGAGTGGACCCCCACTGGGCAGCGGAGCAGGCAGCGCTCGGTGCGTTCGCGAACTCGGGCCAGATCTGTGTATCGGTCGAGCGGATCTTCGTCCACGAGGCGATCGCGCAGCCGTTCCTGGCCGCACTGGTGGCGGCGGCCAAGTCCCGGACCCTGGCGCCGCTGGTCGACCGGCGTCATCGCGACCTGGTCCACGCCCAGGTGGACGACGCGATGGCCGCCGGCGCCGAATGCGTCACCGGCGGTGCCGTGCCCGACGGCGCCGGGGCGCACTACCCGGCCACCGTGCTGGCCGGCTGTACACCGGATATGCGCATCATGCGCGAGGAGACCTTCGGTCCGGTCGCGCCGGTTCGGCAGGTCGAATCGTTCGACCGAGGACTCGCGGAGGCGGCCCGGGACGAATACGGCTTGGCCGCGACGGTGTTGACGTCGTCGCTGGCGCATGCCCAGCGTGCCTGGCGGGAGCTCCCGGTCGGCACGGTGAAGATCAACGCGGTATTCGGCGGCGCGCCGGGCGGCGCGGCACACCCCCGCGGCGCCAGCGGCACCGGTTACGGGTACGGACCCGAACTGCTGGACGAGATGACGCAGACCAAGGTCGTCCACCTGAACTCCGCGTCCCGGTGAATCCGGTGGCCGCCACCGCGCGAGAGGGACCCACGGCCCCGCCCGCCCCGCCCGGCCGGCCGGGTCGGGCGCCGGCCACGCGCGTACTGGTGACCGGCTGGTCCAGTTTCGTGCACGGTGAGGCGACGGCCGGGGATGTGCTGAGTATGCGCCATGTGAGCGAGTGCCTCACGGCTGCCGGGATATCGCACGATACGGCGTGGAGCCCGCGGTTCCGGGCCGAAGGGTTGCACCTGGACGACGCCGACGCCGGCCGCTACTCCCATCTCGTCTTCGTCTGTGGACCCATCCACGGCGACCAGGTCCGCTCGTTGCACGAACGCTACGCGGACTGCCGGCGTATCGCGGTCGGGGTCACCGTCGTGGACCCGGCCGACGCGGCGGTGACGGGTTTCCACCGGGTGTTGGCCCGCGACGATCGCACCACCGGCCGGCCCGACCTCTCCGTGTCGGCGGCCACCGCCGATGTCACGGTGGCCGGTGTGGTGCTCGCGCCCGGACAGACCGAATACGGTGCCGCGCGCCGGCATCGCCCGGTGCACGAGGCGCTCGGGCGCTGGCTGGCCGACCTCGACTGCGCCCGGATCCCACTCGATACCCGGCTGGCCACCGACGACTGGCACCACTGTGCCACCCCCGACCAGCTCGCCTCGGTCTTCGCCCGCCTCGACGCCGTGGTCACGACCCGGCTGCACGGCCTGGTGTTCGCGCTGCGTGCCGGAACCCCGGTGCTGGCGGTGGATCCCGTCGCGGGTGGCGGGAAGGTCACGGCCCAGGCGACGGCGCTGGGCTGGCCCGCGCTCGTGGCCGCGGAACGGGTCGCGGAGCCGGACGCACTGGACCACTGGTGGACATGGTGTCTGTCGCCGTCCGGGCGGGAACGGGCGCGACGGCAGAATCTGCCCGCGGCCGATGCGCTGACCGGCGAGCTGCTCGGCGAACTGCTCGGGAAAGGACCGGTATGAACGCGCCCGCCGGTACCCCGAAGACCACGGTCGTGATCGCGACCCGCAATCGGGCCGGGGAACTGGCGCGTACCCTGGCCGAATTGTGCGCGCTGCGGCCGCAACCGCCGATTGTGGTGCTGGACAATGCCTCCGACGACGACACCACCGGACGAGCCCGGAATTTCCCGGGAGTGAAGGTCATCCGGTTGCACCGCAATCTCGGAGCGGCCGCGCGCAACCTCGGCGTCGCCATCGCCCGAACCCCGTATGTCGCCTTCAGCGACGATGATTCGTGGTGGGCCGGTGACGCGCTCACCGAAGCCGAACGGGTCCTCGACCGCTGTCCCCGGCTGGGTCTGCTCGCGGGGCGCACGCTGGTGGGTGCCGACCACCGCGACGATCCGGTCAACGAGCGGATGGCGGCCAGCCCGCTGGGGCAGACCACCGGACTGCCCGGCCCCTCGGTGCTCGGCTTCCTGGCCTGCGCCGCGATCGTGCGCCGGGAAGCGTACCGGGAGGCCGCCGGGTTCAGTACGCTGCTGCATTTCGGTGCCGAAGAACGATTGCTGGCAATGGATCTGGCCACCCACGGCTGGCATCTGTGCTACGTGCCCGCGGTGCGGGCCCACCACCATCCGTCCACCCATCGTCCCCCACCGGCGTGGCGCCGCCGGGCCGAACAACGCAACAACGCGTTGATCACCTGGATGCGGCGTCCGTTCCGGCAGTGCGCGACCGAAACCGCCCGGCTGCTCGGCCGGGCCGTCCGTGAACCCGGGGCATTGCTCGCGGTCGCGGGAGTGATCCGCCGGCTGCCGTGGGCGCTGGCGCAGCGGCGCCGACTACCGCCGGAGGTGGAGAGCCGGGCCAGGACCCTCGAACTCGCCGACGGAAGGAAATGAGCAGATGACCACCGATCGGATGACGGTCGTCATCATCACCCGTGACCGGTGTAGCCAGCTGCTGGACACGCTGGCGCATATGACCGCACTGCCCGACGCGGCGCCGATCGTCCTGGTCGACAACGCGTCCTCCGACGGCACCGCGGACGCGGTGGCCGACCGGTTCCCCGCGGTCGACCTCGTCCGCGCGTCGGAGAATCTCGGCGCGGTGGCCCGCAATATCGCGGTCCGGCGGGCGCGCACACCCTATGTGGCCTTCTGTGACGACGATACGCAGTGGCAGCCGGGCGCGCTGACCCGCGCCGCGGACCTTCTCGACGGATACCCGGGGCTGGGCTCGGTGACCGGGCGCTGCCTCGTCGCGCCCGACCTGCGCGAGGACCCGATCACCCCGGAACTGCGGGATTCCCCGGTCTCCGGGCCGGACTGGCTGCCGGGTCCGGCGCTGCTCGGCATCATGGCCGGTCTGTCCGCCTTCCGCGTCAGCGCGTTCACCGAGGTCGGTGGTTTCTCACCGCGGCTGTGGTTCGGCGGGGAGGAGGAACTGCTGGCACTGGATCTCGCGGCACACGGCTGGTGGATGTGCTGGGTCCCGGACATGGTGATCCACCACGCCCCGTCCGGTAAGCGGGATTCCACGCGGCGCCGTGGTCTCGGGATCCGGAACACCCTGTGGACGTTGTGGTTACGCCGCCCGGTGCGCAGTGCGGCCCGCCGGACCGCGGTGGTGCTCGGGTCCGCTCCGGCCGATCGAGCAACCGTCGCGGCCGTACTGGAGGCATTGCGCGGCATGCCCTGGGTCCTGCGGGAACGAAAGGTCGTGCCGCCGTGCGTGGAAGAAGGGCTCGTCCGGCTGGAGGAGTCGCAGCGCCGGTCTCCGGCTCGCCGCTACGTGGGCTGAGGACCGGGCGCCGGGACGTTCATCCGCAGACCAGCCGGAGCGGTCCGAGGTAGCGTCCCGGTTTCCGCCCGAGACCGCCCAGGATGAGGTGCTCTTCGGGCGCCGGGGCGCGGACCGGTGGCCCTTGCGGCCACCATTCGTCCAACGGGGTCAGTCCCGGCTCCACCAGGTCGAGTGAGCCGAAGAGCGCGCGGATGTGCTCCGGGCTCCGGTACCGTCCCGAGCCGAATTCCTCCTGCATGTACCGTTCGAGTTCCCGGGCCAGTTCGTGGAGTTCGGGACGCCCGGGGCCGGGATCGCAGTAGTGCGTGATCGCCACGTACGAACCGGCCGGGAGCAGATCGATGTACCGGGCCACGATCCCCGCCGGATCGTCGTCGTCGGCGAGATGGTGCAGTACCGCGCCCAGCAGGACCGCGACCGGCTGCCGCGGGTCGAGGTAGTGGCCGGCCCTGTCCACCGTGGTCGCCGGATCGGTGAGATCACCGGGAAGGTAATGGGTGTGCTCGTTGCGCTCCAGCATCGCCCGGCCGTGCGCGACGCAGAGCGGGTCGTTGTCGAGGTACACGAATTCCACGTCGCCGCGCCCGCATTCCTGTGCGACGACATGGAGGGGATCGCGGGTGGGCAGTCCGGCGCCGAGATCCAGGAACTGCCGGATCCCGGCACCCTCGGCCAGCGATCGCACGGCACGGGTCAGCCAGCGCCGGTTCGTGGCGTGTACATCGCCTTGCCGGGGCGCTGTTCGCCGGATCCGCTCGAAGGCCGAGCGGTCCACCTCGTAGTTGTCCTTCCCGCCCAGACTGTAGTCGTAGGCGCGGGGGATGCTGGGCCGGTCGGTATCCGCGCCGACCGGCTGAACACCGAGGGGCCGGACACCGAGCGAGAGGGCGGTATCGGTCGTCATCGCGCCTCCATTACATACCGAACGGTCGCCCTCTGAGGGGCTCTTTCGAATGTAACACGGCAACACTATTTATGGTTGTGTTGCCCACGGCGCCCGGGGATTACACCGCGTCCGATGTCTGCGCTCGACCCCATATCGTGGGTCGTGTCACCTGGGAACCAGGCCGCGCGCAGCCGGACACCATGGCAACGAAAAGAATTCCGCTCCGGTTCCGCAGAACGCCGACGACTTTCCTCATCGGGCCGGCGCCGGCCGTGACCAGCGCTTCGGCCGCCGGGATCGGGCCCCGCGGTCCGGGTACGCCGATCGGACCGAACGGGTGGTGGAACCTCGGCGGTGCCGAAAGGCGCGACACTGGAGAGGTGTCCATCAAAACGCTGTCGTCCAGGGTCGTCTACCGGAATCCGTGGTTGTCGCTGCGCGAGGACCGGATCGAGCACGCGGACGGGTCGCCCGGGCTCTACTCGGTGATCGACAAACCCGATTTCGCACTCGTCATCCCATGGGAGAGGGGCGGTTTCCACCTTGTGGAGCAGTATCGCTATCCCGTGCGGGCCCGGTCGTGGGAGTTCCCGTCCGGCGCCTTCCCCGAGGGTGTGACCGGTAGCCCGGAAGAACTGGCCGCGGCCGAACTCGCCGAGGAGACGGGACTCACGGCGGGGCGGCTGGAACGGCTCGGCCGGTTGCACTGCGCGAACGCGATGACCGGGGAGGGCTGTCACGTGTTCCTCGCCACCGAACTGACGCCGGGCGAGCCGAACCGCGAACACAGCGAACAGGATATGCGCCAGCGGTGGTTCCCCGAATCGGAGGTGGAGGCGATGCTGCGCACCGGGGTGCTTACCGACGGCCCGTCCATGGCGGCCTACCTGCTGCTGAAACTTCGTCGGTAGTCGCCGCGCGGGCCGGCACCGGCCGGACGACCCACCAGGCGACCGCGGTCCATATCGATGCCAGCAGCACCGAACCGAGGAGATCGCTGGGGTGGTGCGCACCGGCATACAGTCGCTGCGCCGCCACCAGGGCGGGGATCAGGAGCAGTGCCACGGCGAGCAGCCGATACGGTCGACGGCGGGCGGAGCACCACAGCAGTGCGGCGCTGCCCGCGTAGAGGGTCAGGGACGCGGCGAGGTGCCCGGAGGGAAAGCTCGAGGTCGGCGGCAGTGCGGGGTCGAGCGGGGTGACGATGGGCCGTGCGCGGTCGACGATCGCGGAGGCGGTGAGAAACAGCGTGACCTCGCCCAGCAGTGCGACGCCGAGGAACAGCATCGGTCGTCGGCTGCGCAGGACCGCCACCGCGAGTACGGCGACGACCAGGGCGACGATGACGACCGCGAGGGTGTCGCCGACTTCGCCGAACACATCGAGCACGGAGGTGAGAGCGGGAGCGCGGTGCGCGGCCAGTGCGGCCACGACACCATGATCCCAGCGGGCGACCGGGTTGCCGCTTCCGCCGAGGACTACCAGCTTGCCCATCCCGATGAGCAATCCCACGAGCAGGACCCACGCGACCGCGAGTTCGCCCAGCCCTCGCCATGGATGGGGCATTGTGGGGGCGTGCCGGTCCGGGACCGGCCGGAGATCGTCTCGCTCATCCGGCCCTACGTCGCCGGGCAGCGGACCCGCGTCGCCGAGCCCGGCGTCGCCACGCCAGCGCTGGAACGCGACGGTGATCGCGGCGAGCCACAGCGACCCGAGCAGCCAGCCCGCGACGACATCGGTGAGGTAGTGCACGCCCAGCGCTATCCGGCTGAGTCCGACGGCCGCCACGAGCAGGATCGCGCAGCCGGCGACCACGCGCCGGGCCCGCGTGTGCAGGACGGGTGCGAAAACCAGGAGCAGAATGCCGTAACACACCAGGGAACTCATGGCGTGCCCGCTGGGGAAGCTCCACCCGTCGGTGCGGTAGACCGGGGTTTCCACCACCGGCCGTAGCCGCGCGACGAGCTCTTTGACGACGGGGTTGAGGATCAGCCCGCCCACGCCGGTGAGCACCACGAGAACGGCCAGTCGCGGGAGACGGCGCACGAGCAGCCACAGCACACCCATGGTGAGCACTCCGGCCAATGTGAGTGTCGCGCCGAGATCGGTGACGGCGAAGAGGGCATCGCGCAGGACCGCGTGTTCGGCGACGACAGCGGTCACCCGGTCGGCGACCGCTTGATCCGCGGTCTGCAACGGTTGCCACCGCGCCCGGACCAGCGCGGTGAGCACTCCGAACCCGATACCGGCGCCCAGCGTCGCGAGCAACGCCACGGCGCTCCGGACCGCGAACCGTTCGGTGGCCGCACGGGGTCGAGCGGGGTCGCCGCGCCGGTCGACGCCCGTCCCGGATATTCCGTCGCGCCGAGCCACAGACAACGCAACACCTCCTGCTGTCGAGTACCGTCCCGGCCGTGTGCCGTGATCGTGCGGCCGACCACCGGAACTGTTCGTTCGGATGTAGTCGGTTGTCCAGGAGTTCCCCGAAGCCGGCGCCGCAATCCGTGCGGTGCCGGCGCAGGTCCGCCGGGCGGGCGAGCCGGCTACGGCACACTGGACCGTGGGCGGGTCGGGATGTCACTCGGAAAGGAAACATCGTGCGCAATGCTGTTCGCGGCGGAATTCTCGCCGCTTTCCTCATGGCGGCTCCGCTTGCCACCGCGGTCCCATCTCCGGCCCTGCCGCTCGAGCGGCCCGGGGTGACGCAGCAGGAGAATGCCGTCGCGGAGACCGGCCTCGTGTGCACCATGCAGTACCCGCCGACGCTGCCCTGTTTCCTGGCGTCCCTGTCGGCCGCGTGAGGCGGGTCCGTTCGGGAGATATCGACCCCGGGTAGACGGCGGAGTGGTCGGCGGCCGCGGGCGCACGGTCATGGGTTCGGCGGGTTCGTGCGCCTGACTCCGAGGGGAAGCCGAGCGGATGAGGCGCGGACCGTTGCGGTGGCTCCGGCCCGACCGCGTGGGCGACTGGCTCAACGCCTGGGCAGCGGCCGACCCGACCACCATCGGGTGCCCGTTACGGCACGCCTGGCCAGGGCAGTTGCGCGAGATCCCGGTCGACAACCCCGGGGAACGGGCACACAGCATCACCGGATACCTCGCCCATCCGGACGTCGCGCAGGCCGTGCACAGCGGTATCACGGCGACGGCGTGAGAGGGGCCGGGACAGGTGTGGGAGAGGGGGTGAGTCCGGCCGGGTACCGGTGGCCCGCATGACCGGGCGGGCTGTCCTGCGCGAGAACAACATCTTCGGAACATCTCTGGGAGGACAGATGAAATACGTGGTTTCGGGGACGTATCGTTGGAACGGCTCCGCAGGCACCGGCGGATTCGCGGTCGTCGAGACCGACAACCCGATAGACCTTCTCGACGCTCCCGAGAAATTCGGCATGATCGCCGAATACCAGATCCACCCGGTCGCCGAACTCGCCGACGTCGTGCAGGCGTTCCAGGAGGGCGCGGCCTTCCGGGAGTCGATCGGGTAGCGCCGGAGCGTGCTGATCGAACGACAGGCAACGACCTCGAAACCAGGAGGAAGTATGACCACAGTGCGTGACATCATGCATCCGGCGGTGGTGTGCATAGGAGTGCGGGACACCATGGCCACCGCGGCCGAGCAGATGCGGCAGCGCGATGTGGGCGCCCTGCCGATCTGTGACGGCGAGGGGCGGCCGGTCGGGATCGTCACCGACCGGGACATCGTGGTGAACTGCGTGGCTCTCGGCCATAACCCGGCGACTTCCACCGCCGGAGAGTTCGCCCAGGCCGATGAATTACATACGACGGCGGCCGATATCGACGTGGCCGACGCGTTGTCGATGATGGAGCGATATCAGCTGCGGCGGCTCCCGGTGACCGAGGAAGGCCGCCTGATCGGGATCGTCACCGAGGCCGATATCGCGCGGCACCTGCCCGCGGCCACGACGGGCGAATTCGTCGGACAGGTCTGCGAGCAGCAGCTGCCGATACCG
The DNA here is from genome assembly GCA_040674215.1 of Nocardia sp. NPDC050193. Classification (GTDB taxonomy): domain Bacteria; phylum Actinomycetota; class Actinomycetes; order Mycobacteriales; family Mycobacteriaceae; genus Nocardia. The sequence continues at coordinate 128,721 of JBFARE010000011.1, read as the reverse complement.
GCGCAACCCCCGGCGACCTGATCCGGCGCACCCGTGTGCCCCGGCGGTTTCAGTCCACCGGGGCGACAGCGTACAGGCGAAACGTACCGCGAAACCCTTTGAGTTCGGCTTCGCGGGTGGCGGCGACGGCGATATCCGGGGCGGCGGCCACGGCATCGCGTACTTCCTCGCTGACCAGGATCTCGCCGCCGTGTGCCTGACCGGCCACCCGGGCGGCCATGGCCACGTTCCGGCCGAAGAGGTCGTCGCCGCGCCGCACCGATCTGCCCAGGTGGATACCGATCCGCACGCGCACACCGCCTGCGGGCCGGGCGATGGTGCCGATCGCCGCCTGGACTTCGAGGCCGCATCGCACCGCCTGTTCGGCGTCGCCGAAGGCGATCATGAAGCCGTCTCCCTGGCTCTTGACGATATGACCGCCGCGCGCGGCGACGGATCGGCGGATCAGCCGATCGTGGCGGCCGAGCAGCGCGACCCAGGCCCGGTCACCCAGCCGCTCGTTGAGCGCGGTGGATCCTTCGATATCGGAGAAGGCGATCACCACGTCGCCTTCGGCGGTCAGCCGCGCCAGATCGGGGCGTTCGACCTGTGCCCAGCCGGCCAGGTCCTCGATCGAGCTGAGTACCGCCGCGCGAAAACCTTTCGCGCGAACCAGGCTCGCCGTGTGCCAGACGGTCTTCACCGCTTCCCGCCCGCCGTTCATCAGCAGCTGTCGGGTGTCCGGCTTGCGCTGGAGTTCCGCCACTTCCTGGCGGCTGCGTACCAGCAACCGGCACAGCACGATCAGGCCGGCGGATTCCGCGACGACGGCCGCGGCGAGTACGTAGGCGATCACGGGCGGGGTCCGTCCGGGGGGAGGTCGGCGCCGGCGGCCGCACTGAGCTGCTGGGATACCTCGGGGAGGTCCGCGTGGATACGGCGGTCCATGGCGCGTGCCAGCAGTTCGTCCGCGACCAGACGCACGGGCGGGCGGAGCCCGCCGAGGGCGTCGGCGAGTTGATCGAGCCGTTCGGGGGAGGGATCCTCCAGTACCCGGCCGAGCAGGTGGGTGCGGAACTCCCGGACGAACGCGAAGGCCATCCGGTCGAAGGCCGCCTCCAGTTCCCAGCTCAGCGCGAGTATCGACCGCAGCGGGATACCCGTGGCGACGAACGCGGTGGCGGCCTCGAGCAGCCGTCCGCTGGAGTAGACGAAACGGTCCTCCTCCATGCGCAGATAGCCGAGCGCCATCGCCTCGGAAATGACCTCCGGGGTGGCCTGGTCGCCGAAACGGATCAGCATCTGCTCGAGGTCGATGGTGACCTCGCCGTCGCCCCAGGTTTCCGCGGCCGCCGATTCGAAGCCCAGGAGTTCGGAGACACCGCCGCGCTCGGCGCTGCTGAGCAGATCGGCGATGCCTTCGAGGCTGTGGCCGCGCGCGAGCAGATCGGCGATGAGCCGGAGCCGCTCGAGGTGGCTCTGGTTGTAGTAGGCGTGGCGGCCCTGCCGCCGCGGTGCATCGAGCAGGCCGCGCTCCTGGTAGTAGCGGATCGTCCGCACCGCGACACCGGCCGCTTCGGCCAGTTCCGTGACCCGGTACTCCTGTGTGGGCTGAGTCGTCATCGTCCTCCTGCGCACCGGTCCGCCAGCCGAAACACGGTCAACTCAACCACACTGTCTCAGTAAATGCTGATTCGAATCGATAACTGGTTCGGTGCTTATTGCTTTTCACCGGGGGAAACGCGGTGCGTTGTGGTGTGTCTCACCGGCGGTTACAGTTTTTACTGATATGGACGAGCGATCGGCGCGGCAGTGATATGCCACTGGCCCGGCTCCGCGAAGCCGGGGGCACGGTCCTGCTACCCGATCGAGCGCACGATGATCTCGCCGTCACCCCCGCAGCCTTCCGGCGGAGACTCCGCTATCCGCTGCGGGCCCGGGCAGCCGATCCGGAGTATCGATGCCTATTCCCGGGACCGCGCCCCCCTCCGGCCCGAGGCCGGTGATCCGGCCCGGTCGCTCCCGGCCCCGCGGGCGACGGTGGCTGCGCGGGTCCGCGGCAGCCGAACTACCCCGAAAGGTCTCGGGTGTGCGACCGGCGTTCGGGCATCGTTCGGCGTCGAGGTCGGCGTATGCCGTCAGCGGCTTCCGGCCAGTACCGGCACAAGACGGGCGAGTCCTTCGGCCCCGTGGCCCGCCGCCAGCGCACGCGGGAAGACCCAACACCGACACCGGCGAGGCGTCGAACGCGGCCGCGCGCCCGTGGTCCGCACCCAGGTAGGTGCCCTGTTCGGCCAGTGCGTGCAGTGCCGGTTCCGCTGTGCGGTAACCGCTTTCGGAACCCGAGTGCGGCAGCAGCGCGTCCGGTGTGCCGATGCTCCGCGGGACCGCCATCACTGGAGGGAGACGCGTTGCCCGCCGAACTATCGCACCCCGATGCCGCCGACCTCGAGCCGGCGGCCGTCATGCAGCGCTGTCCGATCCGATCCGGCTCCAACTGGTGGCCTGCCCGGCCGCCGACGAGGGCGAGAACTGCGGCGAACTCGGCCGGCACATCGACCTGCACAAGTCCACGCTCTCGCACCACTACCGGGTCCTGCGCGAAGCGGGCATCACCCGGACGACGGTCACCGGACGCACCAGGGTGATGCGCCTGCGCTATGCAGATCTGCAGGCCCGGTTCCCCGGGTTGCTCGACGTGGTGTTCCGCGCCCTGGTCTAGATCGCCGAGGACAACGAGAAGTGGACCGGTTCACCCGAGGACCGCGTGAAACTGCTCGCGGCACTGAAACGGCCCGTGACCGCGCAGTGACCGGAGAGCCGGCAAGCCCGCTATCACCTCCACGGTCGGTGTATCCGTCGGTCACCGCGCCGCACGTCGCCTACCCCGGCGGTGTTGTCCGGCCGGGTGATTCACGCAGGAGGTGTGCCCGGGTGAGGGTGTCGGCGATGCCGAGGACCAGTTCCCGGCGCGCTGTCGATCGGCTGGCGCCGGGCCGGTTTCGCTCCCGGCGGTCCCCGATGCCAGGAGGGAGTCCGGCAGACTGCACGCCATGAGGTACAGCGCCGGAGTTCTGCTGTTTCGTCGTGAGCCGGAGGTACAAGTGCTGCTGGGACATATGGGCGGACCGCTGTGGGCGCGTAAGGATTCGGGGGCGTGGTCGATCCCCAAGGGTGAGTACGAACCGGAGACCGAGGACGCCCGCGCCGCCGCCGGTCGCGAATTCGACGAGGAGCTGGGAGTACCTGTGCCCGGCGGCGAGTGGATCGCACTGGGCGAGGTGAGGTACGGCAGCGGGCGGAGCAAGAAGCAGGTAACGGTGTGGGCGGTCGAGGGCGACCTCGATCCGGCCCGGGTGGTGCCGGGGACATTCGAGATGGAATGGCCGCCGCGGTCGGGCGAGTACCGCACGTTCCCCGAGGTCGATCGGGCCGAATGGTTCGATCTGACCACCGCCCACGACAAGTTGAGCGCCGGCCAGCGGCCGGTGCTGACCCGGCTCGCCGACCGCCTTCGTGAGGCCGGACCTCGGTGAGCAGCCGCCCCGACGGCGGCCAGCCCGGATCGATGCTGCGTTCAACGGTATTGCGGTCGCGGTAGACCCCGAACGGCCATGGCGATGAGCGCCGGGACCGGAGCCTGCTCAGGACGGATGGGAGGAGCGGTAACGGGCCGGCTTCGTGCGCGTTTCCGTTCTGCACCACCAATCCCAGCATTCTCTCCGGGCGACGGGTGGCCATGAAATAGCCCACCGGCGTGCTGTAGTCCGTCACGAACAACACGTACCTCTCCACGCCGAGGTCATCGAGCAGAGCATAGCTGCATTCGATAGGTCCAGCCATCACGCCGAAGCAGGGCGATGTTTCCGGATGAAGTGACGTCTCGTGTGGAAATAGCCCCGGCACGCGCCGACCGAGGCATCTGCGCTCCGCTTCGGACAGGATTGTCGAGAGGGCGAGGGCGTCGATTCAGGCGACCACGGCGAGCAGCGTCGTCGCCGACTCTGTCAGTTCCGGGTCGCCCCGCAGTTCAGAGCGCCGACGCGCCTCCTCGACGGTGATCCCGCGACTCGCCAGCCGCCAGACCGTGTCCTGGTCCGAACGCACGACCGCGGCGGGCTCCGCGGCCTGTGCCGCCGTCAGATCCCACCCCGCCCCGTCGGATATCACCGACCAGCGACCGCCCGCCGGACCGGTGATCTCGAACCGCACCGACGTCCCGCGGGGCCGGACCAGATCGCGCAGCGCCCACGGCACCGCGTGCAGAAATGTGACGAGCACCGGGCGCATCAGCGCGGCATCATCGGCCCCATGACGGGACACCGCATCGCGGATCTGCTGCTGATGGACCCAGAACTCGGTGTACTCACGGGCGATATCGAGCCAGACCGGACTGGTACCCGACCCCGCCCACGACACGTTCAACCGTGCCGGTCCGGCGAGATCCGTTGTCGCCTCCCATATCCGCTCCAGCTCAGGGCCCAGGTGGGCGAGCAGATCGGTGAGCATCCGGGGGCTGCACTGACCCATTGCGCGAACGAACTCCCGGTTCACGCGCGCCAAGTAGACCGGCAGGGTCTCGTCGTCGGCGAACACGGCCCCGCCGTGCTCGTCCCGGCTACCGGAGATCCGCCGCACGTAGTCATTGAGGATGTGCGCGGTCACATCGGCCACACTCCAGCCGGGACATACCGTCGGCTTCTCCCAATCGGCCGGGTCCAACGACCGGAGCAGTTCGAGCAGCGCCTGCCTTTCACGCCGGAACAGGGGACGGGTATCGAGTGGGATCATGGTTGGGCAGTCAACCGGTCCCGGTAGCACCGGGCCACCGATTTTCGGGAGTTCGGACCAGCCATCCTCGGCCGGGCCGCACGGGTGAACCGGGATTCGGGCCGCCGAGGCCCCGCACGCACAATCACCCTGCACCGGACGCGATATTCGCAGGGGCAAGCGAACAGGCCGACGGACCGGTTTCCGAGCGAGACATCGGAGCCGCCCGCAGCGAGGCAGGCGACGACGGCCGGGCCGCGGCTGCGCCCGTCATCACTCGGCGGCCGGCTGCTGCGCCGGGTGCTCCAGACCACTCCTGATGAGCTGCCCGTACTGGTCGGCGCCGATCGTGTCCCGCGCCCGCTGGAGATGCTCCCGGGCGTGGTCGAATCGCCCAGCTCGCGATAGCACTCACCCCATCGAGATACAGCGACGGATACAAGCCGGGCACCGAGAGCGTCACCCCGGCCTCCGCCACCCGCACTTCGGTGATCAGATCGGCGGCCGCGAGAGCGCGCAGATCCCAGGCCAGTTCCTGGTACACATCGTCCTGCACGTCGGCCATCGCGGGGGCCAAGACGCATACATGCAGGGGGCGCCCGGCTCGCCGCCGATATCGTCCCAGATGCGCGCGAACATTTCGTGCGCGGCCGCACGCTGCTCCTGATGGTGGTACAGCGTCACCCCTTCGCCGATCCGGGTGATCGTCGGCGGCCGTGGGCCGGTCGGTGCGCTGCCGGTGCCTCCGTATCGGGGCATCTCTCTGTGGCGTCGGGCTGTGGGGTCGGGCCCGCTCCGGGGCGCGGATCCAAGTCGTGTGCGCATAAAGAGTTGCGGGATGGTGGTTGCGGTGGGCACAGTGTCGGCTTGTGTCGGGGACAGGTCGCCACTGCCACTGAATGACCGAGCCGCGAAAGGCCCAGCGATGAAACGACAAGCCGACGGTCGCCTCGTCCAGGAGTTCCCGGTGGCCGACAGCGGCCCCTACGGCATCACCACCGGAGCCGACGGCGCGCTGTGGCTCACACTGGTTCGGAACGGCGAGGTCGCTCGCCTGACCGTCGGGGGTGCGGTCGAGCGGTATCCGATCGGCACCGCCGGATCCCGACCGGCCGTCATCACCGCGGGCCTGGGTGACGCCTTGTGGTTTACCCGATCCGGTGACGACCACATCGGGCGTATCACCACCGACGGCGTCGTGACGGCGTTCGGCTTGCCGGCGGGTAGTAGCCCGTTCGGGATCTGCACGGGTCCGGATGAGGCCATGTGGTTCACCGAGATGAACGCCGACCGGATCGGCCGCATCACCCCCGGCGGACAGGTCACTCATATCGATCTCCCCGTCCGGGGCGGGTTCCCGTCCATGATCACCTGTGGTCCCGACGGCGCGCTGTGGTTCACCCTCAACCAAGCAAACGCTGTCGGACGCATCGACCTCGACGGCAACATCACCCGGTACCCGCTGCCCGATCCGGGTGCGCCGGTGGGGATCACATGCGGCCCGGACGCCGTGTGGTTCGTCGATATCGCCGCCGGCCGGATCGGTCGCCTCGAACCTGATGGCATGATGAAACTGTTCCCGTTGCCCGAGCCGACGGCGAAACCGCACGCCATCACCGCGGCGGCCTCCGGTGACTGCTGGTTCACCGAATGGGGAGCCAACCGCCTCGGCCGGATCGGCTCCGCCGGAGACATCACCGAATATGATCTGCCCACACCGGCATCCGAACCACATGGCATCACCGTGGGTCCCGACGGCGCGGTGTGGGCGGCACTGGAAATCGGAGCAGTCGCCCGCCTGGAGCCATGATCCCGGTCTACTGCCGCAGCGCGGTCGTGCTCGGCGAAATCCGGTAGTCGGTGAAACCACGCTCCCACATACCGGGCGGGGTGTGCGCTCAGGGGAGGCGATCGATGGTCGGACCACATCTCTGGCTCCGGTGAGCGGAGCGCTCGCCGAGCTCAGTGATTCGAGCCGGGCGCGGGGACCAGCAGCACAGGCCGGTGGGCGTGGTGGACCAGACGTGTGGAGACCGATTCGCCCAGCAGCCGCTCCAGCAGCGAGACCAACCCGCCGCGGGAGGCGCCGATGATGATCATCTCCGCGTCGTAGGTATCGGCGAGCCCGGCCAGCAGCTGCGCCGGGCGGCCCGGGCGGCTGTAGTAGGCCCAGGGCCCGGCTGCGCGTGTCAGCACCGCGCAGGCGTCGCGGCGTTCCTGCTCGACCGCGTCGGTCACGGCTTGTTCCCAGTCCGCGGCATCGGGGTCGACCGGCAGGTCGTCGGTGTCGACGATATGCGCCACGTGCAGGAACGCGCCGATCCGGGCGGCGAGGTCGAGAGCGTAGGACAGGGCGGCGTGGCTGGCCGGGTGGCGGTCGAACCCGACCACCAGATGGCAACGGGCCACGGTGGGCGAAGTGGGGCCGTCGATCCGGTGCGGAGCCCGCCAGCCTTCACCGACGGGTGGGGGTGTGAGGTCGTCGGGGTCGGTCATCGCTCCCAGCTCCTCATAGTCCGGCCAGCGCCAGACCGGCGCCGCCGGCGGCCAGTGTGATCAGCAGGCTGCCGAACGCGTTGGCGGCCGCCGCCGTGTAACGCTGGTTCTGGATCAGGCGCACGGTTTCGAAACTGGCGGTACTGAAGGTGGTGTACCCACCACAGAACCCGACACCGACGATCAGTTCGAGATCGCGGGCGGCGCCGTGGAACAGCACCACACCGGTGACGACCCCGAGGAGGAACGAACCGGTCACGTTGATCACCAGCGTGGCCCAGGGAAATTGTGACGTGCGGCGATGCTTGACGGCCCCGTCGAGAACGAACCGCGCCATCGCGCCGGCACTGCCGGCGGCCGCGACCCACACCGTGGTCATCACAACTCCTCCGCTCGCCGCGACCGCGTCCACGCCCCTGCCGCGATACCCACGGTGGTCGCCACCAGTCCGGTCAGCACCGTGCCGACCGCATAGGTGGCGGCGGCCGACCAGTGGTGCCCGCGTAGCAGCAGGTCGGTGTCCACGGCCAGGGTGCTGTAGGTGGTGAACGCCCCGAGGAACCCGGTCCCCAGACCCAGCCGGGCGCGCCGGCGCCGGCCACTGTCGGGGCCGAGCCGGGTCAACCCCTCGAGCAGCCACCCCAGCGCGAACGCACCGACAGTGTTGATGGCGAATGTCGTGACCGGCCACTCGCCCGCCGAATGCGGAAACCACACCCCGAGCTGGTACCGCAGTGGAGCACCGAACAACCCGCCGACCCCGACCAACGCGATCGCCCACACCCGCAGATGCAGCGGGGTGACAAGAGCGGTCGAGGAGTCGGGATCTATGGGCGGAGCCGGACGCGGATCCACGTGCTCGGCCATAAGACAGACTCCTTCCATAGGGGGAAGGAACCATCAGCCCCGGAATACGAGGCGGTTCGGACACCTCGGGGGTGTCTCGGCGGAGATCCATCGCCGCCGACAGCATACCGGCACCCTCCACCGTTGCGCTCTCCGGCTTCGTCCCAGTACTGCCGATCCGGTGAATCCTGGAAGATTCCTGCTTTCCGGGCTTCACCTTTCGGCCCGGTGAATCCTGATCGGCCGCCGAACTCGACCTACTTGCTCGCCCACCGCGCCGGCGGTTCGGAGAAGCGGGTGTCGTAGACCGATGTAATTCGAGCACTTTATCGCACTAATCTTCGCTGGTCAGCGATGTATGGAGCGTCGGAGTGCCCGGGAAGGGCCCTGTGATCAACGGGTGCGGACCCGAGTCGCCGACTGTCGTCCTTCCGGGGACGACGGCAGTTGGAGTCGAGGCGGGTGCGTGGCAGCGCGTGGTCGCTCTTGGCCCATGAGTCGGTATCGGGCTGCAGTTCGGTGGCGCTCAGTTCGATGCCGTTCGGGCCGGGTCGGTGTCTGTCCCCAGCACGCGATCGAGCAGGTGGTCGATGAGTTCGAGCGCGGACTGCGGGGTGAGGAAGTTCTGGAGCATGGCCTGGGCCAGTCCGCCGATCGTCATGGTGATGAGTGCGGCGTCGCGTTCGAGGACACCGTTCGGGCTTGATCGGTCGGAGCCCCGGATGCGCCGTAGTTGGTCGGTGACGATCGCGACGAGGGCGTGTGGCGCGGCGAAGGTTTCTTCGGCGGTGATGCCTCGGCCGGCGATCGCCGCGGTCGCGAATACGTTGAGCACGAGGACTTCTTCCCGGCGCTGCTCGTCCAAGGGCAGCAGTTCGGTCAGGACCGCGTGAATCGCCTCTCGGGGTGCGGCGCCGGGCCCGAGCGTGGCCCACCGTTGGTGGAATCGGGCGCCGGTGTCGTGCATGACCGAACGGTGGGTCGCCAGCAGGAACTCGTTCTTGGTTCCGAAGTAGTACTGCACCAGCCGTATCGAGAATCCGGCCTCGGCGGCGACCGATTGGAAGGTTACCGCTTCCAGGCCGCCGGCGACGATGACTCGGCGCACGGCGTCGGTGATCTGGCGGCGCCGCACCGCATGGTCGACCAATCGTGGCACGGGAACCTCGTCTTCCTCGTCGTGTGGCCTTCTCGGCTCGATGGTATGCCCATACCGCGTAAGCGGTACGCTCATATCATCTAGATGATATGTTCATGCCATCAAGCGCGGGAAGGGGCGTCGAATGCCGAAACTCGGAAGATTCACCAGCGAGGAGGCCAAAGCGAGCTTCCTGCACGCCTACGATGCGGTCGCCGCGAAATGGCCGGTGCCTTCGACTCGGATCGACGTCGAGACATCGTTCGGGACGACCCGGGTACGCAAATCAGGAAACGGTGCGGGTGCGCCGATCGTGCTACTGCCAGGCATCGGGGGAAACGGTCAGGTGTGGTGGCGGTTCATCGTGGAGTTGTCCCGCGATCGTGTCGTCTACACACCCGATGTCATCGGCTGGGCAGGGTATTGCAGACAAACTGCTCCCCTCCGCGACACCGGTGACATCGCGACATGGCTGGCCGAGACGCTCGATGGGCTCGGCGTCGATCGGGTCCATCTGGCCGGAAACTCGCTCGGGGCGTGGCTGGCGAGCGCCATCGCGGTACATCGCAGCGACCGACTGGCAACCCTGACCATGCTCGAGCCCAGCGCGTCGACCTTCGCCAAACCGCGCCCGAGCCTGCTGTTCAAATTCCTGGTGGCCGGGATGCGGCCCACGCCCGAACGGATGCGGAAGTTCAACAAGTGGCTGATGCCCGGCTTCGAACTCGATGACGAAGAATTCGCCATGGCGTGCGCCACGACCGAATTCCGGCCCGGCATGCCATGGGACCGCCCGTTCACCGACAAGCAACTGGCACTCATCACCGTCCCGACTCTCGTGCTCTTCGGAGCCGAAACGGTAGTGAACGACGTCGAACACGCGGCGGATCGCGCGCGCCGCCACATCCGGTCGGCCGAGGTCGAAATCTACCCCGGAGTCGGACACGACCTGCTGTGGGCCAACCCCGAGCAGGTCATTCCCCGCTATCTCACCTTTGTCGGCGACCACGACCAGATCCACGCCTGACCGCACCCATCCGGGGACCGACCGACCTCGCCCCGCCCGCCACCTGGGCGGGCCCGCGCGCTGCTCGCTCGGCTCGACGAGCCGGTGTCCTCGATCGCGCGGCTACCGGGATGCCGGGACGACGCTGTACCGATATCTGCGAGAGCCGAACCGAAAAGCGGTGCCGCAGCCGACCGAAAAGCGATGAACGGCCGGCGCTGCCGGAATCATATTCTGATCCAGGAAGCGGGCGTCTGGTCAGCGATCCGGTCGATCTGATGCTGCTCGACGAACCGACCAACCATCTGTCCCCGGCACTGGTGGAGCAACTCGAGGAGGCATTGATCGGATATCGGGGCGCGCTGGTGCTGGTCACCCACGATCGGCGGATTCGCGAGCGCTTCCGGGGGGCCCGGCTCGAGATCCGTGCGGGGGTGTGCTCGTATGCGAGCGAAGCGGTAGTGCGGACGGCGTGAGCCGGCGGCGGCTCGGCAGCGGTCTGTCGAGCCGCCGCGTCCAACGCGTATCCGTTCGAGAGAGAAGTCCGCGAGCGGATATCGCGCGTAGCCGATCGAGAGACCGAGCCGGTGCCCGCCATTCGGCGGATAGGTGACAGCATCTCGATTCTTGTCAGCGGGATGGGTAGCGGATAGAAATATCGGGTGGCTGATCAACAGAGTGTTGCCCGGATCGTTACGGCCGTCTCCTCGGTCGTGGTCGCCGTATGCGCGGTGGTGGTGACGGCGAAGGTCGTGGGCGCCGATCTCGACCCGGCCGAACCGCGGGTGCTGGACCAGGCGGCGCTGGAGCAGCAGGTGGCGAACCGGTTGCAGGGCGTGGGGGACGAGCCGGTGGGTCGGGTGACCTGTCCGGGCTCCGTTCAGGTCGTCGTGGGCAGCCAGTTCGATTGCGATATATGGGATTACCTGAGGGCCGGTAAGGCGCACGTCGAGATCGTCAGCGATCAGGGCGAGATCGAGGTGACCAGGTCGTGACACCCGAGTGGAACCGACGGTCATTCGTCGTAGGTCCCAGGTTGTTGCTCAGCCGGTAACGAATAATCGCAGTGATGAGGGCCGCCGTCAGCGACGGCGCATGAACGCCATGGTGTAGTAGACGTTCTCGATATTCCGGTCGATCACGCCGACCAGCTCCCAGCCTTGGGATTCGAGCATCTCGATGCCGTTTGTCAGGTGGACGATGGGCTCGAAGATCGAGCGCTCGTAGGCTGCCGGGCCGAACACCACACCGCCAGGTGTAGGCGAGCTCAGTACCAGGTTTCGGCGCGGATAGGACCGCAGGTCCACCGCGCCGTTCAATACGGCGAATACATCGAAAACAGGTCCGGGTGCGGGAGCATTCACCTGTTCATGATCAGGCAGTCCCCGCGTTCTCGATAGCTGTGCCCGCCGGCCGGGAGGCACCTGGGCCGATGCCGGCGCACCGCTCGGGGCCGCGTCCGGTGGGCCGGTACGAATCAGTCGAGAGCGGCGGGGTTGCCCGAGAACGGTCCGGCCGTGCGGGCGCTGTCCACAGGCATGCGCAGTGCGCGCGGTGATGACCGGCGAAAGTTGCCGGCCGTATGGTGCAGAATCTGTCCCCGGAAACCGTAGGCGACAAAGGACATGAGGTTGTACACGGCGCACGAGCCCGGGCACGCAGACGTGCACGAGACGAACGGAACAGGAGCTGTTGTTCGAGGCCGAGCCCGATGCCGCCGATCAGCCTTTCTCCACTCCCCTCGCAGACGGCAGCCATCTGCGGGGCGACGTGGGGATACCGCGTACCGGCCGCCTGTGTCCCACCACGTCGGTGTGACCTGTGGCGACCGGCCCCGCACTGTCAATGGGCGGAGGTCCGCCGGAGTTTGGCATTGACGAACTCACCCATACCCCAGCGCCCCAGCTCGCGACCGTAACCGGAGCGGTTCACCCCACCGAACGGCAGACCGGGCAGTGTCGTGCCGTGTTCGTTGATGTAGGCCATCCCGACCTCCAGCCGATCGGCGACCTCGGCGGCCCGTGCGGTGTCGGTGCTCCACACCGAACCGCTCAGCCCGAATTCGACATCGTTGGCCAGGCGCACCGCTTCGTCGGCGGAGGACACCCGGTAGACCATCGCGGCGGGGCCGAATATCTCCTCCGAGTACGCGTCCATCTCCGGGGTGATACCGGTGAGCACGGCGGGCGCGAGGAACGCTCCATCACCGTCCAGCGGCTTGCCCCCGGTGTGCAGGGTCGCCCCCTGCCGCACGGCGGTGCTGATCTGGTCGGCGACGGTATCGCGCGCGGTGACCGAGGACAACGGCCCCACCTCGGTCTCCGCGTCCGCCGGGTCCCCGACCACGGCGCGCTCGAACTCGGCCACCAGCCCGTGGACGAAATCGTCGTAGAGATCGTCCAGGACGATGAAGCGCTTCGGCGAATTGCACGCCTGACCGGCGTTGGACAGGCGCGCCCGGGCGGCGACGCGGACCGTTTCCGCCATATCCTCGGTATCGAGCAAAATGAACGGATCAGAACCGCCGAGCTCGAGTACCGATTTCTTCAGATTCTTCGCCGCCTCGGTCGCGACCGCGGCGCCCGCCCGCTCACTACCGGTCAGCGACACCCCGCGGATCGCCGGATGCGCAAGCAGTTCGGCGATCTGACCGGAACTCGCGTACACGTTGATGTACGCGTTCTCGGGGACCGACGCCTTATGCAGCACATCGGCCATGAGTTTCGACGAGGCCGCGCAGATCGAGGCGTGCTTCAGGATGATCGAATTTCCCAGCAGCAGATTCGGCGCGGCGAACCGCGCCACCTGGTAGTAGGGATAGTTCCATGGCATCACGCCGACGAGCGGTCCGATCGGCAATGTCTGGACCACCGATTCCTCGGCGCCCTGGGGATCGAGCCGCTCGGTGGTCAGCAGCTCGGGGCCGTGCTCGGCGTACCAGCGGTAGATATCGGCGGCGAGTTGTACCTCCTCCGCCGCCTCCCGCGCCGGTTTACCCATTTCCTTCGTAATGGCCGCGGCCAGTTCGGTCGCGCGTTCTTCGTACAGATCCGCGGTACGCGCCAGCGCCCGGGCACGTTCGGCCACCGGGGTGCGGCGCCATTGCTCGAATCCCTCGGCCGCGCGTTCGGCGACGACGGAAATCTGGTCGTCGGGCAGTCCCGGGAATTCTTGTTCGGTAGTACCTGTGGTCGGGTTCGTCGTCACATAAGTACTCATGTCACGATGCTACGGATCTACGCCCGGGGTGACAGGCCGGTCGAATTCGTTATACCGATCCGAGTGGTGACCTGCGGGTCGATATTCGTTTCGGAGAGTTTACCGGGCGCTGCGGGCGGGCACGGGCGATGGCGCCACCGCCGCCGGACCCGGCCGCCACCCGAACTGCTCGGGGCGCCGCCGCGACCGAGGTGCCGGTCCGGCGACCCCGACCACGATCGATACTCCGCCGTACCGGTGAGCTCGGCTCCGGCCGCTGACCCGGTCCGTGGAAGAGCGCAGAAATTGCCACGATTCCGTCCCTCGATTTTCCTGCTGCCATTTCTCTGCGCAGGTGAGAAGGCCGTCGCGCGTTTTCCGCCGCAATATGTAAGTTTCTGTTCAGCAATTCTGTAGCCGAATTGTGTTGGTTGCCGCGGACCGGCACGCTGGTATCCGTGACCCCGGAACTCCCGACGACCGCCGGTGCGCACCCGCGCGAGTGCCGCCATCCGCGCCGACGCTGTCGCGCTCGACTCTGCTCCGGCTCGGCGTAATTCGCTTGTCACCTCATTTCCCGGTTCTCCGCGTGTGCTGTGCGCCGAGGGATTTTCCTCTCGAGGCGCGTACCGAATTCGAGTTGACGATCCGGCGAGGAATGACGTTCTCCCACCGCGAACTGTCGGCGGACCAGATGAGCCGGCTCGAGAAGCCGACCGGGTGGCCGGGCATCGGTCCCTGCAGTCGCAGAACCTGGGCACGGAGGCACCGACGCCCGCGTAACCACAGCAGCGAGCGGGGCGCGGAGGTCCGCGTCCCGCTCGCTGCATCTAGGGCGCGGTTATCTCGGACAGACCGACTTCGAAACGCCGGTCATGTTTGTCGGCCGTCCAGCGCTGGGCATCGTAGAGCCACCAGCGGTCGATCTCGAGCCGGTAGAAGCGACGCGGGCCGTCACCCCGGAACGTGTCGATGGGCAGCGCCCACTGTGCGCGCTCGCGGGCGTCGGGAAAGTTCGTCACGTAGTAGTACTCGTAGAACTCCGGTAGCTCTTCGGCACCGACCTCCTGGCAGCTGCCGACGAACTGGGCGCCGTCGATCGGAATCCCGGCGGGTGCCTCGGCACCGGACAGCCCGGTCACGAACATCGTTCCCGAAACCCGTGGCCGCGCGGCGATGCGCATGGAATGCTCGGCTTCGCGCAGGGAGTACCACACCAGCTGCAGCGGCCGGTGCCGCGCTACGAAATTCACCGTGGCGGCCCACGGCCCGTCCGGGCCCTCGGTGGCGAGCGTGCAGAACCGGGCCCGATCGAGCAGGTACCGGCTGCGTTCGGACGCAGAACGGAAAGTTCCGGCGGCAGCGGCGGGTCGGGCTGTGTCGCGGCCCGGGAGCGGGACGGGGATCGGTGGATCCGACAGGATTCGCGAATCGATGATGTCGTACCACTGGTCCTGGCCGGTCCGGCGCCGCTCCCATTCCGGGTCTGTAGCACGCCGGTGCACTTCCCGCCGGTAGCGGCCCCAGGCCGCTTCGTCGGCGAAGGTGACCTTGTGTTCGAGACAGTGCACGTGATCACCGATCGTGACAGTGTGCCAGGTCGTGTCCAGGACCATGTCCAGTCCGTCGTAGAACCAGAGCTGGCGGTCGGCGATCCAGCGCCAGAAGGCGGCGAGGTCGGCCCGGGCCTTGGGAGTCGGGGCGAATCGGTAGACGAGGTGCAGCATCGTTCTCCTGTCCGGTCAGTCGAGAAAGTCGAGCCATCGGGGGTCGAGGAGCGCGGCGTAGTCGCTGAACCCGTCGTAATGGCCCGCCGCGAATTCGTGGTTGTGCGCCTCGACGGTGTGCGGGTGCGGGCGGTCCCGGTCCAGGAGGACGACGGCCGCGAGCGGTTCGACGGTGGCGCCCCGGCGTACCTTCGCCTCCAGCGCCGACGTCGACAGGTGTACCCGGTGCAGGCCGTGCGCCCGGGCGTAGGCCACGGGGGCGTGGCAGGTGGTGACGAAATAGGCCGCCCCGGCGCGGCTCGCCGATTCGTCGGCGCCGAAGTAGCGGCCGTGCAGACTGTTGCCGTGGCGATAGCAGACGGCGGCGGCTACCAGGGCGCCCTCGCGCCGGCACAGCAGGGTCGCGGCGGCCGCGTCGAGACCGGCCCGGCGTTGGGCGTCGAATACCCGGCGCATCCAGGCGACTCCGCCGGTACTGCCGTATTTGGCCCGGGTATTCGCGATCAGCGGCGCCACCCGGTCGGCAATCTCGGCGGTGAGGCCGGTCCATTCGAGCGTGTGCCCGGTCGCGGCGAAATCGCGCAGTTCCCGGCGCCGCCGTTTACGGTTGTGGCCGCTCGTCGGCGGCCGGGGATCGGCCGGATCCCGCGGAATATGGACGGTGGCCTCCGCCGAATGCAGCAGTAGCGCGGAGTGCGGGTGCGCCGCGGCCAGTTCCCGCGCTGTCCCGACCGGGAGGTAGGGGACTATCACGCCGTCCCGGCGGCGCTCGCGGGCATGGTCCATCGCGGCGGCCAGCAGGCGCCGCAGTGTGGCGCCGCGCGACGGACCGGTTTCCGACAGCACACCGTTGCGGACTGCGCGCCGTGCGCCCGCCCACAGCAGATCGGCTCGGCCGACTTCGGGAACATGCGCGAAGAGCTCCGGCAGCCGGAACAGGGCGCCGTCCTCGTGGCCCGCGTCCCACAGCGGTAGCGCCGCGGTGAGTACACCCGCTCGGCGGACGAGTACCGCCGAATGCGGGGCCACGGCCTCGTCGAGGTGGCGCAGCCAGGCGTGACCGCAGAAAAGGTCCCCCGGCGATACCAGACTGTCCCACTCGGCCGCGGCAACCGATCCGACAGCCTCGACAGCCGTTGCGAGCATGGAGCATTCCCTCGAAGCGAGACAGGACGCGACGACCATAGCCTGCGTTGCCTACTTGTCTCTCGGTCTCTTTCCACAGGTGGGGAGGCGGGCGCGGGAGAGGTGGGCCCGGCTCCGCGTGCCCGGGCAAGAACCGCGGATCCGGACGAGAAGTGCCGGTGTACGCCCTTTTTGCTCAGGCGCTCTCACGGGCGACGATCCGGTACCCGACATCCACCGTGGCCGACTCGACGGTGGTGCCGGCGAGCCGGGCCAGCAACAGATCCGCGGCCCGGGTGCCGATGGCGTCGATGTCCACGCTGACCGTGGTGAGTGCTGGATTGAGATGACGGGACATCTCGAAATCACCGAATCCGGTGATGGCCAGTCGATCCGGGACCGCGATACCGCGGCGCTGCGCGGCGAGTACGGCGGCGACGGCGAAGACATCGGTGGCGAACATGACCGCGGTCGCTTCCGGGAAGCGTTCGAGTGTGGTGTCGAGCAGGGCGACGCCGGTGTCCATGGAGATATCGCGGTCGGGGAGTTCGACGATCCGGACCGGTTCGCCGGGTAGGAGTTCGCCGACGGCGCGGGCGAACCCGTCGCGGCGGCGCAGCGCCCGGGCGTCACCGGAGCCGATGGTGCCCGCGAAGACCAGCTGGCGGTGGCCACGGCCGACGAGGTGGCGCACCAGGTCGCCGGTGGCGGATTCGTTGGAGAAGCCGACGAGAGTGTCCAGGGGATCGTCGATCCAGTCCCACGTTTCGACGACGGGTGCGCCGTAACTTCGGAGGAGCCGCAATGTTTCCGGGGTGTGCAGTGTGCCGACGATGAAGAAACCGTCGGGGCGGCGCTGGATGAACCCGCGCACCAGGTCTTCTTCGCGTTCGGGGTGATAGTCGGTGTAGCCGACGATCAACTGGTAACCGGCGGGGGTGAGCCGGGTGGCGGCGGCGCGCAGGGTGTCGGAGAAGATCGAGGTGGAGATGACCGGCAGGATCGCGGCGATGGTGCGGCTGCGATTGGAGGCCAGGCTGCTCGCGGCCAGATTCGGCAGGTAGCCCGTGTCGGCGATGGCGCGTTCGACCCGGTGCCGCGTCTCCTCGGAGACCTGATCCGGGAAACTCAGCGCCCGCGAGACGGTCTGCGCGGAGACGCCGGCGGCGCGACCGACATCCTGCATGGTGACCGATTTCGTGGACGATTTGGCGCGTACGCGCCGACGCCGCTCCACTCCGGCCACGCCACCTCCCGAAACCCTGTCTCTCGCCGTGTGCGGAGCATACCCGGCCGGGTGCGCCCCCTCGGCTGCGGCGCATTCACCGAATCGTAGCGGTGCGGCTCGAAGATTACCCACGGTCTTGCGTTACCGCTAACGTTACCGCTAACATTCGTGGCGCAGGCCACTATGTGACCACCCGTACAGTGGTCCCGAGGTAGGGAGAAGCAGGATGAATGTGCTGGACGGTATCCGGGTACTGGATCTGTCGATCGCCATGGCCGGGCCGTTCGCTGCGCAGAAACTGGCTGATCTCGGAGCCGATGTGATCAAGGTCGAGCCGGTGAGCGGTGAATGGCAACGGCATGTATCGGCCGGCGGTGCCCGGGGCAACGAGGTGAACGCCTCGTTCCTCTCGCTCAACCGCAATAAGCGTTCGCTATCGATGAACCTGAAGGACCCCAAAGGGCGCGAACTGCTGTACGAGCTGGTGCGCGGCGCGGATGTCTTCCTGCAGAACTATCGCCCGGGCGTGGCGGGCCGGCTCGGCGTGGACTACCAGACCCTGCGGGCGATCAAACCGGACCTGGTCTACGTCTCGATGTCGGGTTACGGCGCGACCGGTCCCTACGCCGACCGGCCCGGGCAGGACGTCCTGCTCCAGGCGATGAGCGGCGGGCTGGCGAGTGCGCGGCGCACCGGCGAAGCGCCACGCCCGGCACCGTTCTTCCTGGCGGACGCCATCACCGCCTACTCGGCCTTCGAAGGCGCGCTGGCGGCACTGTTCCATCGGGAACGCACCGGCGAGGGCCAACTCGTCGAGATCAATATGCTCGATTCGATCATCGCGGCCCAGATGCAGGAGATCAGCGTGGCCACCGTCGGCGGGGTCGCGCAGGAACCCAGCGACCAGATCCACGCGCACTCCTACATCCGGGCGCCCTACGGTGTCTTTCCCACCTCGGACGGTCATATCGCGCTCTCCTTCGCGGAGATGGACGCCCTGGCCGAGGTGTTCGGTGACGACCGGTTCCGGCGCTACGACGCCGAACGCGACGGGTTCACCCATCGCGACGAGATCTCCGCCCTCGTCACCGAGAACCTCGCGGCGAACACCACCGCGCACTGGCTGGACGCGCTCGGCCGCGCTGGCGTGTGGGTGGGCCCGGTGTACGACTACACCCAACTACAGGCGGACCCGCAGGTCCGCCACAACCGATCTTTCGTCGAATACGACCATCCCACCGAGGGCACCGTGGTGACCCCCGGTTTCGCGTTCCGGCTGAGCAACCAGACCCAGAAGGTCTACCGGCCGGCGCCGCTCAACGGCCAGCACACCCAGGAAGTTCTGCTGGAACTCGGCGTGAGCACCGAGCGGATCGACGAGCTCGAATCCGCCGGCACCGTCCATCGCTACCGGTCTCCGGCCGTCTCCCGGATCTCCTGACCACGCATCACCGAAAGACTTCTCCATGACTACAACCGCCCCACCGGTTCAGCAGGCGCGCCGCGCGGCCGCGGCCTCCGCGGTCGGCAGCCTCGTCGAGTGGTACGACTTCGCGCTCTACGGCGCGGCCGCGGCCCTGGTCTTCAACACCTATTTCTTCGTCGACGCCAGTCCCACCACCGGTCTGCTGGCCTCGTTCGCCACCTTCGCGGTGGGCTATTTCGCCCGTCCGTTCGGCGGTGTGGTGTTCGGGCATCTCGGCGACAAGATCGGCCGCAAACCGGTCATGATCGTGACGCTCGGCATCATGGGCGTCTCGACCGCCCTCATCGGACTGTTACCGAGTTATCACTCGATCGGCCTCGCCGCCCCGATCCTGCTGGTTCTGCTGCGAATCGTGCAGGGGCTCGGGGCCGGCGCGGAGTACGCCGGCGCGGTCGTGCTGTCCTCGGAAGCGGCGCCGCGCGGTCACCGCGGATTCTATGCCTCGTGGTCGGGCGGGGGCGTCTGGCTCGGTTCGGCGCTGGGCCTGGGCACCTTCCAGATCGTGCTGTGGCTGACCGGGGACGATTTCGATCAGTGGGGCTGGCGCATCCCGTTCCTGCTGAGCCTGGTCATGCTGGTGATCAGCCTGTACATCCGGCGCCGGGTCACCGAGACCGAGAGCTTCGAGCAGGCGAAGACGGACGAGACGAAGATCCCGCTGCTGGAACTGTTCCGCACGGCAAAGGGCCGCCTGGCCCTGAGCCTCGGCTCGAACTTCATGCTCTCCGGGTTCTCCTATATCCCGCAGGTCTGGGCGCTGAGCTATCTGACCAACGATATCGGCCTCGCGGCCATGGCCGGGCTCGGCATCAATGCGGTGGTACTGGTGGCGGGCGCGGCGTTCATGCCGGTGTTCGGCCGGATAGGGGACCGGTTCGGCCGGCGCAGACTGTTCCTGTTCGGTGCCGCGTTCGGCATAGTCTGGGCGTTCCCGATGTTCGCCCTCATCGACACCCGGGTACCCGCACTGATCATCCTCGCGCTGGTCGTATGCTTCGTCGGCGCGGTGGCCACCTGCTATGCGGCCCAGGCCGCGTTCCTGGCCGAGATGTTCCCGCCGGCCATGCGCTATTCGGGTGTGGCCTTCGCCCGTGAGGTGAGCGGCGCCCTGCTGGGTGGCACCACCCCGCTGATCGCCACCGCCATGTTCGCCGGTTTCGGACACTGGTGGCCGGTGGCGGTGTGGATGGTGTTCATGGCGACCGTCGCTTTCCTCTCCGTCTACCTGTCGAAGCGCTACCGCAGCGATGCCGACCAGAGCAGCGACGACCACTTCAACCATGTGACCGACCGCCCGAGCGACACGGTGTTCGAGGGAGCGAAGGTATGACCACCCCCGAATTCCGGGACCGGTACTTCGAGGAGTACACACTCGGCGAAACAGCGACCGGGGGGACCCGGATCATCGAAACCGCCGATATCGCCCGGTTCGCCGACCTCACCGGTGACCATCACCCGGCCCACACCGATCCGGGTTACGCCGAGCCGAAGTTCGGCAGCGTGATCGCCCACGGTGTGCTCACCTTCGGGGTGGTCGTCGGGCTCACCGTCGAATACAACGGCCGCGCCGTCGCCTATGGCTACGACCGGATCCGTTTCCCCCGCCCCGTCCTCCCCGGCGACACCGTGCGGGCAACCGCCGAGGTCGTCGACCTCGCCGAACACCGCAACCCGCGGATCGGCCTGGTCACCAAGCAGTACACCGGCGTCAACCAGCGCGGCGAGACGGTGCTCGTCTGCAAACACGTACTCGCCGTCGACCGTATGCCGCACACCGAGGAGCCGACCGCATGACCGACACCGTGGAGCTCGAGAACATCCTCGCCGCGGCGCATCTGGCCCGCCGCCCGGCCCGGCGCGCGGCCGCCACCGAACGCGCGGCCTGGTTGCGCGCGATCGCCGAGGGCCTCGACGCCGAGGCCGGACCCCTCGCCGACCTCGCCCATCGGGAGACCGCGCTGCCGCTGCCGCGACTGCGCAACGAACTGGTGCGCACCGCTTTCCAGGCCCGCCTCTTCGCCGACCGCCTCGAACAGGGCACGCTCTTCGAGACGCAGGTGGATCCGGCCGATCCGGACTGGCCCATGGGGGCGCGTCCCGATATCCGGCGCGGATATGTGCCGATCGGCCCGGTGCTGGTCTTCGCGGCCAGCAACTTCCCGTTCGCCTTCTCCGTCGCCGGTGGCGATACCGTGAGCGCGCTCGCGGCGGGCTGTCCGGTCGTGGTCAAGACGCACGAGGGGCATCCGGAACTGTCCCGGATGACGGCCCGGCTGGTCACCGATCGGCTGCGCGACGCCGGGGCGCCCGAGGGGCTTTTCGGCCTGATCGAAGGGAAACAGGCCGGGGTCGAGGCCATCCAGGACCGGCGGATCCGCGCGGTGGGCTTCACCGGCTCCGAGGCCGGCGGACGCGCCCTGTTCGACCTGGCGGTCTCGCGCCCGGACCCCATCCCGTTCTACGGCGAACTGGGCAGCACCAACCCGGTTCTGGTGACCCGTGCCGGGTGGGCCGCCCGTGCCGACGAGATCGTCACCGGATTCGCCGGATCCGCCACCCTCGGCTCCGGACAGTTCTGCACCAAACCCGGCGTCGTGCTGGTGCCGGACCTGGACGGTTTCCTCGAACGGCTGACCCTGCCCGCCGTGGGCCCCATGCTCAACCCGCGGATCGCCGAGGGATTCGGCACGGCGCTCGCGGCGGTGGCGCGGCATCCGGAGGTCGAGACCGCGCGCACCGGACCGGCCACGCCCGAGGCGCCGAGCGCCGAGATCCTCACCACCACCGCACGCGCCGTACTGGCCGATCCGGCGCTTGTCACCACCGAGATCTTCGGCCCGGCCGCGGTGCTCGTCGAGTACGCGGACGCGGCGCAGGCCCTGGCGGTACTGGAACTCGTGGCCGGCACCCTCACCGCGACCGTCCAAGGCGCCGAAGAATCCGACGATCAGGCCGTCGACGCCATCGATGTGCTCGCCGAACGCGCGGGCCGCATCATCTGGAACCAGTGGCCCACCGGAGTGACGGTGAGCGACGCCCAGCAGCACGGTGGTCCCTGGCCCGCCACCACCGCGCCCGTCTCGACCTCCGTCGGCACCGCGGCGGCGCTGCGGTTCGCGCGCCCGGTGGCCTACCAGAACCTGCCCGCCGCCACCCTGCCCGCGGAGTTGCGCCGATGACCTGGGCGGGCCTCACCTGGGATCATCCACGCGGTTATCGGGCGCTGCGGGCCGCGGCCGGGCACCCGGACGCTCCTGCCTGCGCGATTCGCTGGGACATCCAGCCGCTCGAGGGGTTCGAATCGGCGCCCATCGCAGAGACCGCGCAATGCTACGACCTGGTGGTCCTGGATCATCCGCACGTCGGCGAGGCGATCGAGACCGGCGCGCTGCAGCCGCTCGACGGGCTCTTCACCCCCGCCGAACTGGCCGCCTGGCGAGTCGCGAGCGTCGGGCCGTCGCTGCGGTCCTACGAGATGGCGGGCCGGCTGTGGGCGGTGCCGCTGGACGCCGCCACCCAGGTCTGCGTGCGCCGGGACGGCGGTATCCCGGTGCCCGACACCTGGCAGGACGCCGTGGAATTGGCCGGGCAGGTGGCGGCCGCGGTCCCCACTTCCGGGCCGCATCTGTTCCTCACCCTGTGCGGCATCGCGGTGGCGCACGGCGCATCTCCCGGTACCGGCGACATCTTCCTCGACGAGGCCCGATTCGGCGAGGCCATCGATACGCTGCGGCATTTCGTCCCGGACCGGCCCGGCACGGGCAACGACAACCCCATCGCCCTGCTGGAGCGAATGGCCGCCGGCGACGGGCCGGACTTCTGCCCGCATGTCTACGGCTACGTGAACTACACCCGTCGCCCGCGCCCACTGCTGTTCGGGGACGCCCCGCGCGGCCGGGCCGGGCGGCGCGGCTCGGTCCTGGGCGGCACCGGTATCGCGTTCAGCAGCCGCTGTACCCCGGACGGCGCCCTGCTCGACCATGTGCGCTGGCTCATGTCCGCCGACGCCCAGCGCCGGTTCGTCCCCGCCGAAGAAGGACAGCCGGGGCTCGCCGCGGCCTGGGACGACGACGCCGTCAATACCGGCAGCCACGACTTCTACCGGGCGACCCGGGCAACCATCGAGGACGCCTGGGTGCGGCCCCGGCACGCGGGCGCCATCGCCTTCCAGGACGCGGGCGCCGCGGCGGTGCGGGCCTGCCTGTTCGACCACCGCGACATCGGCCGGCTCACCCGCGAGGTGAACGAGAGTTTCGAGCGCAGCCTCGGGCCGGCCCCGACCTCGAGGACCGTATCGTGACCATCGCCTGGCCACCGGCCGCCGATACCCTGCTTCCCGCCGACCACGACCGCGCCGTTCTCGTCGGCCGGGTGCTGGGTGTCGACGGCCCCAGCGTGGTGACGGTGCGCGACGGCCGTCTGATCGACATCACGGCACAGGTCGCCACCGTGCGCGACCTGGCCGAATACGACGAGCCCGCCGCGTTCGTCCGCGCCTGTGACGGCCCGGACCTGGGATCGCTCGCCGAGATCGTCGCCCACACCCCGCCGGAATCGCGGCGGCCGCAGACCCCGAGGCTGCTCTGCCCGATCGACCTGCAACCGATCAAGGCCGCGGGTGTCACGTTCGTGGTCTCCCTGATGGAACGCGTCATCGAGGAACGCTGCCGCGGTGACGCCTCCCTGGCCGACCGGGTGCGCGAGCAGATCACCGAACACATCGGAACCGACCTGTCCGCGCTGACCCCGGGCTCCGCCGAAACCGCCCGGCTCAAGGAGTTACTGGTCGCCGAGGGCTGGTGGAGTCAGTACCTCGAGGTCGGGCTGGGCCCCGATGCCGAGATCTTCACCAAATCCGCGCCGATGGCCGGTGTGGGGACCGCCACCGATATCGGTGTCCATCCGCGTTCCACCTGGAACAACCCGGAACCCGAAGTGGTGCTGCTGATCTCGTCCGCCGGCCGGGCAGTTGGTGCCTGCCTCGGCAACGACGTCAACCTGCGCGATTTCGAGGGCAGGTCGGCGCTGTTGCTCACCGCGGCCAAGGACAACAATGCCTCCGCCGCCGTCGGACCGTTCGTCCGGTTGTTCGACGAGACATTCGATCTCGACGTGGTGCGCAAGCTGACGGTGACGCTGCGGGTGCGGGGCACCGACGGATTCACGCTGCGCGCCGAATCGTCCATGGCCGAGATCAGCCGCGACCCGCAGGACCTCATCCACCAGCTCATGGGCCGCCACCACCAGTACCCGGACGGTGTGGTCCTGTTCCTCGGCACCATGTTCGCCCCAGTCCAGGACCGTGCCGAACCGGGTCTCGGATTCACCCATCGTCTGGACGATCTGGTGGCCATCAGCACACCGGCCCTCGGCAGCCTGATCAATCGAGTCCGCACCAGCGACTCCTGCGAACCGTGGCAGTTCGGCACCGCCGACCTGTTCCGCAGCCTGGCCGCCCGGGGACTGCTGTAGCACGGCGGGACCGTTGCCACCGGGTGCGGCATCGACGGTAAACCTAGTCGAACGGCGACCCGTCGGCCGCGCAGTGGGTGTTCTCGGGCGGGAGGTCGCCGGTGAACAGATACTCGCGTTTGACCTGCTCGGTGCAGGTGCTGGGCACGTACATGCTGCTGTGGCCCACCCCCTCGGTGACCACGACCCCGGCGCGGGCCAGTTGCGCGGCGCCGTCGTAGGCGCCGGCCAGCGGGGTGGCCGGGTCGAACCTGTTGTTGAGCACCAGGATCGGTGCGGCGGTGTGCCTGTTCCACGGTCCGGTGTACCGGTCGGCGGCGTGACCGTGCCAGAACGCGCAGGTGATACTGCTGAACACCGCGACCCGGCCGAAGTACGGCACCCGCTGGTCCTCCGAGACCGCCGCGCGACTGTAGACGCCGGTATCGGTCGGTACGGTGCTGTCGGTGCATTGGATCGCGTGGTAGGCCTCGGTGCGGTTGCCCATGGATGACGCACTGGCCGACAGCAGGCCCGGGAGGGCGGTGCCCGCGTCGAACAGCCGCTGGAGCAGCGCGGCGAGGTCGGGGAAGGTGGACGGCTGCGACAGGCCGGCGGCTGCGTTGACGATCGTCGAATACGTCCACACGCGGCCGTCCAGTTCTATGGGGGCCAGCCGGGCCCGCTCGATGAGCGTGATCCACTTCAGTTTCGGGTCGCCGGCGGAGAACGCGCAGCGCGGACCGGCCTCCGAACACCGGTGCAGGAAAGCGTCGAAGGTGGCGGAGAGGGCGTCGGCCACGTTCTGGCGGGTGTCCAGTGGCACCTTGGTGCCCTGCCCGTCGTGACCGTTGACATTGCCCTCGAAGTCCAGCGATCCGTCGAACACCATGGCCCGGACCCGGCCGGGGAACATATTCGCGTACACGGCGCCGACCTGGGTGCCGTAGGAGATGCCGTGATAGGTGAGCAGTGGGTCGCCGACCGCGCGGCGCAACAGATCGAGATCGCGTGCCGTGTCGGCGGTCGACGCGTGGTTCAGGATCGGGCCCGCCTGCTGTGCGCAGCGCTCGGCGAATCGGGCGGACCAGTCGTAGAACGGCGGCTCCTCGGCCGGGGTGGCCGGCATCGCCGGCATGGCGGCGAGGAAGGCCGTCTGTTCGTCTTCGGTCGGGAAACAGTGCACCGGGGCGCTCCGCGACACCGCGCGGCTGTCCCATGAGACCACGTCGAATCGGGCCCGTAATTCCTCGGAGAACAACCACGGCCACCGGCCTCGTTCGCGCAGCCGGTCGACTCCGGACGCTCCGGGACCGCCGAAGTGCACGAACAGGGTGCCGATGCGCCGGCCCGGATCGGTGGCGGGCAGTTTGATGACCGCCAGCTCGATGGGGTCCTCCCGCGGCCGGTTGTAGTCCAGCGGTACCCGGGCTGTCGCGCACTGGAACCCGTCCTGGCAGTCGGACCATTGCAGCGACGGGGTGTCCGCCGATTCGGCGGGGCGGTCGAGATAGGGGTCGATACCGTCCTCGGCCACGGCCGGCGCCGGCGCACCGAGAACCCCGGCACCGACCGCGAGCGCCAGCACGGCGCGCCGGACCCGGTGCGCTGTATCGGCTCCGAAACGCAGATCCACTCCAGGGCCCTTCTCGGTACGGCGTCACGAACCGAACGATCCTGTCACACCGGCGAATTCCGTGCCGGACGGTGTCCCGTGGCGACCGGGTGCGTCGGCTCGGGAGCGCTGTCCGGCCGGGTGGCCGGCCCGATCGCGGGTCTGTCAGCCGTCCGCGCCTTCGCGGTCGCCGGATCGGCCGGTTTCGTCCCGTCGTCCGGCGATCCCGTGCAGCAGCAGGTCTTCCAGCGACGCGGCGAAGCCGTCCAGATCGTCGATATCGCGGATACACATGGCGAACAGGGCCGCGCCGGCGATGGTGTCCAGCAGGGTGTTCGCATCCGGTACGGGGCCGGTGGCGGTGCGGCCCGCCGCCAGATAGTCCGACAGTTCCTGCCGGGTCGGTGTATCCAGCCGGGCCGAGAGCTTCTCGTAGAGGTTCGGGTCCGCGCGCATATCCGACATGAGGCCGGGCATGGCCGCCCGGGCCTCGGCCGAACCGAACAACTGGATTGTCCCGCGGATGACCTTGCGCACCTCGGCGACCAGATCGGGAGCGACCTCCGCCGTGCCGACATCCGGGAACACGGCCTTGGCGATCAGGTGGGCCTTGGACGGCCAGCGCCGGTAGATCGCGGGCCGGCTGACGCCCGCCCGGGTGGCGATCGCGTCGATGGATGTCGCGGTGTAACCCCGTTCCACCAACAGATCGCGGGCGGCCTCGAGTACCGCCCGGTCCACGGCGGGGTCGCGGTGCGGGCCCAGACGATGGCGTGCGGTCACAGAATCGGTCCTTGTTCACGAGAGCGGGAGTCGTTACAGTCTGTCACAACAAAGTCGTTACACGGTGTAACCGCTGCGTACTGGGAGGAGCAGGCGTGTCCGCTGACCCCGCCATCGCCGACCGGGCCTATCGGCCGGTACCCCTGCTACAGGACAGGGTCGTCGTGATCTCCGGCGTCGGTCCCGGTCTGGGTACCGCGCTCGCCGTGGAGGCCGCCGCCATGGGCGCCCGGCTCGTGCTGGTGAGCCGCACCGAACGCAAGCTCGAGCGCCTGGCCGAGAAGATCCGGGCAGACGGCACCACGGTGCTGCCGGTCCCGGCCGATATCACCGACGAGGAACAGCGAGCCGGTCTGGCCGAGCGGGTACAGGCCGAATTCGGGCGGGTCGACTGCCTGATCAACAATGCCTTCGCCATACCGCCCATGGACCCGATCACCGGGATCGATCTCGCCGCACTGCGCACCGCGAACGAGACGAACGTCTTCGCGCCGCTGCGAATGTCGGCGCTTTTCGCGGAGGCGCTCGCGGCCACCCGCGGCTCGATCATCATGCTCAACTCGTGCGTGTCCTACAGTTCGCAACCGGAGTACTCCGGCTACAAGCTGTCGAAAGGCGCACTGGCACATCTGGCCTCGTCGCTGGCGACCGAACTGGGCCCGCGCGGGATCAGGGTCAACAGCGTCGCACCGTCGTACGTGTACGAGGACATCAACAAGGCGTACTTCGACTGGCTGGCCACCCGGGCCGGCGTGACCCACGACGACATCTACCGCGAGAAGGCCGCGCCCACGGACCTGTTGCGCCTCGCCGCACCGGAAGAGGTCGCCCGCGCGACACTCTTCCTCGCCAGCGACCTGGCCAGCGCGGTCACCGGGCAGATGCTGACCGTGGACTGCGGCGAATTCCATCGTTGACCGGCTGAGGAGCAACCGTGACCGAGGACAAGAAGCGGATCGTGCTGTGGGGGACCGGCACCGTCGGATCGATGGTGCTGGCCGAGATCCTGCGCCATCCACGATTCGAACTGGCCGGGGTGGGTGTGAGCAATCCGGCGAAGGTAGGCCTCGACGCCGGCGACCTGTGCGGCGCCCCGGAAACCGGCACCGTGGCGACGGATTCGATCGACGAGTTGATCGCCCTGCGACCCGACGCGGTGGTGCACTACGGGCCCACCGCCCAATTCGCCGATGAGAACATCCGGGTGATCGAAGCATTCCTGCGCGCCGGAATCGATGTGTGTTCCACCGCCATGACGCCGTGGGTCTGGCCGGCGATGGACCAGACCCCCCGTGCCTGGCGGGACCCGGTCACCGAGGCATGCCTGGCGGGCGGGGCCTCCTGTTTCACCACGGGTATCGATCCGGGGTTCGCCAACGACCTGTTCCCGATGACCCTCATGGGTCTGTGCGGTGAGGTGCAGTCGGTGCGGGCCTCGGAGTTGCTGGACTACACCGATTACGAGGGCGACTACGAAGTCGAGATGGGTATCGGCGAACCACCGGAATTCACCGCCCTGCTCGAACATTCCGACCTGCTGATCATGGCGTGGGGCCCGACCGTGCCGATGATCGCCGAGGCCGCGGGGATACAGCTGGACGGCATCACCACGACGTGGGACAAGTGGGTCACCCCGGTGGATCGTCCGTCGGCGAAGGGCACCGTCCGGGCGGGCACGGTCGCGGCGATCCGGTTCACCGTCAACGGTATTCACCGCGGCCGCGAGGTGATCACTCTCGAACACGTCAACCGGATCGGTCACGATGCCGCGCCGGACTGGCCGTCGGGCACCCGCGACGACGTCTACCGCGTGGATATCGTCGGCAGCCCGTCGATTTCGCAGGAGACCTCGTTCCGTTTCACCGACGGTTCGGGCCGTACCCCGGCGATCGCGGGCTGCCTGGCCACCGGTATGCGCGCCCTCAACGCCGTCCCGGCCGTCAACGAACTACCGCCCGGCTGGGTCACGCCCCTCGATCTACCGCTCATCGCGGGTGCGGGCACTATTCGCTGAACCGGGCCGGAAGGTTCGCCGACCGCGCCCGGATCCAGGCGGCGCTGCGCGCCGCGCGATCCGGTACGGTTCGCGCACCGCCTGTACGAGCTCACCATGCCTCGCCGGAGTGCTCAGATGGGTAGTCCGGCGACGGCCTCCGGGTCCTCACACTTCGCATGGTGGCCGGTCGGCAGGTCGTGCACCTGCCGATCCGGATCGGCTCGGAGCCGGGTGCGGAGTCCGGTGAAGGGTGTGCGGTCTTCCCATCCGGAGCAGTAGACGAACTCGCGGCGGGGCACCCGGCCGACGGCACCGGTGAGCCGGATCCTCTGCGCAAACGAGGCGAGGCGATGGGGGCGGCAGCGGAGATCACCAACCCGCCGCAGCTGTGCCCGACCAGCGGAACCACCGCGTCGAACGACCATGAGCCGTGCCATCCGCCGGGCACGAGGACGAACGTCGCCATGGGCTTCTCCCCTCCTCGGGCCGCGGAGCGCCGGTTACGCGCACCGGCACCGTGCCCACGGCGACACCGATATGCGGATCGCCTTCCTCACACCGGCCCTGGCCCGGCGTAGCCCCGACCGGCCCGCCGTCTTCCTGGCCTCCGGTCTCGCGCGCGAGGTACTGCTCGCCCTGACCGGGCCGCTCGGCGCCGGCTCCCGCACCCCGAGCCGGCTGCTACGCGCCGAACTCGGTATGACCTTCTACGAATGGCGCACCCAGCTGCGCATCTACCACGCGCTTGTACTTCTCGCCGACGGTCACGACACCACCCGGACCGACTCCGCCTGCGGATGGTCCGATCCGAGCAGCTTCATCGCCGCCTTCACCGACATCATCGGCACCATTCCCGGCCGCTACCGGGCCGGCCGCCGCGGCGCCGCTCGCGGATCCTGACTCCGGGCCGGCCGCGGTGCGCGCCTCTCACTGTTTCGCGCTCGCGCCGGCGGGCCGGAGTCGTCATGACCGGCGACAACCGGCCCGCGGTCATGGGTGCTGCTGGTTCAGGAACCCGGTGACCACGCTGTAGTAGTCGTACGGGCGTTCCTCCTGCAGATGGTGCGAGGCCCGGTCCATCACATAGAGATGACCGTGCGGAATCATCCGCGCCAGCATCAGCGGATAATCCGGGGTGAGGAACGCGTCGTGCATACCCCAGGCGAACAGCACGGGCGCCTGGATCGACCCGAGCTCCGCCGTCAGGTCCTGCCAGTCGCCACGCGGATTGTCCGAACGCGCCGCCAGCGCGATCTCCTCGGCGTCCAGACTCTGCCGATAGCGCATATCGAGCGTCTCCTCGGGCAACTCGGCGCCGTCGAACCATTCGAGCCGCGTGATGAGCTCACGCATCTTCTCCCGGGTGGGGCCCGTACCGCCGTAGTAGATATCGCGGGCATTGCGTCCGCGGCGCCCGCCTTCGGGGAGGGGCGCCAGTGGCCCGTAGAACACCGGCATACTGCCGGTGATCACCAGGGAGCGCACCCGCCCGGGGTATTTGGCGGCGAGGTTCAGCGCGATCGTCCCGCCCCAGGAGTTGCAGACGAAATCCGCCCGCGGGATCGCCAGCTCGTCCAGCAGGGCCACCGTTTTCGCGGCATGGAAATCCCACATCGGGCCGGTGATGGTGCATTTGTCCGAGCGTCCGTACTGCAACAGGTCCACCAGGATCGCGCGGCGGTCGCGGGCGAACAGCGGGGCCACCGGGCCGAAATCCGACCAGGCGGTGCAGCCGGGGCCGCCACCGTGCAGGAAGAGAGTCGGGGAACCCGTGCCCAGATCGTGGTAGTGGAACGTGACGCCGGACGCCGTGGCGTACGAGCTGTTCGGTGGAGATGCCATACGCCCACCTGACCCGAAACCGGCGTAGGGGCAAAGTACCGCGGTCCGCTGGCCGGTCCCGGCCTGTTGCCGGGTGGTGCGGGGGCTCCTAGCGTCGGCCCATGACAGACGAACTGGAGACTGTCCATGCCCGGGCCACGGCACTGCTCGGCACCGTGGAACGCCGGGACCTGGGCCGGGTGCGCGCGGCGGAGGCCATTGCCTTCGCGCGCGCCTGCGCGGAGGACGACCCGCGCTACCTCGATACCGATCACCCCGCGTTCGCGGTGCACCCCCTTTATCTGCCGAGTCTGCTGCGCGGGCCGCGGGGCGCGCGGGACGACGAGTACCGTGCCGACGGCATGTTCGCCGACGAAGTACCGGGCACGGCCGGTCTGGACGTGCGTCTCATGGCGGGCGGGCAGAGCATCGACTTCCACCGGCCGCCGCGGCTCGGGGAGGAGATCGAGGTGCACCGGACGGTGGAGCGGGTCGAGTGGAAGGGCCGGGTGGACGGCCGCTTCGTATTGATCACCGTGCGGAAGAGCTACCGCGCGGCCGCGGCCGGGCCGCTGGCCTCGGTCACCGAAAAGTTCATCGTCCGATGACCGGGTCACCTGTGGTGCGTGCGGGCGACACCGTCGCGCCGGTCGCACTGCGCACCGACCCGGTGCGCATCCAGCGTTTCGGCGCCGCCACCCACAACGCGCACCGTATCCACTACGACCCCCTGGCCGCCCGTGCGGAAGGACTCGACAGCGCCGTGGTCATGGCGCAACTGCACGGCACGCTGTTCTTTCGCGCGGCCGCCCGTTTCGCGGGCGATCCCGCGGCGGTGCGGTCGGTGGAATGGCGGAACCGGGCGCCCGCCGGAGTGGGGGCCACGCTCACCGTCACCGGTGTGGTCGGCGACATCGCCGGTGACACGGTGACCCTGCACCTCGAAGAACACGACGAGACGGGGACCCTCTGCGCGGCGGGACGCGCTGTGCTCCGGCTCGGGTCGGATCCGGTCTGCTGAGCGAACCCGATCCATTGGGTCGCGGCGTCCTCCGGCCCAAGATCGGTGCACCGGACGATCTCGCTTCGAGAGGAACGCATATGACTGGTGTGGAGGCACCGGAGACCCGGCCCACGCTCCCGGAGCGGGCGCGGGCGGCCGGTCGGCAGGATTGGACCGCCTGGCCGTACTACGACAAGGCCGGCAGCGGCTACCGCGGCTACTGGTACCCGGTGACGTGGTCGAACCACATCACCGGAAAACCGCGCAGCTATACGATCTGCGGCGAAAAGCTGGCGCTGATCCGCGACGCGGGGACCGCCTATGCCCTGCACGACCGGTGTCCCCACCGGGGTGTACCCCTATCGGAGGGCGATCAGCAGTTCCCGGGAACCGTCAGCTGCCCATACCACGGCTGGACCTTCCGGCTGACCGACGGCAAGCTTGCCGCCGTCATCACCGACGGCCCCGATTCGAAGGTGTGCGGCAAGCTGTCGGTGCAGACCTACGCGGTGGCCGAACGGCTCGGGCTGGTGTGGGTATACATCCCGATCGGCACCGAGCCGGCGCCCCCGATCGACGACCAGTTGCCCCGCGAACTGGTGGAGAACGAGGGCATCGTGGGCGGCCGGATCCAGCCGCGCCGCGGGAACTGGCGCTTCGCGTGCGAGAACGGTTTCGATGAGGGGCACGCGAAGTACCTGCACCGCACGTCGCTGTGGCGGTTGTTCAAACCCATGCCCACCTGGAACATCACCCGGATCGTGCCCGAGGGCCGCTGGATCTTCCGGGTGCAGGACGAGGTGCACTGGGAGGCCGATTTCCCCGGTGTCGGGAAGTGGTCCAATAAACGCTGGTGGAAGAAGAACCCCGACGAGAGCCGGATCTCGCAGATCGGCAATGTCGGAGCCGGGCTGAAGACGAACCCGGTGATCGAGGCGCAGAACTTCCCGGGCTTCGCGTCGCTGTCCATGCCCGGTGTGCTGCGTATCGCGTACCCGAACTTCATCCACTACGAGTTCTACGTTCCGGTGGACGACGAACGGCACAACTATGTGGGGCTGATGGTCAATTTCGTCACCGGTGTCCGCAAGCTGGGGTTCTACGCGAAGTATCTGGGCGCGATCCGCTGGCTGTTCCACGGGCAGTTCTCCGGCCAGGACGAATGGATGGTCAGTGTCACCGACGCCCCGCCGGAGAAGCTGTACCGGCCCGATATCTCGCTCACCGCGTGGCGCAACCTCGCCGAGGAGGAATACGCGGCCCGGATCGCCGAGGCCGTGACCCACGAGCCGGCCGAACCGGTCCGGCCGGTCCGGGAACGCCGGGTGCGCGCGGCGGCTGCGGAGAAACCCGCATCGACCACGTCGAACGGCGCTTCGGGCACCGGGACCCCCGGCGCCGCCGCGGCGGAATAGAAGGAGGACTTCATGCGCAAGATCTGTGGCGGTGTACTGGCCGGTGTGCTGCTGGCCGTGGGCGCGCCGATCGGCTGGCGTTATCTGGCCGCGCGGAACAACACCCAGATCCACCCGGTCACCCCGAGATGACGGCCGACCCCCTGGCCGGGCTCGATGGACAACGTCGTGAGTGGATCGAAAAGGCCTGGGCTGCGGTTGATTACGGACGACTACGCGAATTGACCACAGGCCTGGTGGATATCGCCGCCCCGACCGGTGACGAGGCGCCGCTGGCCCGGCACATCACCGAGGTGTTCCTCGGTGCCGGTATCGAAGCCCACACAATGGATCTCGATGACCGGCAGGCGAACGCGTGGGCCCGGGTGCCCGGCTCCGGAACCGGTCCCGATCTCATGCTCTATGCCCCGATCGACACGGTGACCAGTGGAAACGAATTGGAGGACCTCCCGTGGGCCGGCGCCGTGCTGCGGCCGGATATGCGGGCGCACGCGGTGGTGGACGGCGACTACGTCACCGGTCTCGGGGCCTCGAACCCGAAGGGACACGCCGCCTGTGTGATGGCGGCGGTGGAGGCCGTCCATACCGCAGGGATACCGCTGACCGGCGATCTGATCGCCGCTTTCGGGGCAGGCGGCATGCCGACCGATGCCCGCCCCGGCGTCGGCAATCCGCGCCGCAACACCGGTCAGGGCGTGGGGTGCTCGTTCCTCCTGGAACAGGGGGTATGGCCGGATTTCGCGCTCATCGCCAAACCCGGGTGGACCGTGTCGTGGGAAGAGGTGGGGCTGGCCTGGTTCGAGATCACCGTGCACGGCACCCACACCTACGTCGGATCGCGGCATCGGCTGCCCTACCGGAACCCGGTGGCGCTCGCCGGGGCGGTGGCGCAGCGTCTGGAGCAGTGGTTTCCCGAATATTCGCGAGCGCACCGGGACGGGCTGGTGTTCCCGCAGGGGATGGTGGCCAATATCCGTGGCGGCTGGCAGCGCACGGCCTCGTTCACTCCGGAACAGGTCCGCATGATGGTGGATCTGCGGCTGAGCCCACGCACCACCCCGACCGCCGCGAAACGAGAGTTGCTCGCCACGGTGCGCGCGATCGCCGCCGACCTGGACGCGTGCATCGATGTGGCGCAGATCCTGGCGATACCCGGTGAATCGTCGGACCCCGGGATGTGGTTGTGCCGCAGTGCGATCGCGGCCTGGGAGGCAGCGGAAGGACAATCGCACCGCGATATTCGCGACGCCAGCGGGGCCACCGACGCGAACATCCTGCGCGGACGGGGTATCCCGACCGTGCGGGTGGGGATGCCGAAGGTCGCCGACGCCCCGTTCGAGGTGGATTTCGCCAGGGGAATGAACACGGTGGACCTGCGGGCCGCGGAGCGGTTCACCCGCTATCTCGTACGCGTCGCCGTGGATACCGCGACCCGCACACTCGAGGAAGTAGGAATCGACTGATGGCGAAAATTGTGCTGGGGGTGGGCGCGTCGCACAGCACCCTGATGAACACCCACTGGGAGCAGACGACGCACAAAGCGGAAGCGGAGCGTTTCCGCGACGCCCTGTACGCCGCGCGCGACCGGATCGCCGCCGCACGCCCGGATGTCGTGATCCTGCTCGGCTCGAACCATTTCCGCGGATTCTGGCTGGATCTGATCCCGCCCTTCACCCTCGGTGTCGGCGAATGCCACGCCAGCGGGGAATCGGGCACTCCCGCGGGTCCGCAACACGTCGATATCGGCTTCGCCCGGCATCTGGCCGAGGCGCTGATCGAGAGCGGCCGGTTCGATCCGGCGTTCTCGGCGCGGTTGCAGATCGACCACGGGCAGTCACACGCCATCCAGTACCTGCTGGCCGGCCTGGAGGTGCCCATCGTGCCGCTGGTGGTGAATGTTTTCGCGCCGCCGCTGCCGACCTTCGCCCGCTGTGCGGAACTGGCGTCGGCACTGCGTGAGGCCGTGGCCGCCTTCCCGGACGACCGCCGGGTGGTGGTGATCGCCTCCGGTGGTCTCTCGCATCGGCTGCCCTGGCCGGATTGGCGTGACCCGCACGGCGACGACGAGGACTTCATGGTGCGGGCCTGGCTCGACGGCCGGGAGAACTGGGCGGACTACGACGTCCGCCGGCGGCAGATCATCCGGGCCGCCGAGGCCGCGATCTCCCCGGCGTTCGATAACCGGGTGCTCGAGCTCTTCACCCTCGGCAAAGCCGCCGAACTGGCCGGATACACCACCGGCGAACTCGAGGACGCGGCGGGCAACGGTGCCCAGGAGTTGCGCACCTGGCTGATGATGGCCGCGATGCTGGACTACATCCCGGGTGAACGGCTGGCCTACGAAGTGGTCCCGGAATGGCTCACCGGGATGGGCGTCGCCGTGCTGGATCCGGCGCGGCAACTCACCGCCCGCTGACCGCCGCGTGGTGCCGTATCCCTTCCCGACCTCCGATTTCACGAAAAGGAATGACAATGACGATCTGGCACGAACTGACCGGGGTGGATTTCGCCCTGAAAACCGTCGACGCCGCCGGGGTCCCGACCCGGGCACTACAGGCCGGTAGCGGCGCGGAAGCGGTGGTTTTCCTGCACGGCACCAGCGGTCATCTCGAGGCTTTCGCCCGCAATATCGTCGCGCACGCGGACCGGTACGAATGCCATGCCATCGATATGCTCGGCCACGGCTACACCGGCAAGCCCGACTATCCGTACGAGATCCCCCGCTATGTCACCCATCTGCTCGACTACCTCGATGCCGCCGGCCTGGAGAAGGTGCATCTGGTGGGCGAATCGCTGGGCGGCTGGGTGGCGGCGTATCTGGCCGGTGACCATCCCGAGCGGGTTCTCTCGCTGCAGTTGCTCGCCGCGGGCGGTACGGTGGCCAATCCGGAGGTCATGGAGCGTATCCGTACCTCGACCGTCAAGGCCGTGGAAACCGACGATATCGAGCTGACCCGGGCCCGCCTGCGGCTGCTGATGCACGATGCCGCCGATGCGACCGAAGAGCTGGTGCAGGTCCGGCATCGGATCTACCATCGGCCCGATTTCGTGGCCAATATCCACAACCTGCTGTGCCTGCAGAACATGGAGATCCGGCAGCGCAATCTGCTCCGGCCGGATCGGCTGGCCCGGATCTCCGCGCCCACCCTGGTGGTGTGGGGTCATGAGAATCCGTTCGGCGATGTCCCCGAGGCGGAGAAGCTGGCCGCCGATATCCCGGGTGCCCGGTTACAGCTCTACCCCGCGTGCGGGCACTGGCCGCAGCACGAACACGCCGCCGAGTACAACCGGCTCAGTCTCGAATTCCTGGCCGACGCCTCGGCACGGGCGAAGTCGGCCGCCTGACTGTCCGCCCCGGAACCCGAAGCCGGTCGCGCCCCCGCGCGGCCGGCTTCCGGCGTCCCGGGGCGCGGTTTCGTGGAGCCCACCCCTACCTTTCCGCACCCACCGGCCGTGTCCGGCGCCGTTCAGGTCGCCGGGCAACCGCATGGCAAAGATCGGGAAACACGCTGGTCACACGCGTGGAATAGATCCGTAGTGGGCCGCCGGCACCGGCGGGCCTGCGGGTTACCGCGAGGTCGAGGTCCCGGTCCGTACGGCGGACCGCGTTCGTTCGTGTGCTCCCGGGTAGCGGATAGGTTCCCTGTCCATGGCACCGTGAATGCGGTCCAGATCACAGAGCGAGGTACAGATATGGCGTGGCGATCCAGACCGGGCAAGGTGGTCCTGGCGGTACTCGCGGTGGCACTCGCGGTCGCGCTGGGGGCCTGCACCAGGCCGGCGACCCGGGATACAGCGACGAACGGGAGCGGGCCGATCCGGGTCGCGGTGGGTATCGACGCCTCGTTCGCGGCCTTCTTTCTCGCGGACCAGGAGGGCATGTTCCGGGATGCCGGCCTGGACGTGGAACTGGTCCAGTTCGGGCGGGGCGGGGAAGCGGTCGACGCCCTGGCCAGTGGCCAGGTGCAGCTGGCGGGCAGCTCCGACACCACCACCATCTCCCAGCTCCGGCAGAACCCGTCGCTGCGGGCGATGTTCGCCTACGAGGCGTCCGGCGACTACATCAAGGTGGTGCTGCGCAACGGCATCGCCGGCCCGGCCGATCTCCGGAAGGTCGGCGTGGTGCCCGGGCTGGGCCAGATCTCGACCGACAAGTACCTGCGGGCCAACGGGGTGCCCGCCGGCTCGGTCGAGATGATCTCGGCCACGCCCAGTGATATGCCGGCGCTGCTCGCCCGCGGCGATATCGACGGCTATGTGCTGTGGGAGCCGTGGCCGAGCACCGCGGTGGCGCAGGGCACCGGACGTGTGGTCGCGGTGACCGGCGATTACGACTGGTTCTATCACCACTGGGCGATCTCGACGCAACCCTGGCTGACCGCCAACCCGGAGCAGGCGCAGCAGTTCGCGCAGGTGCTCGCGGCGGCCAGCGCGCGGGTCGAACAGGATCCCGCGCTCGCCGCCGCGGCCACCAGGACGGCGGTCAATGTCGACGAGGAACAGACCGTCGCCGCGGTCGATGAAATCGATTTCGAGGTCACGAATCTCGATGCGCACGACGTCGAATCGGCGCAGACGATCGTCGATTTCTATCAGGACATCGGCGTCCTCTCCGAGCAGCCCGACCTGCGTTCGGCCATGCTGCTCGATTGGTACAAGGAGGATAAGAAATGACCGTGACCACCGCTGCCGCCGAGTCCGCCACCGGCGCCCCGGACAAGGGCGTACCGGTGCGGATCCGGGACCTGGACATCAATTTCGGGTCCGCCGAGATCGTCGCCGGAATCGATCTCGCGGTCCGGCCCGGTGAATTCGTCTGCCTGCTCGGCCCGAGTGGCTGCGGGAAATCGACCCTGTTGTCGGCCATGGCCGGATTCGTCCGGCCCACCGCGGGCGGCATCGTCTGCGACGGCGACGAGGTGAACGGGAGCAACCCGCACGCCGGCATGGTCTTCCAGAGTTCCGAGGCGTTGTTCGAATGGATGACCGTCGCGCAGAATGTCGCCTACGGACCCCGGATGCACGGCGCGAAGAAGGCCGCACAGGCGCGGATCGCGGCCGAATACCTGGGGATGGTCGGCCTCCCGCACGCGGGCGCGAAATTCCCCGCCCAGCTCTCCGGCGGTATGCGCCAGCGGGTGCAGATCGCGCGCGTTCTGGCCAACCAGCCCTCGCTGGTCCTCATGGACGAACCGTTCGGCGCGCTGGACGCGCAGACCCGCCAAGTGCTACAGACCGAACTGGACAAGATCTGGCGGCACACCGGTTGCACGGTCGTGTTCGTCACCCACGATATCGACGAGGCGCTGACCCTGGCCGATCGCGTGGTGGTGATGACGGCGGGCCCGCGGGCGCGCATCAAAAGCGTCTACGAGGTGGCTGCGCCGCGTCCGCGTGACCGGGCGAACCCCGAGGTCATCGAACTGTACGAGCGGCTGCGCGACGATATCCGCGCCGAAGTGGTGGCGTCGCTGCGCAATCAAGGGCTGGAAGAGGAAGAGGATCTCGGCGGCGTCCGGGGTGTCGAGGAGGAGCAGGTATGACCGCGGTGGCGGAGATCCGGGCGCCGCGCGGCGCCCGCGCGGTATCGGCGCGGCGTGCCGGTATCCGCAGCGGTGGCGCCATCCTGCGCACCGGCGCGTTGTGGATCGCCTCGGCGCTCATCGGCCTCGCCGTCTGGTCGTTCCTGGCCTGGTGGTACGGCCCGACCACGATCGCCTCCCCGGGCGAAGTGTGGAAGGCGGCGGGGGAACTGGCCGACAGCGGTGTCCTGTGGACCTCGGTGGTGGCCTCAGGCCAGCGGATCCTGCTCGGCTGGAGCCTGGGTGTCGTGGTCGGCGCGCCGATCGGCATCCTGATGGGCCGGTTCAACCTGGTCCGGCAGCTGCTCGACCCCTATATCGAGTTCTTCCGGTTCATTCCGCCCATCGCGTTCGTGACGCTGGCGGTGGTGTGGTTCGGGATCGGCGAGACCTCGAAGGTGGTGTTGATCTTCTACACCTCGGTGTTCATCGTCACCGTCAGCACGATCGCCGCCACCGTCTCCATCAGCGAGAACAAACTGCAGGCGGCGACCAATCTCGGGGCCGGGCGGCTGCAGATCATGCAGACCGTGGTGTTGCCGTCGTCGGTGCCGGGGATCGTCACCGGCGCCCGGCTGGCCATGGGTAACAGCTTCCTGACCATCGTGTCCGCCGAGATCGTGGCCTCCGAGCACGGCCTCGGTTCGATGATCTGGCAAGCGCGTAATTACGGCCGGATCGACTGGACGTTCGTGGGGATCATCGTGCTCGGCATCATGGGCTTCGTTTTCGACCGAGTTCTGCGCCTGGTCTCGACCCGGTTCCTTGGCCGCTACGGCGTCAAGTAGCCGGATGCCGACGCGTACCGTCCGGCTGCCGGTGGGACCGGAACCGATCGGGCGGGTCCGGCCCGGGTGCGACGAGGGCACCCGGGTTGGCTGAACCGCGACCGCGCACGGCGGGTTCGCCGGTATTCGTACCGGTGGACCCGCCGTTCGTCGTGTCCGAAAGGATCCGCCCGCCGGTGCGAACCGGGTCTGTTCACCGGACCGGTTTCATTTCTCCTGTGCCGCAACGCTCTTAGCGTGCAGAGTATGAACGAATCGCCCCACGTGTCGAGCGGCACCGCCCATGAGGTCGACATCCTCGTCGTCGGTGCCGGACCGGCCGGACTGTTCGCCGCGTACTACGCGGGTTTCCGCGGACTGCGGGTCGCGGTGCTGGACGCGCTGTCCGAACCCGGCGGGCAGGTGAGCGCGATGTACCCGGAGAAGGCCATCCTCG
Organism: Nocardia sp. NPDC050193; assembly: GCA_040674215.1. GTDB lineage: Bacteria > Actinomycetota > Actinomycetes > Mycobacteriales > Mycobacteriaceae > Nocardia. The sequence continues at coordinate 88,832 of JBFARE010000011.1, read as the reverse complement.
ATATCGCGGGGTTCCCGTCGGTGAAGGGCCGGGACCTGGTCGACCGGCTGGTGGCCCAGGCCGCGCCCTACGACCCGGTGTATCTGCTGGGGGAGCAGGCACAGACGCTGGACCACGCGGACGACGGCCGGGTGGTGGTCCGGACGAGCGCCGGGCGTGTCGTCACCGCCGGTGCTGTCGTTGTCACCGGCGGTATCGGGACCTTCACCCCGCGCCCGCTCGCGGCCGGGCGGGATTTCCTGGACCGCGGCCTCAGCTACTTCGTCCCCGACCTGTCCGCGCATACCGGCCGTGATGTCGTCATCGTCGGCGGCGGCGACAGCGCCTTCGACTGGGCGGTCCACCTCGAACCGATCGCGGCCTCGGTGACCCTGGTGCACCGGCGCGACCGATTCCGCGCTCACGGTGCCACGGTCGCCCGCGTCCGGGACAGCAGTGTGCGCATGCTGGTGAACGCCGACGTGACCGCAGTACGGGGCAACGGCTGGATCTCCGAGGTCGATATCCACCACCGGATCGACAAGACGACCTCGACGGTGCCGGCCCAGTCCGTCATCGCCGCGCTCGGCTTCACCGCCGACCTCGGGCCGATGACCGGCTGGGGCATGCGCATCGATTCCCGGCACATCGTCGTCGACACCCGCATGCGGACCACCGTCGCGCGCGTGTACGCGGCCGGTGACATCACCGACTACCCGGGCAAGGTCCGGCTGATCGCGGTGGGTTTCGGCGAGGCGGCCACCGCCGTCAACAACGCCGCCGCGGTACTCGACCCCGACGCCGATATCTTCCCCGGCCACTCCACCGAACAGGAGAATTGATATGCCATTCGTCATCGGTGAAGCGTGCATCGACACCATGGACCGCTCCTGCATGGAGGAGTGCCCGGTCGACTGTATCTACGAGGGTGGCCGCAAGCTCTACATCAATCCCGCCGAATGTATCGACTGCGGGGCCTGTGAACTGGCCTGCCCGGTCGAGGCGATCACCGTGGACCGCAAGGCCGATCCGGAATTCAAACAGGACGCACTGCGGTTCTTCACCGAGGTCCTGCCCGGTCGTGACGAGCCGGTCGGCAATCCCGGGGGTGCGGCGAAGATCGAAGTCATCGGCGTGGATACCACCATGATCACGGAGTACTGATGGGCCTCCGGTTCGGGTACGCCGATACCGCGTTCGGCCAGCTGCACTACGCCGAACAGGGCACCGGGCCCGCACTGTTGCTGCTGCACCAGACGCCGCGCTCCTGGGACGAATTCCGCGAACTGCTGCCCCTGCTCGCCCCCGATCATCGGGTGATCGCTATGGATATGGTCGGGTTCGGGGCGAGCGCCGCACTGCCGGCGCCGCAGACCATCGAGGCGTTCGCCGCCGGCGCCCGGGCGCTGCTGGATGCCTTGGAGATCCCGGGGGCGGCGGTCCTGGGACATCACACCGGCGCCGCCGTGGCACTGGAGATGGCCGTCGCGTACCGCGAGCGGGTGGAGGCGTTGATCCTGTCGTCCTGTCCATGGGCCGATGCGGACTATCGTGGCGCGCACGCCGACGGACCGGCGGTGGATCGAGCCGAGCGGACCCCGGACGGCGGACATCTGCGGTCACTGTGGGAGCAGCGCCGCCCCTACTATCCACAGCCCGGAACCGACCTGCTGGACCGATTCCTGCACGATGCGCTCGCCTTCGGCGTGGACCCGGCCGAGGGCCACCGGGCGTGCGCCCGCTACCGCATGGAGGACCGGATCGCCGCCGTGCGGGTGCCGGTGCTGCTGCTGGGCGCCGGGGCCGACCCCTTCTCCATCCGGAATCTGCCCGTCCTGCGTGCCCGGCTCACCGGCGCCGCCGTGGTGGACGAGGTGGTCTTCGCGGACGGCACGGTGGCGCTGATCGAACGCGAGGCGGTCCCGGTCGCCGCCGCGGTGCGCCGCTTTCTCCGCGAGAATGCACGATGAACCGGGTCCGCTCAGCGGACCCGGTGTGATGTAGGTCGCTGGTATGTTGCGCTAGCGTCACGAGTCCGGCGAATTTCGCCGTCCGGGCCCTCGGCGGAGGGCGCCGGTAAGGCGCCAGGAGGTCAGCATGACGGCAGCCGCACACCGACCAGCGGAGCTCGGTCCGGATCTTTCCCTCGAATCGGCGACTGCGCAGGGCACCGAGATGTCGTCGGTGCTCAGCAAGGCGCGGATGATCCTGGACGCCTTCGACAACGAGCACCGCGATCTCGCGCTCACCGAATTGGCGCGGCGCAGCGGTGTCGCGAAGGCCTCCGTGCACCGGCTGGCCGGTGAGCTGGTCGAATGGGGGTTGCTGGAGCGGTCCGGCACCAAATACCGGCTCGGCCTGCGCCTCTTCGAACTCGGTCAGCTGGTGCCCCGGCAGCGGATCCTGCGCGACGCGGCCCTGCCCTATATGGAGGATCTGCTGATCGCGACGCAGGAGACCGTGCATTTCGCGGTGCGCGACGGCATCGACGTGCTCTACATCGAGAAGATCGTCGGCCACCGCGGTCTGCAACAGCAGTCACGGGTCGCGGGCCGGTTGCCGCTGTACTGCACCGCCACCGGCAAGATGATCCTGGCGTTCTCCCCGCAATCGGTGTTCGCGGAGGTGGTCGAACAGGGTTTCACCGCGCTCACCTCGCGCACCACCATGTCGGTGTCGGTGCTGCGGCAGCAACTCGAGCGGATGCGCCGGGAACAGATCGCGGTGGAGGTGGAGGAGACCAGGCTCGGCTATATGAGCGTCGCGGTGCCCGTGTTCACCGGCCCCCAGACCATCGCGGGCGCGCTGTCGGTCACCGGGCCGACCGCCCGGCTCAATGTCAGCCGGGTGACCGGTGCGCTGCGTACCGCAGGGGTGGGCATCAGCCGCGCGCTGCAGGCGATGCGATGTCACCACAGCTCACCGGACAGCGCGGCGATGTGCACGCCGGCGCTGTGCTCGCTCAATGGATGCGGTAGGTGACTCCGGCGCCGGCAACCCAGGTCACCGGGCCGATCCCACGATCGGCGCGCACCCCGGTCAGGAAGCGTTCGGGTCGGCCGTCCAGGTGTTCGCGCCCACTCCGCGGCCGCGCAGTTCGGCCTTGCGGACCTTGCCGGTCTCGGTGAGCGGCAGCTCGGTCACCACGTCGATATAGCGCGGCAGAGCGAACGCGGCCAGCTGTGCCGCCGCGAACCGGCGCAGCGCCGCCGGGTCGACCGATTCGCCCGGCCGGGGGACCACGGCAGCCATGACCTCGTCCTCGGCCAGCTCCGACGGCACCGGGAACACGGCGACCTGAGCGACCGCCGGATGCCGCGCCAGCACCTGCTCGACCTGCACCGACGAGATGTTCTCCCCGCGCCGGCGGATAACGTCTTTGATGCGGTCGACGAAGCGGAACCAGCCGTCGGGTTCGCGAACCACCCGGTCGCCGGTCCGCCGCCACGCATGCGGCTCGGGGACGGGCTCCCCGAGATACCCGAGGGCGAAGGCGCCGTAATGCTCGGTGCGTACCACGAGTTCGCCCGCACTACCGTCGGCCACCCGAGCGCCCGCCTCGTCGACGACCGCCGCGTCGTAGCCCGGCATGATCGTGCCCAGGTAGCCGGCCCGGCGCGCGCCGGGCAGACTGCCGAGTACGAGATTGGTCTCGGTGCTGCCGAATCCGTCGATGAGCTCGACACCGAACCGCTCCCGGAACGGTGCGCACAGGTGGGCCGGGGTGGCGGGGGCCAGCGCGCGGGTGGCCCGGTGCGCGCGATCGAGTTCCGCCGGTGGCCGTCCGGCGAGCATGGCGACCATGGCGCCGAGCACATAGATCACCGTCGCGTCGGCGTCGGCCACGCGCCGCCAGTGTTCGCGTACCGAGAAGTGCTCGCCGAGGACGAAGGTCGCTCCCGCTACGAAGGCCTGGAAGACGGCGCTGATCGCATTGGTGTGGAACAGGGGCAGACCGTTGTAGAGCACATCGTCGGGGCCGAGGTCCAGCGAGGCGCCGACACCGTGGCCCCACCACAGGAATTGTGCGTGCGGACAGCGGACACCTTTGGGCAGGCCGGTGGTTCCGGAGGTGAACAGCACCGCCGCCGGGTCGAGCGCCGACACCGCGGCGGCCGGGCGGGGCCGGCCATACGGGCCGGGCGCCGGACCGGTGCCGATCACCCAGGTGACCCCGTCGTATCCGGCCTCGGCGACCCGGGCGGCGAATTCGGCCTCGAGCAGCAGATACCGGGCACCGGAAGAGGTCAGCACATGGGCCAGGGAGTCACCGCGCAGCGCGGTGTTCAGTGGTACGGCCACCGCACCCAGCCAGGCGCAACCCAGCAGCACATCGACGAGTTCGATGCGATTGCGCGACAACGCGGCCACTCGATCCCCGGCCCTGACCCCCTGCTGTGCCAGCGCTCCCGCCACGGCCGCGACGCGGTCCGCGAGCTCCCGATAGGTCAGCGCGGTCGAACCCGCCCGCAGCGCGAGGTGATCGCCGCGGCGATCCGCCCGGTCGCGCAGCAGCGCGGGAATAGTCAGGTCCACCGGCAACGAACCGGGGGCGGAAACTGTCACGGCACACACTCAGGGAGTAACCACCGCGCGCCCGGCGACCTTCCCCTCCCGCATGGCCCGCAACGCACCGGCGATCTCGTCGAGCGGAAAGGGCTGGACGGCCAGCCGGACTTCGCCGGCCACCAGCATGGTGATCAGCTTCGGCGCCAGCTCGGCCTGCCGGGCGGTTTTGCGGATCATATTCACCGGAAGCAGCGCGACATCGGCCAGCAACCAGTTCGGGAGGTCGATCGTGAGTTCGGTGCCCAGCGTGTAGCCGATGAGGGCGGCCCGGCCGCCGGGCACGATACGCCGCAGCAGGACGGGTAGCAGATCGCCGCCGAGGGTATCGACGAGCACATCGGCCACGGGCTCGGTGCCCAGCGCCGCGGCGACCTCCGCGCTCCGCCCGACCACCGCACGCACTCCGGCCGGCAGCAACGCGGCCTGGTCCGCCCGCGGCACCACCCCGATCACCTCGGCCGCTCCCGCCGCCAGCGCGAACTGCGCCGCCATCGAACCGACCGCGCCCGAGGCACCGGAAACAATCACGCGCTCGCCCGCGGCGACCCGGGCGATATCGTGCACCGCGACGTACCCGGTGGTGCTCGGCAGGAGGAATGTCGCCGCGACCGTAGGGTCGAGCGCGGGGTCGAACGGGGTGAAGACCTTGTCGGCCGCGGCCAGATACTCGGCCCAGCAGCCGTCCTTGAACAACCCGACACCGCCGCCGCGGACCAGTACCGGGGTCCCCGGCGCGAAGGTGTCCGATTCCACCACGGTGCCCGCGCCGTCGGTGCCGCCGATGTGCGGCAGTTCCGGGCGCACATCGAAGGTGCCGCTCGCGACGGTGAGGTCGAGGTGACCGAGTGCGGCGGCGTCGATCCGGACCAGGGTCTGCCCGGGTTTCCGTGTCGGTACGTCGATTTCGTCGATGACGGGGTCTGCGCCGAAGTCGTGGAGCCGGGCGGCACGCATGATCTCTCCTCTGGTTCGTGTGCTGTGGGTATCGGTGAGCGGTCAGCTCAGGACGCCGCGGGCGCGCAGCCGCTCGATGGTGCCGGCCGAGTACCCCGCGATATCGCGCAGCACGGTGTCGGTATCGGCGCCCAGCAGCGGCGCGGCGCGGCGCACCGTCGCCGGTCCGCCCAACCGGATGGGTGAGCCTTCGTGGAGTACGGGACCGACTTTCGGATGTACCCCGCGCACGTAGTACTCCCGGGCGCGCAGTTGCGGATCGTCTTCCACCAGATCGCGCCCGGTTCGCACCGGCCCCGCCGGCACCCCCGCGCGCTGCAATCGTTCGGCGACCACTTCCACCGGCAGCACCGCGGTCCACGCGGTGATCGCCGCGTCGATGGCGCCCGCCGCCGCCCGGCGCGCGACGGCGGTACCGAACCGGGCGTCTCCCGCCCACTCCGGGCGTTCGATCACCGCGCACAGCCGCCGCCAGTCGCCGTCGTCGCGCACCGCGATCGCGCACCAGCGGTCGGGTCCCAGGCAGCGGTACACACCGTGCGGTGCCATGGCGGGATGGGTATTGCCGATCGGTATGCAGGGGCGCCCGGACGCGGTCGACCGCAGCACGCTGGTCCCCATATGCGACGCCATCGCCTCGAGCTGGGACAGGTCGATGTGCTGGCCGCGGCCGGTGCGGTCGCGATATTCGAGGGCGGCCAAGACCGCGGTCGCCGCCTGCAACCCGGCGACGATATCGCCGTGACCGTAGATGACGCCGACCACCTCGTCGGCGTTCCACCCGGTCAAGGCGGTCAAACCGGTGGCCGCCGAGACGATGTCGGCGTAGGACACCCAGCCGCTGCGCGGACCGGTGTGCCCGGTACCGGACATGGAGACGTAGACGATATCGGGCCGCAGCGCACGCAGCCGGTCGTAGCCGAAACCCATCCGGGTCAGCACGGTGGAGCTGAAGTTCTCTACCACCACATCGCTGTGTGTGAGCAGGTCGGCGAGCACCTCGAGGCCTTCGGGGGAGCGGGTGTCCAGGGCGATGCTGCGCTTGTTGCGGTTGACGTCGTTGAAATAGCCGCTGGTGTCCGGATCGTCGTGGCCGCCCCGGGACAGGTGCATGAACGGTGCGAAGCGGGTCGGGTCCGGCCGGCCCAGCGATTCCACCTTGATCACCTCGGCACCGTGATCGGCCAGGATGCGGGTGCAGTAGGGCCCGGCCAGTACCCAGGTGAGGTCGAGGACCCGCAGACCGGCCAGCGGCAGCTGCCCGGCCGCGGTATCGGAGGCGGCCGCACCGGCCGTCGTGGTGCCGAAAGCGGTGACACCGGCCGTCGGCGCCGTGGGCACGAGGCTCTGGTGTTCGCCGGGCCGCGCCACCGCGAGTTCGCGTATCCGGGTGGCCTCCGGGAAGGCGAAACCGAAGCCGAGGTCCCGGGACACCGCGCCGTCCTCGACCACGTCGAGGAAGAAGTCGCGATCGTTGAGTTGCGGGTTGAGCAGTAGCTCATCCGGCCGATCGACCGCCGACCAAGGCAGTTTCCGGCTCTGTGCGGCCACCGCGAATTCCTGTTTGGGCCATTTCGCGAGGAAACGCTGGACCACCTCGAAGATGTGGTCCTGATGGAGTTTGCGTTCCACCGGATCGGCCCAGCGGGGGTCGGTCAGATCGTCGGCGGCGTTCTCCTCTACCAGCCACTCGAGCAGGGCGTCCCACATCCGGGGACTCCCGCCCAGCCCGCCGCCCACATAACCGTCGGCGGCGCGGAACAGGCCGTGGGGGACCAGCGGATGGACCCGGCCCGGGCGCGACGGTACGCGGTCCTCGTGCAGATAGGCGAGCGTGCCGGCCTCGAGACTCGCGGCGACACACTCCTGGGCGGAGATATCGACGACCGGGACCGGGCCGTGGTGCCGGGCCCGCAACCCGAGCAGCGCGCCTACTGCCGCGTTCACGCCGGCGAGCTGTTCGGCCTGGTTCTCCGGCAGCGCGAGCGGTGGGCCGTCGGGATCACCCACCTGGGCGAGCATGCCGCCCAGCGCGGCGACGGTGAGGTCGGTGGCCGCCCAGGACGCGCGGGGGCCGTCCAGACCGAACGGGGTCACCCGGACATGCACGAGTGCGCCGGGTTCCGGGGTGATGGGTTCGGCTCCCGCTGGGCTGCCGTCGAGCAGGACATCCGCGGTCGCCACCAGGCGCGCCAGCGCCCCGCAGCCGGTCTCGGTGTCCAGGTCCAGCACCACCGACTTCTTCCCGGCGTGCCAGTGCGCGAACGAACGGCCGTCCGCGTCGGCCCGGGCCGGGTCCCCGCCGACCGGCTCGACCAGGATCACCTCGTAGCCCAGCCCGACGAGAACCCGGCCCGCGAAGCGGGTGAAAGGGGTGGACAACTCCACGACCCGGACGGCGGACTCGACCATGATTGCTCCGTTCTTCGGCGATCTCGTAGTGCGTGGCCGGTTCGCCCGCCGCGCGAGCGCGCACCGGGCGAACCGGTGGCGATATCAGGCGGGCGCGTCCAGGACGTGCTCGTTCAGCCAGCCCCGGCGCAACACCAGGCCGGTATCCACGGAGCCGCCGATCTTGCCCTGCGCCCGGAAGAACGTGACCAGATCCTCGGCCCGGGCAATGTCCTCGTCGGTGAAGTCGCGCGCGCCGAAATCGATTTGGTCCACGGTGCGCCGGGCCTCCGCCGGAGCCAGCTGGATGGACGCGGACACCGCCCGCGCGGCGCGGTCGGGATCGGCGTCGACGATGGCCGCGGCATCGGCCAGCACATCGAACACCTCGGCCGCGACCTTCTCGTTGGCCGTCAGCCACCCGTCGGACGCCACCAGCCACTGCGTGTACTTGGCGCCGAAATCGCCGCTGGTGGCCACCACCCGGCCGCCGCCTTCGACCGCCTGCCCGACCCAGGGGTCGAACGAGACGAATGCGTCGATATCGCCGCGGCCCAGCAGCGCGGGCTGTTCGGGCGGCCCGGTGGTGACGTGTTCGACGGTGGCCGGATCCAACCCGAGGCTCATCAGGTAGAGATCGGTGAAGTAGAGGCCGATCCCGGGAAACACGCCGACCTTGCGGATGGACTTCGGATCGATTCCCTCGCGTACCACCACCTGGAAGTACCGCGTCGACTCCTCGTACACCCCGAGGGCGCGCAGACTCGGGTTGGCGGCCATCACGGTCAGCGCGGTGGAGTCGGCGTTACCGGACATCTCGGAGGTCCCCGCGACCACGTTCTGGGCGGAGGCCGCGCCGCCCTCGGTCTGCACGATCCGGACATCGAGACCGGCCGCTTCGAACATTCCCTCCTGCTCGGCGAGGAAGAACGGTGCGTAGGACGGATCCACGCCGACCGAGATACGGATCGGCCCGGAGTCGCCGGCCTGTTGGGTCGCAGGCCTGGTACAGGCCGTTCCCGCCAGGGCCACCGTGGCGAGCGCGGTAACGGCGACGATCCCGCGCCGCCAATTCCGTAATTTCATCATGACTCCTTCGGGCCGGTTCAACGTCCGCTGAACGACGGGGCGCGTTTGTCGAGGAACGCCTGCAGCCCTTCGGCCGCGTCGGCGGTGCGGACGAGTTCGAGGACGGCGGCGAACTCCAGGTCCAGCGCGTCGTCGAGGGGGAGGTCGCGGCCCTGGTCGACCACACGTTTGAGCAGTCCCACGGTGCGGGTCGGTTTGGCGGCGAGGGTGGCGGCGAGTTCGTCGATCCGGTCGTCGAAGCGCGCGTCCGCGACGACTTCGTCCACCAGCCCGATGCGCAGCGCTTCCGCGGCGGGCAGCCGGCTGCCCTCGAGCATGAGCAATTTCGCCCGGTGCGCACCCAGCAACCGGGGCAGGCGCTGACTGCCGCCCGCGCCGGGGAACAGTCCGAGGTCGATCTCGGGGAAACCGATGGTCGCCGATTCCGTCATCACCCGCATATCGCAGGCCAGGGTCAGTTCCGCGCCGCCGCCGAGTGCGTGACCGTTGATTGCCGCCAGCACCGGTTTGGGCGCGGTTTCCAGCAGCCGCGCGATATCGACCCACGGCCGCATCGCCCGCTGCGTTTCCTTGGTCAGGTCACGCATCACCCGGATATCGGCGCCGGCGACGAAGAACCGGCCGGTACCACGCAGGACCAGGCACCGGACCTCGGGGTCCACCGCGAGCGGTTCCAGGGTCGTGCGCAGTTCGGCGATGAGCCCGGGATCGAAGGCATTGGCGGGCGGACGGTCCAGGACGACGGTGGCCACTGCGTCCCGGACGGACACACGGACGTGTTGCGGGCTGCTGACAGGGGTCATACCGGCTCCGATGCGATGGTCTGGCTGGTTCGTCGAACCGCGGGAGGGCTCGAGTATCGACGATCAGCGTTTTCCCGGGCACGGTCGCGGGTCCGGTGAGCGAACCCGGACAGCGTCGGCGGCCGCCGCGGAGCCGTGTTCTCAGAGGTTCCAGTGGTAGCGGCTGGTGGGTACCAGGTCCAGCCCGGTGTCCGCGCCGAAGCGGGCGACGCTGGCCATCAGTTCGGTGATCCGGCGGTCGAGTTCGGCTTTGTCCCCACCGCTGCCGTAGAACGCGTGCGGGTCGGTCATCGCGGCCATGGGGAAATGTTCCTCGACGACGGCCGCGATATCCGGTGCCGACGGGGTGAGCGCTTCCTCGACGACGTTCTGGATATAGGCCACGGTGTTCTGGGTGCGGATCGCGACCGGGGTGTGGTGGACCAGCCAGTACCGCAGGTATTCCGCCCGCGACATCGACTCGGGCCGGCGGAGCAGCGCGATATTGGCGAGGGCGTCGCTGCGGGTGCCGTCCGGTACCGGCAGCGGGTCCAGGCGGACGTGCTCGCGGACCCGATAGGCGTGCGGCGCGGCTTCCTCCGCCGCCTCGGCCACCGCCTCGAGAGTGGCAGCGGGGTCGCCGTCGGTCCACACCGAAACCAGCGCGGTGATCCGTGCGGCCGGACCGAAACGCATCATCGCGGGTGCCACATCGGCGTCGTCGAGGTTCAGCGCGACGGCGGTCGCCCCCGTGGTGGCCAGGGCGTTCCGGAGTTCCGGCGCGGCGAGCCGGGCGCCGAGGCCGGTGCCGTGCAGGGCGATGATCAGTTTTGCCATCGCGAAAAACTAGCACGTGTTCTACTTCACCTGTCCGATCAGCAGAAAGGCCGAATATGCGGTTCACCTACGCCGAGACCATGACCGACCCGTCCTACTACATCCCCTTGGCGCAGGCCGCCGAGGCGGCCGGGTACACGTCGATGGTGCTGGCCGACAGCATCGCCTATCCGCGCGACTCCGACGCCACTTATCCCTACACCCCGGACGGCAGCCGGGAATTCCTGGAGGACAAGCCCTTCGTCGAGACCTTCGTGCTCGCCGCCGCCCTGGCCGCGGCCACCACCACCCTGCGGTTCACCCCGTTCGTCCTGAAGCTGCCGATCCGGCCACCGGTGCTGGTGGCCAAGCAGGCGGCGTCGGTGGCGGCGCTGAGCGGCAACCGGCTGGGACTGGGGGTCGGGATCAGCCCGTGGCCCGACGATTTCGAGATCTTCGATGTGCCGTTCGACAAGCGCGGTAAGCGGATGGACGAATGTCTCGAGGTCGTCCGTGGTCTCACCGCCGGTGGATATTTCGAATTCCACGGCGAGTTCTACGAGCTGCCGCCGATCAAGATGGCGCCGGTGCCCACCGAACCGATTCCGCTGCTCATCGGCGGGCACAGCCGCCCCGCGCTGCGCCGGGCCGCCCGGCTCGGTGACGGCTGGATGCACGCCGGCGGCGATCCGGCGGAACTGGACCGGCTGCTCGCCGAACTCGACGCGTTGCGGGTGGAATACGGGACCCGCGACGATTTCGAGGTGCACGTCATCTCGCTCGACGGTTTCACCGTGGACGGCGTGAAGCGTCTCGAGGACAAGGGTGTCACCGATGTGATCGTCGGCTTCCGCAACCCTTACACGCGTGAGCAGGACACCGAGAGCCTGGACACCAAGATCGCGAACCTGTCGCGGTTCGCCGAGCGGGTCGTCGGGCGTACGGCCTGAGCGCGTCCGTGCCCGGACCGCGCGGATCCGACCGCCGGCCGCGACGGGGCCGTGCCGTGCTGTCGCCGGATCGTCGATCGGTACTCGAGCGCTCGGCGGCGTCGGCCGGCGCCGGTTCACGATGCGAGCCCGGAATCCCGGATGGCCTCGGCCAGTGGTTCCAGGACTGCTGGATCGTGCGGCGGCGGCAGGTAGATGATCGCGAGATCCAGCCCCTCTTCCCCCAGTGCGGCCGCCCAGTCGATCAACTCGCCGTAACCGAGTTCCGGGTCGAGTCGTCGCTGTGCCGAGAGCAGGATCTCCTTCGGATCGCGGCCGATATCGGCGCAGTGCGCCGCCAGGACATCGCGTTTGCGTGCGAATTCCGCGGTGGTGCCGTTGACGAAATTCCAGTGCTGGGCGTAGCGGGCGGTGATCCGGAGCGTGCGCTTCTCACCGTTGCCGCCGATGCAGATCGGCGGGTGCGGGCGCTGCGGGCCCTTGGGTTCGTTGCGGGCGCCGGTCAGCCGATAGAACTTGCCATCGAAATCGGTGGTCTCCCGGCTCAGCAACCCGACGAGTACCTGGCAGGCCTCCTCGAACCGGTCCATGCGTTCGGTGACGGTGCCGAGTGGGATGCCGTAGGCGCCGGATTCCTCCTCGTTCCAGCCGGCGCCGATCCCCAGTTCGAGACGACCACCGGAGATGATGTCGAGCGAGGCGGCCATATTGGCCAGCACCGCGGGATGCCGGTAGTGCACACCCGTCACCATGGTGCCGAGCCGCAGGCGTTCGGTGGCCTGGGCCAGTGCGGTCAGCGTGGTCCAGCCTTCCAGGCACGGCCCGGTGGAATCGGCGAAGATCGGATAGAAGTGATCGAAGGTCCATCCGGACTCGTAGATGTCGATATCGTCGGCGGCCCGCCAGACCGCCAGCATATCGGCCCAGGTGGTGTCCTGCGGTGAGGTCTTGAACGCGAATCGCATGAGCACAGGCTAGAAGTTGGAGTGCACTCCAGGTCAAGCCGAATCGCGGTGTCGAAATGCCTGCTCTCGGCCGCGGCGCTCGGCGAGTGCGAGGGCCGGGAACACCGGGGTTCGCAGTGTGCCCGGACCGCGGTCGCCTTCCATGATGCGACCGCGGCCCGGGCACTGTGGCCAGCGGACCGATCCGGCCGGTCGGGACCGGACCAGCGCGCTGCCGGGTGGATCAGTGGGCGGCCAGGACCCGTTCCTCGGCGGGATCACCGGCGGCCCCGTCCAGACGTTCGGTGAGTTTCTCGCCCTCGATATCGAAGGTGGGCACGAGCGGGGCCAGCCACTTCGGCATCCACCAGATCCGTTCGCCCACGATCAGCATGAACGCGGGCACGATGAGCATGCGCACCAGGAAGGCATCGGCGAGCACACCGACCGCGAGCGCGAAACCGATGGTCTCGAGGATGACATCGTCGGTGAGCGCGAACCCGGCGAAGACGCCGACCATGATGATCGCGGCGGCGACCACCACGCGGGCGCTGTGGGTGAACCCCTCGAGCACCGCGCGGCGGGCCGGTGCGCCGTGGACGTAGGCCTCGCGCATCCGGCTGACCAGGAACACCTCGTAATCCATGGCGAGTCCGAACAGGATGCCGGTCAACAGGATCGGCAGGATGAACAGCACCGGGGCGGTGCTGTCGAGACCGATGAGCTGGTTCAGCCAGCCCCATTGGAAGACCGCGACGGTGGCGCCGAGCGAGACGCCGACCGAGAGCAGGAAGCCCAGTGCCGCCTTGATCGGCACCCAGATCGAGCGGAACACCGCGATCAGCAGGAAGATCGCCAGCCCCACCACCACGGCGAGGTAGATCGGGAACACCTGGGTCAGTTTGTCGGCGATATCGACCCCGACCGCGGTCTGACCGGTGACCAGCGCCCGGGCGCCGGTCTCGGCGGGCAGATCGGCGACGGCGGCCCGGATGTCGGCGACGAGATCCTTGGTGGCCTGGTCGGAGGGGCCGGAGCCGGGGATCACGGTGAGAGTGGCGAACCGGACGGTCGCGAGTTGCTGGGTGAAGGCCTGCTGGGCCTGCGGGGCGGTGCTGGTGACCGCCGGGACGACGGTGGCGATATCCGAGCCCGCTCGCGCGGCCAGCGCCTGCAGGCGGTCGGTGGCCGTCCGCACGGCCGCGGCCGGGTCGGGGGCGTTCGCGGTATCGACGACCACGATCAGCGGGCCGTTGGCGCCGGCGCCGAAATTGTCGGCGATCAGGTCGTAGGCCACCCGGGCGTCGCTGCCGGCGGGTTTGCTGGAGTCGTCGGGCAGCGCCAGCTGCATGGACGCCATCGGGACGGCGGCCAGGACGGCCAGGGCGATACCGCCGGCCAGCGCGGGCCATCTGTGCCGGGAGATCCCCTCCACCCAGCGGTGACCGTGGGTGCGCAACTCCGCGCCGCCGGTTTTCTTCGCCAGGTAGCGCGGGCGTCCGCGCATGACCTTGTCACCGGCGAAACCGAGGATGGCCGGGAGCAGGGTGAGCGAAATGAGCACGGCGATCGCGACGGTGAACGCGCCACCCAGGCCCATCTGGGTGAGGAAGCCGATATTGCACACGGCGAGACCGGCCAGGGCGATGACGACGGTCAGGCCGGCGAAGACCACCGCGGAGCCCGCGGTACCGACCGCGCGGCCGGCGGCCTCCTCCAGTGACCGGCCCGCGCGGACCTCGCTCTGGTACCGGGACATGATGAACAGCGCGTAGTCGATGCCGACCGCCAGTCCGAGCATGGTGCCCAGTGCCGGGGTCACCGAGCTGAGCTCCACGAATCCGGTGAGCGTGGTGATGGCGAGCATGCCGATCCCCACCCCGACCAGCGCGGTCAGCAGTGGCATGCCCGCGGCCACCAGTGACCCGAAGGTGATCGCCAGCACCACGAGCGCGACCGCGACGCCGATCACTTCGGCCAGCGGCATCTCGAATTCGGTGAGCGCGTCACCGCCGACGGCGACGTGCAGACCGGCGTCCTGTGCGGCGTGCGCGGCGTCCTCCAGCGCGGTCCGGTCGGAATCGAGGAGTTCGTTGGATGTCTTGCTGTAACCGACCGCGGCGTAGCCGACCCGGCCGTCCTCGGAAATGGTGCCCCCCGCGAACGGATCGGTCACCGATTGCACGTTCTCGGTGGTCAGCCCACGCAGTGCCGCGGTGATCGCCGAGCTGTAGCCGGGTTCGGTCAGCGACCGGCCCGCGGGCGCTTCGAACACCACCCGCGCGGTCGCGCCGTCGGGTTTCGCCTGCGGACTGCGTTGCTCGATCAGTTCGAACGCCTGCGTGGACTCGATACCGGGCAGCTCGAACTTCTCGCTCGTCTTCCCCGACAATGTCGCCGCCCCGACCGCCAGGACCGCCAGCAGCGCCACCCAGACGGCCGCTACCACCCTGCGATGGACGAACGACCACCGGCCGAGCCGGAACAACTGCCACGCCATGCGTGCTCCTCCATGTGATTATGTGGACCATATGGTCCGGTTATGCTCGAGGGTAGGAGCAACCGGACCCGAGGGTCCACTTCAGGGAGGCGGATGTGGAGCAACTCACCTCGACCCCCGCGATGAGACGTGGGTCTCAGCTCGACCTGTCGCATCCGGCGGGCGCGCAGGCGGCACGATGACCACCATGCCGACGCCCGAGCGGGACGCGACGAACACCGACGACGCCGCGAGCTGGGCCGGGCGCCGGGCCGATGCCCGGCAGAACCACGAGCGCGTGCTGACCGCGGCGATCGAAGTGTTCACCGAGTACGGCATCGGGGCCACCATCCCGCAGGTGGCCGCGCGCGCCGGCGTGGGCAAGGCAACCGTCTACCGCAGTTACCCGACGAAGTCCGACCTGGTCCGCGCGCTGGCGCGGATGCACCTCGACTGGTTCCATCAGCTCGCCACCGCCGCCGCGGCGGCGGCGCGCACCGACGCCTACCACGCGCTCGAGGCGCTACTGGAACAGGTCACCACCCGGCTGGCGGAGGACCGGCTGATGATCGAGGTCCTCAGCGGGGTCGAGGGGTTCGGCGACGAACGGCTGGAACAGCATCTGGAGCAGATCCTGGCGCTCGGCCGCGCCCAGGGCAGCCTGCGCGCGGACGCCACCGGAATGGATATCCAGGTCCTTGTCTCCGGTGCGGCGCGCGCCCTGATCGATCTCGAAATCCGGGATCCCGATATCTGGCGTCGCTATGCCCGGCTCGCACTGGCCGCATTGCGTGCCGATCCCCCCACGGCCGGGGCCCGCGAACCCGGGCGGTGAACCGCGGTCCGGCCACCGCGGCCGGTGTCACGGGCGCGCCTGCGCTTCGGGATCTTCACCGGCTCGGCAGTCGTCGTATCAGTAGGCCGAGCAGCACCACCTCCAATACCACGGTTACTGCGCCGGTGACCACGGCGACCGGTGACGCGGGCATCATGAACGCGGTGTGACCTGCGAGGATGCCCCCGGTCATCCACAGGCGGTGCCGGTCGCTCCAACCCGGTGTGACCTGCCACCGCAGTATCGCCCACCCCGAGCCGAGTGCGAGCGCACCCGCGAGGGTCAGCGGGAGGAACCGGGGCAGGCCCGCACCGAAAACCGGCTCGGGCCCCAGTCCGGGCGGTAGCAGCAGGGTCAGGAACGCGACGGTCACCACTGCGGCCGCACCGCCGGCGAGCGCGGCCCGGGGCGTATCCGGCGCGGGTGCGGGACCGGGGATCGGACGGCCCGGCAGGACGCGCAGCGCCGTCCAGGCCGATACCGCGATGACGACGAGGAATCCGGCCGTCCACGCCACCGGGGTCCGATAGCCGGGGTCCTCGGTGGCCGAGATCACGAGCCGCAGCCCGGCCACTCCGATCACCGCCAGGCCCCCGGTGCCCGCGAGCCCGCGGGTGCGCAGGTACGGGCGTCCGCGATGGGCCGGAAAGATCAGGTCGGTCAGCATGACCGGGATCAGCACACTGAACACCACGTGCACTCCGATCTGCGATTCCCAGTAGGTCCAGTTCACCCCGAATGCCCGCCATCCCCAATCGGCCGCACCGTACATGTGCGGGCTCGTCAGGGCCTGTAACCCGAGCCCGTCCTCGGCGAGCTGATAGGCCAGGCCGAGCACGACCAGGCTCGGCCACCCGCCGCCGGCCCGGGTCACGGCCTCACGGACCACCAGGACGCCCGCGCCGTACATCACCATCAGCAGCGGTAGGAGCAGCCACGTGAACGGTACGGCGACAGCGGTGAAGGTCAGCTCCGCGCACAGGGTCGTCAGCAGTACCAGTGTCCACGCGGCCCGTAGGCGTCCGTGCTCCGCCGGTCCGTCCCGATCCCGCGCGGCCGGCCCCGGGCGCGACGCGCACACCGGCCGCGAAGTGGTGGACTCGGGCCGGTCACTCATCGGTCGCGTGCCTCGCGCAGACCCTGGATTTCGATCCGGGTCATGGCGTGTACCGCGGCGAGGATGCGGTCGGCCGCGGCCGGGTCAGCGGCCGCCAGCAGTTCCGTGAGCGCGGTCGGGACGACCTGCCAGGTGACCCCGAAGCGATCGGTCAGCGAACCGCCCGGGCCCTCCTTCCCGCCCTCGGTGAGTGCCGACCACGCGATATCGACCTCCTCCTGGCTGTCGCATTCGAGGTACAGCGAGATCCCGCCGTCGAACGCGAATTGCGGTCCGCCGTTGTGGGCGATACAGCGTTGCCCGCCGAGCTCGAAGGCGACGGTGACGACGCGGCCGTCCGCGTCCCGTTGCCGGTCCAGGATCGCCGAATCGGCGACTACGCGGGTGTAGAGTTCGGCGGCCTCTTCCGCGTGCCCGTCGAACCACAGGAATGTGCTCGTTCGCATGTTCTTTCTCCTTCGTGCCGGATGACTCAGTGATGGGCGGGGGTGCGATAGTCGTCGAGTTCGACCGTGTGGGCCACCTTCTGCATGCCGCGGCCGACGAGGTGCCTCGGCAGGTACCGGAGGGTGCGGATCGCCTGGTTGCGCAGCCAGAGCTGGAGTCGCGAGTCGGGCATCAGGCCGCCGTCGCCGGCGCTGCGCGCGAATTCCTGGGCGCGGTCGACGAACCGGCGCATCTTCGTCTCGTAGGTGGGATACGCGACCGTGTGGTCGCCGCCGGCCGCCGCGAGTTCGCCCGCCAGGATGTAGGCGCCGACGAGCGCGAGACTGGTGCCGATACCGGACATCGGCGACGCGCAGTAACCGGCGTCCCCGAGCAGTACCGTCCGTTGCCGGGACCAGTTGTCCACCTCGATCTGGACCACTCTGTCGAAGTAGAAATCGGTGGTATCCCGGATGGCGGCGAGCATGCCGGGGACCTCCCAGGCGTCCCCTTCGAAGGCGCGGAACACGATTCGCTTCTGTTCGTCGATATCGTCCCGGTCGTAGGACAGCGGCTCCGAGCGCAGGAAGAAGCCGGCCAGCGCGCTACCGGGTTCGGGCTTCGGGTAGATGGCGGCGGTCCGGCCGGGCCGGCCGTTGCCCGCGGGCACCGTGTACATCAACCGCCAGCCGTCGTGGTCGCGCTCGGTGGTGGTGGTGAACAGCGATATATAGGAGCCGAGGTCGCGCAGGTAGCGTTGCGTCGGACCGAACACCAGCTGCCGAATGTTCGAGTGCACCCCGTCCGCGCCGACCAGCAGATCGAACCGTCGGGGTGCGCCGTGCTCGAACCGGATATGGACACCCGTACGGTCCTGTGCGACGGCGCCGATCGTCTCGCCGTAGACGTATTCGACGTCGGCGCGGGTGGTGTCGTAGAGGATCCGGGCGAGATCGGTTCGTAACAGCGACATCTCGGCCACAGGTCCGCCCGAATCGCCGAACACCTCGCTGTCCATCGTCGCCACCCGCTTGCCTGTCGCGTCGACGAAGGCCATGCCCCGCGCTCCGGTGTTCGCCGACCGGACCCGCTCGACGATCCCCATCCGCTCGGCCACCTCCCGGGCGGTACCCCGGATATCCACCGGGTGGCCACCGTTGCGGGGCGCGGGAGCGCGCTCGACCACGGTCGGGTGGAAACCGTATCTGTGTAGCCAGAACGCCAGGGCCGGCCCGGCGATCCCGGCGCCGGATATGAGAATGCTCCGGTTCTTCATCGCTTCTCCTGTTCTCCCGTCGAGGTCACCGTTTCGTCCCGGCCGGGTGGTTCCGGGAACCGGGGAGGGGCGGCGACCACTTGATCGATCGCGATTACGGTGTACCAATACGGTGTATTAGACACGTGCCCAAGAGTAGGCACAAAGTATTGTGCTACACCAGTTTTGATGGCTAATAGTGCACTAGTGCGCTTGGCGGATGAACTAGTACACTCGGCGCGAGGCCTGGATAGTGCACACGAAAATGGGAGGATCATGCCGGCACACGCGCAGCATCCGGAACCGCCGTATCAGGCGATCGCCGCGCAGCTTCGTACCCGGATCGAAAGTGGTGAACTCCGGCCCGGGGACCGGGTGCCCTCCGTGCGGCAGATCGCCCGGAAGTGGGGGGTCGCGGTGGCGACCGCGACCAAGGTGACCGCGTTACTGCGTGCGGAGGGCCTGGTCGAGGCGAGGGTCGGTGCGGGCACCGTGGTCAGCGCATCCGGCGCGTCCGCAGCCGGTCCGGTGATCACCCGGGCGCCGCGGCGGCCGGCGCCGACCGACGGAGGGCCGCATCGTGCGCGCCTATTGCGCACGGCCATCGCGATCGCCGATATCGAGGGGCTCGAGGCGGTCTCGATGCGACGGCTGGCGGCCGAACTCGGCGTCGGCCCGATGTCGCTGTACCGGTACGTGGCGAACAAGGAAGAACTGCTGACCCAGATGGCTGACGCGGCATTCGGGGAGCTGGACCTGCCGGAGCCCGGGGTGCTCGGCTGGCGGGCCGACCTCGAGCGGATCGCCCGCCTGCAATGGCAGTTGTGCCGGCGCCATCTCTGGCTGCCCCGGGTCGTCTCGTTCACCCGCCCCCTGCTCGCACTCAACACAATGGCGCAGACCGAGTGGGTCCTCCGGGCCCTCGACGGGACGGGACTGTCCGTGGAGGGCCGGATGCGCGAAGCTCTCACCCTGCACTCGCTCGTCCTCGCCGCGGCGCTGTCGGTGGCGGAGGAGGCGGAGGCGGAGCAGAACACCGGTGTCACGCTCGATGGATGGCGGGCGGCAGCGCGGGCCCGCGCCCACGAACTGCTCGGCACCGGCCGGTTCCCCCGGCTCGCGGCCACTCCGGAGGAGACGACCGCGGACCTCGACGGACTGTTCGAGTACGGACTCGCGCGACATCTGGACGGGTTCGCCGTCCTGCTGGCGGACCGGGCCCGCCGCGATCGAGTAGATGGCGAGGTCGCCGGGCCGTAGCGGCCCAGTGGCTCGATCGAGCCGAAGACCCGACGCCTTCGACCCGGGATTTCCGGACGGCCGCGCCATCGTCGGGCTCGGGGTGGCCGCGATGGCGTGGAGTCTGGTCGTGGCCGGTGGCGAGTTCCCGCGTGAACTTTTTCCCAGCGTCCCCGAGATCCTGGCCGCCGCCCGCACACTCTGGACCGACGGGCCGCTGGCCGCGGACATCGCCGCCAGTCTGCGGCGGGCGTTCGCCGGATTCCTCCTCGGCGCGGCGGCCGGGATCGTGCTCCCCGAAGCAGCCCTCGATATCGCCTCCGGACTGCGGGTGGGCGCGGCCATGGCGTTCGTACTCATCGTCGTGGCCGAGATGACCGGTACCACCGCGGGTATCGGTTACCGCATCTATCAGGCGCAGCTGTTCTCCCGTGCGGACCGGCTCATCGCCTGCCTGATCATCCTGGGAATCATCGGGGCCCTGTGCGATCTCGCGATCGCCGC
This sequence comes from Nocardia sp. NPDC050193, assembly GCA_040674215.1. Lineage (GTDB taxonomy): Bacteria > Actinomycetota > Actinomycetes > Mycobacteriales > Mycobacteriaceae > Nocardia. The sequence continues at coordinate 68,503 of JBFARE010000011.1, read as the reverse complement.
GGCCACGGCACCGGTGACGCGCTGGGCCGCCGAGGAGCATTGAGATGACGATCGAGACCCATGACCTGGTCGTGTGCTTCCCGGTCAACCGGCGCCCACCCTGCACCGGGTGGATCTGACGATCCCGGACGGCTCCTTTTCCGTCCTCGTCGGCGCCTCGGGTACGGGACCCAGGGATCGATCGCCGCCGGAAGACAGCGCCCCGACTACGCCGGGCTCCTGAACGATCAATTCCTGCCGCGGGCGCAGTAGATCCGGAGCGGCACGCGCGGACGAGGGGCGCGCCGCCGGAACTCTCACTGCGGAAAAAGTGTCAGCACCCGCGACATCACCTCGCGGGCGACGTCATCGGTGGCCGAGGTGACCTCGACAACCGGTAGGCGCGAGACGAAAGCAGTACTGCCGGAGGGTAATTCGGGCCCGACGACGGTCGAGTAGATCGGGATACTGCTGTCGTAGAGCGAGGTGGAGCGGAAAACGGCGCGGCCGTCGATCTTCTCCTCGGTGCTGCGGGTCCGCACCTGGTCCGGAACGCGGTAGTCGTACACCACCGTGACGGTTTCGTCCCGGTACCGGAACAGGCATTGGGTGAGCCGGCGCTCGCCGGTATCGGCGGTGCCGGTCAGTTTCGCGCGTACCGCGCACGGGTCGGCACCGAGCAGCACCGTGGGGACCGTATCGGGTGAGGTGCCCTGGGGTGGTGCCTGCCGCCAGCGCTCGATCATACCGGGCAGCACACTGTCGGCGACCGCGCACGAATCACGGCTCGGTGCCGAGACACTGAGGTAGAACGCGGCGCCTGCCGGGAAACGGCCGGTGGCGCCGCAGGCGCGTGCATCGTCGTCCCGGCCGGGGACGACCAGGGTGCTCACCTCGCCGATTTGTCCGCTGCGGCCGCGGTCCGGGGTGAGGGTGGGCAGCAGGGTCGACTGCCAGGTGAGTGTGGCGGCTTCACCCGCGGCCGCCGGGCCGAGGGCGGCCCGGCACGAGTACAGGCCGACGGTCACGCTGCGGATATCGCCGAGGCCCAGCTCACCAAGGGTATCGCGAGGGATCAGCGCGCAGGCGTCGATCTGCCGGGTCGCCTCGGCGACGGCCGCGTGTTGCTGTGGGGTGTCGGCGGATCCCGACCAGAACTCCGGGGGTGGGGCGGGGGCCACCGGAGCTCCTGCGCCGTCGCCCCGGGTGCCGGTATCGTCACCGCAACCCACCACGGCGAGCAACACGGTTGCGACGAGTGTGAGCGTGCGATATTTCGTCACCCTGACCTCCCGGTGCGCGCTGAGCCGGGCCGTTGCCCTGCCCCAAGTCTGCGCATACGGGCAATCACACCGCAATCACCCCGCTGCCTTCGGCCGGTCGCGGCCCCGGCGTGGCCGTAGGGCGTGGCCGGCGAGTCCGTCGGCAGCCGGAGCGCGGGGTCAGCGCGGTGGTCGCGGCCGGTCCCGGCTGGCATTGCGGGCGGTGCCGCGGTGGGCGGGCACGGTGGCCGGGTCTTCCGGCCAGGCGTGTTTGGGGTAGCGGCCGCGCAGATCGGCGCGGACGCCGGGCCAGCCCGTTTGCCAGAACGAGGTGAGATCCGCCGTTACCGCGATCGGACGCTGGGCGGGGGAGAGCAGATGCAGCACGATCGGGACCTGGCCGTCGGCCAGGCGGGGTGTGTCCGTCCAGCCGAAGACCTCCTGCACCTTGACCGCGAGTACCGGCGGGTCGGTCGAATAGTCGAGGCGGGGGCGGCTGCCGGAGGGCACCTCAATGCGCTCGGGAGCCAGTTCGTCCAGGCGGGCGGCTTCCGGCCAGGGCAGCAGGCGGCGCAGTGCCTGGCCGGCGTCGATACGTTCGAGGTCGGCGCGGCGGCGGGCGGCGGCGAGTTCGGGGCCGAGCCAGGTGTCCGCGGCGGCGAGCAGTGACTCGTCCTCGACCGGCGGCCAGGGTGCGCCGAGTGTGCGATGCAGGAAATCGAGGCGCTGACGTAGGGCGATCGCCTCGGGATCCCAGGACAGGAGACCGAGACCGGTCGAGTTCAGCCCGCGCCGTATCGCCGCGCCGAGTAGCCGGCGGTCGGGATCGGAGATGGCGATGGCCGACAGCGTGATCGCACCCAGCCGCTCGACGCGCCGCGCGACCACGTCTCCGTCGATCCAATCGATCTCGTCGACAGTGGTCACCAGGTTCGCCGCGGCGCGCCGGGCCAGCTGTTCATCGGCGACCGCGGCCAGCCGTACGACGCCCTCGGCGCGACCGGGATCGCGCGTCGCGACGCCGACCGCCAGCCATTCGGCATCACCTGTGCCGGCGCCGGGCGGCAGTGTCACCGCGGTACCGCCGGCCATGAGATAACTGCTCGAACCCGCGCCACGCCGCCGGGCCAGGCGTTCCGGATGGGCCAGCGCGACGATGAGCGCCGGATCGTCGTCTCCCTCCGTCCCTTCGACCGATCGGGCCAGCCGCTCCGCCTCCCGCCGCCAGCGCCCCGGCCGCGCGCGGCGCAGCATCCGCAGCCCGGTCGTGAGATCGACACCGGACAGAAGAGTGTCGTCGTCGAGGACAGTGACGACCTCCGCGGCCGCTCGTGGCCCGACCATGGCCGCGCCGTCGAGCAATGCCCGCGCCAGCCGCGGATGCAGCCCGATCCGGGCCATGCGCCGCCCCCGGTCGGTCACCGCACCATCGGTGCCGACGGCCCCCAAGGCGCGCAATACCTCCCGGCCGGCGGTCAACCCGCCGGGCGGCGGGGGATCCCACCAGGTGAGGCCCTGTCCGTCGCTCGTGCCCCAGCACGCCAGCTCCAGCGCCACACGTGTCAGATCCGCGGTCCGGATCTCCGGCTCCGGATAGGCGGGCAGCGTGCCGTGCTCGTATTCGGGCCAGCATCGCCAGACGCGCCCGGGAGCCTCCCGCCCGGCCCGTCCGGCTCGCTGCTCGGCCACCGCGGCCGAGACCCGTACGGTGGCGAGACCGGACAGGCCTCGGGCCCGATCGATACGCGGAACGCGGGCGAGTCCCGAATCCACCACCGCCCGCACCCCCGGCACCGTCAGGCTCGACTCCGCCACCGCGGTGGACAGCACCACCCGCCGCCGGGGTCCGGGGCGTAGCGCCGTGTCCTGCGCTGTCGCGGAGAGTCTGCCGTGCAACGGCACAATGTCGACGTCGTCCAGGCTGTCCAGAAGCGTTGTCACCTTGCGGATTTCGGCCGCGCCGGGCAGGAACACCAGGACATCGCCCGCGGTCGCGGCGACCGCGGCACGGGTGGCCCGGGCGACGTGTGCTTCGATCCGTTCCCGTGGCAACGACGGAAGATAGGTCGTGTCCACCGAATGGGTGCGACCCCGGACCTGCACGACCGGTGCCGTGTGGTTCCCGTCCAGCAGCGTCGAGAGACGTTCGGCGGCCACAGTCGCCGAGGTGGCGAGCACCCGCAGATCTGGTCGCAATCCGGCCCGGGCGTCCAGCAGCAATGCCAGCAGCAGATCCGCGTCGAGATGCCGTTCGTGGCATTCGTCGAGCATGACCACCGCGACCCCCGCCAACTCGGGATCGTCCTGTAACCGGCGGACCAGCAACCCGGACGTGACGACCTCGATCCGAGTCTGCTGTCCTACTCGCCTGTCACCCCGGACCGAGTAGCCGACGGTATGGCCCACCTGCTCGCCCAGCAGCGCGGCCATCCGCGCGGCCGCGGCCCGGGCCGCCAATCGTCGCGGCTCGGCCACGAGCACCCTCCCGGCGCCACGTTGTGCGAGCGCCAGGGGCACCAAGGTCGTCTTCCCGGTTCCGGGCGGCGCGACCAGTACGGCGGTCCCGTGTTCGGTCAACGTCTCGACGACATGATCGAGAACGTCACGAATCGGTAGGTCGGGGAGTGCGGGCAGTTCCATTACCGGTCAGTCTGCGGTATCGGCGCGGATCCGCGATATCCACCACCGGTTCGCACGAAAAATGGCTGTTCCCGGGGGTTGCGCCGGCGGCGTCGCCGACCTGTCCGGCCACCGCCGTCCGGCACTGTCCGCACCTCGCGTGTCGCGCCGGGGTACGGTGTGATTACTTAGCGGAAGCAATTAATTATCGACGAACGAATATCTCTTGCGAACGAACGAATGGAAGATGGCCGCGATGGAGGGCATGCCGGCAACCGGCGCGCTCGGCACCCCTGCCGAAGTCGCGACCCTGTACCACCTGCTCACCCGGATCAATCGAACACTGCGGACCCGCGGCCAGAGCCGGAATCTCAGCGCGGGTGTCGCCTCGGCCCTGTGGACGATCATCAACCACGCCCCGATCCGGCTGTCCGCCCTCGCCGAACGCGAATCGGTTTCGGCACCGACGATCTCTCGTATCGTTGCCGCGCTCGAGGAGCACGGATACGTTGAACGCACTCCCGACCCTGCCGACGGGCGCGCCCGCCTGCTGAATCCGACACCGGCCGGGATCGACCTGATCGCCGATGCCCGGACCCGGCGAGCGCAGGTGCTCGCCGAGGCCGTCGACAACCTCGACCCCGATGATCGCGTCACGGTCGGCCGCGGGATCGCGATCCTGGCCGGCGCACTCGGGATCACCTAGCCCGGCCCCGTACATACCGGCGATGCGCAGCGCGGCGCAGCCATTTCCCGAAACATCGCTCGGAGGAACCATCCATGATGACCACGTCCGTCACACGAGCAGCGGATCCGGCGGAACCCGGACCGCACTACAAGTGGATAGCGCTGTCCAACACCACCCTCGGCATGTTGATCGCCACGATCAACTCGTCCATCGTGCTGATCGCGCTGCCCGATATCTTCAAAGGCATCGACCTCGATCCACTGGAGTCCGGCAACACCAGCTACCTGCTGTGGATGATGATGGGGTTCCTCGTCGTCACCGCCGTACTCGTGGTCAGCTTCGGCCGACTCGGTGACATGTTCGGTCGCGCCCGCATGTACAACATGGGTTTCGCCATCTTCACCGTGTCGTCGATCTTCCTTGCGATCACCTGGTTCGACGGCCCCGCGGCGGCGATCTGGCTGATCGCCTGGCGCGTGGTCCAGGGTATCGGCGGCGCCTTCCTCATGGCCAACAGCTCCGCCATTCTCACCGACGCCTTCCCCGCCGACCAACGCGGACTCGCCATGGGTATCAACGGTGTCGCGGCCATCGCCGGCTCGTTCCTGGGTCTGCTCGTCGGTGGTGTGCTGGCGCCGATCCAGTGGCACTACATTTTCCTCGTCTCCGTGCCCTTCGGCGTGGTCGGTACCGTATGGGCCTATCTGAAGCTCCGCGACACCGGGATTCGCAAGAAGGCGAAGATGGACTGGTGGGGCAATGCGACATTCGCAGTGGGGCTCGTCGCGATCCTGGTCGGCATCACCTACGGCATCCAGCCCTACGGGGACGCCGATATGGGCTGGGCGAACCCCTGGGTGTTGACCGCGATCATCGGTGGTGTCGTCGTACTGGGCGTGTTCGTGTACATCGAAACCAAAGTCGAGAGCCCGCTGTTCGAGTTGTCGCTGTTCCGGAACCGCTCCTTCGCGTTCGGTAATGCCGCCAATCTCATGGCGTCGATCGGCCGCGGTGGCCTGCAGTTCATCCTGATCATCTGGCTTCAGGGCATCTGGTTGCCGCAGCACGGCTACGACTACTCCCGCACCCCGCTGTGGGCCGGGATCTACATGCTGCCCATGACGATCGGCTTCCTGCTCAGTGCCCCGCTCTCCGGCGCACTCTCCGACCGGCTGGGTGCCCGGGGGTTCACGACCACCGGCATGATCATCACGGCGGGGACCTTCGGTGCCCTGATCGCCCTGCCGGTCGACTTCTCCTACTGGGTGTTCGCGCTGATCCTGCTGATCAACGGTATCGGCATGGGATTGTTCTCCTCGCCGAATCGCGCCCTGGTGATGAACTCGCTGCCGAACACCTCCCGCGGATCGGGCGCCGGCATGATGACGACCTTCCAGAACGCGGCCATGGTGCTGTCGATCGGACTGTTCTTCTCACTGATGATCGCCGGGCTGAGCGCGCACCTCCCGGCCGCGATGTTCGCCGGGCTGACCGCCGGCGGTATGGCCGACGCGCCCGCGCAGGGGATCGCCGCGCTGCCGACGGTCGGCATTCTGTTCGCGGCCTTCCTCGGCTACAACCCCATCCAGCAGGTCGGGGGCGAGGCGCTGCACGGGCTGCCGCAGGCCGCCATCGATCACCTGACCGGGCTGGAGTTCTTCCCCCACCTGATCAGCGACCCGTTCGCCGACGGTCTCAGCGCCGCCTTCACCTTCGCGCTCATCTGCTGCGTACTCGGCGCAGTCTTCTCGTTCTTCACCGACGGCCGTGCGAAGGGGGCGGCGGCCGAAGGGAAGTCGCACGAATCGGTCGGCGGCGAGCTGGCCGCGGTGGCCGCCTCAGCGTCGGGAGAGGCCCCGTCCGAACTGATCGACGAACCCGTAGGACCCTGAGAACGGCCGCCCTCGGCAGCCACCTACTCCTCGAAGAGCTGCCCGCCGGCCAGATGCCAGCGCCGGGTCGCGCGCACCGAGTCCAGCATCCGCCGGTCGTGTGTCACCAGCAAGAGTGTGCCGGTGAAGGAGTCGACGGCCTGCTCGAGCTGTTCGATGGCGGGCAGATCGAGATGGTTGGTCGGCTCGTCCAGGACGAGTAGGTTCACGCCGCGGGCCTGGAGCAGTGCGAGTGCGGCCCGGGTGCGTTCTCCGGGGGACAGGGTGTCGCAGGCGCGGTTGACGTGCGGTCCGCGCAGGCCGAACTTGGCGAGCAGGGTGCGCACCTCGGCATCCGGCCAGTCGGGCATCGCCGCGGCGAAGGTTGCCGCGAGGGTGGCGGCCCCGCGGAACAGGCCACGTGCCTGATCGACCTCGCCGATCCGTACGCCGGAACCCAATGCCGCCGTGCCCGTTTCGGGGGTGAGCTTACCGAGCAGCAGGGCGAGCAGAGTGGATTTGCCGGAGCCGTTCGCGCCGGATACGACGATGCGGTCGGCCCAGTCGATCCGGGTGGTCACCGGCCCGAGCGTGAACTCACCGCGCGTGACCGTGGCAGCACCGGCGGTCGCGACGACGGTACCGCTGCGCGGCGCGGTCGCGATCGTCATCCGCAGCTCCCACTCCTTGCGGGGCTCCTCCACCACGTCGAGCCGTTCGATACGCCGTTGCGTCTGGCGGGCCTTGGCGGCTTGTTTCTCGGTGGATTCGGCGCGTGTCTTGCGGCCGGCTTTGTCGGAGTCGTTCTTGCTCTTGCGGCGTGCGTTGCGGACACCGTGTTCGAGCCAGTTGCGTTGCATCTGCGCCCGGGCTTCCAGTCCGGCCCGGGTGGCCGCGTATTCGTCGTAGGTCTCGCGGGCGTGCCGGCGCGCGATCTCGCGCTCGGCCAGGTAGGCGTCGTAGCCACCGTCGTAGAAGCCGACCTGCTGCTGGGCGAGATCGAGTTCGAGCACGCTGTTCACGGTGCGGGTGAGGAATTCCCGGTCGTGGCTGATGATCATCAGTGGAGTCCGGACCCCGGTGACGAAGCGTTCGAGGCGTTCGAGACCGTCGAGATCCAGGTCGTTGGTCGGTTCGTCGAGCAGCAGGATATCGAAGCGCGACAGTAACACCGAGGCGAGACCGGCGCGGGCCGCCTGCCCACCGGACAGGCCGGTCATCGGCGTCTCCAGTCCGCCCGCGAGATTGCCGGTGAGCCCGAGTTCGGCGGTGATCTCCGCGGCGCGCTGCTCGAGGTCGGCTCCGCCGAGCGCGAGCCAGCGTTCGAGGGCGGGCGAGTAGTCATCGGCACCACCCTCGCCGAGGCGTTCGGCGGCCGCGTCCATGACCCGCTGGGCCACCGCGACGCCGGTGCGGCGAGCGAGGAATGCGAGCACGGTCTCGCCGTCGATCCGCTCGGGTTCCTGGGCCAGGTAGCCGACCGTGGCATCCGGCGGGCTCAGGGTGATCGTGCCCTCCTCCGGGGTGCCGTCGGCGAGCATACGCAGCAGCGTCGATTTGCCGGCGCCGTTGACACCGACCAGGCCGACCACATCGCCCGGCGCGAGAGTGAAATCGAGGTCGGCGAACAGGGTCCGTTCGGCGTGTCCGGCCGACAGTCCGCTGGCCTGCAGAGTTGCGCTCACCGGGCATATTCTGCCGGTCCGCCCGCGCGGACCTGCGGGCGCCCGCCGTCGCGGTGCGAGCGTGGCTGCGCGGGTGGCGTGGCCACGCCCGGGCGCATACGATCCGGCGGTGCCGACAACCCGTGCAGACCTGACCGGTTATATCGAGCGCGATCTCGACGCGGACCTGACGCGTTGGTTCGCCGACCGGCCGCGCGTGGCACTCCCCGGATCCGCGGTCCGGCCGGTCGAGCCGTTCCTCGAACGGCTCGACGCCACCGCCGCGGCCGCGCTCGCCGGATTCGATCGCCGGGTGCGGTCCGGGACCATGCCCCAGTTTCTCGATATCTACGACTGGTCCTACGGGTTCGGCTTTGCCGCCAACGAGTGCGGACTGCTGGACAGCGATTACCGCACCGAACTCACCGACGACGACGTGTACACCCTGGGTGCCGACGGTGGCGGCAACCTGTACACAATGCTCACCGGTGGGCAGGTGGCGATCTGGTTCCATGAGGAAGAGGTGCTCGAGGGCGGCACCCGCTTCGATGATCTGGACACCTTTGTGTGGTCGCAGGTGCGCTATCACGCGGTGCGGGCGGGAAAACTCGACCCGGGGCCGGTCGCGGACGGCTTCCGTGCGCTCGGTCAGGACGGCGCACTCGCTCCCGGGACCGGGCTGCTGGCCACACTGCGGCCGCCGCGGGTCTCCTGATGATCGACGGACCCGGTCGGTGACCCGGTCCGTCGCACGTGGGTCAGGGGTCGGGCGATTGCAGCAATTGCACTGTCGGTTTGGCGGCGACACTGAACCGGCCCATACTGACCGAGGTCCCGCTGGTCACGACGAGCAACAGGGTCGTGCTGATCGGGAAGACACCGACACAGCCCTGTTCGGCCTCGAATATGGAACCCTGTAGCCGGCCGTGGGAGACCAGTTGCGTGAAATGGTCGCCGATTCCCGCGCCGGCCGCGGCCATCGCCGAGGCGCGGACCGCGAGATTGTCGACGGTGTCGGTGCTGCCGGATTCCCTGTTCGCGGCAATGAGGAGACCGTCGCGGCTGGTCATGATGGCGTGCTCGATGCCGTCGATCTCGTCGCATGCCTGCTGCAACAGACGGCCCACGATCTGGGGATCGCTGAGCAGTACATCCCGGCGCCCGGGGCCGCTGGTCATAGTCTGATCGCTTGTTCGACGCGACGGAGCTGGTGGCGGGCCAGCGCCAGGTTGGCGCGGGAACGATCCAGTGCCAGATAGAGGAAGAGTTGCTCGTCGGAGTTGCGCGCCAGCGGCATGATGATGTGGTACTGGGCCTCGAGGGAAACGAGGATGTCCTGAACGGAATCGTTCAACTGCAATGCCTCGATCGCGCGCAGCTTGGCGCGCAGGACCTCGGTGTTCACGGCGCCGGCGACCTCGAGATCGAAAACGGAACTGCCGCCCTGTTTCGCCAGCAGCATTCCGCTGCCCGCATCGACGAGTGCGATACCGATCGCACCGTCTACGGACATCCCCTCACGTAGTGCGTCGTCCAGATTCATGTGGAAACTCCTGGACCAGCGGAGCGTTCTCATCTCGAATCTCCGCGGCCTTCTGCATCGATAGGACGCCTTTCGGACACGCTGCTGTAGCGACGGGCCAGGCGGGCGAACGCGGCGCCGAGTTCGGGCGGCCCCAGAACCTCGATCTCGGCGTCGAATCCGCCGAGGGCACTGGCAAGTGCCGTCCACGACCACGAACCGGCGGCGACCCGGCACCGGCCGGGGTCCAGTTCCTCCACCACTCCGTCGCGGAGGAAAGGTGCCACCTCGGCGGCGGCGAGGTGCAGGATCACCTCGCCGCGGCACGGCCAGTCGCCGGTCCCGTCCGCGCCGCGGAATCTACTGGTCAGGAAGCTCGCCACATCCCCCGTCGGCAGTTCGCGCGCGGTGAAGCGTGGGCCGGTGGGGGTGCGCGGGTCGATCCGGTCGGCCCGGAAAATCCGCCAGTCGGCGCGGTCGAGGTCCCATGCGACGAGGTACCAGCGGCCGCTCCAGGTGACGAGATGATGGGGCTCTACCCGGCGTGGCGGGGCCGGCGCCGGGTCATTACCGGTCTGCGTTGCGGTGGCGTAGTCGAAGCGCAGTACTTCGCCGTGGTGGACGGCGGCGCCCAGCACGGTGAGGACGGCGGTGCGCACCGCCGGCGCGGGTCGGCTCGCCGGTGGTTCGACAGTGGTGATCCGGAGGGCGTCGATACGGTGGCGCAGTCGCGCGGGCAGCACCTGGCGGATCGTGTTCAGCGCGCGGGCCGCGGATTCTTCGAGGCCGACGCCCGCGGTGGTGGCGAGCTGGAGTGCGACGGTGAGAGCGACGGCCTGCTCATCGTCGAACAGCAGCGGCGGGAGCCGGCTGCCGGCGCCGAGCCGGTATCCGCCGTCCGGGCCCTTGGTGGTGACGATGGGATAGCCCAGTTCGCGCAGGCGGTCGATATCGCGGCGCACGGTCCGCGGGCTGACCTCCAGCCGTTCGGCCAGTAGTGTTCCCGGCCAGTCCCGGCGCGCCTGCAGCAGGGACAGCAGCGCCAGCAGCCGGGCGGAAGTTTTCGGCATTTTTTCATTCTCGGCGGAGTAGAGGACACAACCTGTCCACTACCCCTGCGAGTGTTGCTCCGACAAAGCCACCGAGCCGAACCAGGAGATCCCGTGTCCCTCACCACCACCACCCACCTGAACTTCCGCGGCAACGCCCGCGCGGCGCTGGAGTTCTACCAGTCGGTATTCGGCGGTCACCTCGCCGCCGTCACCCATAAGGACGCCGGCAGCGTCACGGCGGAGTCCGAGGCCGAACAGATCTCATGGGGCCAAGTGCGGGCCGGCAACGGGTTCCACGTGATGGCCTACGATGTGCCCTCGTCGATCGCCCACGACCCGGGCAAGAACGCGTTCTTCGTCTCCGTGCGCGGCGAGACCGTCGAAGAGGTCACCGGCTACTGGGAAAAGCTCTCCGCGGGTGCGACAGTGGTCGTACCGCTGGGCCCGGCGGGCTGGGCGCCCGTCTACGGGATGCTGCAGGACCGCTTCGGTGTCGTCTGGGTCCTCGACGTCGTCAGCGAATACAACGGGTGATCCGGTGGGCCACCGGCGTGGACACGTCTTCCCCCCGGTGGACCCCGGCTGCCTGCCGTACCAGCAATCGATACCCGACAGGACATCGCACCGATGAGAACGCGCCTTCCCGGTCGCACCGGAATACCGGTCGGCCCCTACCACCACCCGACCCGATGACCATCCTGTCCGATCGCGCGCTCAACCGGGCCGCCCTCGCCCGGCAGTTGTTGCTCGACCGCGCCGATCTGCCGGTGTTCGATGCTGTCGCGTGGCTGTGCGGATTGCAGGCCCAGGAACCGCAGGAACCGTTCGTCGGGCTGTGGTCCCGGCTGCGCGCTTTCGATCCGGCGTCGCTCGACGAGTTCCTCACCACCCGGCGGGTGGTGCGCACCCAGCTCATGCGCCGCACGGTCCATCTGGTCACCGCCGGCGACGCGCTGGCGTGGCGGGCGCGTCACGACGTCATGCTGCGCCAGAAGGTACTCGGGGTCTATCGCCGCGAGCTCACCGGAGTGGACCTCGACGAACTCGCGGCGGCGGCCGGGGAACTGCTGGCGGACGGCCGGTCCCGCACGATGCCCGAGCTCGGCCGGGAGCTCGCCGCGCGCTGGCCGGCCGCCGGGCCGCGGCCACTGGGCGAACTGGTGATCGCCGCGCTCGTCCCGATGGTGCAGCTGCCGCCGCGCGGATTGTGGCGCCGCAAGTCCGGCGCACGGACCGTGCCGCTTGCCGCCTGGCTGGGTCGCGAGGTCGATCCACCCGCCCCGGACGGTACCGATCCGGTCGGAAAGACGCTGGCACGGCGCTATCTCGCCGCGTTCGGTCCCGCCTCGGCGACCGATCTGCGCGCGTGGTGCGGTCTCGCCGGGCTGCCCGCCGCGGTGGCCGCGATCCGCGACGAACTGCGCACCTTCCGCGACGAGCGGGGCCGCGAACTCCTCGACCTCCCGGACGCCCCCCGCCCCGATCCGGACACCCCCGCCCCGGTGCGGTTCCTGCCCGCCTTCGACAACGCGATCCTCGGCTACCACGACCGCGGCCGGATCATCGACCGGGCCCATCGCGGCCTCTCGGTCGCCGGTGAACGGGTGGTGCTGGTCGACGGCCGGGTCGCCGCGACCTGGGCCCACCGGGCCGATGCCCTGAGCGTCACGCCGCTGCGCCGCCTTTCCCGAGCCGAACGCACCGCGGTCGCCGAAGAAGGACGGGAACTGGCCGCGTTCCTCACCGACGGCGACGGCCACCCGGTACAGGTGACGGCTTTTCGGTGACAGTGCCGGGGCGGCTCCCTGGGCAGTCACCGGCGGGCCGTACCCGCCGCCCCGAGCCGAGCGCGGCCGGGCCCGTCGGGTCGCCCGGCGGCGCGGCGCGGTGGGCCGGATTCCGGCCGCAGTAACGTGAAGCCGCTGCCCGCCGAAGCTCCTCCGAGAGGAGTCCGCATGAAACAGAAGATTCTCACCGCCGCACGGATTGCGGCCGCCGGTGTTTCGGGTCTGGCATTCGTCGCGGTGATCGGTTCCGGCACCGCCGCGGCGGCGCCGCAGGATTGCGTCGTAGAGCGAGATCTGTTCGGCGCGTCGGCGACCTGTGCACCGGACGGTGGCAGCAACTACGTCCTGCACGTCGATTGCGTCGGCCTCTACGCCAGTGGGCCGTTCCCGCTGTACACCGTCGGTCCCTACGCGGCGATCAGCTATCCGTTCACGCCGGTGGGCCGGCGCGTCACCACCGGTTGTACGGGAATGGGTCCCGGTGTCGTCGCGGTGGCGACCAATGCCTACGTCGAGGTCTATCGCGGCTGACCGAATGGGCGGGGTCCTCCCACGTCACGGGGACCGCGCGGTACCGAATCCTGTGTGCGGGAAGACCGATGAGGTGACACGGCCGCCGCTGTGTACCAAGCTGGAAGGGTTTGGATCATGCGGGAGGAGAGCGTCATGGCTTCTCGGTACACATCGGCCCTCGAGCGGAGAATCGCGGATATGCGCGCACAACGGGACACCCGGGTGCACGCGGACAGGCCCTGGTCGCTACAGGAACTGTTCAGCACGCCCGACTGCGATATCGCAGAGTACAGCAGGGAGTTCAGGCCGAGTCGATTCGGTACGCGTTCCTGCGCGGACGTGGAGAAATACTGCCGCGCCCAGGGCATCTGGCTGGAGCCCGGTGGCGCGCATTACAACAGTATGACGCCGTATCTCCATCCGAACCCGATCAGCGCGGACCGGCTGACCACCATCGGCCTGTTCAACGCGATCCTGTTCTGGCTCAACGATACTGTCGGCCGGGAGAAGTTCGGGCACCTGTCCCGGAATGAACAGCACCGAGCGCGAACCGAACTCGACCGGCTGTGCCGCCTGCTCGAATCGCAGACCGCGCCGGAGGACGCCTCGCCGATCGAAACGGCGACGGTCGATTTCCTCTCCCGGCTGCACGCCCAGGACGCGGACGAGCAGTGGCTCGAGCTGTTCCTGGAGTCGACGGTCGAGCATCTGCGCACCGCGATCCGGGATCAGAACGCCCGGTCCCGCCGTGACCTGCTGACTACGGACGAATACATCGATCTCCGTGCCCAGGTGTCGGGTATGTTCCCGGCCATCGCCCTCTGTGAATTCGGGCGGGACAGCTATCTCGACCAGCAGCGATTGGCCGCCGCGGGGCTCTCCGAGGATATACGCCGATTACGGGTGGTGACGGCCGAGATCGGTGCCTTGATGAACGATATGTTCTCCTTCGAGAAAGAGTGCATAGTCGACCGCTCCGATTTCAATCTGATACCGGTGTGCTTCCTGAACGACCCGCAGGCAACGCTGGCCGATGCCGTGCACGCCGCCGCCGGGGTGGTCCGCGACCGGCTCACCGAGTTCCGCGGGTTGCACGCCACGCTGACGGCGCGCTGCGCCGAACCCGGTGTCGCCGACAACGGCCTGGCAGGGCCGGTCCGGACCCATCTCGCCGACCTGGAGGGCTGCGTCCAGGCGACCTGGGTGTGGCAGATCATGACGACCCGGTACAAGGGTGTCGGCATATTTGCCGAAAACAACGCCCGGCCGAGTGGCAACGATGCGGCCTGATAGGGAAGGATGACCTCAGTCGGGGTGATGATGCCCGGCAGGGGTGATGTGGTGGCTGCGGTGATGTCGGGCAGTGGATGACAAAGGGGTGTGATGGACGGGTCGGGGCACGCTGAACTGGTTCGCTCGTGGTCTCGGGCACTGCGGGCGTCCGGCGACTCCGCCCCGTCCGACCCGGATGCCGACCAGTTCCTGCACTGGCTGGTCGACGATCTGGCGGAAGCCCTGATCTCGGCGCGGTTCGACCCCACCGCGGGGGCCAGGGTCGGCGCGGCCCTGGCCACCGTGCAGGTGGACGTCGACGATGTGCCCGCCGCCTCGGCGCCGATCCTGTGGCGCCTGGTCGGGCCGGATGCCGACCCGGCCACCGTGACGCGTATGTCCGTACTCCTCACCAAACTGGGCGAGGGGTACGGAATGCACCGGCAGCAGCGGTTCACCGCCCACCACGCCGAACAGACCGAGCCGACCCGGCAGTCGGACGCGCGTTACCGGGTGGTGTTCGAGAACGCCGCCGTGGCCATCGCCGTCGGCGACACCAACGGCGTTCTGCTCGACGCCAACCAGAAGCTCGCCGATATGATCGGCGTCCCGGTCGACGAACTGCGCGGTATCTCGGTCTACGAATTCGCCCACCCCGAGGATCGGGAGCGCATTCGCAGACTCGTCTATGAAAAGTTGGTGCCCAAGCGCGGAGGCACGGTGAAATTGGAACAGCAGATCGGCCGCGTCGACGGCAGCTACGGGTGGGCCTCCTTCTCCATCACCTTCGTCGAGGGTGTGGCGGGCCACCCGAACTATCTGCTGGCGGTAGGCGAGGATGTCACCGAACAGCACCGCATGCGCCAGGAACTACACCGGCAGGCCCGGCACGACCCGCTCACCGGCCTACCCAATCGGCGTCAGCTGCTGGAGCGGCTCGACACCGTGATGAACGAGGCAGGGGGTCACGAACAGATCGGTTTGTGCTTCGTGGACCTGGACCGCTTCAAGCACATCAACGACCGATACGGCCACGGTACCGGCGACCGGGTGCTCGCCGCTGTCGCCGACCGTCTGCACACGAGTGTGCAGGATATGGACTGCCTGGTGGCCCGGATCGGCGGCGACGAATTCGTCGCGTTGGTGCCACCGCCGGTCGATGCCTGGAAGATGGGCCGGGTGGCGGACAGCCTGCTGGGCGCCCTGACCGACCCGGTGACCACCAACAGTCACCGGGTCCAGGTTTCGGCCAGTATCGGCGCCGTGCTGACCACCGTGCAGAGCGGCCAGGCCGAAACCCTGATCGACGCCGCCGATACGGGCCTGTACCGCGCCAAGAACAACGGTAAGGCGCAGTGGGTCCTGCATATGCTCGCCGACGGCGTGGTCACCGAGGCCGAACCCGGCCTCGATACCGACCTCGATCCCGAGCAACTGAACCGGTACATACCCACCGAGGACCTGCCGGATTCCGACTCCTGACCCCGGTTCGCCGGTCCCGGCCTCGTCGGGTTCGTGGGGTTCGGTCCCGTCCGAGGTGACGGAGGAAGAATTCGAGCGCGCTCTCGACCTCGAATCGGGGCACCCCCGCGTGCCCACCCGCGTTGGCGTGCAGAGACTTTTCCTGCGAGCCGAATGCATCGAACAACGCGAGTCCGGATCCGCGCTCGACCAGCTCGTCGTCCCACTGGAGGAGGAATTCGACCGGGACGGTGATCCGGGCCGCCGTCTCGGTGAGGGATTCCTGGCCGAGGCATCCGAAGACCGCGGCGGTGATCCGCGGTTCGGCCGCCGTGGCCGGGCGCGTCGATGGCGGCGACGTGGAAACCGCCACCGGTCACGAAGCGGTGCGCGCGGCCCGCGATGCCCGGCGCTCGCTTGTGCCGACCGCCGCCGTGCGCCATCAGTATCAGCGGTGCGGGAACGGAGCCGGACGCGGGCGAGAAGAGTACGCCGGGGATCTCGCCCACGGTGAAGCCCCGTTCGCGGACACCGTTCGACGAGGCCTCGGCGCTGAAGTGCGCAGAACGCATGGGTTTTACCTTTCGGGAATGCCTGGTTCGCGGCGCTCCCGGCGACACCTATGTCAATCGCCCGGCCGTGAAGAATATGGGGAGCACCCAATCGATACAGCGTTGATGGGTCTCACCTCCTCGCGCGACGTCACGGACTCGGGGAGGTTACCGACCGGACTCCGCTGTCCCGACTGCTTTTCCGTAGTGCCCGAAAAACCCGAGCTCGGCCTGCCGCGGCTGCGGCTCCCGAGCTTTGGCGGACGGGTTCCCGGGCCCGGCGGAGCCCGGTTGCGGCGCCCGGATCTAGCCCGATCGCGCTGTGGGCAGCGTGTTCGGCCGCGCGGCCGTGGACTTCCGGCGGCGGAATCTGCGCACCGCGCGCCATGCGATGAACAGCAATACGCCCAGCACGATCGGCACCAGCAGCGGCAGCACTATCGCCAGGGCGACCAGGACGAACGCCAGCACATCCTCGACGACCGACACCACCGGATTCGCGATGCCGCCCGTGGTGGCGGTACTGGCTGCGCGGACGCCGGTCTGGGTCGTGCTGAAGGTGAGTGCGGTCGGGGCGCCGACAATGATTCCTGCGATGGCCGCGGTGGCCGGGTCCGCCGCCTCGAATACCGACCCGGCGGCTATCGCTCCCGCAATCGGGCCACTGACATTGCCGATGAGCGACAAGGCGTTGTCGACGAACGGGATGAGGTCGCCCAGGATCTCGGCAGCGGCCGCGACCGACAGCACGAGCAGCGCCCCGGTCGAGCCGATCCAGGCGAAGGACTCGTTGAGATCCAGGCCGAGTACACCGAAATGCGTGGCGGCGCTGAGCACCAGCAACGGCAGGAAAGCCCGGAACCCGCACGCGGCCGCGAGGCCCAACCCCAGGAAGGTGGGAAGTACCCAGCTACTCATGATGGCGAGTGTAAGTGCCCGAGCGGGTGATAACCCGCGGCTCTACGGTCGGACCGTCGGCGAGGAGCAGTTGCCGTCCGGTGAGGTCTATACCAGATGGATGCCCGCCTACCCGGACCGCGAACCGGCGCAGGTGCTCTGGGCATGATCCTCCGGATCGGTTCGGATATCGACCAGCCGTGACCGAAGCTCTTGGCGCCCCATCGGCCGAGGGCCGGGCACACCGTGTTGCCCCTCCTCGAGCGACACGGTGTGCCCGGCATTTCGTGGCCGCGCGGTCACGCCTGCGGTCTTCGATGCCTCGGGTCGGGTGATGGGCGCGCTCGGTGTCTCGGCGCCGGCGGGCCGGGCCGAGGCGCTCCAGGAGCGTGCCGTCGAAGCGGTTGTGCGGGAAGCGGACGCCATGACGCGGCGCCTGGGCGGCACCCGTACGCGCAGCGCCGCACTGGAGGCCTGACGGAACACCGCCGCGCGGGTGTCCCGAGGGATCCGCGCGGCGGCGTGTGGTGCACAACTGCACCACGCTGCGCCACGGGCTCAGTATGGGGTGCGGCGACTCCGCTGTTCGTACCTTCGGGCTCGAGCCCGCCACCCTGCGCGATGTCGAACAGGACCTGGTCGCCTTCCGGGCCGCCGTCCCCGCCGTGCCCACGGTGGTCGCGGCGAGCGGGCCCGCCGCCGGAATGCCGGGATCGCCTGATGGGGCTGAGCGAGTACGTCGACGGTGCATTTCGAGGACGTCGCCGGTGCGCTCGACCGGATCGAGGACATGCTCGCGCTGATGTAGCAGCACGCTCGGCGCTGTCTCTCTTCGCTACTGGGGTGCGTCGAGCAGTGCGAATACCGAATCCAGCTGGTGGCGTACGGTTTCGGCGCAGTCGGTACGCCCGGCCAGCCAGTGCAGCAGCGCGCGCTGGAAGATCCCGTCGATGGTCGTGTACGCGACGGCGGGAGTGACTGCGGGGGCGCTGCCCCGGTGTTCGCAGTAGCGGGAGACGACCCGCCAGATCATATCCTCGCGGCGGGTCTCGATCTCGAGTACGTCGTCGCGGAACGAGTCGTCGAACAGGCTTTGGTTGCGCAGGTCGTACCAGAGCCGGTGGATGGCGGCGTCGGCCACGAGCGTGGCCGAGAAGGTGGCGATGAACTCGGTGCGAAGCTCGTCGGCGTCGTGCGCGGCGGCGATGACGTCGTCGTAGCGGGTCACGCAGACCGCCTCGTACTGCCGCACGGCATGTACGAGCAGGTCGATCTTGTCGCGGAAGTAGTAGTGCAGGACACCGTGGGAGTATTCGGAGTTCTGCGCGATCTCCCGCAGGCTCGTACGCGCGTAGCCGCGCTCGGCGAGCGTGTGCAGGGTGGCCAGCGCCAGCTCGGTGCGCTTCGCCGCGAATTTGTCGCGCGCCCGCTCGTCGATGCGGGATCTGGGGTCAGCGGCCTGTGTCACTCGTTTGCATTCTTCTCGGTTCGGATTCACCTGCCCGGCTTCTCCTCGAGTGTAAGCGTACGACGACTTCCGATCTTTTGACGACTGTCAAGATTTTTCTTGACGACTGTCAAGATTCCGCCCTACTGTGTCTCCCGACACACCACGCGATTTTTGTGGGTCAGATCACAGTGTCGGCTGCTTTCGAGAGAGGGACGGATATGACGAGTTACGACCTGGGCGGACGGGCTGCGCTGGTCACTGGGGGTGCGCGCGGTCTGGGGGCGGGGATGGCCCAAGCGCTCACCGAAGCCGGCGCGGCGGTGGCGATCGCCGATATCGACGCCGATGGCGGCGCCACGATGGTCGAGAAACTCCGGGCGCAGGGGAGCCGAGCCGAATTCGTCTCGCTGGATGTCACCGACGACGCTGCGTGGGAACGCGCGGTCACCACCACCGTCGGCGCGCTGGGCGGGCTGGACATCGTGGTCAACAACGCGGGCGTAGAGGTCACCAGCCTGCTGGCCGATCTCGATCCCGAACAGGCCCGCACCATGCTCGATGTCAATCTGCTCGGCACCGCGCTCGGTATCAAACACGCGTTCCGGGCCATGCGGCCGGGCGGGGCCGCCGGGCGGGGCGGGGCCGTGGTGAACATCGCGTCGGTCGCCGCGACGATCGCGTTTCCCGGGATCAGCGTCTATTCGGCCACCAAATCGGGTATCGACCGGCTGACCAGGGTGGCCGCCGCGGAATCGGGAAAGCTCGGCTACGGCGTGCGCGTCAACTCGATCTATCCCGCCCTGACCCCCACCGCGATGGGGAACAAACTCGCGGTCGACTGCGCCGAACTGGGCTTGTTCCCCTCCCCGGAGGCCGCGGCGCAGGCGGTCGCCGAGCTCACGCCCCTGGGCAGGCTGGGCCAGGTCGACGATATGGCCGACGCGGTCGTATTCCTCGCCTCCGACGCAGCGAAGTTCATCACCGGTGCCGGGCTGCCGGTCGACGGGGGGATGGGCATGTAGCGGCAGCCCGGTTCCGCCCACCTTTCATCCGATGACGAGGAGAGAACACCACCATGCCTACCGACAAACAGGTCGTCGTCTACGGCGCGTCCGGCTACACCGGCCGGCTGATCTGTGAATACCTGCGCGAGTACGGTATTCCCTTCCTGGCCGCGGGCCGCGACCACGCGCGGCTGAAAGCCGCGGTCGACGCGGTGCCCGGTATCGACACCGTGGATCACGAGATCGCCGAGGTCGAGCACACGAGTGCCGCCCTGGCCGACGCGTTCCGGGGCGCGCGGGTCGTGCTCAACACGGTCGGTCCGTTCGCCCGGTACGGGCATCCGGTGGTCGAGGCGTGCCTGGAGATCGGCGCGCACTACACCGATACCAACGGTGAGCAGAACTGGATGATCGACGCGCAGGAACGCTACAGCGCCGAATTCGCCTCCCGCGGACTACTGCTCACCCCCGGTCTGGCGCAGATGTACACCCTCGGTGAGATCGCGGCCAATATCTGTCTGGAGAATCCCGGCCTGGACACCCTCGATATCGAGGTGTTCTGGAAGGGACATCCGACCGTCGCCTCCACCAATACGATCCTCACCAATGCCGCTTTCGCCGAGGCGTACTACCTCGAGCAGAACGAGTACGTGGAGTGGCCGGTGGACGAAGGGCTCTACCAGGTGGTGGTGCCCGGACAGCACGAACTGGGTCTGGCACTGCCGTGGGGCGGTACCTCGCATCCGGTGTGGTTCAAAAACGATCCACGGGTCACGAATGTGCGTGCGCTCGGCGGCGTCATGAACCGCCCGCTGATGCTCGGTGTACCACAACTGGTGGCGGCGGCCCTGGCGCAGATGGACGGTAAGTCGGAGGCGGAGAAGTACCGCATCATCGACGAACAGTCCGCCGCCATCCGTAGCGAGATGCCGCCGCGGGAGAATCCGCGGATCAACACCTCGCTCGACTCGGTGTACGCCTCCGGGCCGTTGGGCCGGGCGCACTGCCTGATCCACGGCAACTGCAACTACAAGCAGACCGCGCTGCTCAACGCCCATGCCGCGGCCGCACTGCTACAGCAGGCCCCGCGGGTAACCGGGTTCGCCTCGAGCTGCCAGGCATTCGGGCATCGGGAACTGCTCGGCACGCTGCGCGCGTTCGGGCTGGTCCTCGATCCCATCGTCACGGTGCACCGCTGAGGCCGTCGATGCGACTCGCGGACTATCTCGACAAGGGGGTCTCGCTCGGCCGCGAGGCCCCCTGCCTCACCTCCGGTGGAACAACACGCACCTACGGCGAGGTGTACGACGATTCGGTGGCTGTCGCCGGCGCCCTGCAACACACCGGGATCGCGGCCGGGGACCGGGTCGCCGTCCTGTCGGCCAACGACCCGCTCGCACTGACCTGTGTCTTCGGTATCTCGCGCGCCGGCGCGGTGTGGTGCCCGGTCAACCCGCGTAACGAGGCCGAGGAGAACCGTCAGCTCTTCGAACTGTTCGGCTGCCGGCTGCTCTTCTTCCAGCAGAGCTTCGCCGGCCTGGTGGCCCGTATCCGCCACCACCTACCTCGGCTGGAGTGGCTGGTCTGCCTGGACGGTGAAACCGAGGGCGCGGTCGCGTTCGAGACGTGGCTGGCCACGCACCGCGCCGAACCGGACGTCCACCGGCGCCCGGCGGACGGGCTGTGCATGCTCGCCGGAACCGGCGGGACCACCGGCCGGCCGAAGGGGGTGCGGCTGACCGAGCTCAATATGATGACCTCCACCGCGCTGGCACTGATGAGCTATCCGTTCGGCGACCACCCGCGCTACCTCGCCCTCGCGCCGCTCACCCATTCGGCGGGCGTGCTCACCTTCCCGATCCTCGGTCTCGGCGGTGAGATCGTCATCATGCCGGCGCCCGATATCGGGCAGTTCCTCGCTCTCGTCGCGCGACACCGGATCACGCACGCGTTCCTTCCCCCGACCGTGATCTACGGTCTGCTCGATCACCCCGACCTCGATCACACCGACCTGTCGTCGCTGCGCTGCCTGTGGTACGGCGCGGCACCGATATCGCCGACCCGGCTCGCGGAGGCACTGGAGCGGATCGGCCCGGTCCTGGGACAGTTGTTCGGCCAGACCGAAGCACCGAATATGATCGCCACCCTCGCGCCGGCCGATCATTTCCGGCCCGACGGCTCGGTCGCCACCGAGCGCCTCGCCTCGGCCGGTCGGCCTACGCCACTGACGACGGTCGCCGTCATGGACGAGCGGGGCACGCTCCTGCCGCCCGGCGAGCGCGGCGAAATCGTGGTGCGGGGCCCGCTGGTAATGGACGGTTACCACGAGAACCCCGCCGCGACAGCGGAAGTCAGCGCATACGGCTGGCACCATACCGGTGATATCGGTTATCTGGACGAGGACAATTTCCTCTATATCGTCGACCGCGCCAAGGACATGATCATCACGGGTGGATTCAATGTCTACTCCGCCGAAGTCGAGCAGGCCGTTCTCGCGCACGCCGCGGTGGCCGAGAGCGCGGTGGTGGGCCTGCCCGACGAGAAGTGGGGTGAACGGGTCACCGCGGTGGTGCGCCTGCGTCCGGGACATACGGTGACCACCGACGAATTGATCTCGTTCGTCAAGCAGCGCATCGGCAGCGTCAAAGCC
Source organism: Nocardia sp. NPDC050193 (assembly GCA_040674215.1). Lineage (GTDB taxonomy): Bacteria > Actinomycetota > Actinomycetes > Mycobacteriales > Mycobacteriaceae > Nocardia. Next base: position 46,261 of record JBFARE010000011.1, on the reverse strand, counting down.
CCGAAGCAGGTGGAGATCTGGCCGGATCTACCGCGCTCGAAAGTCGGTAAGGTACTGAAAAACGTGATCCGTTCCGAACTCCGGGCCGAGTGAGCCGAGGCCGCCGTCGTTTCCCCGCTGTCAGAACGCGACCGCGGCCGCCGTGAGACGTTCGAATACCACGGGATCGGGCCATCCGCCGGTGCGGTAGCGCGGCGGGTGGATCCCGGGCATCGGGGCGATACCGGTGAGATCGACGGCGGCGTCGAACGGCACCATGATGGTCCGTTCGTCGTCGGTGGCGAACGCGAGGAAATCGGCCACCGGCAGGGCGGCGTCGACACCCTCGCCCCAAACCGTGACGGTGTGGATACCATCTTCGCGTTCGGCCACCATCAGGCTGCTCACGTAGATGGCCTCGAGCTCGTCCTGGTAGCGCTCCTCGAGCCATTGCTGCTGGGCGTGGTACTCCGCACCGGCCAGTACCGCGCGGGCTCGGGCGACTTCGGAATCGTTCGCGGTGCTCACCCAGTCCAGGGGGATCACCAGGCCGGATTCGTCGAGGGTGTAACCCTGGGGCGAGAGCGGTCGTGCCGCCTCCCGGTACTCCTGTTCGGCTGCTTCGAAGGCCTCGGACAACAGTTCCGGTTCGCCGGGAACGATGAGCAGGCTCTGCTGATCCGGAATGAACGCGACCGGCGGATGCGCGAAATTCGTCGTCGAGGCGAGCAGCCAATCCGGCACCAGAATCCACGAGGACAGGTAGTCGGCCTCGTCGACCGCTATCTGCACGATGCCGTCGCCGGGTAGTTCCGCCACCGGCACCATCGCGGCCAGATTCTCCCGGGCCACCGTGAACGCTTCTTCCGCCGTCACGCCCCATCCCACGAGCTTCGTCTCGTCGGGGAAGCCGATGACATCCGGGTAATCGATGGCCAGCAACTCGTCCACGAACGGGAAGAGCGGGCGCCGTATCCGCGAACCCTCGTCCTCCAGCGCGTAGGTGGACGGCCGCAGCACCGGCCGCAGCAGCGGGCGTACCTCCTCCCAGCTCTCGGGTGGCGCCGCGGGCGTCACCAGCGCGGGCACGATCCGTGCCAGCCACTCCCGCGTCTCTTCCGGCGACCGCTCGCGCGTCTCCGTGAAGAGGTTCGCGAGATGCAGGACGGCGTCGCCGCCGTCGTATCGGACGGCGAACTCGTCGGCGTCGTAGGAGACGTCGGTGATACCTGCCGCGCGCATATGCCCGAACACCTGCAAGGCGAACTCGCGCCGCACCCGGTCGTCGTCGATATTCGTCATCTGGAAGAGCAACCTCACACTCGATGGTTCGGGCAACGGCAGGAAGCGCGGACACTACCGGAGCAGCCGCCGAAGGCGACCGGTGATGTTCCCAGTGCCGGTGCTCCGGCCACGAACGCGGGGTGCCGGGGTGGCCACTCATACGCCCCGGACCACAACGGCTCGGACGGGCGTGCGCATCGCCGCAGCCGCGGCGCCCGCGGACGCCGCCGCATCGCGGAGGTACCGCCGGCCCGATTGGTTGAAGCCGCGTGATCCGGGTACGCGGCCTTCGAACACTCGTTCTGCCGTGGAGAGGAGCGGTGATGGTGCAGCAGCAGCCGGAGAAGGACCGGGACCAGTGGACCACCGGTGACGAGCCGATGACCGGCCCGCAGGAGTCCTATCTGCACACCCTGGCCCAGGAAGCCGGGCAGCAGGTGCCGGAGGGGCTGACCAAGGCGCAGGCGTCACAGCTGATCGACGAACTCCAGCAGCGCACCGGCCGCGGGGTCTGAACGCGGGACGGCACTCACGCCGGCAGTGTTGCCGACCGGCCGGCCTTTCTGTCGGCGGATCTCACGCCCCGGTCGGTCCGGGCGGCGGCGAACGCCAGAACCGCCGACATCGCGATGACCACCGCCGCGACGGTGAACGCGGTGGCGAAGGAGCGGCCGACGACCGGCACCACGAGCAGCGGACCGAGTACCTGCCCGATCGCGTAGACCGCGGTCAGTGATGCCGCGGCGCGTGGGACGCGCAGCCGGCGGGCGTAGTCGAGGGTCAGTACCACCACGCCCATGAATGTGGCCCCGAACGCGACCGCGGCGACCGCCGCGGCGGCCACGTTGCCCGAGGCCGCCGCGACCGCGGCGCCCGCTGCCTGTACCGCGAGAGCCGTGACCAGCGCGGGCCCGGTGCCGATCCGGCGCGCGAGGCGATGCCAGGCCAGGGTGGCGGGCGCCGCGGCGAGCCCGACGAGCGTCCACACCAGCGCGCCCGCCGACGAACTCCCGGTCCCGGCCACCGCGGCCACCAGAAAGGTGCCGATGATGATGTAGCCGACCCCTTCGGCGAAATACGACGCCAGAAGCAGTCGCCATGCCCGCCGAGCCTGCCCGGTCCCGGTACGTCCCGCGTCGAGCGCGGTAGCGCCCGCGCTGTCGGCCGGCCCGGATTCGGACCGGATATCCAGTAGCCACGCCGGGGCGAGCAGCAGCGCGGTGAGCACTGCGGAGCCGAGCCACAGCTCCTGCCAGGACAGATGAGGGGCGGCGAGCAGGGTGTAGACACCGGAGAGCGCGATCCCGAGACCGACGCCCGCGAACGCCACGCCCGGCGAGGCGCCCTCATGGCGGTGGTGTGCCACCGTGGCCGCGCAGGCGATGAATACCGCCGCGCTGGCCGCCCCTGCCACGAATCGCAGCCCGGTCGCCACCGCCACCTGCGCGGTCGCCGCCATCCCCGCTTCGCTGGCGACCAGCACCACCGACCACGCCAGGAACGTCGAGCGCAGGCTCAGTTGCGGTCGCCGCGTCAGCAGCACCGCGCCGAGCAGGTAGCCGGCATAGTTGCCGGTCGCGATCACCGCGCCGTCGCCGGCGCTGATCCCGGCCGAAGCGGTCATGATGGGCAGCAACGGGGTGAACACGAATCGCCCCACACCCATCGCCGCGGCGAGCCCGGCCGCCGCGGCGAGGCCGACCGTCCGTCCGCGCAGTGCCGGCCCGCCGCTGCGCTCAGCGGCCCGCAGATCAGTCATACCCGCTACGTTACGACCCGCGATTCCGCGCTCGGACCGCCGAGTGCCGCGGCGAAGCATCCGCTGCGCAGGCGGCCACCTGCCTGCCCGGAACGCACTGGGGCGAGTGCGCCGTGATCGGTGCGAGAATTCACTGGCTCACCCGTTGTCCGGGACCGCGGTCTCGGTCATGGCGAGCAGTTCGGCGCGTGCCTGTTCGAGCTGGTCGGCGCTGAGATAGGGGCTGTTGACCGCGGTGGCCAGCCCCTCGGCCGCGTAGCGGATCACCGACATCGCCCCCGATGCGAGCCCGTCGGCGGCGAACGCCTCGTCCAGCCGCCGCGCGTCGGCGGCGAAGAGTTCCTCGAGGCCAGGGACCGTACCCAGGGTCACGATCAGGCCGGTCGGACTGAACACCCGCGCGACCGATTCGCTACCGCTGGTCAGGGCGCGGACGTAGCCGCGGGTGAACTTCCCGGGCCGGTTCTCGGACAGGTCGATGCGCTCGTGTACCTCGGCCCAGACTTTCGCGATCAAATGTTCGGTGACCCCGGCCAGCAGCGCGTCCCGGTTCGGGAAGTGATGCATGAGACCGCCTTTCGTCACGCCGGCGGCCGCCGCGATATCACTCAGGCTCACCCGGCCGCCGCGTGCGGCGAACATTCGTTCGGCGGCCTCGAGTACGGCCAGCCGGGTGCGTTCCTTATCTCGGGTGAGGCCCTGGTCAGACCGGCTCATGTTGCCCCTGCTCCTTGTCCGCGGCCGACCGCCGCGATGGGATGACGCGCCAGGCCAGCACGCCCGCGACCACGAGCAGGGCGGCCGCGAGATACGACGTGGACTGCAGCGCGGTGGTGAAGGCGTGTGCCGCACGGGTGAAGATATCCGAATCGCCCGCGACACCGGCCGCGCCCGCGAGCGAATCCCGGGCGGCGGCGGCCGCGTCCGGGTCGGCACCGGGCCCGAATTCCAGATTCGCGCGGTACCGCGCCAGCTGGATCGAACCCAGTACCGCGATACCCAGTGCGCCGCCCATTTCGTAAGCGGTCTCGGCAATCGACGAGGCGGCGCCCGCCCGTTCCTTCGGCACGGCGGTGACCACCGCGTCCGTGGACAGCGTCATGGCCACCCCGACACCGAGACCCAGAACCGCCAACGCGATACCCAGCCCCCAGAAACCGGACGAGGTGGCGGCCCAGCCGATCCCGGCGAGACCGACAGCGGCCACCAGCAGCGCGCCGCCGATCGTCCGCCCGGCCCCGAACCGGGCCACCAGTACGCCGACCACGGCGATGACGGCCAGGGAGGCCAGTGTCGTCGGCAGTTCGGCCAGCCCGGCCTGCAGCGGGCCGTACCCGCGGACGAGTTGCAGGTACTGGGAGAAGAAGAACAGCAGTCCGAGGAACGCGAAGATCGACAGTGCGGTGGAGAGCACCGCACCGGTGAACGCCGGCATCCGGAACAGAGTGATATCCACCAGCGGAAGAGCCAGTCGCGACTGTCTGCGCAGGAAGAGCAGGCCGCCGGCCGCGCCGATCAGCGCCGCCACCGCGACCGTCGCGTCCGGCCCGGTTCCGGCCCAGTGCTTCACCGCGTAGACCAGCGGCACGATGGCGACGATGGACAGCACCGAGGACCACCAGTCCACCGTATGTGCGGCGGTACCGCGGGATTCCGGCAACAGGAGCGCGCCCGCCACCAGGACGACGGCCATGACCGGCACATTGATGAGGAATACCGAACCCCACCAGAAATGTTCGAGCAGCAGACCGCCGACCAGCGGCCCGGCCGCCGCGCCGGCGGTGGCGCCGGCCGACCAGACGGCGATCGCCGTCGTCCGCTGCCGCGGATCGGTGAACACGGCACGCACAATGGACAGGGTCGACGGCATCAGCGTCGCCCCGGCCACCCCGAGCAGTGCTCGCGCGGCGATGAGGGTTTCGGCGTTCGGCGCCAGTGCGGCGAGGACGGAGGCGGCGCCGAACGCGCCGGCACCGATCAGCAGGAGACGTTTGCGTCCGATCCGGTCGGCGAGATTGCCCATGGTGATGAGCAGCCCGGCCAGCACGAACCCGTAGATATCGCCGATCCACAGGAGTTGTGTGGCACTCGGCCGGATATCGGCGGTCAGCGCCGGTACCGCGAGATAGAGCACGGTCCCGTCAATGGCGAGCAGTAGCACCACGCTGACCAGCGCGCCCAGTGCCGCCCACTCCCGGCGGCCCGCCCGGCCGGCTCCGGTTTCCACTGCTTCGCTCATTCCTCCCACATTAACAGTCCATCTGGAATGTTATAGAAACTGATTGGATTTTTTGCCGGGTGCTCGGTCACGCTCGGGGCTCGGGGCTCGGGGCTCGGGGCTCGGGGCTCGGGGCTTGGGGCCGCTCGTCGCGATCCCCACGGCGGTGCCGACCGCTAGCGTTTCGGTATGACGGTGACGTGGGAAGAGCTGGGGTGGGAGCGGCTCGCCGAGGGAGTGGGCCGATGCCGGTTGCCGGTGTGGGACTGCACGGCCGGGTTGATCGTGGGGGATGACTTCGCATTCGTGGTCGATACCGGGTCGAGTCTCGAAGAGGGCGCCCGAGTGCGGGACCGGGCCCAGCGGCTGGCGGGCGGAGGTATCACCGGTATCGCGCTGACCCATTGCCACTTCGACCATGTCTTCGGTGCGGCGGCGTTCGAGTCCGTGCCGATCTTCGCCGCGGACGGCGCGCAGGCGCTGTACCGGGAAGGACGAGCGGAGTTGTATGCCGACGCGGTGGCCAACGGGCTCGACGCGACCGCCGCCCGGGCGGCCGCCGACGCACTCGTCCGGCCCGGCGAGTACGTCCGGGATGTGACTGTGCGGGCGCGCGGCGCCGGTCGGGAAATTCTGCTGGTCCGTCTCGGGCCCGGACATACCGGGCACGATCTCGCGGTCGTGGTTCCCGGCGACCCCGCCGTCGTGTTCTGCGGTGATCTCGTCGAGGAATCGGGCGAGCCGCAGGCCGGGCCCGATGCCGTCGGGACGCGGTGGCCCGCCGCGCTCGACCGGTTGCTCGAACTGGGTGGCGCGGACGCGGTGTACGTGCCCGGGCACGGAGCGGTGGTGGACGCGGAATTCATCCGACGGCAGCGCGACGACCTGGCCGCCCGGTTCGGCGTGGGCGATCACACCGCGTAGCAGGCGACCCCCGGCGATTCCGGCGGCCACCGTGTGCCGGGGCGTTTTGCGGGTATGTGCGACATAGGAACTCGGCGCACCAGTTCGGGTGTCGCCGGTCCGGTGGAACATCAGGAGGTTCTCATGCTCGCCATTGCCGCCGCCGTCGCGTTCGGTCTCGCGCTCCTTTTCGATCTGACCGATGCCGGTCTCGGTGATTCAATCACCGGCGGCACGCTGGTGACGGTCGGACTGTTGCTGATCGCCTTACATCTGGCGGGAGTCGGTACGGGTGCGCGTGCCGGGGCCGGAGGCCGGGCCTGGAGCTGGCGGCGCGTCCGTCGTTGAGCCGCGGCGGAGTCGCCGGGTATCGGCGGACCTGTTGCCGCTCGCGGTGGCCGTGGCCGAACCGGGCTCGTGTCGTGCTCGCCTGCCCGGGGGTAGCGCGGTGTCCTGTGTACGACAACTCGGCCCGAGCCGGCCGATTCCAGCGCGAACCCATGGCCTGCTGAGTAGTGTGCGATCAGGAAGTACGTTTGCACACAAGGAGTTTCCGTGGCGTCCTCCCTGTTGAAACGCCTGGGCGCGCTCGTCGCCGTGTCCTGTGCGGCCCTGTCGCTGGTGGTATCCGCAACAGGTTCCGCCGCTGCCGACGAAGAGTTCCCCCAGGACCCGGGCGGCGCGGCCGTCGCGTGTTCCACCACGCCGACCGGCGGCAACCTGAAGGTCGGCTTCGACGACCGTTACTACCTGGTGCACGTCCCCACCGGAATCTCCGCCGCTGGGGCACCGCTCGTGGTCGTCGTCCACGGTGGCTACAGCACTCCGGAGAACGTCGCCTCCACGTCGGGCTGGAATACGGTCGCCGACCAGCGGAAGTCCATCGTGGTCTATCCGCGCGGCAGCAAACCGGAGAGCCCGGGCTGGGGCTGGGACGCGGGTGCGGGCGCCTACGACATCACCCATATCCAGAAGGTGGTGGCCGATGTGCGCGCGAAATACTGTGTGGACCCGAAACGTATCCATCTGTCGGGCCATTCCAATGGTGGGCAGATGGCGTCCCGCGTCGCCTGCACCGATCCGGGTCTTTTCGCGTCGGGCGCGGTCTACGCGCCCGCGCCCCCGCCCACGGGCTGCGACCCGGCGCGGGCGGTCTCCTGGGGCGTGTTCGCGTCGGCGAACGACACCACCGTGGTCGAGCCCATCGCCTACAGCCATGTCGTGTACTGGAGTTGGGAAAATCGTCCCTGCCAGAACGAGCAACCCGACGGCGGGACCGATATCAAGGATTCGAAGCGCTGGGACTGCGCGTCCGGTACCCAGGTCCTGTGGCGGGTCTACAACGGCGGCAGCCACGCCTGGCCGACGGGTACGCGAGGCACCGAAGTGCTGAACCGGATGTGGCAGTTGTTCTCGGCCCACCCGCATCCGTAGCCGCTCGGCCGGGAGGAATCGCGTCGACGATCCGGGCGCCTTCCTCGTCGGTCGGATCGGCCGCCACCGGCACAAGCGCGGTCGGTGGATTCTCTTCGTCGTGTCCGGCCACCGCGCTGCGGGTACTGCTGCGATTCGCCGCGCGGGCGGCGTTCCCGGGCCCGGCGACCGTCCCGCATCGATCCGGATGCCTGATCGGAATCGCTGCGACGACAGGACAACGGCGGCCGCCCGGACTTCTCCGGACGGCCGCCGCCAGGTGTTCGGTGGCTGGGGCGCCGTGTGGACGGCGCTCGGCCACCGCCGTCGAGGTCGGTGCTACCGCCCCTGATGCGACCGCTGCCGTGCTTCCTGCACGTCGGCTTCGGAGCGCGCCTTCTCGGCTTCGGCTTCCTTCTCCGCGACCTCACGCTGCGCTTCGGCCTTGTCCTGCTGGGCGATGCCCTCATCGCGCAGATCCTTGTTGTCGAGGACGGTGCCGCCTACTTCCTTGGCCTTGCCCTTCACGCCTTCGACGACGCCTTCCAGCCCTTCCCGAGGACCAGCCTGCTTCTCGGCCACGATATCTACCTCCGACTGTTCGGTTTCGGTGGATATCCGCGACATACCCGGCGGTCACGGCTTCAATCGGTGATCTTTCCGGGCGGCCGCGCCGCTGTGGCAGGAATGTACCCGATGATGTCTTTCCGGACTCCCGTCCGGCGGGTCCTGCAGGGTCACGCTGGAGTCATTAGCGCAACCATGCCACCGCGCGTACGGCGGACCGCGGTACAGGTCGACGGCGAAGCGGCCGGCTACCTGACCGTGGAGCAGGACGGGCCCACCGCGCTGCTGCTCCACGGAACGTACTGGAGCCGCGGATGGCTTCCGGTGCTGGACGGCCTCGCGGCGGCGGGCTTGCGGCCTCTCGCGGTCGACCTCCCCGGCCTGGGACGATCGGGAGGCGAACTCATCACGGACACCGCCACGGTTCCCGCGCTGGTCGCATGGGTACGGCGTTTCGTCTCCGCGGTGGGGATCACCGGGCCGGTCGCCCTGGGTGGCCACGACATCGGCGGCGCTGTCGCCCAGCCTCTCCTGGTCCACGACGGACTGGACGTGTCCCGGCTCGCGCTGGTCAACTCGGTCCTCTACGACTCCTGGCCCGCACCACATGTCGCGCGATTCCGCGACCCGGCGGTGGCCGCCGCCACGACCGCCGAAGAGTTGCTGGAAGCCCGCCGGCGGGCCGTGGCGTCGGCCCTCGCGAATGCCGCCACCGAAGAACTGATCACCGAGTACGTGGACCCGTGGACCGATCCGCGGGTCCGCCGCTCCTGGCTGGCATTGGCGGGCGCGGCCGACAACCGCTACACCCTCGACCTCGTTCCCCTGCTACGCGTTGCCGGACACCCAAGTTGCTGGTCTGGGGCGAGGACGACAGGTTCGAAAGCATCCACTACGCCGAGAAGTTCGCTGGGGAAATCCCGGATACCCGGCTGATCCGTATTCCCGGCGCGGACCATATCCCCACCGAGAGCGCCCCGGGCCGCATCGCTCGCACCTGGGTGATTTCTTCACCGCGGGGCAGTTCTCGACCACCTGATGTACTCGGCGACGCCCCAGTGCAGGCCGGGGGGAGCGTCGGTGATCCTCTGCGGGTATTCGATGGCATCACACCGTCGTCGCACATCTTCCGAACCTCTCGGGTAGCGGGTGTGACCCGCGGGGCGGTGCGGCGTGGTCATCTATCGAGTAGTTGGCGGGCGAGCACCGCACCCCACCACCGCTCGATCCGGTCCGGGCCCCGGCCGCGTTCGCCGCCGCCGCGCTGCTGTTCCTCGCGTCCTCGGCGAATCCCCACAATGCCGACGGGACCAACCGTCTCGCGCTTGATCGGCCTGGTGGGATGGCTCGGCTGGATCGGGTGGATCGTTGCCGTCGGCATCACCCTGCTGACGCGGTAGCCGCGCCCCCGGGCGTCGAATCAGGTGAGCGCAGTTGCAGTATCAGGACGAGAGCACTGCCGAGGAGGGCCACGGCGACCGCGCACCACGGGGCGGCGAGTCCCCAGCCGGTAGTCGTCGGCATCACGTCGATCAGGGCTCCGATGAGCACCGAGCCGACCAGTACGCCGAGCCCACCGATCGAGGCGAGCAGCCCGTAGTACGACCCGAGGCGGCGTTCGGCGGCGAGGCGTGGCACCAGGTCTCGGGCGACGGGCATGGCGATCATCTGCCCGAGGGCCAAGAGGAGGGTGAACGCGGCGGCGGGGATCAGGGCGGGCAGGCCATGGAGCCGGGCCGGTGCGAGGAGAGCCATCACGGCGAATGCGCCGGCCATCACGGTCAAACCCGCGGGCAGGGCCATGGCGGTGCGCAGCCGTCGCGTGATGGGCAGCTGGGCGAGGACGACGAATACCGACGTCAGAGCGAAGTACCAGCCCAGCGGGGCCTGTGACCCCCACGCGCGTTCGATCTCCAGGGGTAACAGCAGATACAGCTGGTTGTACGCCACCAGCTGGGAGCTCATCGCCACCGCGAAGAACAGAAAGCGCTTGTTCGCGACCACTTCCCGCCAGCCGTCGAGCCACCCGTCGGCGGCGTGGGCACCGGGGTGGGTCGGGAGCCGGCGGAGATGGAAGAGCAGGATCCCGACGAAGAGGCCGGCCGCGACCAGGCACGCGGCGGAGAAGTCGACCACCAGCAGCAATGATCCGAGCAGCGGACCGGCGAATGTGCCGATCTGACCGCATACGGTGAACAGTGCGAAGGCATCGGTTCGGGACCCGCCACCGTTCTCGTCGCTCCCCGCGGCGGTGGCGAGGGCGGACTCGACCGCCGGGGAGAACAGCGCACCGGCGAACCCGGTCAGGATGATCGCCACCACTATTCCGGGTACCGACGCGGCGAAGGCCAGCCCGGCGAAGCCCAGGATCCGGACCACACACCCGGTGAGGACCACCGGCTTCACCCCCCACCGGTCCGCGAGCGAACCGCCGATGAAGAACAGCCCCTGCTGGGAGAACGTGCGTAGCCCGAGCACTACGCCGACGAACGCCGCCCGCAGACCGAGATCCTCCGTCAGGTGCACCGACAGATACGGCAGCACCATGAAGAAGCCGATATTGAACGCGAGTTGAGTGAGGACCAGCAGCCGGATCGTCGGAGTCGCCTCCGCCAGACCGGTCAGTAGCGACCAGCGGAGGCCGCGCGGCCGCCGGGTGGGTGCTGCTGTGTCCGACACCGCCGAGGTCTGCCGGTCGTCAGCGTGCGGGGACGGCAACGGGACCGGGTTCGAACAGGATAGACAGCCGTCCCTTCGCCTCGTCGACGAGAACTTCGGCACGGACGTTGTACACCTGGGCGATCAGTTCGGAGGTCAGAACCTCGGCGGGCTTACCGCCGGCCACCACCCGGCCCTCCTTCAAGACGATCACCGCGTCGCAGAACATGGCGGCGAGGTTGAGATCGTGCAGGGCGATCACACTGGTGACAGGCAGCCGTGTGACCAGTGCCAGCAACTCCAATTGGTGATGGATGTCCAGGTGATTGGTCGGCTCGTCCAGCAGGAGCTCACGCGGCTCCTGGGCCAGGGCACGGGCGATCTGGACGCGTTGTTTCTCCCCGCCGGAGAGTCGGTGCCAGAGCCGGTTCGCTTTCGCGGTGAGGCCGGTGTGCTCGAGCGCGGCCGTCACCGCGGCCTCGTCGGCGGACGGATTCCCGCCGAATGTTGTGCGGTGCGGGATGCGCCCCAGACGCACGACGTCGCCGACCGTGATGTCGAGGTCGGTGTCGGCGTGTTGGCTCACGACGGCCACCGCGCGCGCGACCTCCTTACGTCGCATGGTGGACAGATCGTTGCCGTCGAGGGTTACGACACCCGCGGTCGGGCGCACGACACCGTTGAGCAGGTGTAGCAGCGATGACTTCCCGGACCCGTTCGGACCCAGCAGACCCAGGGTCTCACTCGGCGCCATCGTCACTGTGACTCCGTCGACAACGAGCGCCCCACCGCGGTTCCAGGTGACGGCGTTCGCGTGCAAGGTCACTGTTTCCTCCTCCGGCGCGACAGGATCACGATGAACGCGGGGACACCGACCAGAGCGGTGCCGACGCCCACCGGCAGCGGGGTGGGCGCGAAGGCGACGCGGGAGACGGCATCCACCCACACCATGAAGACCGCCCCCAGCAGCGCCGTCGCCGGAATCAACCGGCTGTGTCGCGGCCCCAGCAGGAACCGGGCCGCGTGCGGGAGCACGAGCCCGACGAACCCGATTGCCCCGGCGACGCTGACCAGGGTCGCGGTGATGATCGCGGTGACCACCAAGAGCATGAGCCGTATTTTCCCGACGGAGATACCGAGCGATGCCGCGACATCGTCACCGAACGCGAAGGCATCCAAGGCGTGCGCGGAGTACAGGCACACTGCCGTCCCGAGGAGCACCACCACTGCGCACAGCCTGACGTCGTCCCAGCGGACGCCTTCGAGCGATCCCAGCAGCCAGAACATCACGCCGCGGGTCTCGTCGGAGTCCGCGAACGCGAAGATGACGAACGAGGTCAGTGCCGAGAACAACTGCGTACTCGCCACACCCGCCAGGATGACGCGGTCGTTGCTGCCGCCGGCCAGGCGGGCGAGCAGCAGCACCAGCCCGAACGCGACCAGTGCCCCGATGAACGCGCCGCCGGACAAACCGAGCGCGGCGCCGCCGACGCCGAGGACCCCCACGATCACCGCACCGGTCGACGCGCCCGACGAAATGCCCAGGACAAAAGGGTCTGCGAGCGGGTTGCGCAGTAGCGACTGCATGATCGCGCCGCAGATACCCAGCCCGGCGCCGCACGCGGCCGCCACCAGCGCGCGCGGGAGCCGTTCCTCCCATACGATCGCGTTCTTCGCCGGCCGTACCGCGATATCGGCGAGACCGAGGTGGTTGAGCAGGATGTCACGGACGTTCACCGCCGAGATGTCCGCCGGGCCCAGCGTGACGGCGACGAGGACCGACAGGGTGAGCGCGACGATCCCGCCGGCCACGATCAGCGACCCGACGACCCACTGCCGCCCTCGAATCGGTTCGGGGGTGGCGGTATCGGCGTGGTCGCGGGTGGCGGTCAGTTGGGCACCTGCAGGTCGCGCAGGCCGGCGGCCACCTTTTCCAGTCCGTCGACGGCGCGGATGGACGGGTTCATCTCCGCACCGTGCAGCGCGATGTACCGCTTGTTGCGCACGGCGTCGAGGTTCCGCGTCACCGGGTCGGATTCGAGGAAGGCGATCTTGTCGGCCAGTAGATCGCCGGGGAAGCGGTTGCGCAGGAGGTCGCCGAGGACGAGGACATCCGGGTTGCGTTCCACGACGGTCTCCCAGCCGACGGCGGGCCAATCATCGGTCAGATCCGTGAAGACGTTCGTGGCACCGACCGTGGTGGCGAGCAGGTTCGCCGAACCCAGGCCACCGGCCACGTACGGGCTCTTCGTATCGGCGAACCAGAACGCCATCGACGCGGTCGTTTTCTCGATCCCGGCGAGGGCCGCCGTCTCGCGACTCCGCAGCTCGTCGATGAGTTGCGCGCCCCGCTCGTTCACATCGAAGATGGCGGCGAGCTCACGGATTTCTTGATACAGCGCGTCCATCGTCAGCGGTGTCGTGCGCTTCCCGCCACCGTTGATACTCACGCCCTTCTCGCAGTCGGTCGGGGACAGATACGATTCGATCCCGGTCTCCGAGAACCGGGCGCGCTCGGCGACGCCGCCCTGCTTGAAATGCCGCCCGAACGACGCGGTGACGAAATCGGGATCGGCCCCCAGGACGACCTCGTAGGTGGGCGCGTTGTCGGCGAGCCGGGGGACCGATTCATTCGCCGCCGCCAGATTCTCACGAACGGGATCGGTCCACGATGCGGTTCCCACCACGCGGTCGCCGAGACCCAGTGACAGCAGGATCTCGGTCGATCCCTGGTCCAGCGATACGGCCCGCTGCGGCGCCGCGTCGACGGTGACCGTTTCGCCGCAGTTGTCGAGAACGAGGGGGTAGGTGGTGCTGCCCTCCCCGCTGGATACGGCGCCGGCGTCGTCGACCTGCTCGGATTGCCCGCAGGCGACGAGCGCACTCGCCAGCACGGCGGTGACGGCTACGAGACCGATCCGGCCCACAGAAATCTTCACGTTCGCCACAGCTTTCTGTTTGTCGGGTATGGGTGTCGCCTCGAGCGATCACGGTGGGCCGACATGCACAACCTGTGTCGAGGGAGCAGATGCACGCTAGCACAAGTAAACCTAACCTTAGTGACGCGGTATACCTGCCGGTCACAGCTGTGCAAGCCAAATTTTTGACGTCGGGCGCGAGCCTTCGGCGACGGTGGTGAGCAGGCAAGAACAGCTACCGCGCTCACCGATCGTCTCCGCGTGTGTTCGCCGGCGGGGCCTGATGACGCCCGCCCGGCGCGCGGAACACACCGCAAATGCGGCCGTGGGCACGCGCCGGCGGCGCGCCCACGGGCGATCGATTGTAGGGAACTCCCGACTGTTTTTCCGCCGGCCGAATGAACACACTTGGACTTCGACCGATTCGGTGCCGGCCGAATTCGCTGGATGAAGTAGGTGGAACATGTCCCGTCACTGCCCCGGCGCCGGTGCCCTGCGCCAGCGTTCGCACCTGCGCGCGCGGGCATCCCGGCCTGCCTCGAGGTGGAGGTGTACCACCCCGTCTCCACAGTGGCGGTCGTCGATGCCGTGGACCACCGGCTGCTCCGGAACCCGGTGCGCTACGTGCCCGGTGCGATGCTCGGCGCCCCTACCCACCGGGCCGCCGGAATCCGGGTGGCCGACCTGATCGCTACGGCAGCACGCACCGAACCCGATACGCGGACTCCCACACCATGGGTAATGCACTGCTCTTGCTCGTCAAGCGGCGCATCGTGGCGGCCGTCGACGGCGCGGCTCGAGCGGTCAGGACCGATCTCCAGGCCCGGGGCGACCGTGTCCGCGCCGCCGTCGAGGCGCTCGGTAGCGCCGATGGCAAGTTCGCCAGGCGCATCGTCGCGGGTGATGCCGACAGTCGAGCGGAGGGGCTCATCAGGGGATGGCGGGCCCGAGACGGAACTCTATGGGAATTCGGCCCGGACCACGTCAGTGCGAAACCAATGCGAGACAGGAACGGGAAGGTCATCGGCGTGCACTATCCATCGGATACCGGTGACCTGGTGTCAACATATTTTTGGAGCAGGTCTGCCGACCGCCGAGCAGACCATCAATATCAACTGATCGACAGTAAGTCGGAAAAATGGTCGAAGCCGATCGACGGGCCGTGGGCGCGCGCCGACCCCAGGGACACGGAGTCGGAGATCGACAGGCATACGAATCCCGTCTACGTCACCGCACACGCCGGGGATTCGGGATTCGATGTGGTGATCCGGACCGGGCCGGTCACCGCCGTCCGGGTAGGAGTCGACGGCGCCGACTTCGCCCGCATAAACGCCGCCAACTACCACTTCAGAAGCGCATTGGCCGCCAACCCGGAGACGAAATCGCTGGTCCTGCTCTCATGCTCGCCGGGTGCACACCCGGTCGGTGCCAGCGCATCGTTCGCCGATCACCTGCATTCATCGGCCGGAGTGGACAAGGATGTGTTCGCGGCGGCATTCGATGTGATCACCGACAGCTCGTTGCCCGCGCCGAAATTCCTGCGCGTTTCACGTCTGGGAGTGCTCGCCCCGGACGACTGGGAGGGCGGCGTATGGCGGTATCACCCTGCGGCCGACCGTGCCGAACCTCCGTGAGCAACCCACCCGTGACAGTCCCGTACCGCAATCCGACGATCCGATCGGCTGTTCTGATGAAACCCAATCCTCGTCCGGTACGAGTGCGAAATTGGTTCGTACTCCTCGATCCGACCTGGGACGAAAAGAGCTCCCCGGCAACATCCCGGGAGAGGATCGTGGGCTGGTGGCATATCGGCGGGCGGGGTGAGCTGGGCCCGTTCCTGCCGAACCCGGCCTACATCCCGGCAGATGCGTCCGTCCCCAGCGATCCACTCGATGCGCTACTGAGATCGGCCGGCCCGCGCGGTGATTTCGGCGATGAGCTGATCGCCATGGTCGAGCACACGGTCGTCGAGGTCGGCTGCACAGACCACGACGAACCGGTGGTGGTGCGGGACCCGGACGGTATGGACTGCCTCGTGGTGGTCACCGCGGCGGTGCAGAAGAAGAATCTGGCTATTCCGCGCTGGCTGCCGATCGTAGGCTCCGATCTGCCACGCTTCGTCCCGCCGCGCACCGATATCCTGTTCAACCCCGGCGGTATCGCCGCGTTCCGGCTGCGAGCCGACTCGCTGCGCGGCGGCAGTTCGGCCCCGCGCTAGCGTTTACGCCCCCGGGCCGGCTTCTTCCGGGAGGGGACCGGTTTCCGTGTGGGATCCGGTCGCCTTCCCGCCGGTTGCGGCTTCCGCGGTTCCGGTTCTGTGCCTTTTCCGGCGGAGGACCGGGAGCTGTGTTCCGAACGGCCACGCACCACGCCGATGAACTCCTCGACCAGGTCGGTGGTCCGGGTCGATGGCCAGACCAGGGCGATCTCGGTGTCATCGATGCCGGTCACCGTGCGGTAGACGACATCGCGCCGGTGGTGCAGGCGGGCGATCGAATGGGGCACGATGGCGACGCCGACTCCCGCGGCGACGAGTTCGATGGTGGTTTTGACGGCGTCGATATCGGCGGTGTCCTGGAGGCGCTCGCCCGCGAGATCGGCCATGCCGACCTCGTCGAACAGTGATATCTCGTGGTCCTTGGGTACGACAACGACAGGCAACTCACGGTAGAGCGGGATCGCGTGCATGCCGTCGCGGTCGATCGGCAAGCGGACGAAGCACATGTCCACGCGGCCCTCGCGTAGCGCCGACTCCTGGTCGGCCTGGGGCAGAGCGACCAGCTCGAGGGGGGTATCGGGGAACCGCCGGCCCCAGATCCGCTCCCACTTGGTGACGGTGACACCGGGCACGAACCCTATCCGCAGCGTGGCGGGGGTAGTGTCCGCTGTGGTGCCGGCCTCGTTCTCGGTACGAGCAAGGATGTCGCGCGCCTCCCGCAGCAACTCCCGGCCCGCGTCGGTCAGCCGGGTCGGCTGTGCGCCGGGCGCGAACAGCTTCGTACCGAGCTCGGTCTCCAAATCGATGACCGTGTGGCTGAGTTTCTGGCGGGAGATGTGCAACGCCTTCGCGGCGCGTGCGAAGTGCAGCTCCTCCGCGACTGCGGCGAACCAGCGCAGCCGCTGCACATCGATCGAGGGGAACCGGCTCATACCGGCAAGAGTATGGCACCGCGGAGTCCGGACCGGCTCGGCGGCCCGATACGCTGTTCCGGTGAGCTCGGACAAGAAACCGCAGATGATGAAGCCGCTGACCGCGGCGAACAAGCTCGGCATCTATCTGCCGGCGGCTCCCGAAGAGTTCCGGGCCCATCCGATTTCCCGAACCGAGCTGGAGAAGCTCCGGACGAACCCGCCGCAGTGGCTCACCGAGCTGCGCCGTAGCGGACCGTTCCCGCGCGATATCGTGGCCCGTAAGCTCGGTGTCTCCAACAGTGGCCTGACCCGAGCCGGAGTGCCCGACGCGCTCACCGCCGACGAGATCGCCGCTTTCCTCGCGGATCCGCCGGAGTGGCTTATCCGCGAACGCGAAAGCTATGCCGCCGTGCGTGCCGAGGACGAACGGGTCCGGACCAAGGAGGCCGAACGCCGGGCAGCGACCAACCGCTCGGCGAAGGGCTATTAGTCGTTCGGACCGGCAACCTGTGCATGCTCGCCGCCCTGCGGCCGGACGGGTTTCCGCGGATCAGCCCGAGGAGACCCCCGCTTCTTCGGAGACCGGCCGTGGCTCCTCGGTATGCCGGAGGTCCACTCGCATCCGGGCCCGGGCACACGGCGGTGTCCCGCATTCGGTGGGCACCATCCGCTCGGGTGGCGCTCGGAGCGAACCCGCGCGGGCCGGTGGTCGTCGGGAGGGATGCTGCGGAGGTGCCGTGCCGGATGCGGCAGTGGAGCGGGCGATGACCGACCGCGGCCCGAGTCGCACGCAGAACGCTCGTTAGCTCTGGTGCCTGCCCCATGGCGCCGGCACCGATCCCTTCCGCGGCGTGTTCTCCGACCGGATCGGGCGCTGTCCATCGTGGCTCGCATTCGCTGTCGCGAGATGATCGAATGCGGGGTCGGCGTGCCCGCGGTGCTCGGGAATGGCAGTAGTAAGGGTGGTAACCAGCCGATATCCTGTGCATATGGTGGGGAGGCCGACCATGGATCATCTCCCGCGAATACCGCAGCCGAGAGCCACCGCAGACCTGGAACTCCGTCCGTGGTCGTTGTCCGCGGCAGACCTCGCGCTCGTCGAGGAAGCGTCTACAGACGATCTGATTCCGATGAACACGAGATCGGCGACCTTCTCGCGCGAGGCCGCAACACGGTTCGTCGAACGTCAGTGGCGACGAGCGGCCGATCGGACCGGATACCCGATGGTGATCGTCCGGCGACGAGACAACGCATCGCTGGGAAGCATCGGCCTGTGGTTGAAGGACATCGATGAAGGCCGCGCATCGCTCGGCTACTGGGTGGTCCGCTCCGCCCGCGGCCATGGCGTCGCCGGGCAGGCGCTGACGGCAATGGCTACCTGGGCGCTGGAGGAACTACTTATCCCGCGGCTCCAGCTCTATATCGAACCTTGGAACCGCGCGTCTATCCGCACCGCGGAGAGAGCCGGTTTCGAATGCGAAGGGCTCCTCAGGTCATGGCAGAAGGTCGGCGACCGGCGCCGCGACATGTTCATGTTCGCGCGCCTGGGAACGAGAACTTCCGCCGCGGCGGGTCGGGCCGGCACCGGTTAGAGCTCACTGATTACTCGGCTCGTGGTCGACCTCCACGGGCCCCGCTTGTAAAATATTCGAGACTTGCTCGGTCTGCGTTTGTACGCATAGCCAGCGAATACGCCCGGCTCGAAAACAACCGATGAATCGCTCACCCTCTCTATGAGAGGACCGTTCGATGGGTTTTGCAGAAATGCGCCGGTTCCGGCGTGATCCGTTGGGTTTCCTCGAAAATCTACGCCGGACCAGCTCGGCAGGAGTGTTCGAACTGCCGTGGGGTGGGTGGTGTGTCGGCGATACGGGTCTGGCGCTGACGGTATTGAGTGACCGCGCTTTCAATACGGGAATGTCCGGTT
Organism: Nocardia sp. NPDC050193; assembly: GCA_040674215.1. GTDB lineage: Bacteria > Actinomycetota > Actinomycetes > Mycobacteriales > Mycobacteriaceae > Nocardia. Next base: position 27,503 of record JBFARE010000011.1, on the reverse strand, counting down.
TCTTCGGTTCCATGCTGCCCTCACGGTCTGCTCAGATCGATTTCGGCCGGGCGGCGCGCGCGATGCTGCGGACACATACGCCCGAATATCGCGAATCCATGGCGGCGGCGGTAATCGAAATGCCCTCCGTCACCCACTGGCCCGCGGCCGGAATCGAGCTGGTGTATCGGTGCACCGCGGACATTTTGCTGCATCCCGGCGGTTCTCCCGAGTTGCGGCAGTTGCTGGAGCGAAATGCGCGCGTGGGCGCGCTGCGCCCGGCTCGAATGGCGCAGCGGGCGCGGGCGCAGCTGCTGCGCGCCAAGTTGTCCACGGCGTTGCACGAGCAGATCCGGGACCGGCGCGGCACCACCGGTCGCACTGTGGAAGCCGATCCGCGGGATCTGCTGGATGCCGTGATCGGTGCCTGTCCCGACGGCGTCGCCGATTCCACGGTGGCGGAGCTGTATGTGCTGATGTACCGGTCCATCGTGGGACCGCTGGGCTACTCGCTCGCCTGGTCCGTGCTGCTGGGCAGTCTCGAGTCTGCCGGCTCACCATGGCCATGGCCCGTCGACCGGGTGGTACGGGAGGCGCTGCGGCACCGGCCGGTCTCCTGGATGGTCAGCCGCCCTGTCCCCGGTACCGCGGAGTTCGGAGGGATCACCTTTCAGGCCGGTGACCTGCTGTCCGTCAGTCCCTACCTGCTCCATCACGACAGGGAACGCTGGACCGGACCGGAGGCATTCCAGCCCGACCGCTGGATTCGACCGAGCGACCACGGCCCATTCGTGCCCTTCAGTTCCGGCCCCTTCACCTGCGCCGGCGCCGCGGTCGCTCACGATCTGGTCACCGATGCGGCCGCCATCCTCACCGAGAACAGCTCGCTGCGCGTTATCGGCGGCGGTGACACCCGCCCGATCGTGACCAATGCCGCTACCCCCAGGCCGTTCACCCTGCGGCGTGGCCCCACACGCCCTGTCCGCGCCCGACCGAGCCCCAGGAAGGAGGTGACATCATGATCAAGGCATTGCGGTTCATCATCACCAACAAGCCGACCCGTTCCTGGAACCCCGCCGAATACGGATGATGCGGTGATCGCGGACGATCTCGCTACCGGCTGGATGGCTCGAACACCGTGCGCAAAGGTATGAGAGCCATCCGGTCGGAGGCCCGTGGTGATCCGCCCCGGCAGCCCGCCCACATCGAACCGAATCCACCCTCCTCGGTGGATGGGCGGTATGCGCTCGGCGGCGGCCTCGGCCCCCTCGACCGCCGACTGGGCATGGCCTGCGACAGCCTGCTGGCCGCCGAAGTCGTCGTACCGTCGGGTCGCGACTGCGTGGAGGTGATCACCGTGGATTCGCAGCACCACTCGGATCTGCTCCGGGCGCTGCGCGGGGCGGGAAACGGCAACTTCGGGGTCGTCACCCGACTCGGCACACCCGATGCCACGGTGCGGGTCGGTAACTGGGGTGACCTTTCGCGGAAGCGCAGCTCCCGCTCGCGCAAGAGCCGGCGAACTGGAAGTTCTTCTCGCAGTTCGTCGAAGATCCGCTTCCGAGGGAGGCGATCGATATCATCGGCGACTTCATGCGAAACGCTCCCACCGAACAGAGCAACTACTTCGTCGAGGCCTTCGGTGGGGCAATTGAGCGGGAGCCCCCGGCGGTACGGCGTTCGCACATCGCGACGCCCTCTTCTACGGCGAGATCGGCGCGGCCTGGAGGGGTCCGACGTGGTCAGTAGCCTTTGGCGGGGAGGAAATCGGCGACGCTGATGATGGCCTGGTGGTTGCGGGCCTTCGACGATTGCGGCGTCGGGCAGGCCCCCACGGGTTACTCGGTACGGTGTGATCGTGTTCGACAACAACTCACGTCTCGAGCGCAAGATCGATCGTCTCGAGCGCAAACTCGATCTGATCTTGCAACATCTGCAGATCGAAGATCCCGATCGCGTCGACTTCAGCGAAATCGACGACTTACTGCGCTGCAACAAGAAGGTCCAGGCCATCAGACTCTTCCGCCGGCTCGACCCCGCCGCCGGCTTGAAGGAAGCTGCGGAGGCGGTGGAAGCCCGGGCGAAAACTCTGTGAGGTTCGCGAAACGTCCCGTCGCGGTACCTGGGTGATGGTGGAGATCGTGCCGGAATGTGGAGTGGTCCGTCCGTACCGGAGTTCGACGAAGCTCGCGGAAGTACTGGTGGGCGAATACGAAACCGTGCATTGCAGATCGAAAACGAAGTGATCAATGCCGGGCGGTCGGTTCGGATCGGGCGTCTACCTCGAGTAGTCTCGCCTCGGGCGCTCCGGTGGCGTCGGCAGAGCTGCTTCCGGGCGCCACATCCGCCTGCACATATGGAGTGACACAGTTGTTTTCCCCGCCGCCCGAGGCTCAGTCGACCGTACTTCCGCTCATCCACGGATCTCCACAGAGCACCGACGGGCCCCGGGTCCCGTTCTACGCCGAGGAGATCGCCCAGGAACCGCACCGCGCCTATCGCGAAATGCGCCGCCGATACGGCGCGTTGGTGCCGGTCGAGCTGGCTCCCGGCATCCCGGCGACACTCGTCGTCGGGTATCACACCGCTGTGCGAATCCTCAACGATCCAGAGCATTTCCCGGCGGATTCGCGTATCTGGCAGCGCGATATCCCGCGCGACTGCCCCGTCCTCCCACTACTGGAATGGCGCCCGTCGGCTGTCCGGAATTCCGGCTCTGTGCACGCCCGATACCGGCAGGCAACCGTCGCCGGGGTGAACGGTGTCGATCTCTACTCGCTGCACAGCCGAGTGGAAAAGATCGCCGTGCCGCTTATCAACGCTTTCTGCACCGCCGGTTCGGCGGAACTGATCGAGCAGTACGCGTTCCCGCTGACCTTCGCACTTCTCAACGACATTCTGGGCTGCCCGGCCGAAATCAGTCGACGTGCGGCGGCAGGAATGGCCACGATGATCGAGGGATCGACAGCGGCCGCCGCCGAAGGCAACGCCATGTTGGAACAGGCCATGGCCGATCTGGTGAGCCTCAAGAAGTCCGAGCCCGGTCAGGACATCGTCACCCGGATGGTGCACGATCCGGCGAACCTCGACGACGAGGAGATGCTGCACAATGTTTACAGCTTCTTCGGAGCAGGGATCGAACCGCTGCAGAACCTGATCGTCAATTCGCTCCGGTTGATCCTCACCGACGAGCGTTTCGCGGGCGGCATCCTCGGCGGGAGCCTGTCGACCCGGGACGCCGTGGACGAGGTGCTGTTCACCGATCCACCGGTGGCGAACTACGCGATCTCCTTCCCCCGCCAGCCGGTGCTGATCGACGGCGTCTGGCTCCCCGCCCATCAGCCGGTGATGATCAGCCTCGCCGCGTGCAACAACGATCCGGCCATCGATACCGGGGCGTACACCGACAACCGTGCCCACCTCGCCTGGAGCATCGGTGCGCATATGTGCCCGGCGAAAGAGGTGGCCTACCTGGTGGCGCAGGAGGCCATCGATCAGCTGCTCGACGCACTGCCCGAACTGCGCCTCGCCGTGCCGGCCGAGGAACTCACCTGGCGCCCCGGACCTTTCCAACGTGCGCTGACCGCACTGCCGGTGGAATTTCCCGAATCCGCGCCGCTGACAATCTAGCCCGACGAACCGTATGCACTGTTCCGGGCGCTCGCCGTCGACGCCGGTTCCAGGTACGCGGCACCCGGGGCAGCTGCCGCGGCGTTTCCCGGGCCGGTGATCACGGCCGGCCGGTGGCGAACGCCTGTACGGCGTCCAGGAAATCCGGACCGCCCATGACGTATCCGCCGAGTGTTCCACCGATCAGCACACCCACGGGAATGCTGATCCCCCAGATCAGGAACAGGCACGCCCCGAGAATGCCGCCCACGATGGCGCCGCCGACGACACCGGGCAGGTTCTTGTCGATCTGCTCCGCGAGTCGGCTGTAGGAGCTGATGTCCTTCACTTGCGCGTTGTCTTCCGCCGCCGTGGCCGGAGTCAGTGTCAGGGTGTGGCCGTCGGCGGCGATATGCTGCGCCACCGCGATCGATCGGCCGCCGGCGGCGTACCACCGCGGCACCTCGGCCATTCCGGTTCCGACGCCTGTCCCGAGCACCACCGCACCGTTGGGAGCGAACTCGAACGTGGCGTTGTCGACGGTGGCCGTAACGACCCCGGCGACCGGCGAAACGGTGATCCGGTAAGTGATCCCGTGATCGACACCGGAAGTCGTGCCCGCCGCAGGCACGGCGGTCGGCTGCTTCGTTACGGCCGGCTCCGCCTGAGCGGTCGCCGCAGTGATACCCACGGCCGAGATGGTCATGAAAACGGCGGCAGTCGTTCTTCCGAACTTCATTGTCGAACCCCTCCACTCAGCTGCCCCCGATGGGCGGACCGAGTCAGAACCTAGGCGGTGCCGAACCGAAATAGTGGGTACGCCACGCCGTTCGAACACCGCACTCCGGTTTCCGAGCCGACCCACGGCAAGAGCGGTACTCACAACTCGGTCGCGACTTCCCACGCCGTATGAACCGCACCCTGGATGTAATCGACGTTCGCGGCGTCCCCCACCACATGGATTTCGGGAACCGTCCCCGCCAGCGTCTCGGCCAGCGGTGCTCGCGCCGAAACTTCGGAGGCGACGACCACCATATCCGCCGGTGTGGTCTGTACCCGGTCCCCGACGCGAAACTCGACGTGTTTTTCGGTGATTCGCAGCACCGTGGCACCGCGGTGCAGACGCACGCCCGCCGCATCCGCGTGGCGAACGGCAGTCCACCGCCGCGGCATCGCCATCGGGACGCCGAGTTGCCGGCCTTCCTCGAGCAACGTCACGTTACGCCCACGTTCGGCCAGGAATCCCGCGAGTTCCAGTCCCACAAGGGATCCACCGATCACGACGACGTTCCTGCCGATCGGCAGATATCTGCGGGTCACGGCACGGATCGCGGCCGGACTCTTGGTGATACCGGAGAGTTTGCCCAGCGTGGCGATGGTCCGCAGCAGCGGCGATACCCGCGCCACATCCCCGGAACCGGTCAGCAAGGCGCGCAGGGTGTCGCCGGTGTGCACATGCGGTAGGTCGCCACCGGGCACCGCCGGCCGCCCGCGCACCGCCCCGGTGGCGATGACCACCGCGTCCGGGTTCAGCGCGCGGATCGACGATCCGGTGGCTTCGGAGTTCAAGCGGATATCGATATCCGGACGGTCGACCTGAGCGGCGAGCCACTTCAGCAGTCGCTGGTTGTCGGGCGTGGTGAGGCCGGAGAACCAGAGGGTGCCGCCGAGCCGATCCGACTTGTCCAGCACCGTGACCCGGTGCCCGCGTTCGGCGGCCACTCGGGCGGCCTCGAGTCCGCCCGGGCCCGCGCCCACGACAACGACATGCTTGCGGAGGTCGGCGCGCACCAGCGGGAGCAGCGATTCATTGCCCAGCGCGGGATTCACCGCGCAGAGGGGAGTGTCGTCCCAGAAGTTCTCCTGCACGCACACATAGCAATTGATACAGGGGCGAATCTGTTGCGGACTTCCCGCGCGCAGCTTGTTCACCAGATCCGGGTCGGCGAGCAGTTGCCGCCCCATCGCCACGAAGTCGGCCGCACCTGCCGCGATCGCCTGCTCGCCGACCTCCGGGAGTATCCGGCCGACGGCGATCACCGGGATACGCACGGCCTTCTTCACCTCGGCCGCCAGCCCGGTATAGGCGCCGACCTCATCCGGCAGGGGACCGTCGGTGAAATTGGAGAACGGGTTGCGACCCCATCCGGTGATGTGCAGGGCGTCGGCACCGGCCGCCTCGAAGAGTACCGCGGCCGCCACGGCCTCCTCGGTGGTCAGCGCACCGTCCTCGCCGAATTCGCGCCCGGCGACGCGCACCAGGATCGCGAGAGAATCACCGACCTCCGCCGCGACCGCGCGGATCACCTCCACCGCCACTCGCGCCCGGTTCTCCAGGGAGCCGCCGTATTCGTCGGTGCGCCTGTTGTCCGCCCGGCTCAGGAAACCGCCGAGCACGTAGCCGTGCGCGACGTGGATCTCGACCGCGTCCGGGCCGGCGTCGCGCACCCGTGCGGCGGCTTCGGCGAAGCAGCGCACCAACCAGTCGATATCGCCTTTCGACGCCTCGTGATATGTGGCGCGCCTGCCACCGGTGACGGCCCCCAGCTTCTGCAGCTCAGCGGGGGTGTTGTCGGCCAGCGCGGACAGATCGGAGGGGCCGGCGGGCTCCGACGGAACCAGTAACGGCCGACCGTGGACGGTGTCGATCCGCGCGATCTTGCCGTGGTGCGTCATCTGCACACACAATTTGCTGCCCGCGGCATGGACGGCGTCGGCCAGAGCTTTCAGCCCGGGTACGAACCGGTCCGCGGACAGGCCGGGTTCTTTGGTGCTCGCGCACCCGATCGGGTAGGCGACAGCGCAGGCGCCAGTGATGATCAGCCCTGTCCCGCCGGCCGCGCGGGCGGCGAAATGGTCGATATCGCCCTGCTCTATCTCGCCGTCGTCACAGAGGTTCATATCCATCGCCGGCATGACCACGCGGTTGGCCAGGGACATCGGGCCGATGGTCCCGGGAGCGAGGAGGTGCGGGAAGGTCTGCGTGCGGGTCACGAGTAGAAAGCTAGATCGCCGCGGCAGTCACGTGACGAACCGTTCTCGATCATCGAGACCTCGACCCGGAATCGGCTCGACAGGTCGGTGCGATCCGGCATCGGTGCGGCGGCCGACCGGTCAGTCGGTTCGGTGTGCCAGGATCCGCTCGCCCATCGCGGTGAGGGCGTCGGCGAGCTGCCCGAGCTGGTCGGTGAGGCCGCGTGTGGGGTCGGCCTGCCAGGCGATGAAGGCGCCGTCGAATCCGGCCATGCCGAAATAGTCGAGTTCGTCGGCGATCGCCTGCGCCGTCTCGGGACCCTCGTCCGCGAAGGCCTGGGCGATCATGCGATTGAAGTGGTTACGGCCGTCTCGGCGGACCTGTTCGATCATCGAGCCCACCTCGGCGTCGGCCGCCTCGGTGCTCATGAGAAGCATCAGGTGCAGTCGCAGGAAGTCGGCCTTGGTCATGAACACCTCCTCGGTGCGCTGGAGGAACCAGCCGATCCGCGCCCGGATGGTGCCGCCCTCTGGAGGTGTCGCCTGCGCCTGTTCCATGGCGCGGTAGAACTCGTAGGCGCCGTGCGCCATCACCGCCGACAGCAGACCGCTCTTGGAGTGGAAGTGATGGTAGATCGCGCTCTTGGGCAGTCCGGTTTCCGCACTCAACACCGAGATCGTGGTCGCGGCGTATCCCCGTTCGGCCATCAGGCGTGAGGCCGCGTCGAGAATTTCCGCCCGCGAGCGGCGGCCGCGCCGGTTGCCGGTGGGGCGGTCGATCAGGGCCCGGTGCTGGGAGGCATCCATTCGCGCCAGCCTAGAAGAGGCGACCGGGGCACCGGCAACGGCTCGGGGTCGTTCTGCACCGCGGAATCCGGTGGCAGTGTCCGCGGCCACATGCCACTCTGGCGGTCAAAGAATGGAACGGTCGGTCCAAAAGTGATCGATCGTGGACATCGGGAGACCCCATGAGTCAGGATTTCGACGCCGACGTCGCGATCATCGGATACGGACCCTCCGGCGTGATCGCCGCGCTCACCCTCGCCCGGCAGGGCGTCTCTGTCGTGGCCTTCGAACGCGACCGCGATATCTACCCGCGGGCCCGCGCCGTCACGGTCAACGACTGGACGATGCGCATCTTCCAGAACCTGGGCATCGACGAGCGGATCGGCAAGGTCATCGATCCGCAGCGGATGTTGCGCTGGGTCACCTATGCCGGCGCGGAGGTCATGCGGATCGAGCATCCGCCCAGCACTCTCGGTGCGGGTCCGCGCTTCTACAACATCTATCAACCGACAATGGAGGCCGAACTGCGGGCGGCCGCAGTGGAATACCACGACCGGCTGACCGTTCGCTACGGCGCGGACGTAACCGGCGTCGACCAGGACGAGGTGGGGGTGACGGTCATGACCACCGATCCCGCCACCGGGCACAGCCGTAACTATCGCACTCGGTACGCCATCGGAGCCGACGGCGGTTCCTCCCGTACGCGCGGCTGGATCGGCGCGCGACTGGACGGCGATACCGCCGATACGCTCTGGATCGTCATCGACTGCGCGGTGCGGCGCTGGTGGCCCGACCGTGACGTCCTCACATTCTGGACCGACCGCGAGCGTCCGGTCGTCGACATCGCGCTCTCGGGCGGCAACCATCGCTGGGAGCTGCCCCTCATGCACGGCGAGACCGAGACCGACTTCCCGACGAACGCCGAGGTCTGGCCGTTGCTCGAGGCGATCGGCGTGACCGGCGACGATGTCGACATCCACCGGTACGCCTTCTACCGCCACCACGTCCGGATGGCCGACACATGGCGTAACCGCCGGGTCTTCCTGGTGGGCGACGCCGCGCACCTGATGCCGCCGTGGGCCGGCGCCGGTATGCAGACCGGCATGCGCGACGCCCATGATCTGGGCTGGAAACTCGGCCGGGTGCTGCGCGATGCGCTACCGGAAACATGGCTGGATACCTACGAGGCCGAGCGCCGCCCCAACGCCACCTTCTACACCGAACTCGCCGTCCAACTGGGCCGAGTCATCAGACAGGAGGCCACGCCGGCCGAGATCGATGCGATGAATGCCGTGCCCGAGGGTCTGGTGACACCGCACGAACCGCCCCTGACCGCACCGCCGACCCTGGTCGCCGGCTGGGTCCGCGGCGAGATCGGGGACGCCAGCATCGTCGGCCGCATGGTGCCCCAGCCGATCGTCGGGGATACAGCCGGTCGGATGGCCCGGGTCGACGACCTGCTCGGCGACGGTTTCGTACTGCTCGGCGACGATATCGACCCGGCCACGCTGCTCGCGCCCGAGGAGAAGGCCGCCTGGGATGCGCTCGGCGCCCGGTATGTGGCTGTGCGCCCGCGCAATGCGCACACCCGGGGCCGCGACGATCTCGTCGACCTGGACGACGTCCTGCGGCCCTGGCTGCAGCGCTACCGGGTCCGCGCTGTCGCGGTGCGACCCGACCGCTTCGTCGCGGCCGACGATGTGCACGGGCTCACCGTTCCCACCTGCTGAAACCCGAAGCGACAGGAGCTTTCCGATGTCCGGAGTCAAAGAACTCGCCTACGTCGTCTACGAGGCGAGTGACCTCGCCGACTGGCGGCATTTCGCCCGTGATCTGCTGGGTATGCACCTCGCCGAGGAGGACGCCGACGCCCTCGTCCTGCGCACCGACGAACGGGCCTTCCGCTGGCGCATCCAGCGCGGCGCCGCCGATGACCTGCTCGTATCGGGATACGAGGTCGATTCGGAGGAGTCGCTGGATCGCCTCGTCGAACGACTGCGAACCGCCGGCGCGCAGGTCGCCGAGGGCGACGCCGTGCTGGCCGCTTCCCGTCATGTCGAACGAATCGTGCTGACCGCCGATCCGATGGGCAACCGCATCGAGTTGGTGACCGGCTTCGCCGACGCGGCCACCCCGTTCCGTTCCGAGATACTGCTCGGCTCGTTCGTCACCGGCAACGGCGGTGCCGGCCACCAGGTACTGCTCGCCCGGGGCGTTCCGCGCGAGGAGTACATGGCCTTTTACGAAGGTGTGCTGGGCTTCCGCGTCAGCGACACCATTGTCGAGGAATTGACCCCCGGCGTGTACGCCGACCTGATCTTCCTGCACTGCAATCCGCGCCATCATTCGGTCGCATTCGGTGAGATGCCGCATCCCAAGCGAACCCATCATTTCATGATCGAGGTGAGTGACATCCGCGATGTGGGGGCGGCCTACGACCGTTGCATGGACGCCGCGCAACCGTTCGAGATGACGCTGGGTATGCACCCGAACGACAACATGTTCAGCTTCTACGTCCGCACACCGTCCGGTTTCTCCGTCGAGTTCGGCTGGGGCGGTCTGCTGATCGATGACGACACCTGGCAGGTGCGCACGCTGGACCGGCTGCACAGCTGGGGACACCGGGCTCCCGAGATGGTCCACGAGCTGCTCGGTCGAGCACCGTTCACGAATACCGCACCCGAGGAGGAAACCCACTGATGACGATCACACAGGATTCGGCGGCCCGCACGGTCACCACCCGCGACTGGACGCTGCGTTACTACGAGGCCGGTCCGGTCGATGCCCGGCCGATCGTGCTCCTGCACGGCAGTGGTCCGGGCGCGACCGGCTGGTCCAACTTCGCCGGCAATATTCCCGGGCTGGCCGAACGGTTCCACGTCTACGCCGTCGATATGCCCGGTTGGGGCGAGTCGGACGCGGTCACCGTCGACAAGCTCGACCATCTCGGCGCGGCAGTGCAGTTCCTGGATGCGGTCGGTATCGAGAAGGCGGCCTTCGTCGGCAATTCGATGGGTGGGCACACTTCCCTGCGGCTGGCGATCCACCATCCGGAGCGGGTCACCCACCTGGTCACAATGGGCCCGCCGATCGGCAAGGTGCCGACCTTGTTCGGCGCGGGCGACGGCCCTTCCGAGGGGCTGAAGGTGCTGATCGAGGCATATCGGGATCCGTCCCCGGCGAATATGCGCCGCCTGGTGGAGGTGATGACCTTCGACAAGGCGCGCTTCGCCACTCCCGAGCTGGTCCGGGCCCGTTCCGACGCTGCACTCGCCCGCCCCGCGCATCTGCGCAACTATGTGGCAGGTCTCGCCGCGGGGACGCCGATCCCGCTATGGGTCGACCGGTCGAAACTCGCCGGCATCTCCGCCCCCACACTGCTGATCCACGGCAAGGACGACCGCGTGGTGTCCTACGAGAACACGCTCCTGCTACTGGCGCATATCCCCGACAGCCGGGCGGTGCTGCTCAACCGCTGCGGGCACTGGGCGATGATCGAGCACGCCGAAGAGTTCAACCGGCTCGTCGCGGACTTCGTCGCCGCCCACTGAGCAGCCGACCGGCTCGCGGAGCGCGTGGCCGGTTCGGGCACCGGTGCGCAACGATGGTCCGTAGCCGGGTTCCGCTGTATTGCGGAGTGAGCCGGGCCGGTGCGCTGCCGGGACGGCTTGCCCGGGGTGCTCGATCATACGAGTGGTGTCGCCGCGATCGAGTTCGTCGGCGAGGGAGAGGACTCTGCGTCGCAACTCGAACAGCTCGATCGAATCCCGGCTCAACCGAATCCCGCCTCGTGCGCGATGCGTGTGGCCCTGGCGGATTCGGCATTCGCCGACCATACGGCCCGGCGGAGCTGTTCCGCGGTGGCGGATGGGCCGTGCGGGTCGGGCCGGGTATGTGGTCCCCCCTCACCGATCGTCACAATTCGACCCTACCGTCGGTCGGGTCGCCGCGCCGCTGCCCGAACTCCGGCCGGGTAACCGCGGCGTAGTCGGCGGATATAGCCGAGGATCGGCCGAGTGATCTCCCGATAGGGAGACTCGACGATCGTCAGCGGGATATCGAAGTGTTGCCGCTCCCATTTGTCGCCCAGTCGATGGGCGCGCGCGACACCGGCCAATAGAGTCCGAATCACCCCACTTCACGGGGGCTCGCCGCAACGGCGGGGCGTCGGTTCGACAGGCGAGCCGGTGGCTCGGCCACCTCGATACTCCGGTGCGGACGCAGGCCGCACCGCCGCACACGCGAGCCGCCGGATATGTCGCGGTCGACTTCCCGATGCTCCCGCCAGAACGCTATGTTCGGCTGTTGGCAAGCGCGCCCAACCTGGCGAGTGCCCATTCGGTTTCGAAGTGGATCCCACGGTCGAGCACGGCATCGTCGAAAACGGCGAACGGTGAGTGGTTCGACGGCGCCGACGCGGGGTCGCGGCCGGGCGGACAGGCGCCGAGCAGGACGAACGCGCCGGGTACTCGATCGAGGAACCAGGAGAAGTCCTCGGAGGCGGTACACGGATGTTCCATCACCTCGACTCCGGTGTCTCCGAACAGCCGCTGGCCCGCGGCGATCGCGAAATCGGCTTCGGCATCCGCGCTGACGGTCGGGATCGCGACCTCGGTCAGTTCGGTTGCCGCCTCGACGCCGTGGGTGGCGGCCACGCCGTCGGCCACCCGGGTGACCAGTGTCCGCAGCCGGGCCGAATCCGCCGCGGTGAACGCGCGGGCCGTACCGCTGAGCTGCGCGGTATCGGGAATGACATTTCCGCTGTGCCCACCACTGATCTGCCCGACCGTGGCTACGACGGGGGTCAGCATCCCGAACGTGCGGGTGATCGCCGTCTGGAGCGCGGAAACGAAATCCGCGGCGGCGACGATCGGGTCGCGGGCCGTCTGGGGCGCCGAACCGTGCCCACCACTACCGGTGAACGAGACAGTGAACGTGTTCGAACCCGACATCATCGGACCGCGGCGCATCCCGAAAACGCCGTGCGGCAGATCGTAGGAGAACACGTGCAGGCCCAGTGCGGCATCGACCGGACGGCTCGCCGCGTCCAGTACGCCTTCCGCCAGCATCGTCAGCGCCCCACCCCAGTTCTCCTCGCCGGGCTGGAAGACGAAGATCACGTCCCCGGCCAGTTCGTCGCGCCGGGCGGCGAGCCGGTGCGCGGCGCCCACCAGCATGGCCATGTGCAGATCGTGCCCGCAGGCATGCATGGCACCGTTGCCGGCGGCGTAGTCCAATCCGGTCGACTCGCTGACCGGGAGCGCGTCCATATCCGACCGGATCAGGACCACCGGACGCGGGCCGCGGGACCTCGCGCCACCACGCAGGACCGCGGTGACCGAGCTGATGGCGGTCCCGGTGGACACCTCCAGGCCGAGCCCGTCGAGCGCGCGCAGGATGCGGGCCCGGGTCCACGGCAGGTCGAGCCCGACCTCCGGGTTGCGGTGCAGCTCGCGGCGCAACAGGATCACATCGGCAATCGAAATGGTCATCGGTCACTCCTGTTCGGGGACGGTCGGTCCGGTATGGATAGGGTTTTGGCATGGAGTGGTTCGGACAAGCACGCGACTGGGCCGCCGGAGCACGTGGTCGCCTGTACGCGGCGCCGGCCACACCGTTCGATTCCGCGGGCCGGGCGCGAGCCGAGTTCGCGGAAGACTATTTCCGCGCGCTCGTCGCTGCCGGAGCCGACGGGCTGGCGATCGCCGCGCACACCGGTCGCGGCCCATATCTGCCCGCCGGGGTGCGTGCGGAACTGATCGGCGCGGCTCGCCGGGCGGGCGCGGCGACCGTCGCCGGTGCGGTGACCGCCGAGGAGGTCCGGGTGGCGGCGGACGCCGGGGCCGAAGCAGTGCTGGTGTTCCCGGCACCGGGTGACGCCGGATCGGTGCGGCGCCACCTCGACCGGCTGTGGGAAGCCGGCGGGCTGCCGCTGATCGGTTTCGACCTCTACACCGCGCCGTATCCGGATGATGTCTTCGCCGCCGTCGTCACCCATCCGGCGGTGGCCGCGGTGAAACTCGCGCGGCTGTCCGACGCGATCGCCTGCCAGGACCGGATCGCGCTGGTCCGCGAGCACGGAAAACTCGCCATCACCGGCGAAGACCGGATGTTCGGCGCCTCGCTCACCTGGGGTGCCGAGGCCGCACTCGTCGGGATCGCCGCGGCCGCGGTGGGTATCACTCGCGCGGTACTCGACACCTTCACCGGGAACGATCTGCCCGCGTTCCTGGCGGCCACCCGGCGGCTCGACGCACTCGCGGCCACAACGTTCCGGGAGCCGATGGACGGGTACGTGCAGCGGATGACCTGGATCGCCGGGGCCGAGGGATCGCTGCCCGGCGAATTGCTCACCGATCCCTACGCGCCGGAACTCCCGGACGATGAGCGAGAGCGGGTCGTGAGCGTCCATCGGGCGCTCACGACCGTTCAGTCGCCGGTTCGCGCCAACTGAGCCGCCCTGAGCGTGGTCCGTACCACCGCCCGGCTCCGCGCCCACGGCACCGGCGACGGCGTGCCCTCGGCCATGGCCAGCACCGCCCGGAGACAGTCGAGGTAACCGAGGCCGTCCGGGTGCTCGAGCGATACCCGCCGGACTCCGGCCTCGGTGTGTACCACCACCTCGTACCACTCCCCGGTGCCCGCGCCGACGATATCCACGCTCACCGGGACTCCGCCCGCCGCGACGGCGTGCAGCGCGACGGTGTTCTCCGAGATCGTGGCGCTGTCCGGGATCCGGGCGGTCACCCCGCCCAGCGGCGTCACCGCCCGCCCCAGCACCGAGTCGAGCATTTCCCACGCGTGCAGTCCCATCGATACGGCGGTACCGCCCCCGTCGTCCGGGTCGTCCTGCCAGCGGCGGGCGGGGGTGGTGAATGCGTCGATACCGTGCCGCACCGAGATATGCGCGGCGATCGGTTCCTCGCCCGCGAGTTCCGCGGCCAGCGCCCGGATCCCGGGTGCGAATCTGAGCACCGAGCTGGTGAGGAACCGGCCGGACCGGTCGCCGACCGCGGCGTCCAGCGCGGCCAGTCCGGCCATATCGGCCGCCGGAACCTTGTTGAGAAAGCAGGCGATATCGCGGTCGAGCACCGCCGCCACCACCGGGGCGATCCGATGTGGCCGCGGCGTCACGATCACGACATCCGGGTCCCGGTCCAGGAGGGCTGCCAGGCTCTCGTATGTGGTCGCCTGCCACTCCCGGGCGAAGTCCGCGCGCCGGGAGTGGTCGTCGGGATCCCAGACGGCCAGTTCGTCCACCCCGAGCGTCCGCGCGTTGCGCGCGTCGCTGAAGGGGTGCGAATGGGCCACTCCGGCGAAACCGATGCGCATACGATCTTCCTCACTTCATATCGACGTCCCGCGTCTCCGGACTGAGCACGGCACCCACGACGGTCAAGAGTCCACCGAAACACAGCAGGGCCACCGCCGTGTACGGCAACGGCATGAAGGCCGACAGTCCACTCTGGATATAGGCGTAGAAGGCGGGGATCACCATCCCGAGTGAATAGCCGAGTCCGTACCCCGAGGCTCGGACACCTAGGGTGAACCGCTCGGTCAGGTAGGTCGTCAGACAGCCCCACGGCACGCTGATGAGGACCGTGACCGCGATCAACAGCAGCAGGACCGTGCCGAAGCCGTGGACGGTGCCGGAGGCGATGAAGGTGTACGGCACCGGCGCGACGAACAGGCACAGCAACCCGCCGGCGATGAGCATCGGCCGCCGGCCCACCTTCTGGGAGAGCAGACCGCTGCCCATGTACACCGCCACCACGATCGCGTTCGCGATGACGAGCGCCAGCGTGGTGGCGTTCGGGTCGAGTTCGGCTTCGCTCTTCATCAGGCCGGGCAGGACGGTGGTGAGCATATAGCTGGTGAACCACAGGCCGGTGGTCAGGACGAACACCTGCAGGAAGTCGCGGCCGGACCGGCCCTTGAACAGTTCCAGCAGCGGAGTCTTCACCTTCTCCGACTGCTGCCATTCGTCGCTGTCCTCGACATTGCGCGCGTACCAGATCGCGAAACCGACCGACAGCACCGCACCCACGAAGAACGGGATCCGCCAGCCCCACTGCACGTAGGCGGAGTCGATGCCCTGAGCCGGCATGATCTGTAGCAGGCCGAGGGTGATCAGCGCGATCGAACAGTAGGCCAGCGGGAAGCCGGTGGAGATGATGGCCCCGTTGAGGCCCCGGCGTTCCTTCGCGCTCTGCTCCAGCGCGGTCGGAGTGGCGGAGGTGTACTCACCGCCGAGGAACACTCCGTCGATGAAGCGCAGCGCGATCAGCAGGATCACGGCGAGGATGCCGATCTGTTGGTAGCCGGGCAGCAGGCCGATCGCCATGGTGGTCACACCGAAACCGGTCACCGAGACGACAGTGATCCGGCGCCGCCCGAATTTGTCGGCCAGATGGCCGAACAGCATCGCGCCCAGTGGCCGGCCGATCAGGGTCGCGGCGAACACCGACCCGTTGATGAGGGCGGTGGTCCCCGCCGAGACCCCGGTCGCCTGGAAATACACCGAGGCCGGCGCCAGCACGATCACCGGGAGATAGATATCGAAGAGGTCGACGTAGAAGCCGAGCCAGGCCCCGAATACCGCCTTCTTCGCCCGGCTGCCCTTCTCGGCACCCGGTAAAACGGGCGCCTCGACTGCGGTCGATCTCATGACATCCATCCTTTTGATCCGGCGGCGATGAAGCCGTCCTCGGCGCGCAACCATTCGTACGCGTCGGAGATTCGGGTGAGTTCGGCGGCCTGGCCGTCGGAGAGGCCTTCACCCGGGTCGAGACACCAGGTGCCCGCGAGCAGTCCCTGGCGGCGGAGCACTTCGTGTACCCCCGCGATCACCCCGGCGAAGTTGTTGCGCACATCGAATACCGCGGCATTGGCGTCGGTGACCGCCGCCGCCAGCGACAGTGCCCGGGTCCGCGCCTGCGCGTCGCCCGCCCACGCCTGCGCGACGAGGTCGTGCAGCTGTACCGCCGCCCGGGTCCACACCGCCCAGTGACCGAGCAGGCCGCCGACGAAACGCCGGGACACCGGGCCGTCCGGACCGGGCAGCTCGTAGGGGGTCAGCAGATCGGCGACGATATTGTCGTCGTTACCGGTATAGAGCGCGACCTGATCACCGCGCCCGGAGTCGACGATGCCCTGAACCAATTCGAGTGTGCGGTACCGGTCGAACGGGGCCGCCTTCACCGCGATGGTGGATTCCTGGTCGGCCAATCGCCGCCAGTACTCCCGCGGCAGGTAGCGGCCGCCGACCGCTTCCTGTAGATAGAACCCGATCACCGGCAGGACCTCGCCGACGGCGGCACAGCGGTCGAGTAGATAGTCGAGGTCCCGGTCGGCGAGTCCGCCGGGGGAGACGAGTACCGCGCCGTACCCGAGTTCCCGGGCCAGTTCCGCCTCGGCCACGGCCTGGCCGGTGGGTCCGGCGACACCGGCGATGCGCAGGAACGGGCGGTCGCCGACCCGTGCGTCGAGTTCGGCAGCCGCGAGTTCGAGAACGGGCCGGAGCAGACCGATCTCGGGACGGCGGATCTCGAACTGCGTGGTGTGCACGCCGACCGCGAGCCCGCCGGCACCCGCGTCGATGTAGTAGCGGGTGAGCGCGCGTTGACGACGTTCGTCGAGATGGCGGGTGCTGTCGAGGGCGAGCGGATGGGCCGGGATGACGGTGCCCCGGTGCAGCAGGGCGTGCTCGGCCGCGGATAACTGCTCGCGCATCAGAACTTCCCGTCGCGTCGCTCGAACTTGGTGGGTTTGTTCCACAGCTGCCCGCCCGCCCCGATCCAGGCGGCCTGCATCCGGATCAGTTCACCCAGGGTGCGGTCGGGATAGCCGAAGAGGGTGTGGCATTTGGCGGCATTGCTGAGCAGGCTCGTCTCGCCTTCCACTCCGGTGAAGATCGGCGTGACGCCGAGTTCTTCGCCGAGCCGGGTCGCGATGCCGCGTACCGAAGCGGTCTCCGGACCGGTCAGATTGAGCAGGAAGGGGTTCGTGTCGGTATGGCCGAGTGTGCGCAGCACGACTTCGTTGGTGTAGCGCTGCCACACCACATTCACGGCGCCGATCGACAGGTCGACGGGCTCGCCCGCATGCACCCGGCGCGCGATATCGGAGACCACGCCGTAGCGCGGTTCGCACGCGTAGTTGAGCCGGACCAGCGCGACGCGGGTGCCTCGGGTGCGGGCGCCGTGGGTGAAGACCTGTTCCCGGCCGCGGCACGTGATGGCGTACTCCCCGACGGGCCCGGTTTCGTCGGTCTCCACCGGACCACCCGTCATCGGGGAGCTCAGCGGATAGACATTGCCGGTCGACAACGCGGTGATCCGGGAGTGTGCGTACCGGCGTGCGACGTAGGCGGGCAGCACGGTGTTGGTCATCCAGGCTTCGTCGGTATTGGTGGCGGTCCCGAACTTCGCACCGACCAGGAAGACCACGTTGCTCGCGTCCGGCAGCGCGTCCACCGCCGCCGGATCTGCTAAATCGGTCGTGACCGTATCTACTCCAGTCGCTTCGATGCGCGCCCTGGACCCCTCATCGGTCCAGCGCGACACGGCCAGTACCCGCGCCTCCTTGCGTCCCGCCTCATCCAAGGCGCGACGCGCCATGGTGGCGACACCCGTCCCGATTTTCCCGCCCGCACCCAGGACTATTACATCGCCCTCCCAGGTGGCGGCTTCGGCGACCAGCTCCGCGCCCGGCCGGCCGAGCTCCCGCTCGAGCTCCTTCTCATCCGCGAACATCACTCGGCCCTTTCTCGGATGGACTATTTCGGTCAGGACCGTAATAATGGGCGACGGTGAGGCAAAGTGCAATAGGAAGGAGCCGCCGGACCGTGACCGTGAGCGTGTTCGACCTGTTCTCGATCGGTATCGGGCCGTCGAGTTCACACACCGTGGGACCCATGCGGGCCGCGGGTATGTTCGTCGCCGGACTCGGGACGACCGCGGACCTCGCGCGGATCGGCCGGATACGCGTCCTGTTGTGCGGCTCGCTCGGCGCGACCGGCCGCGGACACGGATCGGATACGGCAGTCATCGCCGGCCTCCACGGCGCCGATCCGGAAACCGTCGACCCCCGACAACCGGCCCGGCTGCACGCGGCGGTCACCGCCACCGGTCTGCTCGACCTGCCCGGCGGGCACACGATCCCGTTCACCGAGGACGACCTGGTACTCGACGGTTCGATCCGGCACCCCGGCCATCCCAATGCCATGACATTCACCGCTGACTTCGCCGACGGCACCCGGTGCGAGCGGACCTACTTCTCGATCGGCGGTGGATTCGTCACCGATGCCGCGGCACCGCCCGCCCCGCTGGACGAGGTTGTCGTGCCCCATCCGTTCCGGTCCGGCGCCGAACTGTTCGCCCGGACGGCCGAAACCGGTCTGCCCGTCAGCGCTCTCGTGCGGGCCAACGAACGAGCGCTGCGGCCCGACGCCGATATCGCCGCGGGTCTGGACCGCATCTGGTCGGCCATGCGCGACTGTGTGGCCGCGGGCCTGCGCACCGAGGGGCGGCTACCCGGGCCGATGGCCGTCCGCCGCCGCGCCCCCGACCTGGCCCGAAGGCTCGCCCCGTCCGGATCCGGTGACGATCCCCTGCACCGGCTGGACTGGGTGAACGCCTATGCCATGGCCGTGAACGAGGAGAACGCCGCCGGGGGGCGCGTCGTCACCGCGCCCACCAACGGCGCGGCGGGCATAGTCCCCGCGGTACTGCACTACTACGACCGCTTCGTCCCGGGTGCCGACGCGGCGGGGATCCGGCGTTTCCTGCTGACCGCCGCCGCGATCGGTGCGCTGTACAAGGGCAATGCCTCGATCTCTGGCGCCGAGGTCGGCTGTCAGGGGGAGGTCGGGTCGGCGTGCTCGATGGCCGCCGGCGCCCTGTGCGAGGTGCTCGGCGGTACACCCGCCCAGGTCGAGAACGCCGCCGAGATCGCGATGGAACACCACCTCGGACTCACCTGCGACCCGGTCGGCGGATTCGTCCAGATCCCGTGTATCGAACGCAACGCGGTCGCGGCCGTCCAGGCCATCAATGCCGCGCGGATCGCCCTGGCCGGTGACGGCACCCACCGGGTCAGCCTGGACACTGTCATCCAGACAATGCGCGAAACTGGAGCGGACATGCAGTCCAAGTACAAGGAAACATCGATGGGGGGCCTCGCCGTCAATGTCGTCGAATGCTGAGCACGCCTACCGGATCGGCGTGGTCGGACCGTCGGATCTGGTCTCCCTGGTGAAACGTGTTGCCGCGCTGGAATTCACCGATCATCGGGTCGTACCGCTGACCTACCGCAACGAGGCTCGGGCGGTGGAGGTCATATCGGCCGGCCCCGACGTGGACGCCCTGCTGTTCACCGGCGTCATCCCCTACACACTCGCCCAGGCCGCAGGGGTGCTCACCGAACCGGCCGCCTATATCGACTACACCGGAGCGACTCTCTACGGCGCCCTGGTGGAGTTGATGTCGGCCGGGCACGACCCGGCCGGTATCTCCATCGATACGCTGGCCCGCCCGCTGGTGGTCGAGAGCCTGTCCCATGTCGGGATCGCCACCGCCGATATCGCCACCGCCGAGTATCGCCGGGGCACCGATGTGCGGCGCTTCGCGCAGTTCCACCGCGACCACGCCCGCACCCGGCCGGGCGCGGTCGCCATCACCTGTGTCCGGTCGGTGTACGACCTGATCCGCGACGATGTCTACACGATCCGCCTGGCTCCCGCGATCGCCTCGGTACGCACCGCGCTCGAAACGGTGACCATGGAACTCGCGGGCCGGATCTCCTCCGACGCCCAGGTCGTCCTCGGCGTGATCGAATTACCCGAACCGGACGACCGGCTCACGGCCGATATCCGCGCGCTGGCCGGCAGCCTGTTCCCGGTCGGCCCGGCGAGCTATGTACTGGTCAGCACTCGCGGGGTGCTGGCCCAGCACACCTGCGACTGGACCGTCATGCCGCTGCTCGAACAACTCGCGCAACGGCATCACTGGGTGCGGATCGGGCTCGGCGTGGGCCGGTCCGCCGCCGACGCCGAGGCGCTGGCCCGGCGGGCGGTCGAACGGTGCCGTACCGCAGGGCCTTTCACCGCGATCGTCTCGGTGGGCTCCGGCCGCGATTTCGTGATCACCGAGACGGAGTCCGATTCCGCCCGGGCCGAGGAACCGGTCAGCTTGCACGTCGCCGCCCATCGGGCCGGGTTGTCCCGGGCGACACTGGTCAAACTCGAGGCCGCCGTCGCCGCCCACCCGGGCGGCGAGGTCACCGCGGCGGATATCGCCGCCGCCCTGGGCATCGAACGACGTTCGGCGCGCCGGACGTTGAAACAGCTCGAACGGTCGGGTCTGGCGCAACCGGTCGGCACCGTCGGCAGTGGCGCCGGGCGGCCGGCGGTGCGCTACGCGGTGCGCCTGGAGTCGTAGCCGAGAGGCACCCGCGGTCGGTCGGGCGTTGCCGGGCGACGGATTCGACCGGCCGGCCGCCCGGGCGAACTCACGGCACAAATCGGATGCCGAGGGGTCTGGATCTGGACCGTGGAACTCGTCGAGGCGTCGAGTCGGTACGACGGGTTGCCCGACTCGGTATTCGAAGCGCTCGCGGACCCGGATGCACCGCTGCACAACGGATGTGAACGATTTCGGGCTGCCGCCGCCGAGTTGCTGAATCGAGCGCGGCAGTCCGGGCGGGTGAGATCGGATCTGCCTATCGATCCTTGTTCGTCGAGGGACTCACCGCCTCGTGAGCCCGCTGTGCCCCGCGCACACATCGACCGGACAACCTGGCTTCTCGGCGGGACCGCGTCTACGGATCACCTCGAAGAGAACGAGCCCGTCACCGACTGTGGCCGCCGCGGACGGCGGTCGTCTCGTCACGAACCCAGGCGTCGGATTGGGTGAGCCAGAAGAGGTAGGCGAGTGCGGGTAGCACCGTCACCGCCGCGATAGCGACAACCGCGAGTAGCGCCAGAAGTGTAGCTCGGGCTCCTGCGGCGTCGGCGATCAGCATCTCGTCGACCAGCATCCACGGCGTTTGGGCCACGGCCCACCCGATGACGATCGCCGCCACTGCGACCAGCGCGGAGACCCTTGCCCAGCCGAACGCACGGCGGAACACCAGGACCAGGGTGAGCACACCGGCGGCAGCGGACAGCGCGATCAGGGGCAGCGCTCGCCCGAGCAGTTCGCTACCGAGAGTGGGTGCGTCGCGCCGGATCGGGGCGATCGCGGCGATCGCGATCGCCCCGGTCACGCCACCGACCACCAGGGTGCGGGGCCGCAGGTATGCCGCGAGCCGGCGGTCGCCGGAGCGTGCGGCGTCGGCGGTGAGGAACACTCCTGCCAGAAACGCCGAGGTCCCCACCGCCAGGGTGCCGCCGAGCAGTGAGGTCGGGTTCACCCAGGAACTCACCCGGTCGCCGTATCCCTGCGCCGGTACGCGGCCCGAGGCGATCGCGCCGACGACGGTGCCGAAGAAGAACGGGGTGATCAGGGACGCACCGGCGAACAATGCGCCGAACAGGCGTGCCTGGGTCATCGTCGCGGAGTACTTACGGAACGCGAAGTTCGCCCCGCGCAGCACAATTCCCAGTAGTGCGAGACTCATCGGAACGAACAGAGTCGTCATGATGGCGGCAAAGGCGGTGGGATAGGCGGTCCACAGGAAGACCAGTATGTAGATCAGCCACACGTGGTTGGCTTCCCATACTGGACCGATGCTGTGGTCGATCAGCACCCGCAGGCGTCCACCCCGCCGCGGCCCGCCCGCGGTCAGGTCCCAGAACCCGGACCCGAAGTCCGCGCCGGCGAACAGCGCGTACAACACCACCCCGGTGAACATCGCGGTCGCGACCACATCCGACAGGTCCATCGGTCACCGCTCTCCGACGCCGAGAGCCCGTTGCGCCTGGTCGACGGGTGAGGCTCCAGGGCCGTAGGGAGCCGCGATCGTTTCGGTCCCGGCGCGCCAGCGTCGGGCCATGGAACGCAGCACGACCACCGCCCCCGCCGTCATGCCGAGGTAGACCAGCAGCACGCCGGTGTAGCTCCACCACAGTCCGGTGCTGGTGCTGGCGGCGTCGTCGGTACGCAGCACTTGCCATACGGTCCACGGTTGCCGGCCGACTTCGGTGGCGATCCAACCGCATTCGAGCGCCAGCACCGCCAGCGGTCCCGCGACGACGGCTGCCCACAGGAACCAGCGGTGGCTCAGCAGATCACGCTGCCGCCACCGCATCAGCCAGAACACGGTCACCCCGAGCGCCAGCAGGGTGCCGGCGCCGACCATGGTCTGGAACGCCAGGTGGGTGATGTTCACCGGCGGCCGATCTCCTACCGGGACCGAGTCCAGACCGGGAACGGGTGCGGTCAACGAGTTGCGGGCGATGATCGAACCCAAGCGTGGGATATCGAGTGCCCAGCGGACCTCGCCGTCCACCAGCAGTCCGCCGAGACGCAGCGGCGCCGGGCCCTCGGCGGTGGTGGCCAGTTCGAACGCGGCCAATTTCGCCGGCTGTGTATCGTGCACGCGCATCCCGAGAATGTGCCCGACGACGGGCTGCAGCAGGGCAGCGACGGTCGCGAAGACGAAGGGCACCGTGAAGCCCAGTCGGTGGTGGGCATCGCGGCGGCCGCGCAGCAGACCGGCGGCATAAACGCCCGACACCACGAATCCGACCACCATGAACGCCCCGACCCACATGTGGGCGAATTGCAGAAAAGCGCCGCCGTTGAACATCGCCCGCCACGGGTCGACGTCGGTGACCTCGCCGTCGACGATCCGGAAACCGGTCGGGTTGTTCATCCACGCGTTGACGCTGACGACACAGAATGTGCCCACCACGCCCGCCACCCCCATCGGGACGAGCATCGCGAGATGGCGCCGTGGCGGCATACGTCCCCAGCCGTACAGATAGATCCCGAGGAAAATGGCCTCGATGAAGAACGACAGTCCTTCGAAGGCGAACGGGAGCCCCAGTACGTCGCCATAGCGCCCCATCAGTCCCGGCCACAACAGTCCCATTTCGAAGCTGAGCACCGTCCCGGAGACAGCACCGATAGCGAACAGGATCGCCGAGACCGTCGCCCAGCGCCTGGCCAGCCCCAGCGCAACGGAGTCCGCACGGATCAGGCCGCGTCGATGGACGACATAGATCATGGCGGGGAAGGCGACTCCGAAACAGGCCAGCACGATATGCCAGCCCAGCGAGAACGCCATCTGCTGACGAGCCGGCAACAACCCCGGCGGGCTCTCTCCACTCGCCCCCAGGAGCGCGACCACTGTGCTCGACACCATCACAGCCCCTTCCGTCACCGGCGACCGGGCCGGTCGACCCGCTCGGCCCCTGCCCGGTCGACCCCTCGCGCGCAACGTTAACCGCTTCTCATGTCGCGGCGTCCCCACCGCGCCGATACCCATCCGGCGAGCAGGGCTTCGGATCGCGACGTCGACGAGCCTGCTGTGGCACGGGCTCGCGCACCCGACCGGCTCACCACGCCTCGTGAGGAGGCAGTTGTGCCCACCTACGCAGCGCTCCCCGGCCTCCGATCGGTTCCGAGATATCCGCATGGTCGACCCGAGGGTCACGATGATGGGTTGCCGGCCGGAGTGCTGGGTTACTGCCGGATGCCGTGCTCAGGAGCCGGTTGTTCGGCTGCTCTGTGCCAGCGCCTGGGGGCCGTATCGGGAGGCGATCAAGGCCCAGGGGTCGGCGTAGGGGCCGCGGCGTTCGATGCGCCGCTGCAAGGCCAGCGTTGTGCGTATCGCCGGCCGTAGAAAGGGGCCGGTCGTCCGGAGGACTGCGCGCAGCACGCGTGGCTGGGCCGCGGCGATCCAGGCGACCGTCTCGGGCCAATCGTGCTGTTGGAAGTCCAGCAGTGCTTGCGATTCCGTGGTGTCGAACCAACCGGTGAAGGCCCACCCCCGGTCGTCGTCCGGGTCGCCGGGCAGGCTCGCCGAAGGCCCGAGCCGGCCGAGGCCCATGGCTTCGAACATGGAGTCCTCGACGTCGCGGTGGGTGTGGACATAGCTGTCGTTACCGCCGATGAGCAGCACTTTGCCGTTGACGATGTCGCGGCGGTCGGTGGCGTTGGCGAATGCCAGTGCGACGTCGCGGGCGTCGACGCCGTGTAGCCGGTTGTCGCCGGGGGTGGCGCGGATGAGTACCAGATGGTCGGCGTTGATGGTGGCGGTGGTGTCGGGGGAGAGTACGCCGGCGAGTCTCAGGAAGGCGTGGGGGAGACCGCTTCGGGTGATCACGTCTTCGGCGAGTGCTTTGTCCTCGCCGTACTGGTCGATCGGAGCTGTCGGTGTGTCCGCGGTGATGCGTTCCGGGTGACGGTGGGGATTGCGGGAGCCGTACACCGCGGCGCTGGAGGCGAACAGCAGCAAGGGAGCGGCCGGCAGCTGCCGACCGGCGCGTAGCAGGTTCTCGGTGCCGCCGACGTTGATCTTCCGAGCCATCTGCGGGTGGCGATAGGACCGCGGGGAGAACATGGCGGCCAGATGGATGATCGTGCCGGGATGGTGCTCGCGCACGAGGGTCTCGACGGCGTCGCGGTCGCGCAGATCGGTGAAACGCGTGTGGAGGGTGCCCGGCCGGGTCGCCTGCGCCAGTCTCTCGGCAGTGGCCAGGACGGCGTGGGTGCGTAGATCCGTGGCCACCACTGTGCGGCCCCTGGACAACAGAAGTTCGGTGACGCGTTTGCCGACCTGGCCGAATGCGCCGGTGACGAGGACGGGAGCGCTCATGGTGCCTTCTTTCACGCCGACTCGGCGCAGCACGTCGCAGCCATTGCGAAGTCGCAACAAGAACCTGAGCCGGCGATGAGTGATCGTCAAGGGAGTTTCACGACGGACAAATACATTTCGAGGATCGGCCGGTAGAGGTCGATATCGTCGAGTTGGCTTCCGAGTATCACCGAGTCGCTGGTGGCGATGAGTACCTGGGCGAAGGCCAGTGGGGGGATCGTCAGGCTGCCGCCGACACGTGCGAGGTTCTCGGCGACGAATCCGGCCAGTTCCTCGGCCACTTCCAGTCTCTTGGCCGCTACCCGGGCCCGGGCGTCGGGATTGCGCAGGAGATACAGGGTGAACTCGTGGCCCAGTGTGGCGTGCTCGGCTCCGCGGTCGTGACCGAGTTGGCGCCACCGTTCGGCGACTCGGTCGAGTTCACGCGGCCCCACCGCGGTGACGGTCGAGAGGACTTCGGCGAAGTTGTCGAAGTAGCGCCGCCAGTACCGGTCGCTCACCGCGAGGAAAAGCTCTTCCTTCATGGAGAAGTGTTTGTAGATGGCGCCCTTCGTGTAGCCGGCCGCGTGGGCGATGTCGTCGAGGGTGGCTGCCGCGAAACCTTTTTCGGCGAACACTTCCTCGGCGGCATCCAGGAGCAGCGCACGGGTGCGTTCCAATCGCCGTTCTTTCGTCCAACGCTCCACCACAGATCCGATCCTAACATGTATCTCAGAAACCCATTGTGATGACAGATACTCATTGGTATCTTGACGAAGGGCCGGTTGCCGGAAGGAGGCGGACTTCGCCGTGACAACGGACTTCCGTTGCGCGCCGGCGGTATCAAGCGCATCGCTGAGCCCCGCCTGCAGTGATCGGATCCGCGAGCGCTCCAGAGCACAATCCAGAAGGGGCAGTTGCATGAGCGAACTGTCGAACAAGAGAACGTCCGAGATCGCCGAAACTCTCGGTGTCAACCCGGCTTCCGGCCCCGGAAACCGGCAGGCGAGCAAAGCCCTCTATGTCTGGGCCGGCATAGGCGCGCTGATCCTGGCGCTCCAGGTGTATGTCTGGATCAGATGGATCACCGGTCCGTACTTCGAGCGGGTACCCACCGGCCCGAGCGATCCGCCGATGCTGATGAAGACGATACTGAGCATTTGGACGGCCGGCGTACTGATCGGATTTCCTTTCGCCATCTACTGGTGGATCATCAGGCCGTGGTGGCGCGAGCGCCGGATCACCCTGGACGGCATACTGCTGGTGTCCACGGGCCTGATGTTCTTCCAGGACCCGTTCCTGAACTACCTGAACACGTGGTGCACCTACAACACCTGGATGTTCAACCGGGGCTCCTGGGCTCCGTATGTTCCCGGTTGGAATTCGCCGGAAGAGCCGGGCGCCCAGGTCGCCGAACCACTACTGATGAACATCCCAGGGTATGCGTGGGGTGTACTGCTCATCACGATCGGCGTGTGCTGGTTCATGCGCAAGGTCAAGACGCGGTGGCCCGGGATCAGCAACTTTCGACTGGTCGGCGTCACCTTCGCGTTCACCTTCGTCCTCGATTTCGTCATGGAAGCCTGCATGCTGCTGCCCCTCGGGCTCTACACCTATCCGGGCGCGATCCAATCGGTATCGTTCAACGCAGGTCACTACTACCAGTGGCCGATCTACGAGGGCCTGATGTGGGGCGCGGTCCAGGCGGGCCTGGCCTGTCTGCGTTTCTTCACCGATGACCGCGGACGCACGCTCGTGGAGCGTGGACTCGACCAGGTCCGAGGTGGCGTCGTCCGGCAGCAGCTCACCCGTTTCCTGGCAGTATTCGCCGCGGTCAGCGCGATCTTCTTCGTCTTCTACAACGTTCCCGCGCAATGGTTCGGCCAGCACGCCGATCCCTGGCCCACCGATATCCTGGAGCGTTCGTACTTCATCGGGGGCATCTGCGGTGACGGAACGGACAAGCCCTGCCCCGATCCCGCTCTGCCCATACCACGCGATGGATCCGGGTACATCAACGAAGACGGCGAACTCGTCCTTCCCGACGGAGTCGAGGTTCCGAAGATCGTGCCGTTCGAGCGGGAGGGCTGATGTGTCGACCACCGCAACAGCCACAAGTCCTCCTGGCACAGCGACACCGTTCTACCGGGCGGTCGTAGACGAGGTAGAAGTGTTCCGCGCCGCTGCCTCTCAGGGACTGCCGATTCTGTTGAAAGGCCCGACGGGCTGCGGCAAAACCCGCTTCGTCGAGGCCATGGCGCACGAACTCGGCCGCCCGCTGATCACCGTCGCCGGCCACGAGGACATGACCTCGGCGGACCTAGGCAGCGTCTCGAAGTCTTTGATGGGGTGGCACCGCGTAGCGGTGCCACCCCATCAGCATGTTCGGTGGAAACTGTTGCCCGCGCTGGCAT